>NZ_JARGDO010000010.1 GCF_029211185.1 Tessaracoccus caeni
GATCAGCCTCCACCGACTCACTGGCGCCACCAACATCGCCAAAGCCCTCAGATACACCGCCAGAGATCCCGACCGGGCCCTCAAACTACTCCTGACAACCTAAAACACGACTTTGACGGCACCCTGGGTACTGATCGAATCTCTTAGTACGGCCAACTCCAGCATTTCTGCAAGGGAGGACGGCGCGTCGCTGCCTGCCAGTATATCGACCGTCCTGTCGATCTCTTTGTAGGTGGCAAGATTGCCCGAGGTGGCTCGGTAGAGGAACTCGTGCCGGTCGCGGTCGATTGCCATCGCGACCATACGATCACGGTCGCCGGTTGTTTCGAGCAGGCTGAAGTAGGGCTCGCCTGCGTATTGTGGGGTCTCGTCTGGCCATCCGGCGGCTGCAAAACCGGCGATCCACTCGTGGATGTGTTCTCTCCAGGGAGTGAGTGCCTCGCTGCGTGCCTTGTCCCACGCCACCCGATCCTCGGGACCAAGATTGGCGGGCAGCCGCGGGCGAAGGGCCCGGATGATCCACTCGTCCAGCACAGCGTGCCCCACTTGGTAGCCGATCTCACCCCGCCGCAACGGCACCCCGTGGAGGACTCTGGCCGCATGGTCGTCGAGGAGACCCTGAACGACGAAGTGGTCTGCGGGGATGCTGCTCTGGGAACACAACTCCGCGAGATCGACTGCGGTCAGGGGCGCACCGGCAGCCGCAGCGAAGCACAGCACGCTACGACCAAGGCCGCCCGCGTATCGCCACAGTCTTCCAAGTTCATCCTCTGCTTGCTGACGACGGGCGACCGCCGCCGGTGCCGCCGCAAGTGGCTCAGCCCAACGGTCAGCCGCGAGCGGGTGATCGTACGGCACATGCAGACGCGGATTGCTTCGGGAGGTCACGAGCACGTTGACCCCATCGGGGAGCGTTGCCGGCATCGCCGCCGCGATGGATCCGTTGTTCAGCCGGTCCTCATCCAGTCCGTCGATCAGCAGCAGGAGGCGCTTGCCTTTCCGGAGGCAGTTGTCTCCGGCCTCGGTGAGCAGGCGGGTGAACTGGTCGGACCTCAATGCGAGGTCAGTCGCGGACAAGTCCACCGTCCGTTCGCCGGCGAGAATCGCGAGCTGCGGCAACATGCGGGTGTAGAAACCCGCACGGTTGTTCAAGTCCTCATCGCGACCGATCGTCAGGAAGACCGCCACCTCGGCTCCCTCGGGGGGACTGCATGCGAGGTCGGCCATCAGGGTCGTCTTGCCAGCCCACGGGGCAGCCCTCCACCACAGCCACCGACGCTCACTCTGCACGGCGAACTCCCTCGCTCGCTGTCGATCGGCTTCGCGATCGGGGTCGCTGATCGCCAGTGCCTTGACCGTCGCCAGGTATCTATCGACGTGCGGTTGCGCATTCACCAATCCGATTCGGTTCGGGAGATCCTCGATACCGCTCCGTAGGTCGGCGGCATCCTTCGCGAGCTTCGCCTGGTTCGCAAGGGAGCGGGTGGTTGCTCGGGCTAAGAAGTCCTTGCTCGCGATAGCGGTGTCCCGCAGCACATGCAGGCCCGCGTCGATGAACAGGTCGAAGAACTTCTGTGCGTCAGGCGACTGCAGTGTCGCTCGCACTTCCGCCACACCGGGGGACAGCTGCCGTTTGGTGGCCTCCAAGTCCGCCGCCAGCGCGAGCGGATCAATGGGCTTCCGGTCAAGGGCTTTTGCTGCCGCCCGATCAGCGTCTTGGAAGTCGGCACGCTGCCGCAGCTCCTTCGGGTCGTAGCCAAGTTCGTGGGAGGAGAACCCAGCCAGGATCCTGTCGTCTGCGTCAGTGACGCTCTTCCCAGGAAGGAACTTTTCGACGAGCCCAACGCCAGCCTCAAAGGCCCCGGCGGCAAGGGGGTTGCCGTTCCATCGCAACGCCTGACCGACGACGACCTTCGTCACCGCGAGCACTGCCTTCATCGCCATGGCAGACATTATTCAGTACCCGGGCACTGTATAACGCCGGTTCCCGGCGGCGGAGACGACGGCGACGCTGCTGACGCAAATGACCCGGCGTCGCATGGAGCACCTTCTATCGCCATGAGCAAGTTGCTCTAGACACAGCGAGCCGATGTTCGTGGGGTCGTCCGAGAGTGCGGTCTCAGTCGTTTCCGGGTCGGACGATACTGGTGCAGGGGGGCGTCGAGTTTGGTGCGGATCTGGGCACAGAGTTCGCGCCCCGACAAGTGACGTTCGTTGCATCCTTGTCCTCTTAAGTACCTACAGATATGCTTGATGTGTAGAGAGTTAGGAGCCTGTCGTGTCAGGACGCGAGCTGGCGCCGGTCTTCACTCTCGGCGATGCCCGGGAAGCGGGCCTGAGTAAGGATCGGGTCTACTCGCTGCTCGACCGCGACGAGATCGAGCGCGTCGGGCGCGGTGTCTACGTGCGTCCTGACTCAGTTCCGCCTGCCTTCATCGCCCTTGCGGCTGCGACGAGGCTTGACTTCAATGCGACGATGTGTCTCACGAGCGCTCTTGTGCACCATGATCTGAGCGACGCGATCCCTTTCGCGTCTGATATCGCGTTGCCGCGTGGTGCGCACCATCCAGCTGGGCTCATGAACGTCAGCTGGCATAGCTTCGATCCCCGAACCTTCCAGATCGGGCGCGAGCATGTCGAAGCCGGAGAAGCAGTCAGGGTCGCGATCTACTCTGCAGAGCGGACCATCATCGACTGCTTTCGGCTGATGCATCAGGAAGGCAGTGATGTCGCGTACGAGGCGCTGAGACGATGGCTTCGCCAGAGAGGGAACGCCCCAGCGGTGCTGTTGAAGGTCGCAGGGTCGTTCCCCAAGGCGCTCCCTCGGATCCGTCAGGCGCTGGAGGTACTTCTGTGACCCCTCCGGCACCGTCCAGAGATACGCCAGCAGGGCGCGCTTACAACGATCTGCGCAACCTTGCCAGGAAACAGAAGCGTGACCCTGCCGAGTACATCACGCTGTACGCACTCGAGGGCTTCCTCGCGCGGCTTGCAGCATCGGAATCCGCGGGGGCATTCGTGCTCAAGGGTGGTGTGCTCATGGCTGCGTTTGCTGAACGTCGACCTACCCGAGACATCGACTTCGCCGCGCGCGGTTTCGCGAACGATATCCCTGGGGTGGAACAGCGCGTCCGCCGCATTCTCGCTATTGCTCGTGATGATGGGCTCGAGTTCGATGCGTATTCCGTCAGTGGCGAGCTCATTCGCGACGAAGCCGACTACAACGGCGTCCGTGTCAAGATGACTGCGCGGTTGGTGACGGCGCAGATTGCGCTGCATCTCGATGTGAACTTTGGTGACCCTATTTGGCCTGCGGCGACGGAAGCCGTGCTGCCGCTCCTCTTGGGTGGCACCCTTCGGCTCCTTGGCTATCCGGACCACATGGTGCTCGCGGAGAAGATCGTCACGGCGCTCGAGCGAGGCGAGCAGAACACACGCTGGCGCGATTTCACTGATATTGCTGCGATCACCCGATCTCGAAGCGTTGATGGGGCGGATCTCCGGGAAGCGATTGATGTTGTTGCTCGCTACCGTCAGGTCAGCGTTGAACCTCTCGGGCCGTTGCTCGTCGGGATGCCGGCGCTTGCGCAACGCAAATGGGAGGTCTGGCGCAGGAAGCAACGGCTCGAACAGTCGACGCCGGTGAGCTTTGCTGAACTACTTGGGACGTGTTTGGCCTTCGCGGAACCCGTCCTCGCGAACGAAACTACCGATCTGCGATGGAATCCGACACGCCGGTCCTGGGAAGACGCAATCTCGAGATGACAGCGGCCCCGATCAGCGGGGTTGCTGGTCCATAGCCGGCGGCTAGTAGACCGTCGCGTCTACTGCTCGGGGTATAGGCGGCGGAGCTTGATCCGTGCATCGTTGGTGGTGAACTGCCAGTCGACCTGCCGCTGGTTCGTGTTCGTGGCTGTCTCCCACGCGGCCAGTTCCTGGTTCAGCAGGTCCAGATCGGGCAGGCGGCGGTTCAGGCACTGCCGCGTCAACGCCGAGAGCTCGATCTCGGCGATGTTCAACCAGGACCCGTGTTTGGGGGTGTAGTGGATTTCCAGCCGTTCGGCCAGTGCGCGTGCCTTCGCCGGTTCGAAAGCTTCGTAGAGCGACCCGAGGGTGTGGGTGTTGAGGTTGTCCATGACGAGAACGACTTTCTCCGCCTCTGGGCAATCCCGTGTGAGCTAGAAGGGTTTGGTCCATCCCAAGTGAGCGCACCATCCGGCCCCTGGAGTCCACCACGGAGGGGCGAGACGAGCGGCGGTCCTCCCGGTCTTGCTTGTAGAACCCGCGCGACCTGCGCAAAGATGGGGTTCTCAGGTGTGGGCAGGGGTTCTCAAACTCTCTACGGAGGTCCACCGGATGGCCGCCGTTCACACGGCGGCCTTTTGCTGTCAGCGTGTGGCTGCATGTGTGCTCCCGGATGGATCTGAGATCAGCGGGGTTCTGGATAACAGCATGCTGTTATCCAGAACCCCGATAACTCCAGATGGGCTCTGGCGCTGACGGAATCAGCCCCGATGAGCGTTGGCACCCGACGGAATCAGCCCCGATAGTCATGTGCCGGGAATCCCTCGGCACGCTGTTCGGGTCGAGCAGCAGGTTTGCACGACAGCTTCATAAAGTGCTGAGCACTCGCTTCGTGATCGGTTGGCTGGCTTCACCCAGCCGACTCCGAACCGCGGCGATGGTGCCACCCGGTGATGGTTGCCGCCGTGGTGATGGTGGTGATGACTGCCAGCAGGATTCCGATCACGCTCCATGGGATGACCGGGGCGATAGCGAAGCCCTCGGCGTCGAGGAACACCCGGAAGCGCCAGGAGACGATTCCAAGCAGCCCGGCAGCGAGCGCAAACGCGGCGAGCAACACCGACGTGGTCTCACCGAGTGCCATCGCGAGCAGCACCCGAGGGCTACTGCCGGAACGGGACAGCAGCGCGAACTCACTGCGGCGTTCGCGCAGCGAGGTGAGGACGGTCTGGACGAGTGACATGACCGCGAGCAGGCATCCGCTTCCAGCCATCGCCGTGAGGCCGCGCGACTGCGCCTGCCACTGGGCTGCGGCGGAGCGGTCGACCCACTCGTCCACTGTCATGGGGTCGAGCTGCGAGAGGTTCGCCGCTGCGGTTCGCGCCTTTTCGGTGTCGTTCGCGGCGATGTACCAGCGTTGGTAGGGGGTCGATCCGTGTAGGGGGAAGCTCGCTTCGTCGGCTATCACGTCGTCGACCAGCAGCAGGGTGTCGCGGATGACCGCGACGACGGTCACCTCGACTTCGGCACCGTCGGGTGCTTCGAGGCGCAGCGTGGCACCGAGCGGATGCGGATCGAACGTGGTTGTCGCCACGTTGGTTCCTGAGACGGCGCTGAGGTCTCCTTCGATCACGTCGGTCTTCAGTACCTTGGCGAGACTGCTGGGGTCGGTGACCGCGATGGTCGGGTAGTCGAGCGGATCGTGTGCCCCGGTCCATCCCCAGTCGAAGATAGAGTGGAACGGCACGGTTGTTGTCACTCCAGGCAACTGTTCGACGGTCGTGTTGCCGATTGAAATGCTCGTACTCGACCGTTTGGCAGGCTGAATGATGAGGTCCGCGCGGGTCGCGTCGGTCTGGGCGATGCGGCCGATGTAACCGCCGGTGAAAGCCATCATGAAGAGGGTTCCGGTGAGGCCGAGCAGCAGCACGACAGGGATCGCGAGGGCGGCCGCGCGGCCGGCATGGAAGCTGGTGTTGCGCGTCGCGAGCAGTCCGGAGGCCGGTGAAACCAACGTCCAAGGACGGCCGAGTAGCCGTCCGGCGAGCGGGACGACCACCGGAGCGAATGCGGTTGCCGCGCAGAACAGGGCACCTGCGAGCAGGATCGTCATGGCCTGGAAATCGCCGAGGTCGGTCGGCAGCACAAGCAGCAGACCTGCGACAAGGACGCATACCGAGCCGAGAAGCCACCGGCTGACGCTCATCGTCGCGGCCCGTTGCGTGTGGCCGACGAGGGCTTCAATGGGTTGCACTCGCCCGATTCGACGCACGGAGACCAGGGCGCCGACGACACCGGCGGTGAACGTCATGACGAAACCGGCAACCAGCATGGTGGGGCGCAGAGTGATCTGGAGTTCTCCCGGAGCGAGCCCGGCTGCCACGAGCAGAGCGCGCGCGGGCGATGCGGCAACAACCGACGCGGCAGCGCCGATCCCGGCACCGATCGCAGCCAGGAGCGCGACCTCCCCGATGACGAGGCGCGAAAGCTGACGGGGTGCAGCCCCCGCGAGCCGGAGCAACGCAAGCTCGCGGTGCCGTCCACCGACGACGAACGCGACAGAGGAGGCGGTCAGCGATACGACGACGAACGCGGTCACTGCCGCTGCGATCCCCACCACGTATCGAGTGCCGAACAGCTCGTTCAAAAGGACAGCCCGCGCGTTGCTGTTCAAACCCGCCAGGCTGATCCCGTCTGCGGCGTCCGCTGCGGCGAAGACCAATAAGCAGCTCGTCACGAGGAACGCGGCCAGCACGATCGACGCGAACGCGCCCACATAGGCGACGCGATGTGCGCGCAGCAGCGCGAACGAGAGTTTCATGATCGGGCGCTCCTTCCCGCAGCGAACTCCAGATCAGCGAGCATCGCGTCGATCTCAGTCCTTGTCGCGCCAGACGACTCGGCAGCCACCCTGCCGTCAGCGAGGAAGAGCACCCTGTCGGCGCGAGCCGCGACGGCTGGGTCATGAGTCACCATGACGACCGCAGTTCCGGCCGCGACCAACCCCGCGAACTCGTCGAGCACTCGGGCGCTGGCTCGGGTATCGAGAGCACCTGTGGGCTCGTCGGCGAACACGACAACGGGGGCCATCAACAAGGCGCGGGCGATCGCCACTCGCTGCTGTTCACCGCCGGAGAGCTGATCGGGCCGGTGCTGCGCACGCTCAGCAAGACCGACTCGAGCGAGCGCATCAGCGACAGCGGCGCGATCGAGCCGCGTGCCGGCGAACAACGCGGGCAGTGCGACATTCTGCTCAGCCGTGAGCGCGGGCACGAGGTTGAACGCCTGGAACACGAACCCGACGCGCGACTGACGCATGCGCGTCAGCTCTCCCGGCGACGCCGTCGTGACCTCGACGCCGTCGAGAGTCACCGACCCTTCAGTCGCGCGCAGCAACCCCGCACAGCAATGCAGCAGCGTGGACTTACCCGAGCCCGAAGGCCCCATGATGGCCGTCCAAGTGGCGGATGGAAACATCGCGTCGATGCCTTGAAGCACCCGAACCGGGCCGTTCGGCGTCCGATACTCGTGGCCCAGATCACGGGTCGCGAGGGCAGGTTGAGGAATATGTGTTGTGGTCATGCTCTCATTTGACGCTGTCCTGCGCTCGTATCCGACAGGGCGGGGTTGACTCCTGTGGTAGAGCCAGCTCTACTCTTCACGCCCGACCTGACGTCGCGCCCTGCAAGCTCCATATGCTTGGCGCATGGAATCGGCAACCGTGTGGCAGGCGCTCATGCGCCCACCGTGGCGATTCCTCTTCGGTAGGTGGCCGTGGCTGACGCTGTTGTATCTACTCATCAGCGCCTTGCTCGGGGCGGCGCTGCTCGTGCTCGTGGTCGGGACGCTGCTGGTCGTACCGTTGTGGGGGCTCGCTCTGGGCTCCTTCGAGCGTCGACGGGCCCGCATGCTGGGCTTCCCGCCCCAGGCGTCGGGGCACGTTCGTGTGAATCCCGAGCAGCGGCACAGCTGGCTCAGCGTCCGCCTCTCCGAAACCGCCACCTGGCGAGAAACCGCTGCGCTCTTCGTCGACCTGCTGCTCGGCTGGGTCGCGCTCGGGGTCCTTGCGCTGCAAGCTCTCGCTGTCACCGTGACCGTCTCGATCACGATCGATGCCTTTGGCGCTGAGACCGCAACGCGTCCGATCGAGTCCATCCCCGTCTCGTTGGGACCAACGAACTGGTGGGTGGTCATTCCGATCGGCCTCGTCATGATCGTTGTCTTCGCGTACGCAAATGCACTCCTGGCGGCCGGCCAGGCGTCACTTTTGCGGGTGCTGGCCGGGCCGCGCCAGAGGGAACTTGCCCGCAACACCGAACGGTTGCTCCAATCTCGCGCCACGCTCGTGGAAGCCTTCGAAGCCGAACGGCGGCGCATCGAACGCGACCTGCACGACGGTGTGCAGCAAGAACTCGTCACTCTCGCCGCTCGGCTCGGCATGGTCAGTCTCGAACTCGAGGATCTTGCGCGCGGGGGAGCAGACACGGTGCAAGCGGATAGTGCGCTCGAAGCGGCCCAGCGCCAAGCTGAACACACGCTCGAGACGCTGCGCAGCACGGTGCGCGGCATCCACCCCGCCGTTCTCACCGACCACGGGCTGCGGCCTGCGCTGAACGAGCTTGCTCATCGCACGGCCGTACCGCTTCGTCTCGAACTCGCCGCCTTCGACAGAGTTCCGGTCACCGTCGAAACTGCTGCCTACTATCTCGTCACCGAGGCCGTCACGAATGCGACCAAACACGCTGATGCCACCGAGATCAGAGTTCGCGCGGACGTCGAGAATGGCCGGTTCTCGTTGACCGTCACCGATGACGGCTGCGGTGGCGCTGACGCGAGCGCCGGCACCGGGCTCCGTGGGCTCCGCGAACGCATTGAGACACTCGGGGGCGAGCTATCGATCGACAGCCCTGCGGGAGGGCCCACGACCTTGCGCATGGCCACGCCGATCATGACAGAGAAAGAACATCGCCATGCGACTCCTACTCGCTGAAGATTCGGCCCTGCTGCGCGAAGCACTCGTCGCGCTCCTGGAGCGTCTCGGGCACACCGTCGTCGCCACCGCAGGAACCGCACCTGCGTTAGTCGATGAGTTCGACCGACTCTGCTCGACGGAAGACGCCCCGGATCTCGTGATCACCGATGTTCGCATGCCGCCCGACAACACCGACGATGGGCTCCGGGCCGCACTTCAGATCCGGCGGCTGCGGCCCACTCAACCCGTGCTCGTGCTCTCCCAATACATCGCCGACACCTACGCTCGCGAACTCCTCACCCTCCCAGAAGGAGGGATTGGCTACCTTCTCAAAGACCGGGTGAACCGCATCCGGGACTTCGCCACCGCACTGCAGAAAGTTGCCGACGGCAGCACGATCATCGACCCAGACGTGGTGCAGCATCTCTTGAACAACTCGCGACCCGGCCCGATGGATGAGCTCACCAACCGTGAGCGAGAGGTACTCGCACTTATGGCTGATGGGCTCTCCAACAGCGAGATTGCCGCAAGGCTCGTGCTTTCGGACGGCACCGTCAGCAAACACGTCGGCAATATCTTCCTCAAACTCGGACTCCTCCCCGTGGACGAGAATCGCCGAGTCAAGGCTGTCGTCGCCTACCTCCAGAACTAGCACGACTCCTGAGTGCTGATACACGGATTACGCCGAAGTCGGGACGCAGCCGGTAGCGGTTTTCCCTATTTCCTTGTTCTCCGGGTGGCGGGGAGCGAGAATTCGGAGATGTATACCCATACAGTCCGGTCGGGGCAGCCGGATGGCGCTGTTGCCTCACGTTTCCGGCGCGCAGGATCGCTGTTCCTGGCGCTGCTGATGTCGTTGACTCTGGTGTACGGCTCGGCGGGCACTGCCTCCGCCGAGATCACGTTGTTGCGGGTTGACGTCCAGTTCAAAGATCCCTACACCGGGTTGCCCAACTGGGCCAGCGAGGCGGCCGTCACGGTGACCGGCTCGGCGGGCACTTGGACGGAGGCGACCGACGACGAGGGGGTCGCCCACTTCCGCGACCTTCCGGCGGGGGTCTACAGCGCGACGGTCACGCACCCCGACTTCTTCCCGATGACTGAACCCGCCGAGATCGACTACTCGGGAGGCCATAAGACGCTCTACATCGAACTGACGCATCGGCCGCTGGTCAAGGTGGTTCCCGCCGTGCCGACCATCAACGGCACGCCCCAGGTCGGAGCGACGCTGACCGCCGTGCCGGGTGCGTGGGAGCCGAGTGGCCTCCTGTTTACCTACCAATGGCTGCGCGACGGCGACGAGATCCTGGATGAGACCAAGCCCGCCTATAAGGTCACGGCGGCCGACGTCGGCGCCAAGATCTACGTGCGGGTCACGGGGACCAAGCCCGGAAACGACCGAGCCACGATGACCTCGCTGGCCACCGCGCCGATCGCCAAGGGCAGCTTCACGACGAAGCCCAAGCCCACCGTCTCCGGGACAGCGAAGGTCGGCAAGAAGCTGACCGTGAAGACCGGAGAATGGAAGCCGAAGCCGTCGTCGTTCGCCTACCAGTGGTACCGAGGCGACACGAAGATCAAGGGCGCCACCAAGTCCAGCTACACCCTCGCGTCCGGCGATCGCGGCAAGGCCATCTCGGTGCGGGTGACGGCCAAGAAGGCCGGGTACGCGTCGGCGTCGAAGACCTCGACGGCGACGAAGAAGGTCGCCTCGGGCTCGTTCACCAAGGCCTCCACCCCTGTCATCTGCGGGACGGTGAAGATCGGCAAGAAGCTGACCATCAAGGTCGGCACGTGGAAGCCCAAGCCGTCGTCGTACGCCTATCAGTGGTATCGGGACGGCACGAAGATCAAGGGTGCCACCAAGTCCAGCTACACGGTGGCCAAGGCCGACAAAGGCAAGCGGATCACCGTCAAGGTGACCGGCAAGAAGTCGGGCTACACGTCGGTGACCAAGGCCTCGAAGGCGACCAAACGGGTGGTATAGGTTCTATCCGCCCCCGCCGCAAACCACTGGTTGCCGTTGGTGTAGGTTCTCGTACCGAAGCCAACCAAGGGGGGCCGATGTGGGAGAACCTGACGTCGCCGTTGCCTTTTGCGTCGACGTGCGTTGCGTCCGCTCCCTCGACGGCGCACCGCTGAGCCGGGCGATCGCCTGGCTCAGCGCGAGCTGCGGTGCCGGGCTCCTGGACGTCGACCTCAGCCTGACCACGGAGGTTCTGCATGCCCACGAATGACTCGGTGAAGAAGCCGTTCTTCACTCCCCGCGTGGTCGCCCGGCTGGCGATCCTGGTGGCGCTGTCCGTCGTCGGAGCCTTCGTCAAGCTGCCCAGTCCGACAGGAACCGTCGCGCTTGACTCCGCTCCCGCTTTCCTCGCCGGCGCCGCCTTCAGTCCGCTGCAAGGCTCGATCGTCGGGATCATCGGTCACCTGATCACCAGCTTGACGGCCGGCTTTCCGCTCGGGCTGCCGGTGCATCTGCTCGTCGCTGCGGAGATGGGCGTCTTCGTCTGGGTGTTCGGCTACCTCTACCGCAACGTCAACGCGTGGGTGGCCGTGGTCGTCGGCGTGCTGCTCAACGGCGTGTTCGGTGCGGCGATCATGATCTTCATCGGCGGCCCCGGCATGTTCGCCGCGCTCGTCCTGCCCCTCACCGTCGGAAGCGCCGTCAACATCCTGGTGGCGGTAGTTGCGGAGCGCGCATTGGTGGCGGCCGGGCTGGCCCGGCGCTCGAAGCGCGCAGAGAAGCGCCAGCAGCAGGCGGTGTGAGGTTGCCTCCTATGGATGCCAATTGCGGGAACTCTGCGTCGGTGACGAGGATCGGCGACCTGCTCGTCCTCGAGGAGGCCGGCGCCAGGTTGGTCATCGCCTGCGATTCGGTGGGCGGCATCGGACCCAAGCCCGCCGACACCGTCGCCATCGATGCGCGCTCGGTGGGCCACTTCGCCGCCAGGGTGCCGTTGATGGAGGTGCTGTGCGCGGGCGCGACGCCGCTGATGGTGGTCAACAACCTGTGCGTCGAGGCTGAGCCGACGGGCCGGGAGATGATCGATGCGGTGCGGGGGCTCGCGGAGAGCGTCGGAGTTCCGCCGGGGCGGGTGACCGGCTCCACCGAGGACAACGTCGAGACGCGCGCCACCGGCATCGGCGTCACCGTGATCGGACGCCTGTCCCAGGACGCGCCCGCCGGGGGCTCGCGGTCGCAGGATGTGGTGGTCTGCCTGGGGTGGCCGCGATCGGCGCCGGAGGACGACATCTACCTGGGACGCCCTGATCTGGTCGACCTGGGCCACCTCGCGCGAGCGCTCCGATCGGGTCTGATCCACGACGCGTGGCCGGTGGGATCGAAGGGCATCCGATGGGAAGGCACGCAGCTGGCGCAAGCGGCGGGGCTGGCGCTCCGATGGGCCGACGACAACCCCGTCCCCATCGACCGTAGCGGCGGGCCCGCGTCGTGCGTGCTCATCTCCTGCGACGAGGACGAACTCTCGAGGATCCGGGCGTTCTTCTCGGAGGAGCTGCCGATCACCGTGGTCGGCCGGCTCGCCTCTGATGCCACCGATGGCTGATCACGCAGCTCCTACCCCCGAGATGCCCGTGTGCATCGAGGCCCGCGACTACGGCTTCCGCTACGACGCGGCCGACGAGCCCCAGCTGCGCAACCTGACGTTCGCCATCCGGCAGGGCGAACGCGTCGCCATCATGGGGGCGACGGGCGCGGGCAAGACCACGCTGGCGATGTCGCTCAACGGCCTCGTCCCGCATCATCACGAGGGGGAGGTCTCCGGCCATCTGTGCATCGATGGCCACGACGTGGCGGCGACGACGATCACCCAGCTCGTGCGCGACGTCGGCCTGGTGATGCAGGACGCGGAGGCGCAGGTCACCGGGCGCACGGTGGGAGAGGACGCGGCGGTGGGCCCGGCGAACCTCGGACTTCCGAAGCACGAGGTGCTGATCCGCGCGCGTGCGGCCCTCGAACAGGTGGGAATGGGAGGCCTCGAGCGCCGGGCCACGTCGCAGCTCTCGGGTGGCCAGCTTCAGCGCCTCGCTATCGCCGGGATCCTGGCGATGAAGCCGCGGATCCTGGTGTTGGACGAGCCGACGAGCGAGCTGGATCCCGCCGGTGCCGCACAGGTTCTCTCCGTGCTGCACGCGCTGTCGGATGAGCCGGACGGGCCGACCGTGATCCTGGTCACCCACGAGCCGGAACTCGTGATGGAGTGGGCGAGCCGCCTACTCGTGCTCGGTGACGGCCGGCTGATCTACGACGGTGCCCCCGCCGCCTTCTTCGTGGATACCGATCTGGTCCGGCGCTCCGGCGTACGGCAGCCAGGGGTCGTGTCGGCCGTGGTAGCGCTGCGCGAGGCCGAGGCGATCGCCGCTATCCCCCTCCCCGTCACGATGGAGGAGGCCGTCGCCTTGTTGCGCCCCCATCGTCGGGCCGGAGAGGTCGTCGTTGCCCCGCGCGACGAGCCGCCGGTCGCTCCCAAGAACCCGCCCGTGCTCCGCACTGTGGCTCTCAGCCATCGTTATCCCTCGGGAGTGGTGGCGCTGGCCGGCGTCTCCGTCGACATCCATGAAGGCGAGTTCGTGGCGCTGCTCGGTGCCAACGGCGCCGGCAAGACCACCTTCGCCCGCCACCTGAACGGCCTGCTGCGACCCACAACCGGCATCGTCGAGGTCAACGGCCGAGCCACCGCAGGGCGGCCGGTCCACGAACTCGCCGCCGAGGTGGGTTACGTCTTCCAGAACCCCGACCACCAGATCTTCGCCGCGTCGGTGTTCGACGAGGTGGCCTTCGGGCTACGCAACCGAGGCGTCGGTGAGCGTGAGATCGCCGAGCGGGTCCAGGCCGTCGCCCATCGTGTGGGGCTGGATGGGCAGCTGCGCACGCATCCCTACCGGCTGGGAAAGGGTCAGCGCCAGCGCCTGGCCGTCGCGAGCGTGCTCGCCACAGAGCCCGGCATGCTCGTCATCGACGAGCCCACCACCGGGCAGGACTGGTCCGGTTCGCTCGCGACGATGGAGCTGGTGCAGAGCCTGAGCGACGAGGGTCACACGATCCTCATGATCACCCACGACATGGCGCTGGCTGCCCGCTATGCCCGTCGCGCGCTGGTGTTCGATCAGGGCAGGATCGTGGCGGACCGAGACATGCGCGCCCTCCTCGGCGACGGCGACCTGCTGCACCGCGCCAGGCTGGCGCGTCCCCACGTCACCGAACTCGCGGTCCGGCTCGGGCTGTCTCCGGTGGGCACGCCGGAGGACTTCGTGGTGGCCTGGGGAGCGGTCGGATGAGGTTCGAGTACGTCCCCGGCAACACGTTCCTGCACCGGCTGGATGTGCGTACCAAGCTGCTGGGGGTGGCGGTGGTGGTGGCGATGACCGTCCTGCTCCCGACGCCAGGTGCCCAGGTGCTGCTCGCCGTCGGGAGCCTCGCCCTGGTGCTCCTGCTGCACGTGCCCGCGAAGCAGATCGTGTCGATGTTCGCGCCGCTGTCCTTCGTGATCGCGATGATCGTCGTGTTCGCGTCGCTTTGGCCCCCGTCCGGGCGTCGCGGTGGCGAGGTGCTCCTGCATCTCTGGTTCGACGGTGCCCTGCCGCTCACCACCACGGGGCTGGCCTGGGGCGCGACCCTCGGCCTGCGGATCGTCACGATGGTGGCGATCACCAGCGTGCTGGTGCTCAGCACCCCGATCGAGGATCTCGTCGCCCTGATGCAGAAAGCGCGGTTGCCGTTCCCGCTGGTCTTCATCGTGATGACCGCCCTGCGCTTCGTGCCCACACTTCAGGCCAGGTCGGCACAGATCCTGGATGCCCAGCGCGCCCGGGGCGTCAAGGTCGATGACCGCGGGATGATCGGCGCGATCCGCGCCCACATCAGCATCATGGTGCCGCTGTTCTCGACGAGCATCCGAATGTCTGAGGATCTCGCCGCCGCCATGCTCTCGCGGGGCTACGGCGTGACCAAGCGTCCGACATCGTTGGTGGAGCTCAGGGGAAGCTGGCGGGACGCAGTGGTGGTCGCGATCCTGGTCGTCGTCCTCGCAACGACCATCGTTCTCCGCGTGACCGGGATGGGAACCTCTTAGATACCGGCCGTCGCGACGTCGTCGGGGCTGTCTTCCCCGAGGGCGCGGACGACGGTGCGCAGCTCGGCGAGGCCGGATCGGGCCGTCTCGCGCACTTGTCGCGCCGACGCCGCCAGCTCGGGATCGCGCGTGCTCACCTCCAAAGCGCCAGCTTGCATGGTGACCAGGGTGAGGGCTCGTCCGAGCGAGTCGTGCAGCTCGTGTGCGACCCGGTCGCGTTCAGCCTGAGCCGCCTGCTGGGCGGCGTGTTCACGCTCGAGTTCGGCGCGCGTCGTCTCCTCGACGGTCCGCGCGAGCCGCTCGCGCTGAACGCGAACATAGGTGCCGATGAGCACCGGGGGCAGGCAGACGGAGACGATGTTGATCAGCAGCGTGACGAGCCCAGTGGCGAGGGGAACGCCGTCCTCACTGAGCACGGTCATCGAGAGAACAATGATGACAACGCCGGCGCCGGCGACGAGCGACCACACCGGCCAGCCCCGACGCCTGATGCTGAGGCTGATCATGCCGAGGCTGTAGTAGACGAAGCCGACGGACGAGCCCAACTCGATGAGTCCCAGCAGGGGAAAAGCGTAGGGCCAGCGGTCGCGCCACACGATGGCGGCGATCACGAGGGGCAACAGCGCCAGTTGGAAAGGCCACGCCCAGGTCGGGCGGGCGGAGCCGCCCTCCCATGTGAAGTAGAGGGCGACGCCGATGGCGGCCAAGTAGGGGACATGGGATGCCCAGGTGTCGGCTCGCCGATCGCTCCGCGGTCCACGGTCCGCGGGTGCTTCCTTCCTGCTCGTACCCATGCCCTGACGCCTGACTCAGGCCGAGGCGTCGCGGACGAGGAGCGCGAGACGCACCCTGTTGCTGTCGCCGATCTTGGCGAAGACGTGCGTGAGGTGGGTCTTCACGGTCGCCTCCGAGCAGAACAGCTTGTCGCCGATCTCTGCGTTGGAAAGGCCCTCGGCAACGAACTCCGCCACCTCGCGCTCGCGGGTGCTGAGCTGCGTCAGCAGTGCGCGGGCGGTGTCGCGCCGCCGGTCGCGGCCCGTGTCGGCGAACCGCTCGATCAGGGCGCGTGTGTGAGCGGGGCTCAGCATGGCGTCGCCGCCGGCCACGATCCGCACGGCCTCCACCAGCTCGGAGGGCGGAGTGTCTTTGAGCAGGAATCCGCTGGCCCCCGCCTCGATCGCGGCGAAGACATGCTCATCGAGCCGGAATGTGGTGAGTACCAGAACCCGCGGTGGATCAGGGGTCGCCATGAGGCGGCGGGTCGCCTCGATGCCGTCGATGCGGGGCATCCGGATGTCCATCACTAGCAGGTCCGGCTGGGTGCTGCGCACGAGCTCCGGCACTCCGGTGCCGTCGTCGGCCTCTCCCACCACCTGGATGTCCTCGGCGGAGGACAGGATGGCGCGCAGGCCGGCGCGCATGAGGGCATCGTCGTCGACGATGGCGACCCTGATCACGACGACACCTCCCATGGCAAGCGGACGGTCAGCGTGAACATCCCGTGCGACGTTCTTGCGTCGAGTGTGCCACCCATCACCGCTGCGCGTCGCCGGAGCGTCGCAAGTCCGGTATGTGAACCCGCCTCGCCGCCCGGGGCGAGGGGATTCTCCGCGACGATGGTCACCCCGACGCCGGGCGACCCGAGCAGATGAATGCTCACAGGCACGCCCGGTGCATGGCGGTGAGCGTTGGTCAGCGCCTCCTGCACCACCTGATAGGCCAATCGGCTGGTCGGGGGAGGCAGCGTCGTGGCGTCCTCGAGGTCGTCGATCAGGTCGATGTCAGCGCCGGCGTCCCGGCTGGACTCGACGAGCTGCGGCACGGTCGCGAGCGTCGGGGTGGGGGTGCGGCGGGAGTCCTCGCCGAGCACCTGGACGGCCTGGCGGAGTTCGGCAAGGCCGGAACGGGCCGTCTCACGGATGCGCACGGCCGCGTCGGCGTCGTCGGAGTGGCGAGCGCGCACCTCCATCGCCCCAGCCTGCATGCTCAGCTGCGCCAGGATGTGGCCAAGGGAGTCGTGCATGTCGCGCGCGATGCGCTCGCGTTCCTCGGATACCGCATGCCTGGCGGCGACCTCGCGCTCGAATGCGACGCGGGCAGCCCTCTCCACCGCAGCGGTCTGGAGGGTGCGCTGCCGACGGATGTAGCTGCCGATGATCATCGGTGTGCACGCGTTGAAGAGCACCCAGAACACAGCGGAGATCACCTGCAGCTCTGGCGAGAACTCCTGGACGTAGCCGTACTCGAGGTGGCGAGGTATCGAGAGGGCGCTGCCGAGCCCGGCCATGATCCAGACCCACGGTCCACGACGACGGACGGTGAGGCTGATGAGGCCCGCCCAGAAGACGACGAAGGCTGTGAGGAGAGCTACCTCGAGGATCCCCAGGAGGGGAAGAGCGTAGGGGAACCGGGTCCGCAGAACGACCGCGGCGACGATGACGGGCGCCAGTATCGCGTGGATTCTCCAGTCCTCCGAGAAGACGTTGAACTGGGTGATGTAGAGAAAGACGACGATGGTGCCCAGATAGACCATGTGGGAGGACCAGCGCAGCACCCAGGGCCGATCGCGCAGCCGGGCGTGCGGGGAGGACGTCGCGGCGGCGGGCATAGCTGGATGCTACTGATGGGAGGGCTCGCGGACGCTACACCCTTGGTCGTATTCTCTTCGATCCGATCGGCTGATGCTTCTCGACCCGCTCGGGCGATGTGCGACGATGCGGGCCCGGGGGAGGGTCAAGGCATGACCAGTCAGACTCCGTACGTCACCGGTGCCCTCATCGTCGCCGATCGCCTGTCCAAGTCATACCCGGTGGGCACCTCCACCGTGGATGTCCTGCACAACGTCTCCCTCACCGTCAGCGAAGGGGAGGTCTGCGCCATCATGGGCCCCTCCGGATCGGGCAAGTCCACCTTGCTCTACTGCCTGGCCGGGTTGGAGCCGCCGTCGGCGGGTGACGTCGCTCTGCTGGGGAAGAGCCTGACCAAGAGTTCGCGCACGCAGCTCGCCGAGCTTCGTCGATCCGATCTCGGCTTCGTGTTCCAGTCCTACAACCTCATGCCGACGCTGCCCGTCGCGGAGAACGTCGCCCTGCCGTTCCGCCTGCGCGGGGAGCGCGTCGACAAGGGCCTGGTCGAGTCGGCGCTGACCTCGGTGGGGCTCGGCGGCCGCGGGGCCGTGCTCCCGTCGTCGATGTCCGGCGGCGAGCAGCAACGCGTCGCCATCGCTCGGGTGTTGGCGCAGCGACCGAAGATCGTCTTCGCCGACGAGCCCACGGGAGCCCTGGACACCCGGTCGGGGCGCGCCGTGCTCACCGAACTCCGACGCATCGGCAGCGAACCCGGGCAATGCGTGCTCATCGTGACGCACGATCCTGCCGTCGCCGCGGCCTGCGATCGAGTGGTGTTCATGCGCGACGGACGGCTCGCCAATCAGATGACGGCACCCACCACGGAGGAGGTGGCGAGCATGCTCGCGGCCCTCGAGGAGAGCACGGGGGAGGCGGCGTGATGCGCGGCTTGGTCTTCTCAGAGCTCAGAGCGGCCTGGACCTCGTGGCTCGCGGTTCTGATCGCCTTCATCGTGACCAGCTTCGCGATCGTGCTGGCGGTGCTCGCCATCGACAGCCTCCTTGCGACGATCGCGACGGGCAACATACCGGAGTCGGAGGGCCCGGCCCTGATCTTCCTGCCGGCCTGGAATCTCGCGCTGGCGATCGTCGGCACCCTCAGCGTCATCGGCGCGGTGACCGGGCTCGTGGTGCAGGCGCGACGCGGTGCTCTCGCCCGCCTGTCGCTCGCTGGGGCCACGCCCAAGCAGGTGTCGCGCATTCTGCTCGGGCAGCTCGCGATCGTCGCGCTGGCCGGATCCGTCGTCGGCGTGGTGATCGCGATCCTCGTCCAGCCGGCCGCCATCGCGCAGGCCGTGGGGGAGCGCGGGGTGTCCGGTGACTTCGCCGTCTTGCGCGTCGACCCGGTGCTCGTTCTGGTGGGCGCCGGGGGCTTCGTGCTCTTCGCGCTGCTCGCCGGCCTGCGTCAGTCCAAGGTTGCCGCTGCCGTACCGCCTGTCGAGGCGCTCCGGACGATCCCCGGCGCCGCCGCGCGCGGCCGCCAGATCTTCCGCTGGATCGCCGCCGTGCTGCTCGCCTTCGCCATGGTCGGCGTGGCCGGGGGTGCGATCGCGGCGGCGCCGGAGATGGGGGTGGACGGCGGCGACACCGTCATGCAGGCGGCGGTCGGCTGCATCCTGATCACCAGCGTCGTGCTGTCCTTGGCCGCTCCGCTGACGATCGGGTTGTTCACCCGGGCCTGGACGGCGCTCGTCCCGGCCCGATCCGCGTCCTGGGTGATCGCACGCGCCGCGGTGCTCGCGCGGGGGGAGCGACTGAGCCGCACCGTCACGCCGATCGCGATGGCCGTCGGCCTGATCGTCGGCCTGCAAGCGATCGTCGGCTCCGTCATCGCGGTGCTCGAGCAGCTGCAACGGGATCAGATCGAGCACGCCGGCACCGGAGCCGTTCTCGGCCTGATCGGACTCGTGCTGCTGATCTCCATCTCGGGCGGTGTGAGCGTGGTGCTGATCATGTCGCGGCAGCGCGAGGCGGAGCTCGCCCTGGTCGGCGTGGTCGGCGCCACGAGGCGTCAGCAGGTGCTGGTGCCGGTGTTCGAGGGCCTCATCGTCACGGTGACCGCCATGATCCTCGGACTGATCATGACCGCCGTGGGGGTGGCGGTGTTCGTCATCGGTACCGACGCCTTGGATATCGGTGCCACCGCGCCGATCGTGGTGCCATGGATGGAGCTCGGCGTCGTCACCCTGCTGTGCGCCGTGATCGTGATTGCCGCCACGACGCTGCCGGTGCTGAAGTCCCTCGACAAGCCCGCGCGTCAGGTGATCGCGCAACTCGCTGCCGAATGAGCGGCCGGAGCCCTGTCCCGATGGCGGGCGTACCGCTTAGGGTTTGCACATGATCACCGAGTTCTTGCGAGACCAGGCCGTGGCGATCGCCTGGCTCGCGTTGATGGCCGCCGGATGGTTCGGATGGTCGCAGGAAGACCCGAAGCCGCGGCTGCGCGCCTACCTGGGAGCCGGCTCGGTGATCGGGTTCCTGCTGTCGGTCGCCTTCGGCATCCTCGTCTGGCGCAACTGGGCGACGCCGACCGTCCTGGAAGGGCGGTACTGGGTCTTCGGCTCGGTGGTGCTCGGCGAGGCGTTGTTGATCGGCATCGGTTGCATCGTGCTCGCGCGGCGGAAGCAGAAGCGTTGGTACGGCTGGTGGATCGCCCTGTGCGTCTCCCTGCACTTCCTGCCGCTCGTGTGGGTGTTCTCCGATTGGTCGTATGTGGTTCTGGCGGCCGTGCAGCTCGGTGGCCTGTTCGCGATGCTCCCGGTTCTGCGGCGCGGAACCTACGAGACGAGCAGGTGGGCGTGCTCGTGGGTCGCGGTGACGTTCCTCGTCTACGCGGCTCTTTCCGGTGCGCTGTTCCTCAGCAGATACGGCTACCCCTACTAGGGCCTCACGTCACTGTGTCGCGACGATGCGACGCTGAGCCCGCCCCGGGTCGCGGCGAAGTGGCCAGGCGGTCCGCCCATGGTGCGTCGGAACGCTGCGCTGAACGCGCTGGGAGACTGGTAGCCGACGCGAGCCGATACCTCGGCGACGGTCAGCCCGTCCCCGAGCAGCGACACGGCCTCGCGGAGGCGTAGCAGCGCCCGCCACTGCACGACGCTGAGGCCGGTCTCCTTGACGAACAGCCGGCGCAGCGTGCGAGGGCTGGTGTGGGCCTGGAGCGCCCATGCCTCGACTGATCGGTTGTCGACGGGCTCGGCGAGCAGCGCGTCGGCGACGATCCGGGCGCGTGGATCGCTGGGCATGGGGATGGTCAGCGTGTCGTCGGCGCGAGACAGCATCCCGACGGCGACGTCGACGATCTGGTCGCGCAGGGGGTCGCTCACGTCGGCCACGCTGTTCTGACGCAACGCCTCGGCGGCGAGCGGATTGATAGCGATCAGGCATGGGGCGTCCCACGGCATGGCGAAGGAGTCGGGCTCGACGAAGGTGCAGGCGAACGAGCTTGGCGCGTGAACGGCCACGTCGTGCGTCGTGCCCGCAGGTATCCAGAGCCCGGTGCCGGGTGGCACCAGCCAGAGCCGGTCGGCGACTTCGATCGCGACGCTGCCGGAGACGTCCCACACCAGCTCGTGTTCCCGGTGTCGATGAGCCGACCATCGTGTGGGCCGGCTCACCTGCCACCACCGGGTGAACAGGCGCGCCTCGCCGAGCACCACGTGGGCGTCGAGCTGCTGAACGGTCGGTGCCCTGCGTTCGGGTGGTCGCCTCGCGGCGGCGCGGGTGGTGTGGCCGTTCATAGCATTATCCTGGCAGGTGAGCGCATTGTGGGTGAGGTTTGGCTACCCTAACATCAAGGGAATGGCTCGTACTTCACAGCGCGGACGCGTCCGCGCCGCATTGCTCGCTGCACTCACCACCTTCGCGCTGGTCGGCACCGCGTGCTCGACTCCCACGCCGCCCGCGTCGTCGCCCTCATCGACGCCGTCGGTCACCGAAGCCACCACTCGCGAGGTGGACACGGACCTCGGAAAGGTCACCGTGCCAGGTGAGGCCACCCGTGTCGTCGCCGGCGACTATTTCGTCGGGTTCACGCTGATGGATCTGGGGGTGCCGTTGGTCGGCGTCTCCGGTAGCGACTATTCGGACCAAGGCGAGACCTACTCCGAGGGTGCAAAGGATGCCGAGATGGTCGGCACCTGGACCGATGTCGACTACGAGGCGATCCTGGCCGCCAAGCCCGACCTCATCGTGCGCGGCATCGACACCGACGAGGACACCTACAAGCGCCTCTCCGACATCGCGCCGACGGTGGTCATCTCGTTCCAGGGCCTCTCACTGAATGAGGTCACACAGAGGGTCGGCGATGTCGTTGGACGCAGCGACAAAGCGACGGAACTCATCGAAGAACTCGAGACCCGAACCACGAAGATCAAGACCGAACATGCGGATGCGCTTGCCGACAACACCTTTGATCTGGTCACCCCGACCGGCGACGGTCAATGGTGGCTGTACGGTCCGGCATGGACCGACTTGACGGTGCTGACCCAGGCCGGCGCGCAGCTCGGTGTGACCGCGGCAGGGCAGACCGAGCAGGTGGTGCCCTACGCGTACGAGCAGCTCGACATCCTCGAGGAGGCTGACGTGATCCTGACGGACGCCTATACCGACTACGCCGAGTTCGAGGCGAGCGGACTGTAGGAGAAGCTGCCCGCCGTCGCCGCCGGAAAGACGTACCCGATCACGACGGGAACCTCGTCGGTAGGCACCGCCTTCGAGCTCCTGGATGAGTTCGAGGACATCCTGCAGAAGGTGGCC
The DNA here is from genome assembly GCF_029211185.1 of Tessaracoccus caeni. GTDB lineage: Bacteria > Actinomycetota > Actinomycetes > Propionibacteriales > Propionibacteriaceae > Arachnia > Arachnia caeni. Next base: position 22,196 of record NZ_JARGDO010000010.1, read on the forward strand.
GGGTGACCGACCCGTCCCAGGCCGTCGTCGTCTCCATGGTGAGGCTGACGCCGTCGATGGTGCGGGTCCGGCTCGCCGGGAGACGGGGATGGTTCGCCACCACCGGGGTGCCCGACGAGTACGTTAGGCTCCATCTGCCGACGCCGCGCACCTACACCGTCCGACAGGTCGGCGACGACTGGATCGATGTCGACTTCGTGCTGCACGGTCATGGCGCCGCCGCGCGCTGGGCGGCGAATGCGACACCGGGGGAAACCATCGGCGTGAGCGAACCCGGCACGATCTACGACCGCACCGACGAGTTCCGCCGCCAACTCCTGCTCGCCGACGCCACCGGCCTGCCCGCGGTGGCGCGCATCTGCGAGCAGACACCGTCCGACGTGAGCACGACCGTCGTGGTCGAGGTGCCCCTCGCCGCCGACTCCCAAGAGCTCTCCTCGGCCGGCCCGCTCCAAGTCCGCTGGCTGCCGGGAACGGGTAACGGCATCGCCCCGAGCCGGCTCGGGGCCGAGCTTCGGCGCGCTCTCGCATCCGAATCTCGTCCCGACGAGACCTATGTGTGGGCGGCCGGAGAGGCCCGCGAGATACGCGCGATCCGCCGGTCGCTCCGGCACGAACACGGCCGCACGCCGTCCTCATACAAAGTGCTCGGCTACTGGACGGACCGCGCTGAGGAGTGGCGCGAACGGTACCTCGCGCTGCCTGAGCAGACGCGCGCGCTGATTGACGAGCTCTATGATTCGGATGCGGATATCGAGGAAGTGACCGACCGGGTGGACGCGCTCTACGACGCGGCCGGGTTGTGACGCGGCCGCGCTTCCCCTGGGTGGTGGTCGCGCTGGCGCTCATGCTGGCGGCCGCCATCGCGGCGAGTCTCCTCTTCGGGGCCCGAGGTGTGCTTGCGCTCCGCTTGACGGAGCTGATGGCCGACCCGGCTTCCCGCTCCCCGGATGCGACGGTGCTGTGGCAGCAGCGGGTTCCGCGCACGCTGGCCGGCGTCGCCGCGGGTGTGGGGCTCGGCCTGGCCGGCGTGCTCACGCAGTCGATGACCCGCAACAGGCTCGCCGATCCCGGCCTGCTCGGCGTCGCGCCCGGGGCGGCTTTCGCGGTCACCGTCGCCGTGGCTTGGAACGCGCACCTTGCGTTGCGAGACCAGATGTGGGTTGGCCTGGTGGGTGCGGGCGTCGTGACGTCCGCCGTATACCTGCTGGGCCGCAAGGCCTCCCCGGCGAGGCTCGTGCTCGCGGGCGTGGCGATCGGCTCGGTGTTCTCGGGGCTCTCCAGCGCCATCGCTCTGCGCAACCCCGACGCGTTCGACCGGATGCGCCGCTGGGGTGCCGGCGCACTGGGCGGGCGCAGCATCGGCGATATCGTCGACTTCGTTCCGTTCGCCATCGTGGGCATCCCCGTCTGCTTCGCGCTCGCGCGCTCCCTCGACCTCCTGGAGCTCGGCGACGACACCGCCAGCATGCTGGGGCTCAACGTGACGACGACCCGGGCGATGATCACGGCAGCGGTCGCCCTTTTGGTGGGTTCGGCGACCGCGCTGGTGGGCCCGGTGAGCTTCGTCGGGCTCATCATCCCTCATCTCATGCACCCGTTCGCCGGAGCGAGGCACGCCCGGTTGCTCCTGTTGACCGCGCTGGCCTCGCCGACGCTGGTCCTTGGTGCCGACGTGCTCGGCCGGACGCTGCCGCTGTCCGGCGAGCTCCCGGTGGGCATCGTGACGGCCCTGCTCGGTGGCACGATGCTCGCGCTCCTGGTCGGCGGTAGGCAATGGAGGGCGAGAACATGAGCGCGCAGCCTGGGTATCGGTTCGGGCGTCGGTCTCACGGCCGCGCCCGTCGTCGCGTCGTCGGCGCGATCCTGCTCGCCGTGCTCGTCGTCGTCGCGACGCTGCAGCTGCTGACGGGGCCGGGGGATCTTGATCTGGTGGCGGTGACCAACGTGCTGCGCGGGGACGGCGACGAGACCACCCGAATGGTCGTCCTGGAGTGGCGGTTGCCGCGTGCGCTGCTGGCCATCCTGATCGGCGTGCTGCTCGCGCTGAGCGGTCTGATCGTGCAGACGCTCGCCGCGAACGACCTCGGCAGCCCCGACCTTCTGGGACTGACCGTCGGCGCCCATACCGGCGTGCTCGTGACGGCGACCGTCGTCGGCACCTCGGCGGCGGCCCAATTCAGTGGAGCGTTGCTGGGGAGTGCGGCGGTCGCGGCGGTGGTGCTGCTGCTGGTTCGGGGGCGCCTCGACGGACCTCGGCTGGTGCTGGTGGGGGTGGGCATCGGAATGGCGGTGGGGGCCGTCAACACGTGGCTCATGCTGCGTGCTGACCGGGATCTCGCCATGGCGGTGGCGGCGTGGTCAGCCGGATCGCTGAACGACGCGACGATGGACCAGGTCGCGATCGTGAGCGTGGTCGGCGTGCTGGCCCTGGTCGTGCTGGCCCTCCTCGCGCGGCCGCTCTCGCTGCTCGAGCTGGGGCCCGAGACGGCGCAGGCCCTCGGCGTGCGGATCGCGTCGCTGACCATCACGAGCTTCGGCCTCGCGGTGGTGATGGCCGCCGTCGCAACAGCCGTCACCGGACCGGTCGCGTTCATCGCGTTGGCGGCTCCGCATGTTGCGAGGGCGCTGCTCGGCGGCAGGCCGGGTTTTACGATCACCGCCCTCACGGGGGCGGCTTTGCTGGTGACCGCCGATATCGTCGCGAAGATGTCGGCCATGCCGGTGGGGTTGGTCACACTCATCGGCGGTGGCGCGTATCTCGCGAGCCTTCTGCTGCGCCGAACGAAGTGACGGGGTGAACCGGTGGTCGAACCCCCTTTCTCAGGCCCAGAGGCGGTCATATGCCGCTGTCACACGGGATAATGGGGAGGCATGAGGCAGACGAGCGCCCGGCTGCGGCCCCCTCGAAACCGGTTCGACGACCGGAGCGTCGGGTGGCGACGCGCCCAGTTGCTCATCGTCGTGGGCGCCGTGGTGCTGCCGGTGATCGTGCTCGGGGTGCTGATCGCCCCGGCGAGGGGGTGGCTGCTGGGGATCGGCGCGGTGCTGGCTGTGTTCGGAGTGCTCCTGGCCATGGAGCTGCCGGCGTGGTGGCACCGCGTGCACCGCTGGGAGGTCACCGACCAGGCCGTGTACGCCCTGACCGGCTATTTCTGGCGCACTTGGCGGATCGCGCCGATGTCGCGGATCCAGACGGTCGACACGACTCAGGGACCGCTGCAGCGGTCGTTCGGGCTGTCGACGGTGGTGGTCACGACGGCGTCGTCGGCGGGAGCGGTGCGGCTCGACGGTCTTGCTCAAGCGGTCGCGGAAGAACTCGCTGAGGAGCTGACCCAGCTCGCCGAGGCCGCGCCGGGAGACGCCACATGACCATCGGTGAGGCGGTCGGGTCGGGGGCCGCCGACTCCTGGGAGCGGCTGCATCCTCGTACCGTCGCGGTGACCGCTCTCACGATGGTCGGGATCGTGGCGGTGGGCGGCGGCGGGGCTGCCATTGCCGTTGCGGCCGCAACCTCGTTGGGCGTCGCACTGATGTGGGTGCTGCCTGCGGCGGTGCTGCTGTTCGTCGTCGTGACGGGGTACGACCTGTTGCGCGTGCGGCACACTCGCTACCGCGTCACACCCGAACGGCTGGAGCTGGAGACGGGTCTCTGGTTCCGGAGCCGCCGCTCGCTCGCCCGCGAACGGATCCGCTCGGTGGACCTGACCGCCGACCCGGTGTCGCGAATGCTCGGGCTGGTCCGGGTGAAAGCCGGTACGGGCGAGACCGGCGGTGGCGAGGGCTCGACGACGGAGAGATCCATCGATCTGGACTCGCTCTCCCGTGCGGCCGGCGAACGACTGCGGGTCGAGCTGCTGCGTCGCGACGGGGCCGCCCCGTCCGATGGGACGGAGCCCGTCGACGAGCGGCTGGCGACCTGGCGGCCGGGATGGCTGCGCTACGCACCGTTGTCGTTTGTCACCCCGGCCCTCGCCGTCGGCCTGGCCGGCGGCATCTTTCAGGTGGCCGAGTGGTTCGGCATGGCGCGGGTGCCGGTGGAGATGGTGGCGGGGCTGATCGCGCGCCATGGCCCTTGGCTCGTGCTCGGACTTGGCCTGGTGGGCTTCCTCCTGATCGGGGCCTTGGGAAGTCTGTTGTTACAGGCGGAGTCCTCGTGGGGGCACCGGCTGGACCGGGAGCCGGGCGGCACCTTGCGGGTGCGGCGAGGCCTGCTGGTCAGCCGCTCGTTGAGCCTGGAGGAACAGCGGATTCGCGGCGTCGAAATCGTGGAGCCACTCGGCGTCAGGATGGCGGGCGCTGCCCGGCTCGACGTGATCGCGATCGGGCTGAAGAGCGCCGACTCGGCCAGTGACCTCACCACGCTGGTACCCGCAGCACCCCGACAGGTTGCGTGGGTCACGGCGGACGCAGTGGCCGGCCCCGTCGACGCCGTCGGCCTTCTCCCGCATCCGCTCGCGGCTCGGAACCGGCGACTGCGCCGGGCGGGCATCGCGACCCTCGCGCTCGCCGCGGTCGTGTTCGGCGTGCACCTGCTCTGGTCACCTCCGCTGTCCTGGTCTCTGTTGACGATCGGTGTCGCCGTGTTTCTGGCGACCTGGGCGTGGTGGAGTGCGTTCGACGCCTACGCCTCGCTGGGGCACACGCTCGACGGCGAGTACCTGGTGACCCGCCACGGCACCCTCCGGCGCGCGACGGTGCGGCTCCGTCGCTCAGGAATCGTCGGGTGGCGGATCCGGCAGTCCTTCTTCCAGCGCCGACTGGGGCTGGTCACCGTCGAGGCGACCACCGCGGCGGGACGCGGTCACTACGTGATCATCGATGCGGCCCAGGACGAAGGCGTCGACTTCGCCGCGATGGCGACCCCGGGCCTGCTCGACGCCTTCCTCGACTCGCGTCTTGACGCGTGATCCCGTCGCGTCGACAACAAACATCCAGTCGTGCGAGGCTTCAGTTCTTGCGAATGTCGCGGGACATCGCGAGGGTCATGAGCTGAACGTCACCTCCGGGAAGTCGACGGGCACGTCCAGCGAGATGTTGATGTAGTTGGTGAACAGGTTGAGCGCCACCTGCGCGATGGTCTCGACGATCTGCTCGTCGCTCCACCCGTGCTCGCGGAGCGTGGCGACGCTGTCGGCGTCGACGGCCCCGCGGTTCTCGACGAGCAGGACCGCGAACTCAAGCAGCGCCTGGACGCGAGGGTCGTTCGACTGGGCCTGCTGGGCGGCGGCCAGATCATCGGCGGCGAGACCGGCGTTCGTGCCGAGGACGGTGTGAGCGGCGAGGCAGTAGTGGCAGCGGTTCCGGTCGGCGACGGCGACGGCGATCTGCTCGGTCAAGGCGGCGCCGAGCGATCCGGTGGAGAAAGCGCCGAAGGCCGCCCACATCGACTGGAGTGCGGCTGGAGAGTTCGCCACCGCGCGGAACATGTTGGGCACGCCGCCGAAGGCGCCCTCGATCTTCGTGAGCAGCGGCTTGACCTTGGTGTCGGCCTGGGTGGGATCGATGAGCGGTACGCGGGACATGACGGTTCTCCTTCGGTGGGATCGGTGCCTGGGTGGCTGTGTGATCCACTTTGCCTGCATCTGGTGGAGGATTCGCGTCTTTTAATCCGTGATACTTGTCTGATCGTCTAGAGTTGGCGCATGTCGGCCATCGATCGTCTCGACGCGGTGCTGGAGCGCTTCTCCGTCCGCGCTCAGCAGTTCCACCTCGGAGGGCTCTGTGAGGTGCGGCGGTTCGAGGCCGAACCGGGCAGAGGTTTCCTGCACATCCTGCGCGCGGGCAGCCTCGTCGTCGCCGACGGTGCCGACCGCACGCAGCGCCTCGTCTCCGAGCCGAGCCTGCTGTTCTACCCGCGACCCAGTGAGCACATCTTCCACGGTGCACCGGATCTGGGGATCGATCTGGCGTGCGCCACGCTCGACTTCGACGGCGGCGACGATCATCCGCTCGTGCGCGCCCTGCCGGACGTGATGACGGTGCCATTGCGCGAGGTTGCCGGCATCGAGGGGGCCTTGGATCTGCTATTTGCAGAGATCGACGAGTTTCGCTGCGGGCGGCGTCACATCGTCGACCGATTGTTCGAGATCGTGCTCCTGAAGCTGTTGCGCTGGCTGCTCGACCACCCTGGAGAGCTCAAGCTTCATCCTGGCTTGATCACAGGGCTGTCGGATCCCGCCATCGCTCGTGCAATGGTGGCGATGCACGAGGATCCCGGACGGGCTTGGACGCTGGATCTGCTCGCCCGGAGCGCGGCTATGTCGCGCAGCGCCTTCGCCGCTCGCTTCCGCGAACTCGTCGGCACCACGCCTCACGACTACCTGACCGCCTGGCGCCTGACCGTCGGGCGGCAGATGCTCCGAGCGGGGCGCCCGGTCGCCCAGGTAGCGGCCGATCTCGGATATACGAACAGCTCCTTCTCCCGGGTCTTCGCCCAGCGACATGGTCTCTCGCCCCGTGCCTGGGTCGACGCGCACCGCAGATAGCGGGCGGGTCACGACTGTTAGGGTTCGATCATGCCCAGTCCCTCTGCCGTTCTTTTTCCGTCTGCTCGACCGTGCGATGACGTTGAAAGAGAACTCATCGAGGTGGCCCGGGCGGCCGTCGATGAGAACACGGATGCCGGCCCAGACGGCGATGGCGTTCATACGATGGGCGCCGCGGTCCGCTGCGCGGACGGACGGATGTTCGCCGGGATCAACCTCTATCACTTCACTGGCGGGCCCTGCGCCGAACTCGTCGCGCTGGGGGCCGCGCGCGCTGCCGGTGGACGAGAGTTCACCCATATCGTCGCCGTCGGCAACCAAGGCCGTGGAGTGTGCAATCCATGCGGCCGGGACCGCCAGGTGTTCGTCGATTACTGCCCCGAGATGCGGGTGATCTTCTCTACGCCTGAAGGCGTGCGAAGCATCCTTGCCGCCGATCTGTTGCCCCTGTCCTACGCTCGCCCCGCGCAGCTAGCGTGACAGAGGCGCTGCTTGCTGCTGAGCGTCGCGCCAACGCGCTGTGGTTGAGGCGTTCGGACTGATATCGAATGAATTGTGACCGCAGCGCGGTCACAGTCGGGGGAGAGCGATGCATAACGCTGGCTGAGCGGGGGTGATCTGTGCAATACGTACAGATCACCCCCGCTCAGCCAGCGTTATGTTCGCCATGCCGAGTAGCACGGCGGTGCGGCCACGTTCTCAAGGCTGCTCGTCCTCGTGGGTGGACTGCTCCGCCGCGACGATCTCGCGCTCGATCTGCGTTGCCAGCTGTTCTTCGGTGGGGAGATACAGCTGGTACCGGGAAGCATGGATGGCTGTGTTGTCGACGGGCAGTGAGTAGCGAACGACGGTGTCGTTCTTGTCGGCGCAGAGCAGGATGCCGACCGTCGGATTCATCTCGGACGTCTTCTCGTTGCGGTCGAAGTAGTTGACGTACATCTGGAGCTGGCCGATGTCGTGGTGGGTCAACTTGCCCGACTTCAGTTCCACGATCACGAAGCACCGGAGCAGCCAGTTGTAGAACACGAGATCAGCGAAGAACTCGTCGTCTTCCAACAGGATGCGGCGTTGCCGCGCGACGAAGGCGAAGCCGTTCCCGAGTTCGAGAAGGAAGTCTTGAAGGTGCGTGATCAGAGCCGTCTCGAGATCGCGTTCGTAGTAGGAGGCCTGGGGTTTGAGGCCGACGAACTCAAGCATCATCGGATCCTTGATGATCTCTTCCGGGCGTTCGGGCACACGCTCGCCGTGAGCGACGGCCAAGACGGACTCCTTGTCGCTGGAGGCGAGCAGGCGCTCGTACAACATGGAGTTGACTTGGCGTTCTGTCTCGCGGCCGGTCCAGCTGTTGCGGATGGACTCAGCTTCGTAGAAGCCGCGCTTGTCGGGATCCTCGATACGAATGAGGGTGCGGTGTTGGTACCAGTTCAATTCGGAACGCACTGCGTTCCACATTGGGTAACGCTGGTAGAACTGCCGCGCGTACCTCAGCTGACGAGGCGAGAAGCCGCTGCCGAACTCTGGTTGGATCTGGCGCGCGAGGTCTTCGATCAGTGCCGCGCCATACGGTGCTCGCCGCAGACCGTCTTGTTCCTCCTCGAAGATGCGTTGGCCGAGTCGCCAGTAAGTGACCACGCGATGGTGGTCGACGCTGCGAACGGCTTCTGCGCGCCCGGTCAGGATGATGTGCCTGACATCCTTGACCAGGACGTCGAGGCGGTCGGGATTAGAGACCTCTGACATTGGACTTCCTCCTTCGCGGGCGGTTGGGGCTACACCGGTTCTGCCACGGAAGTCACGCTAGATGTGGGGTCTGACATTTTGGATTCGGGGGAGCCCGGCCGAGGTGGCCGGGCTCCCCCGATGCTTATCCCTTCACGCAGAGGATCGTGGTGAGGCGGGCCTCGATGGCGACGAGGTCGGACTGGTTGGCCATCACCTCGTTCAGATCCTTGTAGGCCGCCGGGATCTCGTCGAGCACCCCGCCGTCCTTGCGGCACTCGACACCAGCGGTCTGCGCGGCGAGGTCGGCGATCGTGAACTCGCGCTTGGCGCGAGCACGCGACATCCGACGACCGGCGCCGTGCGACGCCGACTGGAACGACTCCTCCGAGCCCAGGCCCGAGACGATGAACGACCCCGTGCCCATCGAGCCGGGGATGATCCCCAACTGGCCCGTGCGGGCCGAGATGGCGCCCTTGCGCGTCACCACCAGGTCGAGACCGTCGTGGACCTCCTCCGACACGTAGTTGTGGTGGCACTGGATGGGCTCGTCGAACGCGATCTGCGGGAAATGGGTCCGCAGCACGTCGGTGAGCAGCGCCAGCATCACGTGCCGGTTGAGCAGGGCGTAGTCCTGGGCCCAGTACAGGTCGTGCAGGTAGTCGTCCCACTCGGGCAGCACGCGGCCGGCCTCGTCGCGGTGCAGGAACACCGCCAGATCGCGATCGGGCAGATCGGTGTTCCAGTCCAACGTCTTGGCCTTGAGGATGTGGCGCTCCGCGATCTCCTTGCCGATGTTGCGCGACCCGGAGTGCAGCGTCAGCCACACCTGGTCGTCGGCGTCGGTGCACAGCTCGATGAAGTGGTTGCCGCCACCCAGCGTGCCGCACTGCGAGCGCGCCTTCGAGCCGCGTTCCTGCACCCGGTCGGCGCGGAGCTCGTCGAAGCGACCGAACAGGGCGTCGAAGCGAGCCTTGAGCGGTCCGCGACGGGCGGTCTCGGCGATCCCGTCGTGCCCGCGGAAGCCGACGGGCACCGCCTCCTCGAATGCCCAGCGGAGATCGCCCAGGTCGTCGGGGAGGTCGGCGGCGGTCAGGCTGGTGCGCACGGCCCCCATCCCGCAGCCGATGTCCACCCCGACGGCGGACGGTGAGACGGCATTGCGCATGGCGATCACCGAGCCGACGGTCGCACCCTTGCCCAGGTGCACGTCGGGCATGGCGCGCACGCCGTGCACCCACGGCAGCTTGGAGATGTTGCGGAGCTGGTCGAGGGCGGCGTGCTCGATCTCGTGCTCGGGCGCCCAGACATAGGTGGGGGCCACCGCTCCGCGCAGAGCGAAGGGGAGTCCTCGTGCGTTGACCATGATCGGTCCTTTCGTGTTGGTGATGCGGTTGGCGACGACGTTCCTGGTTCCGGCGTCGTGTTCCGGATGGGGCCCGCTCCCGCCCGGCCGCGTTCCGGCGCTTCGCGCGGGCCCACGGCTTTTACGCCCACCAAACCCACTCGCGAACCCCATCCTCCACACGACTAGGCGTTCGGGTGCGAGTGGGGGTGGTGGGTCATTGACGGTGTTGGAGGCTGCGCCAGACCTCGGCCTGGACGCCGGCGTATTGGGTGACGTCGACGCGGGGATCCCACAGCAGCTTCATGCCGGCCTCTTCGGGGGTCCGGGCGGCCTTGAACTCGTTGCAGCCGCCGCAGGCTGCGACGAGGTTGCCCCAGGTCCACCCGCCGCCCCTGGAATCGGGGAGGACGTGGTCGACGGTGTTGGCGTAGTCACCGCAGTAGGCGCAGGTCCAGCCGTCGCGACGCAGCACGTCGAGGCGGCTGCAGCGGGTGTGCAGGTCGGGCGCCTTCCGGTGAGGGATGGTGACCCAGTAGTTGAGCCGCACGATGATCGGCCACGCCATGTCGACGGTGCCCCCGGCGGAGCGGACGCGACGCGTCGGCTCCACCTTGAACGGGGAGTAGATGCCGTCGAGGATGCCAGAGACCGCGCTGGTCCAGTGCACCTCGCCTTTGACGTCGTAGTCGAGGCCGATGACGAACACGGTGTTCGTCCGGGATGGCTGAATCCCATGGGTGGGAAATGCCCTGCGGGTGTGCAGCATCGTCTTCATGGGTGGCCTCCTTTCTGCTCTTTCTGGCTACGTGAAAACATGTGATTGCCTGTTTTGAGGCAAGGTGAATAAGCCGATCCCGAATTGTCGGATTTCGGCGGATAAGGACCAACAAAAAGGCCCCTCGGGATGATGTTTCCCTCGGGGCCCTGGCCTTGCGCTGCCTGCAGCGTGACGGTGCTGCGTGGCTTTAGGTCAGTAGTGGCCCCTGGCTCGGGGATTCGTCGCGGCGCGACGGCCGTGCGGAGACGGTAAACCAGTCCTGCGGGTGCAGGGGGCTTCGCGCGCCGCGCGGCAAGCCCGTCATCGGGCACGCCACGTACAGGCCCTCATGGCCCATCGTCTTGATGCCCTGTTTCACGGTTCCTGCTCCTTTGAGGCTGATTAACCGAATACACGATAACAGCCGCTTCTCGATATTGCCAAATGTGAGGTGTCGTCGGTGAATGGCGAGGATAAAAGAAGACGGTCCGCCCAGGGGGATACCCAGGGTGGACGGCTCAATGCTCGACAGATGGCTGGGCTATTCGTCGTCGGGAACCCAGCGCAGGATGTCGCCCACCTGGCAGTCGAGCGTGCGGCAGATGGCGTCCAGGGTGGAGAAGCGCACGGCCTTCGCGCGGCCGTTTTTCAAAACGGAGAGGTTGGCCGGCGTGATGCCGATGGCGTCGGCGAAGTCACCCACCGACCACTTCTTCTTGGCGAGTTCCACGTCCAGGTCGACGATGATGGCCATCAGATCACCTCCTCGAGTTCGGCGCGAGCATCGGTGGCCTGGCGCAGCAGCGCTCGCATCACGGTCATCAGGAGCGCGAATGCCGCACCACCGAGGGTGAGGACGATCATCATGATGAACGGGGCGGGTGCGCCGGAGGTAGGTACGAAGACCATGATGCCGACGACGATCAGAGCCAAGGTTGTTGCGATGCCCGTGGCCCAGATGATCGCGTCCACCCATCGGAAGGCGCGCTCCGAGAACACGGAGCCTTGCTGTGCCATGCCGAGGAGTACCCACAGGGAGACCAGCACCGCCTCCACGCAGATGAACGCGACGAAGGCGCTTCCGACGTAGGGGACCAGCACGTGGGAGAACTCGCGCGCGTACCGCAGCACGTCCATGGCCAGGCCCGGGATGGCGAAGAACTGCATCAGGAGCGCGAAGGCGAAGAAGATCGAGATCAAGACCTTGAGGACGACGGTAGTAACCTTGCTCATACATCGATTATCGATGGATATATGTTGAAAATCAACAGAAATCATTTGAGAGACGATGGATCACTGCGGGGCTGTGCTTACTGAGATCTCCCGGGGGACGGCCGCGGGGCCGAGCGCCGCGCGCACCGCCGCTCTCCACGACTCGAGGTCTGCGTGGGTGCCGGGGGTGAGGCGCACCGATGCCGTGACGCGTCGGCCGTACAGCTTGTCCGGGACCACCTCGACGATCGCGTCGGCGACGCCCGGCTGCGCGAGGAGCACGTGGCGCACCTGTTCGGGGTGGATGAACTCGCCACCCAAGCGGGCGACCGGGCCCACCCGCCCCAGGATGGAAAGCCGTCCGCGGCGGTCCATCCTGCCCAGGTCGCTCATGGTGAGCCAGCGCGTTCCGGGGCCGTCGGCCTGCGACGCCATCGGTGTGCGCACCCGCACGCGGCCGGGTTGGCCGATCGGCACCGGGGCGCCGTCGTCGGCGACCACCTGGACTCTCGACGCCACGAGCGGTCGGCCCACGGAGGCGGCGTCGTCGGCCAGCATGGAGCCATCGGCCATGGTGAAGGTGCCTGCCTCGGTGGAGCCGTAGTAGCTCACCAGGACCGGACCGAGGGTCTCGGTGAGCGAGACAATGGTGTCGGCGTCGAGCGCGTCGGAGCCGCTCATGACGGCTCGCAGCCGAGGCGCGACGCCGGTATCCTCGTGGAGCGCCGCCGCCAGGGCGCGTAACTGGGCCGGGGCGCCGAAGACCACCTCGACGCCGTACCGACGGATCGCCGCGAGCGCCACCTCACCAGCACCCTCGGCGAGACTCAGCCGGGGGAGGGCGCTGGAGGTGACCATCGGTGAACCGGCCACCAGGCAGAGGGCCGCTGCCGCGAAGCCGTAGCCGTGATAGAGCGGCGGCCAGGCCAGGGTGGGGGAACCTGCTCGAACCTGGGTGGCACCGGCCAGCCCGAGCGCGACCAGAGCCTGGGTGGGGCGACGCTGGATGGCGATGCCCTTCGGGGTGCCCGTCGTGCCGGAGGTCACCATGATCGAGCGCGACTCCCTCGCCCGTGACGGTGCCGCGTGGCCTCGAGGTGTCGCGGCGATCAGTTCGCCGAACGTGGTCGCAGCGACGGTGCGTCCGGGGAAGCGGGTCGCCAAGTCATCAGCGGTGCGGGAATGTAGCAGCAACTCGACGCCGGCCTCGGTGATCCAGGAGTCGAAGGCCGTGTGTCCCATACGCGGCGAGATCTGCGCCACGGCGGCTCCGGTCAAGCCCAGGGCGGCGGCTGCGATGAGAAGGTCGCGGTCGTCGTCGCAGGCGATGGCAACTCGGCGTCCCGGGCCGGCCAGGTCGTGGTGGTCGAGTGCGGCGGCCAGCTGCGTCGTGGCGCGACCGAGTTCGGCGTAGGTGATCGCGCCTCTGTCATCGATCAGCGCCACTCGATCTCCCCAGGCGTGAGCGGTCGCCGAGATCGCCGCAGAGATGGTCATGCCTTGAGCGGGGAGTCCGCTCAGCAGAATCCTGGCGAGGGTGATGGGGTGCGAGAAAAGGCCGAAGACTCGCAGCCCGTCCCGGAGCTGACGCAGTGTCTCGGAGACGGTGGGCCGGGTATCGGACAGCATGGGCTCATACCCTCCGTCCGGAGGAGAGGATCCCAGCGAAGACGGTGTCGGCTACGCCGGGGGCGAGTCCGGTGAGCGTGCCCCCTGCGGCCGCCCACCAGGGGCGCACGATACGCGGGCGGTGCACGATGGCGCGGCACACCACGTCCGCGGCCTGGTCGATGGTGAGCTCCGGCACGGGGTACCGGCCTGCAGTCGGGGCGCTCATCGCCGTGCGGACCCGGGGAAGATGGAGCGACGTGGTGCGCACGCCGGCGGCGCGCAGCTCGGGAGCGACGCTCGCCAGCCAGACGTCGAAGCCGGCCTTGGTGGAGGTGTAGGCCGACCAGCCCGGAAGCGGTACGTCGATGCTCGTGGTCGAGACGTTGATCAGATGGCCCGAGCAGGTCGCGGTCATCTCGCGCAGCAGCGGCAGCAAGAACGCGATGGGGCCGAGGAAGTTGACGCCGCTGAGCCTGGCGACGTCGTGAAACCGATCCGTGTACTCGGCCAGGTAGCGATGGATCGAATGCCCGGCGTTGGAGATCACCAAACCAGGGGCGCCGTGTTCGGCGAGTAGGTGCTCGGCCGTGGCCGTGGCGGCATCGGTGTCGCGCAGATCCAGCACGCAGGGCACTGCACCGCCTGGAAGGCTTTGCAGCGCCGTCTCGTCGCGGGCCACCGCGAGCACCGTCGCGCCCACCTGCGCCAGCCGTTCCGCGACGCAGCGTCCGATGCCTCGAGAGGCTCCCGTGACCACCACGGTGCGGCCCACCACCATCGGCCTGACCATGGCGGGCGTCGAGCCGTCGACGCGGACCCCTAGAAGCGCAGGAATCAGCGGCTGCGCCCACGCCGTCGAAGGGCTGCGTTCGGGTTGCCGGTCCACGCGCCCAGGGTAGCGACTGGGGCCAGGCACCGTGTGGTCACGGCTGATAGGTCACGACCACCCGGCGGTTCTTCTTGCGGTCCTCTTCGTTGTCGTTGGGTGCGATGGGCTGCTCGGCCCCGCGCCCGACCGACTCGAACTCGACGTCGATGGTGACCGAGGCCGCCAATGCGTCGCGGACCGCGTCGGCCCGGGCCTGTGACAGGCGCTGCTGAAACTCGACGGAGCCTTCGTCGGTGCCCGCCACATGGCCTTCGAGCAGGATCTTCTCGCCGGCGGCGACCGACTGGTCGATGTCCCTGGCCACTCGGGAGATCGTCGCCTTGGCGGCGTTGGTGAGCACCGCTGAGTCCGGCTCGAAAGAGACCGTGGCGTCCAGGGTCACCTCGACGACCTCGCTGTCGCGGCGTTCGATGGAGGAGTCATCAGTGCGCACCAGGATCAGCTCGTCGACGGCGGTGTCCGCCGCCGCGATCGCAGCCGGATCGGGAAGCGGGGTGGGCCATTCATCGAGACTCCATCCCTGCCCTTCTGATTCGGGAACCCAGGTGCCGAGATCATCCGCATCCACCTGTGTGAAGGGAAGGATCGCTGGAGCCGGGGTGGTGGGCACTTGGGTGAACGGTGCGAGGGAGTCTTCTGGGAATGTGACGTCGGTGGCCGTGCTGCCCGCCGGCAGCGCGGGAAGCTGAACGAAGTAGGTTTGGGTGTCGCCCTTGGTGGCGAGACGGTTCGGGCGAGTGATACTGAACGGGATCCGGGAGGCCAGTGCCTCCTGCATGGGCTGCTCCTCCACGTAGCGCGTGCCTATCTTCTGATCCTCCATCTGCGAGACGGTCGCGACCCACGCGCGAAGCGTCGCCGCTTCGCCTGTATCGCTGCTGACTCGAAGTCCTGGCCCCGACACGGTGCTCATCGAGATCGACCACCACCAGTAGGGCACCTGTCCATCCCTGAGGGGCAGACTGGTTGTCACGCCGATGCCGGGGCCGTCCTCGAGTGCGGTGACGGTCAACTGGAGCGACGTACTCGCGGGGCCGACGAGGATTTGGTCGATGCGCAGCGAGAGTCTCTGTTCCGGCTCCTCGTGGGTGCTGACCGGATAGCCGAACTCGACATCCGGTGTGGCGGGGGAGATGGGCGTCGCAGGGGCGGCGAGGTCGACGGTGGGGCCGGTCAGGATCTTCCCGGCGTCGGCGATCGGCACGTCTTCGATCAGTGGCCCGCCTTGCATCGATATGGCGATTGCGGTCAGCTCGTCAGGCAACTCCGGGAACGCGGTCTGCAGCACTCGGGTGACGCCCACCTGGAACTCGTTCTCGATCAGGTTCCATCGCGTCGACAAACAGCCGATCACGTTGTGCTTCCCCCAGGTGGAGGGGTCGTCGTCGAGCGGCCGGTATGCCATCCGGGCCTCCAGATCGAGGAGGCTCACCCCGCATCCGCGCTCCACCCACTCGTCCATCCCGACGCTGAGGGCTTGCCCGACGGCGTCCCCGACGTTCTGACCCGACGCGGCCAGCGGTGTGACCGACCAGTCGAGCACGCTGGCTCCGTCCAGGCGACGCACACCGTGCAGTGCCACCCGCGCCTCCTGTCTCGACTCCGTGCCGGCATCCACCACCCATGACGCGACCACCGGGATCTCCGGCGCGGAAGGGCTCTTCGAGGGTGCGACGCTGGGCGACGGCGACACGCTGGGATCGGGCACCGGCGGCGCCGTCGTGCCGCATCCGGCGAGCAGGGCAAGCGCGACGAAACCCACGGCAACAATGAGCGGCCGCGCGGAGCGGATGGCGGGCACTGAGCGCATGGTCGCCCCCTTCGTTGACGGGAAATCACTGGGATTTCGCGTCACCCTACGCGGGGGATGCGACGAGCAGAAGGGGCGCGAGCCAACCTGTGGATAACTATGTCGTTGTCCCCATGATCTCCCTCTCCAGCTCGTCGATGCGCCGGATAGGGTGACCCTCATGACCGTCGCCCCGGATGCACACGAGCTTGAGCTGCCCCGGCAGCCTGGGGCGATTCGTGGGCTGATGCGCCGCCATCCGCGCTGGGTGGATGGCTTCATCGCCGGGTGCTATCTCCTGGGCACGGCGGGTCTTGCCGCGCTTCGCCTGGTGGCGATCGAGATGGCGGGGGCGGACGTCGTGGGCGACGACGTCGACTATGGGCATTGGCCGAACATCCTGCGGTTGCTGCTCGGGATGGGCGTGACGGCCACCGCCCTGCTGTTGCGCCGTCGCTTCCCGCTGTCCAGCCTGGTCGCGGTATTGCTGGTGCTCTTGGCGGCGCCCGACGACATGCTTCTGAGCGCCGGCGCCTCGGTGGCCTCCTGGGTGCTGCTCTATTCGGTGCCCGTCTATCGCTCCGCCAAGGCCGGCTGGGTGGGATACGGCGCGGCCGTGGTCGCCTCACTCCTGCCGATTCCATCCATGATCGGCGACCCGGTCAGCGCCGATCTCTCAGGGCCCGGTGGCGCGTTCTCCGTCGCGATCACGTCGGCGCTGATGATGCTGATCCCCGTCGTGATCGGCATCAATGCCGGCAATCGCAATCGCTACACCGAGGCCATCATCGATCGGGCTCACCAGCTGGCACGCGAGCGCGACCAGTTGGCTCGCTTGGCGGTAGCGGAGGAACGCTCGCGGATCGCGCGTGAGATGCACGACATCGTCGCCCACTCCGTCTCGGTGATGATCATGCTGTCCGAAGGCGCATCCCGGGCGGCGGCGATTCAGCCGGAGGCGGCGGCCAAGGCGATGGAGCAGTGCGCCGAGACCGGCCGCTCCGCGCTGGGGGAGATGCGTCGCCTCATCGGCGCGCTGCGCGAGCCCGACGCCGTCGAGGCCGCCGAGTTGGAACCCACCCCGGGCGTCGAGGCGTTGCCAGAGCTGATCGATGGTTTCCGAGCCGCCGGTCTTCAGGTCGATCTCACGCTGAAGGGCGCCCCTCGCGTCGCCGATGGTGCGGCCGGTCAAGGACGGGAGCTGGCGATCTACCGCACGGTGCAGGAGGCGTTGACCAACACGCTGCGGCACGCCGGCAGAGGTGCGGCGGCAACTGTCCTGATCGATCAGCGGGGCGGGTCGACGGTGGTGCGCGTCACCGACGACGGCGGGCCACCCGGACAGGCGGCGCCCATGTCGGGCGTGGGCTCAGGCCAGGGGTTGATCGGGCTGGCCGAGCGGGTGCGGGTCTTCGGAGGCGAGCTCGACTACGGACCCGACGGAGCACGTGGGTGGCGCGTGACGGCGACGCTCCCGGACGGCGAGAGGCCGGCGGACGAGCTCCGGGCCGGCGCCACCGCCATCGAGTTTGGAAGCGAGACGAGAGATGACTGACCAGATCCGCGTGCTGCTGGTCGACGATCAGGATCTGATCCGAACCGGGTTCCGGCTGATCCTGCTGGGCGAGCCCGGGGTTGCCGTCGTGGGGGAGGCCTCCGACGGACGCGGCGCGCTCGCCGAGCTGACCCGTCTCGACGGCGCGTGCGACGTCGTGCTGATGGACGTACGTATGCCGCGGATGAACGGCATCGAGGCCACCCAGCAGATCGTCGCCCGGTTCCCGGATGTGAGGGTACTGGTGCTCACCACCTTCGATCTCGACGAGTATGCCCAGGCCGCCGTCCAGGCTGGCGCCGCCGGTTTCCTGCTCAAGGACGCGCGCCCGACCGAGCTCGTCGACGCGATCAAGCGCGTCGCGACCGGCGACGCCGTGATGGCACCGTCGACGATGCGCCGCATGATGGAGCAGATGCGCGGGGGCGGTGCCGCCCCGGCCGCTCCGTCAGCCCCGGCAGGCACGCCAGCACCACAGCAACCGCGGCAGGCCCCGGTCGATGCCGGCGCGCTCTCCGTGCTGACGGAGCGCGAGCGCGAGGTATTGGCGCTGATCGCCGAAGGCCTCAACAACACGGAGATCGGCGAGCGGCTCTATCTGTCGGAGTCGACGGTGAAGACCCATGTCGGCCGCGTGCTGTTCAAGCTCAACCTCCGCGACCGCATCCACGCGGTGATCCTGGCGAAGGAACTGGGGCTCTAGCACCACGCGACTGGTACCGGGGTACCACCCGGCCGCGAGGTGGTACTCGAAGACAGCCCCGGCGGGCGACGCGCGGGGGTGCCCTTCCTCGGAAAGCTAGGGGTTACAGACAAACCCCCACCGAGGAGACAGAAAATGATCACCGCACGCGGACTCAGCAAGCGCTACGGCAACAAACTCGCCCTGGACGGCGTCAGCTTCGACATCGAGCCCGGCCAGGTCACCGGATTCCTCGGCCCCAACGGCGCCGGCAAGTCCACCTCGATGAGGCTGATGGTCGGCCTGGATCGCCCCACCTCCGGTGAGGTCACCATCGCCGGCAAGCCCTTCGCCCAGCACGACGCGCCGCTCACCGTCGTGGGCGCGCTGCTCGACGCGAAGGGCGTTCACCCCGGCCGCTCGGCCCGCAGCCACCTGCGCGCTCTGGCCGCCACCCACGGCATCGGCAGCCGCCGCGTCGACCAGGTGCTCGAGATGACCGGCCTCACCGACGTCGCCGGCAAGCGCGTCGGCGGCTTCTCCCTCGGCATGGGGCAGCGCCTCGGCATCGCCGCCGCACTGCTCGGCGATCCCCAGGTGCTGATTCTCGACGAGCCGGTCAACGGCCTCGATCCCGACGGCGTGATGTGGGTCCGCCACCTGGTCCGCAGTCAGGCGGCCGCCGGTAAGACGGTGCTGCTCTCCAGCCACCTGATGAGTGAGATGGCGCAGACCGCCGACCACGTCATCGTGCTGGGTCGCGGCCGCGTCGTCGCCGACGCCCCCATCGCCGAACTGCTGGGTGCGAGCTCGCCGCGGGTCCGCGTCGTCACTCCCGAAGGATCGCGGCTGGTGCATGCGCTGCGCAGCGCTCAGCTTGGCGGCGCCGAACTGAGCATCGACGTCGGCAACGACGGCGCCCTCACCGTCCGCGGCGTCGATGCGGCCGAGGTCGGCCGGCTCTGCGCACATCAGGGCATCGAGCTGCATCAGCTGACGCCGGTCACCGTCAGCCTCGAAGACGCCTACCTGGCCCTCACCCGCGGCGAACTCGAGTACGAGACGCAAGAACCCGTCGCCATCCCCGCCTGAACCTCATTCACTGCTCAACTAAGGACTTCACGATCATGACTGCCACCACCGTTCCCCAGCCCTCCGTCGTCTCGCTTCCCGCCACCCGTTCCGCCCGGCTCACCTTCGGTGGGGTCGTGCGTTCTGAGTGGATCAAGGCGCTGTCGCTCCGCTCGATCCGCTGGAGCGTGATCGTCTCGATCGGCCTCGGGGTGGCCATGAGCGCCGCCATCGCCTTTGCGCTCAATGCCATGGCTGCCGACGCTCCGGCCGAGAGCCACGTCGGCTTCCTGACCACGGTGACCAGCTTCCCCGCCGGCTTCCTTTCGCTCGTCTTCGGCGTGCTCGGTGTGTTCCTGTTCTCCAGCGAGTACGCCTCGGGCATGATCCTCTCCACGCTGACCTCGGCCCCGCGTCGCGGCCTGGTGTTCGCTGCCAAGGCCGTGGTGCTGACGGTTCTGTCGGTGTTCGTCGCCGTCGTCGTGCTGGCCTCGGGCATCGGTGCCTCGGCGATCGTGCTTCCTGCCTCCACCGGCAGCATCCTCGATCCCCAGGCGCTGACCGGCTTCCTCGGCACCCTGGTCTTCCTGCTGGTCGTCGCCCTGTTCGCCTTCGCCGCCGCCGGCATCCTGCGCAGCACCGCGGGCGGCATCACGGTGATGGTGGCCGTGGTCTTCCTGCTCCCGACGATCCTGCAGATCGTGACCCAGGTGTCCGACTGGTCGTGGGCGCCGGTCATGCTGAACTACCTGCCGAGCACGCTCGGCACCGTCGTCGGAGCCGGCGTCGTCGAGGGCGGCATGGGCTCGGACCTGGGGATGCCCGGCTACGGCACCGCACTCGTGGCGCTGGCCGCCTGGGCGCTGATCCCGATGGGTGCCGCCGCCTGGCTCTTCTCCTCCCGCGACGCCAAGTAACCCGTCGCGCCTCCGTAAAGCCGCCGCCCTGGGCCACCAGGGCGGCGGCTTCGTCGTGCTGCTCGCCGGTTTGTCCCAGGTGGCGGTGCGGTAGGCTGACCGGCGGTGCGTCCGCACCGACACCGACGTGAGAGGACTCACTTTCATGAAGCTGACTCGGCTCGTTCCCGCGGTGGCCGCGCTCGCTCTGCTCGCAGCCTGCACCCCGGCGCCCAGCACCGTCGCGCTCGTGGGTGGCACGCCGGTCACGGCCGCTGATCTCCAGCGCAGCATCGACGGATGCGCCGAGTTGGGCATCACCACCCAACAGCTGCCGGTGAAGCAGCACGTGCTGCTCCTCGCCGCCGGCGAGCTGGTGGACCAGGCCGCCGAGGCACGTGGCTTCGAGGTCTCCGACGGCGAGCTGAAGTCGCTGGCGGAGCAGAACGGGTCGGCGGATCTGCTGGGCAACGAGGAGTGCGCCAAGCTCGCCTACCCGGGTGTCAAGCTGACCCTGCTGGGTCAGGCTGCCGGTCAGGACGAGCTGATTGCGGAGCTCAAGGCAATCGAGGTCGACGTCAATCCCCGGTACGGCGAATGGGACGCGGAGGCCCTTGGGCTCGCCGGAAGCGGCTCGTTGTCGCTGCCGTCCGCATCCTGAGCACGCGATGTCGGAGGCCTTGGAGCGGCTTCGCGATGTGATGGCGACGCTGCGCGTGCGCTGTCCGTGGGATGCCAAGCAGACGCATGAGTCGCTGCTGAACCACCTCATCGAAGAGGCGTGCGAGGTGGTCGACGCCGTCGAGGAGGGCACTGACGACGACCTGCGCGAGGAACTGGGCGACCTGCTCCTTCAGGTCTATTTCCATGCGCAGATCGCGACGGACGAGGGTCGCTTCACCCTCGACGACGTGGCCGATGGCATCGCTGACAAGCTGATTCGCCGCCATCCGCATGTCTTCGGCGATGCGGAGAACCCCGCGGACCTGCGCTCCAACTGGGAGATCGCGAAGAAGGCCGAGAAGGGGCGCGAGTCGTCCCTCGACGGGATCGCACGCTCGATGAGCGTGCTCGCTCGGGCGCACAAGGTGGTCTCCCGCACGCGCTCGCACCACGTCGACGTGGCTCTTCCCGACCAGGCGATCGGTGCCGAGGAAGTGGGCGACGCCATGATCGCGCTGGTGGCGCGGGCACAGGCCAACGGCATCGACGCCGACGCCGCCACGCGCGCCGCGCTGCGCCGTCTGGAGGCGGAGATTCGGGCGGCGGAGAAGTAACGGGTGAACATTGCGTAGAGGTTCCGCGGATGGGTGGTGCCGTAGCGAGGACGTGCTGGATGGATGACATGGCAAGGCAGAGAACGAAGCTGCCATTGGGTATGCCAGTGAGTTCGATAACGAAGCCAGGTCGCCATCCAGTGCGCCGCAGTAGGTGCCACGCACCCGCGGAACCTCTAAGATGCAGGTGTCCAAACCTTGCCCCGGACACGCAACGTCGCTCGCGGCAGTTAGGCTTGGCCCCGTAAGCCCCATTGTTCGAAAGGGATCACATGGCATACATCGAGTTCATTCAGGCCCGCGAGGTTCTTGACTCGCGAGGCAACCCCACCGTCGAGGTCGAGGTCGAGCTCGACTCGGGCGCGAGCGGCCGTGCGATCGTGCCCTCGGGCGCCTCCACCGGTGCGTTCGAGGCCGTTGAGCTTCGCGACGGCGACAAGAGCCGCTACGGGGGCAAGGGTGTCCTCACCGCGGTCTCCAACGTTGCCGTGATCGCCGAGGAGATCGAGGATCTCGACGCTACCGATCAGCGCACGATCGACAACGCGATGATCGAGCTGGACGGCACCGACAACAAGGGCAAGCTGGGCGCCAACGCCATCCTCGGCGTGTCCCTGGCCGTCGCCAAGGCTGCCGCCGAAGAGGCCGGCCTGCCGCTGTACAAGTACATCGGTGGCCCCACCGCCAACATCCTGCCCGTTCCCATGATGAACATCCTCAACGGTGGGTCGCACGCCGACTCCAACGTCGACATCCAGGAGTTCATGATCGCCCCCATCGGCGCGGCGACCTTCGCCGAGGCCCTCCAGATGGGTGCGGCGGTGTACCACCAGCTGAAGAAGGTGCTCAACACCCGCGGCCTGAACACCGGCCTGGGCGACGAGGGCGGCTTCGCTCCCAACCTCGAGAGCAACGCTGCGGCGCTCGACCTGATCGTCACCGCCATCGAAGAGGCCGGTTACAAGCCCGGCACCGATGTGGCGCTGGCGCTCGACGTCGCCGCGTCCGAGTTCTACAAGGACGGCGCCTACCAGTTCGAGAGCGAGGCCAAGTCGGCCGAGCAGATGATCGACTACTACGCCGGTCTCGTCGACAAGTACCCGCTGATCTCCATCGAGGATCCGCTGAACGAGGAGGACTGGGACGGCTGGAAGGCCATGACCGATCGCCTCGGCGACAAGGTGCAGCTGGTCGGCGACGACCTGTTCGTCACCAACGTGACCCGCCTGCAGCGCGGCATCGACACCGCTACCGCCAACGCCCTGCTGGTGAAGGTGAACCAGATCGGCTCGCTCACCGAGACGATCGACGCGGTCAACCTTGCCCACCGCAGCAGCTACCGCACCATGATGTCGCACCGCTCCGGCGAGTCCGAGGACACCACGATTGCCGATCTCGCCGTCGCCCTCGGCTGCGGCCAGATCAAGTCGGGTGCACCCGCTCGTACCGACCGCGTCGCCAAGTACAACCAGCTGCTGCGCATCGAGCAGGATCTGGACGAGGCTGCGGTCTACGCCGGACGTTCCGCGTTCCCGCGTTTCCAGGGCTGAGCATTTCGAATGATCCGGCACACTGTATAGGTGGCACGGACCCCTGGGCATAAGCCCGTAACGAGTGGTCCGGGAGGCGGGAAGCCGTCCTCCCGGACCACTTCTTCGCGTCCGGGGGGACGGCGTGAGCGCTCCCGCCCGGTCGCCGACGACGAGGCGCGCTCGACGGAGGATGCCGTCGCAGCCTCGGCGCCACGACGTCCGCGTGCCGGCACCATCACCTGGCGGCTGATCGTGCTGCTGGTGGTGCTCGCGAGCATCGCGCTGCTGCTGGCCAACGGGCTGCGGGTGTACTTCGCCCAGTCGCAGCAGTTGGCGGAGGTGCGTGCAGAGATCGTGTCCCAGCAGGAGAAGATCGCCGATCTGGAAGACCAGCTGAACCGCTGGAACGATCCCGACTACGTGCGTTCGATGGCCCGTTCGAAGCTGGGCTGGGTGATGCCGGGCGAGGTCGGCTACCGCGTCCTCGGTGCCGACGGCGAGCCGCTGGACGGCTCCGAGAGCGCCTCCGACCTTCCCGAGGGCCCGGAACTGCTGTGGTGGGAGGCGCTGGTCTCCTCCATTCACACGGCCGACCAGCCCGTCGAAGAGGAAGCGGAGAAGACGGAGACCACGCCGTCGCTCGATCCCGACCGCGTCGTCGGCGCGTCCCCCTCGCCCTCCCCCGAACCCGAAGAATGACCACACCCCACCCTCGCCCCGCAGTCCCATCCCCCCACTTCCTCCCGCCCCAATCCGGGAAAATCGGCCAATGGCCGATTTTCCGGTGTCTTGGGCCGAAAATCGGCCACTGCCTGGCGATTCCGAGGGTCTGGATCCCGTCGAAAGGTGCCTCATGCCTGAACTGAACCCCGACGACCTCGCCGTCGTCGCCGAACAGCTGGGACGCGAGCCCAGGGGAGTGGTGGAGGTGGCCTATCGCTGCCCGAGCGGCCACCCCGGCGTGGTGAAGACGCTGCCCCGGCTGCCCAACGGCACGCCGTTCCCGACCGTGTACTACCTCACCTGCCCGCGTGCCGTCTCCGCGGTCTCCACGTTGGAGGCCTCGGGCCTGATGACCGAGATGTCGGCGCGCCTGGCCGACGACGAGGACCTGGCAACCCGCTACCGCGCGGCCCACGAGGCCTACCTGGCGGATCGTGAGGCGCTGGGCCACGTCGACGAGATCAGCGGCATCAGCGCCGGCGGCATGCCCACCCGGGTGAAGTGCCTGCACGTGCTCGTCGGCCATGCGCTCGCGGCCGGGCGCGGCGTGAATCCGTTCGGCGACGAGGCCCTCGACGCCATGGGAGACTTCTGCTCATGACCCACACCGTCGCCGCCATCGACTGCGGCACCAACTCCATCCGCCTCCTGGTGCTGCGTCGCGGCGCCGATGGCATCGTCGAGGAGCTCGCCCGCGAGGTGCGCCTGGCCCGGCTGGGGCAGGGCGTGGACGCCACCAGCGAGTTCCATCCGGACGCCCTGGCCCGTGCCAGCGCGATCTTCGACGAGTTTGCCGCGACGATGCGCGAGCTGGGCGTCGACCGGGCCCGCTTCGTCGCCACCGCCGCCGCGCGCGACGTGAGCAACCGTGACGTCTTCGAGGCCGACGTGCAGCAGCGGCTGGGGTTGGCCGTCGACGTGATCTCCGGCGACGAGGAGGCCCGGTTGTCGGCCGCCGGTGTGCTGAGCGGCGTCGACGCCCCGGCACCCGTGCTGGTCTTCGATATCGGCGGCGGATCGACGGAATTCGTCCTGATCGACGCCGACCGTCAGGTCACCCACGCCGTCAGCACCCAGATGGGTGCCGTGCGGGTGAAGGAGCGCTTCCTGCACGACGATCCGCCGACGGATAATCAGATCTCGTCGGCTCGGGGCTTCGTGCTGGGCACCATCCTCGGCACCGGCGTCGACTTCTCGCAGGTGGCCACCGCGGTCGGCGTAGCCGGCACCGTGACCAGCGTCGCGGCCTCCATGCTCGGCCTCCAGGAGTACTCGCGCGACGCCGTGCACGGCACCCGGCTGGACCGTGGCCAGATCGCCGCCGCCTCGCATCGCTGGCTGGCGCAGACGGCCGACGAAACCGCCAAGGAACCGTGCATGCACCCCCTGCGCGCGAGCGTGCTGGGGGCCGGCTCGTTGATCCTCGACGAGATCGCCTCTCAGGTGCCTGGCCAGGAGATCCTGGTCAGCGAGACCGACATCCTCGACGGCATCGCCCACGGCCTGCTTTAGAGATCCCGTCCGCGGGTGCTGGCTGACGGAACCTCTCAGCCCAGCACTGCGTTGATGACCGCTGTGGCGGTGATCGCGAGCAGCACGATGCCGGCCCAGGCGGGCGCGCCGAGACGTGTTCCGCCGCGGGCGGACGGTGCCTCCGCGTGCCAGGTGCGCATGAGCCGGAGGGCCTGCTCGCTGGTGGCATCCTCATGGTGGAACACGTCCTCCGGCGCGAAGAAGAAGACCTCGTCGGGATCGGTCAGGCGCAGCCCGACCACATCGTCGTTCGCCGCCATGAAGCTCACCCGAGAGGCCGGAGTCCGCTCGTCCTTCAGCACGCCGTACAAGACGATGAGCGCGCGGCGGAGGGCCATGTTGCCGATGCCAGGGGCGTAGACCACGACCACGACTGTTCCGATGAGACCGACGATGAGCGGCGTGCCCCAATCGGTGGGGTCGTCGATCACGCTGATCGCGACGATAGCCGAGGTGACCACGACGATCAGCATGCTCCACAGCACCCGCGAGAGCTGCGGGTGGCGTTCGATGAAGCGGGACAGCCAGCTCTGAGAAGCGTCTGGCGTGGCCAGATCCCGGAGATCGGATCGCAGCCCGCGGGTGCCGGTGTCATCCGTGACCTCCGCCATCCAGGTGACGCCCCGGTGGTGAAAGGCGATGGTCGCACCGCGCCGAGGGATGCCGAGCGTCGACACCGTGATCAGATCGGACTCGTCTGGCTCGGCGGCTTCGTCGGGATCGTCGGCGGTGAGGTCGTCGAGGTAGGCGCGCAGTTCCTCGACGGAGTCGGGGAGCTTCTCGTCGTTGTCCTCGTCGTCCTCGTCGTCATCCCAGTCGTCGTCATCCTCAGACGCATCGAACCAGCCGCTGGAATCGGCCTCCATGGCGGTGATGCCGGACAGCCGCATCGCCGGCCAGGTGGCGTCGGTGGGAATCAGGTACGTGTACTCGCTCGGGGTCGCGATGCGCGCCCGTCCCATCGGGCCGCCTTGGCGGGCCAGTCGTCGCCGATTGAGCGCGGGGAACAGCCAGTGCAAGGCCGCGTACCAGGCGGCGAGCGGGCTCAAAGCGGCGATGCCGAGCAGCCACGAGGGATCCTCGGGAGCGTCGGCAAAGACCACCCGCTCGGGGTCGGTGGGGTCGACCAGCAGCGCCACCGTGTCTCCGGGCTCAGGCATCTCATCCAGCCACTCCAGTTCATGGGTGATGCCGTTCACGCTGACGCTCACGTAAAGGTCCTCCTCGTCGACGGCGAGAACCTCGGTGTCCACCACCTGAGCGCGCTCCTCGAAGGCGGCCACGTCGGCCATCTCGTAGCTGTGGAAGACGACCAGGCCCACTCCTGCCAGCAGGGCTGCCGAGATTGCCACCAGACCGGGCCACAGTCCTCGGTAGGCCTCGGTCTTGGCAAAGGGCACCTCGGCCGTGGGGACCGCGTGCCGCGCCGCTGGTGCGGCTCGTAGTTGGGCGACGCTCAGCCAACCCCAGACGCCGAGCGCCACGGCTGCGATAGCCGCCCACAGGGACGGATACGCAGCCGCCCCAGGCAGTGCTGCTAGTGCCACGGCTGTCACCGCCGCGAAGAGCGCTCCCGTGGCCGGCAGCAGAAACACCGCCGCGAATTGGGCGAGGACGAAGACGAAGCCGACGCCGTCGAGCACGTAGTCCAGCGATCCCAGCGGCGCCCGGGTCGTCGGTTCATCCGGAGCGGAGAGTTCGAGGGCAGCAGCCGCGATCAGGCAGAGCAGCAACGCGACGCGGATGCCCGTGACGGGCGGCCAATGACGGCGCAGTCGGGACGCATTCCAGTCGATCATGGGGTACATGATGGCATGGACTCTGGCGGGTCGCGGCGCGGGTGTGCTATAGATTCGGGCCGCCTAATAACAGGGATGTAACCCAATCCCTGGTGTCG
Organism: Tessaracoccus caeni; assembly: GCF_029211185.1. Taxonomy (GTDB): domain Bacteria; phylum Actinomycetota; class Actinomycetes; order Propionibacteriales; family Propionibacteriaceae; genus Arachnia; species Arachnia caeni. The sequence continues at coordinate 49,175 of NZ_JARGDO010000010.1, forward strand.
CTTGCGGGGCCCGCCCCCTATATGTAGTATTCGAGACCTGCTGACGCGCAACTGGGGGCGTCGGAGATAGATCTCGAGGAGTGACTGGTCACTATGGCAATCACCGTCTACACCAAGCCGTCCTGCGTGCAGTGCAACGCCACCTACCGTGCGTTGGACTCGAAGGGTCTCGACTACGAGATCCTGGACCTCAGCGAGGACGAGAAGGCGCTGGAGATGGTGAAGTCGCTGGGTTACCTGCAGGCCCCCGTCGTGATCACCGATGACGACCACTGGGCGGGCTTCCGTCCCGACAAGATCGCCGCCCTGCGCGTCGCCTGAGACGCCAGCCAGGCGACAGACAAGCATAAAACTGCGTATACGGCGAGGCCTGCGCTATATGGCGAGGCCGAGCTGAATAGGCAGTTTTATGCACGGCAATCCGACGTGAACGACACAGAACTCAATCCGGAGCTCCCGCTGGTGGTCTACTTCTCCAGCGTCTCGGGCAACACGGCCCGATTCGTGGAGAAGCTGGGCCTTCGGGCGGCACGCATCCCGACCGTTGCCGCCGATCCCGCGATCGCCGTCGAGGAGCCCTACGTGCTGGTGACGCCCACCTACGGCGGCGGCCAGGGCAAGGGTGAGGAGAAGGGGGCGGTTCCCAAACAGGTGATCCGCTTCCTCAACGATCCGCACAACAGAAGCCTGATCCGCGGAGTGATCTCCGCGGGCAATACCAACTTCGGCGAGGCATACTGCTTGGCCGGGGAGATCGTCAGCCGCAAGTGCCGCGTGCCGCACCTGTACAAGCTGGAACTGTTCGGTACGCCAGAGGACGTCGCGCGGGTGCGCGCCGGATTGGAGCAGTGGTGGCAGCAACGACCGCAGAGTTGACGTACAAGAACAACCCGGCCTTCGAGGGGATGGACTACCACGCCCTGAACGCGATGCTGAACCTCTACGACGCCGAGGGCAACATCCAGTTCGAGGCCGACAAGCGCGCCGCCCGGGAGTACTTCCTGCAGCACGTCAACCAGAACACCGTCTTCTTCCACTCGCTGAAGGAGCGCCTCAACTATCTCGTCAACAAGGAGTATTACGAGCCCGAAGTGCTCGACAAGTACGCCTTCGACTTCGTCAAGGCCCTCACCGAGCGCGCCTATGACGCGAAGTTCCGCTTCGAGACCTTCCTCGGCGCCTTCAAGTACTACACCAGCTACACCATGAAGACCTTCGACGGTCAGCGCTACCTCGAGCGCTTCGAGGATCGCGTCGTGATGACGGCGCTGGCGCTGGCCGACGGCGATCCGGAGCTGGCCACGTCGCTCGTCGACGAGATCATCTCCGGCCGCTTCCAGCCGGCTACCCCCACCTTCCTCAACGCGGGCAAGGCCCAGCGCGGCGAGCTGGTGTCCTGCTTCCTGCTGCGCATCGAGGACAACATGGAGTCCATCGCGCGCGGCATCAACTCGGCCCTCCAGCTGAGCAAGCGCGGCGGTGGTGTCGCGCTGCTGCTGAGCAACGTCCGTGAGCAGGGCGCGCCGATCAAGCAGATCGAGAACCAGTCGTCGGGCATCATCCCCGTGATGAAGCTGCTCGAGGACAGCTTCAGCTACGCCAACCAGCTGGGCGCACGCCAGGGTGCGGGTGCGGTGTACCTGTCGGCGCACCATCCCGACATCATGCGTTTCCTCGACACCAAGCGCGAGAACGCCGACGAGAAGATTCGGATCAAGACGCTGTCGCTCGGCGTCGTCATCCCCGACATCACCTTCGAGCTGGCCAAGCGCGACGAGGACATGTACCTGTTCTCCACCTACGACGTGGAGCGCGTCTACGGTGCGGGCCTGGCCGACATCTCGATCACGGAGAAGTACCAGGAGCTGGTCGACGATCCGCGGATCAAGAAGACCAAGATCAACGCCCGCAAGTTCTTCCAGACGCTGGCCGAGATCCAGTTCGAGTCGGGCTATCCGTACATCGTCTACGAAGACACCGTGAACCGGGCCAACCCCATCAAGGGCCGGATCAACATGTCCAATCTGTGCTCGGAGATCCTGCAGGTCAACACGGCCACCACGTTCAACGAGGATCTGTCCTACGACCAGATCGGCAAGGACATCTCCTGCAACCTCGGGTCGCTGAACATCGCGCTGGCGATGGACTCGCCCGACCTGGGCGCCACCGTCGACACGGCCATCCGCGCGCTCACCGCCGTCAGCGACCAGAGCCACATCCGCTCCGTGCGCTCCGTGGAGGAGGGCAACGAGCGTTCGCACGCGATCGGCCTCGGCCAGATGAACCTGCATGGCTACCTGGCCCGCGAGCGCGTCTACTACGGCTCCGAAGAGGGCGTCGACTTCACCAACATCTACTTCTACACCGTGCTGTTCCAGGCGCTGAAGGCGTCGAACAAGCTGGCCATCGAGCGCGGCCGGGCCTTCGACGGTTTCGCCGAGTCGAAGTATGCCAGCGGCGAGTTCTTCGACAAGTACACCGAGCAGGAGTGGGTGCCGCAGACGGAGCGGGTGCGCGAGCTCTTCGCGGGCCATCACATCCCGACGCAGGAGGACTGGCGCGAGCTGAAGGCGTCCGTTCAGGCCCACGGCATCTACAACCAGAACCTGCAGGCGGTGCCGCCCACCGGCTCGATCTCCTACATCAACAACTCGACCAGCTCGATCCACCCGATCGCGTCGAAGGTGGAGATCCGCAAGGAGGGCAAGCTCGGCCGCGTCTACTACCCGGCGCCGTTCATGACGAACGACAACCTGGAGTACTACCAGGACGCCTACGAGATCGGCTACGAGAAGATCATCGACACCTACGCCGCGGCGACGCAGCACGTCGACCAGGGCCTGTCTCTGACGCTGTTCTTCAAGGACACCGCCACCACGCGCGACATCAACCGTGCCCAGATCTACGCTTGGCGCAAGGGCATCAAGACCATCTACTACATCCGCCTGCGTCAGATGGCGCTTGAGGGCACCGAGGTCGAGGGGTGTGTCAGTTGCACGCTGTGAACGGTGATGGCACGCTCCTCGAGGTGCGAGCGAAGCGAGCCCTTCGAGACGGGCGCGGGGCGCCCTCCTCAGGGACCACCCCGAAAGGGGCACCCCCGAAGGGAACCCGTGCGACCGTCTGCCGGGATGTGGCCATCGCTCGCTGGGGTCTGCGCTTCGTCGAGCGTCAAACGAATGTCCAAGAACTCCGATCTACCGGGAGCACGAAATGATGAGTGGTCACCTGCTGGACCACGTCCAGGCGATCAACTGGAACCGCATCCAGGACGACAAGGATCTCGAGGTCTGGAACCGTCTGACGGGCAACTTCTGGCTGCCGGAGAAGGTGCCGCTGTCCAATGACATCCAGTCATGGAACACGCTGACGCCGCAGGAGCAGCAGCTGACCATGCGGGTGTTCACCGGCCTGACGCTGCTGGACACCATCCAGGGCACCGTCGGCGCGGTCTCGCTGATCCCCGACTCGCTCACCCCGCATGAGGAAGCCGTCTACACCAACATCGCCTTCATGGAGTCGGTGCACGCCAAGAGCTACTCGTCGATCTTCTCGACGCTCTGCTCCACGGAGGAGATCGACGACGCCTTCCGCTGGTCGATCGAGAACGAGAACCTGCAGCGCAAGGCCAAGATCATCATGAGCTACTACCACGGCGACGAGCCGTTGAAGCGCAAGGTGGCCTCGACCCTGCTGGAGTCGTTCCTGTTCTACTCGGGCTTCTACCTGCCCATGCACTGGTCCAGCCGTGCGAAGCTCACCAACACCGCCGACCTGATCCGCCTGATCATCCGCGACGAGGCCGTGCACGGCTACTACATCGGCTACAAGTTCCAGAAGGGACTCGAGTTCGTCGACCAGGCCAAGCGCGACGAGCTGAAGGACTACACCTTCTCGCTGCTGTTCGACCTGTATGACAACGAGGTGCACTACACCCAGGATCTCTACGACGCCGTCGGCCTGACCGAGGACGTGAAGAAGTTCCTGCACTACAACGCCAACAAGGCCCTGATGAACCTGGGCTACGAGGCCATGTTCCCGTCCACCGTCACCGACGTCAGCCCGGCCATCCTGTCGGCCCTGTCGCCGAGCGCCGACGAGAACCACGACTTCTTCAGCGGCTCCGGCTCGTCCTACGTCATCGGCAAGGCCGTCGCCACCGAGGATGAGGACTGGGACTTCTGAGTCGTTGATGTAGCCCCAGGCCCGTGAGGGCTGATGAGAGGCCCGGAACTGCAGGATTCTGCAGTTCCGGGCCTCTTTTCATGCCACCTCCTGATGAACAGAGGAGGACGGAAATGCACATCAGTATCCAGTCGGAGTGGCACGGAGGTGGCACGGGCGCACCTGCCAGACCAGAGCGGGGTGGGTTCCCGGACGGAAAGCAGGTTCGAGAGGTCACCGAGGCCGTGCCACAACGTGCCAGCGAGGACGTTTCAGGCTCGCTCGGAACCGCAGAATCATGCGGATCTGGGCTGATCCAGGTGCCTAGTGGCACGAAGTGGCACGACCGTCCGCAACAGTCCGTTTGCGGCCACGGGAGGGCATGATGAGCGTCACGGAGCAGAAGAGGCCAACTACAAAGCGTGAGACCTGGGGAAGCCTGCGAAAGCTCCCTTCGGGGCGATGGCAGGCTCGCTATCCGGCGCCTGACGGGGAGATTTACACTGCGCGAACCGACGACGACAAACCGCTGACGTTCCTTACCAAGACGGATGCTCGCACCTGGCTCGCAGGCGCTCACACGAAGATTGCTCGCGGCGACTGGCAGCCTCCGTCCGCAGTGGCTGCACGTCGTCGCGCGGAAGCAGCTGCGGATCAGGCGCGCGCGGTCGGGTTCTCGGAGTACTCGGAGCGTTGGCTTGCAATGATCCGCACGGAGCCGAACCGCAGCGGTAAGAAGCGTGCCGTCGGCACCGTCCGCTCTTACCAGAGCAAAGTCACGGGCTATCTGGTGCCAGAGTTCGAGAACACTCCAATCCGTGACATCGACGAGGCCCGGATTCGCGTCATGACAGAACGCCTCGACAAGATCCCATCGCCGTTGAATCCGAGGTCGAAGTTCAACGGCGTCACGCGTCCGGTCTTGATCGTATTGATGATGATCTTGCGACAGGCGGCACGGGACGGCATCACTCCTGCGGCTCCGAACGTCTCGATTCCACGTCAAGAGCCGGTGCGACACGATGCCGACCACGATGCCAGCGAGGACGTGATCGCACCCGAACAGGTTGAAGCTTTGTATGCGGCGGCACCCCCTGAGTGGTCGATCATGGTGCTGCTGGCCGCGTGGTGCCAGTTGCGGCGAGGCGAGTGCCTCGGACTCCAACGCCGAGACGTTGAATGGTACCCAGACGGGAGCGCCACGCTGCACGTACGTCGACAGCTGAACGCGAACACCGGGGACTACACAGATCTGAAGAGCGACGCAGGCAAGCGATCGCTCAGCGTCCCAGATCTGATGGTTGATCGCCTGCGCGAGCACCTTCTGTCGCGCGTCGCGCCGGAGGCCAAAGCGCCCTTGGTGCCGGCAAGCCCTCGCGGAAGCATGCCCCTTTCCAACACTCGCTGGGGGTTCATCTGGGGTGACGTCCGTGACAACGTCGCTGGGCTGCCCCCAAGGTTTCGCTTCCACGATCTGCGCCACACCGGTCTGACGCTGTTCGCTCAAGAGGGTGCCACGTTGGCTGAGCTGATGCGTCGGGGCGGGCACTCGGATATGAGGATCGTGTTGCGATACCAGCACGCCACGATGACGAGAGATCGAGAACTCGCCTGTCGAATGAGTCGCCGTGTCGAGGCTGCCATCACCTCCGCACTGCCTGAGAACGGTAGTAGCGGTGCGGCCCGGGATTCGTGAAGGGCACCTATGGGATGAACCCATGTGACGACAGAGAAGGAGAGGTGTTGACATGGTTCGTCAATCTCGAACAAAAGTGCCCGTCGAGAACCTGGTCCCGTTGGCAGAGGCCGCGGTGAGATTCGGGGTGTCCGTGAAGACGCTACGCCGGCGGATCTCGGACGGCACGGTTACTGGGTACCGTGTGGGACGCCTGATCCGAGTCGACATGAAGGAGCTGGAAGAACGATTGCTGGTCGAGATTCCATCGACGCGATAGAAGTGAAAAGGGAGGAACGGTCCTGGCGGACGTTCCTCCCTTTCGTGTTGGCCGGGAGTCCAACCACGGGTGCCGGCCGGGATCATTGAGACTTCGAACCCTTTGCGGCCGCGACCGCGGCGGCGATCGTTTCCTCTTCGATCTGGGCGCGACGGGCGGCGTCGGCAGAGACGAACGTGATGAAGTCAGCGTCCCGATCCGGGATTACCTCATCCTCAATCGGTGCCTGCGCAACCTCACCAGGCCAGGTGGTCTGCCGAGTTGGCCGGTCGCGATCCAGGCGGGTGCCGCAGGTGGCCACCCATTCGCGGAGCCGTTCGCGGGCGAGCGCGAAATCGGTGTGCCACGCGATCGGCCCCGACCCGTCCTGTTCGGGGTCGTAGCTGCACAGCCAATGCGTGTGCAGCGCAGAGAGCTCCCAGACGAGTTCGGGATGCCGATGCCAGAACGGCGGCACTACCGACGCGGGCAGCCCATAGGTCTCGCGGAGCTGGTTCACCCACTGGTTCAGATCGAGCCATTCTTGTTCGGCTTCGTGCGAGCGCAGGAGATGCCAGTTGATCGGCTTCGGGGTGATCGGCAGAGAGACAGTGCTGAGCGGGTCAGTGCCGTCGTCCTCCTCCTCGAGTTCTTCGGGGTCGAAGCCTTCCTCGTCGGCGGGCGCGTCGATGTTCATGGCGGGGTCCCCTTCCCGGTTCACATGGCCCTGGCGAACACCGGCGACGTGCTCCGCTCAGTGCCTCGGGCAGCGGTGCTGGTGCGTTCGACGGTTCGGCTGGCGCGCTGGCTGCGATCCATCGTGAAGGTGGTGCGGGCGGCGTCGGGGCCGATCTTCGAGACGATGAACTGCTCGATCTCGGTCGGCACACCGTCTCGCTCGATGGTTCGGCGATTCACGCGCCCCTCGGCGACGAAGTTGTCGTGCTTCTGCAGCGTCGACAGTGCGCGCACGGCGCTCTCCCCGAACGCGACGAGGTCATGGAACGAGGGTTCGAGCTCCGTGAATGTGCCGTCCTCCTCACGCCGGTAGCGGGGCTTGCCCACGCGGGCGAACATGCGCGGCACCCCGCTCTTCGTGGACGAGGGATGCGGGGTGGTTGCGATGAACCCTGACAACGAGGTCTTGGTCGGGATCGACACGATTTCGCCTCCTGCTTCACGGCCGCGCCCATCACGGCTCTACGAAACAGGTGCACCTTCTCTGCCTGACGGATCGTCCGCGCCCGGCTGGGTGTTGGCCTGCCGGTAATGGAGTTTTGCTTCGACCGCGCGGCGGTCGGCTACGAGTTGTTTCCCGTCGGCGCGCTGGTTCCAGGAGCGCAGGCGTGCCACGATCGGCGGTGCCGCGCGCAGCAGCACGAGGCCGGTGCCGAACGGGAGTCGGCGGATCGCGTCGGGCGGCATGATCGGTACGCGGCGGATCGAGCGTTGCGCGGAGCGGGTGCCGTGGTCGCCGACGGTGGTGGAGTCGGTGATCTCATCGCGTTCCCCAATCAGGGTTGAGAGGTCTTGGAGGTCGCGGCTGTTGGAGGCGCCGCCGAGGACGATCTTCACGATCGCGGCATCCCAGATCGCGGAGGCCGCGTGCTCCGACCACTGCTCCCGCGCCTGCGCAAGCGACTGCAAGACCGGCATGGTCGTGATCCCTGTGCCGCCGCCTTCGGCCATGAGCGTCGGCAACGACGGCAACGGGCTGAGGTTCGCGACCTCGTCCAAGCAGAGCAGCAGGGGCGGATCGAGTCGTGCGCCTGCGGAGCGTGCGGCGAGGCGGCGGGCTGCCTCGACTACGTCTTCGATGAGCGCTGCGACCAGCGGGGCGCTGTTGTTCGCCCCGGCCGCGGTCGCCAGCAGGTACAGGGTGCCCTTCTTCGCGAGGAAGTCTTCGGGGTTGAATACCTCGTCGGGGCCGGGGGTGACGGCATCGAGCACGCGGGGGTCGGCGAGGGCGGCGAGGGCGAGGGAGACGCCCTGCCAGATCGAATCCCTGGTACGCGGGTCCGCGTCGATCATCGCCTGCAACGCCTCCGCCCACCCGCCCGCGGCTTGCGGGTGGGTGGCGAGGATCGATACGGCGTCGCCGGCGGCTGCGGGGTCGAGCGTCCACCGGAACAGGTCGGCGGGCTGCCGCTGGTCGAGGGCGGCGGCGTGGAGCAGACATTGGAGCGCAACACGGGTTTTCGCTTCCCAGAAGTCTCCGCCCTCGACCCCGCCTTTCCCGAGCCCGGTGGCGGAGGCGAGCCCTGCGGCGCGAATCATCGCGGTGAGGGGATCGGTGCAGCCTCTGACGGGCGACCAGCGGAGCCCGGCGGGGATGCCGTCGGCGAGGTGCTGCGGATCGAACACCGCCACCGGCCCCACCTTCTCCCTGGCCCGGATCGTGGCGGTCACGTTGTCCGGACGAGTGGACGTGGTGACGACCGCGCCGGGGGCGGTGAGGATCGAGTTGATGACGATGTGCACGCCCTTCCCGGAGCGGGGCGGCCCGATCAGCAGGATCGAGTCTTCGACCGACGCCCACACCTCGACCCCGCGCGACACCCCGAGCCGGTACCCGACCTCTGAAGGCTCAGGGTTCTCGAGCGACGGGCGCAGGTTCCCCGCCCGAGCCAGGAGCGCGCGCGGAGATCCCGCTTTCGCGACTTCGGCGCGGGTGGCGATCCCGGCGATCCGGTACGGGTCCATCGCCTGCCGGCGGCCGTGCTGCCGGATCGCCGTCCACCCCCGCCAGGCCGCAGCCCCGGCGGTGAAGATCATGGTGCCGGCGATGACCCAGTACACGACCGGGTTCAGGCCCGGCGCGCCGAGTGCGGCGCCAGGGGCGCCGGGGTGCAGGAGCACCCCGGCCCCGGCGCCGAACCCGGTATCGGGTTGCGGGGTGCCGGTGAGGAACGCGGTGACACTGCCCGCAGCCCGGAGGATCACCGCGATGACGGCGAGGGTGGCGAGCCCTACGAGGGCGGCGTTGGTGAGTTCGTCGCCGAGGCTCCCCGTCGGGCGGATCGGGGAGGTCACTGCGGTGCCCCGATGCAGACGGTGGCAGAGATCCGGCCGAGGAGAATCACTTCATTGGTGGGCGCGTGGTCGAGGTAGCGGGAATCGATCAGGGCGCGGGCGATGCCGTCGGGCCCTGTCTCGGTGTGCGCGATGACGATCGCGACCGCGACATCCTCGCCCGGCACCATCCCCGACCCCGCGAACTGCACCAGACGCGGCACCACCGGCACCGGCACCGCGGCCACGGGCGGAACCTGTTGCACCGGCTGCGCCTCTGGTTGTGGGGTGCGGCGCGGGCGCGGGGTGTAGAAGTCGGTCATCGTGCGGCCGTCGGTTTCGATGACGTCGACGCGGATCGTGCAGTCGGTCTGCTCGCGGATCGCGTCCACGATCGCCGGGAACGATCCCCGCCGCCACGGCGGGGAGAACTCCGGCGGCAGAAACGGCGCCCCGTCGACCGTGACGGCCAGGGTGCCGTCCTCGGCGACGACGATGCGCACCATCACCACGGACGGATCAGCAGGGTTCGAGCGATCACGCTTCGACATACAGGGTCTCCTTCATAAGACGGGCAGGCAGAGATCGGCCCGAGGCAAGGGGTGCCATCGGGCCGGAAGACACACACCCAGGACGGCGCGACGTGGATGGCAGTGATGAGCGCCGGGGTTCAGAGCGCTGGCCGGCCCGCGCCGCGGCCTGGGTCTGGGGCGGTGCGGCGGGCGGCCGACTGATATGCCGGCGGGAGCTGGTACGCCGCTGGCGTCGGGTCGAGCATCGCTTCGACATCTCCGACGCTCGTGGTGACTTCTGCGAGGCCTTCGGCGAGGAGCCGGTGGCAGCCGGCTGAGTTCGCGGAGGTGATCGGCCCAGGGATCGCGCCGAGCTGGCGGCCGAGTTCGTAGGCGGCGACCGCGACCCGGAGGCTTCCCGACCGTGCCCCGGCTTCCGGGATCACCGTCGCGGCGGAGAGGGCAGCGAGCAGACGCGAACGTGCCTCGAACCGGCCCTTCGTCGGCGCATATCCTGGCGCGGCCTCGGAAAGGAGGAGGCCACCCTGATCGGTGATGCGGCGGAACAGGTCATCGTGCGCCTGCGGATACGGCCGATCCAGGCCACCCGCGAGCACCGCGATCGTAGATGCCGAACGCGCAGTGAGGGCGGCGCGGTGGGCTTCGGCGTCGATGCCGTAGGCGCCGCCCGAGACGAGGATGCGCGGCGACGCTGCGAGCTGCCACGCGAACTCACGAGTGACCTGCACCCCATAGCCGGTGGCGGCGCGGGCGCCGGTGATCGTCACCCGGGACGAGAGCGAGGCGGTGAGCAGTTCCGGGTTGCCCTTCGCCCACAGCGCCAGCGGTGCGGCGTGGCCGAGGTCTGCGAGGGCTGTGGGCCAGCCGGGGCGGTGCGGGGTGAGGATGCGCAGGCCGTGGCGCTCGGTCAGGCCGATCAGCTCATCGGTGAGCGCGTCCTTCTGCAACGAGGCGGCCTGCTGCCGCCACCTCACCCCGGCCACAGGGTCGACCTGTGACGGGATCGCTGCGCCTGGGTCGCGGATCAACGCGAGCGTCTCCGTGACGCCGATGGCCTGCACGAGCTGCCCGGTGACCGGATCACCGGGCTCGGTGAGCACGGCGAGCGTGATCCGCGCGATCGTGTCTGCCGTGTACTCGCTCATTACCGCCTCCTGCACCGCCGTCACTGTCAGAGGACAGGTGCGCCAGGCGGACACGCGAAAAGGGCGGGGCGCAGACCCTGGGGAATGGTCTGCGCCCCGCCCAGCATGGGGGTGCTGGGGTTACTGGTTCATGAGGTCTTCGATACCGGTGTCCTCCTCTCCGCTGTCTCCGCCTCGCTCCCGGTGGAGCGCGAGCCTGCGCCCGAACCACAGCGTCACTCCGGCCGCGAGGAGCGCGACCAGGCCGCCGGCGGCGATCAGCCACGGGAACCCGCCCCCAGTCGTAGCCAGCTCGGACGGCGTCTCCGGAAGCTCCGGCTGCTCCGGCGTCGGCGGCACCTCTTGCGGCGTCTCGGTCACGACCGTCGTCTCACCCGGTGCACCGCATTTCCCTTCCGCGATGACCTTGCCCGTGGCGTCGTAGAGGGTTTCGACCCAGTAGACGTGCCCGGCACGGTCGACGCTCGTCTTCCCGGAGCGGTAGATGCCAGCCTGGGTGACGGCGATCTTCTCGGAGGTGAAGAACGGCACCTCGCAGACCGGCTCGGCGTCGGGGTCGTGGGGGCCGTAGGCGCGGAACACGAGGTACGCGCCGTCGGGGATCTTCGTCCCCTGCACGAGTGCGGTATCGTCGAACTCCTCACCGACCCCCGCGACGGGGGTGGCCTGCGTGATGACCGACACCGGCTGCTCGTCATCGGGAACGTAGAACCGCTCCCAGATATCCGTCGGCGAGCTCGTGAAGGGCTGCACGCGGTCGTCGCCCGCGAACCGCGTGACGATGACGTAGTAGCCGGCCTCGGTCGGCTGGATGCGGTCCTCATTGGTGTAGCCGATGTCGTAGACCCCGTTCTTCGCGGGCGTCGTGATCCGCGTGAGCACCGGGGCATCCGACAGATCGAGATCGTCGGTGAGCTCCGCATCGGTCTGGAAGGGGCCGTAGACGGTGTGCTCGATCTCCTGCTCGTCGGGCCCCCAGTAGCCGTCACCTGTGAACTCGGGGTGATTCTCCGGGAACCCAGAGACGGTGATCCGGTCGAACGCGCGCCCGTTCTTGTGGACGTTGTATTCGCGGACTTCCGAGGTGATCGTGAGCGGCCACCTGACGGAGTGCGATTCGATGTTGATGCCGTACTCGTCCTGCCAATCGGCGGCGATGTACGGGCGCACCCACTCCGGCTGCGACGCCTTCTTCACCTGCCACACCCAGGCCACGAACCCCGCATCCGGCAACTCCACCTCGGGCGACTCGTACTCACCGGGCCCGGGCGCGGTTACCGTGACGGTGCCGATCGGCACCGCACCCGCCGGCGCCTCCGCACCCTGCACCGGCGGGAGGGTTCCGGGTGCCTGGTAGGCGGTGCCCTCGAAGACGACCGGGATCGGCTCGCCGTTGTGCTTCAGCCAGGCGCCATTGGTCGAGGAGACCGTGATCGTATCCGTCACCCGGTCGCCGGGCTTCACGAGCTTGCCGTTCGCCTTCGATACCGCCTCCGGCTGGAACGGCGTGACCGAGGTCTCGGCCACCCGCCCGAACCGATCCGTGAAGGAATCGGTGAGGTACTTCGCGTTCGCACCCTGCTTGGTCTTGTCGATCCTCCACACCCACGTGTAGAACCCCGACTCCGGGGCCGTGAGCGTGCCCGGCGACACGTAGTTCCCGGGGTGCGTGAGCGTCAGCGACTCGGTCCCGAGCACGGGCGCGCCCTCTGGCGGTGCGTTCGCTTCGACCGGCTGCGCGTCGAACGGCCCGTAGAGGGTGCCTTCGGCGAGCACCGGCACCGGGATACCGTTCACCTTGATCCAGGAGTGCTTCGTCACCGTGACGTTCAGCTTGTCGGAGAATACGTCGCCTGCCTGCACGAACTTCGCATCCACGACCGTCTCGATCACCGGCCGGAAGTCCAACGGAATCACCGCTGACTGCGCAGAGGCGAACAGCGGCTCGAACGAGGCCGCGCCGAGGATGCGTTGCTCGCCCGGAGTGTAGAACAGGTCCACGCCAGCCCCGTACCCAAGCGACGGAGCCTTGAGGCTCGCGGTGATCTGATAGTCCGGTGCGCCCTCGGGTGGGATACCGACGATCTCATGTGTCCCGACACCGAGTGTCGCGGAGGTGCTGCCGTTCGTGAAGTTGGCGTTGGTGAGCGTAACGGTGCCGGTTGCGCTCGTGGGGTTCGCCTGGACTTTGAGCTGCCCCTGGTACTGGTCGGTCATCGTGATCGACATCGACACCGACGGGTTCGCGACGGCGTTCGCCGCCGACTCGCTCCGCATCGTGGTGAGGTGCGACAGGATCGTGGCCTGCATGTTCCCGGGTGCCCGGGTGACGAACTGCCCGTCTCCGCCGCGTGCGGAGTAGTTGCCGCGGTCGGCGATATCCCAGACGTATAGCTGGACGGCGGAGGTGATGTTTGGATCGTTGCTCTCACCCCACCGCCCGAGTACGTAGTTCAGGCGGGCGAGCTCGGTCGCGCTGAGGCTGTCGAGCGTGGTCTTCAGCTCCGGGTGTTGCGTGTTGCCCCACGGGGCGAGCGCGTCGAGATCCATGCAGTACGCCTGACGGCCATGCGACGAGAAGGAACCGAGCCAGAGATCCTGATTGCCATACCCGACGCCCAGGGTCGCGGCCTGCGCCGGGGCTGCCGGGAAGAACAGGCTGCCAAGTAACATCAGCAGGATTGTGAGGGTCGTCGCAACGCTTGAGACAACGCGGCCGGGCAGCGGTGATTTGTCGGGTGGTACGAGAATGTGAGCAGACAAGTGGGATCTCCTTATTGATTGTGTCCGCCGTCGTCAGAACGGCAACAGCTACTAGTCAGGTGCGCACACTGCACCGGTAGGACTTGGACGAGCACTACATAGGTCTCTCCGGTTGCTCAGTGCAGCGCGACGGGGCTGCCGGGAATGCCGCGCCATAGTAGAAGTACCCCGCTTCATGGAATCTCGTGTCAAAGCAGGTCGCTGCCCGGCTCCGGCAGCGGGTGCCGTCGACGATCGCAACGAGGTCGAAGCCCTCGGTTCCGTACTCGGTGGTGATCCGAAGGCTGCCGTTCGGGTCGATCCGCGCGGCTGCGCCATACTGTACGGTGCCAGGACGAAGCAGATTGGTGAGTACTCGGTGCTGGTCGGTGCGGAGGGCGCTGCGCAGCGATGCGACCGAGGATTGGGGTTCGGTGAGTAACCAAATGCCCGAGGGCTTGCGCTACCCGGCGCCTTGACGCGATCTATCCACTCGATTCTGAACTGACCGCATTACCCAGACCAGAGCGTCGAGTGCTTGGAACGTGTTCCCGAAGAGCATCAGCGCTGCAACGTCGGGATCTTCATCATCAAGGCTGGAGAAGGAGACGCCATCGGCGGTACTGCTTTCGACGGCACATTCAGTATCGACGCCTCTGCTATCACGAGGGAGTCCATCCCGGTCTGGGGGAGGGGATGTGGCTACGGCAATCGCTGTCGACAGGTCCTGCGTGCTGTTCATCAAGTCCACCGCCTATGGCCGAGAAGACTCGCTCACGCACATCGGACCCTTATCGACCGAATGCACGCCCACGAGTGGGAACGTGCCAAGCTCACCGACCGAGGCGCCAAGCTGCTCGTGCCGACCGTACTCATCATCGCCGCTTCTCCGTGGGCGCCTGTGAACACCGTCTCCGCCACCGTGAAGGGCGCGATCGGCTCCGCCTCCAAGCACTGAAATGTGCCCAAGCTCCGTCAGGAGTTCGAAGAGCTGGGTACGATCCGCACCGTGGCCCTCAACGGTAAAGGCGCACTTACCCGCAACTAACCCCAAGTCGTCGAAGTCGTGAGCTTCGAATGCGCCGAACGCGAGGTGATCGGCTTCGCCAACGCACTCGAATCATCCAGCATGCACCCGCCGTCGTGACCGTGCCCGATGCGGCGACCAGGCGAGATGCTTAGTAGGATGAGCCGTAGCGCGGAATCACCGGCACCGCCTCCTGCCAGAGGATCCGAATCAGTATTGTCCGCTGGGTTGATCCCGGTAAGGACCGACTCGCCACCGAGTAGCTTGCCGAGCAGGGTATGATCATCGTCGTGATCGAAGCCGATTGGGAACTCCCCAATCTCATCGAGGTTCGCGACGAGTTGCGTGCGCGGGATTGGCTGAGACGATCCAAATGCTGCAGGAGACGGGATCTCTCGATCATGCTCACCGGTGGCCACGATTGCACTGCACAGGCTCTGGCGGCCGACTCCGGCATCTTGAGTATGCACGCCGGGCGGTCCCCGCAGACAAGGCCATGCCATCAGCGCCCTCGTCGCCGCTGATCCCACGGTGATAGTCGGCGATGGTTTTTACGACGTCCCGGTCCCGGCGCTCGCTCCGGTGACCGTCGCGATGAGCGTCAAGGTTCCGCGGCTGCCATTGAGTCTGCTGGCGTTGCCAATAGCCGTCACGATTCAGTCTTCATTCCGCAGAACCTTGTGCCAGCTCAGCGGGGCCGGCGCATCGTTATCCGGAATATAGCCCTAGCCCTCTACATCGTGATTGTCCCCTCGTGCTGTTCTGTGCACTCGGGTAACCCGGAGTCGTGCACGTTCTCAAACTCGCGTAGCGCTCGTGATCCTCAACGGCGTCCCTGCCCCATACCAGTGGGTGCGGCAGGATCAGCCCTGGCATGCGGAGCCGCGCCGACACTGGCAAAAGCGCCGACGTACGCCCACACGCAGTAGCATCCCCTGGCTGACCTCAGGTTCCGATGCTAAATTGTTACATGACAATGGAGGTGATGGAGTGATGAGTGCACGCGTTGCATCGCGACGACCGCTATCGCGGCGTGCGATCCTGACCCTCGTCTGGGTCGGCGCCTTCGTCATCCTCGGTCTCGTCGGACTGCGCGCGCACAGCGCCGAACTCAGCAGCGTGCCGGTAATCGCCGAGGCCTCGGCGAGCACCAGTGCGACCACCCCCTCAACAGCCTCGACCGCCACGCTCGTCGAGGGGGGCGAGCACGCCGCCCACGGCAGCGTGCAGAGCTGGCACCTCGATCTCATCGCGATCTGCATGCTCACCATGCTCGCCACTCTGATGCTGGTCGTGCTCTTCACCCGGCGACCGTGGCTACAGCTGCGGCTCGGCAGGATCCGCGAATGGGCGGTCGCCCTGCCGCGCGCACCCGCCCGCCCGCAGCCATTGCTGCTCCTTCACTCGATCTCGCGAACCTGATCTCCACCGGGAAACCCGTGCACGGGGATAGCCCGCGAAGCTCCGTGTGCCTCCAACCGGCACCACGTTCCCTCTGAGAGCTTCGCCGGCCCCTGCAAAAGCGCTGACATCGGCACGCCTTCCGGCATTGCGCACTCTCGAACATCACTCGGGCGCACGAGCGCCCCCGATCAGGAGCCAGCAGTTTGAACTCCACAGATTCACCGATCAAAGCTAAACACTTCCTCTTCGTCTTCGGCACCGTGCTCCTGAGCATCTGTTTCGCCGTCGTCTCGTTCTTCGTCCTCGGAGTCGTCTTTTGAGGCGGCGTCGGCACGCCGAGGAATCGGCGGGGCCGAGGCGGAGCACCTGGATCGAACCCACTGATACAGACGAACGCTCGACCGACGACTCGGCTCGGCCCCGCCGATCCAAGCATGCAGCCGCAGCACCGTCCACGGTGCCATACACCGATCTCCCGGCGCAGCCCGTCAGCGAGCGGCCTGCCGCCGAGGAGACGCCGACCGGGGGCGGAACGGAACCCGAGACCGGCACGGCACGGCGACGCTCACAACTGCGCAGCTTCGTCGCTGGCAGTACGGCGCTCGCGAGCGTCACCGTACTCGTGGCGGGTACCGTCTTCCCTGCGACCAGCGCCGCGACCGCCGATACCCCCGTCTTCGCGAGCCGACAGCAGGCCTTCGTCACGGGAGGCACAACCGACACTCCGACGCTGCTCGACGAGCTCTCGGTCTCCCCGACTGCGATCGCGCCCGAGATCGGGCTGAGCGGTGGGGCAGTGACCGTCAGCGGCCTCACCGACACCACATTGCAGTACCCCTTCGCCCAAGAGGTGCCGCTCACCGATGGCTTCGGATACCGCTCCGCACCAGTCGCAGGCTTCCACGACGCACAAGACATGGCCGCTGCCGGCGGCACTCCGATCCGCATCGTCGGTGACGGCGTGATCACTGAGGCTGGCTGGGCCTCCGACGGCTGCGGCTTCTCGCTGAAAGTCCAGCACCAGGTTGCCGGTCAAGAGGTCATCAGCCGGTACTGCCATATGCAGGAGAACTCCCACTCCTGGCAGGTTGGCCAAACCGTTCAGGGAGACGACCAAGCCGGACTCGTCGGAACCACCGGGATGTCCTTCGGCAACCACCTGCACCTGGTGGTGCGCGTCGAAGATGAGCCCGTCGACCCGCTGCCGTTCATCGCCGCGAACTCGAAGTAGCCCCCTCCCCGGCGAGCACTCGCCAGCGTCAGTAAGGACAACCCCCGACCGTGTACCCCGCGATGGCCAGCCTCGAGCTCGGCGACCTCTTCCAGTTCGATTTGCGCAGCATGTCGCCGCTCGCCTGGCTCGCCGTCGTCTGCCTCTCCATCTACCTGACCGGGGCGATCTCCCTCTGGGTACGGGGAAAACGATGGGGCGTCGGTTCGACGCTGCTGTTCACCGTCGGCTGCCTCCTCTGGTTCGCGGCCACCGGACTGCGCGCGAACGCCTACGCCGAGGAACTCGTCTCGGTGCTGCTCTTCCAGCAGATCACGCTCATGGTCGTCGCACCCCCGTTCCTGCTCATGGGCTCTCCCGGCCGTCTGCTCCTGCGCGCGACGCCGCGCCGGGGACTCGGGCGGCCGGTGATGCGCGCCGCGCTCAGCGCCTACCGCTCGCGCACCGCCCAGGTGCTCCTGCACCCGGCCACCGTGATCGTCATCGCCGTCGTCGCCTTCCCCACCCTGTACTTCACCGACACCCTGAGCTGGTTCCTCGAGCTCCCGTCCGGGCATCTCATCCTGCTCACCCTGTTCCTCGCCTTCGGCATGATCGGTGGCGCTCCGCTGTGGTCACTCGACCCGTTGCCGCGCGCCCCATCGTTCGTGGTACGCATCGTCGACGTGCTCCTCGAGATCCAGATCCACGCGATCTTCGGGCTCGTGCTGCTGCGCAGCACCGAGCCCATGTTCCGCTGGTACGCCACCGACCCCGAAGCGTGGGGGATCAGCCGCGCTCTCGACCAGGCCATCGCTGGCGGCCTGATCTGGTCATACGGCGAGCTGCCGCTGATCATCGTGCTCATCGTCACCATTTCCAAGTGGCGCACGAGCGATCTGCGGCAAGCGAAACGTCGAGAAGCTCAAGAGGACGCGGAACTCGACGCCTACAACGCCTACCTCGCCGCGAAGTTCGGAAAGGAGCAGTGATGGCGACGATCCTTATCTTCGCGCTCACCGCGATGCTCGGCGTGCTGGCCATCTTCCAGATCGCCCTGGCTGCCGGTGCACCGCTCGGCAAGTACGCGTGGGGCGGGGAACACATCACGCTCCCGCTCAACCTCCGCCTCGGCGCGATCTCCGCTGTGCTCCGCTACGCCTTCATCGCTTTCATCGCCCTCGATCGCAGCGGCACCATCGCTGTGCTGCCCGGGGAGTTCAGCTTCTGGGTGATGTGGCTCATCGTCGCTCACCTCGGGTTCAGTGTGATCCTCAGCCTGCTCTCCAAGAGCAAAGACGAGAAGATGACGCTCGCTCCCTACACCTTCGTGATGGGCCTGCTCAGCCTGCTCATCGCTCTTCAATAGGGTGCAGTATGCCGTGCGCGTCAGTCCACTCCCATGATCGCCTTGAACCCGCTCGGTATAATCGGGGTGTGTCCTCAGTTCCCCGCAGTGCCCGCATCACGCGGCGACGATTCACGATGAGAGCCGCGACGCTGCTCCTCGCCGCAATCGTCACCGTCGTGGGCTTGTGGGGCGTCTCCCACGCCGATGATGTCGGCTTCTCCGCGCCGGCGGCCGCCTCGAACACGGTCGCAGCCACCTCCTTCGACGCCGCAGTGGGACACTTCGCCGACACCGTGGGGGAGACCACCGCCAGCGACGACATCCTGATCGGTGTTGTCACCTGCCTGCTCGGGATACTCTGCGGCTTTGCCTTGGCGATCCTGATCGTCTTCGCGCTCCGCTGCAGGCAGATGCGGTTCCAACGCCAGCGCCCCCAGATCGCTCCGATCGCCGCAACTGCAGCGTTCAATCATCGCGGCAGGCATCGCTTCGGCCTGCACGACCTCAGCCTCCTGCGCATTTAAGCGCCCCTCACGCTGCCCCCTGAGGCAGGAACGGGCCGGCACGTCCGCCATGCCCGCGACCACGCGTTGAGGAATGAGGAGAACCAGGAACTTGAGGACGTCCAAACCGACGTACCTGCTGCTGACCGCACTCGTAGCGACCGCCGCAATCAGCATTGGGCTGATCGGCTGCACAGCCGCCGCGCCGATGTCGGAACAGTACCAGCAGGGCAGTGAACGAAGCGGCACTTCTGATGGCCGCATCGTCGAGATTCCGGTCGACGAGCGTGGCGCCGCCGTGAGCTTCAGCGGCACCACCGAATACGGCGACCCGGTTTCCAGCGACGACTACGCCGGAGAGGTGTACGTCGTGAACTTCTGGTACGCCGCCTGCGGCCCCTGCATCATCGAGGCCCCCATGCTCGAGGAGGTCTGGCTGAACTACCAGGATGAGGGCGTCGGGTTCCTCGGTGTGAACATCTACGACCAGCCCGCAACCGCCGTCGCCTTCGCCGAAGAGAACGGCATCACCTACCCGAGCATCATCGATGTGAACGACGGCCGCGTCAAGCAGGCCTTCGCCGGCGTCACCCCGATCCAGGCCACGCCCACCACGCTCGTGCTCGACCGCGAGGGGCGCGTCGCGGCCCGCATCATCGGGCAACTCGAGTCCGCCTCCATCCTCGACACGCTCGTCGCCGACGCACTCGCGGAGACGCCATGAACCCGAGCGATCTCGTTTTCGACGGCGCACTCTGGGCGGGTGTGCTCATCGCCGCACTCGCCGGCTTCGTCTCCTTCGCCTCCCCCTGCGTGCTTCCGCTCGTACCCGGTTACTTCGGCTACCTTGGCTCCGCCGTCGCCCCCGTCGAGCCGAGCTTTGCACCTGCCCGCGGCACCACCGCACAGCGCCGCCGCCTGCTCCTGGGTGTTCTCCTGTTCATCGCCGGATTCTCCATCGTGTTCGTCACTGTCACCGTGCTCGGAGGTGTCTTCGGCCAGGTCTTCCTCGCCTATGCCGACATCGCCACCCGTATCCTCGGCGTCGTCGTGATCGTCATGGGGCTCGCCTTCGTCGGGGTCTTCCGCAAGATGCAGCGCACTGTCCGACCCCGCTTCCGCTCACGCCTGGGCCTCGCCGGGGCGCCACTGCTCGGTCTCGCCCTCGGTATCGGCTGGACACCGTGCATCGGGCCCACCCTCGCCGCGATCATCTCCGTGTCGTGGAACCTCGGCGACCCCGTCCGTGCGGGGCTGCTCGGCGTCGCCTACTCGCTCGGCCTCGGTATCCCGTTCCTGCTGCTCGCCCTCGGGCTCGGCTGGGCCACCCGCTCGATGTCGTTCCTGCGGCGTCACATCCGCGCCATCAACATCGCCGGCGGAGTTGTCCTCGTCGTGCTCGGCCTGCTCATGGTAAGCGGGCTCTGGACGCGCCTCATGTCCTCCCTGCAGGGGGTGATGGCGAATGTCCAGCTCCCGCTCTGAGAACGATACCCTCCCCGCACGCCCAAGCGATCACGTCGACTCCACCGAACGCGGCAGCGGCGACGTCGGCCTCGGGTGGCAGGGCTGGCTCCGATGGGGGTGGCGGCAGCTCACGAGCATGCGCACCGCGCTCATCCTGCTCCTGCTCATGGCGATTGCCGCGATCCCCGGCTCGCTCTTCCCACAGCGCCAAGCCGACCCCAACGGCGTCGTGAAGTACTTCGACGACAACCCCGAGCTCGCCCCCACCATCGACAAACTGCAGCTGTTCGACGTCTACAGCTCGGCCTGGTTCTCGGCCATCTACCTGCTGCTGTTCGTCTCCCTCATCGGCTGCATCATCCCGCGGATCAAGCATCATGCGAAAGCGCTCCGCGCGCCGGCGCCGAAGACCCCGGCCCGGCTGCAGCGCATGGTCGGCTATTCCTCCAACGATCTGCAACTCGTCGATGATCGCACCTCCGAAGCCGACGTCGCCCAGGCCATCGCGATCGCCGAGAGCGAGCTGCGACGCCGCGGATACCGCACCGCCCGCTACGACAGCGCGACTTCCTGGTCGGTATCCGCCGAACGCGGTTACCTGCGCGAAACCGGCAACCTCGTCTTCCACTCGGCACTCGTCGGGATCCTCGTGACCGTGCTGCTGAGCACCGGCCTCAACTACACCGGCGATCGCGTCATCGTCCAAGGCACCACCTTCGTGAACAGCGAGAGCGCCTACTCCTCGTTCTCGCCAGGACGGTACTTCGACCGAAGCTCACTCACCCCCTACGCACTGAGCCTCGACAGCTTCGACGTCGAGTACGTCGACCCTGGGAAGCCCGGTGCGGGGCAGGCAGGCAACTTCGCTGCCCACCTCTCCATCCGAGAGGCCGGGGACGACGACACCCGTGCCGAGACCGTGCGGGTGAACGCACCGATCGAGGTGAACGGCGACCGCATCTACCTCCTCGGTAACGGCTACGCGCCGATGATCACGATCCGCAACGCCGCCGGAGACGTCGTCTACCAGGAACCCCAGCCCTTCCTCCCGCAGGATTCCGCGATGACCTCGCTCGGCGTGATCAAAGTCCCCGACGGTCTGCCTGAGCAGGTCGGGCTCATCGGCTTCCTGTACCCGACGCAGAGCACCTTGGACACCGGCGCCTACTACTCGGTGTTCCCCGACCTCTACAACCCGATGATGACGTTCAACGTGTTCACAGGAGACCTCGGCATTGACGACGGCACTCCGCGCTCGGTGTACCAGCTCGACACCCAATCGATGACCCAGATCACCGGCGGCGACACCGGTATCGACTCGATCGAGCTCACCCCCGGCGACACCGCCGACCTCCCGAACGGGATGGGAACTATCACCTTCGAGGATCTCACCGTCACCGAGGGCGCCGAAGAGTCGATCAAGCGCTTCGTCTCGCTGCAGATCCAGCGCGACACCGGCGCCACCTGGGTGCTTGTCTTCTCCATCCTCGCCACGGTCGGCCTCATCACCGGCCTCCTCGTGCCGCGCCGTCGGCTCTGGGTGAAAGCCACCCTCACCCGACCAGTCGTCGGCGGCCGCAAGGTCAAGATCGAGTACGCCGGCCTCGCCCGCGGTGAGGATCCAGGCCTCGAGCGCGCCGTCGAACAGTTCCGCACCAGCCACCTCTCGGCCATCGCCGAGCAACTACCGTCACCGCTTTTCAAGAAGGGAACCCCATGAACTGGCCCCCGCACACCGTGCAGAAACCGAACAAGAAGCTGAGCACCTCGCAGAAGGCGGCACTCATCGCCATTCCCGCCGTGCTGCTCATCGCGCTCATCCTGATCCTCATCTCGGTGCTCAACCGGCCCGAAGTCCAGGCGCCCGGCGAGGCGTCGAACAGCGGCGGAACGGGCGGCGGAACCCCCACGCAGAGCGAAGTGCCGCTCGTGCAGGAGAACTCGCACGTCCTCGACGACGCCGGCGAGGGTGCACCCGTGCTCGTCGAGTTCCTCGACTTCGAATGCGAGGCCTGCGGCGCCGTCTACCCGGTGATCGAGGAGATCCGCAAACAGTACGACGGGCAGATCACCTATGTCGCCCGCTACTTCATCACCAACCACACGAACTCCATGAACGCCGCCATCGCGGTCGAGGCCGCGTCGCAGCAGGGCAAGTTCGAGGAGATGTACCAGAAGCTCTTCGAGTCGCAGTCCGAATGGGCGGAGCAGCAAGACTCGCAGGCCGACAAGATCCGCGGCTACGCCGAGGAGCTCGGACTCGACATGGACGCCTTCGATGCGGCCGTCGCCGACCCTGCAACCCAAGCGAGGGTCGAAGAAGACCACAACGCCGGCATGTCGCTCGGCGTGCGCGGCACCCCGACGTTCTTCCTGAACGGTGAGCTGCTGCAACCCCAGACCGTCACCGACATCACCGACGCCCTCGACGCGGCGATCGCGGAGAGCAAGGAGTAGCCATGGATCTGCAACTGCAGGCCGCGCTCGACGAGTTCTCCGTGCTCGCCGTCTGGTCAGCGATCACGATCTACGTCCTTGCGTTCCTCGCCTTCGCCTACGACCTCTCGCAGCGCGCCTCGGCCGCACCCATCAAACAGCGGGAGGCCGCGCTCGTCGGCGCGGCCGGAGGCCCCGCAGCCTCCCCGCAGAACGGGGGAGGGGAGGGGAGCCTCCGCGTGCCCGGTGCCGAACGGTCACGGCGCTACTTCGCGCGCCTCGGTATCGCGTTCACCGCCCTCGGCTTCGCGCTCCATCTCGCCGCCACGGTCACGCGCGGGATCGCGGCCGAACGGGTGCCGTGGGCGAATATGTACGAGTTCGCCCTCATCGGCACCCTGCTGATCGTCGCCGTCTACCTCGCCGCCTTGCGCTGGTACGACCTCCGGTTCCTCGGCGTCTTCATCGTCGGCATGGTGGTGTTCTTCCTCGGTGGATCGACGATCTCCTTCTACGTCGAAGTGACCCCGCTGATGGATCCGCTCAAGAGCATCTGGCTCATCATCCACGTCTTCGTCGCCTCGCTCGCCACCGCGCTGCTCGCGATCGCGGCGGGCCTATCGACGATGCAGCTGCTGCAGGCACGCCGCGAGCGGATCAAGGCCACCGGGGGCGAAGAGGTTGCCCCGGATCGCGGCTACCTGCGCACGCTCCCGAAGGCCGAGGTGCTCGAGACGCTCGCCTACCGCTTCGCGATTCTCGGCTTCATCTTCTGGACGTTCACGCTCATCGCCGGAGCGATCTGGGCGAACGAATCCTGGGGCCGCTATTGGGGCTTCGACGTCAAGGAGGTGTGGACGTTCGTGATCTGGGTGATCTACGCCGGGTACATCCACGCCCGCGCCACCCGCGGCTGGCGCGGCACGAAGTCGGCGTGGCTGTCGCTCATCGGCTTCGCCACGGTGATCTTCAACTTCACCATCGTCAACCTCTACTTCCAGGGCCTGCACGCCTACTCCGGCGTCAGCTGAGCCGCCCCCGACCACACCCGCGATTCGAGCACCAGGAAGGAGGCCGCTGTGACGACCACGGACACGCTCCCGCTGCGCGACGACCCCGACGTGCCCCGCACGGCACTCGGGCGCGGTGCGCGCGAGCAGCGCACCACCACCACGGTGCGTCGCCTGCCGTGGGGCGCGGCGATCCCGATCGCCGCCGTCTCGGGCCTGCTGCTCGACGCCGCGTTCCCGAGCCTCGGCTGGTGGCCGCTCGCCTTCCTCAGCATCGCCGGCGGGCTCTGGACGCTCATGGGCCGCAGCATCGGGGGAGCGTTTCTCGTGGGTCTCGCCTACGGCGCCGCGTTCTACTTCACGCACCTCATGTGGGTCGTGCAGTTCCTCGGCCCGATCCCGTGGGTCGCGCTCGCCGGGGTCGAATCGCTGCTCTTCGCGCTCGGCGCGATCCCGATCGCCCTCGCCTACCGCTGGGGCGCTCTCCTCGAACGCCGCGCCACCCGCCGATTCCTACTCCCGGTGCTCATCGCGGTGCTGTGGGCCGCACGCGAGCTCCTCCTCGGAACCTGGCCCTACAGCGGGTTCCCGTGGGGCAGAATCGGCATGTCCCAGGCTGGTGGCCCCTTCGCCGAAGCCGCTTCCTGGGTCGGCGTCGCCGGCCTCACCCTGCTCATCGTCTGGCTCTGCGCGTGCGTCGTCGACTGGGCCGCCCGGCCCGCACCCCGGAGACGCGCCGAGCTGCTGCCCGCAGCGGTGATCCTCGCCCTGCTGCTCGTGCCGGCGTTCCCCACGACTGCAGCGGGCAGCCTCCGCGTCGGTTGGGTGCAGGGTGATGGGCCTGCCGGCTACTTCGACACGCGCAGCCCCGGCGATGTGCTCGCCGCCCAGCGGCAAGCGAGCGACGCACTCCTCGGTGAACCGATGGATCTGCTCGTGTGGCCCGAGGGTGGGGTCGATTCCGATCCACTGAACACCCCGGCCACCGCCCGCATCCTCGACGAGCTCGTCGCAAACGCCGAGGCCCCGCTCCTCATGAATGCGGCCACCGCGCGAGGCGAGGACACCTACAACACGTCGATGCTCTGGGAGGCCGGCAGCGCCGAGCAGATGCATGACAAGGTGAACCCGGTGCCCTTTGGCGAATATGTGCCCGACCGGTGGTTCTACGAACGCATCGTCCCCGACCTGGTCGGCCTCATCCAGCGCGAGTACACGCCGGGTACGAACCCGCCGCTCGTCTCCGTCGACGGCATCCAAGTCGGGCTCGCAATCTGCTTCGATGTCATCTACGACTCGGTGATCTGGGACGGGGTGCGAGGCGGTGCGCAGTTCTACGCCTTCCAGACCAACAACGCCGACTTCCGGGGCACTGACGAGAACCTGCAGCAGCTCGAGTTCGCGCGTATGCGCGCCATCGAGACCGGACGTGCCGTCGTGAACGTATCGACCGTGGGCACCAGCCAGATCATCGCCCCCGACGGCACCATCATCGACGGCGCACCCGCCGATTCTCCGGCGGCCGCCGTCACCGCCGTACCACTGCGCACCGGGCTCACCCCGGCCGTGCTCGTCGGCCCGACCCTCACCCTCATCATCCCCATCGCCGCGCTCGGCGGGCTCCTCGCACTGGGCCTGCTCGAGCGACGGAGCCGCACGACCTCCCTCCCGCCCGCGCCTGCCTCCGCAAAGGGCGGCGCAGCAGCCGAACTCCCGCCGAAAGCATCATGACCTACGAACTCCCGCACGACCCGCCCGCCGATGAGCGCACCGGCCCGTCGGCGCAGCCCCGAAGCCGCCGTCCCTCCCGCCGACTGCTGTTCGTCTACAGCTGCGCCATCGCCGCCCTCACGATCGCTGTCGACGTGATCAGCAAACAACTCGCCTTGCACTTCCTCGACACGGAGAACCGCATCCCCGTGCTCGGCGACCTCTTCGGGCTGCAGCTCGCCTTCAACACCGGGGCCGCGTTCTCGATCGGTGCCCAGCTCACCCCCTTCATCACGCTGCTCGGCATCGTCGCCTCCGTGCTCCTTATCCGGGCCGCCCTCCGCACGAAGTACCGCATCTACGCCGCCTCGATCGGGCTGATCCTTGGCGGTGCCCTCGGCAACCTCGCCGATCGCATCTTCGCCCCGCCAGGATTCGGCAGCGGTGCGGTCACCGATTTCCTCGCCTACGGTCACCTGTTCATCGGCAACCTCGCCGACGTCGCGATCGGGGCCGGCGTCGTGCTCTATGCCCTCGGTGCTTGGCGCCTCCACGCAGCCTCCCGCGCTCGAGATACCGACGATTCGGTCGAGAGCGCCGAGGCCGAACTGCCGACCAGTAGTCCCGTAACCACCCGAGCAGAAACGACGGACTCATGAGTCAGAAACAGCAGCCCCCGTCCTACCAGCGCAACGCGCTGCTCCCGGGATTCATCGCACTCGCCCTACTCATCGTCGCGGTCGCCTTCATCGGCACCGACTGGTTCACCGTCTTCCGCTTCATCATCGCTATCCTCGCGCTCATCGTCGCCTGGTTCGCGGTGCAAGCCCGCCACTGGTGGTGGGTGCCAGTCTTCGTCGCGATCGCCGTGCTCTGGAACCCCGTCTATCCGTTCAACTTCAGCGGCATCTTCTGGATCCTCGCCCAGCCCATCGCCGGCAGCGTCTTCCTGATCGCCGGAGCACTCATCAAACGGCCTCGCGACTAGAGACCCAGGATCCGACCGTTCACACTCCGCAGACAGGAGGAGCAGACAGATGAATATCACCTCAAGCGTTCGGAGACGCCGGCTCGTCGGCGCTCTCGCGGCCGCCCTGGTCGGCCTCGCCCTCTTCCTCTCGGGAGGGGCGACGCCCGCCCACGGGGTCGAGCTGCCCACCTGGGACGACGTGCAGGCCGCGAAGCGGAACGAGGCGGCCGCCGCCGCGAAAGTCACGGAGATCGAAGGACTGCTCGAGCAGAGCCTGGCGGAGCTCGAGCTGCTCCGGGTCGCGACCGAACAAGCGAACGCGAGCTGGCAGGACGCCGAGACCGCAGCAGCCGACGCCGCGCTCCGCGCTGAGACGCTCCAAGCGAAGGCCGACAAGAGCCGTGAGGAAGCCAACGTCGCCGCAGACCAAGCGGGGGTCGTCGTCGGCCAGATGTATCGCTCCGGCGGTATCGACCGCAGTGCCGACATGTTCTTCGAGGCCGACGCAGCGACCACCGACGCCCTGCTGAACCGCCTCGCGATGATGGAGCAAGCCACCCGGCGCAACACCACCATCGCCGCGAGTGCTGAGCTCGCCCGCAACACGGCTTCCTCGCTGGGCGAGCAAGCCGACGCCGCGAGCACGGAGCGCGATCAGTTGCGAGCCGATGCCGAACAGCTGGCCCAGACCGCCGCTGAGAACCTCGACGCACAGCGCACTACGTTCCTCGCGCAAGAAGCGCAGCAGCGTGAGCTCGAGGCGCAGCTCGCCGCTCTGAAAGACGCGACCACCGACACGGTCGCCGGTTACGAGGAACGCCTCCGCGCCGAAGAGGAGGAGCGCAGAAAGCAACAGAGCGGCGGAGGTGGCGGCGGTGGGGGTGGCGGCGGTACCCCCGGCGGTGCCGGCTGGTACCAGCCGGTGCCGATCTCCTGGATCTCCACCTACTTCCGGCAACCACCGAGTCACACCGGGCTCGATCTCCCAGCCGGCTGCGGCACCCCCATCGTCGCGCCCTCCTCCGGCACCGTCGCCGTCGCCGGTTGGGTCGACAACTTCGGCGGATACATGACCTACCTCAACCAGGACAACGGCTATCAGACCCGTTTCGCGCATCAGATCGGCACACCGCCGGTGGTCTCCGGCCAATGGGTGCCCGCCGGAGCTGTCATCGGCTACGTCGGCAACACCGGGATGAGCTTCGGCTGCCATGTCCACTACGAAGTGCTCTCCGGCGGCAACTTCATCGATCCGACCCCGTTCATCTAGCACGATGTCACCTCTAGACACCGCATCCGCTCAAGACCCGCCTCTGGCACGCCGACGCCCCATGCCGTGCCGCGCGCAGAGGCCGCAACCGGTGACGCCGCACTCGTGCCGGAGCCCACGACTCATCTACATGCAGGAAAGGGGACAAACATGAAGGCCGTTGGATATACCCACCCAGGCCCCCTCGACGAAGACGGGGCTCTCCGCGACGTCGAGCTGCCGATACCCGAAGCCGAGGAACACGATCTGCTGGTGCAGGTGCACGCTGTCTCCGTGAACCCGGTGGACTGTGCGATTCGCGCCACCGAGCAACCCCGCGCCGGGCAGCCTCGCGTTCTCGGCTACGACGCCGTTGGCACAATCGTCGGACTCGGCGCGTCCGTCGAGGACGAACCGCTGCTTGAACACTTCGCCGTTGGCGACCGCGTCTTCTACGCGGGAGCGATCGACCGGCCGGGCAGCAACGCCGAATACCAGATCGTCGATGCCCACCTCGCTGCTCACGCTCCGGCCTCGCTGAGCGACACGCACGCGGCGGCGCTGCCGCTGACAGCGCTCACCGCGTGGGAGCTGCTCTTTGACCGGCTCGAGGTGACGCGGCCCGTCCCGGGAGCCGCATCCGCAGTCGTCATCATCGGCGGGGGCGGGGGAGTCGGGTCGATGGCCATTCAGCTGCTGCGCGCCCTCACCAACGTCACCGTGATCGCCACCGCCAGCCGCCCAGTCACGAAGGCGTGGTGTGCGAACCTTGGCGCCCACCACGTCCTCGACCACCGCCGGCCGCTCACCCCACAGGTGGCCGAGCTCGGCCTCGGGGCGCCCGGCTTCGTGCTCTCCACCGCGGGATCCGAGGAGAGACAGGGCGACATCCTCGAACTGCTCGCCCCGCAGGGGCGCTTCGGGTACACCGATCACCCCGAGCTCGACGTGCAGCCGTTCCAGTCGAAGTGCATCTCACTGCACCCCGAAGACGTGTTCATGCGCTCTCGCTTGCAGACCCTCGACCTGGCCGAGCAGGGCGAGATCCTCCGACAGGTCGGCGAGCTCGTCGACGCCGGGAAGCTCCGCAGCACGCTGACCAGCACGCTCGGCGAGATCGACGCCGCGACCGTCGCCGAAGCCCATCGCCTCATCGAGAGCGGCACGGCGGTCGGGAAGATCACACTCGAAGGCTTCAGCTCCCTGCCGTAGCAGCGAGGCCGCCCAGCTGCGGGCGGCTCAGGAAAGGATGACCGGCATGATGCTTGCCGCCCTCACACTCCGTGTCGACTCCGGCATGCTGCGCACCCCTTGAGCGGCATGACGACACACACCGCCACCTCCGGGCAGGGCCCAGTCCACGGAGGACATGAGCGACCCCAGGAGCCGCCCCAATCGCAACCGGGCTGGTCGTTCCTGCGATCGCGCCGCTGGCTCGGGTACTACGTCCTCCTCGTCATCTTCTGCATCGTCTGCGTCTGGCTCGCTGACTGGCAGTTCGACCGGCGAGCCGATGCCCGAGCGGAGATCGCGCGCATTGAGCAGAACTACGACGCCGCAGCTATCCCGCTCGATGACGCTGTGCCCGACCCTGCTGGCTTCGACGAAGACACACTGAAATGGCAGACCGCCACCGTGCGCGGCGAGTACCTCGGCAACCCCTTCCTCGCCCGCAACCGACCCGGCCCCGAAGGGGTCGGCTCACATCTCCTCCAAGCTCTGCGCACCGATCAGGGGTTGATGTTCATCGTCGACCGCGGCTGGGTGCCGGTCAATGGCAACGAGGCGAATGCGGGCGACGCCTGGCTCGACAGCATTCCTGCAGCCCCAACCGGGCCGGTCGAGGTCGACGTGCGACTTCGGGCGAGTGAACCGCAGATCGCCGGGCGCCTCGCTCAGGGCAGCACGGTCGCCAGTATCAACTTGCCCGAGATCGCCCGGATCGGCGGTTTCGATGAGGCCTACACCGGGGCGTACGGCATGCTCATCGGGGAAACCCCCAAGGCCGAAACCGGGGTGCTCCCCGAGCCACCGGAGCGCGATGAAGGCCCGCACCTCTCTTACGCGCTGCAATGGTATGTGTTCATCCTCATCGCCGCCTTCGGCGTCGTCTACGCCGCCCGGCAGGAGCATCGCGGTCTGAATGCGGGCAGCGAAGCCGTGCTGCGGCAGCAGCGACGAGCCGCAGCGCGCAAGGCCCGGCGCGGCACGACCGACGCCGAAGAGGAAGACGCCTTCCTCGAGCAGTAGCGGTCGCCACCGGCCGCATGCGCCGGAGCGTCTTCCCGACCCGGGCCATCGAAAGGAGCAGGCGTGGAGATCGCCCTCTGGATCACGCAGCTGCTCATCATGTCCGCCCTGATCGCCGTCATCGGTGTCGCCGGCGCACCCCCGCGCGACAGCCGCGAGGATCCGACCGTTCGCGAGGAGCTCGACGACTTCGTCTACCGCTCGCGTCGGCTCGGCTCACGGCTCAAGCGCCGATGGCAGCAGCGCGGCAGGCGGAAGAAACGCCCTCCGCGTCGCTGATCTGTCGTCTTGCCGGGTCTTGCCTACACTGGACGATGCGGCTACACTAGTGAGTGCAAACCGGAGCATTCCAGCCCAGCGCTCGATAGCTCCGGCGGCCCCCGGTCTCTTGCTTCGGCTACCGGGGGTTGCTTTTTTCCACGGGCACGACCCGCAGCAGCGGCGCCAGCGGCACGGCATAGCCCGCGTCGCTCCCACGCTCAAGGTGGCTCTGCGCGAACGCCACGATGTCGGGCACCCACAGCAGCGGCTCCACTGACGGTGAGGTGAAGGTCACCTGCATCTGGCCGATCACCTGCGCCTGTCGCATCGTCTTGATCGTCCGCAGATCACGGGCCCGCTGTCCTTGGTGGCGTCGCTCCTCGGCCACGACGAGCGACGGCCGAGGCGTCAGCTGCCCCTCGTGCAGGTTCCCCAGCAGTGCCGTCAAGCATGCCTCGCGAGCGAGTTCATCGCCGCCAGGAGCATCTTCGATCGGCGACTGCACCGCCAACAGGAACGCTTCGTCCTCCTCGGCTGCGGCGAGGTAGCGGCAGAGCTCGTGGATCGTCTCCGCATCGCCCGCCGCGTGTGCCTCGCTCGTATGCCAGTAGCTTCCGCCGACGATCGACCCGAGATCGTCACGCACCGGCTGATGGAGTCGAACCGGCGACACATACGCGGTCGCGATGTAGAACGTGCGTGCACCGTGTGCGACCTCGGGGACGACGTAGCTCTCATCGACGAACGCCACATGCGCATCCGGTCGGAGACGACGGTAGGACTCGGAGAGCAGCCGACGCCGAGTCTCATCCGTGTGCGAAGCTGCCATTCCGCCATTCTCTCAAACCTCAGCCGGGCGGCGGGCGATGTCACCGCGGCGCGGCGTGCCGGTCAGCGTCGAACTCACTCATCCCCAGATCACCATCATGCGGTAGAGCATGACGGCGACGGCGAAGTTCACGACGACCAGCACGAGGTTCGCCGTGCGGCGACGGTCGACGAGCGCCCAGAACGCCGCACCGAACGGGATGAGTAGCGCGACGATGAGATACATCCAGAACTCGAGCGGATCCCCCACGACGGGATTGCCTGCGACAGGCTGCACGATGCCGACGACTACCTGCGCGATGAGCAGCACCCCGACAAGCAGGGTCGCGCCGAGGGTGTAGTCGTTGGGGCCTCGCTTGCGGGAGAACTCAAGGATGCAGACGAGCGCCGCGAGCAGGGCGAGGACGATCTGGGCAATGCCGAACCAGACGATCATGCGGCGAGAGCGGGGTCGACAGTCACGGCTCAAGGATATGCTGGCGCCGCTGCGCATTGCCCCCGGAGGAGCCAGGCGGCCCGCCGAACGACGAGAGCCGACCGATCAGAGCTTCCAGCGGCCCTTGCCCGACCAGCAGACTCCACACCACGGAGAGCACAATCGTGGCGAGCGTCATCGGGAGAAACGGGTCGAGATCGCGGAACGCATGCTCATGCGCGGAGCCGAGCAGGATCGTCGAGGCGAGGGCCCAGCCCACGATCTGCAGCACATAGGCCGTCAACGGCATCGACCCTACCGCCCGGAGCGGGAAGGTGAGCCACGGCAGCCGTCCGGCAGAGCACAGCAGCAGGCACACGCCGATCACCGCGATCGCGAAGCCGCCGCTCCCGATCGCCTCGAGCACGCCGCTCGAGTGCGGATCCGCCGTCCACCAGGCCTCAAGGAACGGTCGATCAGCCGACTCCTCCGACGACTCCGCGCCGGGGGAGAGACTGTATCCGGCTACCGCCAGCAACATGCCAAGGCCGAGTGCCGCCCACTGCACCCGCCGCGACCACATCCCCGCGCGCGCCAGACCGAGGCCCGCGAGGGTGAACGCGACCCACAGCGGAAACGGATAGTTCCATCCGATGTAGAGCCCGGTGAGCCAGCCTTCGTAGCTCTCCCACCACGGCGAGGCATTCGCCCACACCACCACGGGCGAAGCCACGAGCACGACGATCGCGGCTGCGAGGAACAGCCGTGAGGCGCGCTGCGCGAGCAGGGGGAGCGCCAGGACGAAGATGACCGCATAAGTCGGCAAGATGATCGCCGCCGGTACGTCGAGGCTGATGAGCAGCACGCCGATAAGCCAGATCAACAGCGCCCGGATCACCACCCGCAGCCTCGCCCGGCCGAGCCCGGCACCGCTCGGAGGCCTCGGGCCGCCCGTGGAGAGGCCGAGCGAGACGCCAGCGAGCGTGGCGAAGAGGATCGAGGAGCGACCGTTCACGATCGCCCCCCATGTCGACGGCTCCGTCCACGACAGCGAGCCGAGCCAGAGCAGATGCGCCGCCAACATGCCCAGCACCGCGAGCCCGCGAGCGAGGTCGACCCCCGCGACCCGGGCGGGGCCGTTCAGCCGCCGCCAGTTTCGTTCGATGCGGCGGCGCAGCGGAGTCGTGGGGGCGCTCGTCATGCTCCGCCGCCGATCCCGCGCCACTCGCTCATGGGTGCTTGACGCCCACCGGCTCGTCGTCGCTGATGTGCGCCGTCTCGATCTGGAAGGTCGAGTGGTTGACCGACACCTCGAAGTGCTCCGCTACGCACTCCTTCACCGCATGGAGCACTTCGGCAGCATGCCCGTCGGTGAAGCATTCATCCTCGACGACGACATGCGCGGTGATCGTCGGCAGACCGGTCGCGACCGTCGAAGCGTGCAGGTCGTGCACATCCTTGACGTGCTCGAGCTCGAGGATGTGCGCACGCACCTCGTCGAGATTGAGGCCCTTGGGGGTGAACTCCATGAGCACGCTCGTCGTCTCGCGCATCAGCTTGAAGGCGCGGGGCACGATGAGCGCGGCGATGAAGAGGCCGGCGAGGGCGTCGGCGCGCTGGAAGCCCGTGGTGGCGATCACGATGGCGGCGACGATCACGCCCAGGGAGCCGAGCGCGTCGTTGAGCACCTCGAGGAATGCGGCGCGCATATTGAAGTTTGCGCCTCGGCTCGAGGAGAGAATGAGGATGGCGGTGATGTTCGCGGCGAGGCCGACGATACCGAAGACCAGCAGCTCGGTCGCAGGCACCTCCGGCGGTTCGAATAGGCGCCGGATGCCCTCGATGGCGGTGTAAAAGCCGACCACGAGCAGTAGCGTCGCCTGCCCGAGCGCGGCGATCACCTCGATCCGGCGGAACCCCCAGGTGCGCGTCGACGTCGCCGGCCGCAGCATCAGTGTCGCCGCGATCAGCGCGACCAGCAGCCCCGAGGCGTCGGTGATGGCATGCGCGGTGTCAGTGAGCAGTGCGAGGCTTCCGGTGACGACGGAACCCACGGCCTGCGCGACGACGATCGTTGCGGTGATGCCGAAGGCGATCCAGAGCTTACGGCGATAGTCGCCGGGCTGTCCCGCCTCGGCCACGCCCGGGCCGTGATCATGTCCTGCGCCCATTCGAGATCTCCGTTCTCATTCGGTACTGGTCAATACACTTCACTATATAGATAACATCGTCGTTTGGCGATGTTATCTTTCGCCAATAAGTCGCGGCTGCCTCCGACCTAGAGTGATTGCCGATTCGGAGATAACATCGTGATATGACGATGCAAGCCGAACGTTCTCATGAGCTGCCGACGATTGCCGAAGCCGAGGCGCTGACCTCTGCGGCAGCCCTCTTCCATAGCCTCGGCGATCCTTCCCGACTGGTGATCCTGCAGCATCTGCAACTCGGGGAGCACCGCGTGGTCGACCTGGTGAAGCACCTCGGTCTCTCCCAGAGCACCGTCTCCAAGCATCTCGCCTGCTTGAAAGACACCGGCATGGTCGTCTCGCGAGCCGAGGGGCGGGCCTCGATGTACTCGCTCGCGCATCCCGACGCCGTCGTTGCGATCCTCGCAGCAGCCGAGAAGATGCTAGCTCTCACCGGGGACGCCGTCCGCTTGTGCCCCATGCATCATGAGGGCATCATGAGGGCATCACCGCTGACTGACCGGCCAGCGTGCTCACTCCGGCGTCTCTTCGACAGGCGCGGGCTCGGCAGCCGCCGGCGACTGCGCGGGAGGCTGCTGTTTCGGCGGGAGACCAGCTTTCGCGCGCTCCTCGGCCTCGATCTGCTTATAGACCCGGCGCTCCGTGCGATCGGCCCGAGAGATCGCGCGGATCACGAACCAGAAGAAGGCGCCGATGATCACCGACGGGGTGAGCGACCAGAGCGCGTTCGCCCACCAGTTCTCCATGCGCAGAGGCTACTGTTGCATGCTGTGAGAACAATGCAATAACTCGACGAGATGTAGAGTAAAAATCATCGACGAGGAGGGTACGACATGGCCGGGGTGCGCAAACGCGAATGGGGCGGTCTCGAAGACGAGGTCATGCAACGACTCCACGAACAGGAGCGCGCCGTGAGCGCGCGCGAACTGCAGACCATGTTCAGCGAACCCGTGCCGGCCTACACGACGCTCATGACGGCACTTACCCGCTTGGAAGGGAAAGGCCGCGTCGAACGGATCGGCGACTCGCCCCGGAAGATCAGCTTCCGACCGCTGCGATCAAGTGAGAAGGAGGCGAGCGAGACGATGACCTCCGCGCTCGAGCAGGCCGCCGACCGGCGGGCCGCCCTGCTCGCCTTCGCCGGGAATCTCGCCGAAGACGACGTCGCCGCGCTCATGGACGCCTTCGGCGAGGCGAAGCCCGAAGGATAACCGACCGTGCTGCTCCTTGCCCTAGTTCTCCTGGGCACGGCCCTCGCGCTCGCCGTGCTCTGCCCGCGCGTGCTCACCGCAGGACGCTGGCACCTCTTCCACCCGAGAGCCGCGCTGACGGTCTGGTTCGGGTCGTTCGGCGTGGGCATCGCGACCGCCCTCGCCGGCATCGCCCTCGGCATCGTCGCGGTCGAGTCGCTGCGGCACACCATCCCGCACACCACCAGCGTGACCGTATCAGCGGTGATCTGGGTCGCCGCCGGGATCTCCGGCGTCTTCCTCGTCTTCGCCTTCACCTTCGCCGGCTCGCTGCAGTCCCTGCGCCCGGCCTCCCACTCCCACGCTGTCGCCTATGCGAGAGACGAGCACATCGGATTCACCCTCGTCCGCTTCCACTCGGAGACGCCCGAAGCCTATGCTGTCCCCGGCAGACGTCCCGAGATCTTCGTCTCCTCAGCCATGGAGCAGCTCCTCACCCCGCCGCAGTTGCAAGCCGTGCTCGCCCACGAGTTCGCCCATCTGCGCCACCAGCACGGACTCGCCATCCGCATTGCCCAGCTCAACACGCTCGTCCTGCCGGGTACCCGAGCCAGCCGAGCGCTCGAACGCGCCACCCGCCTGCAGATTGAGCTCGCTGCCGACGATGCCGCCGCCCGTCAAGTCGGGGCCGCACACCTCGCGAATGCACTCATCGTCCTCGCAGCCGCGACGCACGATGTCGGCATGACCCTCCGAGCCGAGCGCCTCACCCGGAAACGCTGGCCTACCCCGCAGCGACGCCGCATCCCGCAGGGCCTGCACGCCGCCGCACAGTTGCGCTGACCTCGTCGCGCCGGCTGCCCGCGCCAAGCTCGCGTACGTCTACATCTTGTAGTCTTAAGCGAGTATCCCGAGGAGAGGACGACGGCGATGGACGTGACCAGCAAGCAGGAGCTCACCGTCAACGGCATGACCTGCAGCCACTGCGCTCAGACGTTGACCACGGTGCTCAGCGCGCTCAGCGGCGTCGAGAACGTCGACGTCGACGTGACCTCCGGCCGGGTGATCCTCGACGTCGCCCACCCCCTCAGCACCAACGCCCTCACGCAGGCCGTCAGCGAGGCCGGCTTCGAACTCACCGCCATCCGCGAGCGGGCACGATGAGCAGCAGCGCGGCCACGACCACGCCCGCTCAGGCCTCACGGGAGCGCTCGCCACGTCGCACCGCCGTCGCTCTGGCGATCGCGGCATTCGGTCTCCTTGCGATCATCGTCCCCCCGATCGTCGCCACGCTCCGCATCGGGCCGGCCGCCTATGAACAGATCTACCTCACCTTCCCTGGCTTCGACGTCGCCGTGCCGACCGCGCTCGGGCAGGGACTCGGCGATCTCGCCGCCATGCTCACCCTCGGCGCCCTGCTGTACCTCCTGTTCTTCCGTGACGCTCGCGGCAAACAGGCCAAACGGATCGAGCCATGCCTCGAACTCGCCCTGCTGCGTATCGCCTCGGTCGCCTGGGCGATGGTGTCGGCAGGCATGGTGGTCTTCGAATCGCTCGACAGCAGCGGCATGCCCCTCGCGCGTCTCACGGAGCCGGGCGCATTCGCCTTCCTCTACGAGACGAGCGCCTTCCCGCGAGCCTGGACGGTGTCGCTGGTCGCCGCCGTCATCACCTCACTCGTCTGCCAGTTCGTCACCCGGTGGACAGGACTCCTCATCCCGCTCTGGGTGACCTGCTTCGGCATCCTCGCCCCCGTGGTCGTCGGGCAGATCCTCGTCGGCCCGAATCACGACCTCGGCAGCGACGCCGGCACCTATCAAACCCTCGCCACCGGAGCAGTCTTCGGCGTCATCCTCATCGCCGCCATCCGCGCCGCGAGCGGCCGCACCCTCGACCCGGTCATCGTCACCCGCCTCACCAGCTTCGTGCTCGCGGGCATTGCGCTCATCATCGCCACCGACCTCGTTCTGACCTGGTTCAAGCTTGCCGGATCGAGCCTCCTCGAGTCCGAGACGGGCTGGCAGATCCTCGCACGCTGGGCATGCCTGGCACTCCTCACCGTCGCCCTGCTCGGCTGGCGCGCGGCCCAGCGCGCAAACCCGGCACAGCCCGCTGCCCTGCCGCCCGCCATCGCGACCCTAGCGATCACCGGATGGATCGGGATCACCGCGGCGATGACGAGGATCCCGCCACCCCACTACTTCCAGCCCACCAGCATCTCCCAGGTGTTCCTCGGCTTCGACGTCGACGAGGCACCCTCGATGCTCGTGTGGTTGACGCACTGGCGGCCCAATCTCCTCTTCATCGTGCTCGCGATCGCCGCCATCGCCGCCTACCTCTGGGCGGTGCGCGTGCTACGCACGCGCGGCGACCGGTGGCCGATCGGCCGCACGGTCTCCTGGATCGGCGGGTGGTGCGTCATCGTCTTCGCCACGAGCTCGGGCTTCGGCAAGTACTCCGCCCCCGACTTCGGCACGCACATGATCGTGCACATGAGCCTGAACATGCTCGCCCCGATCCTCCTGGTGATGGGCGGCATCATCACCCTGCTGCTGCGGGCGACCCGCGCAGACCCCACCAGACCAGCAGGCCTGCACCTCTGGATCACCTGGATGCTGCACTGGAAGGCGCTCCGCCTCGTCTACAACCCGCTGTTCGTGTTCGTGCTCTTCGTCGGCTCCTACTACGGGCTGTACTTCACCGGGATCTTCGAAGAGGGCATGCGGTTCCACTGGGCGCACCAGCTCATGAACGTCCACTTCATCATCGCCGGGTACCTCTTCTACGGGCTCGTAATCGGGGTCGACCGACCGCCGCGCCCCCTCCCGCACATCGGCAAGCTCGGCTTCGTGCTCGCCGCGATGCCGTTCCACGCGTTCTTCGGCGTGATCCTGATGATGGCTGATGGCGAGTGGATCGCGGAGAACTTCTACCTCTACTTCGGGCTGCCCTGGACAAACCTCCAAGCCTCCCAATACCTCGGCGGCGGCGTCGCCTGGGCTGGCGGCGAGCTGCCGCTGCTGCTCGTCATCATCGCGCTCGGCATCCAATGGTCGCGGCAGGACGCGAAAGAGGCCCGCCGCAAGGATCGACACCTGGACTCCGGCCGCGATGAGGAGTTCGACGACTACAACAAGATGCTCGAAACTCTCGCCAATCGACGGCAAGCCGCAGGCCCTGGACGACCCGCGCCCCGGAGCGAAGAGGAGCCCCAGTCGTGACCCTCGCCCCCGACGTCGTCGAGCCGTTGCAGCTCGACGTCTCAGGCATGACCTGCGCCGCCTGCGCGGGACGCGTCGAGCGCGCCCTGAACAAGATCGAGGGTGTCACCGCGAGCGTGAACTACGCGACCGAGCGCGCCATCGTCTCTGGCCTCGGCGCCGCTCGCGCGAGCGAAGCACTCGAGCGCGTCGAGAAAGCCGGCTACGGGGCGCGCATCCACGACGACGCCGACGACGCCTGGTCAAAGCGCGCTACCGAAGTGCGCATCACCTCGCTGCGCAGACGGCTCATCCTCGCCGCCGTGCTCACCGTGCCGCTCATGGATCTCACGATCGTGCTCGCCCTCGTCCCCGAGTGGCGCTTCCCCGGCTGGGAATGGCTCTGCGTCGCCCTCGCCGTGCCGATCGTCACCTGGGCGGCCTGGCCGTTCCACAAGGCCACCCTCAGAAACCTCCGCCACGGCGACGTCAGCATGGATACCCTCGTCTCCCTCGGCATCGCCGCGTCCTTCGGCTGGTCGGTTGTGACGCTGCTACTCGGTATCGAGGGGAGCGGGGCCGGATACTGGCTTGGCATCGGCGCCACTCCCGAGGGGGCAAACGCCATCTATCTGGACGTCGCCGCCGGCATGACCACCTTTCAGCTCGCCGGCCGCTACTTCGAAACCCGCTCACGCCGCAAAGCCGGCGACGTGCTCGGCGCTCTCAGCGAGCTTGCCGCCACGCACGTCCGCATCCAGCGCGACGGCACCGAGGAGATCAGGCCCGCCACGGAACTCCGCGTCGACGACGTGTTCGTCGTGCTCCCCGGCGAAACTCTCCCCGCCGACGGCACCATCATCGTCGGTAGCGCCGACATCGACGCCAGCATGCTCACCGGCGAACCGCTCCCCGTCACTGCCTCGAGCGGCGATGCGGTGATCGGCGGCACGATCAGCACCAACGGCCGCCTCGAAGTGCGCACGAGCTCGGTCGGCGCACACACCCAGCTCGCGCAGATGACCGCCCTCGCCGAACAAGCCCAGGCCCGCAAAGCCCGCGTGCAGACCCTCGTCGACCGCGTCACCCGCTACTTCGTACCCGGAGTGATCGTTCTCGCCATCCTCGTCACCACTGGGTGGATGCTCGCCGGCCGCTCCTTTGAAGAGGCCTTCGGGATCGGGATCTCCACCCTCATCATTGCCTGCCCATGCGCCCTCGGGCTCGCCACTCCGACCGCGCTCATGGTCGGCATCGGCCGGGGCGCCAGCCTCGGCATCCTCGTGAAGGGGCAGGACGCGCTCGAGGCGAGCGGCACGATCACCACCGTGGTGCTCGACAAGACCGGTACCCTCACCACCGGCGAGATGACCGTGCGCAGCATCGCCACCGTTCCCGGCGTCGCCGAGCACGAGCTGCTACGCGTCGCCGCCTCCGTGGAGCAGGGATCGGAGCACCTCATCGCCCGTGCCATCGTCGCGGCCGCGAAGCAGCAGATCGCCGACCTCGACCCCGTCAGAGACTTCATCGCCGTGCCCGGCCGGGGCGCCTCCGGCACCGTCGCCGGCGACACCGTCCACATCGGCAGCCTCGCCTACCTGGACGAGCAGGGCGTCTCGACCGGTGCCGCCCGCGTCTACCTCACCGAGGCCGACGCCACGGAATCGACCGTGTTCGTCTCCCAGGCAGGACGCCTGATCGGGCGCTTCGGACTCGCCGACACCATCAAGCCGAACGCCCGTGCTGCAATCCAAGCGCTGCAGCAACAGGGCCTCACCACCGTGCTGCTCACCGGCGACTCCCGAACGGCCGCAGAGGAGATCGCCGACACCCTCGGCATCGACCGCGTCTCCGCAGAAGTGCTGCCCGCCGAGAAAGGCGATGCGATTCGCGAGCTGCAAGCGGCGGGAGAGCGGGTCGCGATGGTCGGCGACGGCATCAACGACGCCGTCGCCCTCGCCGCCGCCGACCTCGGCCTCGCCGTCGTCTCCGGCACCGACATCGCCCTCAAATCGGCCGACGTCATCCTCGTTCGGGAAGACCTCGCCGTGATCCCCGAGGCGATCGAGCTCTCCCGTCGCACCCTTCGCACCATCCGCGTGAACCTCGGCTGGGCGTTCGGCTACAACCTCGCCGCGATCCCGATCGCCGCTGCCGGCTTACTGAATCCCCTCATCGCCGCCGGCGCCATGGCACTCTCCTCGGTGCTCGTCGTCTTCAACAGCCTTCGGCTGCAGAACTACCGCCGCCGGATATAGACGGGCTCTCAAAGGTGCGACCACCCCAATACGCGCGCTTCGACGTTGCCCCGATCTCGAAGCGTCGACTGCGCTGGGAGCTCGCGATCGTGCTCGCACTGTCTTTCGGCTACGCGGGCGTGCAGTCGATCATCACGATCCTGCGCCGCCTCAGCCAGGAGACCGCGCTCGCCTCCCAGACCGCCACCATCAACCGGCCGCTGGCCGAGCAGCCCCTCTTCGACCTCGCCTACCAGCTGCTCGGCTTCGTGGGGGAACTCGCACCCGTCGCGCTCGTGGCGTATCTGCTCTGGCGCACAGCGGCCCCGCACCTGGGAAACCTCGGCCTCGGACGGCTCCCCGGCAGGGGCGGCCGGTGGTGGCTGGCAGACACCGGCTGGGGTGTCGTGCTCGCGGCTGCGATCGGGATCCCGGGGCTCGCGTTCTACCTCTTCTCGCGCATCATCGGGATCAACGCGAACGTCGTACCGACCGCCCTCGACGCCTACTGGTGGACGGTGCCCGTGCTGATCCTCTCCGCCCTGCGTGCAGCTCTCGGCGAGGAACTCATCGTCGTCGCCTACTTCTTCGACCGTATGCGACGCCTCGGGGTCGGCCCGATCTCCACCATCGTCTCAAGCGCACTGCTGCGCGGCAGCTACCACCTCTACCAGGGCATCGGCGCATTCATCGGCAACGTGGTCATGGGGCTCCTCTTCGGCTGGGTCTACCACCGCTGGGGGAGGTCGTTGCCGCTCATCGTCGCGCACTGGCTGCTCAACATCGTCAGCTTCGTCGGCTACCCGCTCGCGCTGCTGCTCTGGCCCACTCTCTTCCAAGTCGCGCCATAGCAGGCCGACTACCCGTTCATGAGCAGCAGCATCGCCGTCATCCCCGCCGCCATCAGGCAGTGGCAGAGCGCGTGCAACCGATCCCCGCGAACCGTCGCCGCGCGGAAGGCCCACCACAGTGCGATCGCTGCGCTTCCAGCCACAAACACCACGTTGACGACGTCCACCCACACCGGGGTGGTCATCGCCAACATCATCGCCTCATCAGCGGCCTCTCCGTGGCCGCCACCGTGCTCCCCGCCGCCCATGTCCGCCATGAGCAGCGGCATCGCCGCGATCATCCACACCATCGCGCCAGCGAGCCAGATATGCCCGGCGAGATCGACGCGGCGGGCCGGCAACGGCGCCTTCCAGAGCCCCGGCACTAGGGCGAGCGCAAGTACGGTGAAGACCACGATCTGCGCCCAGTTCGACGCCGCCGGAATCGACATCATCCAGCACATCGCGATCATCCCGGCGCTCATCACCAGGTGCATGAGATGGATCGCCATCGACTCGAGCACCGGGCCGCGCCGCGCGCCGGGAGGGGGCCGGTGCGCGATGAGGCGCACGAGGCAGTACACCCCGGTGAACGCGAAGACGACGGTGAGAATCAGATTCCACGGGGAAGCCAGCATACCCACGAGCTTACATCTACATCATGTAGAGTACGGGCCAAGGCCCGCATCCCTCGAGGTTCCCCGAACCCGGGGGAGGGGAGGAGACATCCCGGGCGCCCGGCGCGGCCCAGAACCCCTGCGGCGTCTGCGAAAGGAATACTGACCATGACCGGACTCACCTTCGCCGTCGGCGGCATCCTCACCGCCACCGGCGTCGTCGCCTACTTCGCGTCCGACGCGAGCAGCATGACCGCACTCATCCCCTCCGCACTCGGCGTGCTCATCCTCGTCGCAGCCGTCATCTCACGCGCGCCGAAAGCCCGCCGCCACGCGATCCACGCCGCCCTCGCGATCGCCCTCCTCGGCATCGCCGGCACCGCGATGAACGTGATGAAGATCGGGGAACTCTTCGCCGGCACCGCCGAGCGACCGAACGCCGTGATCGCGAGCACCGTCACCTTCGTCGTGCTCCTCGTATTCCTCGCCGTCGGCATCGCCTCCTTCGTCCGCGCCCGCCGCTACCGCGCGCAGCAGCCGACGAACGCCCCCGCCTGAGCCGCAACCGCAGTTCCCCGCATGTCCAGCCCCGAGTCCGAGCCCCACGCGCCGTCTGCAGTGTCGCCGTCCTGGGGCTGGGCACGGGGCACGCCGCCGCAGCTGCGCATCATGGAGACCGAACCGCTCGACTACCACAGCCTGCTGCGCGGCACCTCCGCCTACCGATGGTGGAAACCGCTCGCCCTGCTCCTGCTGTCAGGGGCCTTCTTCGGCATCCTCACCGTGGTAGTCACCGTGGCCGTCATCCCAGTGCTCCTGCTCACGGATCCCGACTATCCGGCGCAGGTCGCCGCCGGCACTGCCGCGGCGCTCGACACCCAACGGCCCGTCTCGGTACTCGTGAGCATGGTGTCGATCATCATCATGCTCCCGGCGGTGCTGCTCGCGATGCTCGTCCTCGGCATGCGGCCCATCGGCCTGATCTGGTCAGTCGCGGCCCGCATGCGCTGGGGGCTGCTCGGGCGACTGTTCGTCATCTCCGTGCTCGCGATCGCCGTGATGAACCTCGTCGGTATCGCCGCAGGCGTGCTCCTCGAGCCCGCCACCGACCCTGCAGCGGCTGCGAACGAGACTGCCTTCGATGCACGCGCCGCGCTGCTATCGATGCTGCTCGTGCTGCTCCTGGTGCCGCTGCAATCCACTGCCGAAGAGATCGTCTTCCGGGGACTCTTCATGCAGGTGCTGGGAGCCTGGCTCAGAAACCCCTGGTTCGCGATCCTGATCCCCTCGATCGGCTTCGCGTCCCTCCACATCTACGACATCTGGGGACTCCTCGCCGTCGGGTTGCTTGGCGCAGTATCCGCCTGGCTCACCTGGCGCACCGGCGGCCTCGAGGCAGCGATCGCGATCCACGTCGTCAACAACTACGTCGCTTTCGGCATCATGGCGTCGGGCCTCACCGGGGAAACCGCGCAGACCACAGGCGACGGCAGCGCCGCCGGACTGATCGGCCAGATCGCCGGTCTTGCGCTCTTCGCCTGGCTCACGCTGCGCGTCTTCACACGGGGCGGGTACGGCCGGCAGCGCATCGACCTCATCCAGCACACCTCCGCGCCGAAGGAGCGGGGAACCCGGTAGAGCGCCGCCGAGTCGACACCGGGAGAGCAGTCCCGCGTCGCACGCCCACACTAACCCAGAAATCGAGAGTAAGAGAGACACCATGGACGCCGACACTCGCCGCATCCTCGTGCACGCCCTCGGAGCCGTCCTAACAGTCGGCCTGCTCGGAGGACTCGCCGCCTGTGCCGCCACGAAGCCCGAGGTCACCCCCTCTGCCGAGGACGCCGCCCCCGCCGTCACGGTACGGGCCTACGACAACGCCTACGACATAGCCGAGGTCGAGGTTGCCGAGGGCGAAGCGGTGCGCTGGGTGTTCGAGGGACAGAACGAGCACGATGTCGTCGCCCAGGATGCGAGCTTCGTGAGCGATCTCATGCGACAGGGCAGCTTCACCCATGTCTTCGACCAGGCCGGCAGCTACGAATACGACTGTTCCATTCACGCGGAGATGAAAGGCGTCGTCAACGTGACGGCCGACTGACCCGTGCCCAGGATCCCGCATGCAGAGCGCCTCTGCCCGGCCGCTGCATTCGTATCGAGCAGCCGTCATCCGTTCAGCCTCCCCTGGTGTAGATTCGAACCATGACCACGAGCGCTGAGACACCGCTACGCCGACGACGCATCGGCTTCGCCTGGTTCTCGATCGTGGCCGGCATCGTCGGCTGGTTCGCCTCCTTCGAACTGCTCACCGAGTACATCAAGACCCTGCAGGAACCCACCCACGCGCCCAACTGCAACATCTCGAAGCTCGTCACCTGCGGGCCGAACATGGACTCCTGGCAGGGTTCCCTCTTCGGGTTCTCCAACACCATCATCGGCGTCACCGCCTTCACCGCGCCGATCCTCGTCGGGGCCGCGATCCTCGCCGGAGCACACTTCGCCCAATGGTTCTGGCGGCTCTACTGCCTCGGCCTCCTCGGAGGCATCGTCTTCATCACCTGGCTGCAGTACCAGAGCTTCTACTCTCTCGGCACCCTCTGCCCCTGGTGCATGGTCGTCTGGACGGCCATGATCCCGCTCTGGTGGGTCACCGTCGCGAAAGCCGGCGCCGACGGCCTCCTCCTCCCGGGCGACTCCGCCATGCGCGCGCTCAAAGGATTCGCGTCCTGGGCATGGGTCGCGATCCTCCTCCACTTCGTCATTGTCGCCACCGTCGCGCAGCTCGCCGTCGACTGGCTCTTGGAGTTCCGACTCTGACTCGGCAACGCGCGACGAACTCCCAGGCTGCGGCAGTCAACTTCACAGCCAGGGAGCGACCCGG
This sequence comes from Tessaracoccus caeni, assembly GCF_029211185.1. GTDB lineage: Bacteria > Actinomycetota > Actinomycetes > Propionibacteriales > Propionibacteriaceae > Arachnia > Arachnia caeni. The sequence goes on from NZ_JARGDO010000010.1 coordinate 93,958, forward strand.
CTGCTTTACGCTGACATCATGAACTGCCCCAGCGATGGAACCACCCTGTTGATGAGCGAGCGACAGGGAGTCGAAGTCGACTACTGCCCGCAGTGCCGGGGCATCTGGCTCGACCGGGGCGAGCTAGACAAGATCCTCGAGCGTATGCAGGCCGAAAGCGACGCGGCGCCAGGCTCGCAGTATGCAGAACCCCGCTATGACGACTACGAGGCACCCCGGTACGACGATCGACGTCGCGACAGTCATCACGACGACCGCCGACGAGAAGGCCACCACGGTGACCGACGCGGCGGCTACTCCGACGATCGCCAACGCGATCCCCGCTACCGCAAAAAGAAGAGTCCCTTCGAGTTCCTCGGAGACATCTTCGACTCCTGAGAGCTTCAGCACAGTCGTAGCTGCAGACGGTAGTCGGCCCTACGCCCGGACGATCATGAGCTCGTCCCAATGCGTTGTCGCCCTGGGCGTCAGCAGTCCACGCTTCATCTGCCAGGCCGGGCCGGGCCGGAGACCGCCATAGCCGAGCCCGAGCACCTCTCGGCCGGCCTTCTTCTGCACCGCGTCCACGAGCGGCGCGATACTCGCATCCTCGTGGATGTGCCTGAACAGCTCGAGGGCCTGGTGCGCCTCAGCCGCGTGCAGATCCGTAAGCAGCAGCCCGGCCCGCGCATACCGCGTTCCCTCCTGAATCTGCGGGAGCAGCAGATGTGCCGCTCGCGTCAGCATGACCGGATCTGCCGTCGGATAGGGGAGCGGCACCCGGACAGCCGGATAGTGCTGCTGCTCGTGCCAGTGACTCGTGCCGGCGAACGCCTGCACCGACTTCGCCACCTGGCAGTGCTTCACCAGGCGCGCCGCGGCCTGCTGCGCATAGATCGAGAGTGCCTGCCGCATCCCCTCGATCGTGGTCACCTTCTCTGAGAAGGAACGCGACACGATCACCTCGTCTTTCTTCCCCGTGCGATCCTCCTCCGGGCCGATGCACGCGACCCCGCGCAGCTCGAGCGCGGTGCGCATGACGACCACGGAAAAGCAGCGTCGGATCTGCGCAGGATCCGCGGTGGCGAGATCCCACACGGAGGTGATGCCGTACCCTGCGAGCCGCCGCTCGAGGCGCCGCGCGATCCCCCAGACCTCCGAGACCGGCAGTCGGCGCATCAGCTGCTCGCGCCACGCCTCCCGCGTCGCCGGCCACACGCACACCCCTTCGAAGACCGGGATCTTCTTGGCCGCGCGGTTCGCGAGCTTCGCGAGGGTGCGGGTCGGCGCGATCCCGACGCAGACGGGCACGCCGACGAGCCGGCGCACCTCGTCTCTGATTGTGCGCCCGAGCACCGACATGGCCTCGGGATCGGCCGAAGTCCGACGATCCACCGCGGCGAACGCCTCGTCGATCGAATACACGTCGAGCTCGTGCGTGAAGCGCTCGAGCACCTCTACTGGTAGGTCCGATTGTTGAAGAGTGCACTTTTCATGCACTGTTCGTCGATGATGCGGAGGTCACGCGCGAAGGGCGTTGGCAGCCCTGCCTGAGCACGGTAGGTGAACATCCGGTGACAAAGCCGGCATGGGCTCGCGAACTGATTCGATAGATGTCAATATAGAAGTATGTCGAATCAAGAAGTCGAACTGGTCATCGTCGGGTCCGGTCCCGCCGGATACACCGCGGCGGTCTACGCGGCCCGCGCGGGTCTTGCGCCGAACGTGATCGCGGGCTCGGTCACCGCGGGCGGTGCGCTGATGACGACGACCGAGGTGGAGAACTTCCCCGGCTTCGTCGATGGCGTGCAGGGGCCGGAGCTGATGGAGTCGATGCGGGCGCAGGCTGAGCGGTTCGGCGCTCGGATCGTCTACGACGACGCGATTCGCCTCGAGCTCGACGGCGACGTGAAGACCCTCGAGACGGGTGCCGGGATGACGTACCGGGCGCGGGCGGTGATCCTGACGATGGGTTCCGCGTACCGCAAGCTCGGCCTCCCCGAGGAAGAGCGCCTGTCGGGGCACGGAGTGTCCTGGTGCGCGACCTGCGACGGGTTCTTCTTCCGCGACAAGGAGATCGCCGTGATCGGTGGCGGGGATTCCGCGATGGAGGAGGCGCTGTTCCTCACCCGGTTCGCATCGAAAGTCACCGTCGTGCACCGCCGGGACGAGTTCCGAGCGTCGAGAATCATGGCACAGCGCGTGCTGGACGATCCGAAGATCGAGGTCGCCTGGAACAGCGAGGTCGCCGCGATCCTCGGCGACGAGCAGGTCACCGGGCTCACGCTGCGCGACACGATCACCGGGGCCGAGCGGAGGCTCGACGCGACGGGGGTGTTCGTCGCGATCGGGCACGACCCGCGCTCCGAGCTCGTGACTGGGCAGGTCGACACCGACGCGGACGGGTACGTGCGGGTCGCGCACCCGTCGACGCGGACGAATCTGGCCGGGGTGTTCGCGGCCGGGGATCTCGTCGACCACACGTATCGGCAGGCGATCACCGCCGCGGGCACCGGCTGCGCGGCCGCGCAGGACGCCCAGCACTACCTGTCGCACCTCGCACCCGCCACCGTTTCCGAGCCTGTTCTGGAGGTCTCCGTATGAGCACCGTCACCCCCGTCACCGACGCCACCTTCCAGGCCGAGGTGCTCGAGTCCGAGCTGCCCGTCGTGGTCGACATCTGGGCGACCTGGTGCGGCCCGTGCAGGGCGATCGCCCCGATCCTGGACCAGCTCGCCGGCGAGTACGAGGGCCGGGTGAAGATCGTGAAGATCGACGCCGACCAGAACCCCGAGACCGTGACCGCGGCCGGCGTGACCTCGATCCCGACCCTCGGCTTCTACCGGAACGGGGAACGTGTCGACGTGCTGATCGGCGCGCACCCGAAACCCGTCTACATCGCGAAGATCGAGGAGCTGCTCGCATGACCAACACCCTGACCCGCACCACCCCGAAACGGCTCTCCACCCTCGACAAGTGGCTGCCGCTGTGGATCGGCCTCGCGATGGTCGCAGGGCTCCTGCTCGGCCGGTTCGTGCCGGCGCTCTCCGACGCGCTCTCGGCGATGGAGATCGGCGGGATCTCGATACCGATCGGGCTGGGCCTGCTGGTGATGATGTACCCGGTGCTCGCGAAGGTTCGCTACGACAAGGTCGCCGCCGTCACCGGAGACAAGAAGCTCCTGGTCTCCTCGCTCGTGCTGAACTGGCTCGTCGGCCCTGCGGTCATGTTCGCTCTCGCGTGGATCTTCCTGCCCGATCTGCCCGAGTACCGCACCGGCCTGATCATCGTGGGTCTCGCCCGCTGCATCGCCATGGTGGTCATCTGGAACGATCTCGCGTGCGGTGACCGTGAGGCGACTGCGGTGCTGGTCGCGATCAACTCGGTGTTCCAAGTCGTCATGTTCTCAGTGCTGGGCTGGTTCTACCTGACCTTGCTGCCGGGCTGGCTGGGGCTGGATACACAAGGGCTGGAGATTTCGGTCTGGCAGATCGCATTGAACGTGCTCGTGTTCCTCGGCATCCCGCTCATCGCGGGCTTCGCCTCCCGCTTCATCGGCGAGAAGCGCAAGGGGCGCGACTGGTACGAAGAGAAGTTCCTCCCGAAGATCGGCCCATGGGCGCTCTACGGGCTGCTGTTCACGATCGTGCTGCTGTTCGCACTGCAGGGCAACGCGGTGCTGGCGAAGCCTCTCGACGTGGCGCGCATCGCGCTGCCGCTGCTGGTCTACTTCGGCCTGATGTGGTTCGCGGGGCTGCTGCTCGGCAAGGGCATCGGCCTCGGCTACGCGCGGTCGACGACGCTGGCGTTCACCGCGGCGGGCAACAACTTCGAGCTCGCGATCGCCGTCGCCATCGGGACCTTCGGGGCCGCCTCCGGCCAGGCGCTGGCCGGCGTCGTGGGTCCGCTCATCGAGGTCCCTGTGCTCGTCGGCCTCGTCTACGTCTCCCTCTGGGCCGCCAGAGCCTGGTTCCGCACGGATCCGTATACCGCTGAATCGAGGACGTCATGACCGACGCTGCCACCATCCCCGACGCCGAGGCATGCTCGCCGTCGACGACCCACGCAATCGGCGCGGAGGCGGCGAGCACGGTCGCCAGTGCTCTGAAGGCGCTGGCGGACCCGCTGCGGCTGCGGATGCTCTCCGCGATCGCGGCCGACCCGCGCGGCGAGTCCTGCGTGTGCGACCTCGCCGAGCTGGCAGAGGTCTCCCAGCCGACGGTCTCGCACCACCTGAAGGTGCTCAAGGAGACCGGGATGCTGGCCTCCGAGCGGCGCGGCACCTGGGTCTGGTACCGCATCGCGCCGGGCAAGCAGCGCGCCGTCGCGTCCCTCCTCGACGCGTTCGCTCCCGCCGCGGCCGTCACCGACGAACCCGAAGACGCCGCAGCACGGGCCGAGGCCCTGCAGCAGATGGACGCCCGCGTGACCCGCCTCGCCGAAGAGCTCGCGGACGAGCTCACCGGGCTGAACCGGGACCTCGTGATCGCGATCGTGCGCGAGTCCTACGCCGGCCTGGTGCGTTCAGCGAAGCTGACGGCGCACATGATCCCGCTGACCGAACGGTTCGCCCGGCAGCGCCTCGCCGACCTGGCCAGGGACCGCTCGGCCGGGGTGCCGCAGGTGCTGTTTGTGTGCGTGCAGAACGCGGGCCGCTCCCAGCTCGCCGCCGCGATCGTCAACCAGCTCGCAGGCGGTGCCGTGATCGCCCGCTCAGCAGGCTCCGCCCCTGCCTCGGACATGCACCCGCACGTGCGCTCCCTGCTCACGGAGATCGAGGGCGAGCAGGAAGCCGAGACGGCGTTCCCGAAGCCGCTCACCGACGACGCCGTGCGCGCGGCCGACGTGGTGGTCACCATGGGCTGCGGCGACGTCTGCCCGATCATCCCCGGCGTCCGCTACGAGGACTGGGCCGTGGGCGACCCGGCTCTCGCTTCCCCGGACGGGGTCGACGCGATCCGCCACGATATCGAGGGCCGCGTCCGCGAGCTCCTCGCCACGCTCACCGACTGAACGAAAGCGAACAACAATGACTGACCAGAAGCCTTCCGTCCTCTTCGTCTGCGTCCACAACGCCGGGCGCTCCCAGATGGCCGCCGGCTGGCTCCGCGAGCTCGCAGGCGACCGCGTCGAGGTCCGCTCCGCCGGATCCATACCCGCCGACCAGATCAACTCCGTCGCCGTCGAGGCGATGCGCGAAGTCGGCATCGACATCACCGCCGAACAGCCGAAAGTGCTCACCACCGAAGCGGTGCAGGACTCCGACGTGGTGATCACCATGGGCTGCGGCGACGCGTGCCCGTTCTTCCCCGGCAAGCGCTACGAGGACTGGAAGCTCGACGACCCGGCCGGACAGGGCATCGATGCCGTGCGCCCGATCCGGGACGAGATCAAAGGTCGCGTCGAAACGCTGCTGGCGGAACTGCTCGTCTGAGGGACTGCGAGGGACTGCGAGCACGGGAGGGGCAGCGGCCAATGGCCCTGCCTCTCCGCTGTGTTTCCGGGTTTCCTGGTCCCTGCGGCGAACACCGATGTGCCGTGAGGCGTGCGCCATCGATCGCGCTACAGCCCGTTCTTGCTCTACCGGGACGCGCCTCGCAGCGCTGCTTCGATCTGCTCCTGCGTAGGCGCTCCGGCGAACCCGTTCCTCGTCGCATAGACGCGGCACGCGAGCGAGCGGACCGGTGCTGTCGGGAACAGGTCGACGCCGTCGACGAGGATCGTGGGCGAGCCTCCGAACCGGGTGCTTACCGCCTCGGCCTCGGTCCGGATCGTGACCAGCTCGACAGGCACGGCCCTGAATCCAAGAGCGTCCAGTGCTGCGCGCGCGTTGGCTTCGGCCACGTCCGTGTTCGGGCAACCGACAATGTGCAGCAGCTCGACCTTCATGCGGCATCCTCGAATCGCGCGTCGTTCGACGCCCGGTCCGGGCCTGGCGGGAGAAGGATCAGGCAGAGCAGGCCGACACCGGCGACGACGAAGACATCGGCGACGTTCCCGACGAACAGGTCGCCGTAGGCGAGGAAGTCCGTGACCTGCCCCTGTCCGAAGGAGGGCGGGTTCAGGAGCCGGTCGACGAGGTTGCCGACCGCGCCGCCGAGGACCAGGCCCAACGCGGCACCCCACCGCGCGCCACGCAGCCGCACAGCGAACACAACTACCGCGATGCTGGCGAGGAGGCCGACGAGGGTGAAGATCCAGGTGGACCCGGAGCCGAGCGAGAACGCGGCTCCGGGGTTGTAGACCAGGGACAGGCCGAACAGGTCGCCGACCAGCGGGATCCGCTCGCCCTGCGTCAGCTGCGCTACGGCGAGGGCTTTCGAGCCCTGGTCTACGACGAGGGCGAGCACGGCGACGACGAGCGTGAGGCCGAGCGCCCGCCTGCTCCTCGTGGATGCTCCGCCCGTCGACTCGACGACAACGGCGTCCTGCGGGGTCACGCGGCGCTCTTCCGAGTTCGGGCTGCGCGCAGGCCGTTGAGGATCACGATGACCTCTGCGATCTCGTGCACGAGCACCACCGCGGCGAGACCCAGGACACCGAACAGTGCCAACGGGAGCAGTGCGGTGATGATCAGCAGCGACAGGATGATGTTCTGGTTGATGATGTGCCGTCCCCGACGGGCGTGATCGAACGCACGCGGCAGCAGTCTCAGGTCGTGGCCGGTGAACGCGACGTCGGCCGACTCGATCGCCGCATCCGAACCCGACGCGCCCATCGCGATGCCGATGTCCGCGGCGGCGAGGGCGGGAGCGTCGTTGATGCCGTCGCCGATCATCGCCACAGGCCCCTTCTCGCCGAGTTCTGCGATCGCGGCGGCCTTGTCCTCCGGGCGCAGCTCGGCACGCACGTCGCCGATCCCGGCTTGGGCGGCGAGGGCGCGGGCGGTGCGAGCGTTGTCGCCGGTGAGCATGGTGACCCCGACGCCCTGTGCAGCGAGGGTGCGGACGACCTCGGGGACCTCGGGGCGCAGCTCGTCGCGGACGCCAATCGCGGCGACCGGCGTGCTGTCGCGGTGGACGATGACGACCGTCATGCCCTGCTCCTCCAGGCCCGCGACCCGGTCGTCGAGGGTCCCGGCGTCGAGCCAGCGGGGACTGCCGACCGTGATCCGCGCGCCATCGAGCTCGCCTTCGATGCCGTGCCCGGCCTGCTCGGTCACGCCCTCGGCGGCGGGAGTGCCCGGCGCAGCGGCGGTGATCGCGGCGGCGAGGGGGTGGGTGCTGTGCTGCTCCAGCGCGGCCGCCCACGCCAGCGCCTGTTCCTCGGTGATGCCGTCGGCGGTGAGGACTGCGGTGACGGCGGGCTCGTTGCGGGTCAGGGTGCCGGTCTTGTCGACGGCGACGTGGCGGATCACGCCGAAGCGCTCGAAGGCCGCGCCGGACTTGATGATCACGCCGAACTTGCTCGCCGACCCGATCGCAGCCACCACCGTCAACGGGACCGAGATCGCCAGCGCACACGGCGACGCCGCGACCAGCACGACGAGGGCGCGGGTGATCCACAGCTCCGGGTCGCCGAACAACGACCCGATCACCGCCACCAGGGCGGCGAGGATGAGCACGCCGGGAACGAGGGGGCGGGCGATGCGGTCGGCGAGGCGAGCGCGGTCGCCCTTCTCCGCCTGAGCCTTCTCCACCAGGTCGACGATCGTGGTCAGCGAGTTGTCGGTGCCCGCCGCGGTCGTCTCGACCTCGAGCGCCCCAGCGGTGTTGATCGCGCCCGCGGAGACGGCGTCGCCGGGCTCGACCTCGACCGGAATCGACTCCCCCGTGATCGCGGACGTATCCAGGCTAGAGCATCCCGTGCGGACGATGCCGTCGGTCGCGATCCGCTCACCCGGCCGCACCAGCATCAGCTGACCGACAGCCAGGTCCTTCGCCGGGACCTCGACCGATGCTCCGTCGCGGCGGATGGTCGCGGTCTCCGGGACGAGCTTGAGCAGCGCCCGCAGCCCGCCGCGGGCACGGTCCATGGCCTTGTCCTCCAGCGCCTCAGCGATCGAGTACAGGAACGCCAGGGCGGCGGCCTCCTCGACATACCCGAGGATCACCGCGCCGACCGCGCTGATCGTCATCAGCAGGCCGATGCCGAGCTTGCCCTTGAACAGCTTCCGGATCGCGCCGGGGGTGAACGTCGACGCGCCTAGTAACAGGCCGATCCAGAACGCCACCAGCGCCGGGAACTCGAGCCCGGACCACTCCAGGACGAGGCCGATCAGGAAGGCCACGCCGGAGAAGACCGGGACCATGATCCCGCGGTCCCGCCACCAGGGGCGCTTCGCCTCCTCGGCCTCCTCGCCGACCCGGGTCTCCGGCTCGTCGCAGCCGCACGCCGCGCTCACGCGCCCGCTCCCGTCCCACAGCAGCCCGGCACCGTGCACTCGGCGTCCATGCACGGCGCGTGCTCGTCCACGGCCAGCGTCACGTCCACCAGCGCCGTGAGCGCCGCCGCGAGGTGCGGGTCGGCGATCTCGTAGCGCGTCTGCCGACCCTCGGGCTCGGCGACTACGATCCCGCAGTCGCGAAGACAGGTCAGATGGTTCGACACGTTGGAGCGCGTCAGCTCCAACTCGCGCGAGAGCACGGCCGGGTAGCTCGGGCCGTCCAGCAGGGTCATCAGGATCCGGGAGCGCGTCGGGTCCGCCATGGCCCGGCCCAGCCGGTTCATGACGTCGAGACGCGAAGCAATAGTCAGCATGCACTGAACTATACAGCAAGCACTGAACTATTGTCGATGATGGCGAACCATGCACCCGCGACCCAGCAGCGGCACTCCCGCCCCCGCGGAGCCCTCACGACACCCGCACCGGCGGGCGCGGTACAGTCGCAGAGGAGGCAGTTCCTCGAACATCCACCCGCACCCACACCAAAACGACGGCACGGGCGGAAGTTCCCGCCAAAACCGTCAATATTCACCGGAACATCTAGGTTTTTTAGAGCATTCGGGCGCGGGTGTCGAAGAGTTCCAGTTCGGCGGGGTGTAACTGCGCTTGCACGACGAAGCTGCGGTCTTTGATCTTCCAGAGGCCCTGCCCGATGCCGAGCCCAGGGAGAAGTGAGCGTTCGGTTCCGGTGAGTCCGAGGGTTTGTGCGGTGACGCCGAGCTGATCGCTCTCTTGCCGGTACACGATCCTCGTTTCGGCGTTCGCGAGCAGCGACGATGCGAGGGCGCGCATTCTGGAGCCTTGGTCGCCGACGTTCTCCAAGTCGGTGAGCTTGTGGAAGATGAGCAGGTTGCTGATGCCGTAGTGGCGGGCGAGCCGCCATTGCGCATCCATGCGGGCAAGCAAGCTTGGGTAGGACATGAGGCGCCAGGCTTCGTCGTAGACGACGAAGCGCTGACCGCCGGACGGGTCTTGGAGCGCTGATTCCATCCACGCCGCAGAGCAGGTCATGAGCACGGCGAGCAGGGCGCTGTTCTCCGAGACGCGGGACAGGTCGAGGGAGAGCATCGGCAGCGTCGGGTCGAACTTCTCCGTCGACGGCCCATCGAACAAGCCGCTGAGATCCCCGGCGACCAGCCGTCGGAGCGCGTGCCCGAGCATCCGCCCGTCTTCTGCGAGCCGGCCGTCGGGATCGTCCGCCGATGAGGGCGAGAGGATGCGGTCGACGACCATCGGTAGGATCGGCACCTCCGCTGATCTGACGGCGTCTGCGAGAGCGATATCGATCGCGGTGTGCTCGACCGGAGAGAGCCGCCGGTCGAGCACGGTCTCCGCGAGGGCGCCGATGAGATCCCGGCGGCGGGCTGCGACCTGTGTAGCCCAGTCGGCGTCCGGGATGCCCGCGGCCCGGTATCCCTCATCGAGCGGGTTCAAACGGGTCGGGAGCGAGGGGCCGAGGACGATCGCGCGGCCCCCGACGGCGCGGGCGACGGGGGTGTGCTCGCCTTTCGGGTCGCCGGGAACGTAGACGCGCCGCCCGAACGGGAGCGCCCTCGTGTAGAGCGCTTTCGCAAGCGACGACTTCCCGCTTCCGACGATCCCGGCGAGGATCAGGTTCGGGGCGGTGATGACGCCTTGCCGGTACAGCTCCCACGGGTCGTACACGAAAGATCCGCCGGAGTAGAGGTCTTGTCCGATGAAGGTGCCGGCGGAGCCGAGCCCGCCTTCGGCGAGGAACGGGTAATGCCCCGACAGCGTGGCCGAGGTGTCCTGGTGGCGCGGGAGCCGGAACCGGCCCGGCGTGCACAACGCCGCCGGTCCCTCCTCTCCGGCACGAGGCAGGTAGCGAGTGGCACGGCGGGCTTCGCGTGCTGCTGCCGCCTCCGCCCGCAACTTCGCCACAGTTTCGGCGCGGGCTTCGGCGTGGATGCGGGCGGCGGCCTGGGCGCGGGCTTTCCGGTGCCGGCGGAGCTCTCCTTCGGGCCCGACGAGCACCGAGGTATGCAGACGTCCCGGATCGGTGTCGTCGCTCATCGGCCGAGCCCCCGCCCCGTCTGCCTGCCGGGCTGCTCGCGGCGGATGGCCGGGGTGCCGAGGCGGTCTCGCCGCGACTGCTCCCGCGCGGCCTCGCGCGCGAGGATCGGCCCCGCCCGCACCCCAGACGGGGCGGCGATCGCAGACGACGGCGATTCGGTAGTGGTGGCGGCGTGGCGGGGGTCTTCGAGGCCGAGCAGCACCGGGGACGGGAGGACGTCCATGTGCCGGTAGAGGGCGAGGTGCCGGTGATCCTGGTTGTAGACCAGCGTGTAGGCGTCCAACTGGGCAGTGCAGTCGAGGAGGCCTTGCGGCGGCGTGTCGTAGACGTACCCGTTCTCGAGCGCGGCATCCACGGTCTCGTCACCGTAGTCGTAGCCCGCGAGTTCCTGGATCACGGCATCGGCGCCGCCCTGGTCGATGAGGTCGAGGAGCCGGTCGGCTTCGCCGCCTTGCAGGAAGACCACGTTGATCAGATGCCCGACTTCCGGCATTTCTGCGGCGGGGTGCCAGGCGATCCGGCCCGCCGCCGCGGATGCCGCATCGAGGCGTCGTTCCGCCTCACCGATGAGCGCCGCCGCCTGCCGCAGCTCCCCGGCGGTCGTGAGTGCATCGCGGACGCCCGTGGCGCGGTCTCCGGCGTCGTCGGCGGCGCGGTCGCGCGAGCTCTCGTGGGCGGTGGCGATCTGGGTGAGGACTTGTTCGAGGGATCGGACGCTGCCGAGGAGATCGCCGAGCACCCCGTACATGTCCTCCGGCTGCTCGAAGGTGCGGCTGGCGTGCGCGAGCGCCCGCATCGCCTCATAGGCTTCCTCCGCGTCAGCGACGGGATCGGTGAAGGTCAGCATGTCCGATGCTCCAATCGTGAAGATGATTCGTATGCCAGGTGCGCGAAGGTTCGCCGCTGGTTCAGATGGGGCGGCAGAGCGGGAGCGCGGCCGCGGTGAAGGCCTGCGCCTGCTGGCCGACCAGGCGGCGGGTTTCGCAGGACGCCTGGATCGCGGCCTGCTCGATCTGCGATACCGCGGCATCCAGTTCCCCATTGGTGGGTGCGGAGACGGAGACGAGGCCGACGACGCGGAGCACCCCGTGCCCCGCGGTCAGCTCAGATTCTTGTTGCAGCACGTCGCCGTATTCGGCGGTGGCCTGGGTGTCTTCGACCTGGCCGATCTTCCGGCGCTGGGCGGCGTCGGCGACCATCTCGGTCTTCTTCCGCCGCAAATCCCTGGCGGCCTGATCCGCCCGCACCGGCAGATAGTGCAGCGACAAGGAGCGCAGCACCCCGCCGGTCAGCACGAGCGGGGCGAGGAACCCGGGGAAGGTCTGCGCCCTCGGCCATTCGCTGATCCACAGCACCGCGTGGTGCGCGCTGTCGGAGCGCAGCCGGTCCCAGGCCTCGTTCACCGCAACCGGGCCCGCGGTCGCGAGCTCCCGGCCGAGCGCGCCGTGACGTTCCAAGGCGGGGCCGGCGGCGGGGTCATAGGCGGTGCGGAGGATCAGGGCGACATCACCCGGGGTGAGCCATCCCGTCATCTGCAGCTCGGCGGAGCGCAGCGCGGTCTGGAACGACTGCATCTCCTGCCCGAGCACCACCGCCGCTCCCTTCATGCCGCCGCCCGCGGAACGGATCTGCCGGGTAGCGGCTCGCATGTCAAGGGAGAGCGACACGGTGGTGGCGTGGCGTTCCCCGGCGGGGCCCGCCCGTTCGATGAGCTCCCGGTAGGTGTTCGCCGCCCAGGAGCCGTCGTCGTGGCCGTGTTCGCGCCACCACTCGGTCAGCCCCGACCCGGAATCGGGCAGGGTGCGCTCTTGCACCTGGATGCGGGCGATCCTCCCGGACCGGCACGCGGCCGCAAGGACGCGACCCCAGCCGGTGACACGGCGCTGCTGCTCGCCGGGGTCGAGAAGCACGAACGCGGGATGCGCCACCCCGCACACGACGGTGAGGGTCTGGGCGTGCGGGTCGTGGATCATCGCCGCCCCCGTCTCGGGGTCCACCCATTCCCGGAGCGCGGCGAGGTCGCCGGGGAGCGCGAGCGTGCCCGCCGGGCGCGGCTTCACCACCCTGCGCCGATACTGGGTTTGCTTCGCGCGGGTGCGGAGGAGCCAGCGGGTGACGATCGGCGCCCACTCGATCAGCTTCCGCCCGCCGACGGGCACCCACGCGATCACCACCAGGGATGCCCACGCCGGCGACGACCAGGCAAGGCCCTGTCCGCCGCCCGTGTAGAGGCCGGTGACGATGATGCCGAGCGCGGTCGCGAGGACGAGAAGCTGTGGCAGGGAGAGGCCGAGGAGCAGGCCGCGCTTGGTGAGGCGAGAGAACTGCACCGGACGCAGCTCGAGCGACGCTTCGGAGGTGTTCGCGCTCATGGGTTACTGCTTCCCGGTCGGGGCGGGCGGATCGGTCCTTGGCGGCGAGGGCGGCGGGAGCACCGCGGGCGGCTGCTGCACCGGCGGCCCAGGCGGCGGAGCCGCCGGCTCGGACGCACTACCCGCGTGCCCGTCCGCTGCGTCACCGATGGCCTCGCCGATCTTCGGGCCCGCGGTCGCGGTCTCTTTCACGACGACTCCTGCGGCGACGGCCGCCGCGACCGGCGGCGCAGCAGCCGCAGCCGGGGCGGCCGGTGCGGCCGTGCCTCCGGTGGCAGCCGGGGCTGCGGTGCCGGCCGCGGCAGGCGCCGCCGCTGGTGCTGGGGTGGGTGTGGGCTTCGGCGTTCCGGCGCCCTTGCCGGTGTCTGCGCCGTTGAGCACTTGCTTCGGGGCGGGGCCGTTCGGCTTCGACGGGAGCGGGACGGGCCGGTTGAGGGCGTTCTTCGCCTCCTGCTCCATCGAGGACGCCTGATACATGTCGAAGCCCACGAAGCTCAGGAACTTGTACGCCAGGTACGGGGCGAACGCGGCGACGAACAGCAGCACGATCCCGGCGATGGGTTCGGACAGGGATTTCAGGTCGAGGCTGATGGGTGCGGCGACCTGGGTGGTGGCGATGAGGAAGATCACCACGATCACGAGCTTCGACGCGATCAGCGCGACCACGAACGTCGCCCACTTCCCGAACCAGCCGCGGGACGCTTCCCAGGTGAGGCCGGCGAGCGCGACCGGGCCGAACACGATCGCGACCAGCAGCAAGGCCTTCCGGATGAGGAGGCTGAACCAGAGGATGAAGATCGCGGCGATCATGAGGCCCGCGAGAAAGATCGTCAGCAGCGCCCCCGCACCCCCAGCAACCGAGGTGATGGTGACCGCGGTGATGAGGAGCGCGAGCCGGTCGTCCATGCTCTCGATCGTCTGCCCGGTGGCCTGGATGATGCCGACGCAGAGCTGATCGGTGATTTCGAGCAGCAGGGCGGTGCAGGTGATGAGCACGAACGAGCCGAGCACCGATTTCGCGACCCCGAGCGCGGCGCGGGTGAGTGCGGACGGGTCGCGGCGGGCGAGGCCGGTGATGAGCTGGAAGCAGAAGAACAGGAGCGTCACGAACACGGCGATGCCGAACAGGATGTTGTAGACCTTCACGTATCCGTCGCTGGTGACGTCGACCGAGGTGGTGGTGGAGAACACGTCCCACATGCCCTGGAACAGGGTGGACACGGCGAGCCCCATCGCGGAGGCGATCCACCCGAAGAAGAGGCCGGCGGGGCCCTCGCCGATCGCGGTGCAGACGGTGGAGACGCCGGGGATGTCGCAGATACTCACCCTGAACCACCACCCGGCTAGTTGACGGCCTGGCCGACGGTCCAGAAGAAGTTGATGAGCGTGACGGCCGCACCAGCGAGCACCGCCGCACCGCACGACACGAGCACGCCCGTCTTTCCCCTCGACGCGAGGTGCGGGTTGCTGCTATTCGCGCCGAAGCCCCAGACGATCGCGGACACGATGAGCGCCAGCACGCTGAGGATGAGGCCGACGGTCATCACCGCGCCGACGATGTCGCGCAGTTGCGCGATCCCCGGAAGCCCGTTGCTGTTCGGGTCGATATCGATCATGGTTGGGCACTCCTGCCGGTCGGTGAAGCGGACGCGATCCGTCCGACAAGCAGGTGCACTCAGCAGGCCCGGTGGCCGAACCCTTAGATGCGGTCGCCGATGGTGAGGAGAAAGTTCGCCCAGGCGATGCCGGCGCCGGCGAGGGCTGCGGTGCCGAGGGCGACGAACACGCCGATGCGGGCTTTCTGCGCCGTGTAGGGGTTGCCGGTGTGGGCGGCGATGGCCCAGATGGTTGCGGAGACGAGGAGGGTGAGCACGGCGCCGATGAGGACGTAGGTGAGGAGCGCGCCGATCACCGACGCGAACTCCCCGGATGCGCCGACGGCGCCGAAGTCGGGAAACACGTTCACCGGGCACCTCCAAGGTTCGCGCGACACCCGGGCGCGCCCGTCGTGCCGTCACTCGGGACTGCGCCGTGCTGCGCCAGCCACTCGACTGCGTTCACCGGGGGCTGGCCCTGCCCGCCGGGCCGGATCTCGACGTGCAGGTGCGGGCCGGTGGAGCGGCCGGAGGAGCCGACATCGCCGATGTGCTGCCCGGCCGCGACGGTCTCCCCGCTGGTGACGTAGATGCCGTCCTGCCACATGTGCGCGTAATAGGACGCGACCCGGGCGCCTTGGACGGTGTGTTCGATGACGATGAGGCCGCCCCATCCGGAGCTGAACTCCGCGACGGTCACGCGGCCGTCGGCGACCGCGTAGATCGGGGTGCCGTCGGCGGCGGCGAGGTCGGAGCCGGAGTGAAACTGCCGCTCGCCGGTGAAGGGGTCGGTGCGCCAGCCGAAGCTATCCGTGTTCGTGTACGAGCCCTCGGGAAGCGGGAACACGACGCGGCTGGTCTCCGGCACCGCCCCGCCACGGTTCCCGCCGCCGCTGGGGGCGGGCTTGGTGAGGGCGGTGAGGATCGCTTCGGCGACGGGCTGCCAGTTCCGGTACCGATCCGGGAACGCCGACACTTCGACGGCTTGCGCGGCGGAGCCTGGGTCCATCTGCTGCCAGCCGGGAATGTCGAGCAGGCCCCGCGGCGAGGGGAAGTTCGGGCCCTGCTCACCACCGTAGAACGCCTTCGCCTGATAGGTCGGGTTCATAAGCTCAGCGACCGTACCCCAGCCCGCGGCCGGCCGCATCTGGAACAACCCCAGGCTGTCGTGATCGGAGGCGTCGCCGTCGTTCGGGTAGTTCCCGGATTCGGGGTAGGCGCCGGTGTTGGCGAGCATCCGCAGCCGGGACTCGGTGAGCGCCGCCATGAGCGCGATGCGCACACCCGCCTGGCCGACGCCGGGGATGCTCGCCCCGGTGGTGATGATCGTCGCCGCGTGGGTGAGCTGCCGCTTCTCGAGCGTAACCGAGGTGCCATCGGCAGTGGTCGCGGCGAGCTTGTCCGGGATCGGGCCGACCGTCAGGGAATCCGTGAGGCAGAACCCTAACGGGCCCATGAACGCTCCCATGCCGACCAGCGCGGTCGACGGTCCGACGCAGAACAGCACCAAGAACAGGACGAGCAGCTTCTTCACCATCACCGAGCCGTCCTCGCTATCGGAGCGGGGTGTCGAGAGCGGAGAGCCGCAGCAGCCGGCAGTCCTCGTCGTCCGGGCAGGCGGCGAAGATCGTGAACGACACCGGGCGCGCATCGGTAACGCCCTGCCCTTCCCAGACGCCGGTCCGGTGCCGGGTGCCGGTGACTGTGTACGCGGTCGCACCCGGCAGGAGCGTGCCGGGGCGGGCGTCGGCGGCGATGCCCGCCCAGCTCTCGGGAAAGGTGATCGTGTCGATGGTGAGCCATTGCCGGGTCGAGTAGTTCCGCAGTTCGGCCCAGGCGGCATCGTCTGGGAGGTAGGCGCGGAGGTCTGCGGCGAGGCCTGGTGCTTCGTCCGGGTCCGCGACATCGATGATCGCCTGCATGTACTCGTGCGGGCTGTAGCCGAGGCCGGTATCCCACGCGAACAGCCCCTCGGCTACGTCCCGCGCAAACCGTTCCGCGTCTGAGACGGCCGAGAGCTCGCGCGGCGAGAGATCCCGGTCAGCACCAGGCGTCTCGGACGCCGAGACGCGGGGGCCGGGTGATGATTCGGGGGCGGGGCCGCGCAGCAGGCCATAGATGCCGGCGCCGACGAGCAGGGCGAGGACGATGCCGCCGCCGATGAGGGCGATGCGCAGGCGCCGCGACGCCTGCTCCGGCTCGGTGGTCTGACGCATACGGGCTTCCTTCCGGCGAACGGGCGAGTTCGGTACCCGGAAGGTGCACACGCACAGCCGGCGGCTCGTAGCCGCCGGCAGGCAGGTTTAGACGGCCTGCACCTCCGTGCTGCCCGCCGCAGCGTTTTCGCGGGCGGCGCGGATGAGGGCGAAGAACGCGATGGTCTCGGCGAGCACGGCTTCGGCGCGCTCCCACTCCGCCCCGGTCAGTTCCGCGGCGAGGGTGCCCGGGTCGTATTTCTGGGTCCAGCCGTCCATGTCGGCCCAGAGCGCGACGAACGCGCGCGGCGGCAGCACCACGAGCGTCAGCTTCGGACGCTCCACCGGCCGTACCGGCTTCTTGCCCTTCTTGCGACCCGTGGAGGTGATGCGGGCGATCGCCGCAGCGGCGAGCTGCGCGAGCTCCGCCGTCCGTGCCTCCCTGGCGGCTGCGGCACGCACTTGCTCGGCAGAGGCGGCGGCCTGCATGCGCACGGGGTCCGGCTGGGCGGGGTTGACGGCGATCCGGTCGAGCTCGTGCAGGGAGAGGGCGGTGTTCATGCGCAGGTGCGCGCCGTGCACTTTCCCGCCGGCCTCGATCCGCGCCAGCTCCTCGACGGCCTGGGCGCGGATGTGCTCGGGTCGGGTGTCGTCGTTTGCGAGATCCTTCAATCTGCCGATTTGTTCGAGCATCGTCTGCGATCCGTGCCCGGTGACCATGCGGGCGGCCTGCACCCGGGCTTCCCCGGCGGAGCGCGGTGCCGTCGATTCGACGGCACCGTGGACTTCCGCAGAATCCTGCGGATTCTCGCCGTCGGCTCCGAACCGTGTTGCGGCCTGCCGGCGGGCGGCGTCTTCGGCGAGCACGACCTTCAGCTCCCGGTAGAGGGATTCGGCTTCGATCAGGGAGAGGGGTTTGTGCAGCGAGTTGTCGTTCTGTTCCGCGAGGAGCTGGGAGAGGCGGCCGGAGAGGTTCGACCGCACCCACACGTTCGTGGAGCGCTGCCCGAGCAGGCGCAGCGCTTCGAGGCGGCGGCGCCCGCAGACGAGCACCCCGTCCGGGGTGACGGTGATCGGCTGCAACAGGCCCTCTGCACGGATGGACTCGGCGAGCGCCGGAATGTCGCCGAGGTCGGTGCGGTGGCGCTTCCCGACGGTGATGGAGTCGAGGGAGCGTTCCAGCTCGATATGCCCCGGGCTACTGGCAGCCATGGCAGCCACCTCCGTCTGGGGTGGACAGCACCACCTCCGACAGCACCCGGTCGTCGGCGAGGAGCGCGCGGAGGGGTTCGCCGGTGACCAGGCGGTGCAGGATGCCGCGTGCGGCGCTGGTGTGCGCCTGGTTCGGGTCCGGCGTCCCCAGCGCCACCCGCAGCATCGCAAGCCACGAGGCGGCGGGGATGTCGAGGAGGGCGCGGGCGTGGTAGTCGCGGCGCAGCGACTCGAACGCGGAAGCCCGCGACGCTGATTCTGCGAGCCGGGTGATGATGTACTCGATCCCGCCCCGTGCAGCCTCGACCGGCCAGCCGAGCAGATGGAACAGCGCGACCGCGTCTTCGACGGCCTGCCCCACCCGGGCGGGGGTCTCGTCGTGCTCGGGTTCCTCGATGAGGTCGGGGGCGGGGATTGTGAGGCTGTGGTGGTAGTCGGTCAGCGGGTTCTCCCGGTCCGAGAAGCGCTCTGCGTCGTGGTGGGTGGAGAACTTCGGTCGCCGCGCCTGATGCACGGAGCACAGCAGCCCGTTCGCGCGTTCCTCGGCGATGCAGGTCACTTTCACTGCGCGGGTGATGACGGCCCAGGGGTCGTCGGCGCGCCTCACGGCGCCGGTGCGCATCGCGTCGAACGCCGCGGCGGCCGCTTCCCACGGGTCGAGGCCGTGCCGGCGCGCGAGCGCGGCGTACTTGTCGGCCGCGTGCCGCATGAGGGCTGCGACTTCGGGGTCGTGCCGCCACGCCCATCGGCCTTCCTCGTGCAGGCGGATCAGCAGGGCGCGGAGCCCTTCGGAATGCTCGAACCCCCACCGCGCATCCCGTTCGGGACGTGCGGCAGGGGTGCTCTTCGTGCGGGTCTGGTTCATGATGACGGCACCTCCTACATGGCAGGTGCGCCCCGCGTGCCTGGGGCCGGGAAGGTCCTGCGCGAACCGGGCTGCTGACTCGTGCATGGCGGATCACCTCAGCCCCATCCCCGAACGCGCGGGCTCCGGTCGTGTCTGGCGTCTGCGGCCCCGGATCGACAGATCGGGCAATCGCGATGCCCGCTCACTCCGGACCGCACGCTGTTCGGCGCGGTCCTGCTTGCGGTCGGCGCGGGCGTCGCGGAGGCGCTGGGCGAGCTCGGCCCGCAGATCGAGCCCCCACCCGGTCGCGCGGGCGCCGCCCTGCATCGCCAGCTCGGTCGGCCGCACCCACCGAATCTGCGTCCGCCGCTTCGCCTCAGCATCCGGCTCGGCTTCTACCGTGTCGCGCTCGGCGCGGTCGCTCCCGGTCAGGGAGGGGTCGCGGTGTACGGCGAGCATCGACCGCTCCGCCTCCACCTGCTCAGGCCCGCCCGGCGAGGTTCGTTCGGCGTTCATCGCCGCAGCGAGCGCGGGATGCAGACGCGACCGCGCCGCCTCCGCTACTTCGGGGCCGTGTTCGTGGTACATGACGGGTCCTCCTCGTCTCTGGGGTCATCTGCAGCCGTCGCGGCTGCTGCATCGGTCGTTGGCATAGCGATGACTGGCTGTTCGGTGCCGGGCTCGGCTTCCGGCGTGGGGCTGGGTTGCGGGAGCCAGCGGCCGACGGTCGAGGGGTGCACGTCGAGGTAGCGGGCGATCTTCTTGTTCGACCAGCCGCCCGCCCGCAGCACCTCCGCCACCTCACGCCGCGACCACCCATCCCGCCCCTGCTCTGGCATCGGCGGATCACCCGCTTCGGCGCCGGGCTCCGCATCGGGCGCCAGCACCGCAGCGAGCACCGGCGCTCGGAGCGCCGGTTCCAGCGACGCCACCGGCACCGGCCCGCCCGGCCGCTCCGCGGCCTCGACGTGCAGTTCCGCGGCTTCCTCAGCAGCCGTCTCAGGGGCCGGTTTGGGTTGGTGGCGGGTGAGGATCACGGTGAGGTGCGTGATCGCGAGCAGCACCAGCGGTGGCACTGCCGCAACCGACGCCGCGAGCACCGCAGGCACATCCGCATCGGCGGCGACGATCGCGTGGATCGAGTTCGCCGTCACCGACAACCCAGCTCCAGCGATGAGCAGCATCCAGGGGTACCAGGCGGTGCGGGTGCCGGCGAGCGCGACGACGGCGACGGTCGCAACGACGATGACGCCGTCCACGATCAGCGGCCACGCCCACGCCTGCCCCTCCTCGATCCCGGAGCGGCGGGCGAGATCGGCCAGCGCAATGAAGGAAAGCCAGAACGCCCCGCACGCGATCAACACCGTCCCCGCCACCGCCGTCACCACGGCGAGCCAGCCACCCCGGCGCTCCCTCCTCATGTTCATGCGAGCACCCGCCCTCGATCAACTGGGGCACGCTGCGCAACCGGGCGCGCCGTGGCAGGTGCGGGTGCTGCCGGGGTGGTGTTCGGAGTGCGGTAGGCGGAGCGGATCGTGCGCTCGATCTCCCGCGGCGGCAAGCCAATCCCTTCCGCAACCGGCCCGAGCGCCTGAAACGCTTCCGCCAATGTGGCGCCGTTCTCCGCGAGGCGGCACGACGCCCAGAACAGGCCCTGGTTCCGTTCGCCTTCGCCTTGCCCTTCCAGCCATGCCGCGATCCGCTTCGCCCGCTCCTCCACAGTGCCGCGGAACGGGCGCGCCTCCCACGACGACCGCACGGGCCTCGGGTCCAGAAACTCCCGCAGCGCGCCCGCGTCGACGGGATGCACGTCGCCAGTGGCGAGGTCGAGGAGCTGATACGCGACCGTCTCGCCGTCGATGATCGTTCTCGACGGCGGGGCGACGATGTAACCAGCGGTGCCTCGGAAATCGAGCTGCGCCGCCCCCGACGCCCACGACCGCTGCTCGATGGCGGCTGCCGGATAATAGGCGTGCAACCCGCCCGACGGGGTGACGACCTGCACCGCCCACCCATCGAGCAGGCCCGCCTCGGTGGCCTGCTGCCAAGAGGCGGGACCGCGCGGCGGGTCGCCCTTCACATCGACATCGACAACCTCGATCCCCGAGATGGGGCCGGTCGGGATGCCGATGTTCGCATCCGGCCACCGCCGCCACCACGCCTCAACCTGCGCGGGATCGGTGCTGGCATCCTTGAAACCATGCGCGACGAGCGGCCGCTTCTCACCCGGCACACAAGGAAACACCGGCACCCCCAGCGAAACATAGTGGCGGGCGGCGTCCGCGAGACTCATGCGGGCGACCGGCGCGAGGAGCTGTTCGACGTCCATCACAGCCCCCGCACCAGCGACGAGGAACGCGCCGACCGTGCCGCAGCTGGCTTCCGCGCGGACGAGCGGGCCGACGGCTTACGCTCGACCTGCTTCGCCGCCGAGACTTCGGGACCCTCGCGGGTGAGGCCCGGCGGGGTGCCGTCGCCAAGCTGTTCGGTGTCGAGCCGATCCAGGATCTCGACGGCGACCTTCCGCACCCGCTCCGCGGTCGCCTGCACCACCTGGATCGGGTTCTTCCCGTCGGCGGCCATCGCCCACCCCGACACATACGGGATCGTGAAGGCGGTCGTGTCCATCCCGTGCGCGGCCCCGACCATGAGCGCGACGGACTCGGCTTCGACTTCGCCGATCCCGCGATGCTGGCGGGCTTCCTCCTGGTCGGGGCCGTGCATCTTCACGTGCGCGAGCTCGTGCACGAGGGTCTTCACCTGGGCGGCATCGTCCATATTCGTCCGCACCGCCACCTGCCGAGTGTCGAAGTTCGTGCTGCCGTTCGCGCCGTGGATCATGCCCTCGTGCGGCACCGGCAAGAACTGGAACCCAGCCTCGGCAACCTGCCGGATCAGCCCATCACGAAGCCCCGCCGGGGCCTCGCCTTCGAGAAGCTGCGGCGAAGGCGGGAGCGGCACATCCGGGCCGCTGGTTTGAGAGATGTCGAAGACGTAGGCGACTTTCGCGCCGATCATCCGCGACCTGACGACCTCGCCCGGCTTCGGCTGCTCTTTCGGGGCGAGCTTGCGCCACGACATCGGACCAGCAGGAGTCTTCGACGCGAACTTCCCGGTCACCGGCGCGAGAATCGCGTACCCCTTCTGCCCCTTCTGAACCTGGCGGCCGAGCTGCTCCCACTGCCGGAACCCGGCCACGTACGTCGGCATCGGCTCGGGCACCCGGCCGGCTTCCCAGGCGGCCTGATGCTGGGCGAAGATCAGCCACGAGTTGTTCACGCTGCGGGACCGGAACTTCGCCGCAAACGTCAGCGCCTGCTTCCAGTCTTCACCGGTGACCAGCTTCTCGACCTGCGCGTTCAGCTGCTCGCGCACCTCGTCGAGCTTCGCCTCCCGCGCGGCGCGCGCCTCTTCGGGGGTTCTCCTCGCAGCCATGACCGCCTCCTCTCGTCATCGGGGCGGCCCGAGAACGGGGTGCCCGTGCAAGCGAGGTACGCCGGGGATGCCGGCGGCGGGTCGAGACGGTCAGCGAACAGTAAGAGGTAGGTTGGCCGTCAGGACCCAACGGCACCTGACGTAGGACTACCGATAGCAGCCCATGAGAGATTCGTTCCCGCGGTCGGGCGAACTGCGTCCATTCCCTGCGCAGAGAATGTCTAAATGCTGGTCACAACGATTTTTCTTGCATCGCCCGGTACCGGCCCGGAGTGAGACCAGTGCATTCCCGAAAAGCCGTCGCAGCACGATTCCGACTCACCCACCCAACCAGGTTGCCGGCCTCGGCAATCGACACTCCAGACTCACGAAGGAGCCGCGCCATCTCCTCAACACGGAGCATCGTGAGATATGCCAGCGGCGTCTTCCCGTAAGCGTTCGTGAACACTCGGACGAGTTGCTTTTCGGAAAGGTGTACCGCTCCTGATAGTTCCGAGAGCAACCATGCACGGCGCACATCAGAGGCCAGGAGCTCTCGCACAGCACGGGCCTCGGCCCGCAGCGGTGCGAACCGCCGCCCACGCGGGACCGACGGGCGCGTGCGCGCCCGCTGAGCCGGAAGAGTGCGAGTCGGCGAGACGTGGATGAACGGGGACACCTGGTCGATCACCGCGTGCCAGAGCGCCTGCATCCGGTGGAATCGTTCCCGGTACTGCCCGTCGACGCTGAGCGCGACCAACTCATCAAGCCACGGCATCAGCATCCCGATCCGATCCTCACCAAGCCCCATCAACTGTGCGGGCTCGGTGTAGATCGTGTCCGCGACACTCTGCGACGCGAAGCGATCCTTGACGATATCGATGTACTGCCAGAAGAACTGATCCAGGATGAAATCGAGATCGAGATAGATCACCGTGACGGTGACGTGGCCCTCGGGTTGCGCGCCGCAGAGCACGTTCGCGCCGAGCAGCAGCACGTCACCGACCTTCGCGTGCTTCTCCCCAAACTCGCTGTAAACGATTGCCGATCCGTCGCGCACGGTGGCGAGCTTTACGCAGTCATAGGTCTCGGGGCCGACTGGTCGGTGAAAGGTGCGGGTGCGGGCGAGCAGTGGCTGGTAGCCACCAGTAGCCACCAGGTCCTGATTCGCCAGCGAAAGCCGATCGTTCCCGCTACTCATCGCTGACGCGCTCATGGTGAGCCCGGCCAGATCAGAGAGCGGGCTCCCCATGAGCGCGTCAGAGGACTTGAGCGGGACACCTGGCTTCCTTCCGTCGAATTACTCCCATTGTCGCAGGAGGGCTTCGAGAGCCGCGGCCGCTTGGAGCGGGAGCACGCCGTTGCCGAGCGCGGTTATCTGTTGGTTCGCGGTCAGTACGTAAGCCGGGCCCGTAACCCAGCCCCGTTCAAGTCCCATCAGCCATTCGAGGAACGCCGGGGCCGGTCTCGGTCCGCCGGACTCATGAAGGAGTGCCGGGCTCGGAGCCGCACTCCCTGTGATGTACTCCCATCGGGCTATGGCGTCGGCGTATCGTCCCCAGCGGTGAAGATGCCATCTATCAGCGACCACAGACTCTCCGACTCGTTCCGACATTCGGTCGAGCCATTCGGCCCGTGCAAGGCGAGGTCGATGACCTGATGAGAGAGCGCGATTGTTCCCGCTCTCCCCGCCGCGGGAAGCGTCCGAGGCGAGCGGCGTGCGAAAGAGAATCGGCGCGATGCGCGAGAACGAAGACGCGGAACCGGGGATGCGGTGCGCCGATGAGGGAAGCGGGTAGGCCGATCCAGCGCGCGTCGTACCGGAGGTCGGCCAGGTCTCCGAGTACGGCGCCGAGCGCCCGGAGAGGTCGAGCTGGCTCGTCTCCCACACCCCAGAGGCCGGGTTCCAGATCGCGAAGGGTTGCGGGGTCAGGGGTTGCATCGGAGACTCCTTCGGGGGTTGCACGAACGGCGGATGCGGAGAGCAGACCGCGCACGTTCTCGATCACGACGTACTCGGGGCGCAACCGGTCGATCGCGTCGGCCATGTGCGACCAGAGCCCGGAGCGGGTGCCAGGTGTGAGGCCGGCCATCTTCCCGACAGTCGAGACATCCTGACAGGGGAACCCGCCGCAGAGGATATCCACCGGCGGCACGTCCGCCCAGTTGATCGTGGTGATGTCGCCGAGGTTCGGCGCGTCCGGCCAGTGGTGCGCGAAGACGCGCTGCACGGGACTGATCTCGGAGAACCAGACCGTCTGCGCGTGGAGGGCATGTTCGACGGCGAGGTCGAGACCGCCGTAGCCGGAGAACAACGACCCGACGCGGAGAAGCGCGGCGCTTGGGGCGGGGTCTTCTCGCATCGGGGCTCCCGGTGATCGGTGCTCCCGGCCCGCACGCCCAGTGCTGCCGGATGGTCACCTCTAAGGTGCACCCCGCGCCCACCTCGAACGCTCGGAACTCTCACTCGCAAGTTCCGTCGCCGACGCACGCCAGCCTGACCTCGCCGAGGCGCAGGCGATCAGCTCGTCGTACGTCTCGTTCCTGACCTTCCACGCGTCTTGCATCTGCGGTTTGACGCGTGCATCACTCGCCTCAGAAGTCACACGCTGCTCGCGCCGATCTGCTCGTTGCGCCGTAGCTGTCTACGCGCACCTTCTTCCTGACCGAGACTCCACGGAGGAAGGGACGCGCGCCATGAGCACGGGAGCACCGAGGTACCAGCCAGCCCAGTTCGAGGCGTCGGGGTGGGAGTCGGGCACGCCGGAGCGCAAGGCCCGGTTCGTGAACTCGCTGCTGCGGTTCATCGCTGCTGACTTCCCGCGTGAGCGCTTCACCCGATCCCTGTACGGCGGGTTTTCCACTCACGGCTGCTTCGGGTTCATCGCGCACTACAACCTCGACGGCTTCTACGAAGCCCAGCTCTCCACCCCAGACCGACGCGCCCGCTTCCTCCACGACCTGCGCCAGGAATGCGAACGCGACGCCCGGCATGATCGGCCTGATCTATGGAGCGACGTGAAACGCGTGCTCGCCGAACGTCTGCAACCCCAGGAACTGCAGCCACCAGCCCGACGGCTGCCAGCACCTACGCGGCGGCACTCCTCGCCGAGCAGGCGCGACTGCCGGACGCTCTTCTGACCCGGCACCGGGGTTGCGTGAGGTTGCACAGTGCAACCTCACGCAACCCGATTGCACCTGCTTGTGGGGAGAGCGGAGCCGTTTGAGGCGATGGTTCAGTCGCTAGCGCGAGGGGACTTGAACTGACCTCGACCCCCTCGCGCCGCGAATCTCGGGCGAGCATTCTACTGTATGAAATCAACGATCTACGGCATCTAACCTGTGGATAACTCCACCGCGATACCCCGACCTACAGGCTGCTTAGCACTTTCGTTAGCACTTTTCGCAGCCCGAGCTAGGAGTCGTGCAAATTGCAGAGTAGCTAGCCACCGCATAGGCATGATGGGGAAGTTTCACGGGCTCTCAAGCTGAGCGATCCAGGATCCGGGCGGTGCTGGCCTCTGGGGTGAGGTCGAGCCTGCGGAGTAACTGCGCGTTGAGGGCGACGACGACGGTGGAGACGGACATGAGGATCGCCCCGATGCTCATCGGCAGTACGAAGCCGATCGGCGCGAGGACGCCCGCGGCCAGCGGCACGGAGACGAGGTTGTAGCCGGCCGCCCACCACAGGTTCTGCTTCATCTTCCGGTACGCCGCGCGGGAGAGCTCGATGACGGACAGCACCGACCGGGGATCGGAGGAGGCCAGGATCACACCCGCCGAGCCGATCGCCACGTCGGTGCCCGCCCCGATCGCGATGCCGACGTCGGCCTGGGCGAGTGCGGGAGCGTCGTTCACGCCGTCGCCGACCATGGCGACCCGGCGACCTTCGTGCTGCAGCTCGGCGACCTTGGCGGCCTTGTCCTCGGGGCGCACCCCGGCGAACACGCGGTCGATGCCGAGATCCCGCGCGACCGTCTCGGCGACGGCCCGCGCGTCGCCGGTGATCATCACGACCTGGACCCCGGCGGCGTGCAGCGCGTCGACGGCCTCGCGCGACTCGGGTCTGATCTCGTCGGCCAGCCGCAGGGCGCCGATGACCTTGCCGTCGGCGATCACGTGCAGGATGATCGCGCCCTCTTCGCGCCAGGTGTCGGCGACGGGGAGTTCGTCCGCCCCGTGCTGGTCGAGCAGGTACGGTCCGCCGACCTCGATGACGATTCCATCGACGGTCGCCTTGACGCCGACCGCCGGGGAGGATGAGAAGTCCGAGGCCACGGGCACGTCGAGCTCCCTGGCGCGCGCGGCGCCGACGATCGCGCGGGCGAGCGGGTGCTCGCTGTCGGCCTCCGCGGCGGCGGCCAGGGCCAGCACCTCGGCCTCGGTCCGGGTGTCGGCGGGATCGATGGCGGTCACCGTCGGCTCGCCCTTGGTGAGGGTGCCGGTCTTGTCGAACAGAATCGCATCCACGGTGCGCATAGACTCCAGCGCGAGGCGATCCTTGACGAGCACTCCGCCGCGGGCGGCGCGTTCGGTCGCGATGGACACCACCAGCGGGATCGCCAGGCCGAGCGCGTGCGGGCAGGCGATGACCAGCACGGTGATCGTGCGCACCACGGCGGCGTCGGGCAGCCCGACGAGCGACCAGATAGTGGCGGTGATTGCCGCCGCGCCCAGGGCGAACCAGAACAGCCACGCCGCCGCGGTGTCGGCGATCCGCTGCGCCCGGGACGAGGACGCCTGAGCGTCTGCGACGAGCTTCTGGATACCGGCGAGGGCGGTGTCGTCGCCGGTGGCGGTGACCTCGACGCGCAGGCCGGAGTCGGTGGCGACGGTGCCGGCGACCACCTGATCGCCGGTCTCCCGGCGCACCGTCTTCGACTCGCCGGTGACCATCGACTCGTCCATCGAGGCCGCCCCGTCGACGATCCTGCCATCAGCGGGTACCGAGGAACCCGGGCGCACGATCACCACGTCGCCGACGGCCAGATCAGCAGGAGCGACCTTTGCTACGTCGTTGCCGTCGATTTTCTCGGCCTCGTCGGGCAGCAGCGCGGCGAGCGAGTCGAGGGCGGAGGTGGTCTGCGCGAGCGAGCGCATCTCGATCCAGTGCCCCAGCAGCATGATGACAACCAGCAGCGCCAGCTCCCACCAGAAGTTCAGCTCGTGGTGCAGCATGCCGAGGCTCGCACCCCAGGAGGCGAGGAATGCGACGGTGATCGCCAGTGCGATGAGCAGCATCATGCCCGGCTTGCGGGAGCGGATCTCGCTCAGCCCGCCCGAGAGGAACGGCCTGCCGCCCCAGAGGTAGACGACCGTGCCCAGGATCGGCGACACCCACGGCACCCACGCGGCCTCGGGCAGCTGATAGCCGACGAGGTGGGCGAACATGTCGTTGCAGGCCACCACCGGCACGGCGAGCACGAGCATGATCCAGAACAAGCGCCGGAATTGCCCGACGTGATCCCCGTGTCCGGCATGCCCATGATCATGTCCGCCGTGTCCCTCGTGGTGCGCGTGGGCGTCGTGGTGATGGCTGGAAGGCTCGCCGTGACTCTGGTGGTGGTCGTGCGAGTGGTGACCGGAGTGGGTGTTCGGCTCGTCGTGGTGCGCGTGCTGAACGTCCACGTGCTCAGGATGCGCGTGCGATCGTGTCGAGGGATCGTTGCTCATGGTCTCGTCTCCTTCGTTCGTCACCCCAGCCCAGAGGCGAGACCGGGGCGAAGGTTCCGCGCTCCCGTGCACGTCCGCACGTCGGGAGCGCGGAACCAGATGCCGTCAGGCGGCGTAGGCGTAGCGGTCGGGGTCGGCGTCGAACAGGGGCCCGCAGGCCGCGCAGCAGAACCAGTACCGCTGCCCGTTGTGGTCGCGGTAGAGTCCGGCGGCCTCAGCGTCGGCCTTCACGACCGGGGTGCCGGCCATGACCTGGCACTCGGTCATCGCATCGGCCGGCGTCTGGGCGATGGTCTCCGCACTGGGCGTATGGTCGCAGCAGCTGCCACCCGTGGCGGAGGTGTCGGTGAGGTTGAGGTTCTCGTATGCAGTCATCAGGTAGATCTCTTCCTTTGGTTGATTACGGTTCGATCGGATACGGATCAGATCGCAAGTGAGCGCCCGGCGGCTTGTAGTTGCATGTATCTGCCACTCATTATGGTGACTCGCTCCCGCATTCTCGTGACAATCTTCTCGGGCTTTCGCTAGGACATGGCTCCTCCAACACAATACCCCTTAGGGGTATTCCTGGCTGGTGTGAAATTCCTCAGCGAGGCGCTGCGCTTGCCCGGTGGGGCGGATGTGACGCAGGCGGGTAGCGGCGATGATCGCGGCCACCGCGGCGATGACCGCGGAGACGATCGCCGCCATGTTCAGGCCGCCGGAGAAGGCCGCCTGTGCGGCGGCGATCAGCTGTTCGCCCAGCGCGCCGGGCAGTTCCGCAGCGGCGGCGAGGGCGCCGTCGATGCTGTCCGACGCGGCGGCCGCGGCCTCCGGGGAGAGCCCGTCGGGCAGGGTGCCGTCGATCCGGTTGCGGTAGGCGGCGAGGCCGACGCTGCCGATGACGGCGACACCGAGCGAGATGCCCAGGTCGTTCGCCGTGGTCGCCAGCCCCGAGGCGCCGCCGGTCTTCTCCGGGGGCACCGAGCCCACCACGAGCTCGGTGGTCAGTGCCATCGAGGGGGCGACGCCGGGGTAGGTGATCACGAAGCTCGCGATCACCAGCGCCAGGCCTGTGCCGGCGTCGAGCTGGGTGAACAGGATGTAGCCGACGACCTGGGTGAGCAGGCCGATCCCGATCACGTTCCCGGGCCGGAACTTCCGTGCGAAGACCGGCGAGAGGGTCGAGACGACGATCAGCACCGCCGCCGCAGGCAGGATCGCCAGGCCCGCCTGCAAGGGCGAGAGGCCTTGCACCGTCTGGAGGTACTGGGTGAACAGCGAGTACACCCCACCCAGTGCCGCCGCCGAGAGCAGGAACACCGCCAGCGCACCGGAGACGGTGCGATTGGCGAACAGCCGCACGTCCAGCAGGGGCTGCTTGGCGCGCAGCTGCCGGAGCGTGAACCACAGCCCGATCAGCACGCCTGCGGCGAGCAGCCCGAGTGTGGGCCCGACGGGCTCTTGGGCGGCGAAGCGCTTGATGCTGTAGATGATCGCGAGCAGCCCGCCGACCAGCAGCAGGGCGCTGAACAGGTCGATCTTCGCCGACGGATCGCGGTGCTCGGGCACGAGGATTGGGGCGCCGATGGCGACGAGCGCCATGATTGGCACCGCGACGAGGAACGTCGCCTGCCAGCCAAACCCTTCCAGCAGCAGGCCGGACAGGAGTGGGCCGAGGGCGACGCCGGCGGAGATACCGCCCGCCCAGACCCCGATGGCGACGCCGCGCTGTTTCGCGTCGGCGAAGATCACGAAGATCAGTCCGATCGTTGCGGGCACCATCATCGCTGCGGCCAGTCCGAGGACGGCGCGCCAGACGATCATCAGCTCGGGGATCGTGGTCAGGGACGCCGCGATGGAGACGGCAGCGAACAGGGACGCGCCGATGACCATGAGCAGGCGCTTGCCCACCCGGTCGCCGAGCACGCCCATCGCGACGAGGAACCCGGCCATCACGAAGCCGTAGATGTCGAGAATCCACAGCAGCTGCGTGCTCGTCGGGTTCAGGTCCGCGGCGAGGTTCGGGGCTGCCAGGAACAGGATCGTCAGCATCATGAACAGCAGCGTCGAGGGGATCACCAGCACGGCGAGCCCCCACCACTGCCTCGCCCCGGCCTTCGGGGCCGCGGGGGTGCCGGGCGCGCTCATGTCGCACCCCCTCGGGGTGTGCGTGTCGTGGTCATGGTCGTGTGCTCCTCTCTGCCGGATCGCCGCCCGGGCGGGCGACCTCCCGCACAAGTCGTATATGTGTGTACGAGTTGCAACGAATACAATATCTCATACATTCCAGTACGACTTGTGAGGTAGAGCATGGCGACGAAGAACGCC
Organism: Tessaracoccus caeni; assembly: GCF_029211185.1. Taxonomy (GTDB): domain Bacteria; phylum Actinomycetota; class Actinomycetes; order Propionibacteriales; family Propionibacteriaceae; genus Arachnia; species Arachnia caeni. The sequence goes on from NZ_JARGDO010000010.1 coordinate 123,976, forward strand.
CAGCCGACCGGCGGCGCTCGACGTGGCCCGGCGACAGTGAGCCGGGCGGCTAACCAGCGCGCCGACGCGCAGCGCAACCGGGTAAAGATTCTGGCCGCGACAGTGACCGCGATCCGCAAGAACCTCGACGCGTCGGTCGCCGACATCGCTGCTGAGGCGGGAGTGGGCCGGATGACCCTTTATGGGCATTTCCAGACTCGCGCAGAGCTCATTGAGGCCGCACTGGTAGACAGTCTGGAACGCGCCGAGGACGTGCTCAGTCAGATCCCGCTGGACGGCGACCCGCGTGCGGCCTTCCAGCGACTCATTGCCTCCAGCTGGATGTTCGTCGACCAATCCCGTGCCCTGCTGGCCGCGGCACAGAAGGAACTCTCCGCCGCCCGCATTCGCGAGCTGCACGAGAAGGCTGAGGCGCGCATGCGCGGACTGCTGCTGCGCGGACAGCGCGAAGGTGCCTTCCGCGCCGACTTGCCGGTGTCCTGGCTGCTGACCACCACGCACGTCGTTCTCAACGGTGCGGCCGAGGAGGTGCGCACGGGCCGGATCGACCCTGACGATGCGCCATGGTTCATCGACGCGATCTTGCTGCCGGCCTTCACCGCCCCGCCGTCGGCGAGATGACCTCGCCCGCGTATTGCAGGGGCGAGGTCAAGGGGCTTTGCGTCCGGCGAGGACGCCACCGCCGAGGAGGAACAGGGCGCCCATCGGGTAGCCGGCGACGAGGTCGACCCAGCCCTCGGGCTGGGCGGGGCCGAAGGTTTCGAGGTGCGCGAGCCAATGCACGATGAGGATCACCGCACCGAGCGCCAGGAGCAGTTGACCTAGGCGCACGAAGCGGCGGTGTCGGCGGTAGGCGGAATCGGGGCCGGGGACGCCGGCTGGCTGCTGAGATTTCATGAGGTTGTGTGCTTTCACGCTGTGGATGGGCTACTGCTGGTAGGCGATAGTCGCCATCATCCCGGCTTCGCCGTGGTAGAGGTTGTGGCAGTGGGTGAGCCACCGGCCAGGATTGTCGGCGTCGAACTCGAGGCGGAAGCTCTGGCCGGGAAGCACGATCGAGGTGTCCTTGCGAGGGCCGCCATCGGGGTGCTGGTAGGTGTGCCCGTGCAGATGCATGGGATGCCACATCGTGGTCGAGTTCGTGATGGTGAGCGCGACCCGCTCCCCTTCACTGATCGCGAGGGCGTCGCGGAGGGGGTCGTCCATGTCCAGGCGGGTGCCGTTGATCGCCCAGTCGTATTTCTCCATGGTGCCCGTGAGTTCCAGGGCGATCGTGCGATCCGCGCGCTTGGGGGCCAGCGCCACCTCCTCCGCGGCCGTCAGGTCGGCCGCGATCGTGGGGGTGCGGGCCTGCGAGAGGGTGGTGCCTGCCGGGGGCGGGGAGCCGGCCCCTGTGGAGAGGATCGCGAGGGCCTGGTCGACTTTGCCGAGCGCCTCGGCGACGACGGCGAACATGCCGTCGCCGGCGGTGAGGATCGCGTCGTAGCGTTCCCCCATCCCAATCACGATGCTCTCCGCCTCGTGCGGCGCGACTGGGTACCCGTCGGTGTGGGTGATCGTAAGCTGATGCCCGGTGACCCCGAAGCGGAAGGCTGTGTCGCCACCGGCATTGATGATCCTGAGCCGGATCCGTTCCCCGGGTTTCGCAGTAAAGGTTTCAGGATCGAGCTGGGGGCGTCCATTGATGAGGTAGAGCGGATAGTAGACGTCGCCCGCATCGCCGCCGAGGAGGTCGGAGGTAGCACCCATGAGGGTATTGCCCATCCGCATCGGCATGCCGCCATGATCCATTCCGCCCATCCCGCCCATGCCGCGGCTGAGCTCAGCGAATACGTCGTCGGGGGTGGCGTTGATGCCGTCGAGCCAGTCGTCGAGCACGATCACCCATTCCCGGTCGTAGTCGCCCCGCTCCCGGGGGTCGTCGATGATGAGCGGCGCGTATAGACCCCGGTCGAGCTGCGTGCCGACATGGGGGTGGAACCAGTAGGTGCCCGCGTGCGGCAACGCGAACTCATAGGTGAACGTGTCGCCAGCCGCGATGGCAGGCTGCGTGAGACCCGGCACCCCGTCCATGTCGTTGCGCAGAGCGAGGCCGTGCCAATGCACGGTCGTCGGATCGGGGAGGTCATTGGTGAGGGTGACACGGAGCAGATCGCCGACGTTGCCGCGGATCGGCTCCGCAGCCGTCACACCCCGGTATCCCCAGGTCTTGACGGTCTTCCCGCCGAGATCCAGGGTGACCGGCTCAGCAGAGAGCGTGCGTGTGACTGTCTGACCCGTGGTCAGTCGGCTCGCCTCGGCCGCATCGACCGCGTCCGCCGTGGGCGAGAGGAACGCAGAGCTCTGCCTCGGGGTGCAGGCGGCCAAGCCCATCGCGGCAAGCGTCAGCGTGCCGGCGGCGAGGAACTGGCGGCGATTCAAAGAGCCGGTCATCAGTGGTCTTCCCGTGGTCGAGGATGGTTTGTGCGGTGCGGGGGTCATTGCGCGTTCGCTTCGATGAAGGGGAGCGGGTCGATCGGCTCACCGTTCAAGCGCAGCGCGAGATGCAAATGCGCACCGAAAGACATACCGGTGTTGCCCACGCGCCCCGCCTCATCGCCGATACTCACCCGATCGCCGACCTGATAGGCATGGGACTCGCCCTCCATGTGGCAGTAGCGACTGGTGAGGTCTTGCCCGTCGACGAGATGCTGCACCTTGAGCGAGAACCCGCAGCCGTCGCTCGCCCAGCCCGCTTCCACGACTACCCCGTCGCCGATAATACGAATCGGGGTGCCGTTGGCGGCAGCGATGTCCTGGGCATCGTGGAACTGCGCCACGGGAGCAGTGCGATATCCGAAACCGTCGGTGAGGGGCATGGTCTGATCGAAGGGGTAGCGCAGCTTCGTATCCGTCAGCTGATCCGGATCGACGAGGCCCTGCTCGGTGTTCACGCGTCGCGGTGCGACGGGGGCGGCCTGAACTTCGACCGCACCGATCGCATTGAACGTCTCGGCGCCGATTGCGGCGGGCGCGCCGACGAGCTGCTGCGCGGGGAGCTCGGCGGCGGCCGCCGCGGACACTGGGGCGAACGGGGCGGGGAAGGCGACGGGGCTCATCATGTCAGCCACGCTCAGCACCGCCGTCGCGGTGGCCATGAGGCTGCGCCGTGCCCGCTGTTGGGGTGGGGTGCCGCCGCCAGTGCCGTCAGTGAGGAAGTCGAACGACGGCATAGGGGTGAGATAGATCTGCTGGCCGTTCACGCGAAGAGCCCTCCGATGACGTAGTAGTTGCCGATCGCGACCGCGATACTCAGGGCGAGGGTGCTGGGAATGAAGACGACGGGGTTCTTGAATGGGTTTCGACGGGTATGCATAACTGTTCCGTGAGTCGGTGGCCAGGGAAGCGAAGGGTTCGAAGCTGCGACAGGGAAGCCGCAGTCACTCGGGCGCATGAGCGACAGGCACACGCACCGGCGGGGTGGGCGTGATCGAACTGCGCGCCTTAGCGAGACGCTTGGAGGACGACGGCCGGGCAGCGACGCGCGCCAGGCACACGCTGCGTGCAGGCCCTCGGCCAGGGTCGGCGTCCGGCCCGGTTGATCCCGGAGAAGGCCGGGCGTCAGTCGATCAGCCGCACCGCTCGTCGCGGCTCAGTGCCGGGGTGCGCGGGCAGGCTCGTGCCGAGATCCTAGTTCAAGTGCGGCTGATCGACAGTGCGAACAACGACGGCGGACGGGCCGCCGGAGGCGCGGGAAGTGCGCGGTTCAGCCAGCCGGCGGACTGTGCGGCGGCGCGGGAGAGACGGAACAGGGCGGGCCTGAGCAGGAAGAGCACTCCGGTCAACAGGGCCAGCATGCACAGCATGAGCATGCTCAGGTGCCCGTGATCAGGAACTGTGCCGTGCGCGCAGCTCGCGTCACAGCCAGCGGACGCTCCGCTCACTGAGCCGTCTAAGGTTAGCGCGTCGGCCGCGCGTACTGTGTCGCTGGCGGTAGCTGTGCCCGCGGGCACGAGCGCGTCGCGCGCTGTAGCGTTGCCGGACAGGGAGTGCATCGCCACCAGGCCAAAGATGAGCATCAGCACGATCGCGAAGACCGTTCCGGCGCTCTGGATAAAGGGGCGCGTGGTCGCACGGTTCACCGCATCTCGCACACCAGCCCCTTTCGTTATGGTTTTGTTACCGTATCATGCTCGCCTGAGCCGTCGCCAGCTGCCCCTCACAGGCATGCCCTGCGATCCTCCTGGGGGTCGCGGCTCCCAGCCTGTGTCTCCCGGAATGCCCTAGCGTAGAACTAGGACGCTCCAGCGATCTGCGGGTGCGGTGCGCGGCAAAGGAGAGGAGGCGGCGATGCTGACCTGTGGTGGAACGCCGCACAGAGACTCGCCTCGCCGACGCCTAGTTTCCTTCAGTCTGCTCGCTCTGGTGCTGGCAGGAATCTTCGGTATGCATGTCCTGAGCAGCTCGGCCGGACACGGCGGCCACGACACGAGATCCCCCGTCGCGCTTATCACGAGCGATCACGAAGCCGCGGATGTCGGCATGGGCGGCAGCTTGGGCACGTTAGCGGGGGCGCACGCATCCGGCACAATGGCCGCACCGGATGTGGCACCGGGAGATGCGCAGTGTCCCAACTCGTGTGAAGATCCGGCGCCTGGTCATGCCGCTCTGATGGTGGGGTGTGTACTCGCTCTGTTGGCGGGCGTCGTGCTGCTACTCATTCCGCTCGTGCTGGAGCACTCCTGGCGCTCCCTCGTCCTCGCGATCCGCTCCCTGCCACTTGCGGGCACTGTGTTGCCGCGACCACGGCCGCCGTCTCTTCTCGTTCTGTCGATCAGTCGCACCTGATTCGCGCCCGCTCCGGCCTCGGCTGGAGCACGGCTGCGCCCTGCCCGGGGCGCGATTCTCTGACTTTGTTGACTGAATGAAAGGACGCATACTGATGCGTATTCGCACGCTTGCGCTGGCTTCGGCCGCGCTGTCCACCGCCCTCCTGCTGGCCGGCTGCTCCCCGAGCGGAACGTCGGACGGGATGGCCGGCATGGATCACGGATCCACCGCTTCTAAGACGCCGACTGAGTCCGCAGCGCAGTTCAATGCAGCCGACCAGATGTTCGTGACGATGATGATCCCGCACCACGAGCAGGCGATCGAGATGGCCGACATGCTGCTCGCCAAGGACGGCATCGACGAACGGGTGGTTGCCCTCGCGCAGCAGATCAAGGACGCCCAGGGGCCCGAGATCAAGACTATGCAGGCCTGGCTCGACAATTGGGGCGTCTCCGCCGATGATTCGTCGACGGGCGGCATGGATCACGGCGGCGGCATGATGTCGGAAGACAGTATGACCGCCTTCGAATCAGCCACCGGAACCGAGGCGACGCGCCTGTTCCTCGAAGGCATGATCGAGCACCACACCGGCGCGATCGAGATGGCCCAGTCCGCCCTCGATGGCGGCAAGAACCCGGACGTGCTCGAGCTTGCGCAGCAGGTCATCGACGACCAGAGCGCAGAGATCACCACGATGCAGGAGCTCCTGAACAGCCTCTGATTCCGGCCTTGACCCGGGTCCCCGCCCACGCAGGAGCGGGGACCCCGCCCGCATCCTCGCAGCTCGCACCGCTCCCCAGTGCCCCCTGCATCCTCTCCGTTGACCGGGCCGCCCGCCCGCGTCCCACAGAAAGATGATCCAATGCCCGCATCTCTCCTCTCCAGCACGCCCCGCCTGCGCGGGCGGCTGCTCGTCACCGCGGCGACGGCTGCCCTCGCCATCGTGCTGACCGGCTGCGCCGCTGTCGCTCCCGCTGCGCCAGCATCCTCGCCACCGCCAACCTTCGGCCATATTCATGCCGTGATCCCAGAAGCCGGGGGAACCCTCCTCGTCGGCACCCATACCGGCCTCTACCGCGTGGACGAGGACGGTGCAGTGGACGGCCCACTCGGCGACTACGACTTCGATCTAATGGGACTCACCGACACCCAAGGCGCGCTGATCGCTTCCGGGCACCCAGGCCTTGAAACCCCGACGGAGCTGGGCTCCCCGAATCTCGGCATTATCCGCAGCGACGACACCGGGAAGAAGTGGCACCCGGTCGCCTTCACCAACGATGAGGACTTCCACGTCCTCACTGCCAGCCCGGACGGTCAGCTCTACGGCATCGGATCAACCAGCCCCGCGCTGCGAGTCAGCAACGACCTGGGGACCACTTGGGAGTCCCGCACCGAGCTCGACGCCGTTGATCTCGCTGTAACCACAGATGGCACGATCTACGCGGCCACCCCTGAGGGCGTGCGCACCAGCACCGACGGCGGGGCATCGTTCACGCCACTCGGAGATGCGCCGCTGCAGTACCTGCTCGAAGCTGCCGGAGACACAGTCGTCGGGGTCGGCACCGACGGACAGATCTGGCAGCGAGTCGGTAAGGGCGAGTGGAAGGCAATCGGATCAGCGACGGGCACCGTCGAAGCATTGGGGCTCTCCCCGGCCGGAGACGTCATCCTCGTCGACGAACGCGGCATCGTTGCACTCGACGACGACGCCACGATCATCCTGCCCGCACTATCGAGCCCCTGACCGATATCGAAGGAGCCCTCACACCCTGAACCTCCAAGCCTCAGCGACTGCTTTCGCACCCCGGTCTCGCCACTCCGACACAGCCTCCTTAGCGCCACATGTGATACCCCTGTTCTGCTGTATACACATAGGCTACGAATCGTAGGCAAAGGCGCGCAGGACTTGGCTTCGCACCTGTCTTCTGTGACGGTCTCGATGCGGGTGATGAGCGCCGGTGACGGCTACAAGTACCTCCTGCGCTCCGTCGTCACCGGCGACTGCGACCGCTCGCTGTCCACACCGCTCACGCGCTACTACGCCGAAGCCGGGACCCCGCCCGGCAGGTGGCTCGGCGCCGGGATCGCGCAGCTCGCCGGCGGTCAGATCACGACCGGCGATGAAGTGTCGGAGGAACAACTGCAGCTCCTCATCGGCATGGGCCGAGATCCCGTGACCGGTGATCCGCTCGGGCAGGCCTACCCGGTCTATTCGACCCCGGTAGAGCGCGTCGACGCACGGGTCGAAGCCCTCGACCCCGAGCTCGGCCCTGCCTCCCGCGCGGAGGCTGTCGCGCAGATCGAGAACGAGGAACGCAAGCGCGGCACCCGGAAGGCGGTCGCAGGCTACGACTACACCTTCTCGTTGCCGAAGTCGGCCTCCGTGCTCTGGGCGGTCGCCGACGCGGGCACGCAAGCGCTGATCGCCGACGCGCATCACGCGGCGATCGCGGAAGTGATCGAGTTCATGGAACGCGAAGTCGCTGCCACGCGTGTCGGCTCGACCGGCGCCGACGGCGGCGCGGTCGCCCAGGTCGATACCTTCGGGCTCGCCGCGACCGCCTACGACCACTACGACTCCCGCGCGAACGACCCGCACCTGCACACGCACGTGGTGGTCTCTAACAAAGTGCGCACGGTGCTTGATGGGAAGTGGCGGTCGCTCGACGGCCGCCCTATGCACGCCGCCACGGTCGCGCTCTCCGAGTTGCACGAGGCGGTCATCGCCGACCATCTCACCCGGCTTCTCGGCGTCGAGTGGGAGGCACGCGAGCGGGGCCGGGGCCGGAACCCGGCATGGGCGATCGCGACGGTCCCGGAAGACCTCGTGCTCGAGTTCTCGACCCGCTCGTATCAGATCGATTCGGAGAAGGATCGCCTGATCGCCGAGTACGTGCAGCGGCATGGGCGGCAGCCGTCGGCGGCGACGGTCATCAAGCTCCGCGCTCAGGCCACGCTCACGACCCGGCCAGAGAAGAAAGTGCGCTCGCTCGCCGACCTCACGACCGAATGGCGCAAGCGCGCCACCAGGAAGCTCGGCCGGGATGCCGGCGAGTGGGCGCGCGAGGCGATCCCGGCGGGGATGATGCGGGTGCTGCGGGCGGATGACGTGCCGCTCGATGAGATCGAAGCGATCGTGCTCTCCGTGGTCGAGGCCGTTGGGGCGAAGCGGTCGACCTGGCACCGCTGGAACCTCACCGCCGAGGCCGCACGGCAGACGATGGGGTATCGGTTCGCGACGACTCGGGATCGGGAAGCCGTCAGCGGCATGGTCGTCGATGCGGCCGAGCGCGCCTCGCTGCGCCTCACCCCACCCGAACTCGCCTCCACCCCGGCACGGTTCCAGCGCCCGGACGGCACCTCGGCGTTCCGGCCCCGCCACTCGACCCTTTACTCCTCGACCGAACTCCTGGAAGCGGAAGCACGGCTCTTGAAACGCTCCCGCACCCTGACTGGGCCGACGCTGCCGCTCGCGGTGATCGAGCGCGTCACGGCCGCCCCGGATCGGGACGGGCGGATGCTTGGCCCAGACCAGGCCGACGCCCTCACCAAGATCGCCATATCGGGGCGAGTGCTCGACATGCTGGTCGGCCCCGCCGGCACCGGGAAAACCACCGCTATGAACGCACTCCGCCGCGCGTGGGAAGCCGAGCACGGGGCGGGGTCGGTGGTGGGGTTGGCGCCGTCGGTGGTCGCGGCGGAAGTCCTCGCCGACGACCTCGGCATCAAGACGGAGAACACCGCACGATGGTGGACGCTCCACAACCTGGGCCGGGTGTCATTCCGGGCAGGGCAGCTCGTCATCATCGATGAAGCCAGCCTCGCAGGCACCCTCTCACTCGACCGCATCACCAAGATCGCCGAAGAAGCCGGCGCGAAAGTCCTGCTCGTCGGCGACTACTCCCAGCTCCAAGCCGTCGAAGCCGCCGGCGCCTTTGGGCTCCTCGCGGGTGACCGCGACGACACCCCGGAGCTGTCCACGATCTACCGGTTCACGAACGAGTGGGAGAAGATCGCATCCCTCGGGCTCCGCCTCGGCCAAACCGATGTGATCGACACCTACCAGGATGCGGGCCGGATCGCCGGCGGCGATACCGAGGATGTGACCGCCCTGGCGTATGAGGCGTGGCGTGCCGACCGGGAGGCGGGGGTCGCGTCGATCCTCGTCACCGATTCCAGCGAATCCATGACCGCGCTGAACCTCCGCGCCCGCACCGAGCTGATCCTCGCGGGGGTCGTGCAGCCGATCCGTGGTGAAGTCGCCCTCGACGGCGGCGCGACCGCCGCGGTCGGGGATGTCGTCATCACGCGGGATAACCGCCGGGATCTCCGCTCACGGTCGGCGTGGGTGCAGAACGGGAACCGGTGGACCATCACCCGTGTGCGGCGCGACGGCTCCGTGACGATCCGGCCCGCCGCCCAGGATCGGGGCGGGTCGATCGTGCTGCCCGCCGGCTACGTCGCCGAGCACCTCGACCTCGGCTACGCCGTCACCGCCTACCGCGCCCAGGGCGTCACCGTTGACACTTCGCATGTGCTGGTCGAGCCGTCGATGACCAGGGAGAACCTGTACGTCGCCATGACTCGCGGCAGGGACGGGAACTACGCCTACGTCGCCGTCGACACCCCAGACGACGCGCACCGGCACCCGCACGAAGCCTCGGATGTGGAGGAGGCCGCACGGCGGGTGCTGTTCGGGGTGCTCAATCATTCCGGTGCGGAGCTGTCGGCGCACGAGACGACCGAGCGGGAGCAGGAGAAGTGGGGGTCGATCCGGCAGCTCGCCGCGGAGTACGAGACCATCGCCACCGAAGCTCAACACGACCGCTGGGCCACCCTCATACGTGCATCTGGCCTCACCACCGCCCAAGTAGGCGCCGTGCTCGACTCCGATACTTTCGACGCCCTCGTCGCTGAACTCCGCCGGGCCGAGGCGAACCATCACGACGTTGACCGGCTTCTCCCACGCCTGGTGAGGGCTCGGGGCTTCGATGACGCCGACGACATCGCCTCCGTCCTGCACTGGCGACTCGCCACCGCCACCGAACACCCTGCCAGCAGCGGGCGCGCGGCGCAGGTGCCGAGGTTGATTGCGGGGCTGATCCCCGTCGCTGGCGGCATCACGGAACCGGATATGCGGCAGGCGCTCGCGGAACGGCATCAGCTCATCGAACAACGCGCCGCGGCCATCGCTGAGCAAGCCGCGGCAGATGGTGCGCCGTGGGTGCGGGCGCTCGGGGCGCGGCCGGATGATCCACGCAAGCAGGAGGCCTGGGTACGGTATGCGCGCACGGTCGCCGCGTACCGTGACCGATACGGCATTACGAGTGACGATGCTCTCGGGCCGGCTCCGGATGGGCTCGCGCAGAAGATCGACCAGGCCCGCGCCACGCAAGCGATCCAACGCGCGCGAGCACTCACGACTCAGCGGGCGCGCCCGAAGGCCGCGTCGAACGCGCTCACCAGACGGGGCGCACGGTCACTCTGATGAAATGCCCGCACATTATCGGCGGGTGCATGACAAAGGCGAGAGCGCCGTTCAGGTGCCCCCGCCTGTATCGGGAGCAGTGCTATTCGGGCAGCTGCGAGGTGGACAGCACAAGTCGGTATGCCTCGGTGTTCTCGTCGCCGTAGTCAACGACATCTTCCAGCGTCATGATGTTGCGCACGTGCTCGATGGCCTCTGCCTGGGTCATCGGCGGTTCGTCGCCCCAGTCGTTCTGGTTCTGATCAGCGGTGACGATCGCTGCCGCTTCTTGGAAGTCCATCGTCGCATCTCCACGCTCGGTCTGTTCGGTGATGTGTCTTCAGCGCAACGTAGCGCCTCCTACTGGGTGCGCTCTCGTCTTCACCATCGCCAGGCGGCGGCCAGTGACGAGGGTTCCGCTTCCGCGCTGGCCGACGTACAGTGGAGGCGTAGGCAGTCTCTACAAAACGTTCGCCGCTATCGGATGTAGTGGCACGGCCACCCGGGAACGGGAAGCCCTTTTCAAATGACTCACTGCCGAGTGATCTGAAAGGGCTGTTCTCATGCTCTCGACCATCTTCTCCGGCGTCGTCCGCTGCTACTACTTCCTCGCGAGGTACGCACCCGGCCCTCGGCTCATCTCTCGCATCCTCCGTCGCGACGGATTGAAGTGGGGCACGCCCGCGATGCTCGTCGCCGCCCCGTACTACTTCCTCGCGAACTTCCTCAAAGGGCTCATCGAGCAAGGCGGTGACGCCTTGCTCAGCTTGCCGATGCTGTGGTGCCTCGTCATGGGAACCGTGTTCCTCGTGCTCGGGCCGGTCAGCCTTCTTAAGCTAGCGAAGGCTCGCATACTAGAAGCTGTGCAGGCACGCCGCGGCGACCGCAAGAAGGGCGTCCCTGCGACAAAGAACCCCGCGCCCGCGAGCAATGACGAGTAAACTTCGTAGTGTGTCACCGGTTCGCTCAGGCGAACGGAACCAGGTTCCGACGCGAGTGGCACGCAGGTGGCATACAGGTAGTGACGGGCTCAGAAAACCGCATGATTCCGCGCCTCTTGTCAAAATTGGGACTTCTGAGTCCCGTGTCTCTGGCGTCGGATGTTCCGGTTTACCCCGGCATCCGGGTGTCCGGTGTTTCCCATCGAGTCGCTTCGGTGTCGCGTTGTGGATATGTGGTGCGGTTATCGGGTTGGGGCCTGTAAAGTTTCCCGCGAAGAGTGACCTGTTTGGCTGCTGATAGGGCGTCGAACTCAAGATTGAGGGCAGATGAGCGGATCGTTCGGGCCGATGAAGCTGGATTTCAGCAGCTTTTATAAGTTTGTGTCCTCTGTGGGGTTGGTGCTTCTTGCGGCATCTGTAGCGCTCCCGTGGTTCGTGCTGCGCGCCGTGGTTCCTGAAGTGCGTCCCGGAACGCCTGCATCGCAGATCGTCGACATCGCTCTCGCTCAGCGTGCGGATCAGTATCTGTTCATCATCCAGTACTATCCCTGGGTATCAGCGGGCCTGTTCGCGGGAGGCTTTCTGCTTACGGTCTACGGGCTCTGGGCATGGCATGACCGTCAGAAGAAGCAGGACGCAGATGAGGATGAGGCGTATCGTCAGCGCAGAGAACTCGGAAATATGACGCAAGCTTCGGCTGATGACCGTGAAGAGAAACTCGAAGCCGAGGCGAAAGAGGGGAGTGTGGGTGTACAGGAAGCTGCCGAGAAGGAGGGGGAAGTCTCCATCGTCCGCGAATCACCTACGCCTCGGCCTGCGGCGTCACGAGCCCAAGGTGATGGCAGATATAGAGCTCGCCGCGATTTTCTTCGTGAGGCTGAGACTCGGGTCGGGAGGCTGCTGAGTGAAGCGTTTTCAGACACGCATAGTGTTGATTCAGGGATGCGTGTCGGTGGCGTGGATGCTCCGATCCTCGACCTCGTTGCTATCGCAGCCGATTCCTCGCGTTGGACGAGTTTTGCGATGGAGATTAAACTTGTAGGGAGATCCCTCATGTGGCATCAGCGGATGCGTGAGTTGATGCTTGCTGTTGCGATCGCGGCACGTGACGTGCCTGAGGGGCAGGTCCAAATCCAGCGAGCGGGTCGTCCTCCAGTAGCAAAGTCAGTGTCGTTATGTCTGGTTATTGTCGAGGATGAAGAAACGCAGAGTGATCAGCGCCTATCAGCCCGGCGTGAGTTGAGCAATGAGGAATTTGCTGAACGAACGGATCGGCTCGTGCGGATTGTGAATACCGTTCTCTCTCGGAAGGTAGGTGTAATTATTGTTCCGCAGGGTGAACTCCCCAATGTTTCGCCCGGCTGGTTCAGGCAGTCAGTGCTCGATGCAATGCTGCACCCTGAGAATGCGGTCAAGAGATTGGCGTGAGCGGAAGGTTATTCGGGAGTGAGTTGCTGCCTTGGTAGAATCCCGAAATCGTGTGTGTACCGGCTCTGAGTGCTCGTCCCTATGGGGTTTGTCAGTGCCGGTTCTTGTAGCGCGCAGTGCCTGCTCAGTGCGGACGCTCCGTGGCTCACTTCGTCGCCCTTGGCGCCTCCCCCCGGGCATGTCTTTGGTGGGCTAGGCGGTTTTTAGCTGGTTAAACCACTCGTTGACCTGGTCAACAGCGTCGGCCAATGTGATCGGAACCGACGCTGATGCGGCGGCCGAGCGGTAGTCGATCTCCCAATGTTGATGAGCGACGAGGCGTGCGGGCCAGGTCCTCGGTGTGGCTCCTGTGGCTTCGGCCTCTTGTGCTCGGGCTCGGAAGATGTCCTCGATGGCGTCGCGTATCTCTGTCAGTTTGGGCTGCCCGGTTGCTTCAGCAAGATCTCGGAGGAGAATCAGGTCGACGACGTCGCGGGCGCGATCATTGACGGAACTTGGAGGGTTGTGCGGATCAGTGGAGGCGTGGACCTTCTGTGCAATCTGGTATCGCAAAGAGAGTCCTGCCAGGTGGTCTGGGGAAGGCAGCCCGAACCCGACCAGTGCGGGCGGAGATATGCGCTCCGCTGAGCTGCCGGCCAGGCCCTCGTCGGGAGAGGTCTCAACTTGAACGCGTCGCCAGGTGACGCCATTCAGTGCGACCGTGATGTCGAAGCGTCTGGGCTTCACGAGCCGGTGGGGGACATTGATCTGTTCGACCGGGCCTCGATGCAAGACGCATGGTCCCCACGGCTGGCGGAGCGTATCGTCGAGCACCTCAAAGAACCGATCAAGATCACCCCGGACAAGGCCGTCGAGGTCCGTCGTTGTACGTGTGAGGCCTGGCAGGCGGTGCTGGAGGAGCGTCCCGCCCTTGAGAAGAAACAGCGGTTCGCCTTGTCCGTCCACTGCTTGCTGTAGCGCCGCTGTGACGATGGTTGACGCGACGAGCCAGCCGAGACGGCCACCGTCGGATTCAAGCTGCCGCTCGGCCTGTGCGATCCAGGCATTCAGGACTCGCGCCGAGTTCGGTGCCTTCTCTTCGGGCGGAGGGTTCCGACGGCAGCGGAGAGGTTGCCCGGGTCAGTGCTGGTCATGGCGCTCCTCAAGTAGCTGGGTTAGCCGTTCGTGATCGTCGCGGGGAAGGAGGCTGGTGCGGCCGCCGCGCTCCAGAGCTTGACGGATCAGGTAGGTGGGGGTGCCTGCTTCGATGCAGTCGGCGATGGTTGTCGGCAGGGTGGTGACCGGGATGCCTTCCCGCCAGGTGCGCTGATCCGGGCGAAGGTTGCGGTGGTGGATGACGTAGCGGTCGCCGCCGGTGCGTCGTAGTCGGTGTCGCCGACCCACGGTGAGGTGGATGCGGTCGGGGTTGATGTCGCTGACATTCCATGCGGCGAGTGCGGTGTCATGCGACAGGCACGCTTCTTCGGCTCCGGCCCAGAGGACGGCCAGCGCCCAGTTGTCGTAGGGGGTCGCGGGAACCTGGGGGATTCGATAGATTCCGTGGGTGATGCGTTCGACACGGTTTCGTGAGGCGAGCTTGGGAAGCTCGGTCTTCGGGATGCCTTCTTCGACGGCCTGAGCAGCAGTGACAAACCCGTGCTGATCGAGCGCGATCTCGCGGAGTCGCTCTAGGTACGTCAATGCCTCAGCCATGTCAAAAGTATACCAAAATGGGTTACTTTTGACATCGTGTCCGCCTGGGTTGGTGATCAGTGGCGCCATTCGTGGGCGTCGAGGCTCGGTTTGGCGAGGAGTTTCTGGGCGAGGGCGTCGTCGCAGCCGATGATGGTCACGGCGGTGTCCGCTGTGGACGAGAGGAACCAGGAGCGGTCTGACGGCCACAGGTAGCTCAACTCCAGGAAGAGGTTCCACTGCGCTGCCCAGGGTTCGAGGACGGTCCCGAAGACGCTCTCGCGCAAGGGTGCCGAGTATAGAACGTAGTTGAGTCGTCCGGGGTGCCAGGTGGTCTCGGGGGTGTTGAAGCCTCGCGATGCGGCTTGGGATGGGTCTCCGAGAAAACCGGCGTACAGCGCGAAGTGGCACTCGGTGTCGGGGTCGTAAGTGTCGAGCAGTATCTGGTCCAGCGTCGCCTGTTGCTCGTCGGAGAGCGGGTCGTCCGAGGTGCGATGGACATTGGGAGAGGCGAACGGAAAGCGGTCGTCGGAGACGAGGGCCGTGCCGGGATGCAAGAGCACGACAAAGCGATCGAAGTGGTCGGATGGGAACGCGTCGAAGGTCTCGATCCAGGACTGAAACCAGTCGAGCTGTCCGTTCTCGATGCGAGAGATCACCTGGTCAATGTACTCCCGGGCGTCTACGCGGCCTGAACCCAACCCGGCCGTTGAGTTTGCTCGCGACTAGGTATCTTGCTGCTCGGCTAGCAGCTTCGCGTGCAGGGATGCGGCGTCTGCTGCACCGAGTGTGAGGATCTCTTGCTCAGGGACGCCGAGGTCGCGGAGGGCTCGTAACAGGTACAGCGGGACGGCCTTCTTCACGGCCGGCGCTGGGGCGCCCCCGCGATCGGGGAGCGTCTTGTGCTTGACGCAGGCCCAGAACTCCGTCGCCGTGACGTCGAGCTGGTTTCGGAGGATATGCGACCACATTGATGCGCCGTACTCGGTGCGATCGACGGGGCGGGAGATTCGCGTGCGCAGAATGCGTCCGTCCCACAGTGCGAGTTCGTAAGTGCGGTGGTGCTGCACGGGTCGTCCGGTTGCGCCGCGAGTCAGAACCCAGCCCTCGATCTCGCAGAACCTGTCGTGGTCTTCCCGGGTGGCAGCGGGGTGCTTCTCACTCACCGCCGCGCTCGAACCAATCCCGCAGTTCGTCGTCGGTGGACAGCTTCACCAGCTGCACCAGCGCCCAGGCATCCGCGTGGTTGGGGGCATCCTTGAGGTGATCTTCCCAATCCTCCGCGTACTCGCGCAGCGACAGCAGCAGATCTGCGAGCGCGCCGTCCACATCGGGGCCTTCCGACACGAAGGGGTGGTCCTCCATGAGCGCGATCACTCGACCATCCTCGGAGAGCACGCGAATCCGGGGGGAGAGTGTTCGGTAGAGGTAGTCGCGGAGACGGTGAACGGGCATGACGGCTGAGAGTTCGCCGTCGCGGGCGAGGGTGACGGTTCGGCCCCGGGCGGTTGCGTCGAGGACGTCCTTCAGATGTGCTCGTGCTCGCGAATAAGTCGGGTAGTCCGCCACCAATGGCATGTTCATCACCCCTTCTGTATACGTACTTGATGTACGTGACGTACGTATTGTATCTCAGATGTGTCAAGACAGGAGTCTTTCTGAGTCGGGCAGAGGCACTCGAATGCCCCGCGGTCGTCAGTAGGGTGTCGTTCGACACCAGCGGAGGGAGCCGACATGGACAAGGACGAGGCCGAGATTGTCGTGCTGCTGAGGGAGAGCGTTCGACAGCAGCGGATGTGGCTGGGTGTGGTTGTGGTCGGCGTGATCATTGGGGCGATCATCATGGTCGCGATGTTCCCTGGCTTGAGGTTGAGCGGGCCGCTCGCGCTGACCGGCGTGGGTACGGCCCTTGGCATTCTCATCACTGCGCCGCAGCGGAAGATGCTGGCGGAACTGGGACTGAGTCGCGAGCAGGCCATCGAGCTGCTGAGTCGAGCCGATCGGGTCGGCCTCACTCTGGAAGAGAGGAAGGCGCGCCAGGGCCGTAGCCGGGAGACGTGGCGCCTGGTCACCACAGTCTCGACGATCATCGCGGTGATCGCCATCGTCTACGTCGCTTCGCAGGCCGGGAACACGGTAGACGACAACGCGCCTGAGTCCGCTACCTCAGCCTTGTTCCCGCTTGCGCTCTTCGGGGGTGCGGTCGCCGGCATCACCGCGATCACCGGGTTCATCCAACTGTCCACCTTCCCGCCCGTCGACCACGCCGCGGCCGTCGAGCGTGCCACGACCACTGAAGACGATCAGGCCGGTCAGGACGATCAGATCGCTCCGTGAATCAGGCAAGCTGTCGCGCCCGTCTGAGACCCAGGTCGACGATGTCGACGCCTCGCGTTCGGGCCGCGGCATAGCGTCGTCGTAGCTGGGCACCGTCACCGGGACGTAACCGAGATTTCCCTCCAAGGGTGGTGCGGTGCGCTGTGAAGTGGGTAAGAATGAGCGGAGCAGTGCCACTGGCTCTATCCCCAATGTCGGGGTCGGGTCGCGGCGTCCTACGACGAAGGAAGCACATGTCTCGTTATCCACTCAGAACCCTGGCCAGCGCCACCGCGCTGGCGATGGGTGCGTCGATGCTGGCTGCGTTGCCGGCCCAAGCTGCCGATCCGATTGAGATCCAACTGCTCGGCATCAATGACTTCCACGGACGGATCTGGTCGGCGCCCGACAATCAACTGGCGGGACGCCTGGCCAGCAAGGTCGAGGAACTGCGGGAGGCGAACCCCAATACAGTCTTCCTCTCCTCCGGTGACAACATCGGCGCCTCGACGTTCGAGTCGTTCATCGCCTATGACAACCCGACGATCGACGTGCTGAACGCCATGGGTCTCGAGGTCAGCGCGGTCGGCAACCACGAGTTCGACCGGGGCTTCGCCGACCTGCTCGATCGTATTCCGACGGAGTTCGGCGGCGTCGAGGATCTGGCGACCGATCGAAGCAAGACCGTCTTCCCTTACCTCGGCGCGAACGTGTACAACAAGGGCACCGACGCACCTGCCCTGCAGGAGTACTACGTGCTCGATGTGGGGGGCGTCAGCCTTGGCTTCGTCGGGTTGGTCACCAGTGAGACCTCGACGCTGGTGGCTCCCGCCGGAATCGCGGGCGTGGACTTCGGCGATCCGCTGCCCGCGCTCAACCGTGTCGCTGCGCAGCTCTCTGACGGCAACGAGGGCAATGGCGAGGCGGACATCGTGGTGGCGCTGGTCCACGACGGTTCCGACAACACGGACTGCTCCGCGATCGCGACAGAGGCCACCAACTTCGGCGGCTTGGTGCGGGATGCGAGCAGCGACGTCGACGTGATCTTCTCCGCGCACACGCACAGGGTCTACCAGTGCGAGATCGGTGGGCGTCAGGTGATCCAGGCCGGCTCGTATGCCACGCATCTTGCTCAGGTCGTGCTGAGCGTCGACCCTGATGACGGATCCGTGCGCTCGGCGACCTCGGGTGTCGTCCTCGTCAACGGGAGTGGTGCTCCGGCGATCGTCCCGACCCCCTCGATCGTCGAGCTGGTCAATGCGGCCGTCACCGCGGCCGAAGGACCGGGCTCGCAGGTGGTGGCGAATATTACTGCCGACATCACTCGGGCATCCGCCGGGGGCGCTGAGGATCGCGGCTCCGAGTCCAGCCTCGGATCCCTGGTGGCCGACATGCAACTGTGGGCGACCAGTGAGAATCCCAACTACGGCGGCACGCCCACCCAGATCGCGTTCATGAATCCCGGTGGCCTGCGGGCCGACCTGTTGTACGGCAGCGACGGCAGCGTCACCTATAAGCAGGCCGCGCTGGTCCAGCCCTTCGCCAACACCCTGGTGACGATGACCCTCACCGGCGCGCAGATTCGCCAGGTGCTCGAGGAGCAGTGGCAACCAGAAGGAGCCTCCCGTCCCAGGCTGGCGCTGGGTATCTCCAAGGGCCTGTCGTACACCTACGTCGCGGATGCCGCTCGCGGGAGCCACGTCGTCGACATCACCTTCAATGGCGCACCGCTGGACGAGTCGGCCAGCTACCGCGTGGTGGTCAACTCCTTCCTGGCCTCCGGTGGCGACAACTTCACCACCCTCTCAGAGGGCGCCGACGTGTCCGATTCGGGCCAGGTCGACCTGCAGGCGGCCGTCGACTACTTCGCCGCGCATTCGTCGGTGTCCCCGCCGGCGCTGGGTCGTTCGTCGGTGGTCGATCCGCCGGCAAAGGAGATCGCCAACCTGACCGCGCCGAAGATCACCGGCAAGGCCGTGGTGGGGCAGACCCTGAAGGCCGACCCGGGCACCTGGTCCGAGACCGGCGTCAGCTTCGCGTACGAATGGAAGCTGAACGGCACGGCGATCAAGGGTGCCAGCTCGTCGAGCTACAAAGTGGCCAAGGGGGACGCCGGCAAGAAGCTGACTGTTACCGTGACGGCGGCCAAGGAGGGGTTCACCTCCGCCTCCGCCACCTCGAAGTCGGTGACGGTGAAGGCCAAGACGGTCAAGAACACCTCGAAGCCGAAGATCACCGGCAAGGCGGCCGTCGGCCACAAGGTGAAGGCCAGCTCCGGCACCTGGTCCGAGAAGGGGCTGACGTACAGCTACCAGTGGAAGCTGAACGGCAAGAAGATCAAGGGCGCCACGAAGTCGGCCTACACGGTGCCGACATCGGCGAAGGGGAAGAAGCTGACGGTGACGGTGACGGCCAGCGCGGTCGGTGTCGTGACGACGTCCGCCACGTCGAAGTCGGTGACGGTGAAGGCCAAGCCGATCAAGAACACCTCGAAACCGAAGATCACCGGCAAGGCGAAGGTGGGCAACGTGGTGAAGGCCAAGCCTGGCACCTGGTCTGAGAAGGGGCTGAAGTACCGCTATCAGTGGAAGCTGAACGGCAAGCCGATCAAGGAAGCGACCGAGTCGAGCTACAAGCTGACGTGGCTGGCCAAGGGCAAGAAGCTGACGGTGACGGTGACGGCCAGCCGCAGCGGTTATGTCTCCGCCAAGGCGACGTCCAAGTCCGTGAAGGTGGGTAAGCGGTAAGAATGACAAATAACGCACACTCGACGCCTCTACCGGCCCCATATCGGGCTGTGAAGGCGTCGAGTGTGCGTTACTCATCGTTTCGTGTGCGCAGTGCTCCGCTCTGCCTTGCTGATAGCTGGCCTGGACCAGGTCCGTGAGCTGTTGGAGGGTCATTCCAGCCGCCGTAGCGGCGGCGGCCACCGTCGTGCCGTGTCGGCGCCGCGAGACGATCAGTCTCTGCGCCTCGAGCTCGCGGTAGGCGCGCTGTACGGCGCTGCTGGCGAAGTAGAGGTTCCCGCTCAGCGCGAGGCAAGCCGAAGACGACGGAGGGGGCGTGCCGATCGGCACGCCCCCTCCGTGGTTCTGGAGATCAGTGGGTCTCGGCCACCTCGCCCTTGACCGTCTCCGGGGTCTGGCCCGCGAAGCGCTCGAGGATCGTGGTGAGGTCGAAGCCCGTGGTGTCCTTGACCAGCTGCACGGTCTGCAGCAGGTTGTCGGTGACCTGACGCGGGATGGCGCCGGCGCCCTCCGTCGAGACGACGGTGAGGGTGTCGATGTTGCTGATCGGTTTGGCGACCTCGCTGGCGATCTGCGGCAGGGCCTCGATCAGCATCTGCAGCACGGCGGCGTCGTTGTAGTGCTTGAACGCCTCGGCGCGCTTGTCCATCGCTTCGGCCTCGGCCTGGCCGACGGCCAGCACGGCCGCTGCCTTCGCCTCGCCCTCGGCTCGGACGGCCTCGGCCTCGGCGACACGACGGGCCTTCTCGGCCTCGCCGCGCTTGGCGCCTTCGATGGCCTCCGCCTCGGCCAGCGCCTGACGACGGGACTTCTCGCCGATACCGGTGAGACGGGCCTGCTCGGCAGCCGCTTCGGCATTGGCGATGTCGGCGGCCTTGCGGGCCTCGGCCTCGAAGATGGCGGCGTTGCGGCGCGCCTCGGCCTCGGTCTCCACGCGGTACCGCTCGGCGTCGGCCGGACGACGAACCTCGGTGTCGAGCTGGCGCTCCTTCAGGGCGGCCTGCGCGACGGCGACCTTCTCCTGCTCCATCAGGATGGCCTGATCGCGGTCGGCCTGGGCCAGCGGACCGGCGGACGCAGCGGTAGCGCGGGCGGCGTCGGTCTCGGACTGGATCTCGGCCTGCTTCAGCACGAGCGCGCGCTGCGCGATCGCGATCTCCTGCTCGGCGGCGATCTGGGCCTGCTCTGCCTCTCGGCGAGCCGCAGCCTCGGCGACGGCGGCCAAGCGGCCGACCTTCGCGGACTCGGGGCGGCCCAGGTCGGACAGGTAGCTGCCGTCGTCGGTGATGTCCTGGATCTGGAAGGTGTCCAGCACCAGGCCCTGGCCGGTGAGCGAGGCCTCCGACTCGTCGGTGACCCGCTGTGCGAAGGCGGCGCGGTCGCGGATGATCTGCTCGACGCTCAGCGAACCGACGATGGAGCGCAACGATCCGGCCAGCGTCTCCTGGGTGAAGGTCTCGATCTCCTCCTGCTGAGACAGGAAGCGCTGCGCGGCGGCGCGGATCGAATCCTCATTGCCGCCCACCTTCACCAGCGCCACGCCTTCGACGGTGAGCTTGATGCCCTGGCCGGAGACCGCGTTGCGGATGGTCACCATGATGCGGCGCGACGACAGGTCGAGCACGTGCAGGCGCTGAATGAACGGGACCACGAAGACGCCGCCGCCCATGATGACCTTCTGGCCGCTGAGGTCGGTGGAGACGACGCCCGTCTCGGGATTGCGCACCTCCTTGCCCTTGCGGCCGGTGATGATGAAGGCTTCGTTAGGCTTGGCCACCTTGTATCGGCTGGCGATGAGCCCGCCGATCAAGATCACGAGGATGATCAGCCCGATCACGGCGACGAGTACGGGGTTCAGGTCAAACATGGCGCCCTTTCTGTTGCGTTGGTTTGCCAGGTATGGGGAGGCGCGTGGCCTCTTAGGTCAGCTCGCGCGGTTCGTGCGCGGGCTGGACGGCGACGGCGGTGGGGGAGATAACTTCGGAGACCCAGACCTCGGTGCCTGCCATCAGCGGGCCCGGTGCCTTGGCGGTGAGCTTGCGCACGTGCCCTCCGACGCTGACCCGGATCTCGCCGTAGCCCTCCTCCGGGATGGCGGTGATCACGATGCCGGGATGGCCGATCATCGACGACGTCTTGAACGACGAGGCCGACTCGTCGCGCCGGAGCAAGCGGGTGAGCCAGATGGCGAGCGCGGTGGCGGCGACGCCGGTTACCGCGCCGACGGCGAGGGCGACGAACATCAGGCTGGTCAGCCCGAGCCCTATAGCGGCACCGAATCCGAACGCCCCCAGGAAAGCTGCGAGGCTGGTCAGGGAGAACAGGTCGCCGTCGAGGAAATCGAGGTCGAACACGCCGTCGATCAGGTCGCCGAAGATCAGCGACGTGAGCACCAGAACCACCCCGACGGCTCCCATGATCAGGAAGACAGTCATGTGTCCCACGTCCTTAGGCGGTTCTGGCTAGGTCATTCCTAGTCTAGCGGCGGGATCCAACGGCCGCCGGGCAACCTCCGGTCTCGTGCCAGTGCTCGGCGCGTCTGGGCACTAGGATCATGGGTCAACGCCCTCGTAGCCCAACGGTAGAGGCAGGCGGCTTAAACCCGCTTCAGTACGGGTTCGAGTCCCGTCGGGGGCACCCAACGCACAAGGCTCGAACCTTGGCCCGAGGAATCAAGGGCTGGGGTTCGGGCCTTGTCGGCGTTCTCTGCCCAGGTGAGCGCGTCGGCGTTGACCTCGGGGTCGAGCAGCATCTCGAAGGGCCGGTTGTTCTCGACGCGCAGTTCGTCGTCCTCCTCGATGTAGACCTTGGTGAAGAAGGCCTGGTTGCACAGGCGCCGGTTGGCGTCGTCGCAGCGGGCGTAGATGTCGGCGCAGTTCTCCAACAGGTTCAGGGCGTCGTCCAGGTGCGCGCGGGCGTCGGTGTACTCGCCGTGGTGGGCGTCGAGGCGGCGGTTCACCTGGTCGAGTTCTCCGGCGATGCGGTCTTGTTCCCGTTTGAGGACGGCGAGCGGGATCGCGTCGGCGTAGTGGGCCTGCATGAGCCGGTCTTGCTCGTGCTCCAGGCGGTCGCGGTTCGCGGTGAGCTGGGCGAGTTCGTCGGCTTCGGCGGACATCAGCCGGTCGAACTCGTGGTGCAGCATCCCGGCCAGAGCTTCGCGTCGGGCGGGGGTGAGTTGCACGCGCTGGTAGTAGTTCTCGATCAAGTGCTCGACGTCCTCGATGAGGATGGCCTGCCTCGTGCAGTCGGTCCGCTTGGAGTGCCGCCCTGAGCAGACGAAGTAGGGGTAGACGTTGCCGTGTCGGTTCTTCGCGTTTGACACGATGAGGCGGGACCCGCAGGCCCCGCAGTAGACGGTGCCTTTCAGGTAGTGGTCGTGCACCTGGGTTGCCTCGGATGCGCTCTTGTGCGCGGTGAGGACGGACTGCACCTGGTACCAGACCTCGGCCGGGACGAGCGGCTGGTGCGCACCCTTGTAGGCGACGCCGCGGTAGATCACGTCGCCCTTGTAGTACGGGTTCGTCAGCATTCGGTGTACCGAGGACACAGCGAGCGGTTTCGAGGGCCGCTTCGGGGTGGGAAGACTGACCAGCCCTCGCGACGTCAGCTCGTCGTGGATCTGGCTGACGGTCCAGTTCCCGGAGGCGTATGCCTTGTATGCCCACTCAATCAGCGGTGCCCGGTCGGGGTCGAGCTGCACCGTGCGAACTTCGCGGCCGAGCTCGTCGCGGGAACGGATGTTGAGGTAGCCGATCGGTGCCTTGCCGACCGTGCCGCCGGTGGCGGCTTTCTGCGTCATGCCCTTGATGACCTCGGTGGCGAGATTGCGGGAGTAGAACTCCGCGATCGTGGACATGATGCCGTGCAGCAGCATCCCGCTGGGGGTCTCGTCAATGTTCTCGGTCGCGGAGACGAGCATGACCCCGGCCTCCTGCAAGGCGAGGTGGATCGTTACGTCGTCGGCGCGGTTGCGGGCGAGCCGGTCGACCTTGTGGACGATGCAGTACGCGACACGGTTGCGCTTGACGTACTGGATCATCCGCATCAGCTCGGGCCGGTCGGCCTTGCGGGCGGACTCGCCCGCGTCGATGAACTCCTTCACGATGACCGCGCCGAGCTGTTCGGCCTTGCGGCGGTTGGCCTCGCGCTGGGCGGGAATGGAGAAGCCTTCATCGGTGCCGCCCTTCTCGGCTTGCTCCTTGGTGGAGACGCGCAGGTAGGACACCGCGAGTGCGGTGCCCTGGGGCGGTTCGATGAGACTGCGCACCGGGTCTGGAGTGCGCGCGGACGTGGTACTCATGGGGGCCTGCTCTCACGAAATCTCGGCCCTCGCGCTCGGGCTGAACGCCCGAGGGGTGCTGATCGTGAGAGGAAGCCCGAAAGCTCTAGGACTAGGCCGGAACGGCCACGTAAACGTTGCCCGCCGGAGCGGGGTTTGGGACCACAACACCACGTCGACGCGAGGCTTGCTTGTGCTCGATTCTACCCGGATGCCTGGTCGGCGACCATTGCCGGACGGTAGGTCTCCGGTATTGCGGCGGCGCGACGCTCGGCGCGCGATCGGCCGGTCTCCTGCAAGGTCAGCCGGATCAGAACCTCGGCGAGCTTGTGCAAGTCGGCGTCCTCGCGATGTACCGCGCGTACGGAGAATGAACGGTCCTCATAGCGGCGCCGGTCGGTCTTCTTGACGTAGGTGCCCATCAGTCGCGCAACTCCCCAGTGGCAGGGTCGAGGCCGGCGTAGAACTCGTCCTCGGCCTGCTTGCGGGCGGCGACGTCATCGAGGACGAACTGCACGAAGTCCTCGTCGCGGTTGGCGATGATCCGGTCCTCGACGGGCTCTGCCGGGTCCTCGCCGGGCCAGACGGTCTGCCGGGTGGGGCGGTCTCGGTCGAGGCGGGTGCCGCAGGCGGCGACCCAATCCCTGAGCCGCTGTCTGGCGTCGGCGAAGTCGCGGTGCCAGCCCAGCGGCGCGGAGGCGTTCTGCTCGCTGTCGTAGGCGGCCAGCCAGTGCAGGTGCAGGGCCGAGAGCTCCCAGACGAGCTCGGGGTGGCGGTGCCAGAACGGCGGCACCACCGATGCGGGCAGACCATATGTCGTGCGGAGCCAGTTGACCCACTTATTCAGCTCCAGCCACTCGGCCTCGGCTTCCTCGCTCGTCAGGAGGTTCCAGTTGATAGGGTGCGGCGGCTCGGGCAGCAACGACCCCTCGAACTCCTCGGGCGCCTCATCGAGGTCGGGCTCGTCACCCAGGTCCGGCGCGTCGCTGTCGTTCTCGTTCATCATGGTCACCGCCGGTCAGAGTCCGAGCGCCGGTGCGGCGTTGCGGGCCTCGCGGCGCGCCTCGGCATCGACGGACTGCCCCGCGGCTTCTCGCGTGACGGCGGGCTGGCGGCGGGTCCGCTTGACCTCGTAGCGGGTGCGGGCGAGGTCGTGGCCGAGCTTCTTCGCCACGAACTCCTCGGCTTTGACGACTTCGCCGTCCGGCGTGGTGTGGTCGTACTCGCGGACGTAGCCCTCTGCGACGAACTTGTCGCCCTTGGCGAGGCGGTCGTGCGCGCGTTCGGCGGTCTTCTTGAACGCGACGAGGTCGTGGAAGGTCGTCTCGGTCTGCGTGAACGACCCGTCCTCCTCACGGCGGTAGTGTTCCTGGCCGATCTTGACGTACAGGCGCGCGTCGCCGCGCTCGGTGTAGGTGAGCTGCGGGTCGGAGGCGATAAACCCGGAGAGGGATTCCTGCGTGTGGAGAGCCATCGGACTGTCCTCATTTCTGACATCGACGGGCGGCCCCACAGCCGGGGCCGCCCTTGTGTCAGGCAGGTGCGCCCGGCTCCTCCAGCGGACGGCGTTGCAGCAGCGCCTCGATGCCGGCCCGGTCGGCCCGCAGTTCCTTCGCATCCGGCCGGTCGAGCCAGGTCCGCATCCTCGTGACTATGGGCGGCGCGGAGCGCAGCAGCACGAGCGCAGTCCCGAACGGCAACGTCCTGATCGTGTCGGGCGGCATGATCGGGACGCGCCGGATGGAGCGTTGCGCGGAGCGGGAGCCGTGGTCTCCGACCGTGGTGGAGTCGGTCACCTCGTCGCGCTCGCCGATGAGCGTGGTCAGGTCGTGCAGGTCGCGGCTGTTGGAAGCGCCGCCGAGGATGATCTTGACGATGGAGGCGTCCCAGATCGCGCCGGCGGCGTTCTCCGACCATTTCTCCCGCGCCTGAGCGAGGCTTTGGAGTACGGGCATGGTCGTGATCCCGGTGCCGCCGCCTTCGGCCATGAGCGTGGGCAGTGACGGTAAGGGGGCGAGGTTGCCGACCTCATCGAGGGCGAGCAGCAAGGGCGGGTCGAGCCTCGCGCCGGGGCTTCCGGCGGCGATGCGGCGGGCGGCTTCCACGACGTCTTCCACGAACGCCGCCACCAACGCCGCGCTGTTGTTGGCGCCGGCGCCGGTCGCCAGCAGGTAGAGCGTTCCGCGGGCACGGAGAAAGGCTTCGGGGTCGAAGTTCTCGCCTTCGCGCGGCGACACGGCGTCGAGCACGCGCGGGTCCGCCAGGGCGGCGAGGGCGAGGGAGACGCCTTGCCAGATGGAGTCGCGGGTTCTCGGGTCGGAGTCGATCATCGCCTGTAGCGACTCCGCCCACCCGACAGCCGCTCGTGGGTTCGCTGTCAGGATCGCGACTGCGTCCGCGGCGGCGGATGGGTCGAGGGTCCACCGGAACAGTTCACCCGGTGGGCGACGGTCGAGGGCAGCGGCGTGGAGCAGGGCTTGGAGGGCGGTGCGGGTCTTGCCTTCCCAGAACCCGCCGCCTTCGACTCCGCCTGCGGACAGGCCGGTGCCGGCGGCGAGTCCGGTGGCGCGGATCATCGCGGTCAGCGGGTCCTCGCACCCGCGGATGGGTGACCATCTGAGGCCTGCGGGGATGCCTTCGGCGAGGTGCTGTGGGTCGAACACGGCGACCGGGCCGATGCGCTCGCGGGCGCGGAGAGTCGCGGTGAGGTTGTCCGGCCGGGTCGAGGTGGTGACGACTGCGCCGGGTGCGTCGAGGATGGTGTTGATGACGATGTGGGCGCCCTTCCCGGACCGGGGCGGGCCGATCAGCAGGATGCTGTCCTCCACCGATGCCCACACGCTCTTGCCGCGCGACTGGCCGATCCGGTAGCCGACGTCCTCCGGTGTCGGCTTGTGGAGCGAGGGTCGCAGGTGCCCGGCCCGGCGCAGCAGCGCGGTCTCGGAGGCGGCCTTGGTGACCTCGGTGCGGGTGGCGATACCGGGGATGCGGTAGGGGTCGTTCTTGACCTGTCGGCCGTGCTCGCGGAAGAACCGCCACCCCCAGCACCCTGCGCCAGCGGCGGCGAGGATGAGGACGGCGGCGGTGATCCAGTACGCCACGACGTTCAGACCGGGTGCGCCGAGCGCGGCCGCCGGGTCGCCGGGGTTGAGCAGCACGCCCAACCCGGCCTCGACTCCGCCGGCGGGTTGCCCGGTCCCGGTGATCCACGCGGCGACCGAGCCGGCGCCGCGGAGGATGGCGGCGAGGATCGCGGCGCCGATGAGGAGGCCGATGCCGAGGTTGCTCAGCTCGTCCCCGAGCGATCCCGTCGGCCTCGGGGTGGTCATTCGGGGTGCCCGATCGTGAGCGTCCCGGAGACGCGGCCGAGCAGGATCACCTCTCGGGTCGGGCTCACGGCGAGCTGGTCGGCGGTGAGCAGGCCGCGCATCGCGCCGTCCGGGGCGGCATCGCCGTGGGCGATGACGACGGCGATCGCCACGTCCTCGCCCGGCACGAACCCCTCGCCGTGGAGCGCCACGAGTTCGGGCGGAGCACTCGCGACCGGTGGCTCAGGTGCGGGGGCGGGTTTTGGTTCGGTGCGGCGGCGTCTGGTCGGAGTGATGATGTCGGTGAACGTGCTTCCGTCCGCTTCGCGCACCTCGACCCGCACCGGCGAGCGGCGCTGTTCGGTGAGCTGGTCGAGGACGGCGGCGAAGTCCTCTCGTCGCCACGGAGGCGCGAACGGCTCCGGCTCGAACGGCACGCCGTCGACGGTGACCGTCATGCGTCCGTCGTCGGTGATCGTGATGACCACGAGCGGGAGAACGACCGGCACAGCCTCGACCTCGTCACGGTGAACAGACGCGGGCATGATCGTGCGCTTATAGCGGGGCCGGGCCATCACGCCGCACCGCCCGCGGCGGGAACCGTCAGCGAGGCCGACGGTTCGTCATTCTCAACGGTGAACTTCCCGGTTTCTGCGATCATGCGGCTCGTGGTGTCGAAGGCGGCGAACTCGGCGGGGTGGAGTTGGTGCTGCACGACGAAGGAGCGGTCCTTGATGCGCCACAGCCCCTGCCCGGTCCCCAGGCCGGGAAGCAGCTTCTGCTCAGTGCCCGTGAGGCCGAGCGCTGTTGCGGTGGAGCCGAGCTGGTCGGCTTCCTGCCGGTAGACGATCCTGGTCTCCGCGTTCGCCAGCAGCGACGATGCGAGGGCGCGCATGGCGGAGCCCTGGTCGCCGACGTTGTCGAGGTCGGAGAGCTTGTGGAAGATCAGCATGTTCGCGATTCCGAAGTGCCGGGCGAGCCGCCACTGGGCGTCCATACGCCGCAGGAGGGACGGGTAGGCCATCAGGCGCCAGGCTTCGTCGTAGATCACCCAGCGTTGCCCGCCTGCCGGGTCGGACAGGGCCGACTCCATCCACGCCGACGAGCACGTCATCAGCACCGAGATCAAGGTGCTGTTCTCCGCGACCCGGGACAGGTCGAGGGACACCATTGGCAGGGACGGGTCGAACCTGACCGTGGACGGGCCGTCGAACAGTCCTTGGAGGTCGCCCGCGACGAGTCGGCGCAGGGCGTGGCCGACGAGCCGACCGTCTTCCGCGAGCCGTCCATCCGCGTCGTCGGCCGAGGTTGGGGTAAGGATGCGGTCGACGACCATCGGCAGGATCGGAACCTCCGCGCTCCGTACCGCGTCTTGGAGGGCGAGGTCGATCGCGGTGTGCTCCAACGGCGTCAGCGCCCGGTCCAGCACGGTCTCTGCGAGGGCGCCGATAAGGTCGCGGCGGCGGGAGGCGACCTGCATCGCCCACTCGCTGTCGGACACCGCGGATGGCCTATGGCCCTCATCGAGAGGGTTGAGGCGGTTGGAGAGGCCGTGGCCGAGGATGATTGCGCGTCCACCGACGGCTTCGGCGACGGCGGTGTGCTCGCCCTTCGGGTCGCCGGGGACGTAGACGCGTCGTCCGAACGGGAGCGAGCGCGTGTAGAGCGACTTTGCCAGGCTCGACTTGCCGGAGCCGACGATGCCGGCCAGGACGACGTTGGGGGCGGTGATGATCCCGCGCCGGTAGAGCACCCACGGGTCGTAGACGAACGACCCGCCGGAGTAGAGGTCCTGCCCGACGAAGATCCCCTCCGATCCGAGGCCGCCTTCGGCCAGGAACGGGTACTGCCCAGCCAACGTCGCACTCGTGTCCTGGTGCTTGGGGAGACGGAACCGGCCCGGCGTGCGCAACGCCGCAGGCCCCGGCTCGCCAGCGGCGGGCAGGTAGGTCGTCGCGCGCCGCTCGGCCTGCTCCGCCTCCCACAGGGCCTTCGCCTCGGCCTTCCGTGCCTTGCGGGCGGTGGTCTCGATTCGGGTCGCAGCCTGCCGGCGGTCCTTACGGGCCCGGCGTCGTTCGCCTTCGGGGCCGACGAGCACGGCCGTGTGCAGGCGGCCCTCGTCCTGCGCGGTCACAGCGCGAGCCCCCGGCCCTGCGCCGTGGCGGCACCGGGGCGTCGAGTGAACCAGTCGCCCGCGCCGCGCTCGCGGTTCGCCGCCTGGGTGTTCGCGCGTGCAGGCTGGTGTGCGACGCGCGCCGACGCCGCGGTCGACGCGGGCGCGGGAATCGGGGTGTCGATGCCGAGGAGTGCCGGGTCGGGCAGGGCGCCGTGCTCGCGCAGTAGCGAGACGTGGCCGAGGAACGGGTTGTAGGTGAGGGTGTAGACGTCTCGGGTCGCTACCTTGTCGAGGGCACCGGTCGGGGGCTCGTCGTAGACGTAGCCGTTCTCGAGCGCTGTCTGTACGGTCTCCTCGCCGTAGTCGAACCCGGCCAGGTGCTCGATCGCCGCGTCCGTGCCCTCCCGGTCGATGAGGTCCAGCACCTCGTAGGCCTCGGAGCCTTGGAGGAACACGACGCTGATCCACCGCACGCCCGCCGCCTCCCCAACGGTGGGCGCAGGGCCCTGCGGGCCGCGGTCGGCCAGCTCGGTCAGGGCGTCGGAGTTCTGCCGGGCGACGTCGGCGGTCCACTCATCGAACGGCCCCTCATACGCCGTGCCGTTGTCGGTGGCGTGTTGGTGCGCATCGCCTGCTGCGGTCAGGTAGGCGGCGAGGTCACGCAGCGCCCGCTCCGGTGAGACAGGCGCGCCGGCCCCGGTAAACAGATCCCGCCCTTGGATGCTCTGCCCGCTGTCCCGGTGCTCGATGAGGTAGGCGTAGCGCTGGTGCTGGCCCAGCGGCTCGTCCGGCCACACCGTCAGCGTGAGCGTCCCGGCCTGCACGCTCGTACGCCCCGCCCCCGCGTCTGCGGGGTCGGGTGCGGGGTGCCAGGCGATACGCCCGGAGTGCTGGGAGGCGGCGTCGAGCCGCCAGGCCACGGAGTCCAGGAGTGTGCCGGCCTGGTGCAGCTCGTCCGCGGCCGCGAGGGCCGAGGTCGCGCCGGTGGCCTGGTTCCCGGCGTCGTCGTGCGCGCGGGCACGGGGAGCGATATGGGCGGCGGCGAGCTGATCCAGTACCTGCCGCAGCGACCGGACTCCGGACAGCAGGTCACCGATCACTGGGTAGGTGTCGGCCGGGTCGGTGAACTGGCGGGTTGCGTGGGCCAGGCCCCGCAACGCGGCGGACGCCTCCGTGGCGTCCGCGACGGGGTTATCGAAGGTAGGCATGAGCGTTGTTCCTCACAGAAGCGTCGGATGGTTGGTGGGCAGGTGCGCCGGGTCAGACCGGCCGGCACAGCGGCAGCGCAGCGGCGGTGAAGGCCTGGGCTTGCTGGCCGACGAGGCGGCGGGTCTCGCAGGAGGCTTGGATCGCGGCCTGCTCGACCGCGGCGACCGCGGCGTCGAGCTCATCGACGGTCGGCGCGGAGACGGACACGAGGCCGGAGACGCGCAGGACGCCGTGCCCGGCGGTCAGGTCCGCCTCTTGCTGGAGGACGTCGTCCAGTTCGGCGCTGGTGGCGGCGTCTTCGATCTGCCCGATCTTGCGCCGCTGCGCCTGGTCGCTGATGAGTTCGGTCTTCTTCTTCCGCAGGTCCCGCGCGGCCTGATCGGCGCGCACCGGCGTGTAGTGCAGGGCGAGGGTG
The DNA here is from genome assembly GCF_029211185.1 of Tessaracoccus caeni. Classification (GTDB taxonomy): domain Bacteria; phylum Actinomycetota; class Actinomycetes; order Propionibacteriales; family Propionibacteriaceae; genus Arachnia; species Arachnia caeni. The sequence continues at coordinate 154,682 of NZ_JARGDO010000010.1, forward strand.
CGGAGGATGCCGTTGGACAGCACGAGCGGGGCAAGGAACCCTGGGTAGACCTGCGAGCGGGGCCACTCACTGATCCACAACACCGCATGGAACGCACTGTCCGACCGCAACCGATCCCACGTCTCGGTCACCGCTACCGGGCCCGCCGTCGCCAGATCCCGCCCGAGGTCGCCATGCCGTTCTAGCGCGGGAGCGGCGGCCGGGTCGTACGCCGAACGCAGGATGACGGCGACCTCGCCGGGCGTGAGCCACCCCGTCGAGGTGAGCTCCGCTGCGCGCAGCGCCGTCGTCAGCGTGGTCATCTCCTGCCGGAGCACCGCGGCGGCACCGCGCATCCCGCCACCGGAAGTCCTGATCTGCCGGCTCGCGGCCTTCATGTCCAGCGCCAGGCTGATCGTCGTGGCGTGGCGTTCCCCGGCGGGGCCGGCGCGCTCGATCAGCTCGGCGTAGGTGGTCGCGGCCCAGGACCCGTCGTCGGTGCCGTGCGTGCGCCACCACTCCGCCAACCCCGTTCCCGAGTCCGGCAGCGTCCGCTCCGACACCTGGATGCGGGCGATGCGCCCCGAACGGCAGGCCGCGGCGAGGACGCGCCCCCACCCGGAGACCCTGCGCTGCTGCTCACCGGGATCGAGGAGCACGAACGCCGGATGCGAGACGCCGAGGATCGCAGTCAGCGTCTGCGCGTGCGGGTCTTGGATCATCGCCGCCCCGGTCTCGGGGTCCTCCCATTCCCGCAACGGTGCCGCATCACCCGGAAGCGCGAGCGTCCCGGCAGGTCTCGGCTTGATGACGCGGCGCCGATAAATGAGCTGCCCCAGATACGTGCGGGCGATCCAGCGGGCCACGATGGGCACCCACTCGATCACCTTCCGCCCACCCGCGGGGATCACCGCGAGCAGTGCTGCGGTGGCCCATACCGGGGCGGTCCAGGCGAAGGCCAGGCCGCCGCCGAGGTAGAGCGAGAAGACGACTGTGAGCACGGCGATGCCGAGGACGATGAGTTGCGGCAGCGACAGGCCCAGCATGATCCCGCGCTTGGTGAGCCGGGAGAACTGCACCGCCGCCAACGGGTAGTCACTGTTCGCGTGCGTGTTCGTAGACATCGCAGGTCACCCCTTCCCGGTCGGCTTGGACGACGGCGGAGGTGGCGGGTCCGACCGGCGCCGAGGCGCGGGCGAGGACTCCGCCGAGCCGGTGGACGGCCCGGACGGCGGCGCCGAGGACGGAGCGGCCGGGGGCGGCGTCGACGGTGCGGGACGCTGCGGCGGGGTGCCTTGCGATGGTGGAACCAGCGGCGGGGATGCCTGCTCCGTGGCCGCGCCTGCCTGACTGTCGGCCGCTCCACCGACCGCATTGCCGGCCTTCGGGCCGGCGGTCGCCGCGCCCTTGACCACCGCACCGCCGACGACGACCGCAGCACCCACAGGGCCGGCGGCTGCACCAGCACCCGCAGCGCCCGCTGTCCCGGCCCCGGCACCAGCGGCGGTGCCAGCTCCCGCTCCTGCCCCTGTCGAGGAAGCGGCGGCTCCTGTGCCCGCTGTGCCGGCTCCCGCACTGGTGGGCGCCGCCGACGAGGAGGTAGGCGGCGGTGTTGGACTACCGCCTCCTCCGCCACCGTTCGAGGGTGCGCTGCCGGAGTCGGTGCTGCCGTCGAGTACCTTCTTGGCCGTGTCAGCCTTCGGCGCAGACGGCACTGGGACAGGCCGGTTCAGCGCCGACTTCGCCTCCTGCTCCGACGACATCGCGTGGTACATGTCGAACCCGACGAAGGACAGGAACTTGTACGTGATGTACGGGGCGAACGCCGCGATGAACATCAGCGCGACGCCGGCGATCGGGTCGGAGATGGATGCCAGGTCCGCCTCGATGGGGGCGGAGACCTGGCCGATGGCGACGAGGAAGATCACGACGAGGACGAGCTTGGAGAAGATGAGGGCGATGACGAAGGTCGCCCATTTGGCGAACCATCCCTTGGTCGCATCCCATGTCGCCCCGGCCAGGGCGACCGGCCCGAACACGATGGCGACCAGCAGCAGGGCTTTGCGGATGAGCAGCGAGAACCACACGATCGCCGCCGCGCTGATAGCGAGTCCGGCGAGGAAGATCGTCAGGATCGCGCCGACACCGGGAGCGGTGATGTTGATGGTGGCCAGGCCTGCGGCGAGGAGCCCGATCTGGGTCCCCATCCCTTCCATCGTGTTGCCGGTGGCCTGGACGATCCCGACCGCGAGCTGGTCGGTCACTTCCAGCAGCAACGCGGTCAGCGTGATGACCAGGAACGATCCGAGCACGCTCTTGGCGAGACCGAGGGCGGCACGGTTGAGGGCGGTCGGGTCGCGGTGGATGAGCCCGGTGATGAGCTGCAAGCAGAAGAACACGAGCATGATGAAGACAGCGACGCCGAACAGGACGTTGTAGACGCCGATGTACTCGGCGCTGGTGACGTCCACGAGGGTCGTGGTGTCGAAGACCCACCAGACCGCCTCGAACAGCCACGCGGCGGCACCGGCCATCGCTTGGGCGAGCCAGTCGAACGGGGCGGCGATCAGGGAGGCGGTGCCTTCGCCCACGGCGTCGCAGACGGAGGAGATGACTGGGACATCGCAGACGCTCACCGCAGCCACCCCCGCGGCCGGGAGTCATGTCGGGTGGTCATCACACGGCCTGCCCGACGCCCCAGAAGAAGTTGATCAGCGTCACCGCGGCACCGCAGATGATCGCCGCCCCGCAGCTCACGAGAACGCCGACCTTGCCCCTGCTCGCGAGGTGCGGGTTGGAGGAGTTGGCGCCGAAGCCCCACACGATCGCGCTGACGATGAGCGCGAGGACGGAGAGGATGAGGCCGACGGTCATGACGGCGCCGACGATGATGCGCAGTTGCTCGATGCCGGGAAGACCGGATGAGTTGGGGTCGATGTCGATCACGGGGTGCTCCTGACTATTGACGAGAAGGGGTTCTCGTCCGTCAGGTGCACCCCGCGATCCCAGCGGCGGCGGAGGTAGTCAGAGTTGGGTGCCGACGTCCAGCAGGAAGTTGAGCCACGCGACGCCGGCCCCGGCGAGAGCGGCGGCGCCGACCGCGACGAACAGACCCGTGCGAGCCTTGGTCGCCGCCTGATAGTTGCCGCTGGATGACGCGATCGCCCAGATGATGGCGCAGACGATGAGCATGAGCACGGCGGTGACGAGCACGAACATGAGCAGCGCGCCAACGATGGCGCGGAGGTCGGCGGCGCCGCCGACGCCGCCGAAGTCGGGGAACACATCCATGGTCATCGTCCAACCGGGGATCGCAAGTATTCGAAGCGTTCGAAATCCATGCTGGGGAGGTGCGCAGGGCGGGACCGCCGTCGTCGGGCTAGCGTTGAAGTGTGGAGGCATGGACTGACGAGCAGGGTGTGGTGGCGTTGCCCGACGGGCGACGCATCCGCGGCGTCGGCGTGCGCCGGCCGCGCGGCGATGTGCCTGCCCCCGATTTCGCGGTCTATCTACTTGGCCGTGACCCAGCGCCTGGTCCTTGGCCTCATCGCTGG
>NZ_JARGDO010000011.1 GCF_029211185.1 Tessaracoccus caeni
GTGATCGCTCACTTCAAGAACTGGGGCATCCTGCATACCGACTACCGACGCCCATACCGAACATTCAAAAACACGATCTCCACCGTGGTCGCTCTACACCACTGGGCCACCGCCTGAATAAGGCTCAAGGATTTCTTTTTGTAAATCATGCTGGCGGGCGGGCGCCGTCTGAGATAGAAAGTTGCTCATGAACGTGACCCCCTTGACAGTGATGTCGGCCAACCTGTGGAACATCAACGAGCCGCTGCAGGAACGCATGCGCGTGTTCTCCGCCATGGTCGCCGAACTGCGCCCGGACGTGATCGCGATGCAGGAGGTTCGGCCCTTCCCGGGGTCTGCGGCCCGGCTGCAGCTGGAGCTCGTCGATGCGCTGGCCGACTACCACGTCCACTACAGCGTCGGCTGCACCTGGGATGGCCAGGCCGAGGGCCTCGCCATCGCGACCCGCGAGCCCGCCGCCGATGTCCGCACCTACCGGCTACCCGGCGGCGGCACGGAGCCCGACCGCGTCACCCAGTACGTGAGGGTTCCGAGCGGCGACGGCTGGGTCGGTGTGCTCAATGCCCACCTCGCCTACCAGGCGGACAGCGACGCGCTGCGCGTCGCCCAGGCCGAGTTCATCGGCGACGTCGTGGCAGAGCTCGCCGAACTCAGGCCCCGCGACGGGTTCGCCGTCTGCGGCGATCTGAACGCGACGCCCGACTCCGCCGCCGTCGCCCGCCTGTGCGAGCGCGGAGGCCTGGACAACCCCTGGCTCGAGATCTCCAGGGAACGCCCCAGCTTCGCCTCGGACAACCCCTACATGGGCGACTGGTCCGACACCGACTCCTGGCTGGACTACATCCTCACCCGAGGCGTGACCCCGTCAGCGCTCCGACTGATCGACGACTGGCCGGCCGGCCCGGCGTCGGACCATCACTTCCTGATCGTAGAACTGGGCGAGCCCGCCGGCAGGTGACACCTGCCGACGGGCTCGCTCATGCGGGAATCAGCCGCGATGCTCGTCCGGGCGACGGCGCAGGCCCTCGCCACCGTGCTGCCACGGCATGGCGCCGCCGACCGGGCGGTGGTTGAGGCCCGCGGCGTCCCAGCGGTGACCCGCCTGCACGAGGCGTGCGAAGAAGTCGCCCTCTGACGCCTTCGTCGTCGCCCAGCCGATCTCGGCGAGGGCGGCGACGCGCGGGAACGCCATGTACTCGACCTGCCGTTCCGTCGGCATGTACTCGGTCCACAGCTGCGCCTGCACGCCGAGCAGGCGGCCGGGGACGTCGTCGGGGACGCCCATCGCCGGGTCGTAGCCCAGCACCTTCTGCCAGGTGATCCCGCCGCCGATGGCGTAGGGCTCGGTCTCGTCGGTCGACTGGTACTGGTCGAGGTAGGTGTAGCCCCAGGTGCACATGACCGCGTCGTTGCCCTGCTGAAGAGCCTTGATGCCGGGCTCGTGGCCGCGCCACGACATGATCAGCGTGCCGGGAGCCTCGTGCTCCTCGATCACCTCGTCCCACGCCACCGCCCCGCGGCTGCGCTCGGCCAGCCAGGCGCGCATACGCTCGGTGAACCAGCGCTGCAGCTCGCCCGGACCGTCGACGCCGCGGGTCTCGGCCAGTTCGGCGGCAGCCGGGCTGTTCACCCACTGCGTCTTGGGGCACTCGTCGCCGCCGATGTGGATCCAGTAGGAGTAGGGGAACACGTCGAGCAGCTGGGTGAAGATCGCCTCGACCATCTCCATGGTCTCGTCGGTGAGGTGCAGCACCTCGTCGAAGACGCCGAAGTTCGGCGCCACAGGCTTGACCTCGGTGGCCCCCGGATCGCCGAACTGCGGGTACGCGGCCAGCAGCGAGCGGACGTGGCCCGGCAGGTCGACCTCGGGCACGATCATCACGCCGCGCGCCTGCGCGTAGCCGACGAGGGCCCGCAGCTGATCCTGGGTGTAGTACCCGCCGTGCGGCTGCCCGTCGTTGGTCTCCCATGCCGGGTTGTGCGTGTGGGCGCGCCAGGAGGCGGTGCGCACCAGCTCCGGGTAGCCGTCGACCTCGAAGCGCCAGCCCTGGTCGTCGGTGAGGTGCAGGTGCAGCACGTTCAGCTTGAGCGCGGCGAGCTGGTCGATGAACCGGTAGAGGAACGGCAGCGGCTGGAAGTGCCGCGCGACGTCGAGGTGGACGCCGCGCCAGCTGAAGCGGGGCGCGTCCTCGATGGTGACGAACGGCAGCTCGAGCGCGGCGCCGGGTACCGGGGCTGGACCGTTGACCCACGCGGGGAGCAGCTGACGCAGCGTGGCTCCCGCGGTCCAGAAGCCGGCCACGTCGGAGGCCGCGATGGTGACGCCGTCGGCGTCGACGACGAGGCGGTAGGCCTCATCGGGCAGGGCGGGGTCGTCGATCAGGCGCACCTGGGCGTCGTCGCCGGGGACGAGGACCAGGCCCGCGCCCGGGCCGACGGCGATGTCGAGGGCCCGAATGGCCTTCTCCTCGCCCGAGACGGCGGCCACGCGCGGCAGCGTGTAGCTTCCCTCGCCCCGCACCACGGACGACGGCGTCGGGATCAGGCCCAGCGCGTTGATCCGATCGGCGCCGTGCACCAGCGCGTCGTGCACGCGGTCGATCCACTCCCACGGCGCTGCCGCGTCGCCTGGCAGCGCGCGATAGTACTCCCACACGTCGACGCCGCCGATGTTCGGGTAGGTCGCGGCGATCTGGCTGAGGGTGGCGCACTGCCGGTCGATGTCGACGTAGCCGTGGGCATCCTCGGGGTGGCCGACGACGCCGAGCACCAGCTTGTCGACGGGGTAGACGCCGCGGTCGATGATGCGCTGGACGTCGCGGGTGTCCTCCAGGCTGCCGTAGCCGCTGTAGAACTGGATCTGCACCCAGTCGATCTGCTCGCCGCGCCGGCGGTACAGCTCCTCGTAGTCGAAGCCGGAGAGGTTGTCGCCGCCCCACATGGCGGAGGCGACGGGGGCGAGGATGATGTCGAACTCGGACCCGAAGTCGGCGCGCAGCTGGTCGATCAGGCGGATCACACCGTCGAGGCTCATGTCCTGCTCGACGTCGATATCGACGCCCTGGATGGCGTGCGCGCGCAAGAAATCGCGCAGCGCAGGGTAGTAGGTGTCGAAGTCGTCGCCGTCGAGCTTGCACATGGTGCCGGGGGCCCAGCCGCCCACCATCACCATGACGGGAACGCCGCGCTCCTGGACCTGGGCGGCCTCGGCCCACAACTGCTCGTGGTGCGGGTCATCGTGCGGGTGGTCGTTCAGGGTGACGACGCCGTCGTCGGTGATGTGAACGGCGGCGAGGATGAGGTGGGTGAGGTTGCCGCTGTCCACCATGGGGAGCAGCGGGACGAAGGTGTCGCCGTGGCCGTGTTCCTGGTGGTAGACGACGACGCGGGGCGTGGAGGATGAAGACATGAAAAGAAACTCCGATGGGAAAATCTGGGTGCGATGAGATGAGGGGATGACGGGGACGTTGCGGGGACGGAGATCCCGCGCGGCCTCTCGTTATGGCGGCGGTGCCTGTGCGGCGGCGCGGGCACGGGGGACGAGAACCTGGACCTGCCGAAGGGAGGCGGGGCCGGACCACTCCAGCCGCAGCCGACGGCTGGGGGCGGGCAGGACGACGTCGAACGGACGGGTCTGGCACGGCCAGTCCCAGGTCTCTTCGCGGAACTGGGCGACGGGGAGCCACTCGCCGCCCTGCTCGGTGAGGACTGCGAGGTCACCTCGGCCGGGCTCGTCGAGCGTGACCGTCAGCTGGATCGTCTCGTCCGCGTCGGCGTCGAGGCTGAGCGTGAGCGACGCGGCGTCGGCGATAGGGAACGGCGTGGCGCCCTCGTCGTTGCTCAGCTCGGACGCCTCGCGGCCGTCGATCGCGACACCGGCCAGCGCGTCGCGCCACGCGAGTGCGGGAGCGTCGTCGGGGGCGAAGTACGGGACGTCGGGCATGGGCTCGCACCAGTCGACGGGGACCGCGCTCAGCTGCACCTCGAGCGTGCCGCCCTCATGCAGCACGGAGGTGGGGATGGTGGGACGACGCCAGGGGGCGCCGTTGAGGGTGACGGCGCCGATGTAGCGGCCCTCGCCCTCGGTGCGGATGGTCAGCGCGGGCGCGCCGATGGGCGCCAGCTCGAAGACGGGCTGCCGTGGCACGCCGATCAGGAACTCGCCGGCGCCGACCTGGAGCGGATACAGCCCCATCTGGCCGAACAGGTGCCAGGCCGACATCTCGCCGTTGTCCTCGTCGCCGGGGAAGCCCTGGCCGATGTGCATGCCCAGGAAGAGCCGGCCGAGCGCTTCTTCGACCTTCTCGGCTGCGCGCCACGGGCGGTCGGTGAACGCGTACATCCACGGCACGTGGTGGGCCGGCTGGTTCGACAGCCCGCACATGCCCAGCCTGAGGTCGCGCGCCTCGCTCATCTCGTGGATCACGAAGCCGTAGCTGCCCGAGTGCTCCAGCAGCCCGGTCTCCGGCTCGGCGAACAGATCGTCGAGGGCGTCGCCCAGGGCGCTCGGGCCGCCGAACAGCTGAGCGAGCCCCGTCCCGTCGTGATGGACGAGGAAGCGGGAGCCCCAGGCATTGGTCTCGGTGTGGCCGCCGCCCCAGATGCGCGGGTCGAAGGGCTCGTCGGCGAAGGCGCCCGAGGCGTCGCGGGGACGGAAGAACAGCGAGTCGGCGTCCAGCAGGCGGTCGTAGTCCAGGGCGCGCCCGGCCAGGTAGCGGGCCTCCGCCCGGTACCTCGCGGCCTGCGCGTCTTCGCTCCTCCGGGCCAGCTCGCGCGCGAGCACCGCCGCGCCCGCATCGTTGATGGCACCCTCGAGCGTCCACGACACCGACTCGTCGACGGTCGATGACGTGTAGCCGCGGAACAGCGTCGCCGGCAGGTCGGCCCGCCCGAAATGGGCCTCGGTGGAGGCGGCGGTGGCGTTGCGCAGCGCGGAACGATAGGCGGTGACGAGGTCGAATCCCTCGATGCCGCTGGAGACCGCGTCGGCCGCGACGATGTCGAGGCTGGTGCCCACCATGCAGTCGACCGGCACACCGGCGCTCCAGCGGGCTGACCAGTCGCCCACCCGGAAGTGCTCGAGGAAGCCCTCGACCAGTTCGCCCGCCAGCGCGGGCGCCAGCAGATGGAACGCGGGCCAGCAGGTGCGGTAGGTGTCCCAGAAGCCGTGGTCGGTGAGGAAGCTGCCCGCGTGCACTTCGCGCCCGGTCTCGGTCGCGGTGTCGGGGCCACGCCGCCGGACCGGGTCGGCGTAGCGCGGACCGTCGGGGGTCTGCTCGTGGTGGAAGGTCGGGTAGCAGAACAGCCGGTAGAGGTCGGAGGCGACGGCGCGGGCCGCGTCGTCAGAAGCCCCCGGCGCATCGACGACGCCGAGCACCGAGTTCCAGGACCGCTCGGCCGTGCGGGCGACCTCATCCAGCGGGAGGCCCTCGACGGCGCCCTTCGCGTAGGCGGCCTGCACCTGTGAGATGAAGGAGGTTCCCACCTCGACCCGCAGCGCGGCCCCCTCGTCGGGAGTGATGCGGAGGGTGGGGCCCTCGCCGGGCACCTCCTCGACCTCGGCGCCGCTGAGCGACAGCTTGTACCACGAGGTGAGCGCGGTCTCCGGGTCGCCGTCGCTGCGGACCGCCAGCCTGACCGTCGTGCCTTCGACGGCGACGTGGTCGATCCGGCCGGCCGGCACGGTCAACTGCAGATATCCGGTCTCGGGGAAGGCTACCTCGGCCAGGACGGCGTCGCTGGCGGCCGTGCCGTCGATGCGGATGCCGGAGCCGGTGCGCAGGCTGTAGCGGTGCGGCAGGGCCAGCTCGTCGTCGTGGCTGAAAGGCTCGGATACGACGCGTCCGTCGGCATCCAGCGCGCGACCGATCCGGAGCCCGAGCGGCCCCCGATCGCCGATCCAGATGCTGGGGGAGCGGGTGATCAGAAGGCCGGCGAGCCGAGGTCCGGTGCCGACGCTGTGCGCCGACCAGCTGTACGCCCAGGCCCGGTCCTCGAAGCTGGTGGCCGGCGTCAGGTAGCAGCCGCCGTGCGGAACGCCCGTCAGCGGCTGGGTGAGGCCCCGGGAACGGCGCGGCGACGAGTGAGAACCGCGGGTGGTGAGCACCCGCTCGGCCGGCGAGTCGGGCAGCGGCGCGGCCGGGGCGAGCCGCGGCCCGTCCACCCAGCCGACCAGCTCGTCGGCGGTGTCGCCATGAGCCGGTCCGGGGTCGACGATGAGCCGCACCTCGCGGATCCGGCGCCCCGCCCACGCGGAGAGATCGAGGCGGCGGTGGTTCCACTGCTCCGGCCAGTCGATACCGCGGCGGGCGGCGGCTTCGGCGGGAAGCCCGTCCACCTCGATGGCGTCGGGGCCGACGGCGGAACCGTCGTCGAAGATCACGTCGATGCCGGTGCCGCAGGCGCGGAACCCGTCGGGCCAGGCCGTGGCGGCGTGGTCGTAGGCGGGGAAGACCGCCCACTCGAGGACATCGCCCTCGGCGACCTCCGTCCCAGCCAGCGGCGTCGGCCACTCCAGATGGTGGCGTCGCTCGGTGGCTGCCTCGACGACGTAGCGAAGGCAGTGGTCCGACCAAAGACCGGTTTCCGGCGCGGCGGCCGGAGCGGGTTCAGGCCCTTGGTGCGGCCTGAGCTCGGGAATCATGCGATGTCCTAGGGGTATCTATGCAGAAGGTCAGGGTGAGATGGCTTCCGGTTAGGGCCTGTTGCGGAAATGGTGGCCGTAGCGAGCGGCGTCATGGTGCGTCAGATGCAAGGCGCAGGAGGAAAACGCTAGTGGACCTAACGTTGACGAGTGCAACGAAGCAGATGGCGTGCCAGGGCGTCGCGTAGTAGGCCACTCCATTTTCGTAATAGGTCCTAAACGCGGCGCAGCGCGGCGACCTCGCCATCGGCGAAGCGGGCCTGCCACTCGTCGAAGATCGGGCCCATCGGGCTGGTGGTGCTCCGGCCGAAGCCGGTCTCCCAATCCGCAGCGAACTCCAGCGTAGTCGCGTCGTCGGACGATGCAACTCCGGGCGTGTCGATCGCTCGCAGCTCGCCGATCCGCTCGGCGAGCTGCCGTGCCTCCGGCTTGGGCGTGCCATCCGTGGTGAACAGGCCGAGGCTGTACTCGAGTTCCGGGAAGTCGAGCAGGTCGCGGCTCACGTCATGGCTGCACCACCAGGTGATCGCTTCGAGGCCAGGCGTGCCGGCCACCGCGTCGATGGTGTCGTTCAGGAAGCCGGCGGCCGCCTCGTCGCTGACGTGGGTGCGGGGTGCGCCCACCTCCTGCAGCCAGAGCGGGCGGGCGGGGTCGGGCGACCAGGCGCGGCCGAGCTCCAGGAGATACCGCGGGAACGACGCGAGAGCCGAGTGCCCGGAGCCGTAACGCGGGCCGACCTGGGAGAACACCCAGGAATGCACCGTCGTGGCCGCGCCTCGGGTCACGGCGTGCCGCGGGGTGAACGGGTGCTCGTCCACGAACCACAGGCCGTCGTCGAAGCCGTGATGGTGCCGACCCTCCGGCCAGGCCTCTTCCAGCGGGACGAGGAGACGGTCGAACCAGGCATCGATGTCCGACGGGGTCGCGAGGGACACCGTCGGGTGCCGGTGCGAGGGGGAGGGGGCGGCGAACTGGGGGAACTCATTGCCCAACGTCATCCCGGTCATCGCAGGATGCTCGCGGAGCGCGGCCCCCAGCTCCTCCACCAGCGCCGCCTCGCCGGCGATCGCCACCTCGTCGGTGAAGAGGTTGGTCCAGTGCCAGGTCGTGACCCAGGCAGGCAGGAAGTCGTAGCTGGACAGGTGCCCGTTGAGCGCGTCCACGCTCACGTCGAGCCCCGCCGCCTGCGCGGCGTCGACCACCGCGAGCACATCGGCGATCGCCCGGGGCCGGATGAGGCCACGGTTGGGCTGCAGCAGCGGCCACAGCGGGAACACCCGCACGTGGTCGAGCCCCAGCGCCGCGATGGCCTCGAAGTCGGCCGACACCTCGTCGATGTCGAGATCCAGCCAGCTGTGGAACCAGCCCTTGCGCGGCGTGTAGTTGACTCCTACCCGCATATTCAGCGCTCCCAGCGGATGGTCGCCACCTGGAACGGGCGGAGCGTGATCCCGACCGTGCCGTCGCTGAGCGCGGTGGTGACAGCGGTGGGCGCGACCTGCTGGCCGGGGGTGCCGGCGACCAGTTCGGTTTCCAGCAGATCCGTCTCGACGGCGGAGGTGGCCGCGAAACCGGCGGTCAGGGTGGCCGTCGCACGGCGGCCGTACGGCTCGTAGAGGCGCACGATCACGTCTCCGGAGCCGTCCTCGGCCAGCTTCACGCCCTCGACGGCGACGGGGCCGTCGATATCGATCAGCGGCGCGACCGGGTTGCCGGACACGGTGCGGGGGGACAGGTTGGCCGCGTAGCCATCGGCCACCGCCTCCTCGATGCCGGCGCCGGGGTGCACGGTGAAGGAGAAGCTGTGCTCGCCGACATCGGTGCGCGGGTCGGGGTAGCGGGCGCCTTTGAGCAGCGACGCGCGGACCAGCGAGTAGGTGCCGCCGGCCTCGCGGGCGTGCCGGGTGACGTCCCAGCCGTAGGTCTGGCTGTTGGCGATCGCGACGCCGAAGCCGGGCTCGGACACGTGCACCCAGCGGTGCGCATTGACCTCGAACCGGTGTGCATCCCACGAGGTGTTCGTGTGCGTGGGACGCACCAGGTGGCCCATCTCGATCTCGAAGGCGGCGTGGTCGGTGTGCACGTCGACGGGCCAGGCGAGCTTGAGTAGCGAGTCGCGCTCCTTCCAGTCGACGTCCACGCGCACGTGCAGCCGCGGGTCGCCCGGAAGCAGGGTGAGCGTCTGGGTGGCCGACGAGTCGCCGAAGGCGCGCCGCACGACGACGCTGACGCCGCCGTCGGCCTCCACCAGTTCGGGCGCGCCGTCGGTGAGATTGGTGACGGTGTTGAACGCGAACGGGTCGATGTCCCAGGCGTCCCACATGTTCGGGAAGTCGGGGTGCATCTGCAGCAGGTTGCCGACGACGCCCGTCGGGATGACGTCGCGCCCGGAGGCGAGGTCGACCAGCGAGGTGACAAGGCCCTTTTCGTCGACGCTGAGCCGAACGAGGCCGTTGTCGACGGCGAGGCCCTCGGCCGTGACGACGGAGCCCGCCGTCTCGGTGACGCCGGCGCCGAGGGCGGCGACGCCGTCGCGAACCAGCGGGGAGGCGTTGAAGGTGACGGCCTGGTCGCCCGTGCCGACGAGGAGGCGCTGGGCCTCGTCGATCAGCGCGGTCAGCTCGTCGGAGATCCTCGCGAAGCCCTCGCGGACCTCGTCGTAGACCCAGGCGATGCAGGTGCCGGGCAGGATGTCGTGGAACTGGTACAGGCAGACCTCGCGCCAGATGTCGCCGAACCGCTCGAGCGGGTACTCCATGAGGCCGCGGGCCGCGGCGGTCGCGCACCACAGCTCGGCTTCGCGCAGCAGGTGCTCGCTGCGGCGGTTGCCGGCCTTGACGGCCGCGACAGAGGTGAACGTGCCGCGGTGGGCCTCGAGGTACAGCTCGCCGACCCAGACGCTGGGCGACTCGTGCTCGGCCTCGGCGCGGGCGAAGAACTCCGCCGGCGGCTCGATGTGCACGCGGGGCGAGCCCTCGAGATCCTTGGTGCGGGCGGCCTGCATCAGCATCTCGCGGGTGGGACCGCCGCCGCCGTCGCCGTAGCCGAACGGGACTAGCGAGGTGGCGCTGCGGCCCTTGTCGCGGAAGTTCTTGGCCGCGTGCGAGAGGTTGCCGCCGTTCAGGTCGGAGCCGTAGGTGTCGGCCGGCGGGAAGTGCGTGAAGATGCGGGTGCCGTCGATGCCCTCCCACCAGAACGAGTGGTGGGGGAACGCGTCGACCTGGTTCCAGGAGATCTTCTGAGTCAGGAACCACTGCGCGCCGGCCAGCTTGGCGAGCTGCGGGAGCGCGCCGGAGTAGCCGAAGGAGTCGGGCAGCCACACCTCGGGGCAGGTGACGCCGAACTTGTCGCGGTAGTACGCGCGGCCGTACAGCAGCTGGCGACACATCGCCTCGCCGCCGGGCAGGTTCGCGTCGGACTCCACCCACATGCCGCCGACGGGGATGACGCCGCCGTCGGCCACAGCCTTGCGCAGGCGCTCGAACAGCTCCGGGTGATCCTCTTCGAGCCACGCCGCGTGCTGCGCCGCGGGGAAGGCGAACTTGTGCTCCGGATGAAGCTCCAGCAGGTTCAGCTGGTTGGCGACGGTGCGGGCCACCTTGCGGCGGGTCTCACGCAGGGGCCACAGCCACGCGGAGTCGATGTGGGCGTGCCCGACGGCGGTCAGCGTGTGTGCCGAGGCCGCAGCGGGGCGTGCCAGCACGTCGGCCAGCTCGGCGCGGGCGGCGGCCGCCGTCGCGGGGACGTCGAACAGGGCGATCCGGTCGAGGGCGCGGTCCAGTGCGCGCCGGATCTCCCAGCGTCGCTCGCTGTCCTCGGGGAGCTGATCGGCGAGCTGACGCAGCGTCGTGATGTCGGCCGAGAGTTCGCGGACCTCCTGATGCACGAGGACGAGGTCGGCGCGCCGGAGCGTGTAGATGGGCGCGGGCCCCGACGTGGGCTTCTCGCCGAGCTCCGTCTCGATGAAGGCGGGAACGCCCAGCACGACGGGGTTGGCGGCGGCCTCGAGGAAGAACTCGAACCGGCCGTCGGCGTCGGGCTCGACGGGCACCCACTGGTTCCTGGGGTTGTGGCCCTTGATGATGCTGCCGTCGGCGCGGTAGACGAGGCCCTCGCACTGGAAGCCGGGGGAGTCGTACTCGCCGCCGAGGTCGATCAGGGCCTCGAGCTGCTGACCGCGATGAGACTCGGGGATGGTTCCGCGGAAGCGCATCCAGGTGGTGCCCCAGGCGGGCCCCCACGGGGCGCCGACCTGGAACGGCTCGTAGTCGAGCGCGAGGCCGACCGACGGAGGTACCGGTTCCCCTTGGCCGACGACGCCTGGCACGGCGCCGATGGCGGTGGAGTCGGGGGCATCGGTCAGCGGGGCGACAGCGACCTCAAGCTGTGCGACGATGCTCACCTCCGCGGGAACGATTTTTTCCCGAAGGTGGCGGGTAACCCGCCCGTCCAGTATGGGGGCGTGATCGTGCATGAATGAACGGGCCTTCCGAACGCTTTATATGTTGTCAGTGACGGTAAAGAGTGCTGAATCAATGCGGCGCTCCGCTGGGGAGCTGCCACGTGGGATGGGACGGTCCACCGCTGGCTTGTGAGTGTATTGGACACGCTCGCGCAAGATGGTGAGGTGGTGTTTATCTCCCGTGTCGTGGGCTGCGGTCGCTGCCGTCATCGATCAGTACTTGCTTAACACTAATTCGCTTTAGCAGTGTCCGCAAGACGGTCCCTGTTGGAGGTGGGGGTGGCTCTTTTCGAGGCTCCGCTGCGCTCCGCACCTCAAAGAGCGCCTATGGTGCTTCGCGCTGGTCCTGATTGTCGAGGCTCCGCTGCGCTCCGCACCTCAAAGAGCGTGAAGGGCGCTCCGCACTCGCCTTGATTGTCGAGGCTCCGCTGCGCTCCGCACCTCAAAGAGCGTGGGGGAGGGTGGGTCAGGCCTGGGTGGCTCGTTCGCCGAGGCGCTTGGCGACCTCGGCGAGCTGGACCTCGCTGAACTGGTAGTCCTCGTACACGGTGGCGAGCAGGTAGCTGACGCGGTTGCCCGAGACGGTGATGGCCAACTGGTAGTACACGGGCTTGTCGGAGGTCTCGCGTTCGATCGCGAATGAACGAGCCGTCACCTTGACGTCGTTCTTGCCGACCGACTTGGCTCCCTCGTGCTCCGTGACGGTGGTGCCCAACGCGCGTTCCTGACAATCGGCGAGGTTGTCGCCGAGCTTCTTGGCGAACTTCTTGGCGTCCTTGGTGTTCTCGAAGGTGAAGCGCATCTCGTCGAGGCCGAAGCCTTCCAGAGCCTTGTCATCCTGGGTCAGCAGCAGGGAGCTCTGCTCGCGCAGCGTGGGACCCGATTCGGTGGCCAGCGTCATGTCCTCGCAGCCCATGCCGCGGCTGGTCAGCTCGCCTGGCTGCGTCATCTTCCAGCGGCCCACACCGGGACGCAGGCGGGGCAGATCCGACGGGACCAGCCAGCCGACCGGGTCGGTCTCGGGTACCACGACGGGAGCCACCTCGGCTTCGCCCGTCGGGCAGGTTCCGCCGAGCGTGCAGACCTTGGTCAGCGAGGCCCGCAGAGCGGAGGCCAGGACCGCCGGCTCCACCGGCGCGTCCAGCTGGGTCACGTCGAGGATGCCGAGAGCGTTCCCGGTGCGGGTCAGCAGCACGGTGTGGAACTGGGTCTCGGCGTCCTCGTAGACGACGGTCAACTGATGAGTCTCGTCCGCGAGGCCGTCGACGACCGAGGACGACACGATCCTCGCGGGTACCTCGGAGCACGCGGCCAGCGACGTCAGCCGGCCGGCCAGCACCTCCTTGGCTGCGTTCTCGTCGGCGTAGACGTCGATCTGGTGCAGCGCTGCGAGCTTGTTGTCCTCCGTGGTGCCGAGCGAGCGCTGCATCGAGACGGTGGCGTTGATCAGATCGGGGTCGGTGCTCAGGCACGCCGCCCGCCCGCGCTTGTCGGCGGGGTTGGTGGACGTGTCGGTGACGACCCAGGTGGCGGTGCCGCTGATGGCCGCGGCGTCCTTCTCGGTCAGCAGAGCCGTCTCGTTCAGCGCCGGAATGGTCGGTGAGGGCGACGGCGACGGGTTGGTCTCGACCGGCAGGTTCGAGCGCCGTATGAAGTAGGTGACGGTGGCCACGACGAGCGCGGCGGCGACGATGATGGCCGCCCAGGTGACCAGGGCCTTGCGGTGATGCTCCCACCACGAGCCGTCGGCGGGTGGAGCCTCCACGGGCGGGGCCGGCGGTTCTGGGGAGGACGGCGATGCGGGGGTGGGCCCGGAGACGGGCGACATGGCGGACCGGCGCGGTGCCGCGTCGACGACATCCTCGGCCCCGGGCGGTGTGATCGAACTGAGAGCGGAACGCCGCGGGGCTGGACCGTCCTCCTCCGAGTAGATGCCGGAGAAGCGCTGCGGCATGGCGGGGGAGGGCACGAAGCTCTCCGGCGCGTGACTCGCGATGTCCTCGGGGCGGGCGAACGGGCTGCGCTGTGGTGCCGCCACCTCGTCGGGGAGGTCGTTGATCTCCTCCTCGATCGGCTCGGCGCGTCGAGCCCGTGTGGGCGCTGGGGTATCGTCCACCTCGGTCGGGTCGACGGTCTCCTCGCCCTCGGAAAACAGACCGCGCCGCGCACGCGGCTTCTGCGAGTCTGTCATGGGGCACCTCCGGAGACTTGGACCAGCCCGCTCGGCGAACGGGCGTGACCCAGATTATCAAGGCCGGAAACCCACCCGTGTGTTCGAAGGAAGGTTGTACGACGTGGCGGAGCGAAACTCGACCCCCCGCACGGTCACCGTCGACCTCGACGCGGCCCCCCCGCGCCCGCATCGCAGGGTGCCCGGACCCTGGTGGGCCCTCGCCGGAGGCGGAGCGCTCGTGGTGCTCGTCGCGGGCTGGATCATCGTGGGCGGGGCGATCACGGTGGGATGGCTGGTCACACCCGACGCGACGTTCGCTCCGGTGCTCAGGCTGGCCACCCAGGGCCTCGCGCTGGCGCACGGGGTGCCGGCGCAGATCGCTCCGATCACGGTCGGCATCGCCCCGCTCGGGCTGACGCTGGTGCTCATGGCCCTCGCGGTGCCGATCACGTCGCTGGCCGCTCGCCAGGCCGCCAGCGATTCGGGCAAGCCCGACGACACCGGCCGCATCTGGGTCGACGTCGAACCCTTCGTGCTGCGGGTCGGGCTCACCTTCACCGCCACCTATACCCTCGGCCTGGTGTTGGTCACGACGACCGTCCTGGGCACCGGAACCGGCTGGAACGCCGTTCTCGGCGGCGTGCTGGTGGGTGGCCTCGCCGGCTTCTGGGGTGCGGCCCGCGGTGTCGGCTACGACCTCACGGCGCGCGTCCCGGCATGGGCCAGGGCGCTGCCCCGAGCCTTGACGTTGTCGTCGCTCGCTCTGCTCGCCGGCGGAGCGGCGGTGCTCACCTACGCCTTGTGGTCCGGACGCGCGCAGGTGGAGAGCCTGATGGAATCGCTTGGCGGCGGTGCCGTCGGCGGCGTCCTGCTCTTGCTCCTTCAACTCGCCTACCTCCCCAACGCGGTCCTGTGGGGCATCTCGTTCGTCCTGGGGTCAGGGGTGCGGCTGGGTGAACTCACCAGCCTCAGCATGCAGGGCAGCGAGGTGGGGTTCCTTCCCGCGCTTCCGATCTTCGGCGCCGTCCCCGAGCAGATCGGGCAGTGGGCCTACGCCTGGCTCGTCGTCGGCCTGTTCGCCGGGGCCGTCGCCGGCGCGGTGGTCGTTCTGGACCGTCCCCGGGCCCATCCGTTGGAGACCACCGCGGCCGGAGCGATCGCGGGTCTCGTCGCGGCGGTGCCCGTGGTGCTGGCAGGCCTCGTATCGGGCGGTGCGCTCGGTACGGAACGGCTGGCCTGGTTGGGCCCGGACCTCGGCCGGCTCGTCGTTTTCCCGCCGGCCGTGCTGGGCCTGGCCGGCGCGCTCGCCGGCTTGGCGATCGGCCTCTGGATCCGTCCGCCCGACAAACCGGAAGACAAGGCGCCCGCGCAGGAGGGTGGCTCCGAGGCCGTAAGCTAGGCGCGTGACTTTGCGCGTCGTCGTCCTCTTGTCCGGAACAGGCACCCTGTGTCAGGCGCTGTTCGACGCGATCGACGCCGGTCAGGTGGATGCCCAGGTGGTGGCCGTCATCGCGGATCAGGGCGACGCTCAGGGCCTCGAACGGGCCAGGACGCGCGGCATTCCTGCGATCTCTCATCCGTTCGCCAAGGGATCCGACCGGGGCGCATGGGACGCGGAGTTGCGCGACATCGTCGCCTCGTGTCAGCCGGATCTGGTGGCCAGCGCCGGCTTCATGAAGCTGCTCGGGCCCGCGTTCCTGGAGGCGTTCGGCGGGCGCACCATCAACACGCACCCGGCGCTGCTGCCGTCCTTCCCCGGAATGCACGGGCCGCGCGACGCACTGCGGGCCGGCGTCAAGGTCTCCGGGGCCACCGTCTTCCTCGTCGATGCCGGCGTCGACACCGGTAAGATCCTGCTGCAAGAGGCCGTGAACGTACACGACGACGACACGGTTGACACCCTGCACGAACGCATCAAGGTGGTCGAACGCCGCCTGCTGGTCAAAGCCGTGGCCGAATGGCCGCCCCCGTCCGCTCACATCTGAGGAGAAGCATGACCGATCGGATCGCGCTGCGGCGCGCACTGGTTTCCGTCTACGACAAGGCCGGCCTGGTCGAGATCGGGCAGGAGCTGGCCGCCGCCGGGGTGGAGATCGTCTCCACCGGATCCACCGCCAAGGTGCTGGCCGAAGCCGGCGTGCCCGTGATTCCCGTGGAGGACGTGACGGGCTTCCCCGAGTGCCTCGACGGGCGCGTCAAGACGCTGCACCCGCGCGTGCACGCGGGAATCCTGGCCGATCGTCGCCTGGAGACCCACCGCGAGCAGCTCGAGGAGCTGGGCGTCGCGCCCTTCGACCTGGTGATCACCAACCTCTACCCCTTCGCCGCGACGGTGGCCTCCGGTGCCGGGCAGGACGAGTGCATCGAGCAGATCGACATCGGCGGTCCCAGCATGGTGCGCGCCGCCGCCAAGAACCACCCGTCCGTGGCGGTGGTCACCTCCGCCGGCCAGTACGAGGCGCTCCGCACAGCGCTGGCCGAGGGCGGCTTCACGCTGGCCCAGCGCCAGCAGCTGGCCGCCGCCGCCTTCGTGCACACCGCCAGCTACGACGTGGCCGTGGCCAGCTGGATGGGCAGCGTCCTCACCGACAGCTCGGGCGGCGACGGCTTCCCGGCCTGGATCGGCGGCGCGTGGGAGAAGGTCGGCACGCTGCGCTACGGCGAGAACAGCCACCAGCCGGCCGCGCTCTACAGCTACCCGGCGGGCCCCGCGGGCATCACCCAGGCCGAGCAGCTGCACGGCAAGGAGATGAGCTACAACAACTACACCGACGGCGACGCCGCTTACCGCGCGGCCTACGATTTCACCGAGCCCGCCGTCGCCATCATCAAGCACGCCAACCCGTGCGGCATCGCGGTCGGCGCCGACATCGCCGACGCGCACCGCAAGGCCCATGCCTGCGACCCGGTCTCCGCCTTCGGCGGTGTGATCGCCACCAACCGCCCGGTCAGCGTCGAGATGGCCGCTCAGGTGGCCGAGATCTTCACCGAGGTGATCATCGCTCCCGGTTTCGAGGACGGCGCGCTGGAGATCCTCACCAAGAAGAAGAACATCCGCGTGCTGCGGGCCCCGGCCTACACCCATCGCGCGCGGCAGCTGCAGCCCATCTCGGGCGGCGCGCTGCTGCAGGCGCCCGACCGGATCGACGCCCCCGGCGACGACGTCGCCAACTGGACGCTCGCCGCCGGCGAGCCGGCCGACGAGGCCACCTTGGCCGACCTGGCCTTCGCCTGGCGCGCGGTGCGGGCCGTGAAGTCGAACGCGATCCTGCTCGCCAAGGACGGCGCCTCCGTGGGCGTCGGCATGGGCCAGGTCAACCGCGTCGACTCCTGCCACCTCGCCGTCGATCGTGCGGGAGAGCGGGCCGCCGGCTCCGTCGCCTCGTCGGATGCCTTCTTCCCGTTCGCGGACGGACCTCAGGTGCTGCTGGATGCGGGCGTGCGCGCCATCGTTCAGCCGGGCGGCTCGGTGCGCGACCAGGAGGTCATCGACGCCGTCGCCGCGGCGGGCATCACGATGTACTTCACCGGCACCCGGCACTTCTTCCACTAAACGGCGCCGTCATCAAACGGCGCTGTCACTGAGCACAGCTTCCATTCCCACAACCCGACCGAGAGGGGCGCAGATGACCGCGCAGAGACTCGACGGCAAGGCCACCGCCGCCGCGATCAAGCAGGAACTCACTACCCGCGTGGCGGCGCTGCGCGAGCGCGGTGTGGTTCCGGGTCTGGCGACGGTGCTCGTCGGATCCGATCCGGCCAGCCAGAACTACGTGCGGATGAAGCACCGCGACTGCGAGCAGGTGGGCATCGCCTCGATCCAGGTGGAGCTGCCCGAGAACGCCACGGCAGAGCAGCTGCAGGAGGCGATCGAGGGCCTGAACAACGATCCCGCCTGCACCGGCTACATCGTCCAGCTGCCCATCCCTCGCCACCTCGACGAGAACTGGGCGCTGTCCCTGATCGATCCCGACAAGGACGCCGACGGGCTGCACCCCATCAACCTCGGCCGCCTGGTGCTGAACGAGCCCGCGACGCTGCCCTGCACGCCGCGGGGCATCGTCGAGCTGCTGCGTCGCCACGATGTGGAGCTGCGCGGGGCCGAGGTGTGCGTGGTGGGCCGCGGCATCACCGTCGGGCGTCCGCTGGGCCTGATCCTCACCCGTCGCAGTGAGAACTCCACCGTGACCTTGTGCCATACCGGTACCCGCGATCTCGCCGAGCACACTCAGAAAGCGGACATCGTGGTGGCCGCTGCAGGCGTGCCGGGCATGATCACGGCCGACATGATCAAGGACGGAGCTGTGCTCGTCGACGTCGGCGTCAGCAGGGTGGACGGCAAGACCGTCGGCGACCTGGCCGCTGACGTGTGGGACAAGGCTTCATGGGTGACCCCCAACCCCGGTGGCGTCGGCCCGATGACCCGCGCGATGCTGCTCAGCAACGTCGTCGATCGCGCTGAGGCGCTGCATCCGGCAGAGGGCTGACCTGCCGATGCCGAACAAGCCCGACAAACCCGTCGAGTTCTATCCCACCAACCCGTGGCCGGCCGCCGCGTCGTTGGCGTTGATGGCGGCGGGCGTCGGTTTTGCCATCGCCGGGCACTGGAAACGAGCCGCCCTGCTGTTCGCGACGTCGATGGCTCTCGGCGCCATGCTGAGGCTGGTGCTGTCCCGGGAACAGGCCGGGCTACTGGTGGTTCGGCGTCGCTCGATCGACGTTCTGGTGATGACGATCCTCGCGGTCGGCATCGCCGCCGTGGCGCTCGTCGTGCCTCCCATGCGCTGACTGCGGACAGAGAGAACGGCCCTCCCGCGCACGGGGAGGGCCGTTCTCTCTGTGGTGAGCGATTCAGCCGATCAGATCAGGCCGAGCTCCGTGACGGCGTCGCGCTCGTCGACCAGTTCGGCGACGGAGGCGTCGATCTTGGCGCGGGAGAACTCGTTCAGCTCCAGGCCCTGGACGATGCTGTACTGGCCATCCTTGACGGTGCAGGGGAACGACGAGATCAGGCCCTCGGGCACGCCGTAGGAGCCGTCGGACGGCACGGCCATGGAGACCCAGTCGCCCTCGGGGGTGCCGAGCACCCAGTCGCGCATGTGCTCGACGGTGGCGTTGGCGGCCGAGGCAGCCGACGACAGGCCGCGGGCCTCGATGATCGCCGCGCCGCGCTTGGCGACGGTGGGGATGAAGGTGGACTCGATCCAGTCCTGATCGTTGACCAGCTCGGCGGCGTTCTTGTCGCCGACCTTGGCGTTGAACAGGTCGGGGTACTGGGTGGCCGAGTGGTTGCCCCAGATGGTCATGTGCGAGACGTCGGTGACGGAGGCGCCGACCTTGCTGGCGAGCTGCGAGAGCGCGCGGTTGTGGTCGAGGCGGGTCAGCGCGTTGAACCGCTCGACGGGGATGTCGGGCGCATTGCGGCTGGCGATCAGGGCGTTGGTGTTGGCCGGGTTGCCGGTGATCAGCACCTTGACGTCGTCGGCGGCCACCTCGTTCAGGGCGCGGCCCTGAGCGGTGAAGATGGCGCCGTTGGCGCTCAGCAGATCGCCGCGCTCCATGCCGGCCTTGCGGGGCATGGCGCCGACGAGCATGGCCAGGTTGACGCCGTCGAAGACCTTGTTGGGGTCGTCGCCGATCTCGATGTTGACGAGGTTGCCGAAGGCGCAGTCGTCGAGCTCCATGACGACGCCCTCGAGCGCCTTCAGGGCCGGGGTGATCTCAAGCAGACGCAGTTCGATGGGGGTGTCGCCCAGCAGCGAGCCACTCGCGATCCTGAACAACAGGGAGTAGCAGATTTGGCCAGCGGCACCGGTAACGGCGATCTTTACGGGAGCGGCAGTGCTCACAGTGGTTCAGTCCTCTCGTGGGATTGGTCGACGCGTCCGACTCTACCCCTCGCGGGCCGGCCCGAGTTTCCCGGGCTCCCTGTACGACGCCTGGCGGGGAGTCGGCGTTGGGCTCGAACCCCTCTGGTGCAGGTACAGTTGCGCCCATGCATCACCTCGTGGTCACCCTGCATTGCCCTGATCGTCCGGGCATCGTGCACGCACTGACCGGCGCGATCGTCGCAGCCGAAGGCAACATCATCGAGTTGCAGCAGTTCTCGTCGCCCGATACCGGACGCTTCTTCACCCGCATCGAGGTGACCGGGGCGTCTGGGGACGATCTGACAAGGGAGATCGCCGGCGTCGCCGAAGGACTGTCGGCCACCTACCAGGTCGATGATGCCGGACGTCCCATGCGCACGCTGCTGCTGGCGTCGAAGGCCGAGCACTGCGTCAACGACCTGCTGTTCCGCGCCCGCGGGGGCGAGTTGCCGATCGAGGTGGCCGGCATCATGGCCAATCATGCGGTGCTCGCGCCGATGGCCCGCTTCTACGGCGTGCCCTTCCGGCACCGCACGGTGACCCCCGATACCAAGGCGGCTTTCGAGGCCGAGGTGATGGAGTTCGTCACGTCGCACGACATTGAGCTGGTGGTGCTGGCCCGCTACATGCAGATCCTCAGCCCCGAGCTGTGCGAGTTCCTTGCCGGCCGGGCGATCAACATCCATCACTCGTTCCTGCCGGGCTTCAAGGGTGCAAACCCGTACCGCCAGGCCCATACCCGCGGCGTGAAGCTGATCGGCGCCACCGCCCACTTCGTGACCAGCGAACTCGACGAGGGCCCGATCATCGAGCAGAACGTGGTTCGCGTCGACCACTCCATGAGCGTGTCCAAGCTGGTGAGCAAGGGTCAGGCGCAGGAGTCGCAGACCCTGGCCGAGGCCGTGCGGCTGTTCGCGGAGCATCGGGTGCTGGCCGACGGCAGCCGGACCGTCATCTTCCGCTGATCTCGCGACCCGACAACAAGGGGGTATCAACCACTACCGTGTGGTCCGACATAGCACTGATCTTTCTCTTCATCCTGATCGGAGGCACCTTCGCCGCGGCGGAGATGGCATTGGTCACCCTGCGCGACAGCCAGGTCAAGCAACTCGCGGGCAAGGGGCAGCGCGGGCGCACCGTCGAGAAGCTCACCCGCAATCCCAACAACTTCCTGTCCGCCGTGCAGATCGGCGTGACGCTCTCTGGCTTCCTGTCGGCCTCCTTCGGCGCGGCCACCATCGCCCCGGACATCACGCCGTCCATCGTGGCTCTCGGCGTGCCGGAGAGCGTCGCCTCACCGCTGGTGCTGGTGGTGATCACCATCGTGATCTCCTACTTCTCCATCGTGATCGGGGAGCTGACGGCCAAGCGGCTCGCTATGCAGCGGGCGGAGGCCTTCTCGCTGGCGCTCGCCCCGCTGGTGTCGGGCATCGCCACCCTGCTGCGCCCGGTGATCTGGTTCCTCGGCATCTCCACGGACGCTCTGGTCCGGGTGCTCGGCGGCGACCCCACTCAGGCCCGTGACGTGATGACCGACGACGAGATCCGTCAGATGGTGTCCAACTCCGCGACGCTGGGACAGGAGGAGCGGCGCATCGTCGACGAGGTGTTCGACGCGGGCGAGCGCAGCCTGCGCGAGGTGATGGTGCCGCGTACCGAAGTCGACTTCCTGCCGGCCGACATGCCGATCCAGCAGGCCTACCGCGAGGTGCGAGGCGCCCCGCGCTCGCGTTACCCCGTGACGGACGGCACGTCCGATCGGATCATCGGCTTCCTGCACGTGCGTGACCTG
The DNA here is from genome assembly GCF_029211185.1 of Tessaracoccus caeni. Classification (GTDB taxonomy): domain Bacteria; phylum Actinomycetota; class Actinomycetes; order Propionibacteriales; family Propionibacteriaceae; genus Arachnia; species Arachnia caeni. The sequence continues at coordinate 20,941 of NZ_JARGDO010000011.1, forward strand.
ATGGACGTCGAGGGCGCAGCCCGGGCCGGCGACCTGCGCTCCATCGTGCGGCCGGTGCTGAGCCTGCCCGAGACGGTGAAGATCCTGCGCGCCATGACGGCGATGCGCAAGGAGGGGTCGCATCTGGCGATCGTGCGCGACGAGTACGGCGGCACCGCCGGCATCGTCACGCTCGAGGATCTGATGGAGGAGCTGATCGGCGACATCACCGACGAGTACGACGTTCCCGAGGCGCATACCGCGCGCATCGACGAGCTCGACGGGCTCACCACGATCGAGGAGTTCGCGGATCTGACCGGCTACATCATTCCGGAAGGGCCCTACGACACCGTCGCCGGCTTCTTCATGGCCACTCACGGCGACCTGCCCGCCTTGAGGGAGAGCGTCACGGTGCAGCTGGCGCCGAAGGAGGCCGACGAGGACGCGGTCGACGGGGTGTTCACCCTCGAGGTGACCGCGATGGACGGCCGCCGGGCCTCCTGGTTCGCCCTGCGGCGGGTCGAACAGCCCCAGGGGGAGGCCGACGATGCCTGACGACGGATCCAATCTGCTGACCGGTCCGGAGATCGCCCCGCTGCTGGAGGCGGCGGTGACGCATGCGGGCGGACGCCTGGTGGAGTGGACGCTGGACCAGGTGGACCATTCGCCGGAGAAGTTCACGACGGCCACCTACCAGGCCAGGATCGTCTGGGCGCATGGCGAGCGGGTCGAACTGCTGGGGGTCAGCATGAGGGCTCAGGGCCTGGAGCCATCGGACTCGAACGCGTTGATCTTCGAGCACGGCTCGCGTCGGGCCGCGGTGTGGTTGTACCCGCACGACCCCGACCTGCCGGGCCTGAAGCGGGCGACGTTCTCCACCACGATGACCGAGATCCTGCGCGAGGCCGGGGTGCTTCCACCGACGGTGGGCCCGCATCAGGTGCAGCTGTCGATCGTCGCCTACCGGCCGCGGCGGCGCGCCGTCGTGAAGGTGGACGTGCCCGATCTGAAGGTGACGTTCTACGTGAAGGTGCTGAGGGAGCGCTTGTTCACCGACGTGCTGAACAAGCACGTGATGCTGCGCTCGGCGGGAGTGCCGGCGCCGGAGGTGGTGGCGCACACCGACGACTTCCTGCTTGTGCTGCGGGCCCTTCCCGGCCGGCCGCTGGCGCACGCGATCTTCGACGACGACGCCCCCTGCAAGGCCGAGCAGCTGATCGCCATCCTCGACGCGATGCCAGCCTCGGTGGCGAAGCTGGAGCGGCGTCCGGCCTGGCCCGACTCGGTGCAGCACTACGCCCGCCTGGTGGGGGAGCCGCTGCCCGACGTCCGCGGCGACCTCGACCGCTTGGTGCAGACCATCGGCAGCGGGCTGTCCGGGCTCCCGAAGGGCGACGAGCCCACCCATGGCGACTTCCATGAGGGCCAGGTGCACGTCGGCGGCGGACGGATCCTTGGGGTGCTCGACGTGGACACCATCGGGCCCGGCCGCCGGGCCGACGATCTGGCCTGCTTGATCGCGCATCTGGCCACCATCAACGGCATGAACGCAGCCCAGGAAGCCAGGGTGCGCGCACTGCTGGCGCAGTGGGTTCCGGTGTTCGACCGGCGCGTGGATCCCGTCGAGTTGAGGCTGCGTGCAGCCGCGGTGATCATCTCGCTGGCCACTGGTCCGTACCGTCTCCAGGAGGCGGGCTGGCAGCAGCAGACGCACTCGATGATCCAGGCGGCGACCGCGCTTGTGAAGCAGGTGACGTGAGGATGACACCGTAACCGGGTAGTGTGCTGCGAGGTTGTCCAATGTTTCAGGGAGGGAAGTCCGGATGTCCGAGGACATGATCAAGATGCTGCCGAAGGTGGCGCTCCATGATCATCTGGACGGTGGCCTGCGGCCGCAGACCGTGATCGATCACTGCCGCGAGGCGTCCCAGGAGTTGCCGTCGTGCGACCCCAACACGCTTCGGCAATGGTTCTTCGACTCGGCTGATTCGGGGAACCTCGTCGACTATCTGCAGACCTTCGAGTACACCGTCGCCGCCATGCAGACGCGCGAGCATCTCAAGCGCGTTGCGCGCGAGTTCGTGCACGATCAGGCGGCTGACGGCGTCGTCTACGCCGAGGCGCGGTGGGCCCCGGAGCAGCACACTCGGCACGGCCTGAGCATGCGCCAGGCCGTCGAGGCGGTGCGCGACGGCCTGCACGAAGGCATGGCCGAGGCCGCCGAGGTGGGGGCGCCGATCGTCGCGCGTCAGATCCTGACCTCGATGCGGCATGGCGAGCCGACGCTCGACGTGGCCCAGCTGGCGGTGGAGTTCCGCGACGACACCGTCGTCGGATTCGACATCGCGGGCGCGGAGGACGGCTGGTCGCCCACCCGCTTCGACAAGGTCTTCGAGTTCCTGCGCCGCAAGAACATGCAGTACACCATCCATGCGGGCGAGGCCTCCGGCCCCAAGTCGATCTGGGAGGCCGTGCAGCTGTGCGGCGCTCGTCGGGTCGGCCACGGCGTGCGGATCTGCGAGGAGATCGACTTCGATCATCCCGACGGTCCCCGGATGGGCCGCCTGGCGCACTACCTGATCGACACGCAGATCCCGCTGGAGATCGCGATCACCTCCAACGCCCAGACCGGCGTCGTGGAGCGGTTCGAGGACCACCCGGCCGGCGTGCTGCGCGAGCTCGGCTTCAACATCACCATCAACTGCGACAACCGCCTGATGAGCGGCACCACGATGTCGGAGGAATTCCGTCGCGGCTTCGAGGCCTTCGGCTGGGGCCTCTCCGACATGCACGAGATCACCGTCGCCGCCATGAACGCCGCCTTCTGCTCCCACGAGGAGAAGCAGCGCCTGCTCCGCGACCTGATCGAGCCGGCCTACGCGCGCTTCGGCCGGTGATCGTCGCCGCCGCCGACGGCTCCTCCCTGTCCAACCCCGGTCCCGCCGGCTGGGCCTGGTACGTCTCCGACGACGCGTGGGCAGCCGGCGGATGGGAACGCGGCACCAACAACATGGGCGAGCTCATGGCGGTGCTGGATCTGCTGCACTCCACCGCGCACGTCGATGAGCCGCTGCACGTGCTGTGCGACTCGCAGTACGTGATCAATTCGCTCACCAAGTGGCTGCCGGGCTGGAAGCGCAAGGGCTGGAAGAAGGGCGACGGGAAGCCGGTGTTGAACGTCGACCTGATGAAGGCGCTCGACGAGGCCCTGCGCGGACGCAAAGTGACGTTCGAGTGGGTCAAGGGGCATTCCGGCCACGATATGAACGAGGCCGCCGACCAGCGCGCCCGGGCCGCCGCCACCGCCTATCAGCAGGGCAAGGAACCCGATCGCGGTCCGGGCTACCCCGGATCGACGCCCCTTGAGGGGCGAGCGCCGGCGAGCCTCGAAACGGCCCAGCGCGAAGCCCCACGTGACGACGCACCCCAGCCCGACCTGTTCTCGGGTTCCGGGGGCATCGTCGAGGACGAGCCGGCTCCGCGACCCGTGCCCGGTTCGGCGTCGCCGCGCAACAAGGCTGCGCTGGTACGCGCGTCACGGTCCCTGTTCGACGCCCCGTCTCTCGCTCCGCGGCATCCCGACTTCGTCTGTCACGCCGACGGTGCTGAACGCGATGCCTTGCCGTGGCCCGGTCCTGTCTCGGCCGAGCTGCTCTCGGTCGATGCGCTGGGTCCGGAGTCGGCGCTGGTTCGGGCGCAGACCGGCGACGCCTTGGCCGCGCTCGTGTGGATCCAGCTTCCCGGCGGCTGGTACCTGCGCTTCGCCGCGCTTTCCTGAGGGCGGAGATGGGCCGAGGGCCTGATGACCGTCTCGGCCCCGAAGAAGACGAAAGTCGCTTCTGCGCTGTCGTACCCGCCTGTTAGGCTCCCGCCATCGGTGGTCGAGGGCCCATCGACCCAACGAAGGGAGGCGCCGTGCAGGCTGCCAGGTCAATCAGATCCATCGTGAGGCGCACGATCGCCGCGGGAGTGATGCTCGCGCTGGCGTTCGTCGGACTCGTCGCTCAACCTGCTGCGGCGGGGGATACGGGCCTCATCATCAGCAAGGTCGGCTCGGCGAGCCCGGCCGTGAGGCTGGACCCCGGCCTCTACGAGATCACGTTCAGCTACTCCGCGTCGTCGTACGACCTGATGCAGTCGGCCTGGTTGATCTCGAAGGAAGACGGCGAGATCGTGCCGGAAATGGTCGTGGCGTTCGGCTCCGGCGAGAAGGGATCGTCGAGGCGGATCTTCCTGTCGGATGGTCGCAAGCTGTGGCTCGATGTTCATGTGGACGACGATGTCGCCTGGCGCGCTACGGTCAAGCCGGTGATCGCTCCTACCGCGGTGAAGACGTCGCTGTCGGTATCCGCGAAGGGTGTGAATGCCTCGAAGCCGGTCCTGCTGGAGAAGGGCGTCTATTCCTATAAGGCGTCTTACTCCGGCAACGAGGACGACGTCGATGTGAACTTCGTGGCGATCAGCGCGTTCGATCTCGCGAGTCAACGGGAGCATGTCCTCGTCGAGCAGCAGCAATCCGTCGGCGGGAAGGAGACCGGCACCTTCATCGTCGCGCGGCGCGGCCTGGTCTGGATCGACACCGCGATCGCGTCGTTCGCCCCGTGGAAGGTCACCCTGAAGCGGCTGCCGGGCGTCACGTCGTCCGCCAATCCGAAGATCTCGGGGACGGCCAAGGTGGGCAAGACGCTGACGGCCAAGCCGGGAACGTGGAAGCCCTCTGGTGTGACGCTGAGCTACCAGTGGTATCGCGATGGCAAGAAGATCGAGGGCGCGACGAAGAAGACCTACAAGCTCACCAAGTCCGACAAGGGCAAGAAGATCGTGGTGAAGGTGAAGGGCAAGAAGTCCGGTTACTCGTGGACGACCAAGGCGTCCAAGGCCACGTCGAAGGTCACGTAGGCCGGCATCGTTCGAGGGCCGCTTTCGCGATCGCGGAGGCGGCCCTCGGCCTGTCCGCGCCGGCTGATACGCTCCCCTCAACGGCAGCATCGAGGCTGCTACGCATGGAGGGGGATCGCCGTGCAGGCGAACAGATCATTCACGTCGACGATGAGGCGCGCCGTTGTCGCATGCCTCGCGCTCGCGCTGGCCTTCACCGGCCTCGTCGCTCAGCCGGCCGCCGCGGCCACCTACAAGACGCTCAACGGCAAGGGCTCCTATATCTCGAAGGACTTCCGGCTGGATCCGGGGGTCTACCGGCTCGACTTCTCCTTCTACGGCGAAACCAACGACTACGTCCGGGTCTACCTCAGGAGCGAGATCTACGGCGACGTCGACCTGGTGGCCGACGATGTGGCGCCTTCAGGCTCGACGCGACGCATCGTCGGGTCGGACGGCGAGGCGCTCTGGCTCGATGTGGACGTGGCCGACGACGTGCGCTGGACGGCGACCTTCGCGCCCGAGTCGCTGCCCAACAACGGGGTGAAGTCGTTCTCGACCTCGGGTCACGGGATGAGCACCTCCGACCTGTACGTGCTGGAGAAGGGCACCTATTCCTACACGGCCTCGTACTCCGGCAACACGTACGACGGCCAGCCAGGTGCCGTCGAACTGGTGGCCGTCGATGCCACGGCAGGCAAGGGGCACATCCTTGTCGAGGCCAAGGCATCGTCGAAGGGCACGAAGACGGGCACCTTCACGATCAAGGAACGCGCCTATTTCTGGATCGATGCCTATGCCTGGCCCAGCGCCACCTGGAAGGTCAAGGCCAAGCTGCTGAAGAAGATGACCACCTCGCCGACGCCGAAGATCTCTGGCACCGCGAAGGTGGGTAAGACGCTGACGGCGAAGCCGGGGACGTGGAAGCCGTCGGGTGTGAAGCTCGGCTATCAGTGGTACCGGGATGGCAAGAAGATCTCGGGAGCGACGAAGTCGACCTACAAGGTCTCGAAGTCGGACAAGGGCAAGCGGATCACTGTGAAGGTGACGGGCTCGAAATCTGGCTATATCTCCGTCACCAAGACATCCGGCAAGACGTCGAAGGTCACGTAGCCGGTCTCCGTCGAGGGCCACGCCTGCCCTGGCTGACGCGACCCTTCCGTCTGTCCGGGGTCGTTGATACGCTCCTTTTACCCGGCGCAGGGGCCGTCAGGTGTACCGAAGGGGGTTGCCGTGCAGACGCAGACATCAATCTTTTCGACCGTGAGACGCGTGATCGTGGTGGGCGTGGTGCTCGCGCTCGCGCTTACCGGACTCGTCGCTCGACCGGCTGCGGCGGGGGACGGTGGTTTCACCGTCAGCGGGGTCGGACCAGGTGAGCCGGCGCTGAACGTCGAGAAGGGCTTCTACGAGCTTGATTTCGAGTATTCGGCGCCGGAGCCCGGCGGCGGGCCGCTGGTGTGGGTGATGTGGAAGGTCGAGCACAACGGCGACTGGGTTCCGGATACCCTCGTCGCCAATGCCTTCGACGAAGCGGGAACGACCAAGCGGGTCTTCTACTCCGATGGCAGGGAGTACTGGCTCGGCGTTCAAGCCTCCGATGACGTGGAGTGGAGCGCGACGGTCCGGCCTCTGACCGAACCCACCACGGTGAAGACGTCGCTGTCGGCATCGGCCAAGGGCTTGAGCGCCTCGCGGCTCGTCTTGCTGGAGAAGGGGGTCTACTCGTATAGCGCTTCGTACTCCGGCAACCGCGGGCAGAACGTGCATATCAGCGTGCAGGATCGCTTCGGTTCGCGGATGCACAACCTCGTCTGGGAGGACGAGTCCAGCAGCGGAAAGGAGACCGGCACCTTCACCATCACCGAGAGAGGACTGGTCTGGGTCGACGCCCTCGTGGGGCCGGGTACGTCGTGGAAGGTCGACGCCAAACTCGTCGCCTCGAAGAAGCTGACGGCGACGCCGACGCCGAAGATTTCGGGTACGGCTCAGGTGGGTAAGACGCTGACGGTGAAGCCGGATACGTGGAAGCCGTCTGGGGTGAAGCTGAGCTATCAGTGGCTGCGCGACGGCAAGGCGATCAAGGGCGCGACGAAGTCGACCTACAAGCTCACCAGCTCGGATAAGGGCAAGAAGATCTCGGTGAAGGTGAAGGGATCCAAGTCTGGTTACAGCTCGGTGACCAAGACGTCGTCGAAGACGAAGGCGGTCAAGGCCGGAAAGTTGTCGTCGACGCCGACGCCCAAGATCTCGGGGACCGCGAAGCTCGGCAAGACGCTGACCGTGAAGCCGGGCACCTGGAAGCCGTCGGGCGTGAAGTTCAGCTACCAGTGGTACCGCAATGGCAAGAAGATCTCGGGAGCGACGAAGTCGACCTACAAGATCTCCAAGTACAACGTCGGCAAGAAGATCACGGTGAAGGTGAAGGGATCCAAGTCGGGCTACACCTCCGTGACGAAGACATCCAAGGCCACATCGAAGGTCCCGTAGTCCGCGAAACCTCTTGAATCGAGGGCCGTCCCGCAATCGCGGGGCGGCCCTCATTATGTCAGGCGGCGCTGCTAGGCTTCCGCCAACCGACGCAGGGGCCGTCGGATGTACAACATAGGGGGCTGCCGTGCAGGCGCATACATCATTCTTTTCAGCTTTTCGGCGTGCCGTCGTCGCATGCCTTGTTCTCGCGCTGGCTTTCGTGGGGCTCGTCGCTCAGCCCGCCGCCGCGGCGGACTCGGAGCGGGTCAGCGGTAGCGGGACGGGGGAGTCAGACTACTTCTGGCTCGACGAGGGCATCTACACCATCGACTTCGAGTACTCGGACAACGTCGACGGGTTGGTGGCCGCCTGGCTGATCAGCGAGCAGATCGGGGATTACGACATCACCGCGCTGTCTGTAGAGGCCGCCGACACCACGCGAACGGTCGTGTGGGTGTTCGAGGGCGACTACTTCTGGTTCGACGTCGATGCGGAATCGGGTGCCGCTTGGAGCGCCGAGGTTGCTCCGGCGACGTTGCCTGCCAAGGCCGAGCGGTCGTTCTCGGCCAGCAACCGGGGCCTCAACAGTTCTCAGATCGTCCTCCTGGAAGCGGGAAAGTACGACTTCACGGCGTCCTACTCCGGCAATGCTGTCATCGATCTTGCTTTCGACGCTGAACTGCTCCTCGTCGATCCCAGCAACGACGACTACCACGAACTCCTGTTCGAGGAGGAGTCGACCAGCGGAAAGCGGACCGGAACCTTCGAGCTTGAGAAGGCCGGCTACGTCTGGGTGGGCGCCTTCGGCGCACCCGGGATGACCTGGACGGTCGACGCCGCGCTGCACGCGCCGAAGAAGCTCACCACCACGCCGACGCCGAAGATCTCCGGAACCGCGCAGGTCGGAAAGAAGCTGACCGCGACGCCGGGGACGTGGGCGCCGTCTGGGGTGAAGCTGAGCTATCAGTGGCTGCGCGATGGCAAGGCGATCAAGGGTGCGACCAAGTCCACCTACACGCTGACCAGCAGCGACAAGGGTAAGAAGATCTCGGTTCAGGTGAAGGGATCCAAGTCCGGCTACACCTCGGTGACCAAGACGTCCTCGAAGACCAGTGCCGTCAAGGCGGGAACGCTGTCTTCGGCCACCCCGAAGATCTCTGGCACGGCTCAGGTGGGCAAGAAGCTGACGGCCAAGCCGGGCACGTGGAAGCCGTCGGGCGTGACGTTCAGCTACCAGTGGCTGCGCAACGGCGCCAAGATCAAGGGCGCGACCAAGTCGACCTACACGCTCACCAACTCCGACAAGGGCAAGAAGATCTCGGTGAAGGTGACGGGCAAGAAGTCGGGCTACACGTCGGTGACGAAGACCTCGGCGAAGACCAGCTCGGTGAAGGCGAAGGCGGCGTCGAAGCCCGCTTCCAAGCCGTCGTCGACGGCCCCGACGAGCCGCGGTACGTGTCCGTCCTCGGCGCCGATCAAGGGTAATGCGAGCTCCATGATCTACCACATGAAGGGCCAGCGCTTCTACGACAGGACCAACCCGGAGGAGTGCTTCAGCAGCGAGTCGGCAGCGAAGAAGGCCGGCTACCGAAAGGCGAAGGTCTAGGTCTCTGCTGCTGGGGTCAGTTGCTTCGGCTGTTTACTGGCCTCGCGTTTGCCGGCGGTTCTCCGACCTCGTCGACGGTGTGCCCGCTGCAAGGGATCTTGGTGACGCTGGCCCGCTCGATGCGCGACACGACGAACCATCGCATCGCGTCGCGCAACAGGCACCAGCCGACCAGATACCACCGGCCGTTGGTGGAGGCGAAAAGCACGGGCTCGACGTCTCGGGTGGTCGTGGTGCCGTCCGCCGATGAGTAGCAGATCCGGACGACGCGCTGCTCGACCATCGCCTCTTCCAGCGCCGACTTGGTCGCGCGCGACGATGAAGGGGGTGCGTTGACCCACACCCGGCTGGCCAGCTCGTCGGCTCTGGCTCGGGTGGCGGGCTCGAGGACGTCCATGATCTTCCGGATCCCGGCCGCGGCCAGATCGGCGTAAGGGGCATCGGACGCGGCGGAGACCGTAGCCATGAGTGCGACGGCCTGGGCGGGGGACAGGCTGACCGGCGGTAAGGACGCGCTGGTGGCCAGTCCGTAGCCCCCGCCCGGGCCTGGCCGGGACCAGATTGGGGCGCCGCTGCCCTCCAGCGCGGCGAGGTCTCTCTTGATGGTGCGCTCGGACACCTCGAACTCTCGCGCCAGCCTCTCGGCAGAGAGTCCTCGTGTGCCGGCCCGACGCAATGTCTCGAAGAGAGCATGGAGCCGTTCCGCTCGCTTCATCATTCGACTCCGAACAAATTCATGTCATAAATAGTGACATACACCTGTCTCCAGGGCCTGAGAGAGTCGTCACATGACAACGAACACGAGCAGTCCGACCATCATTCTCATCGCCGGCCATTGGCTGGGTGCCTGGGCATGGGATGAGGTTCTTGAGCACCTGGCAACCGGCAACTCTGAGGCCGTCGCGATCACGCTGCCCGGTCTCGATCCGCACGACCCGGAGCGTGCGTCGAGGAACCTCGACGATCAGGTCGCGGCGATCCTGGAACTCATCGCTGAACGCGGGGGATCCGCGGCTCAGCCGGTGGTGCTCGTCGCTCACAGTGGGGCCAACGCCCCCGTCAGCCTCGTTCTCGACCGGCACCCCGAGCTGGTTCGTCGGGTGGTGTGGGTCGATTCCGGCCCTGCGGCGGCGGGGATGGCATTCGCTCCCGACCTCCCGGAAGAGGTGGAGGAGCTGCCGTTGCCGTTGTTCGACGACCTTGCCCAAGAGGCGAGCCTCGAAGGGCTGAGCGCCGAGCATCTCGAGCGATTCCGGGTCAGGGCAGTACCCGAGCCGGGCGCCGTTCTTCGCCAGACCGTCGAGCTCACGAACGATGCCCGACTCGCGGTTCCGACCACGCTGGTGTGCTGCTCCCTGCCGAGCGCGCAGGTGCTGGAACTCGCCCAGGCCGGCCACCCCATGTTCGCCGAGGTCGCGAACCTCGCGACCCTCGACGTCGTCGATCTCCCCACCGGCCACTGGCCCATGTGGAGCTGCCCCGCCGATCTCGCGCGCATCCTCAACTCGGCGGCCGAGGCGAGCCGGGAACTTCGATAACAGGCCCTCGGAGAGGGTCGCTGAGTCACTGAAGCGCTGTGGCCCAGACGTGTTGGTGGTCTCTGACGTAGCGGACTACGCCCTCCCAGTGGGGGCGGTGGAAGGTTTCGTACATCGAGGCCCAAGGCTCGTGGCCGATCTCATGCGATGATCGCAGCAAGTTGAGCATGGCGGCGGTGCGCTGTTGCATGGTGCCCGGGAGAGCTGAGCGGAGGGTGTCGTCTGCGTCGTAGCCGTCGACGAAGGCTGCCAGGTTCTTTGCGGCCTCCGTGGGTGGCTGCTGGACATCGTTCAGGGTGAACGCCTGAGCGGCGTAGGCCAGATCCCAGAGGCGGGTGCTGGGGGCGGCGGCGTCCCAGTCGATGAACACCCATCTCTCGCCGATCATCAGGTTCCAAGGGGCGAGGTCGTTGTGGCAGATCAGGTCGCCACCCGGGGCGGGGATGGCCGTCTCCCAGACGGCGTCGTCGGGCGGGACGAAACTCGCACTGGCATCGTGGATAGCGCGGACGAGGCGCCCAATCCGGCGCAGTTCGTCGAGAGTGAGCGGATCGGAGTCGATGGCGAGCCGACCAGGAACAAACTCGGTGACCTGCCGACCCTGCTCGTCTTGGCCCAGCGGCTCGGGGACGTCGATTCCGGTGGCGCGTACGTGCGCCACGAAGGCCAGGACCGATGGGGTGGATGCGGTCCATGCCTTGCGCACCGTCTGTCCGACGCGCACCACCTGTCCACTGGCATTTCCGCCCGCAAGCTGCTGCTCGTCCACTAGCTGTGAACTCCGTCGACGTAGAACCAGCGCCCGTCGATCAGGGTGAAGCGGCTGCGCTCGCGCAGCGTCCCGTTTTGGCCGCCCGCATCACGCCATGACGCGGCGAAGGCGACGGTGCCCGTCTCGTCCCAGGCTTTACCTGCCTCCGTCGACTCGATGACCAGCCCTGTCCACGTGGTTCCGTCGTCCAGGTCCAGGGTTGCGGGACGAGTGGTCGGATGCCAGGTCTCTCTCAGATACTCCTCAAGCCCAAGCGCGAAGGCCGAATACCGCGACCTCATGAGCGCCACCGCCGTCGGCGCCGGCCGCCCCGCATGAAACCGCCCGCAGCATCGCGCATACGCACGCCCGGTATCGCAGGGACAGATCTCGCTCATGGCCTCAGCCTAGGCGCTGGCTGATGAGGAACCGGCGAGACCGCGCCAGAAGGCTGCGGGGGTGGTCGTGCGCATAACGATGGCTGAGCGGGGGTGATCTGTGCAATACGTACAGATCACCCCCGCTCAGCCACTTTTATTCCGGCGCCAGCCTGGTGGGAACTACTGCAGCACCGGATTGAGGGAGATTTCGGTGGTTGTGACGTCCACCCAGTGGCCGGATGGGGGCTGATCGAGCATCGGATCCGTCCAGCGGATGCGGAGATGCTCGGGAGTGACCTCCATGAGTTCGGCTTCCAGCCAGTCTTCAGTCCCCGCGAGACGAATCCACCACGTCTCGGCGAGGGAAGCAAGACCCCGCTCATGCACGACATCCACGGCGTGTTCGTAGTCGGTCGGCTTGCCGAGGGCTGCCCCGAAGGAGGTCGTGGGGATCCAGGAGCCTTGTGTGGGGACGACGCCGCCAAGCAGCTCTCCGTCGTCACGCAGGATGTCCTCTGGTGTGGGGAGATCTGGCGAGGTGTAAGTTCTCATGTCCCAACGCTAAGAATTGACGTAACGTGAAGGTCAATACCGGGAGGTGGAGGTCGGTGGAGCGGTCGATCGGAGATGTCGCGCGAATGACCGGTGTCACCACGCGGACTCTGCGTCACTACGACGACATCGGTCTGCTGAGGCCCGTCAGGGTGAGTGCTAACGGATATCGCTGGTACGGGCGCGAGGAGTTACTCCGGCTGCAGCGCATCCTGTTGTTGCGCGAGTTGCGACTTCCCTTGCCCGAGATCCAGGCTTTGCTCGACAACGGCACGGATGAGGCGGCGTTTCTGCGTCAGCATCGGGAGCGGCTCCAGGCCGAGCGCGCGCGTCTCGACCAGGTTCTCGAGACCGTCGGGAGGACGATCGACGATCTCGAAGGAGCGAGTGAGCTAGAGGATGAGGAGTTCTTCGTCGGCTTGAGGCGGCGAACCGAGGAACTCCGGGCGGATCTCTCCGAGCGGTTTGGTCCGGAAGTGGATGTGCACTTTGACGTGGCCGAGGCCAGCCTGGCCGGGTGGACGCGGGAGGATCACGAACGGGCCGCAGAGCGTGGACGCGATCTGCACGGCCGGTTGGCTGCCGCCCGAACCGTGGGCCTGATGCCGGACGACGATGAGGTGCTGGATCTCATGGCCGAGCACTATGAGGGAGTCCTCGAGTTCTGGCCGGCGACTCCTGCGGGCTATTACGCCCTCGCCGAAGCGACCACCGACAGCCCGCAGCAACGCGCGCTGCTCACCGACGTCGATCCCGATCTGCCCGACTGGCTGGCCGAGTCCATCCGCGCCTACGCCGTCCGTCGGCTGGGGTACCAGCCCTGATCGTGGTTCTGTCTGGCGTGGGATGTCGGCATTCCTTCAGCTACTGATGCGGCACGATCTGTGAAAGAGGTACAGATCGCGCCGTATGGGTAGCTGAGCGGCAGCGACAGCGGGCATATGCGCGGCGACGATAGGATGACCGTCATGTCTGACGTTCTCGCTGCCGTCGCTTGGCCTTATGCCAACGGCCCCCGCCATATCGGTCACGTTTCGGGCTTCGGAGTTCCCTCCGATGTCTTCTCCCGCTACATGCGCATGGCGGGCCACAACGTGCTGATGGTGTCGGGCTCCGACGAGCACGGCACGGCCATCCAGGTGAAGGCCGACGCCGAGGGCCTGACCGCCCGTCAGACCGCCGACAAATACCACGCGCAGATCGTCTCCGACCTGCAGGGGCTCGGCCTCAGCTACGACCTGTACACCCGCACCACGACGCCCAACCACTACCGCGTCGTGCAGGAGATCTTCACCGCTCTGCACAACAACGGCTACATCGTGGCGAAGACCCAGATGGGAGCCATCTCCCCATCGACCGGCCGCACCCTGCCCGATCGCTTCATCGAGGGCACCTGTCCGCTCTGCGGCTACGACAACGCGCGCGGTGACCAGTGCGACAACTGCGGCAACCAGCTGGACCCGGCCGACCTGATCGATCCCAAGTCGAAGATCAACGGCGAGACCCCGAAGTTCGTCGAGACCGAGCACTTCTTCCTCGACCTGCCCAAGGTGGCCCCGCAGCTCACCGAATGGCTCGACAGCCGCGAGGACTGGCGGCCCAACGTGCTCAAGTTCTCGCACAACCTGCTGGAGAACATCCGCGAGCGCGCCATCACCCGCGACCTCGACTGGGGCGTGCCGATCCCGCTCGACGGCTGGCGCGACGCCCCCATGAAGCGCATCTACGTGTGGTTCGACGCCGTGATCGGCTACCTCTCGGCCTCCGTCGAATGGGCCCGCCGATCCGGGGATCCTGAGGCCTGGCGCCGGTTCTGGAACGAGGAGACCGCGCAGTCGTTCTACTTCATGGGCAAGGACAACATCGTCTTCCATTCCGTGATCTGGCCCGGCATCCTGTTGGGCGCCAACGGCCAGGGTGAGCTGGGCGGCGAGATCCGCGAGGCGCTCGGCGAGCTGCAGCTGCCCACCGAGGTGGTCTCGTCGGAGTTCATGACCATGCGTGGCTCGAAGGTGTCGTCGTCGCGCGGGGCGTCGATCTTCGTCGGCCAGTTCCTGGAGGAGTTCGGCCCCGACGCGCTGCGTTACTACATCGCCGTGGCCGGCCCCGAGAACCAGGACACCGACTTCACCTGGGAGGAGTTCGTCCGCCGGATCAACTTCGAGCTAGCCAACGAGTGGGGCAACCTGGTGAACCGCTCGATCTCGATGGCGTTCAAGAACAACGGTGCGATCCCCGCTGCCAATGAGCTCACCGACGACGACCGCGCCCTGCTGGACGCCGCCAAGACCGCCTTCGACACCGTGGGCGATCACATCGCCGCGCGCCGCTTCAAGGCGGGCATCACCGAGGCGATGCGCATCGTCGGCCTGGCCAACAAGTACCTCTCCGACCAGGAGCCCTGGAAGCTCAAGGACAATCCGGATCGCCGCGACACCGTGCTGCACGTCGCGCTCCAGGTGGTCAGCGACTGCAACACCCTGCTCACCCCGTTCCTGCCGCACTCGGCGCAGAAGATCTTTGAGGCGCTGGGCAACGAGGGCGTGTGGGCGGCCCAGCCGCAGATCGTCGAGGTGACCGACGAGGATCTCACCTACCCCACGCTGCAGGGCGACTACGCCTCGCAGCAGGCAGTGTGGGCCTCGCGCCCGATCGTCGCGGGTACGCCGCTGGCCAAGCCGTCGCCGCTGTTCCAGAAGCTTGACGACAAGCTGGGCCAGACCGGCCCGGAGTGGGCGCCGATCGGCTGAGCCCGTGTGAGGGCGGCCTACCAGGAGCCGCCGCCACCGCCGCCGAAGCCGCCGCCTCCGCTGAAGCCGCTGAAGCCCGACGAGCTGCCCGTCGACGACGTCATGCCGGAGGCCACCGCCGTGGTCATGGCGCTCGACAGCGCGGACGACATGGTGTTCAGCGCCGAGGAGAAGTAGAAGGCGTTGTACAGGTTCGCGCCCGGGTACCAGCTGAGGTCGGCCTGGTAGACGCCGCTCTCGCCGAGTTCGGAGAACACCTTCGCCCAGCGATCGGCCACGCCGAAGATCATCGCGTAGGGCAGGTAGCGGCTGAACACGTCGATGCCCTCCTCGAACTTGATCTGGTCGGCCTCGGCCGTGCGCAGATACAGCTCGAATCCCTTCGTCTGCGCCAGCACCGCGGAGCCTTCTGCCGTGCGCGTGCGGAACTTGCCGGTGAGGGCCAGGATGCCGATGCCGAACAGCACCAGCGGAATGCCCACCAGCCCCCAGCCTGCCATGCCGAGGACCAGTGTCACCATGAAGCCGCCGATGGTGAGCAGGATGCCGGCCACCAGGGGAGCAACGACGGCGTAGTCGGGGCGGCGATGGAACCAGCGGTTGGCCACCATCTGCTTGTACAGCCGCTCCTTCGTCTTGGGCTGGAGTGTCGCGTATCGCTCGCCCTTCAGGTCGTCCATCGTGACGACGGGGCCTGTCTTGAAGAGCTTGGTGAGCAGCTTGGCCTCGAAGGCCTTGAGCTCACCGCTCTGCGGAGGGATGGGCAGCTGCACCAGGCGGATCTCCTGGCTGGGCAGCGTCTCGATGCGCAGGTAGCGGCGCACGGCGAGGTCGACGATGGTGGCCGAGATGTCGATGTTGTTCGCAGTGGCGTCCATCAGGGTGCCGATCTCGCCGGGCGTCGATCCCTTCGGCGGCTGGAACTGCACCGCGACCGTGGTCTTGCCCTGCTGCTTGCCGCGCGCGGCCTCCTGGCCCCTTGCGGGCGTGACGCCCGGGGTGAGCCCGACGAACACCTCATCGCGAGTGAACCGGCGCCGCACCGCGACCCAGCCGAGGACGGCCGCGGCGAGGCTGACGCCGGTGGCGCCGGCGGTCACGGGAGTCACCTCGAAGAAGTTGCGCATCGTGTTGCCGAAGGTGGGAATCTCGCGCAGCGTCTGCTGCACCCCGCCGAAGGTTCCCGCGGGGAATCCGGCGACGACCTGCATGGGCGTCCGCGAGTCCAATGCGTCGATGGAGAACGTGGCGGTGTCACCCGATACTGACGACTCGCACTTTTCCTGCACGGTGTAGGGGCCGTAGAAGCAGTCGGCCTGGGAGACCGCGGTGGGTCCGGTGATGGAGATCTGGACGTCCCGGAAGGACGAGTTCCAGTAGGGGCCGATGGCGTTCCAGCTGAATTCATCCATCCCGCTCTCCGGGTGATCGGAGACGATGAAGCCCGCGACGTCGTAGCTCACGGTGTATTGCTGCGGCTCGCGGTACCGGTGGTCCTGGTGGCCGACCCGGATGCCGACCGCCCCGTTCTCGCGTTCCTGCTGCATATCGACGCGCGCCCCCGTGTCGGAGGTGACCTGCCAGTTGGAGTAGTCGAAGACATACTGCATGTTGGGTTGGTTGTCCCCGGCGTCCTGGTACTCGGGGAAGAACAGGATGGGGCCGCGGCCGCTCACCACCGAGAAGTCCATCACCATGTCGATGGTCACTTGGGCGACGCCCTCGGGCGTGAGGTTGACGTCGACGTGGTACTTGGTGATCGGCGCGGCGTCGTCGGCCCTCGCTGGAGCGACGATGCTGAACACGCCCACGAGGGCCAGGAGAAGGGCGGATAAGGCGACACGCGCTGTTCTCATGTGTTCCAGGGTACCGACGCACTCCAGCCCTCCCACCCTCAGGAACGCTCACCAGATGAGCGTTTGAACTGAGAAAGTTGCGAACCAAGCTGAGAAAACTTAAGCTGCTTCACAGAATCACCTTGGGGGTGAGCCGCCCGACGCGGCGTGGATGGAAAATGAGGATCTGAATGAAGTTCAGCAAAACGCTGATTGCACTGACCTGCTCGCTGGCCGTCGGCCTGGGTATGGCCGGTGCGCCCATGGCGCACGCCGACGAGACCGTGTCCGCCGAGACGACGGCCGCGGCCGCGACGTCCACGGCGAAGAAGGCAGCAGCGGTCAAGCCGCAGAGCACCTCGACCAAGATCACCACGGTGCCCAAGAATGTCACCCTGGGTGACAAGGTCACCGTGAAGGGCAGCGTGAAGCCGGCCCGCAAGGTCACCGTCTCGCTGCAGCGCTGGACCGGCGAGAAGTGGACGACGATCGCCAAGACCAAGACCAGCTCCAAGGGC
Organism: Tessaracoccus caeni; assembly: GCF_029211185.1. Taxonomy (GTDB): domain Bacteria; phylum Actinomycetota; class Actinomycetes; order Propionibacteriales; family Propionibacteriaceae; genus Arachnia; species Arachnia caeni. The sequence continues at coordinate 38,200 of NZ_JARGDO010000011.1, forward strand.
ACCTACAGCGTCAAGGCGAAGCTCAGCAAGAAGGGCAACAACAAGCTCCGGGTCACGACGCCGGCCAGCAAGACCTACGAGGCCTCGAAGTCGTTGAAGCCCGTCGTGAAGGTGAAGGCCGCCAAGGTCGACAAGGCCAAGCTGGCCGTGAGGGCCGCCATGGCCAAGGTTGGCAAGAGCTACCGCCACGGCGCCACCGGCCCGAACGCGTTCGACTGCTCGGGCCTGACCACCTATGCCTTCAAGCAGGTCGGCATCAAGCTGCCGCGCACCTCGCGTGCTCAACTGTCCGCGGGGAAGCGGGTGTCGAAGAGCAACCTCAAGCCCGGCGACCTCGTCTTCTTCTACAGCCCCGTGAGCCACGTCGCCATCTACATCGGCGACGGCGAGATCGTGCACGCCGGCAACCGTCGCACCGGCGTCAACGTCACCAAGATGAAGTACATGCCGTTCGCGGGGGCTCGGCGAGTCGCCTGACCCTCGGAATCTGCAACAGCGCCCGGCCTTCTCGAAGGCCGGGCGCTGTCGTCGTATCAAGAGGTTCTAGACGCCCAGGGCGGTGGCCATCTCGGTGCGGAGCTGCGCCAGGCGACGGGCGCCTTCGACGCGAGCGGCGGCGGGGTCTGCCGACTCCTCGACGCTCAGTCGCGCCTCCAGGTAGCACTTCAGCTTGGGCTCGGTGCCGGAAGGACGAGCGACGACGTGCACCGTCGCGCCGGTCAGCTCGATGCCGTCGGTGGGCGGCAGATCAGGTGTGCCGATGGCCAGGTCCGTAACCGCAACCGGCTCGCCGAGCAGCGTGGCCGGGGGAGCCTGTCGCAGGCGGGCCATGGCGTCGGTGATGATCGACAGGTCGGCGACCCGCACCGACAGCTGGCTGGTGGCGTGCAGCCCGTCGCGGACCGTGATCTCATTCAGCCGGTCCGCCAGGCTGAGGCCGTTGGCCTTCAGGTCTGCGACGATCCGCAGCACGGTCATGGCGGCGCTGATCCCGTCCTTGTCCGGCACCGCGGCCGAGTCGAGGCAGTAGCCGATGGCCTCCTCGTACCCGAAAGCCAGCTCCGGCACGCGGCCGATCCACTTGAATCCGGTGAGCGTGATGCGGTGCTCGCGGCCCGCGGCCCTAGCCATCGTGGCGAGCCAGGTGGAGGACACCACCGAGTTGGCGAACCGTCCGGGCGCGCCCCGACGGATCGCGTCGTCACCCAGGAGCGCGCCCAGCTCGTCGCCGGTGAGCATCCGCCAGTCGCCGTCGGCCACGGCGGCCACGGCGCAGCGGTCGGCGTCGGGGTCGTTGGCGATCACCACGTCCGCCGAGGTCTCCCGGGCCTGCGCGAGGGCCAGGTCGATCGCGCCGGGCTCCTCGGGGTTGGGGAAGGCGACGGTGGGGAAGTCGGGATTGGGCTCGGCCTGCTCGTGCACCTCGTGGGCCGCGGGGAAGCCGATGGCGTGCGCGGCGGCGCGTACCGTCTTGCTGCCCACGCCGTGCATGGCGGTGTAGACCCACTGCACGTCGCGGGGAGCGCTCTCGGGCACGAGCGTGGCGGCGCGCAGCACGTAGGCTTCCGGCAGTTCGCCGCCTACCGTTGAGTACTCGGCGGCGCGCGGCAGTTCCAGCACCGAGCCTTCGGCGACGGCGGCGATCTGAGCCGCGATCTCACCGTCGACGGGCGGCACGATCTGCGAGCCGTCGCCAAGGTAGACCTTGTAGCCGTTGTCCTGCGGCGGGTTGTGCGAGGCGGTCACCACGACGCCGGCGACGCAGCCGTAGTGCTGGATGCCGAAGGCCACCACCGGGGTGGGCGTCGGCTCGGCGGTGAGCAGCACCTGGAAGCCCGCGCCGGCCATGATCTCGGCGGTGTCGCGGGCGAAGTCGGCGGACTTGTGGCGGGCGTCGTAGCCGACGATCACCTTTCCACCGCCCTGTCCCTGGGCCTTCAGCCAGGCCGCGAACCCTGCTGCCGCCTGGGTTACGACGACGCGGTTCATCCGCGCCGGGCCGGGCCCGAGCGGGCCGCGCAACCCGGCAGTGCCGAACTCCAGCGGCCCGGCGAAGGCCGATACCAGCTCGGCGACGGCCGGTTCCGAGATGGTGGGATCGTCGGCCTGCGACTGCACCAGCAGGTGGTCGAGCTCTTGGCGGGTGTCATCGTCGATGTCGGCGTCGCGCCAGGCGGTGGCGGTTCGGAGCAGTTCTTCGGTGATGGCGGTCATCGCGGTCTCACCTCACAGCTTCGCGACGATGCCGGCCAGCAGCGCCGCGAGTCGCGGGCCCGCGTCGCGCCCGGCCGCCAGCACTTCGCTGTGATCCAGGTTGGTCTCGCTCAACCCGGCTGCGGCGTTGGTGACGAGCGAGAGGCCCAGCACCTCGAGCCCGGCCTCGCGGGCCGCCGTGGTCTCCAGCGTGGTGGACATGCCCACCAGATCGCCGCCGAGGATGCCGGCCATCCGGACCTCGGCGGGGGTCTCGTACTGCGGGCCGGGGAACTGCACGTACACGCCTTCGGGCAGGCCCGGCTCCACCTCGTGGGCGAGCGCACGCAGGCGCAACGAATAGGCCTCGGACATGTCGATGAAGGTGGCACCCACCAGCGGGGTCGCTGCGGTCAGGTTGATGTGGTCCTTGAGCAGGACGACGGTGCCCGGAGCCCAGTCGGGATTCAGGCCGCCGCACCCGTTGGTGAGCACCAGCGTCTTGGCTCCCCACGCGGCTGCGGTGCGCACGCCATGCGCCACCGCGGCCACCCCGCGACCCTCGTAGTAGTGGGTGCGGCCGGTGAAGATGGCGGCCACTTTGCCGTTCGTGGTGCGCACCACGACGATGGCCCCGCCGTGGCCGGCAACAACGGGCTTCGCGAAGCCCGGCACGTCGCCGAGCGCGATCTCGGCGAGCTTCTCGCCCAGCTGATCGGCGCCGCTGGCCCAGCCGGAGCCCAGCACCAGTGCCAGGTCGATCTGCTCCACGCCGAGCGTCGAGGAAAGGAACTGCGCGGCCGCGGCCGCCTGGTCATGCGGATTCTCGATCATGCTGGCAAGGATATGCCGATCGGCTTCCAGCCGCGCCGAGTGTGCGAGGATGTTCTGCGTGACCAAGGTAGTGATCATCGGCGGGGGACCAGGTGGCTACGAGGCCGCGCTGGTCGGCAAGCAACTGGGTGGCGACGTCACCGTGATCGAACGCGAAGGCATGGGTGGCGCGGCGGTGCTCACCGACTGCGTGCCGTCGAAGGCGCTCATCGCCACCACCGAAGTGGTCGCGCGCATCCAGAGCGCCAAGCAGATCGGGCTCAAGTTCCACGGCGAGGCGCACGAGATCGTGCAGGTCGACCTGGGCGAGGTCAATCAGCGCGTGATGGAACTGGCCGAGGCCCAGTCCCGCGATATCCGCGCACGGCTCGAGGCCGACGGCATCCGGATCATCCACGGCAGCGCACGGCTGGACGGCCGCGAGCGCGTGATCGCGACGACGGCGGACGGCGAGGAGGTGCTGCCCGCCGACATCATCCTGGTGGCCACCGGTACCACGCCGCGCGAGCTGCCGGACGCACCCTGCGACGGCAAACGGATCCTCAATTGGAAGCAGGTCTACAACCTCGACGAGGTGCCCGAACGACTGATCGTCGTGGGCTCGGGCGTCACGGGCGCCGAGTTCGCCTCCGCCTACGACGCCATCGGCTGCGACGTGGTGCTGGTGAGTTCCCGCAAACAGGTGCTACCCACCCAGGACCAGGACGCCTCCGCGGTGATCCAGCGCAACTTCGAGGCGCGGGGCATGACCATCATGTCCGAGTGCCGCGCCGTCGCCGCGCGGTGCGAGGACGACGGGGTGATCGTCACTCTTGCCGATGGGCAGGAGGTGCGGGGGTCGCACTGTTTGATGGCGGTGGGGGCCACGCCGAACACCGAGGGCCTCGGTCTGGAAGAGGCCGGGGTGGCCTTGTCGCCGTCGGGTCACATCGTCGTCGACAAGGTGAGTCGCACGTCGGTGCGCAACATCTACGCGGCTGGCGACGTCACGGGCGTCTTCGCGCTGGCATCGGTGGCCGCGATGCAGGGACGGGTCGCGATGTGGCATTCGCTGGGCGACGCCGTCACGCCGATGGATCTGCGCCTGGTGTCGTCCAACGTGTTCACCACGCCCGAGGTGGCGACGGTGGGGGTCACTCAGAGCCAGGTCGACGCGGGGGAGGTGCGCGTCTCGTCCGTGCTGCTGCCGCTGGCGCCCAATGCTCGCTCCAAGATGCAGTCGTTCACCGACGGCTTCGTGAAGCTGTTCTGCCTGCCCACCACCGGCATCATCATCGGCGGTGTCGTGGTGGCACCACGCGCGTCCGAGCTGATCCACGCTGTCTCGCTGGCGGTGGCGCAGCGTGTGAACGTGGACGACTTCTCGCACGTCTTCACGGTCTATCCCTCGATGTCGGGGTCGCTGGCCGAGGCGGCGCGGCGCCTGCACCGCCGCACCTCGCCGCTGCTGACGAACTGACCCGGCCATGGCGACGGTGCTCTTCGGCGCGGTGATGTTCAACCTCGCCGAGGTCACCCGGATGATCGAGATCGCGAGGGCACTAGACCCGCGCCACACGCCCGTGTTCTTCGGTTTCGAGGATGATTACGTCTCGCTGGTCACCGGCGCCGGCTTCGAGTACCGCGCACTGGAGCCAGCCTGGACGGCGGAACAACGGTTCCAGGCGCTGCGCTTCGATCAGGCCAAGACGCTGCGCAATCCGTTCACCGTCGAGCTCGTCGCAGCGAGGGTGGCCATGGAGCGCGCCCTGATTCGCGAGACCGGGGCGGAGGCGGTGGTGATCGGCACCAACGCCACGTCGATGATCTCTGCTCGGGCAGAAGGGGTGACGCTGTGGTACGCGGTGCCGTTCGCGCTCACCCGCCCGCACATCGCGCAGACGCGCCGGCTGGGCCTCGTGCCTGGGAACGGACGCGGGGCGGGTCTGTTGGACGTCGTCGCCACCCGGGCCTTCCGCTGGATCTACAACCACGCGCCGCTGGGACCTCGATCGTTTACGCGGGTGGCCCGCGCCAACGGGCTGCCCCCGCTGCGGACCGTGGTGTCTCTCCTCGAAGCCGACCGGAACCTGCTCACCGTCATGCCTGACGAGTTGCGCGGGTACACGCTGCCGGATGGGTACGAAAGGGTCGGGCCGATCTTCGCTCACCTGGACGCGCCCATGCCGGAACTGGTGCACGAACTTGCCTCCCGGTCCGAGCCCTTGGTGTATCTGGGGCTTGGGTCTTCAGCCAGCCGCACGGTGGCGCTCGCGGCAGCCCGTCGGTTGGGCTCCCTGCCGATCAACGTCGTCGCTCCGATCCGCCACTACCTGAGCCCGGGTGACGCGCTGCCGCCCAATGTGCACGTTACCGATCTCATTCCTGCGCACCGGCTCGACGGGCTCGTCGACGCCGCCGTTCTTCACGGCGGCCAGGGCACGGTGCAGACCGCCTGCGCCACCGGCGTCCCATTCGTCGGGATGGGGCTGCAGCCGGAGCAGGCCTGGAACGTGGCGGTGTGCGCGGCGCGAGGCAACGCGATCGCACTCTCGCCGCGAGACGCCGGAACGCCGAAGCTCAGCGATGCCGTGCGCCGGTTGTCGGAGGAAGGCGCCTTCCGGCGAACGGCCGCCGAGGTGGCCCGCGAGTACGAGGCCGAGGACGGCGCCGCCGCGAGCGCCCGCCTGATCGAGGAAGCCCTTGGTGGGTGAGATGTGTCGAGGGAGTATCTCGGGAATCCGGTGCCTCTTCCTCCCACGTTTTCGATGAGCTTGCCGCTTTTCGACAATTCGGAGGCGATCTCGGTGCATGATGATACCGGATTGGTATCATTGTGGGCATGGCCATGACTTTGAGACTCCGACCCGAAGACGAGCGCGCCCTCGCGGAACTCGCGGAGGCCGAGGGAGTCAGCAAACAGGAGGCGACCGTGCGTGCGATTCATGAGGCTGTCTCGCGGCGGCAGCATCAGGGGCGGGTGCGTGATCTTTCGGCGGCGGCTCGTGAGCGATATGCCGACGTTCTCGAGCGTCTCGGCCGGTGACGACCTTCCTGTCGCTCGAGGACCTGCTCGCCCTCATCGAAGATCTGGGGGTGGGTCCCGTGCGGGATCTGGGTCTTCTCGACTCTGCCGCGCACCGGCCGACCTCGGTGGTGTTCGGCAGCGACGTCTACCCGAGCCTTGATCACAAGGCAGCTGTGCTTCTCGAGTCGCTCGTGAAGAACCATGCCCTTGTCGATGGAAACAAGCGTCTGGGATGGCTTGCGGTCGTCGTCTTCTACGGCCTCAACGATGTCGATCTGGACGCTCCGGATGACGATGCCTACGATCTCGTCATTGGCGTCGCGTCGGGACAGCTGGGGTACGAGCACGTAGCGCTCCTTTTCGCGCACTGGAGGACGGCATCATGACCAGTGACAGCCAAACGCTCAACCTCGTGTCGCACGTGTAACAACTCGGTTTCATGGCTAGGAAATTGGTAAGGGCACTCTTACGCTAATCAGCGCCGCGAACGTCGTGGTGCGTCAGTGAGCCGACACGGGAGCTGCATATGATCGAGCCCAGCCTCGGGCTGTACGACCCTCGCCTCGAGAAGAGCGCGTGCGGCGTCGGCTTCATCACCCGCAAGGACGGCACGCAGAGCCATGACGTGATCGCCCGCGGAGATCAGGCGCTCTGCTCGATCCCGCACCGCGGTGGCATGTCGGCCGAGGGCGTTGGCGACGGTGCCGGTGTCAACATCGACCTGTCGGTCGCGTTCTTCAGTGCGCTGACCGGAGTCGAGCTCGAGGGCGGGCGCTTCGGTGTCGGCAACTTCTTCCTGCCCGACGATCGCGAGCAGTGGGCCCGTGCCCGCGCGCTCATCGACGATGCCCTGGCCGACGCCGGCCTCGAGACGATGCTCGTCCGCGAGGTTCCTGTCGATGCCAGCGCCATCCGCCCGCGCGCTCTGGCCTACCAGCTGCCGATCATGCAGTGGGTCTTTCGTCTCGATGCGGCGAAAGCCGCTCCCGCAGGTGCTGTCGCCGACCGCGACCGGATCGACCGCGCCACCAACGCCGCGCTGCTGGCCGTCGAGGCGAAGGCCTACGCGGATCCCACCCTCGCAGGGCTCTATCCGCTGTCGCTCAGCGCACGCACCCAGGTTCTCAAAGGGCGACTGAACGCCGGCGAGGTCATCTCGTACTTCACCGATCTGCGCGATCCGCGGCATGCGGTGCGCTCGCTCTACTTCCACACGCGCTTCTCCACCAACACCGAGCCGCACCCCACGATGGCACAGCCGTTCCGGTTGATGGCGCACAACGGCGAGCTCAACACCGACCGCAAGAACCGCATCTCCGACGAGGCGCTCGCCAGTGCGCGGCGCCGGAGTATCGTGCGCCCGCCGGGGCAGTCCGACTCCAGCCGCCTCGACCAGACGCTGCAGAGCCGGGTGTTCGACGACGGCCTCGACCTCGTCGAGGCGGTGGTCTCGCTGATGCCGCCGGCGTGGGAGAACGATCAGACGCTCACCCCCGGCATCCGCGCGATGCTCGAGTACTTCTCCCTCTATGAGGAGAAGAACGACGGCCCCGCGGCGTTGATCTTCAGCAACGGCGACGTGATCGGCGCGCGCCTGGACCGCTTGGGGTTGCGGCCGCTGCGCACCGTCGAGACCTCGGAGTACCTCATGGTCTCCTCAGAGGCGGGCCAGGTCGCCTTCCCCGACGAGGAGGTCACTCGACGAGGACGGATCGAGGCCGGCGGCATGCTGTACCACGATCATCGCGACGGACGCACCTATCGCACGCGCGAGGCGCTGGAGCTGCTCTCGGAGTGCCGGGATTATGCGAGGTTGCTGGACGAGGCGCGCGTCGATCTTGACGCGCAGCCCGCGCCCGCGTTCCACCGGGGGACGTCCACCCTCGGCTATGACGGCGATCTCACGCTCGCGGGCCGCTACGTCGCCTATTCGCTCAACCAGGAGAGCTTCCGGTTCATGATGGACCCGATGCTCGCCGACGGGTCTGAGCGGATCACCGCGATGGGTTACGGCAACGCGATCAACGCGCTTTCCGATCAGGAGGGCGGGATGGCGAAGTACTTCTCGCAGCGTTTCGCGCAGGTGACCAACCCGCCGCTGGACTCGCTGCGCGAGGCCGACGGCATGAGCATGCGGGTGGCGCTCGGCGCCAAGCCCGACGGCGGAGAGCAACGGCGCAAGCAGATCGTGCTGTCGTCGCCGATCCTCGGTCACCTCGACATGGTGCGCCTGCGTGAGCAGCGGATCTCGCCGCTGCGTCGCTTCGACCTCCTGTTCGAGCCGGATCCCGCGGATGCCGAGCGCAACGCCGAATCGGTCGTCGCGGCGCTCGATTCCCTCTGCGATGAGGTCACGGCGTTCGCGCGCGAAGAGGGCGGCATCGCCCTGCTGTCGGATCGCGCGATCTCCACGACGCGCGCGCCGATCCCGCTGCTGCTCGCGATCGCTGCGGTGAACCAGCGGCTCATCGACGACGGCCTGCGGCTGCGGGTCTCGCTGGTAGCCGAGAGCGGGCAGCTGCCGTCGTCGCACCACATCGCTGCGGCACTCGGCTTCGGAGCGTCCGCGGTCTACAGCCTCAGTGCCCGGCTGCGCGCGGAGGAGAAGTATCCGTCGGCACCGGCACCGGCCGGTGAGTACACCGACACCGACCGCGCCTTCGCGAGGTTCCGCAAGGCCGCGGAGAAGGCGCTGGGCAAGACGATGGGCCGCGTGGGCCTCTGCACGGTCGAGAGCTACATCGGCGGCGAGTTCTTCGAGCCCAACTATCTGGACACGAACGACCCCGTGCTGGCGCGCTGCTTCCCGCATATGGCGACGCCCGTCGGCGGGGTCAGTTTCTCGCGCATCGTCGCAGCCGCCGCGGGGTGGCACGCACGCGGCTGCGTCGTCTCCGCGGAATCGGAGGTGCCGCTGCTGGGACTGTTCAAGGAACGCTCCGACGGTGCCGGCCATTCATTCGGCACGACGGCGGTCCGCGGTTTCGCCGGCATGACCGAGGAGCCGCACACGTTCGGCACCGACGAGGCCGACCAGGCCGACGACGCTGATGGTTCCGCGCTCAGCCGCCTCACGCTCGGCCAGCTCGACGACGCGTTCGGGCTCACCGATGACGTGTATGTCCACAGCGGCCTGGCGGCGCTCACCGACGCGCAGATCGATGAGTTCGGCCTCACCCCCGGCTATCGCGCCTTCCGCGAGGCGACGCGCGCCGAGCGTTCGCGGCGCCCGTCCGCCCTCCGTGACGTGCTGGCCCTGCCGGCGGATGTGGCGGGGCTACGCACCGCCGGGGAGTTCAACGATGAACTCGGACGTTTCTCGACGGTGGGCAACGCGAGCATTCTCGTGCGAGGCCTCGACGTGCGTCATCTCGGCGACGGGCGTCACCGCGTCCGGTTCATCGATGCGGCGGCCGCGACGGCCGAGCGCTACGAGGCGTTCGCGGAGTTCGTCGCCGCGTTTGCGCCCGGCGACCTCGACAGCTGGAGCGTCGACGATGACGGGCTTGAACTCGTCGTGCACGGCCATGCGGCGGAGCTGCTCGACCTGCTCGAGCCGGCACCGTCGAGCATTCCCCTCGCCAGCGTGCAGCCGGCCCACGAGATCACCCGCTGCCTCGCCTCCGGCGCGATGAGTCACGGTGCGCTCGTCGCCTCCGCGCACGAGGCCGTCGCACACGGGACGAACATGGTCGGCGGTATGTCGAACTGCGGTGAGGGCGGCGAGCACCTTTCCCGCTACGGGACGATCCGCGGGTCGCGTATCAAGCAGTTCGCGTCGGGACGCTTCGGCATTTGGGCGGGCTATCTCGCGGACCCCATGCTCGAAGAGCTGGAGATCAAGATCGGTCAGGGGGCCAAGCCCGGAGAGGGCGGCCAGTTGCCCGCGCCGAAGGTGACCGTCGATATCGCCGCCGCGCGAGGCGGCACGCCAGGGGTCGAGCTGATCTCCCCACCGCCGCACCACGACACCTACTCCATCGAAGACCTTGCGCAGCTCATCCACGACTGCAAGGCCGCTCGCGTCCGGGTCGTCGTGAAACTCGTGTCGTCGGAGGGCATCGGCACGATCGCGGTCGGCGTCGCGAAGGCCGGCGCCGACGTGATCAACGTCGCCGGCAACACCGGCGGCACGGGTGCTGCCGCCGTCACGAGCCTCAAATACGCGGGCCGCTCGGCCGAGATCGGCGTCGCAGAGGTGCACCAGGCGCTCGTCGCGAACGGACTGCGCGACAAGGTGGTGCTGCGCTGCTCGGGCGCCCATCAGACCGGCGGCGACGTGGTGATGTCCGCGCTGCTCGGCGGCGACAGCTTCGAGTTCGGCACCACCGCGCTCATGATGCTCAAGTGCGTGATGGCCAAGAACTGCAATATCAAGTGCCCCGCCGGGCTCACCACGAACGCCGAGGCCTTCGACGGTGACCCGCGCGCGCTCGCCCAGTATCTCCTCAATATCGCCCACGATGTCCGCGAGATCCTCGCGCGCCTCGGCCTCCGGTCGTTGCGCGAGGCGCGTGGCCGAACCGATCTGGCGCAGCTGCTCGACCACCCCGCGAGCGTCGGCACCCTCGACGTGCGCGCGATGCTCGCGCGGGTGCCCGAACGTCACGTGCCCGACCCGGTGTATCTCGAGAAGAACTTCGCGGTCGACGACGCACTCATCCGAGACGTTCGCGCCGCGCTCGTCGATCGGGCGGAGCCGAGCATCGAGCTGGAGGTCGGCAGGTTGCGCAACAGCGACAAGACCGTCGGCGGACAACTCTCGATCGACATCGAGCGCATGCTGAACCACGAGTTGGACCAGTCGACGTTGGCGGCGCTGCCGTCGGTGTACACCGACGAACGCGGCCGCAGCTGGCTTGCCGACGGCACCATCCGCATCCGCTCGCACGGCTCCGCAGGCCAGTCCTATGGTGCGTTCTGCAACGACGGCATCGAACTCCTCCACACCGGCACCGCGAACGATGGCGTCGGCAAGAGCCAATGCGGCGGCCAGATCGTCATCCGCACCCCCGGTGGCGGAAGCACGACGCCGGGCGGCAACGTGCTCATCGGCAACTTTGCGCTGTTCGGTGCGACGGGCGGGCGCACCTTCGTCGAGGGCGAAGCCGGCGACCGGTTCGCGGTGCGCAACTCCGGCGCAACAGCCGTCATCGAGGGCTTCGGAGACTTCGGCTGCGAGTACATGACCAACGGCGCGGTGCTCAACCTCGGCTCGGCGGGCAAGGGCCTGGGCAACGGCATGAGCGGCGGTTTCCTCTACCAGTACGACCCCGAGGGCACGATCCGCGACCGGGTCAGCGCCGATTCGCTGCTCGTCTTCCCGATCACCGACCAGGAGCACGGCGCATTCCATGAGGATGCCGTGCTGCTCCTGCTGCGCTGGCATCGGGACGCCACAGGGTCGGCGCTCGCGTCGCGCCTGCTTGCCGAGTGGGAGACCGAACGGCAGCACGTCTTCTGCGGCATGCCGCGTGCGCTGTTGCTCACCCAGGATGCCGACGCGATCCTCGCAGCCTCCACCCGCAAGGCGCTGCTCGACGAACTCGCGACCTCGGTGGCGACCGAGAAGCTGCGTTCGTTCAAGCTCGACTACCGCGCGGGCCGCCCCGTGCTGGGCGGCCGCGTGCCCCGGGAGCCCTCCGACGACTGGTTTGGCCTGCTCTCCGCGTATACGGTGCTCGCCATCGCCCGCGACCTCGCGCAGCAGCGCGTGCCCGGTGCGACGGGTCCGGACGACCCGCGCGTCCACGACGCGGCTCGCAAGCTGGTGCTCACCGAGGACTTCTTCGTCATGCAGAAGGTGATGAAGTACCTCCGCGGGAAGCTCGACCGCTTCGACGACACCGAGCTGGCGACCCTCGTCTCCATCCGGCGGCTCGCCGATTACACGCGCTCCCTCGAGCTGCGCAACGTCCGTGGGATGGACGCGCCCGGCACCTATGGCTGGATCCTGCACCAGCAGATCAAGAACGCCGCGCGCAGCGATTCCGCGCGCTTCGACGAGCTGCTCGCCCAGTCCGCCCTTGATGACCTCGCGGCGGGCGCGGCGAGGCTCCTAGCGAAGGCAACCTCATGAGTCTCCTCCAAGCGCTGCCCGACGCGCCCTTCAGTTCCGAGCAGCAGGCGTGGCTCTCCGGCTTCTTCGCGGGGATGGTCGCGGCGCGCAGTGACGACCCAGCCACGGGCACGGCGGCCACGCTCACCGTCGACGTGCTGTTCGGCAGTCAGACCGGCACGAGTGAGTTCCTCGCGGAAGACCTCGCCGCCGCCGCTCGCGCACGCGGGATGGCGGTGACGCTGCGTCCGCTCGACGACATCACGCCCGACGACCTGCCGGGCATGGGTCGCGTGCTCGTCGTCACGTCCACCTACGGCGAGGGCGAGATGCCCGACAATGCCGAGCTGTTCTGGGAGGCGCTGGCCGCTGACACCGCGCCCCGGCTCGAAGACGTGCGCTTCGGTGTGCTGGCGCTCGGCGACAGTGGCTACGACGACTTCTGCCAGGCGGGAAAGCTCATCGACCTGCGGTTCGAGCAGCTCGGCGCCGCCCGTCTGCTCCCGCGCGTCGATTGCGACGTGGACTACGAGGATGCGGCGAACGCCTGGATCGACGACGTCATTGCTCTGCTGGCGGCCGAGGCGCCGGGATCCGCTCCCGCGCCGGCATCCGGAGCCCCCGCAGCACCCGCGAGGCAACGGCCGAAGTGGAACCGCAAGTCACCCTATTCCTCGCGACTCGCGGAGAACCGGCTGCTGTCGGGCACGGGGAGCGCGAAGGAGATCCGGCACTTCGAGCTGGATCTCGGCGACAGCGGCATCGAGTACCAGGCCGGCGACGCGCTCGCGGTTGTGCCGCGAAACGACCCGAGCCTCGTGGAGTTGCTGCTGGAGCGTCTGGCCCTCGATCCCGAGATCGAGATCGGCGGCGCGGCCCTGCGCGCCCAGCTGGCGCAGGGTTGGGAGATCTCGACCCCGTCCAAGGATCTGCTGGCCCTGCTGGCTGAGCGCGCACCGCGCAGCGAGTTGGGAGATCTGTTCGCTCGCGACGAGCGCGAGCCGCTCGAGTCGTGGCTGTGGGGCAAGGACACGCTCGATCTGCTGCATGCGGTGCCGGACGTCCGGCTCGACGCGGCGGACATCGCGGCCGTGTTCCGTCCCCTGCAGCATCGTGCCTACTCGATCTCGTCGAGCCCGCTGCACAGCCCGGATCGCATCCATCTGACCGTCGCGGCGGTGCGCCACGGCAGTGCGCGCGTGCACCACGGAGTCTGCTCGACGTTCCTCGCCGACCGCCTCGGCGATGACGATCCGGTCGGCATCTTCCTGCAACCCAACACCGCCTTCCGCCCGCCCGTGGACGACGCTGCACCGGTCGTCATGATCGGTCCTGGCACCGGTATCGCCCCGTTCCGAGGCTTCCTGCAGGAGCGTGCGGCACGCGGCGCGACGGGGAAGAACTGGCTGTTCTTCGGTGACCAGCATCGCGCGTCCGACTTCATCTACGCCGACGAGATCGAGCAGTACGCCGCCAGCGGTCTGCTCACCAGACTCGACCTCGCATTCTCGCGCGACCAGCAGGAGAAGATCTACGTACAGACGCGGATGCGGGAACAGGCCGCCGAGCTCTACTCGTGGCTGGAGGACGGCGGCCATGTGTACGTATGCGGCGACGCATCGCGGATGGCCCGCGACGTCGACCGCGCGCTCACCGACATCGTGGCGGCGCAGCGCCGCCGGGGCGATGACGACGCCGCCGAGTACGTCGCAGCGCTGAAACGGGACAAGCGCTATGTGAGGGACGTGTACTGATGGCCTCGCATCCGAACGGCCCCGACGACGCCGCCTGCTGTGGCTGCGACCGTGTCCACGACGCCCGGGAGCAGATCGCCGCCTCGCTTACTGGCGGGCGTAAGAGTCCTGGAGCACCGGGGTATCTAGGCGCGGCGATTCGGGGGAGAAGACCACAGAGCGCTGCATCGCGTAGCTGGCGATGAACAGCGCCGCCTCGGTGGCGATCTTCGCGACGATCAGCGGGATGCCGATTCCGGTGAGGGCGCTGAGCAGGCCGTAGTTGGCGGCCAGCAGGATGACGGCCAGTCCGCCGTAGCGCAGCGCTGCGGTGCGCGCCGGAACCTCGCGGCCATGGCCGAAGACCACGCTGCGGTTTACCACGAAGTTCACCGACGCGCTGATCAGGCGTGCTCCGACCACCGAAGCCAGCAGGTGGCCGGTCAGGGCGTTCAGCACCAGCAGGGCGACGGTGTCCACGCCGAAGGCGAGCAGGCCGGATCCGGCGAAGCGCAGCAGAGGGGCGTAGATGCGGGCCGAGTCGCGCAGCGGGCGGAAATGGCTGGAGGAGTTGCCGTCGGTATAGATCGTCTCGATCGGCACCGTCGCCAGCCTCACGCCCGATTCCGGGGCGCGTAGCAGCATCTGGAACTCGTACTCGAAGCGGTCTCCGGGGAGCGTTTGCGCCCAGTCCATCGCCGCGGGCGAGAGGGCGCGCAGCCCGGTCTGGGTGTCGGGGATGTCCTGGCCCGTCGCGGCCCGGTAGGCCCAGCGCGTGACGGTGTTGCCGAGTCGGCTGCGCGCCGGAACCTCGCCGGCGAACGCCCGGCAGCCGAGCACCACCACCCGGTCGTCCTCCGGCGCATCCTCCAGGGCGGCGGCGACGGCGACGATGTCCGCGGCGGTGTGCTGGCCGTCGCAGTCGGCTGTGACGACGGCCGCCCCGGGCCAGACGGAGGCGATCGCGGCGAAGCCGGTGCGCAGCGCCGCCCCCTTGCCGCGGTTCTCCGTGTGAGCAAGCACCGACGCGCCGACGCGAGCGGCCGCGTCGAAGATCGGGGCATAGGCGGGGCCCGAGCCGTCGTCGACGATCATGATCGGGGTGTGGGGAAGGCGCAGGCTGAGCTCTCCGACCAGGGTGACCAGGCGCGAGTCCGGCTCGTACGCGGGGATGAGGATGACGAACATGGATGGCTCCTAACCGATGTAGAGGATGTCGCTGGTGGCGCGCTCGCCGCCGTTGGAGGGGTGGTTGACCACCTCGCCGTCGAACCAGAGCTCGCTGGAGCCGCCGCCGTCGAGGTTGTAGGCGGTCGTCGCGCCGAGATCCTGCATGAGCTGGGCCAGCTCCGTCATCGACATGCCTCGGCTGTAGCCCCGCTCGCGCCCGTCGACCACCACGAAGACGAAGTGGTTCTCGTCGATCACCCCGATCGCGGTGCGGGGATGGGTGCCCTGGACGGAGTGATTGCCGACGTTGGTGTCGATCTCCACCTCGTCGATGCCCTCGACGATCTGGCCGTCGTCCACGAGCGCCGGCCCGAAGCTGAGGGTCTGCCAGGCGCCGTCGGCGAGCAGCTCGTCGGCGGAGGTCTCGGTCTCGTCGTAGATCGCCATGGTGCCGTCGCGGTAGATCACCAGGCCGGTGCGGGCGGGGTCGTCGCGGTAGACGACGCCGTTGCGGATCAGGATGCCGTCGTCACGGAAGCCGTAGTAGTCG
The DNA here is from genome assembly GCF_029211185.1 of Tessaracoccus caeni. Classification (GTDB taxonomy): domain Bacteria; phylum Actinomycetota; class Actinomycetes; order Propionibacteriales; family Propionibacteriaceae; genus Arachnia; species Arachnia caeni. The sequence continues at coordinate 53,745 of NZ_JARGDO010000011.1, forward strand.
CCGTTGATGGCCAGCCGGGCTCCGTTGTCCTCGGCCATCTCGCTGACCAGTTGGGTGATGTTGGTGCCGAACTGGTTTTCGGCGAAGGCGGAGCGGAGCTGGGTGGCGTCGGAGACCACGACGTCGGCCACGTGGTAGGTGACGGTGTCGTCGCCGCTGCCGAGGGTCTTGGTCTCCACCGTGACGGAGGCCTCGGACTCCGCGTCGTCGCTGTTCGCGGCTGCTGGAGTGGCGGACGCGGTCTGAGAGGCGGCCTCGTGAGCCGCCACGTCGGTGATCTCGACGTGCGGGATCAGAAAACGGTCGAGTGCCCATCCGGTGGTGCCGCCGAGCAGCAGCAGGACGGGCAGCACGACGGCGAGGAGGGTGCGGCGCAGGCGCCGGGGACGGGAATTCGCGGTGCGTCTGGTCATGTGTTCCGTTGTACGGAACGAGGTCGTGGGCGGGATATGGCCGGCCTGTGGGTCTGCTGTGGCCTGGCGTGGTCGGCAAGATTCCAGCGGAATCTACAGGTGGCTTTCAGGGCCTCCGGTCGAAAGCAGTCTCCTCCTGCGCATGATCAGTACGCCTGCGCTGACCATGAGCACCAACCCACCGACGGTCCACAGAAGGTCGCCCGGGCCGCCAGCGAGAGGTAGCTCGAAGGCCTTGAGGTCGATCACTCTGATCGTCCACGTGCCGTTGTCTTCGCTCACGGTGACCTGCGGATGGTCGCCGTGCACGACGACCGAGCCGTCGGCGGCGATCTCGAACGGCACCTCCTCGGCGAGGAGGGAATAGCCCTCGGGAGCGCGGGTCTCGCGCAGCCAGTAGTGGCCGACGGGGATGCCCGTCAGCTCGACCATGCCCGCCATGTCTCCAGGCGTCAGGGCAGGATCGGCCAGCGGCGTGGCTGCCGGCTGCCCTCCGTCATCGGCGAGCACCTCGAAATCGGCGCCGTAGATCGGCTGCGGGCCGCTGGGGCCATCGACCATCTTCCACACCCGCACGGCGCCGGCGATGTCGGTCGAGGTGCAGGTCTGGTACCGCGGATTGGGCTGGCAGCCGTCCGTCGGGGGAAGGTCGCCGTCGTTGAGCAGGAAGTTGTCCGCGACGCTGTTTCCGCGCTGCCCGTTGGGCCTCACCTCCACGTGGTACTCGATCGTGTAGATGGTGCCGTCGGCGGGAACCGTGCCCGTGAGCGCGATCTGATTGCCGGTGCGGGCGGCGGCCAGCGTGGCCAGCCCGGGCGGCGAGCCGGGCTCGAGCACCACATCGGCGTCGTCCAGCACGTCGGCCAGATGATCGACCATGTCGACCGTGGCGGGAATATCCCCGGAGTTGCGGAAGTGGAGTTGATAGCTCAGCACCGTTCCCGCGATCACGGAGTTGCTGCTCGAGGAGACGGTCTTCCAGTACTCCAGGCCGGCTGCGGGCACGCTCACCGGCGCGCAGGCGGGGTGTCCTGGTATGGCATTGCGCTCGTCCACGCAGACCTCGTTGAACAGCGTGTATTCGCCGTCGTCATTGGCCCCGGTATAGGTGACGGTGTAGGTGAGGATGACGGGGTCGTCGACCGCGAGCTCACCCCTCCACGACAAGGTCTTGGCGACCGGATCGAACTCCGCAAAGCCGAAGTTGCCGTTGATGGAGTTGAGGGTGGCCTTGTCCAGGACGGCGCTCATGTCGTCGAGCATCGTCGCGGGGGCGTCATCCGTGTACACGCCGGGGCCGCGGTTGATGAGCGTCACGGTGTAGGTCACCTGTTGTCCGAGCATCGGCAGTTCGGTCTCGTCGGCGGTCTTGGTGACCTCTAGGCGAGGCAGGAGGGTGAGCGTCTCGGCGCACGAGTCGTCATCGACGGCACATGTGGTGGGCTTCTCCGGGCTCATGGGGTTCTCCGGGATCCATGCCATGTTGCGCAGTTCGCCGTTGGTGACCTTGCCGATGGTCACGGTGTAGGTGATCTCCACCGTGGCGCCGGCGGCCAGCGGTCCCGACCAGCGAAGCATCTTCGTGGCGGGGTCGAAGGTCGTGGTGCCGACCTCGGGGCCGCCCGGAGCGCCGGCGAGCTTGGCGGTGACGCCCACCCAGTTCGCCTCGTCGAGTACGTCGCTCAGGTCGTCGACGACGTGGGCCGGCGTGAACAGCGTGTATGCGCCAGCTCCGGTGTTCTCCAGTGACACGGTGTAGCTCACGGTGTCGCCGGGACGGCTGTCGGCCGTGGCGGTGGTCTGTTTGGTGACCGCGGAGGAGCGGGTGACGGGCGGGCAGCCGGTCACCATCTGGGGGAGACCGTATCGGCTGCGTGATCCGGCGGCCAGAGCGAACCCGCTCTGGGTGAACGCCGGGGTGGCAGCGTCGGGATTGGTGACGACGTTGAGTGCGGATCCGGCCCAGGTTGCGACATACATGCGACCATCCGGGGCCCTGCGTACTTGGCCACCGTCGCCCGCCAGTTCGCCGAGGAGTTCCTCGGTACCCTTCACCTCCGACCCGGTAGTCGCGCCCGCGACGCGGTACCGGTAGAGACGGCCGGTGTCGAAGATCTTCGTCGTGTACACATAGTCGCCTGCGGGTGAGAACTCGGCGTTGTAGCCGTGCCTGCCAGTGTCCGCCCCTTCCAAGAGCTGCCATTCGTACCGCTGCCGGATCTTGCCCGTGGCGGCGTTGAAGTTCAGCATCCTGACCTTGGACGATCCCGCGGTAGCGAGTGGGCCAGTAGTGGTCAGCTGCACGAGTTGGGTGTAGTCGGCGTTGAAGGCGAGTGTGCCGTACCGGTTGCCATTGTTGTTCGACATGGTGCTGACCACCGGGATGCCCGTCACGGGGCCGTCGGCGTCGAACTCGTAGGCGAGGATGTTGGGGGAGTTGTTGGTGTAGGTCAGCACCCAATAGCCGTCGCCCGTGGCGTTGGGTGCCGCGGTGATCGCTTCCGACGCGGTGTTGCTGGCTCCGAGGTTGACGTTCTTCGTGCTGGTCACAGCGCCGAGTCCGTTGTTCTGGGTCATGTCCACGACGGAGTAGCGCAGTTGGCCGTTCTTAGCGGTCTGGTTCACGTCGGTGTTCGTGGTGACGACGAAGAACTTGCCTGGTTGACCAGCCACCGGGAAGGAAGCCACCGTTTGCGTTGCCGAGGCGTTGCCGGTCAGGTCGGTTCCGTTGACCATGACGTTGCTGTTGCGGTCGAACACGCTTTGGCCGTTGGACCAGAACTGCAGGTTGCCCTGCTCGTCGGTGACGACGGTGGAGCCTTCCGTCGTGGTTTGGGTGGTGCGGAAAGGCTGACTGGTGGTGCCGCTGGCACCGAAGTCGATGCCTGCCTGGGTGCCGAAGAACCAGAAGCGTTCGGTGCCGCGTCGGTCCTCGACCGGACAGACCAAGGGAAGTGTGGGCATCATCGTCACCGTCTCAGCGCAGGAGTCGTCCTCCTCGGTGCAGGTGGCGGGCTTGATGGGGTTAGCGGGATCGTCGGGGATCCAGGCGATGTTGCGCAGCTTGCCGTCCAGGTCGTCGCCGATGGTGATGGTGTAGGTGATGTCGACGGTGGCATCAACGGCCAGCGGTCCGGACCAGCGCAGCAGCTTCGTTACCGGGTTGAAGGTGAGGGTGCCCACATCCGGGCCGGCGGGAGCGGAGGCGAGTTTGGCTGACGCGCCCACCCAAGTCGACTCGTCGAGCACCTCGCTCAGGTCATCGACGACATGGGCAGGAGCGGCGCTGTTGTAGGCGCCGGCACCGGTGTTATGGAGCGACACGGTGTAGCTCACGGTGTCACCGAGACGGCTGGCGGCCGACGCGGTGGTTGTCTTGGTCACTGACGAGGAGCGGGTGACGGGCGGGCAGCCGGTCACCATCTGGGGCAATCCGCCCTGACTCGTCGACCCCGCAGGCAGCGGAAAACCGTTCTGAGTGTAGGTCGGGGTGGTCGCGTCGGGATTGGTCACGATGCTGAGCGCCGTTCCGTTGGTGTTGGCGACGTACATGCGTCCATCGGGTGCCCTTCGCACCTGACCGCCCTGGCTTCCCATCGACCCGAGGTACAGCTCGGTGTCTTTCACCTCCTCCCCGGTGGTTGCCCCGGCGATGCGGTAGCGGTAGAGACGCGAGGTTTCGAAGACCTTAGTCGCGTACACGTAGTCGCCCGAGGGTGAGAAGTCCGCGGCGTAGCCGTGCCGGCCTGAGTTGGGCGCCGCCGGCTTCATCGGCATTCCCCACTCAAGACGCTGCTCGACCTCGCCGGTGGCCGCATTGAAGTCCAGCAGCCGCAGCTTGGACCAGGTGCCGGTGCCGTTGGTTCCCTGAGCCGTCAGCTGCACCAACTGTGTGTAGTCGGCATTGAACGACAGCGTGGCGTACCGGTTTCCGTTGTCGGAGGGCATAACGCTGATCACGGCCTGGCCTGTGACGGGACCGTTGGCGTTGAATTGGTAGGCGAGGATGTTGGGAGTGCTGTTGGTGGAGGTGAGCACCCAGTAGCCGTCGCCGGTTGCGTTGGGCACGGCCGTGATCGCCTCGGACGCCGTGTTGGCCTGCCCGAGAAGGACGTTCTTCGCCGTGACGGCACCCAGCCCGCCGTTCAGCGTCATGTCCACCGTGTGGTAGTGCAACTGCCTCGTGGTGCTGTTGTTGACGTCGGTGGTGGTGGTGATAAGGAAGAACTTCCCAGGCTGACCCGCCGCCGGGAAGGAGGCCACGGTCTGCACCGCCGAGGAGTTGCCGAGCAGCCCTGTCCCGTTGGACATCACGCCCCCGTTGCGGTCGAACACGCTTTGGCCATTGGACCAGAACTGCAGGTTGCCCTGCTCGTCGGTGACGACGGTAGAACCTTCGGAGGTGTCCTGAGTGCCTAGGAACGCCGCTCCAGGGGCTGTCCCGGTGGCTCCGAAGTCGATGCCTGCCTTGTTGCCGAAGAACCAGTAGCGCTCGGTGCCGCGTCGTTCCTCCGCGGAGCAGATCATCGGCAGCGGCGGCATCTGGGTGGTGGTCTCGCCACAGGGGGCGCCGGTTGCGGAGCAGCTCTCCGGTGTGGGAGCCTCGGCGGGATCAGCCGGGCTCCACGCGATGTTGTGCAGCTTGCGGTTGGATACCGTGCGCTCCACCACGACGTCGTAGGTGATAGTCACGGTCTTGCCCATGGCGAGCGGGCCGGTCCACGTCAGGCGCTTTGAGACCGGATCCCACACGGGCGCGGTGACGTTCACTCCGTCCACCTTGGCGGTGGCGACGCCGGTGAAACTCGCGTCGTCGACGACATCGGTCAGATCGTCGAACAGATGTACGGGGTTGCTGGAGGTGTAGTGGGCGTCGCCGGTGTTGGTCAGGTTCACCGTGTAGCTCACGGTCTCACCGGGGAGGGTGAGTTCGGTGGCCGTGGTGGACTTGGTGATCTCCAGATCCGGATCACACGGAGAGCCGAAGTTGTCGAGCCAGCTGTCGTCGTCACCGCTGGCGCCCTCGGCGCCGATGTAGATCTGCTTGAGACTGCCCAGGATGCGCTGGAACATCGCGGCCGGAGGGGCGGAGCCGCTCGGCCCGTCGTCGTAGGTGAACGGGCCGGTGAGCCATCGGCTGCGACTCAGCGGGATGGTCACCCGATACCACTCGCCTACGTCGCGCACTTGGTTGGTGGTGAGGAACCAGATTCGTTCGCCGTCGGTGCTCTCGAGCGCGATGTACATCGGGTAAAGGAACCCGTTTTTCTCGGGGATGTAGTAGAAGTCATAGCTGAAGCTATGCCCCACCAGGTTGCGGTAGTCGGTGACGTACCCTCCGGCCTGCAGATCCGGCGAGACGAACTCGGTCCAGTTGGTATCAAGGTCGTGGGTGTGCAGCGCGCCTCCGGGGCGCCCGCCGGTCGGCACGCGGACGGCCGGGTGCCGCGCGATCGTGTCGTCGATGCCAAACTCGGTGCTGCGCACCATCCAGCCGGCGTTGTCCTCCTCGAAGGTGGTCACGGTGCAGCTGCCGAGGAACAGCGGGGGCGGCGGGTCGATCGTCGTCGTGGTGGCGCCACACGGCTCCCCGTCGGGAGTGACCGCCTGGCTGCCACCGCCCGTCGGAACCTCGCAGCTCGCGGGTGGGGTCAGGTCGGCCGGATCGGCCGGCGACCAGGCGACGTTGGACAGCACGCGGGGCTGGTCAGTGAGGCGGTCGAGATGGATGTCGTAGGTGATCGTCACCGTCTTGCCGACGGCGAGCGGGCCGCTCCAGGACAATCGGGTGTTTCCGGCGCTCCAGGTGGGTGCGGTGACCGGGCTGCCATCGACCTTTGCCGTCGCGGTGCCGGTGAAGGTGGCGCCGGCCGCGCTCATCACGTCGGAGAGATCGTCCTCGATACGGGCCGGGTTTCCCACCGTGTAGTCCACGATCCCGGTGTTGGTGGCTGTGATCTGGTACGAAACCGTGCTGCCCAAGGCAGTGGGCGCCGACGCCGTGGCTTGCTTCGCGATCGCCAAGTGGGGAGGGATCCCGCTGCCCAGCGGGGAAAAGATAATGCCCGGATCGTCGGCAGGCGCATCAGCGGGCTGCTCTTCGTTGCTCGGCTCGTCGGAGGACTTCTTCTTGCCGGCCGGCTTGTCGTCAGGCTTCTCCTGGTCGGTCGGCTCGTCGTCAGGCTGGTCCTCTCCGGTCTCGGCGGGGTCCGCTTCTTCTTCCTCGTCCTCGGGAGACAGAGGGGTCGATTCTTCGTCAGGTGAGGGCAGCTCCTCTGCAGGGGGCTCCTGGTCGACGACGGGGGTCTCGTCCTCGGCGGGAGGGGCCTGCACGGTGGGATCGGAGGGATCGTTCGATAGCTCAGACGATGCGTCCGGGAGTGAGGTGCCTTCGGTGCCCTCGTCCGCGACGGCGTACATCGAGCTGGGGAGGGTCGCGGTGTTGAGGAGGGTTGGCGCTCCCACCGCGAGCAGGGTGCACAGAGCAAGCGAAACCAAGCGGATGAGCGGTCGTCGTGACGACCTGCTGTTCCGCGCGAACATTTCGTCTCGCAACGATGCCCCTTCGATAGACCCCCCCGAGTCTTGGCCAGGGACAAGAGTAGCGAATCGGCACGGAGGAGACGACCCGCGGTCTCACCAGCGCGACGGACGGCCGCCGATCAGCCGAGATCGTCGAGCAGACCCATCAGAAGACCGAAACCGCCGACCATCATGGCGCCGGTGAGCAGGCCGCTCGTGGGGTCGTCGCCATAGCGGCGGTAGTAGCCCTGCGCCCACGGAGCGTAGTCGCGGTTCTCCCAGTAGGGAACCATGCCGTGGCCCGACGGCACCATCCGCACGTTGGGGCTCGCGCCCACTTGGACGCGCTGCGCGTCGGCCTCGCACGCGGGAACCTGCCGAGGAGCGCCGCCCTGGGGAGCCCAGGTGATGTCGCGGGTGGACGGGCCGTGTGCCGGATCGAAGAAGCAGGGCGGACGCTTGGCGGGCAGCGGCTGACCGTTCACCCGGGCACGCACGCACGCCATCGCGAAGCGGCCCTCTTCGAGGATCTCGGCGACCCGTCGGATGTCGACGTCGTACTGTGCGCGGACGAGGTGTTCCTTGGCCGCGTCGTAGGCATCGAGGGCTCGGGTGTAGTCCTGGTTGGCGTCGGCGTCGAGGGTGCGGCCGACGACGTCGAGGTCGAGATCGCGCAGTTCGGTGCCGAAGGTGGTGATGTCGGAGTCGCATGCCTGGCGTGCAGCCGGGGTGAGCGGGTAGACGGGCTGGGGGCTCTGGTGATGCCCCATCATCTGGTGCCCCATCGGGCCCATCAGCTGGCTCATGGGGTGGTGCCCCATCGGTGCCTGCGGATGCTGCATGAGCGGAGGAGCCTGCCGCTGGCGGCTGGAGATCTGTGCTGACCTACGCATGCCAGTGACGACGGTGCCGACCAGCATCACGACGAATATAAACAGCAGCAGGTCCATCTTTTCCCTCTCAACTTCCCCTCAAATGTAGCCGGGGACTCCAAGCACGTCGCTTGGAGTCCCCAGTATGTTCCGCGAGTCTGTGCGGTAGCTGTGAGCTACTCCGCGTCGACGATCTCGCAGACGACGAAGCCGCTGGTGATCGCGTCGCCGGCGGCCACCTTCAGCGCCGCGATCACGCCGCTGCGGTGGGCGTTCAGCGGCTGCTCCATCTTCATCGCCTCGATGACGACGACGGCGTCACCCTCCGCAACCTCGGTTCCTTCCTCGACGTTGACCTTCACCACCGTGCACTGCATGGGGGAGACCAGGGCGTTGCCACTGGGGGCCGAGACCTTGCTGCCGCCACGGTCGCGCTTGGTGGGCTTCTTCGCCACCTTGCTCGCCGCAGGGCGAGTGGCGGCGAAGCTGCCGGGCAGTTTGACCTCGACGCGTTTGCCGTTGACCTCGACGACGATGACCTCCGGCTCGTCCTCGTCTTCGGCTTCTCCCAGCAAGCCGGTGTAGGCGGGGATCGTGCCGGTGAACTCGGTCTCGATCCAGCGCGTGTGCACAGCGAAATCGCCGTCATCGGCGGTGTAGGCGGGGTCGTTCAGCACCGCCTGATGGAACGGCACCACCGTCGGCATGCCCTCGATCACCAACTCGTCGAGCGCGCGTCGCGAACGGGCCAGCGCCTGTTCTCGGTTCGCGCCGGTGACGATGATCTTGGCCACCAGCGAATCGAAGGCGCCGGGCACGGTCATGCCGACGTGGTAGCCCTCGTCGACGCGGACGCCAGGGCCGGATGGGGCGTGCCACTTCACCAGGGTGCCGGGGGCCGGCATGAAGTTGCGGCCCGCGTCCTCGGCGTTGATCCGGTACTCGATCGCGTGGCCGCGCACGTCCGGATCGCCGTAGCCGAGTTCCTCACCCTGGGCGATGCGGAACATCTCGCGCACCAGATCGATGCCGGTGACCTCCTCGGAGACGGGGTGCTCCACCTGGAGGCGGGTGTTCACCTCGAGGAAGGAGATGCGGCCGTCGGTGGCCACCAGGAACTCGCAGGTGCCCGCGCCCACGTAGCCGGCTTCACGAAGAATGGCCTTGGACGAGGTGTAGAGGGTTTCGATCTGCTCCTCGGTGAGGAATGGGGCAGGTGCCTCTTCCACCAGCTTCTGGTGACGGCGCTGGAGCGAGCAGTCGCGCGTCGAGACCACCACGACGTTGCCGTGCGCGTCGGCGAGGCATTGGGTCTCCACATGGCGCGGCTTGTCCAGATACTGCTCGACGAAGCACTCGCCCCGGCCGAAGGCTGTCACGGCTTCGCGTGTCGCCGATTCGAAAAGCTCGGCCACCTCGCCCAGCTCACGGGCCACCTTGAGACCGCGCCCACCGCCGCCGTAGGCCGCCTTGATCGCGATCGGCAGACCGTACTGCTCGGCGAACGCGATCACCTCGTCGGTGCCCGCGACGGGATCCGCCGTGCCGTGCACCAGGGGAGCGCCCACCTTCTGCGCGATGTGACGCGCCTTCACCTTGTCGCCGAGATTGTCGATGGCCGAGGGAGGAGGGCCGATCCAGATCAGTCCGGCGTCGATGACGGCCTGGGCGAAGTCGGCGTTCTCCGCGAGGAAGCCGTAGCCGGGATGCACCGCCTCCGCGCCGGAGCGCTCGGCGATGTCGAGCAGCTTGGCGACGTTCAGATAGGTGTCGGCGGGCGTCGCACCGTTCAGGGCGAATGCCTCGTCGGCGAGCGTGACGAACAGCGAATCTGAATCGGAGTCGGCGTAGGCGGCCACCGAGGCGATGCCCGCGTCGCGTGCGGCACGAATGACCCGAACGGCGATCTCTCCCCGGTTAGCGATCAGGACTTTGGTTATGGCGTTGGCCACGATGCCTCCTCAATAACGCTTCATCGGGGAGTGTATAGCCATCCTCTCGGGGCTGTCCGACGAAACACTCGTCCTGGGGAAGTGCCATGATGGACCCCATGCCGGTTCCACAGTTCATCCTGGATCTTCGCCGCCACATAGGCACCATGCCGCTCTGGCTGATGGGCACGTCGGTGGTGGTGCTGCGCGAAGGAGCGGGGGGTGCCGAGGTGCTCCTCGTCAAGCGCTCTGACAACGGCCTCTGGGCGCTGATCAGCGGCATCGTCGATCCGGGAGAGCATCCCAAGGTCACCGCCGTGCGCGAGGCCAAGGAAGAGGCATGCGTCGACATCAGCATCGAGCGGATGCTGTGGCTGGGTGTCACCGAGCCCAGCACCTACGACAACGGCGACGTGTGTCAGTACCTCGATCACGGCTTCAGGGCGCGCTACCTGGGTGGTGAGCCTGCCGTGGGTGACGAGGAGTCGCTGGAAGTGGCATGGTTCCCCGTCGACGATCTGCCGACGCCCCGTGCGCCCCGGGTGGACTACGGCGTGGGCTTGGCGCTGGAGGATCCGCGCGACGTGGCTCTCGACGACCTCGTCGGGACGTGAGAATGGGACGCCTCGCCAGACTCATTGCCGCCGCCGCGATCGGCGTCGGTCTCTCGGGATGCGCGGCGGCGGCCGAACCGACGCCGACGGCGCCTCCGAGCGTCGCGGCCCCCACCGTCGCGCCGGAAGGCGGGCTGCTGCTCACCGAGATGGGATTCCAGCACGCGCCGAAGGGTTTCTCGGTGCCGGCGTCCGTCGGGCAGGTGGAACGCGTCGACCAGGTCAACAACATCACCCTCGTCGCCAGCGCGCCGAGCGGGGAGGTCTTCGCCCAGTATCTGCGCGACCACCTGGAGGAGATGGGCTACGAGATCGTCGCCGACAAGGACGACTCGCTGCTGTTCGAGAACGAGGCCTGGGTAGGCGGCTTCACCGTCACCGACGGCCTGAGCGCTGTGACGCTACGCACCGACGCAGAGTCCTATCGGACCTCCTGACCAGCCTTTAGTACGGCTGCTTCCGTCGCTGTGGAGCGCGGTCTTGCGTTAGCGGGGGGGGGGGGGGGGGGGGGGGGGGCGCCCCCCCCCCCCCCCCCCCCCCCCCCCCCCCCGCTAACCCAGGATCGCCGCCTGACTGGACGAAATCAGCCTCGTTGTGGGGCTGTGGGGCGGACTCGCGTAGCGTGGGCATATGAACGCGCAGCGCCAGCCGAGCACCGGGATCGCGGGCCTGGATCAGACCATCGAGGAACTGCGGCTGGGCGACAACGTGGTGTGGCAGGTGGATCTGGCCAGTGACTTCGCTACCGTCGTCGAGCCCTTCATCGCGCAGGCCAAGCAGGACGGGCGGCGCATCGTGCACGTCCGGTTCGGGATCCGCGAGCCGTGGCTGGAACATCACGATGATATCGAGACGCGGATCATCGACCCGACCGTCGGCTTCGAGAGCTTCTCCGTCGAGGTGCTGAGCCTGCTCACCGAAGTGGGGCGTTTCTCCTACTACGTCTTCGACCCGCTCACCGACCTGCACGAGGCCTGGAACTCCGACCTCATGGTGATGAACTTCTTCCAGATCACCTGCCCGCCGCTGTTCGAGCTGGACACCATCGCCTACTTCGCGCTGCTGCGCCACGAGCACACCTTCGCCACCATCGCGGGCATCCGTCAGACCACGCAGCTGCTGCTCGACCTGCACCGGATCGACGACGAGCTGTACGTGCAGCCGCTGAAGGTGTGGCGCCGGCACTCGCCGACGATGTTCTTTCCTCACCTGCTGACCGGCGGCGACGCGATCTCCATCACCTCGTCCGCCCTCACCGCGAGGCTGTTCACATCGGTGACCCGCAGGGTGGACAACCCTGATCGCTGGGAGCGGCAGGTCGACGAGGCGTGGGCGGCCGTAGCCGGGAGCCAAGCCGAGCAGGAACGCGCCCGCGACGACCTGCTGGGCATGCTCGTCGGCCATCAGGGACGGATGACCGAGCTCTGCCGCACGTACATGAACCTGACCGACCTGCTCGTGGTGGCGTCGCGGATGATCGGCACGGGACGTATCGGAGGCAAGGCCGTGGGCATGCTGCTGGCCCGCTCGATGCTCGAGCACGACGAGCACAACCGGTTCTCTGGGCGCCTCGAGCCGCACGACTCCTTCTTCGTCGGATCGGATGTGTTCGTCAGCTTCCTGATCGGCAACGGCTGGTGGAACCTGTGGACCGCCCACAAGCAGGAGGGCTACTTCGCCGCCGCCTCCGAGCTGCACGAGAAGATCCCGCAGGGCCGCTTCCCGCAGCGGATCCGCGAGGAGTTCCTGCAGCTGATGGAGTACTTCGGATCGTCGCCCATCATCGTGCGCTCCAGCTCCCTGCTGGAGGACGACTACGGCAACGCGTTCGCCGGCAAGTACGAGAGCGTCTTCCTCGCCAACCAAGGCGATCCGGACACCCGGCTGCAGGCCTTCGAGGACGCGGTGCGCACCGTCTATGCGTCGGCCGTCGGCGTGGATGCGCTGCGCTACCGGGCCGATCGCGGGCTCGGGGAGCACGACGAGCAGATGGCCGTGCTGGTGCAGCGCGTCTCGGGCGACTTGTTCGGCGAACTGTTCTTCCCGTCCGTGGCGGGTGTGGCGAACAGCTCCAGCCTCTACGTCTGGGACTCGACGCTGCCCGACCGGGGAATGGCGCGGCTGGTAGTGGGTCTCGGCACCCGCGCCGTCGACCGGAAGGGCGGCGACTTCGCCCGCATCGTCGCGCTGGCCGAGCCGTCGGCGTCCCCCGGAGGCCAGGACGACGCGGGCAAGTACTCGCAGCGCCGCGTCGACGTGCTCGACCTGGCCGGCGACACGATCGAGACGGTGCCCATGGCCGTTGTGCGGCAGGCTGCCGCCAGGCTGGATTGGTCGCTGCTGGCCAGCCGCGATGTCGCGGCGGAACGCCGCCTGCGCGAGCGCGGACGGCCCGCCCCGAAGCAGCCCATGGAGGTGATCGACTTCGCCGGGCTGCTGAGCGGGGATCTGCCGCAGCTGATGGCCGACATGCTGGAGTGCCTGGCCGAGGCCTACGCGCACCCCGTCGACACCGAGTTCACCATCAACTTCGACCGTTACGGACAGCCGACGCTCAACCTGGTGCAGTGCCGTCCGCTGCAGACGCGTGGCGTGGGGCGCTCGGTGGAGCTGCCGGTCTTCGACGCGCAACGTTGCCTGATCAAGACGACCGGATCCTTCATGGGCGGCAATGCGCAGCTGCCGCTCGACCTGGTGGTCGCTGTGCGCCCCGACGCCTACCTCGCGCTCGGCGAGTGGGCGCGTTACGAGGTGGCGCGGATGATCGGCAAGGTGAACCGGCGCCTGGCCGGACGCTCAGCGCTGCTGATGGGGCCGGGTCGATGGGGTACCACGACGGCGTCGCTGGGCGTGCCCGCTCACTTCGTCGACATCAACAAGTTCGCCGTGCTGTGCGAGCACACCTACGCCGCCGGAAGCTTCCGGCCCGAGCTCAGCTACGGCAGCCACTTCTTCCAGGAGTTGGTCGAGGCTGACACCTTCTATCTGGCGGTCTTCGACGGTCGCGAGGGCACCCACTTCAACCCGGATCGGGTACTGGATCAGCCCAACCTGCTCGCCGAGATCGTGCCCGAGGCGGAGTCACTGGCCGGCGTGCTGCACGTCGCCGACGCAAACGGCCTGACCCTCTACGCCGATATCGTCAACCAGCAGCTGCTGATCCAATAGTGCCCTGACTACGCTCTTTGAGGTGCGAGCGAAGCGAGCCTCGACAATCGAGACCAGTGCGAAGCACCATCCACGCTCTTTGAGGTGCGAGCGAAGCGAGCCTCGAAAAGAGCCGACGCGACCTCCCGATCGAAAAGAGCCGACGCGACCTCCGGCTGGGTCTGTCGTTCAGCCGTCGGCTGAGCCCTTTCGAGGCTCGGCCGCGGGCGGCCTCGCACCTCAAGGAGCGTGGGGGGTCCACAAACTCGGCCAGTCGACGCCGAGATCGATCACCATCTGGCGGAACAGCGGCAGGCTGAGCCCAGAGACGTTGAAATGGTCGCCGTCGATGGCCGTGATGTAGGCGCCGCCTCGGCCGTCGACGGTGAATCCGCCGGCGACTCGTTCCGGCTCTCCGGTTGCGACATAGGCGTCGATCTCCCGATCGTCGAGGTCGGCGAAGTGCACCACCGTGCTGCGCAACTGGCAGGCCTCGCGGGCCTCGCCGTCGGTGCGCGCCCAGACATAGTGCCCGGTGTGGATCACGCCCTGGTTACGGCGCATCCGGCGCCAGAGCATCCGGGCGGCATCCGCGGTGCCGGGTTTGCCGTGAATGCGCCCCTCGAACTCCAGGAGAGTGTCGCACGCCACCAGCACCGCGTCGCCGGTGACCTTCTCTGCGACATCGCGGCCCTTGGCGCGTGCGAGCAGCAGGGGCAGCACACCGGGGCGGGGGTCGGTGACGAGCGACTCGTCGACGCCCGAAACGATCACCTCGGGACTGAGCCCCGCGTGCCGCAGCAGGTCTAGACGCGCCGGAGACTTCGACGCCAGGATCAGGCGCGTCATCGCTGGTGGTAGGTGCGCCAGGCGTCGCGGCCGTAGACCAGCTGCGAGCGCACCCCGCGGTAGTAGGACGACCATCCGCCGGCGCGCGGCCGGTCGTCGGCCGAGTGCAAGGGCTCCTGCCTGCTGACTGCCCGCAACACGGCCAACACCGCTGCGGTCTCCTCCTCGGAGAGGTTGGCCTTGGCGAGGCCGATGGGCTGCTGCTCATTCATAGGGGAATGTTCCCATGCTTCTTGGGTGGCAGCGCTTCGCGTTTCGTGCGCAGCAGGCGCAGCGCCCGGATCACCTGGGCGCGGGTCTCGTGCGGGTAGATCACCTGATCGACGTAGCCGCGGTCGGCGGCGACGTAGGGGTTGGTGAGCTCGTCGTCGTACTCCTGGATGAGCCGGGCGCGCATGGCCTCGGGGTCGTCGGCGACGGCCAGTTGCTTGCGGTACAGGATGTTCACGGCGCCCTGTGCGCCCATCACCGCGATCTGGGCCGTCGGCCAGGCCAGGTTGATGTCGGTGCCCAGATGCTTGGAGCCCATCACGACGTAGGCGCCGCCGTAGGCCTTGCGGGTGATCACCGTCAGCAGCGGCACCGTCGCCTCGCTGTAGGCGTACAGCAGCTTGGCGCCGCGACGGATGATGCCGTTGTGCTCCTGCGCGACGCCGGGCAGGAAGCCGGGGGTGTCGACGAAGGTGAGCACCGGGATGTTGAACGCGTCGCAGGTGCGCACGAAACGCGCGGCCTTCTCCGACGAGTCGATGTCGAGGCAGCCGGCGAAGGTGGTGGGCTGGTTGGCCACGACGCCGATCGAGCGGCCCTCGATGCGGCCGAAGCCCACGATGATCGACGGCGCGAACAGCTCCATCACCTCGAGGAACTCGTCGTCGTCGAGCACGTTGTGGATGATCTCGCGCATGTCGTAGGGCTGGTTGGCCGAGTCGGGGATGAGCCGGTCCAGCTCGCGATCATGGTCGGTGATCGTCAGGTCCACCTCGTCGTCGTCATAGATCGGCGGGTCTTCCAGGTTGTTCTGCGGCAGATAGCTCAGCAGGTCGCGCGCGTACTCGATGGCGTCGGTCTCGTTGGCGGCCAGGTAGTGCGAGTTACCGGACTTGCTGGAATGGGTTCGTCCGCCGCCCAGGTCTTCCATCGAGACCTCTTCGCCGGTGACCGTCTTGATCACCTCCGGGCCGGTGATGAACATCTGCGAGGTCTGGTCGACCATGATGACGAAGTCGGTCAGCGCCGGGCCGTAGACGTGGCCGCCGGCCGCCGCGCCCATCACCAGCGAGATCTGCGGGATCACGCCGGAGGCCAGGGTGTGGCGTCGGAACAGCTCGCCATAGAGCGCCAGCGAGACGACGCCCTCCTGGATGCGGGCGCCGCCGCCCTCGATGATGCCCACCAGCGGCACGCCGGTCTTCAGCGCGAAGTCCTGGATCTTGACGATCTTCTCGCCGTAGACCTGACCCAGCGCCCCGCCGAAGACGGTGACGTCCTGACTGAACACGCAGACAGGTCGGCCGTGGATGGAGCCGGTGCCGGTGATCACGCCGTCGCCGAAGGGCCGGTTGTTCTCCATCCCGAACACGGAGAAGCGATGGCGGGAGAACTGGTCGAACTCGGCGAAGCTGCCCTCGTCGAGCAGCGCGAGCACCCGCTCGCGCGCGGTCATCTTGCCTTTGGCCTTGTGCCGCTCGATCGCAGCGGGAGAGCCGGCGTGCACGGCTTCGTCGATGCGCACGCCGAGATTCGCGATCCGACCAGCAGTGGTGTGGATGTCTATCTCCATGGTGGACACAATAGGGCGACGCATCTGGCTGTTGGGCCGATCCGGAAAATCCCTCCGGGCGCGGCTCGGTAGGCTGGCGCCGTGCCGAATGACGCCACGCGCCTCGATGAACTGACCAGCCTGTTGGGCCCGCGGACCATGTGGCGTCCCGTCGAGTGGGTGCCGACGACCGGCTCCACCAACGCCGATCTCAGCGCTCGTGCGCGCCTGGGTGAGACGGAGGGCGCGGTGCGGATCGCCGACGAGCAGACCAGCGGACGAGGGCGGCTGGCCCGGACCTGGGTCTCGCCGGCGCGGTCGTCGGTGGCGATCTCGGTGCTGCTGAAACCTGAGCATGGCCCGACCGCATGGGGGTGGCTGTCGTTGTTGGCGGGAATGGCGATCACCGAGGCGCTGGAGGAGCTGTCTCCGGCTGGGGTCTCGGTGGAACTGAAATGGCCCAACGACGTGCTGATCGACGGCAAGAAGGTGTGCGGCATCCTCTCCGAGCGGATCGAGCACGCCGACGGCGCCCGCGCGGTGGTGGGCATGGGCATCAACATCGCGCTCACCGAGGACGAGCTGCCGGTGCCGAACGCCACGTCGCTGGCGCTGGCCGGCTTCGAGGTGAACACCCTCGACGTGGTGGCCGGCGTGCTGCGCCACTTCGAGAACCTCTACCGCGGGTGGCGAGAGGATCCCGATCTTCGCGTCGCCTACCAGCGACGCTGCGCCTCCGTGGGAGCCGAGCTGCGGATCGTCGTCTCAGACACCGAAACCGTCACCGGCAGGGGAGTGGGCGTCGACGAGTTCGGCCGCCTGCTCGTCGAGACCGCCCGCGGGGTACGCGCCTTCGCCGTCGGCGACGTCATCCATGCCCGTCTTCCCCGCTGAACCGTCGGCGGGGCGGGCGATCGAGGTTGATTTCGTCCTGGGTCCGAGAGGATCGGGGCTGAATCCGTCAGTGCTCGGGCTCATCCGGGGTTATCGGGGTTGTGGATGACAGCATGCCGACATCCAGAGCCCCGATACCGCGGTATCGAGAGAAAACTGACGGAATCAACCCCGGTAGGCCTTCGGCAGGCCTCGCGACGGCGGTGCCAGTTCTCGCGGGGTCCCTCGGAGCTGTCGGTGCGGCGTGTCATGCTTGGGGCATGGCTATCAGCAAGGATCTCCTCGGGGCCGACGAAAACGTCGTGTTGCACCTGCGCACCCACGCGAAGCGACTGCTCGGGCCTGTCGCGGCCCTCATCGTTCTGGGCGCGGCAACCGGGGTGGCGACGGCGCTGTTCCCGCCGGAGTGGACGCCGCTGGCCTATTACATCGAGGCCGGCATCGTGGCCATCCTGCTGATCTGGCTGGTGATCGTGCCCTTCCTCAACTGGTACACCTCCACCTACACCATCACCGACCGGCGCATCATCACCCGCACGGGCATCCTCAACAAGCGTGGCCACGACCTACCGCTGCGCCGGATCAACAACGTGAACTACGAGCACAGCCTGGTCGACCGGATCCTCGGGTGCGGCACCCTGGTGTTCGAGACAGCCGCCGGCAACCCGCTGATCCTCGACGACGTGCCACGCGTCGAGCGGGTGCACGTCGCCATCACCGAGCTGCTCTTCGACGACGGGCCAGATCCCGATCGTCGCGAACTGGGGGAGTGAGCCTGTCCTTCGGAGCCATTAGGCTGTGCCCGTGACGAGGCGCTACCGAGTGGGCATTGCCGGAGGCGGGCAGTTGGCCCGCATGATGCATCAGGCGGCGATCCCGCTGGGGATCGACGTGCGGCTGCTGGCCGAAGGGCCCGACGTATCCGCTGCCCAAGTGGTTGCTGACACCATCGTCGGCGACTACCGCGAACTCGACGTGCTGCGTCGCTTCGCCGAAGGTTGCGACGCCATCACGTTCGACCATGAGCACGTGCCCACAAAGTACCTCGAGGAACTCGGCGAGTTCGCCGCGGTGCGGCCCGGGCCGAAGGCCTTGGTCTATGCGCAGGACAAGGCCGAGATGCGCGAGTACCTGAGCGATTTCGGCATCCCGTGCCCCGCCTTCGCCATCTGTGATGACGCGGCCCAGGCGATCGCGTTCGGCGATGCCCAGGGCTGGCCGATCATCCTGAAGACGTCGCGCGGCGGCTACGACGGCAAGGGCGTCTGGAAGGTCGGCTCTCGCGACGAGGTCTTCGAGATCTTCGCGAACAAGCCCGCCATGTCCGCAGGGGAACGGGTGCGCATCGTCGCCGAGGAGTACATCGACTTCGTGCGGGAACTCTCCGCACTGGTGGTGCGGGCGCCGTCGGGGCAGGTCGTCGCCTATCCCATCAGCCAGACCACCCAGACCGACGGCATCTGCGTCGAGACCATCACCCCCGCGCCCGGCTTGGACGACGAGCGCGCCGCCGAGCTTCAGGTGATGGCCATCAACATCGCCACCGAACTGGGCGTCGTCGGCGTGCTGGCCGTGGAGTTGATGGAAGCCCCGGACGGCCGCATCGTCGTCAACGAGCTGGCCATGCGCCCGCACAACACGGGCCATTGGAGCATCGATGGAGCGCTGACCAGCCAGTTCGAGAACCACATCCGCGCGGTGCTGGACCTGCCGCTCGGATCCCCGGAACTGCGCGCGGAGCACGTCGTGATGACCAACGTGCTGGGCGGCACCGAGCCAGATCTCACCGGTGCCCTGTTGCACGTCTTCGCCCGCGATCGTGCCATTCGCGTCCACCTCTACGGCAAGGAGGTGACGCCGGGCCGCAAGGTGGGCCACGTCACCGCCTTCGGCCCCGACCTCGACGACGTGCTGCGCCGCGCCCGCCATGCCGCCGGCTACCTGATGGGAGACCCCAATGCCTGATACCTCCACCCCGCCGCTCGTCTCGATCGTGATGGGCTCCGACTCCGACTGGCCCACGATGAAGGCCGCGGCCGACGCGCTGACCGAGTTCGGCGTCGCGTACGAGGCCGACGTGGTCTCGGCGCACCGGATGCCCGAGGACATGGTGGCCTTCGGCCGCGAGGCACACCAGCGCGGCATCAAGGTGATCATCGCCGGTGCCGGCGGTGCGGCCCACCTGCCCGGCATGCTCGCTGCCCTCACCCCCTTGCCCGTGATCGGGGTGCCGGTACCTTTGAAGTATCTCGACGGAATGGACTCCCTCCTCTCCATCGTGCAGATGCCGGCCGGGGTGCCGGTCGCCACGGTGGCCATCGGCAACGCGCGTAACGCGGGCCTGCTGGCGGTGCGGATGCTGGGAATCCAGGACGACGACGTGCTGCAGCAGATGGTCGACTTCCAGGCCGAGCTGCGGGACATGGCCCGTGCGAAGGGCGCGAACATACGAAAGGGATGATGCGCGGTGACCGCTCAGGTCGGCATCAGAGAACAGGATCCGTCTCTTCTACCGGCTGAGCAGGTGTCACGCACGCGTGATGTCGACGTCGAAGTCGGACTGAGCACGGCAGAGGCCGCCGCCCGGCTGGAGCGCTACGGGCCCAACGAGCTTCGTGCCAAGGAGGGCGAGCCCGCGTGGCGGCGCTTCTTGAGGCAGTTCGCTGATCCGCTGGTCTATCTGCTGCTGGTGGCCATCGTCATCTCGGTGGTCGCCTGGATTCTGGAGGGCGCCACCGGCGTTCCGATCGACGCCGTCGTGATCCTCGCGATCGTGCTGGCCAACGCCATCATCGGCTTCGTCCAGGAGAACAAGGCCGCGGACGCGGTGGCCGCGCTGGCCGACATGACCGCGTCCCACGCCACCGTGCTGCGCGACGGTCGGCTGACCGACGTGGCGTCGGCCGACATCGTTCCCGGTGACGTGTTGGTGCTGTCGGAGGGCGACGCGGTGGGCGCCGATGCGCGCCTGATCAGCGTCTCCTCGCTGCGGGTGCAGGAGGCGTCGCTGACCGGTGAGTCGGAGGCCGTCGCCAAGGACGCGGGCACGCTGAACGCGCCCGCCCAGCTGGGCGATCGGCGCAACATGGTGTTCAAGGGCACGGCGGTGGCGCGCGGTGTCGGCCGGGCGGTGGTCACCGGCACGGGCATGAACACCGAGGTGGGTAAGATCGCCACCCTGCTCGACGAGACTGAAGACGAGCCGTCGCCGCTGCAAGTGGAGATCGCGAAGATCTCCAAGGCACTGGGGCTGCTGGTGATCCTGATCGCGATCGGCGTGATGGCCGTCGTCGCGCTGGTCAACGGCGTCGACTCCGCCGAGGAAGCCGTCGAGATCCTGCTGATGGGCGTCTCGCTCGCGGTGGCGGCGGTGCCCGAAGGGTTGCCCGCGATCCTGTCTCTGGTGCTGGCCATCGGCGTGCAGGCCATGGCCCGGCGCAACGCAGTGATGAAGAACCTGGAGTCGGTGGAGACCCTCGGCTCGGTTTCGGTGATCTGCTCCGACAAGACGGGCACCCTCACCAAGAACGAGATGACGCTGCGCGAGATCGTCACCGCGTCGGGTCGCGTGGAGCTGTCCGGCACCGGCTACGAGCCGGTGGGGGAGGCCACCGTCGTCGACGGCGATCGCGACGCCGTCATGGACGAGGCGCGGATCGTGTTGGCGGCGGGCTCGGTGGCGAGCAATGCCCAGCTCGATCAGGTGAATGGCTACTGGCAGATCCAGGGCGATCCCACCGAGGCGGCCTTCCTGGTTGCGGCGCCCAAGCTCGACGGGGTGACCGAGCGCGCCGACGCCCACGAGCGTCACGCCGAGGCTCCGTTCGACTCGGAGCGCAAGATGATGTCGGTGCTCGGTGCCGCCGATGACAAGGTGCGGGTGCTCGCCAAGGGTGCTCCCGACGTGCTGCTGGGTCGCTGCGTCGCCGAGCAGGTGGGCCAGGTCGCCCGGCCCCTGACCGATGAGCGTCGCGCCGAACTGGAACGCGTCGTCGTGAGTCTCAGCGAGCAGGGCTACCGCACGCTGGGGGTCGCATGGAGAGATGCGGATGACACCGATCG
Organism: Tessaracoccus caeni; assembly: GCF_029211185.1. Lineage (GTDB taxonomy): Bacteria > Actinomycetota > Actinomycetes > Propionibacteriales > Propionibacteriaceae > Arachnia > Arachnia caeni. Next base: position 74,811 of record NZ_JARGDO010000011.1, read on the forward strand.
GGAGGAGTTCGGCGAGGACTCCGAGCGAGACCTCGTCTTCGCGGGCGTCGTCGGCATCATCGACCCGCCTCGCCAGGAGGCCGCCGACGCCATCGCCGACGCTCACCGCGCCGGTATCAAGACCGTGATGATCACCGGCGACCACCCCGTCACCGCCGCTCGGATCGCGTCCGATCTCGGCATCGTCGAGGACGGCCACGAGATCGTGGCGGTGACCGGCCGTGAACTGGAGGAGATGGACGATGCCCGTCTCTCCGAGGTGGTGAAGGAAGCCCGCGTCTATGCGCGCGTCTCGCCCGAGCATAAGCTCCGCATCGTCGACGCGCTCCAGGCCAACCGGCAGATCGTCGCTATGACCGGTGACGGCGTCAACGACGCCCCCGCGCTGAAGTCGGCCGACATCGGCATCGCCATGGGCATCACCGGCACCGAGGTGACCAAGGAGGCCGGGGAGATGATCCTCGGCGACGACAACTACTCGACGATCGTCGCCGCGGTGCGGCGAGGCCGCGTGATCTTCGACAACATCAAGAAGTTCATCCGCTACCTGCTGAGCTCCAACATGGGAGAGGTGGCCACCGTCTTCTTCGGCGTGGTTCTGAGTGGCGTGATCGGCCTAGCCGATCCTGCCAACCCCGGCGCCGCCGTCGTGCCGCTGCTGGCCACCCAGATCCTCTGGATCAACCTGGTCACCGACTCCGGCCCGGCGCTGGCCATGGGCGTCGATCCCGAGATCGACGACGTGATGGCCCGCACGCCCCGGAGCATGGACGAGCGCATCATCGACGGGCACATGTGGAGCCGGATCATCGGCATCGGCCTGGTGATGGGCCTGCTCGGCCTGGTGGTGCTCGACCTCACGCTGCCCGGTGGCCTGCTGAGCGGCATGGAGCATCTGGCCCCCGTGGAGCAGCAGCTCGACGTGGCCCGCACCACGATGTTCACCGCGCTGGTGTTCATGCAGCTGTTCAACGCGCTGAACAGCCGATCCGACCTGGCCAGCGCCTTCGACCACCTGTTCACCAACCGCTGGCTGTGGATCTCGCTGGCCGGGGCGACGGTGGCCCAGGTGCTCGTCGTCGAGGTGCCGTTCCTGCAGCACGCCTTCGGGACGACGTCGATCAGCGCGGCGCACTGGGCGCTCGCCGTCGGCGCGGGCGTCGCGGTGCTGGTCTTCGAGGAGGCCGTGAAGCTCATCCGTCGACGCCGTGCGCTACGGAAGCACTGATCAAGAAAAGAAGGGGTTCCACCGCGGTGGAACCCCTTCTTCGATAGCTGCGATCAGTTGAAAGCGACCCGCAGCTGCACCTCGGAGGTGTGGTCGTCGAGCCTGCTGCCGACGATGCCGACGCCGGCCAGGGCCTCGAAGTTGGACGGGTCGGTGCCGAGAGCACCGGCCATGTCGCGGATCGGGTCGACGTTGACGAACATCACCACGTTCACCGAGCCGGAGAGCTCCGTCAGCTTGGTGTAGGAGGCGTTGTCCTTCAGCGCGGTGGCCGGCGCCAGGGCCGACTCGAGGCCCGCGGGAGAGATGCTGATACCGGAGTAGCCATCGCGCACCTCGCGGCTGAGCGGCATGCCCAGCTGGAGCTCCAGATTCTCCAGCAGCGCGGTGTGACGATCGACATCGGCGGGCTTCACCTTGATGCCGATGACGGGCTCAGGGGCGTCCAGGCTCTTGAGCGACAGGCCGAGCTGCTCGCCGAAGAGGGCGCTGAAGTCGGCGGCCGACTGAATGCCGAGAAGAGGCAGGATCTCTGCCATCTCGGGCGTGGCGGTCATCACGTCCCAGTTCTTCTCGATGGCCTCGGCCGGAAGGCTCGCGGCAAGGGCGAACACCGATTCGCCGTCCAGTGCGCCGGCGAAGTCGCGGACGTCGACCATCTCGGGCATCGCCTCGGGCGACGTGGAGATGATCTTCGCGCTCAGCATGTTGTCGGTCACCTGGAGGGCGACGCCGCTCGCGCCGATCTCCTGCTGAAGCGCCGCCGGAAGCTCCGGGATCTCGGGGTCGTCCATCGACTCGAGAATCATCGGGATCGCCTGCGGGCTGACGTACGCGGTGACCAGGCCGCCGCCCAGCTTCTCCTTCATGGACGTGTATTCCTGGGACGCGCTCAACGGCGCGGCCTTGATGGCGTCGGCGCTGAGGTCGAGCGCGACCGGGTGGATCACCAGCAGGTCATCGACGAAGAAATGCTTCATATCGGCGTCGTCGTTTTTCTTGGTGAAGAACTCCTCGGCTTTGGAAGCGTCGGTGGTGTCGACGACGAAGACGATCGAATCGTCCGGGTCATAAGGGCTGAAGTCGGTGCTGTTCACGACACCGATGGCGGCGGAGTCGCCGAGCCAGGGCTTCACGTCGGTGGCGTAGTCGACGTCCTCGGTGTCGCCGGCGACCAGGCTGAAGAGGGCCTCCTTGTAGTCGGTCGTCTCGGTGTTCATCTCGAGGTTGGGGAACTTCTTGGCGATGTCGCGCAGCGCCAGCTGGTCGCCCGCCGGGGGATTGAGGTTGACCTCCGCGGCAAAGACCGCGTCGGAGGGAAGGCCGTCGGCGGCGTTCATGTCGCCGCCCTTCGCGAGGTTGAGAGCCAGCGCGATGCCGCCTCCGATCACCGCGACGCCCACGACGGCCGCGGTGGCGATCACCCCGGTGCGGCGCTTCTTCGGCGGCGTCGGCTGGGCGCCCGGAGCGGCCGTCTGCGGTTGCGCGGGCTGCCCCGGCGGTGCGAACTGCGGGCCCGGCTGATCGGGCGTCGGCTGCTGGGGAGGATGATTCTCGCTCACTCTGATGCCTTTCGTGGGGGGAGAGATCACCATAGCAAGGGCGAATGACAGCCCGATGACCGCGGCAGGCTCCGAGGATCTTCAGCGCCAGGCGCGAGGTGCGCCGGGAACCTCCTACTCCAGGCCGGTGGTGTCGCCGCTAGCGATGGCGTCGAAGATCTTCTGAGCCGCCGCCTCGTCCCAGAGGATGGTGGAGCCCACGCCCGCGGCGTTGTGATTGGCGTCGGCGACGGGCACCGTCATGGACAACCCGGCGCCTCGCGTCACGGCGACGAAGCCGAGGCCCATGTTTCCGAGTTCCAGCACGCTGGTGTCCTCACCGCGACGCAGCGTGTGGGCCGCCGCCATGTTGAGCCGCCAGTAGGAGACGGGGTTCAGCAGGGTCAGCGGGCTGACGGCGCGTTTGGTGATCTGACCGATCACCTCGCGCTGGCGTTCCACGCGTCCCAGGTCGCCGCGGGCGTCGGCCTTGCGCATCCGGACGTAGCCGAGCCCGGTGACGCCGTCGAGCGTCTGGCAACCCGCGGGGATGTCGAGGTGCGAGTCCTTGTCCTTGATCGCCTTCTCGGGGCACACCTCGACGCCGCCGACGGCGTCGATCAGGTCGACGACGCCCGCGAAGCCGATCTCCAGGTAGCCGTCGATCTGGATGCCGGTATTGGCCTCCACCGTCTCGACGAGCAGCGGGGCGCCGCCGAAGGCGAAGGACGCGTTCAGGCGGTTCTGATTGTGTCCGGGGATGTCCACCAGCGAGTCGCGGGGCAGCGACAGCAGCACGGGCTGGCCCTGCTTGGGCTGGTGCAGCAGCATCATGGTGTCGGTGCGCTGGCCCTCGATGTGGCCCGTGCCGAGGCGCTTGCGCTCCTCCAAGCTCAGGTCGTCGCGCGAGTCGGAGCCCACCAGCAGCACGGTGGTGCCGGGCTGGTTCGCGAGCGGGCTGGCCGACGTCGAGTCCACCCGGCCGATGCTGAACAGTGCATAGACGGGCGTGCCGATCATGAACAGCAGCCAGGCCGCCAGGATGAGGCCGACGGTGCGCAGCACGGGGCGGCGGGGCTTCGTCGTGGGCGCCTTCGTCCGGGTCGCCGGCTTGGCGGCCGGCGACGGCGTCTGCTGTGCGCCCGGATGATCAGGCCTGGGCTGCGAAGGACGCCCGGCGCCGTGCGCCCGCGGATCGGGATAGCCGGACGTCGGCTTGGGGTAGCCGGACGATTGTTCGGCGTAGCCGGAAGCAGGCGACTCGGCGTAGATCGGGCCCGTCGAGCGCGGTGCCGACCCGCCCCCGGGCGCAGCTGGGGGCGACGGATCCGGGGGCGTCACCGAGGTGCGCTCGTCCTCGTCTCGGCGGTACAGCCAATCCAGATTGGGATCGTCACGGTTGTCGCTCATGATCGCCAAGCCTACGTGCGCGCCGCAGCTAGGACATCCGCCCTAGGTATAGGTCGCGGAGGTAGTAGCGTTGAGTCCACCTTCCCCATCAGAGACTGAGGAGCCCTCCATGGCGACGCCGGAGATCAGCGTGATCATGCCCGTGCTCAACGAGGAGCGACACCTCGCCGCTGCCGTGGCGAGGGTGCTTGAGCAGGACTACGACGGCGGCATCGAGGTGCTGCTGGCGGTGGGGCCGTCCAAGGATCGCACCCGCGAGATCGCCGACGATCTGGCCGCGGCAGACCCCCGCGTCAAGGTGCTGGACAATCCGACGGGACGCACTCCCGCCGGACTCAACATCGCCATTCGTGCGGCGCGCAACGAGACCATCGTGCGGGTGGACGGTCACGGCGAGTTGAGCCCCGGCTACCTGACGACGGTCGCCCGGCTGCTCGAGGAGACGGGGGCCGCCAACGTCGGCGGGCTGATGGACGCGCGCGGTGAGACGCCGTTCCAGCAGGCGGTGGCCGCCGCCTACAACTCGCCGTTCGGGCTCGGCGGCGGGGGATTCCACCTTGAGGACACTCCGGCCGGGCCCGCGGACACCGTCTACCTTGGCGCGTTCCGACGCTCGGCCTTGATGGAGGTGGGCGGCTACGACGAGACCATGCATCGCGCGCAGGACTGGGAACTCAACCACCGGTTGCGCGAGGCCGGCAAACTGATCTACTTCACCCCCGACCTGCGCGTTACCTATTGGCCGCGCTCGTCGGCGTCGGCGCTCGCCACCCAGTTCTTCAAGACCGGGCAGTGGCGGCGCGAGGTGATGCGGCGCTACCCGGAGACGCGCAGCGTGCGGTACCTGATGCCCCCGGTCGCCGTGGCGGGCCTCGGCGTCGGTCTGCTCGGCGGGCTCGTCGGCCTGGTGACGCATCGACGACTGCTGAGCCTGATGCTCCTGGCTCCGGCCGCCTACCTGTTGTTCCTGGTGGTGGCCACGCTGACCATGAGCGTGCCGTCGACGGCGGCCCGGTTGCGGCTGCCCGCGGTGCTCGCGGTCATGCACGTATGCTGGGGCGCCGGCTTTCTCCGGGGAGTCTCCCAGGAGTCCCTCGCATAGCGCGCTGCCCACCCAATTGATACCGAAACGAAACGAGGAACCATGACTCAGGCCACCTTCCGTACTGTCCTGCGCGGCTACGAGCCGGCCCAGGTTGATGCGGAGATCTCTGCCTTGGCGAAGGCGCTGGAGGGGGCACGCACGGAGGTGGGGCGGCTCACCGCCCAGCTGAACGAGACCCGTCAGGGTCAGTCGGCACTGGAGCGCCGGGTGGTGGCCGCGGAAGCCAGGGTGGCCGACGCCGTCCGGGCGAGCGAGACCGTCGCGGTACCCACCTACGCCGGGCTGGGCGAGCGCATCGGCCGGATCCTCACCCTCGCCGATGAAGAGGCCGACGAGCTTCGTCGTTCCGCCCATGAAGAGGCCCAGGCGCTCGTCGCGCTTGCCACCGACCGGGCGGATCAGACCGCCGCGCAGGCCAACCGATACGCGGTGGAGACCCGCACCGCCGTCGACGCGCAGGCCGAAGAGATTCTGACCTCCGCTCAGCGCCAGGCGCAGGAGACGGTCGAGCTGGCCGACCGCGAAGCGGCCGCGCGCAGAGCTGAGGGCGAGGCCATCTATGAGGCGCAGCGCGCCGCTGCCGCCGAGGCCGCTGCTGATTTCGACCGCACCCTTGCCGAGCGTCGCGAGCGCGCCGATGCTGAGTTCGCGCAGCAGCTGGGCGATCGCCAGGAGCAGTTGCGCGTCGCCGACGAGAACGTGCGGGCTGCGGAGAACGAGGCGTTGCGGATCGTCGCCGACGCTCAGAGCCAGGCCGAAGCGGTGCGCGAGCAGGGATTCCGCGACGCCGAGCAGGTGGTGGCTGCGGCCCGCGAGGAGGCCGAGCGTGTTCGCCTGGAGGGCGAGCGCGAGCTCGCGGCGATCGTTGAGCGCCGCGACGCCATCACCGCACAACTGGCCAACGTGCGTCAGGTGCTGTCCACCATCGGCGGCGGATCCCTCGGCGCGTTTGCGGACGAGGAGGAGTCGATCTCCGAGCAGGATGTCGTCGAGACGGCGGTTCAGCCCGTGGAGGCCGACGACATCGCCGAGACCAAGGTGATGGCCGCCGTCGAGAACTGAATCTCCTAGCTCGTCGCCGCCCTGGCCCGCTCCTGTTCTGCGATGCGGGCCAGGGCGGCGTCGTCTCCACCCACGACGACAACGCTGGATCCGAGGCTCGACACCGGCGCCACCAGGAGTTCCCGCACGCTCGCCCATCCGGGGGCCGGGTCGGCGAACAGCAGGCGCTCGTCGCGGCCGGGCGTGGTCGCCACGTCGGCATGGGTGACAGCGTCGTAGGCGGGGGAGGCCGGATCGGCGGCTGCGCTGTCGAACAGGTCGGGTTGGGAGAACACCTCGGCGTAGTCGATGCAGCCGGCGGGCGGCTGCGAGAACCCGGCCCCCAGGGGATGCAGCGAGCAGGCGACGGTGTCCGGGCCGCGGCGCTCGTCTGCGGGCCCGACGACGGCCAGGTCGGCGTCACCGGTCACTCCCACCGTGACGCCGCAGCCGCGTTGCCAGGCCGCGGCGATCCACACCAGCGTCACCCAGTGACCGGGATCGGTCTCAGCCAGGCCCAGGTCGATCGTCGCCCCGGGCTCCAGGCCGAGGTCCTCGATCAGGTTGGCCGTCTTGCTCACCCAGTTGGCGAAGGTGATCGCCGACAGCTCGATCCGCGACCCGGCGGCCACGTCGTAGTGGGTGATCAGCGGGCCGGCGCCCTGGGCGCGCACCCGGGCCTGCAAAGCATCGGTGAACATGCTGTGCAGCGTAGCGGTAGGCTCCGGGCCATGCGTTACGTGGTGATCATGGCCGGGGGATCGGGCACGCGGTTGTGGCCGTTGTCGCGGAAGGGCAAGCCCAAGCAGCTGTTGGATCTCTTCGAGGGGCGTTCGCTGCTGCGCACCGCCTACGAGCGCGTCGCCGGGTTGGTCGACGCGGAGCGGGTGCTCGTCGTGTGCGGACGCGCCTATGCCGACGACGTCACCGAGCAACTGCCTGAGCTTCCGGCCGGCAATGTGCTGGGCGAGCCGGAGGGTCGTGACTCGCTGAATGCCGTCGCCTGGTCGGTGGCGGAGGCCGCGCGTCGCGACCCCGAGGCCGTGGTGGCCGTGGTCACCGCGGATCAGGTGATCACGCCGATCGACGAGTTCCAGCACTCGCTGGACCGTGCCTTCGAGGTGGCCGAAGCGCGACCGGAGGCGCTGGTGACGCTGGGCGTCGTGCCCACCTCGCCGCACACCGGTTACGGCTACCTGCAGCGCGGGGATGCGCTCGACGGCTTCCCCGACGTGTGCCGCGTCGTCGAGTTCAAGGAGAAGCCGGAGCGTGCCGTCGCGGAGGAGTACCTCGCCAGCGGCCGCTACTGGTGGAACGCCGGCATGTTCGTCTGGCGTGCCGAGACGCTGCTGCGCCAGCTGCGGTTGCTGCTACCGGAGGAGCACGACAAGATCGTGCGTCTCGTCGCCCACCCGGAGCTGCTGGACCAGATCTTCCCGACGTTGAAGAAGACCTCGATCGACTACGCGATCATGGAGCCGGTCTCCCAGGGCAAGGCGGAGGCTGCCGTCTACGCGGTGGGACTGCACGTCGACTGGCGCGACATCGGCGGCTTCGTCTCGCTCGCCGAGCTCTTCGCCACGGACGCCGCGGGCAACGCCGTTCAGGGCCGCACCGTGACGCTGGATGCGTCGGGCTGCGTGCTCGTCAACGCCTCCGGCCGCGACCACGTGATCGCGGCCTTGGGGCTGAAGGACACCCTCGTCGTCGCCACCCCCACCGCGACGCTGGCCTGCGCCTTGAGCGACGGCGAGCGCATCCGTGAGCTCGTCGAACGAGTGCGCGACGAGGCGGGCGTGGAGTTCTCCTGAGACATCGCTGAGATTCGCTCTCATGGAACGGGTGACAGAGGCCCGTCTCGGGTGTCTATAATTACGTCGTTGCAATTCGCGGGGGTAAGCGAGGGAAGGGGGCGATCATGCCCGAGATGTTGTTGGACATCTTCGATGAGCTGGACGGCGCCTTCGCATGGCAGGCCGAGGCCCTCTGTGCCCAGACCGATCCCGAGGCGTTCTTCCCTGAAAAGGGCGGATCCACGCGTGAGGCCAAGCAGGTGTGCCAGAGCTGCACCGTGCGCGCCGAGTGCCTTGAGTACGCCCTCGCCCACGACGAGCGGTTCGGCATCTGGGGCGGTCTCTCCGAGCGCGAACGCCGTCGCCTGAGGCACGCCGCCAGCTGAGCTAGGCTCGACTCCCGTGATCATTGGGAGGATGTCGTGAGCGAAGAGCAACCGGGCGACCGGCTGACCGACTTGTGGGCATGGGCCGACGAGGACGACGACGCTCTCGACCCCGATCCCATCCTTCCTTCCGTCGTCACGGCCGTCATGGTGGTGCGCGACGCTGCCGACTGGTTGCCGGAGCAACTGGTCGCGCTCGGTCAGCTCGAATCCAGGCCCGGTCGGGTGATCGCGGTCGACAACGGGTCGACGGACGAGTCGCCCCGGTTGCTGGCCGAGGCCGTCGAGGACGGCATCCTCGACGAGGTCATCCGCGGCAATCACAGCTGGAGCTTCGGGCGCGCCGTCGCCGAAGCAGTGGGGGAGCAGGCCCCCGAGTGGCTTTGGCTGCTCCACGACGACTCCGCTCCGCGCCCGCACGCCCTGACCAGGCTGCTCAAGGCGGCCCCCACGGCCGACCTGATCTTCCCCAAGCTGCTCCAGCCGCCCCGTCGCAACTATCCGGACACGCTGGCCGAGGTGGGCCAGTCCATCACCATGGGCGGTCACCGGGTGCTGACCGTCGAAGAGGGCGACATCGACCAGCATCAGGTGGATCCCGCTGCCGTGCTCGGTGGCTCCACCGCCGGTCTGCTGATCCGAGGAACCGCCTGGACCGAACTCGGCGGACTGGCGCCCGAGGTGGCCCGGCACCGGGACGGCGTCGACCTGGGCTGGCGGGCCAACGCCGCCGGCTGGCGAGTGGTCACGGCGCCGGAGGTCTCGCTGGTGCACCGCGCATCGGGGCGCATCGGAGAGCGTGAGACCGGCCGTCATCCGCACGAGGACGATCGCCTGGCCGCGCTGACGGTGGTGAGCGCGCGCGGAGCCAACCGCTTCTACCTGGTCCTGATCAGCTGGATCCGTGCGCTGGGTTTCCTCCTCGCCAAGTCGCCCGGCCATGCCACGGCCGAACTGCGGGCGCTTCGGCGCTGGCGTCGCTCGTCGGATCAGGTCGAGGCGCTCGCCGCGCGTCTGCCTGCCGTCGAGGACGAAGAGATCGCCGACCTGCTGCCCAACCATTTCTGGCCGTTGCGCAACGCGGTGGACCGGATGGGCACCTCCCTCTCGGAGCGGTACCGCACCCTGACCAGCCAGGAGGTGGACACCTCCATCGACGAGCTGACCAGCGACGACTACGTGCCGCCGCGACCTCCCCGTCGCCTGATCAACCCGCTCACCCTGCTCACGCTCGGGCTCCTGATCACCGGCGTGATCGCCGGATGGTCGCTCGTGGGGCGGGGCACCGTCGCGGGCGGTGGACTGCTGCCGGCGCCGGCGAGCCTCGCGGAGGCCTGGCGGGCATTCGTCGAACCCATCGCGGCCGGCGGCAATGCACCTTGGCTGGGCTTCGCCGCCATCGGTTCGCTGCTCTCCTTCGGCCAGGCCAATGCCTTCGTGATCACCATGCTGATGATCGCCCCGCTGCTCGCCGGTCTGTCGGCCTTCACCGCGTTGCGTGCCTTCGACGTGCGTCCGCCGCTCGCTGGTGCGGCGGCAGGCGCCTGGGCGGCGGCCGTGATCGTGCTGGGCCTGGTGACCGCCGGCGACCTCACCGGCATGGTGCTCGCCGTCGCCGGACCCCGGCTTGTGGTGTCGTTGTATCGCGTTGCCAGCAATGACGCGGGCGGGGCCGAGCGGCTTCGTCGGCCCGCGTCCGCCGCGTTGTGGCTGGTCGTCATTGCGTCGGCTTGGCCGGCGGCCCTGGTGCTGGTCACCGTGCTGGCGATCGGGGCGGCCGTGAGTCGTCGCGTCACCTGGTCCGACGCGCTGGTGACCGTGCTTCCCGTGTGGCTGTTCCTCGGTCCCTGGCTACCCACCCTCGTCAGCTATCCCGGCCGCCTCCTGACCGGCGTCGATCCGATGGCCTGGCCTGATTTCCCGCCCTCGTCCTACGGCGTGCTCGCCGGGCGACTGATCCCGTCGGGGCTGCCGGTGTGGCTGAACCTGGCCTTCTTCGTCGTGCTCGGCATCGTCGCGGCGGTCGGGCTGGTGCGCATCCGGCGAGCCGCCGTGCGGTGGGCCGCGCTCGCCGCGATCGGTGTGCCCATGCTGCTCGGTGTGGCCGCCTCGCGCATCGCGCTGCCCGTGATGGGGGGCGAGGCCCGGGCCTCTTTGACCGCGTGGGCGCTGCTGGTGGTCGCCGGTGCGTTGGCGCCGGTCGTCTTGTCGTCCAGGTCGTCTGATGGGAACCATGGCGGTCGACGACGCTCGACGTCTGCGATCGCACTGGGACTCGCCTCCGCCCTGGTCGCGGTGACCTGGGCGGTGGTGGGCTTCAACGGCGCGGTCCAGCTGACCCGGCCCGTGCTTCCGGGCTACGTGCGCGACGTGATCTCGTCGCCGCGTGATACCCGCGCCCTGCTCATCCAGCGGCACAGCGACACCCAGCTGAGCTGGAACGTCGTCGACGCACACCAGCCGCAATGGGGAACCGGAGAACGCAACCCGGCGGGAGCCGACGAGGCTGACTACGCGACGCTCGTGCAGGCCTTCTCCGGCGCGACGGTGCCGGAGGATCTCGCCGAGCAGCTCACCGCGCTCGGCATCTCGCACGTCTGGATGAGCGGCTTTCCCGCCGACCAGCTGGCCGGCGTCAGCAATGCCGCGGGCCTGAGCAGCGCCGCCGCCGACGACGACTCGACGGTGTGGACCGTCGTCGGCATGGTGAGCCGTGCTGAGGTCGTCGACGGGGAGAGCCGCGAGCCGGTCGTCACCGGCACGATCCCGAAGGGATCCGCGTCACGGACGCTGGAGCTCGCCGAGTCCGCGGGCTCCATCTGGCATGCTCAGGTCGCCGGCGAGGAGCTGCCCCGCATCGACAGGGGCGAGGACGGATCCCTCGCCTTCGACCTGGGGGAGCGCTCCGGTGAACTCACCTACGGCGCTCCGGCGGCCTGGTGGGCGGTGGCCTGGCACGGCGTGGTGCTGCTCGGACTGCTGATCCTGTTGGCCCCGACCATCGGCTCCGCGCAGGGTGCGCGCCGCGGACAGGAGGACTGAGACATGCTGCGCAGGATCCTGGAAGTCGCCGGCGGGCTGGTGGGCATCGTCGCGATCACGGTGGCCGCCACGCAACTCGAGCCCATGCCGCTGCCTCGCCTGACCGACGTCGAACCGCCGCGCGAACAGCGCCTGGTGTGTATGCCACCGGCCTCCGGCACGCTGTACGCCCAGGCGGAAGAACGCCTGACTCTCGCGACGATGGACGGCGAGGCGGCGGAGCGCGAGGCCACCACCGTCGAGGACGTGGGGTCGCAGCCCTTCACCCTGCGCGGCGTCCAGCCGGCAGGAGGAGTGCGCGTCGACGACGCGTTCGTCGGCTGCCAGCTGCCGGCGGCGTCGGGCATCCTGCAGGTGGCGGACGCCAGCGTCTCCGAGCTGTTGATCATCAATCCCGATGCCACCGATGCTGCCGTCGACCTCAGCCTGTACGGCCCGGACGGCGAGGTACTCGCCTTGGGCTCCCGCGGCATCGTCGTCAGCCCTCAGCGCAGTCGCACCATCGCCCTCTCTGTGCTCGCCGGCCAGGAGGGCCCGATCGGCGTCGGGTTCAGCACCTCTCGAGGGCGGGTCGCCGTCGTCGCCGTGACCGAGGACGGCGCGGCGACCACGCCGACGTCGGCGGCGGATCGCCATCTGATTCCGGGCATCGCCAAGAACGTGCCTGCCCAGCTGATCCTGAGCAACCCCGGCACCGAGCGCGCCACCGCCGAGGTCTACGTGCTGGGAGCCAATGCGCGGTTCCAGCCTTCGGGAGGCGCGGGCCTGTCGATTCCCGCCGGGGCGAGTCACGCGGTGGATCTGACCCTGGGCCTTGCCGGCGAGCTGGGCGCGATCGAGGTGCTCTCCGACCGGGAGATCGGCGCCACCGTGATCGGCGGGACGTCCGGGGCGATGAACCCGGCACGGCCCGGCCAGCGACTGCGGGCCTTCGGCCCAGGGGGCGGTGCCCTCCAGCTGAGCAATCCCTCCGAGGAGTCGGTGAGTCTGGTGGTCTCGGTCGCCACCGACGGCGGCGCGGCCGCTGACACCACGGTGGTGGTGCCCGCCGGAACCACCGTCGCCGCCACGCTTCCCGATAGCGGCGAGAGCCTGGTGACGGTTGCGTCGCCGGCGCCCGTCTTGGGTGCCCTGGTCTACCCGTCGAACGGCACCGTCGCGGTCATCCCTCTGAACGCCGACCTCTCTGAGGATGCCGAGCCCATCCGGGCGGAGCTGGCCCCGACTCTGCGCTAGCGCTCTCCCACCTCGTAGAGCCACGCCGACAACCCCCGCTGGTTCTGGACGCCCGCTCGTCGGAACATCTTTCCGAGCCGCTTGTGGGTGGCGGAGACGCTGATGTGCGTCGTCTCTGCCATCTCTGCGATGCTGCGGCTGCGCAGCACGAGTTCAAGGAGTTGGCGGTCGGTGTCATCCTTGGCGACACGGTTCGCGCGCGCCGGATCGACGATCGCGAGCCGGTCGAGGTGACGTGCGAGGGCAGCGGTGACCACGTCGTTGCCTACCTGATAGCCGGCGTGCACCGCCTTTACCGCAGCCGTGACGTTGAGCAGGAAGGCGCCTTTGTGGACGAAGCCGCCGATACCGACCTCCAGGGCATTGAGCACTTCGCCCACGTCGAAGGAGGTCATGATAAGAGCCTTGGCGGAGTTTCCCGACGCCTTCAACTCGGTGGCAACCTGTATCCCGGACATGCCGGGTAACCGGACATCCATCAGCCACACATCGACGGGAGTGGTGACGGCCAGCGCGTCCTCTCCCGTCTCGACGACGGCCACCAGCTCGAGATCGGGATCAGCACGTAAGAGGGTCTCCAAGCCGTGCAGAATGGTGCGGTCATCGTCGCAGATGGCTACCCGGATCATGCGCTGCTCCTTGTCCTGACGAGGGGGATGCTCGCTCGGCACACCCAGGTGTTGCCTATGGCAGCAGATTCGATGGCGCCGCCGGCCAGGCCGGCATGCCGGCCCATGCCCACCAGCCCCAGGGGGCGTTTCCTGTCGCGTCGTCCGTGTTTGATGCCATTCTCGACAACCAGCGTGAGCACGTCGTCCCGGCGCTGGACGGCAACGCGGCACGGCGCAATGGGGTCGCCGTGCTTGACGACGTTGTGCAGCGCCTCCGCGATGATCCGGCTGACAACCAGATCGACCTCGGGGGAAAGCTGTGCCAGCGTGACGTCCGCGTTCGCCGGGTGTACATCGAAGCCAGCGGCAGTGAGTTCTGCGATGCCGGCTCGCAGGGCGTCGTCGGCGCCGACCACCTGAAACGGTTTGGTGGGGCCCTCGCGTTGCAGATCGGCGGTCACCTGACGCAGTGTCGCGTCGGCGCTGCGCACTCGCTCTATCAGTTCGTCGAAGAATGCCGGCGCTGTCCGCTCGTCATCGGATGCCGTCTCGGCGCGCACCAGGATCCCCGTGAGATTCCGTCCGACGAAGTCGTGAATGTCGACGGCCATCCGCATCTGTCGCTCGACGTACGCCCGGGACACGCGCTCCGCCTCAGCTCGCATCACCCATCGGAACCCCAGCCCGAGCACCCAAGGGATGACGAGTACGACCACCGACGCGACGCACATGATCAGCACCTCGGTTGTCGTTCTCGAGCGTCGGACCACGAGCACCGCCATCTCCAGCAACACCACGGTCGACAGCAGAACTGCTCCGCGGAACTGTTCTTTGCGAACCGCCAGCGCCACGGCGGTGGCGGCGATATAGGACGACAGTCCAACGCCACTGGGATCGACCCATAGGCCGGCGACGAGAAGGCCGCAGATCAGCCCGATCCCAGGCAACAGCCACCTCACCGCGACCAGCACGCCTAGGAACATCGCAAAGTCCCACACAAAGATGGGCGCCAGCTGCTCCCCTGAAATGAATCCGATGAAGGACATTCCTACCCAGAGTGCAGCCACGCCGGCCTCAATCCATCCGGATGCCAGTATTTGACGTGCGCTCATGCGCGTAAGCGTAGCCCGCGCCCGCTCGGCGTCCGACGCCACCGCTTGCGAAGCGGGCGACCTCCCCGGAACACGGCAGTTGACTGCCTTTTTTGGCAGCTGACGGCCCTTTGCCGTGGAGGTGGCCCCTCCCTGCCTGCGGGCGCGAGAGTATGCCCAGCATGACTGCAAAGCTCTTCACGATAGTCCTGTCCGCCATCCTGTTGGTCGCCCCCGCGTACGCGATCCCGGCCGACGAGCCCGCCTCGCCCGCTGTTCCCGGGATCTGTGACCTTTTTCCGCGCTTTCCAGGCTGCAAGTAGGTCATTCAGCTGCCGGGCCGCGGTAGTCAACTGCCCACCTGCGGCAGTTGACTACCCGCCTGCTCGTTTTGGCTGGACGAACCTGCCTGACGTGTTCTAGCGTCCTAATTATCTTAATGTAGGGAGAAATAGTGTCAGCAAAGAAGAACTTCGGTCGGATATGCACCGCTATCGGCGTCTCGGTGATCATGGCCACCGGTCTCACTGGTGTCGCCAACGCTCGCAACCAGGACAAGGTCCAGGATATCGACGAGTTGATCTACTTCTATAACTCGGACTTCAAGGGTGCATGGTCGGACTTTGATGTCAGTCGGTCCAACCTGGATGGCTACTCTTACATCGGCGGGGGGACCAGCGCAAATGGCTTTGGTAGCAAGGTCAAAAACAACGCGGCTTCTGTGAGGAATCGCGACCCCGAGTTTGCGGTGTACATCTACAGTGCGGCCAACATGGGTGGAAACTCCTTCAAGTTGGCAGCGGGAACGCAGAAGAACTTGTCCACTGCCCTGAAGAACAAGAACGCATCACACACCTGGTGAGCTGGGTCGTGATGGTTCGAGGCATGAGGAGCGTCGCGGTGACTGCTGCGGCGCTCCTGCTGTTTCTCTCAGCATGCAGTCCGCCTGGAGATCCCGGCGTTCACAAGGACGCTGTGCGGCGACTGGAGCCATCGCAGCCGGTCTCGAAACCACTTTCGCTCGACAGTGAGGTTCCCGGAGAAGATCCCGACTTCCCCACTCCATTCGCGCCCTATATGGCGACGGTGACCGAGTCGGTAACCATGGAATACGCGGAGAGCCTGCTTATGAGGGATTGTCTGGCGAACTTCGGATTTACACATGACGTGCAGTCATTCAGCGACAGGATCGCTGCCGCCAGGGAGCGCGAGCAACTGGGGATTACGCGCCTGTACGGTGCGACGGATCGTGATATGGCGAAGAAGTATGGCTACTATGTTGAGATCAAGCCTCGTCCAGAGAGGGACCATGTGGGTCCCGAGTATGAACTCGTCGTCTATGGTGTGCGGTCGCTGGAGGAGTTCGACTCCGAACTCGCCTTCTCGGCAACGGCATCTCCGGCGAGTGTCGATGGCGTCGAGATTCCACCGGGTGGTTGTCTGGGAGAGACGTGGCGCCGAATGGGGAGCGTGCCTGAAGCCGGCGATTCTCTCGCTCGTATGTTGTGGTTCGAGACGGCGGATGAATCTCGTCCCGCGTACCGCGAGGTTGTGAACGAGTGGGTTTCATGTATGGCGGCTAGTGGATACAAGGCGACAGGCCCGCTGGATCTGGAGCCGGGGGACGCAGCGTGGGAGTTCCGGGAACGTGATCCTTTGACGCCGCCGTCTGAGAAGGAGGTGGCGCTGGTCTTGGCGGACATCGACTGCAAGGAGCAGACCGATCTCGTGAAGCGGCTGTCAGAAATCTCGTGGGCCGTCGAGCAGGAGAGTGTGGAGAAGAACCTGCTGGCACTTCAGGAGGATAGGGTCAAGGTCGAGCAGCGCGTCGCGAGGGCTCTGAAGGAGATCGAGAAGCTCGGCGGCTTTGAGTGAACAGGTCTGACGATCCTGAGAAGGCAGAAACCATCACATCAGGTAGGCGCAGATTTCGGCTGAGTCCCGTTACCGGGCTGGTCGCGGTGATGGTGGTGTTGGCTCTCGGGGCGTGGCTGGGGGCGTCGCTCACCACATCGCCGCGTGAGGCGGCGCTTCAGGCAGAAGCGCCGCCTCCGTCCGTCATCGTGGCTCAGGTTGAGCTGCGTCAGGTGACCCAAGAGATCGTCACGCGCGGCCAGGTGCAGGCTGACCGTTCCATCGAGGTGATCGGCTCGGAGACCCCCGCCGGTGCCTCGGTGGCTGTGCTGTCCAAGGCGCTGCCGCAACGTGGCGAGGTGCTGGATGCAGGTGACGTAGCAGCCGAGGTCTCCGGGCGTCCCGTGCTTCTGCTCACCGGCACGGTGCCCATGTACCGGCCGCTCGGGCCGGGCGACAAGGGGACGGACGTCACTCAGTTGCAGGAGGCCTTGCGTGCAGCGGGACAGAAGGTGGGCGACCCCGAGGGTACCTTCGGTGACAAGACACTCAAGGCGGTGCAATCCGTCTACTCGGCAGCTGGCTACGAGCTTCCTGAGGACGGCATCCCGATGGGCGAGGTGGTCTTCGTGCCTGGCTTCCCCGCCACGGTCACCACAGCCACAGGGGACGTGGGTACTTCC
The DNA here is from genome assembly GCF_029211185.1 of Tessaracoccus caeni. GTDB lineage: Bacteria > Actinomycetota > Actinomycetes > Propionibacteriales > Propionibacteriaceae > Arachnia > Arachnia caeni. The sequence goes on from NZ_JARGDO010000011.1 coordinate 91,832, forward strand.
GCAGCCGACGCCCAACTCACGTTGGCGTCGGGGCGGCTGTCGGTTACGGCGGCTTTCCCCGCGAAGCAGCACACCCTGCTCGCGGAGGGCGATGTGGTGGTGATCTCCTCCGAGGTGCTCGGGGAGGAGGCCCCAGCGAAGATCGGGCGCCTGGATGTGCCCACGACCTCCAAAGAGGGCGAGACACCGGTGGGAACCACCGTCGAGATTCTGCTGGACAAGCCGCTGCCCGCCTCGTGGACCGGCCAGGGTGTACGCGTCCGGGTGGTCACCGCCGCATCTCAGGGCGAGGTACTGGCGGTGCCGGTCGGGGCTGTGTTCATGAGCGCGCAGGGCACGCCGGAAGTGGCCATCGTGACCGAAGCTTCAAACGACGTCACCACGCTCCGCGCCACCCGGGTGAGCGTCGAGGTGGGGGCCGTCGGAGGCGGCTACGCAGAGATCTTCGCAGACGACCCGCTACTGGTCAGCGGCGCCACCGTCCTGCTCTCCAGCCCGCCCGAATCATGACAGCGCTGATCGAGATCGACGACGTCACCGTCCGGTTCGGGACCGACGTCGTCGCTCTGAACGGATGCTCGCTCACCGTGGACGAGGGGGAGTTCGTCGCGGTGACGGGGCCGTCTGGGTCGGGCAAATCGACGCTGCTGAACATCATCGGGCTGCTCGACCAGCCCACCTCTGGCAGTTACACCCTCGCCGGAGAACTTGCCAGCGGGCTGGATGATCGGGGCCGGGCGGCCAAACGCTCCCGCGACATTGGCTTCGTTTTCCAGTCGTTCCACCTGATCGGGCACCGGAGCGTCCATGAGAACGTCGCGCTGGGCTCGCTGTATCAGCACCAGCCGATGGCCGAGCGGGCCGCAGAGGCAGACCGGCACATTCAGCAGGTGGGGCTGGCGCATCGTCGCGACGCGCGGGCCGGCACGCTGTCCGGCGGCGAATGCCAGCGCGTCGCCTTGGCCCGTGCGCTGATGGGCCGCCCCAAGCTGCTGCTGTGCGATGAGCCCACCGGGAACCTGGACACTGCCAATACCGAGGCCATCCTCGAGCTGCTGGCTCGCCTGAATGCCGGTGGCATGACGGTGGTCATCATCACCCATGAAGATGACGTCGCGGCCCGCGCCGGGCGTCGCATCGTGCTGCGCGACGGTGCCGTGGAGGTCTCCATCCCGGCGGGTGCAACATGAAGCCCCGGGACGACGGGTTCCGTCCGCTGAGCCTGCGCGAACTGTGGCGTGAGTCCTACAGCTCGCTGGTGGCACGGCCGCTGCGCTCGGTGCTGACGGCGGCCGGCACCATCATCGGCGTTGCGGCCCTGGTGGCTATCCTCGGGCTCGCGTCGACGGCCAATGGTCAGGTGTCGGCGTCCTTCGACCAGCTGGCTGCGAACACCGTTACCGCCAAGGACACCCGCCCCGACGACGCGGAGACCCTTCCGTTTCCGTTCTCCGAGGAGAGCATCGCCAGGGCTCGTGCCCTGAGTGGCGTGACTGGAGCGGGTGCCCTGTACGCGCCCGCCTCCTCCGATCAGGTTCGTGGGTCGAATCCTGCGGTGCCCGGTCCGCAGACCATTCCCCTCATCGCCGCCTCCGCCACGATCTGGGAGGCCGTCGGTGCCAGTGACATCAGCGGGCGAGGCTTCGACGCGGCGCTATCCGACGTGCCCGTGGCTGTGCTTGGCCGCAGTGCCGCCACCAACTTAGGCATTGACGGATTTGTTGCGCCGACAGCCGTCGAGATTGGGGGCCGGCCATTCACTGTGGTCGGCATCCTGGGTGACGTCGAACGTCACCATGAACTGCGCACCGCCGTGATCGTGCCCTTCGGGATAGCCGCGCAGCTCTGGGGCGATCCGACGCCTCGAGACGAGGCCGAGCTGGTGGTGGCCACCCGGCAGGGCGCCGCGACGCAGGTGGCGAAGGAACTGGTGTGGGCGGTGTCGCCGGGGGCACCATCGGCGATCGCCGTGCAGGAACCACCCGATCCGCGCTCGCTGCGAGAGTCGGTGTCGCGCACGCTGCAGGGCCTGCTGATCGGGTTGGGTGCCGTCTCGCTGGTGATCGGCACCTTCGGCATCGCCAATTCCACGCTGGTCTCCGTGATGGAACGCCGTACCGAGATCGGCCTGCGCCGGGCGCTGGGAGCATCGAAGGGCGACATCGCGCGCCAGGTTGCCCTCGAATCTGCCCTGCTCGGTGTTCTTGGTGGCCTGATCGGCGCCACGGTCGGCATGTACGCGGTGATCGTCGTGGCGATGGTGAAGGACTGGTCGCCCATCGTCGGCCTGGAACTGCTGCTGATCGCGCCCGCTATCGGTGCCCTCACCGGTCTGGCTGCCGGGGCTTACCCAGCCTTCCGTGCGGCTGGCATTGAGCCAGCTCAGGCGCTGCGTTCCACCTGACCAGCATGATTCTGCTCCAGTGGGAGATGTTCCCCCGTCTATGGGGGAACATCTCCCACTGGAGCGAGTTTTCAGTCGAGGTCGAAGCCTTCGCCGGCCAGGTCGGAGACGGGGCGGGCGGTGAGCGTCGAGAGCTGTTCGACGATCGTGCGGTGCACGATCAAGCGGAGGTCGGAGCGACTGGACGCGCGGTGCTCCAAGGGGCGCTCGAACACGACGATCTGGGCCTTGCTCTCACTGGTCGGTTCGATGGCCGCGGACAGCGGAACCCTGTCTCCCGACAAGGTGGCGTTCATGGTGGGCACGTCCTCGACGCCGACGATCACGCCGTCGAACGCGTTCGGGCAGTGACTGGTGATCTCCTCGATGGCGGCCGTGACGCAGTCGTTGAAGAACTCCACCCGTCCCAAGCGATGCGGACGAGAACCCGACGGCGAATGCGGCGGGATCAACGGGCCCCTCATGCCCCGCCCATGGCGGTCTCGTCGGTTTCGCATGAACCCAGCCTAGACCCGCCAAGCGCTGGGCGTTGGGGCGAACCGCCCGGCCAAATCCTGGGCACTGTCGGTGGCCTGGGCTAGTCTCCTGCCGTGCGTAGATGTTGCCGGACGACCTGTCTCGCGCCCGCCGTGGCGACGCTGACCTTCGACTACTCCGAGTCGACGGCCGTGCTGGGCTCGCTGGCCACGCAGCCGGAGCCCGGAGCCTATGATCTGTGCGCCCGTCATGCGGAATCCACCAGCGTGCCTCGCGGCTGGGAGGTCATTCGCCTGCCGCGCGACCAGGTGCGGCGTGACGAAGTGGACGATGACGAGCTGCTCGCGCTGGCCAACGCCGTGCGCGAGATCGGCCTGCGTCACGACGCGGCCCCGCCGGAACCGGTGCATCCCGAGCCTCCCGTGCAGGACGGGGTACGGGCCGGCCACCTGCGCCTCGTCGTCGACGAGTAGGGACGAGTAGGGGCGTCATCGCCCCCGTCTCGCCGGGACTAAGCTGTCCCTCATGCTGCAGCCCGTGATCTTCAAGGCCAACGACATCCGGGGCATCGTCGCTGGCCCCGCCCCGGAATGGGATATCGAGGGGGCGCGCCTGCTCGGAGCGGCCTTCGTCGATCTCACCGGCGCCACCGAACTGGTTCTGGGTCGCGACATGCGGCAGATGGGGCGCGAGCTGTCCCTCGCGTTCGCCGATGGCGCTCGTCGCGCCGGCTGCTCGGTGATCGATGTCGGCCTGACCAGCACCGATCAGCTGTGGTTCGCATCGGGCTGGCTGGACCGGCACGGCGTGCAGTTCACCGCCAGCCACAATCCAGCCGACTACAACGGCGCCAAGTTCTGCCTCCCGCAGGCGAAGCCGGTGGACACAGACTTCACCGCGCGACTGCGCGACCGGGCAGTCACGATCGAGCTCGGCGACGAGGTCGTCGGCGGCTACCGCGAGGCGGACTCGTTGCAGGCCTATGCCGACAAGCTGCGAGGACTCACGCCCGTGCGGGGCGACCGCGCGCTGAAGGTCGTCATCGACGCCGGCAACGGCATGGCGGGGCACACCGCCGCCGCGGTGCTTGAGGGCCGCAAGCTCGAGATCGTTGGCCTCTACATGGACCTGGACGGCACCTTCCCGAACCACCCGGCCAACCCGCTGGAGCCCGAGAACCTGGTGGACGCGCAGCGCGCCGTCGTGGAGCACGGCGCCGATCTGGGCCTGGTCTTCGACGGCGACGCCGATCGCTGCTTCATCATCGACGAGCGAGGGGAGTGCGTCGACCCATCTGTGGTCACCGCGCTGATCGCCACCCAAGAGCTCGAGCGCGAGCCGGGCGGCACCGTCGTGATCAACACCATCACCTCCTTGTGTGTGGCTGAGGCGGTGGCGGGTCACGGTGAACTGGTGCGCTCCAAGGTGGGGCACACCTACGTCAAGGGCCTGATGGCCGAGCATGACGGCATCTTCGGCGGCGAGCACTCGGCGCACTACTACTTCCGCGACTTCTGGTCGGCAGACACGGGCATGCTCGCCGCGCTGCACGTCATAGAGATGCTGCGGGCCAGCGACGGCCCGTTGTCGCTGCTGGCCTCCCGCTACGACGGCTACGCGCGCTCCGGTGAGCTGAACTCGACCGTCGACGATGCCCGGGTCTGCCAGGAGAGGGTGGCCGTCGCCTTCGAGGGACGCGGCGCCGCGGACTGGACCGACGGGCTGACCGTCGCGGCGCGGGACGAGGGCTGGTGGCTGAATCTCCGGCCCAGCAACACCGAGCCGCTGTTGAGGCTTAACGTAGAGGCACGCACCGCCGACCAGATGGCGGCGTTGCGTGACGAAGTGCTCGCGCTGGTGCGCGGCTAGACCAGGAGGACCCAAGAAGATGGCCGATACCGAGATGGACCTTTCGCCGGAGCTGCTGGCGCTGCTGGCCTGCCCGTCCTGCCACGCGAAGTTCGCGGTGGACTACGACACCTCCGAGCTGATCTGCACCAGCCAGATCTGCGGCTTGGCCTACCCGGTGCGAGACAACATCCCCGTTCTCCTGATCGACCAGGCACGCAGCACGCTATGAGCCGCCTCGTCTGCGACGACTCGCGCCTGGAGGATCCGCGTCTCATCGACAACGAGCGGCTGCGCTGGCTCGCGGGCGCCGGCGCACGCATCCGCCGGGCGATGCTCACCGAGCCGGTGGGTGCGCTGTCTCGCGCCGATCGTCCGCGGGGTGTGTTGGTGATCGGCAGCGAGGCCCGGCTGGTCAGAGCGGTGCTGGAACCGTCGTGTCCGGTGCCGTTCATGGCCTGGCCCGGGCCCGGCCTGCCCGCGTGGGTGGGGCCGCTGGACCTGGTGGTCGTGCTCGGTCACCGGCAGAGCTCGGCCTGGGTCGTGCAATGCGCGGCGGAGGCGGTTCGTCGTGGTGCGACGATGATCGTCGCGGCGCCCGAGTCGTCCGAGCTGGCGCGCGCCACCTCGTCGTCGACCACCACCTTGCTGCCAACCACCGACGGCGACCCCATGGCCGCGGCGATCGCCGTGCTGGCCATGCTCGGGGATCTGGGGCTGGGGCCGGTGGTGCGTCCGGAGCATGTGGCCGACGCCGCCGACCTCGTCGCCGAGATCTGCTCGCCAACCGCCGACCTGTCGGTCAACCCCGGTAAGGACCTGGCTCTCGGTCTCGCCGAGCGGTTGCCTCTGATCTGGGGTGGCACCACCCTGGCCGGACGAGCGTCGCGACGGATCGCGGAGGCCATCCGCCGCGCCTCCGGAGTGCCCGCGCTGGCGGCCGACGACGGCGAACTGGACACCCTGTTGAGGGCCGTCACGCCCAAGGATCTCTTCGCGGATCCCGGCGAGTCCGACCAACTGGAACCGGTGCTCGTCCTGCTGGACGAAGACAAGCTGCCCGCGCAGCTCGTCGGCACCGCCGACCGCTTGGCCCGCCTCGCGGATGCCGTCGACGTCCGGATCGTGCGGATCTCTTCGGGTGATCGCGAGTTCGAGAGCAGCGACGTGGAGAGCTACGTCACGCTGCTGCAGCGCGGCCTGTACGCCGCCGCCTACCTGGAGATCGCCCTGACCCCCGTCGAGGAGGCGCTGTGAGTAACAAGGTCTTGGTCCTGAACGGCCCCAACCTCGGGCGCCTCGGCACCCGCCAGCCCGAGGTGTATGGCGGCACCACCTACGCCATGCTCGCCGAGCACCTGGTGGAGACCGGGCGGGGGATGGGCCTCGATGTCGAGGTGCGCCAGACGGAGCACGAGGGCGAGATGATTACCTGGCTGCATGAGGCCGCCGACACGGACGCCCGCGTCGTGATCAACGCCGGCGCCTGGACGCACTACTCCTACGCCATCGCCGACGCCGCCGCCCTGGTGAGCGCCTACGTCGAGGTGCACATCTCCAACGTGCACGCCCGCGAATCGTTCCGCGCGCACAGCGTGCTGTCGGCCAAGGCCGCCGGCATCATCGTCGGCTGCGGCGTCGGCGGCTACGACCTGGCGCTCGCCCACCTGGCGTCATACTCGCGCTCCTGAGATTTTCGACCGTAACTGCCTCTTATCGGCCGAGCTGTGCCAATAAGAGGCAGTTACGGTCGAAAAATCTCAGCGCCCTCGGAATCGGCGGCTCTGGAGGAACGGGCTAGAGTGAGCGGGTGGATTTTCGCGTAGCTGACCTGTCCCTTGCCGACTTCGGGCGCAAGGAGATGACCCTCGCCGAGCATGAGATGCCGGGCTTGATGGCGATGCGCGCGCGTTACGGCGACTCCAAGCCGCTGGCCGGCGCACGGATCGCGGGCTCGCTGCACATGACCATCCAGACCGCGGTGCTGATCGAGACCCTCGTCGCTCTGGGTGCCGAGGTGCGCTGGGCGTCGTGCAACATCTTCTCCACCCAGGACCACGCTGCCGCCGCCATCGCGGTGGGCCCGAACGGCACCCCGGAGGATCCGCAAGGCGTTCCGGTGTTCGCCTGGAAGGGCGAGACGCTGGAGGAGTACTGGTGGTGCACCCGTCAGATCCTGGCCTGGCCCGACGGTCAGCAGCCCAACATGATCCTCGACGACGGCGGCGACGCCACCCTGCTGGTGCACCTGGGCGTCGAGTTCCAGAAGACCGGCGTCGTGCCGGAGCCCTCGGAGACCGACTCGCACGAGTACCGGGTGATCCTGGAGGCCCTGCGTGAGGAGCAGGGGCGCGCCGACTGGGCGGCGCTGGCGGCCAGCGTCAAGGGCGTCACCGAGGAGACCACCACCGGTGTGCACCGCCTTTACGACATGGCCAAGCGCGGCACCCTGCTATTCCCGGCGATCAACGTCAACGACTCGGTGACCAAGTCGAAGTTCGACAACAAGTACGGCTGCCGGCACTCGTTGATCGACGGCATCAACCGCGCCACCGATGTGCTGATCGGCGGCAAGGTGGCCGTGGTGTGCGGCTACGGCGACGTGGGCAAGGGGTGTGCGGAGTCGCTGCGCGGCCAGGGCGCGCGCGTCATCGTCACCGAGGTCGACCCCATCTGTGCCCTGCAGGCGGCGATGGACGGCTACCAGGTGGCGACGCTGGACTCGGTGGTCGAGACCGCCGACATCTTCGTCACCGCCACCGGCTGCCTGAACGTGATCACCGCCGAGCAGATCGCGCGGATGACGCACCAGGCGATCGTCGGAAACATCGGCCACTTCGACAACGAGATCGACATGGCCGGTCTCGAGAAGCGCACTGACGTCACCAAGATCGAGATCAAGCCGCAGGTGCACGAATGGCGTTTCGACGACGGGCACAGCGTGCTGATCCTGTCGGAGGGTCGGCTGCTCAACCTCGGCAACGCGACGGGTCACCCGTCGTTCGTGATGAGCAACTCGTTCACCAACCAGGTACTGGGTCAGATCGAGTTGTTCACTCGTACCGACGAGTACCCGGTGGGCGTCTACGTGCTGCCCAAACACCTGGACGAAGAGGTGGCCCGGCTGCACCTCGACGCTCTGGGCGTCGAGCTCAGCACGCTGACGCAGGAACAGGCCGACTATCTCGGCGTGCCCGTCGAAGGCCCGTTCAAGCCCGACACATATCGCTACTGATCCGAGGGATCAGCCCTTCAGGGAGCCTGACGATGACGCTCTTCGAGGCTCGCTTCGCTCGCACCTCAAAGAGCGATTAGCCTTTCAAGGAGGCCCGAGATGTACGGTCGTTGAGGTGCGACGGAGTCGCCTCGAAGCGACCTGGCTGGCGGCCGACAAGCAGTCTCTGCCACGGGTCGCGCCGGCTCTTTTCGAGGCTCGCTTCGCTCGCACCTCAAAGAGCGTGGAAAAGGTGCTCCGCGCTGTCTTGATGGTCGAGGCTCGCTTCGCTCGCACCTCAAAGAGCGATTAGCCTTTCAAGGAGGCCCAGATCTCCTTGCAGGCCGGGCACACGGGGTACTTCTCCGGGTTCTTGGTGGGCACCCACACCTTCCCGCACAACGCCACCACCGGGGTTCCGGTGACCTGGGCCTTGGTCAGCTTGGCCTTGGAGACGTAGTGCGAGAAGCGGTCTTGGTCGCCGTCCTCGAAGTCCTGGGTGCGCTCGTCGAGTACGGTCTGCGATCCGGGGGCCAGCTCAGTCATGGCCACAACTTTACTCATCACCTACTCACTCATCAGGAGAATCCATGACGGTCAAGGAAGGGGCGCCTGCTCCTGGGCGCCTGGCGCTGGTCGTCGGCATCATGCTGTCGGTCTTCGCGATCGCCTTCCAGACGATCGGGCTGGCCACGGCGCTGCCGACGGTGATGGCGTCGTTCGATGCTTCCCATCTCTACCCGTGGGCCTTCACGACGATGGTCTCCGGCATGTTGATCTCCACCATCTTCGCCGGGCGGCTGGCCGACCGTAAGGGCCCCGCGCTGCCGCTGTACTTCGGTTTCGCCGCCTTCGTGCTGGGCTTGGTGCTCGGCTGGATGGCCCCGTCGGTGTGGGTGGTGCTGGCGGCGCGTGCGGTCCAGGGCATCGGCGCGGGGGCGCTGAATCTCAGCCTGATGGTCACCGTCGCGCACGGCTTCCCTCCCGCCGATCGGCCGCGCACCATGGCGTTGGTGTCGTTCTGCTGGCTGCTGCCGGCGTTCGTCGGGCCTCCCTTCGCGGCGTGGCTGACCCACTACGACTGGCGCCTGGTGTTCGCCGCCATGCTGCCTCTCGTGGCCGTGGCGTTCCTGATCACGCTGCCCGGCCTCCGTCAGGTGCAGGCGAGGTTCACGCCGGACGCCGAGGTGGCGAACGTGAGCCTGTGGCCGACCTTGGCCGTCACCTTCGCGCCGTCGTTCATCCTGCTGGCCGGTCAGGGGCTCGGTGTGTGGTCGGTGGCCTCCGCGGTGCTCGGCCTCGTGCTGCTGGGGTGGGGACTGCCTCGCATCCTCGCCCCCGCGACGCGCGGCTTCGGACCGGGGCTGCCGAGCGTGGTGCTCAGCCGTTCCCTGCAGGCAGGCGCCTTCTTCGCGGCCGAGACCATCCTGCTGGTCACCCTGCAGGATCTGCGCGGCTACGAGCCGTTCGAGGTGGGACTCGCGCTGACCGTCGGCAGCGTCGGCTGGACGACGGGCTCCTGGCTTCAGTCGCAGCGCTGGGTGTCTTGGTCGCGCAACACCTTCGTCACCATCGGCTCGGTGCTCTCAGCAACCGGCATCGCCTGGCTGGTGACCTTCGCGTCGTTCCCGCAGATTCCGCTGGTGCCCGGCCTGCTCGGCTGGATCGTCGCCGGCGTGGGCATGGGGTTAACGATGCCCAGCACCGCGGTCGCCGTGATGAGCTTGTCCAGCCAGTTCGAGCAGGGACGCAACCAGTCGTCGATGCAGGTGGCCGAGTCGGTGGGCAACTCCGTCATCACGGCCGTCTCGGGCAGCATCTACACCGCGCTGCTGCTCGCGGAGCCCAAGTCGTTGGCCTACACCGTCTCGCTGGGCTCGATCCTGGTGGTGGGGCTGTGCGCGATCCTGATCAGCCGCCGGATCGGCTTCATCCCGAACGAGCTGCGGGGAGAGAGCGGGCGCGGGTAGGCGCGGAACCTCGGAATGGCCACCTTGGTACGTGATATACCATGCGGGGTATACCGGCTAGGGATCGGAGACCCAGGTGCAGTTGGACAGCCAGGAAATGGTGGCGGTGGTCAAGCGGCTCAAGCGCGCCCAGGGTCAACTCGGCGGCATCATCAAGATGATCGAGGACGGACGCGAGTGCCAGGACATCGTCGCGCAGCTGGCTGCGGTGTCGAAGGCGGTGGACCGGGCGGGCTTCGCCACGATCGCCGTCGGCCTGCGGCAGTGCGTCGCCAGCGACAATCCCGAAGGCCCCGATATGCAGGCCATGGAGAAGATGTTCCTCTCTCTCGCGTGATCTTCCTGCGATGACCTGGGAACAGCGCACGATCTACGGGTTCGACTGCGAGACGACGGGCACCGACGTCCACAGCGACCGCATCGTCACCGCGACGATGGTCAAGGTGGAGGCCGGGCGTCACGTCGACTCTCGGTCGTGGCTCATCGACCCCGGAATCGAGATCCCTCCGCGGGCGACGGAGGTGCACGGCATCACGACCGCGTACGCGCGCGAGCACGGCACCGAACCGGCCGGCACCCTCCGCGACATCGCACGCGTCGTGTGGAAGGTGCTGTCCTCCGGCTATCCGCTCGTCGTGTTCAACGCGGCCTACGATCTCTCGTTGCTCGAAAGCGAACTGGCTCGCCACCGCCTGCCCACCATCTCGTCCCTGTTCCCCGCGCAGGGATGGCACACGCTCATCGACCCCATGGTGCTGGTCCGGGGACTCGACATGGCGAGCCGTTCCTTCGTGAAGGGACGAAAGTACCGGCTGCCGGACCTCTGCGAGCGATACGGGGTCGACTTCGTCGAGGCGCACGACGCGACCTCGGACGCCGTCGGCGCCAGCCTGCTCGCACGGGCGATCCTGACCTCGGAGCCGACCCTCTCGGGTCTCGCGCCCGGCGAGCTGTTCGACCTCCAGCGCTCGTGGCGCGCGGAGGATCAGCGCGGCTTCCGGGAGTGGGTGCAGCGAGAGGGCAAGACGAGCAGCTTCGCCGATATCGACGACGGCTGGCCGCTGCACTCCTCTTTGTCCTCCTCGTAGCCGACGGCGCCGCTCGTCAGCGCGAGGTGCCGGCCTTCCAGGTGGTGTAGCCACCGTCGAGGTTGCGAGCCGTGTGGCCGTGGCCTGCCAGCAGGCGCAGCGCCGTGTGGCCCCGCACGCCGACCGCGCAGTGCACGATCAGGTCGCCGTCGGGGAGTTCGTCCAGCCGATCGCGAAGGTCGTCGAGCGGGATGTTGATGGCCCCGTGGATGGCGCCCGCCTCGAACTCCTGCGGGGTGCGCACGTCGATCAGAGCTGCGCCATCGGCCATCGCGTCGGCCAGCTCATGCCACTGGATCGAGGCGCTCACCCCGGAGCGCAGGTTCTCGGCGACGAAGCCCAGCATGTTCACCGGATCCTTCGCTGAGCCGAACTGCGGCGCATAGGCGAGTTCCAGTTCCGCCAGCCCGCTGGCCGTGATGCCGCCCGTGATGGCGCTGGCGATCACGTCGATGCGCTTGTCGACGCCGTTCCCGCCGACGCCTTGGGCGCCGAGGATCCGGTCGGTGTCGGGGTCGACCAGCAGCTTCAGGGACATGCCGGCAGCACCGGGGTAGTAGCCGGCATGGTTGGCCGGATGGGTGTGGATGGCGCGGTAGGGGCGGCCGGCCGCGCGCAGGCGCTTCTCATTCCATCCCGTGGCGGCCACTTGCAGGCCGAAGACACCGACGATCGCCGTTCCCAGCACGGCTCGCCCGGTGCCAACGCCCAGCGCGATGTGATCGGCCGCCCGGCGCCCCTGAAGGTTGGCCGTGTTGGCCAGGGGCACCGCCACCTGGCCGCCGTCCAGGGCGTCGCGCTTGATGACGGCGTCGCCGACGGCGTAGATGTGGGGGTCGGAGGTGCGATTGACCTCGTCGACGAGGATGCCGCCGCGCTCGTGCACGTCCAGCCCGGCGTCGACCGCCAGAGTGTCCTGGGGACGCACGCCGATGGCGGCGATGACCAGCTCGGCCGGCAACCGCGTGCCCTCGGCGAGCACGACGGTGTCGTCGCCGATCGCGGTGACGGCGCTGCCGAGATGAAGGTCGACGCCGTGCGCTCGCAACGCGTCGTGCACCGGTTGCACCATCTCGGGATCGAGGGGAGCCATCACCTGGTCGAGCGCCTCCACCAGTGACACCGTCATCCCCAGCGAGACGAGGTTCTCGGCCATCTCGATGCCGATGAACCCGCCCCCGATCACCACGGCGCTGCGGGCCCCGGCGGCGGCTGCGACGATGCGGTCGGTGTCTTCGACGGTGCGCAGCGAGAGAGCGCGCTCGATGCCGGGAATCGGCGGACGGACGGGGCGCGCCCCGGGCGAGAGGATGAGGGCGTCGTAGGACAGGGTGCCGGTCTCGCCGGTCAGGGTGTGCCGGACGGAGACGGTCTTGGCGTCGCGGTCGATCGTCGTCGCCTCGGTGTTGACGCGCACGTCGATCCGGAAGCGCGATCCCAGCGACTCGGGTGTCTGCAGCAGCAGGGCGGAGCGCTCTTCGATCACGCCGCCGACGTGGTAAGGCAGCCCGCAGTTGGCGAACGAGACATACCCGCTCTGCTCCAGGACGACGATCTCCGCGTGCTCGTCCAGCCGTCGCAGCCTCGTGGCCGCGCTCATCCCGCCGGCCACCCCTCCGATAATCACAACTCGCATGCCCGAAATATACCCCCAGGGGTATATAGGTCTGCAAGTCGGGGTGATCGGGGTGATTTGCAGGACGTTGCCGCGCTCATGGCACGATGTAGGTATGAGCTATAACGCGGCGCAGCCCCCGGCCGGATGGTATCCCGACCCTGCAGGATCGGGAGGAGAGCGGTTCTGGGACGGTGCAGCCTGGTCCCAGGCCACTCGGGACGCCCAGCCTGCGCCGGCACCGGCGCCCGCACCGCAGGAGGGCGCCTCGCCGTCGTTCATCGCCCAGCAGACGCCGCGGCCCCAGACGCCTCCGGCCTATGGCCCGCAGCACGGCCCGGTCAACCCCCAGTACCAGGTGCCTGCCGGTCGGCGTCTCGTTCCCGGGCAAGGCGGTCGTCCGCTGGCCGGCTTCGGCAAGCGGATCGGGGCCTGGGCGCTCGACTACCTGTTGACGCTGGCGCTGGCGACGGTGCTGACCAGTTCCTTGAGCGCGCGGGTCACCCAAGGACTCGAGATCTACCTGGGACGACTCGTGGCGGCGATGCAGAATCCGGCCGCAGAGTTCCCGGCCGCCCCGGAGTCGCTGTGGGCCGACTACTTCCTGATGCTCGGGGCGATCAGCCTGGTTCACGTGGCCTATCGCGTCCTCACCAATGGGCTCATCGGCGCCACCTTGGGCGAACGCGTACTGAAACTGAGCGTCGCTAGAGCGGGCGACGAGAGCCTGGCTAAGATCGGCTGGGCGACGGCCATCGTGCGAGGGCTTTTCTCCGGCTTCTTGGTGGCGCTGGGGTTCTTCCTCGGCATCCTGGACCTGATCTTCGCGGCCTTCACGCAGCGTCGGCAGGCCTTGCACGACATGGTGGCCAAGGTCGTCGTCTACGAGCGCTAACAAGAGAGGTGCCGGCTGTCTGCGGGATCTCTGAGAGGAAAGCAGGAGCATGACCGATCCGAACCAGGCGTTGTCGGAGCTCGCGGATCGCTACGGCATCGCCCGCGAGTTCTGGGATTGGAAGGGGCGCCACCGCAGGATCTCCGCGGAGACGATCATCGCCGTCCTTGCCGCGATGGACATCGACGCCACCTCGGATCAGGCCTGCTGGGACGCCCTGGCCGCGTCGGATCGCAAGCGCTGGCGCCAGACTCTGCCGCCGTGCACCGTCGCAGAGGAGGGGCAGGGCATCCACGTCGTCGTGCACGTGCCCGCCGGCACCTCGGTCACTGTTCAGGTGCAGTTGGAGAACGGCCAGTTCCGCCCCGCGTGGCAGTCGGAGAACTGGGAGTCCGATCGTGAGGTCGACGGCGTGTGGCTGGGCGAGGCCACCTTCTGGCTGGGCGAGGATCTGCCGGTGGGCTACCACCGTCTCATCGCCACCACCGAGCGCGGCACCGAGACGGCGTCGCTGATCGTCACGCCCACCTATGTCGGCTTGCCGCCGCGGCTGCGCGGAAAGCGGGTGTGGGGTTACAACACCCAGCTGTATTCGGTCACGTCCAAGCACTCCTGGGGCATCGGCGACCTCGGCGATCTCGGCGACCTGATCACCTGGTCCGGCACCAAGCAGTTTGCTGATTACGTGCTGATCAACCCGCTGCACGCCACCGGGGTGGAGCCGCCGCTGGTGCCGTCCCCGTATCTTCCCGCCAGCCGCCGGTTCATCAACCCCATCTACATCCGCCCGGAGTCGATCGACGAGTACCGCGACCTGGGCATGAGCGCGCGCCGACGCGTGCACGAACTGCGCAAGCAAGCGCGCAAGATCGGGCGCGCCGATGCGATCGATCGCGACGCCGTGTGGCCGCTGAAGCTCGAGGCGCTGCGGATCATCTTCGACCAGGGGCTTCGTCCCGCCCGGCTGCTCGCCTTCTCCGACTTCCAGCGCCGTGAGGGCGACGGCCTGCGCAACTTCGCGATCTGGTCGGTGCTGTCGCTGCACTTCGGGCCCAACTGGAAGGAGTGGCCGGAGGAGTACCGCCAGCCGGGCGGTCCGGAGGTGGATGTCTTCGCCCAGGAGCACACCGAGGACGTGGCCTTCTACTGCTGGCTGCAGTGGATCGCGCAGCTCCAGGTGAGCTCCGCGCAGAAGATCTCGGCCGACGTCGGCATGGACATCGGCATCATCACCGACCTCGCCGTCGGCGTCTCCGAGGTGAGCGCCGAGACCTGGATGATGTCGGACGTCTACGCCAAGGGCATCAACGTCGGCGCCCCGCCGGACGCCTACAACCAGCACGGGCAGGACTGGGGGCAGCCGCCGTGGCGTCCCGACCGGCTGGAGGCGCTGGCCTACGCGCCGTTCCGGGCCATGGTGTCCGCGGCGCTGCGTCGCTCGGGCGGCGTGCGCATCGACCATGTCATCGGGTTGTTCCGCCTGTGGTGGGTGCCGCAGGGCCTCGGCCCGACGCAGGGCACCTATGTGCGCTACAACCACGAGGCCCTCGTCGGCATCCTCGCTTTGGAGGCCTCGCGCGCCCAGGCGCTGGTGATCGGCGAGGATCTTGGCACCGTCGAGCCGTGGGTGCGCACCTACCTGGCGCGCCGTGGCCTGCTGGGCACCTCGGTGCTGTGGTTCGAGTCCGGCATGCAGGACGAGCCGCTCGACGCCCGCTGGTGGCGCGAGCTGTGCATGGCCTCGGTGACCACCCACGATCTGCCCCCGACGCTGGGCTACCTGGCGGGGGAGCACGTCTACCTTCGCGAGCGACTCGGCCTGCTCACCGAGCCGCTGGAGGAGGAGCTGACGGCGGCGCGCGCCGAACAGCAGGCGTGGATCGATCAGCTGATCAGCTACGGGGTGCTCAAGCCAGAGCGGGCCGACGACCACATCGAGGTGATGCTGGCGCTGCATCGCTACCTGCTGGCCACCCCGTCGCGGATCCTGTTGGCCTCGCTGGCGGACGCCGTCGGCGAGAAGGCCACGCAGAACATGCCGGGCACCGACCAGGAGTACCCCAACTGGCGCATCCCGCTGCATGACGCGAGCGGTCGCAAGATCTCCTTGGAAGAGGTCTTCTCCGCGGACCTGCCGCGCCGGCTCGCCGCCGTGATGAACGGCATGCCGCAGCAGCCGGAGTCGCGCTGGGACTGAGCCCGCCTCGCCGTCGCATTCCCTCGACGCCCCGCCTCCTAGCCACTCGACTTCCCGATCTCTCCAACTTCCCGACCACCTCAATCCCGGAAAATCGGCCAATGGCCGATTTTGCGGTGTCTGATGCCGAAAATCGGCCACTGCCTGGGATCTCCCGGGCATCAGCCGGTTGTCGGAGGGCTCCGTTAGTCTCGGTTGACGACGAGAGGAGCGACGTTGCCATTCGAATTGCTGAAGAAGCTGGTGGTGGGCTCTGCCGAGAAGCCGAGTGGGCCGTTGGTTCGCGCCCTACGTCCGCTAGCAGCGCCGTCGGCGGCCCTGTCGGAGCGCTGCGTCGCTTACGTTCACGATGGCAGTGAGGCAGCTGTGCTGCTGGAACTGGAGCGGGCCCAAGGCCAGGGGCTGTTCGACCTAATGGGTCATCCGGCGTCGCTCCAGGGCTGGTGGCATCCCCAGGAGGCGACGGAGAAGGCGCTGCGTTCGGTGGGGCTGACGCCCGAGGCTGTGCCCCGGGGGCGCCATCGGTACTACTTGTCGGCGGCGAAACCGGAGCAACTGGTGCGCTTCGCCCACGTGCTCACCGCCGTCGCCCATGACGTCGAGCGCCAGGTGCCCGGCGTTCCGGTGTGGCTGACGGCGCTGCTGAACGATCTGATGGGCACCCTTCCGCACAGCGTTCACACCGTCAGTCGGCTGGCTAAGACGCTGCCTCGCTGGAATGCCGGGTTCGTCGTGGACCTCCTGATGACGGACGGGCACCCACGCGAAGAGGCGGAAGCCCTGGCGTTGGCTGCCATGATCCAAAAGCCGCTCAGGGAGACCTACGACGAGATCGATTCCAGCGATCTTCCCGGGGTGGATGTGCTCTTGGCCGATCGTGGCCTCGCGGTGAAGGAGGCTGGCGTGCTCACTGCCAAGGCCAAGACCTGGCTGATGGAGCGCGCAACACGAGACCAGGCAGTGGCCGTCGCGCTGACCGACGTGGTGGCGGCTTTCACCGTCGAGTCGGCCAAGGGGCCGCGCACGGCGGCCTTGCGCGTGTTGAAGACCCTGCCTGAGGCCACACGGGCGGCAGCGATCCGCCCGGTGCTCGCGAAGGCGCCTGCCTCCCGCGCGGCGGATCTGGTGGATCTGCTGGGGCAAGACTCTCAGGGCATGAAACTGCTGGACGAGGCCGTCAAGAATGGCGCCAAAATCACCTCACTCGTCGCGAAGGTTGGCGGGCGCCAGCATGCCATCGCGGCTGAGCAGCCCGACGAGCCCCTGGTCGTGCCGCCGTTCACCCCAGTTCCCGAGCTGGAGCTCACCCGGAGCGACGTCGAGCCATTGCGGGCTGTACTGCAGGAGATGGGGCGGGTGCGGCAGGACCACCTCGACCAGGTGATCGCCGTCGCTAATGGCTCTCATGGCAGGGTGTCTCTGCTCAACACCTACAACCTGTGGTGGCTGAGCCGCAGCATGCCGTCGCTGAACCTGATCCATCTGCTGCGGTTGTCCAGAGCTGAGCGTCCGTATTATCTGGCCGGGGCGCTCGACTTCCTGGAGGACGACGATGCCCTAGACCTGAGAGCAGTGGAGGACGCCGTGCGTCGCGCGGGGGTGCATTCCGAGCAGATCGGCCGCGATGGCATTTCGGACAACGACCTGGCGGGCCTTGGAGTGCGGATCCCCGGAGACAAAGCCTGGCCATGGTTTGCGGGACGCCCCGATCTGGTGGAGCGATGGCTGGAGGCCGACGCGGAAAAGGCCGGTCAGATGCTGGAGGTACTCGCCCACTTCCCGCAGCTGCCAGGCCGAGTGCTGCCGAAGGTGGCGAAGCTGGCGCTCAGTGAGTCGCGCACCAACCGCCCGCGCGCCCAAGCCGCGTTGGCCGGGCATCCCTCGGCGCAAGCGCTGGCCGCGCAAGGGCTGGCCGACGGCAAGGGTGAGATCCGGGCGGCTGCGGCCGGCTGGATCGCGGCGCAGGAAATGGTCGACGGCGTCGAGTTGCTGCGCGGGGCACTGGGCAAGGAACGGCGCGAGGACGTGCGGGCTGCGATGCTCACGGCGCTCGAGATGCTGGGCGACGACATCGCGGTGCATCTCGCTCCCGCCGTGCTGGAAGCAGATGCGGCCAAGGCCCTGAAAGTGAAACCGCCGGCGTCGATGGACTGGCTCGATCTCGATCTGCTGCCCACAGTGCGGTGGGCCGATGGCTCCGTCGCTGCCCCCGCGCTGCTGCGCTGGTGGGTGGTGTTGGCGGTGAAGCTGAAGAACCCCGACGGGTCGGGGCTGCTCGACCGCTACCTCTCGCTGCTGCATCCCGACGATGCCGCTGAGGTGGGGCGCTTCGCTCTGCGCTGGTGGATCGCGCAGGACACTCGGCATCCCGATGAGGCAGACAGCCGCGCGCATGCCGAGGCGACGGGAGAGGGGGAGTGGAATGCAGCGCAGGCTCTGGTGAAGCGGCTGAGGCGGCAACGCAAGATCGAAGCCGACTGGCTACGCTACGCCGAGGAGCAGGCGGCACGTCCTGTGGAGGCCTTCATCGCGGACGCCTTCCGGGAGGACCAGGCCATTTACATGGGTTCGGCCATCGCTGACAAGGGCTTGCTCGCGCTCACCACACGGATGCCCGGTTTGGGGCTGGCCTCGTCGGTGCAGTCCTACATCCGCCTCCATGGTGGGCGGCGCGCCCAGGTGGAGGCACTGGTGCACGCGCTTTTCGCCAACGGCGATCCTGCGGCCATACAGGTACTGCTGTCCATCTCGCGCCGGTTTAGACAGGCGACGGTGCAAGCCAAGGCCAAGGAGTTGGTGGAGCGGCTTGCTGAGCAGCGGGGCTGGACGTCCGATGAACTGGCCGATCGCACCATTCCGACGGCGGCGTTCGACGATGACGGCTTGTTGCGCCTCAGCTATGGGGAGCGGGAGTTCCTTGGGCGGGTGAACACGGCCTTCGGAATCGATGTGGCAGACCCGGATGGCAAGCCCATCAAGGCGCTGCCAAAGCCTCGGCTCTCCGATGACGAGGAGGCCGCAGCTGAGGCGAAGAAGCAGCTCACCGCCTCCCGTAAGGAGCTGAAGGTGGTGCTCACGCTGCAGGCCGCGCGGCTGTACGACGCGATGTGCGGCGGCCGCCCGTGGCCGGTGCCGGTGTGGCGGGAGTTCCTGATGTGGCATCCGTTGATGGCGCAGCTGGTCACCCGGCTGATCTGGACCGAAGCGAGCGCCACTGGTGAGCGTCGGTTCCGCCCGACGGAGGACGGCGCGCTGGTCGATCTGTCCGACGAGCCGCTGACGCTGGCCGACGACGCGGAGATACGGCTGGCGCACAGGGTGCTGATGGGCGACGATGAGGCGCGCGCCTGGCGCGAACATCTGGCCGACTACGGCGTCGTCGCGCTGTTCGATCAGCTCAGCGCCACGGTGCCCGCACACGCCGAGGGGGCCGTCGCGTTGGATGATCTGAAGGGGCACATGACCGACAGCTTCAGCTTCCGTGGCGTGGTCACCAAGCGTGGTTACGTGCGGGGCGGCGCCCAAGACGCGGGCTGGTTCACCGAATACACCAAGGGCTTCTCCGGTCTGGGGCTCACCGCCGTGCTGGAGTTCACCGGGTCTTACCTTCCTGAAGACAACATCCCGTGCGCGACGGAGTCGTTGTTCTTCCAGCGAGGGCATCGTCAGGTGCCGCTCAAGGACGTGCCGCCGGTGCTGCTGGCCGAGTGCTACGCCGACTATGCGGCCGTCGCCGCACTCGGCGCCTTCCATCGCGACTACCACGAGAGGCTGCACCCGTGACGAGCATCGAACAAGAGCTGAGCGAGCTCCTGCTGCGCGCGGTACTCCGCTCGGCGGTCGGGCAGTCGGAGGCGATGGGGCAAGCGTGTGTCGGCTATGTGCGCGACGGCGAGGCGTCGGCGTTGCGAGACGTGACCGCTCTCTCGGGGCCTCCTCCATCGCGGGCTCGGCAGCGGCGCTGCGGTGAGGTGGAGGAGTGGTGGCAGCGGTTTGATGCGCTGGATGAGGCATTGCAGCAAGCCGGGGTGATTGTCCGCGAGCCCACCCGGCTGCGGCACCGCTACTATGCGTCGCGGCCGTCGCCCGAGGAACTGATGCGGTTCGCCCGGCTGCTCCCTGTCCTGGTCGGCGGCGTCGAGCGTCGGGTTCCTGGGGTGCCGGCGTGGCTGATGATGCTGCTCGACGACGTGGTAGACACTGCGCTGAATCCCCACCCCGTCGAGGAGCACCTGAAGAACCCACCGTCGGACCCGTCACCCGATGCTCCGATGTTCTTCGTTAGCGGGGGAGACCCCGATTATGTCTCCGACGCGACGGCCCTCGCGAGCGTCCTTCCCGGGTGGGACGCGTCCTTCGTCGCGGAACTGCTCGTCGCCGATGGCCACGCGCGCGAGGAGGCAGAGG
Source organism: Tessaracoccus caeni (assembly GCF_029211185.1). Taxonomy (GTDB): domain Bacteria; phylum Actinomycetota; class Actinomycetes; order Propionibacteriales; family Propionibacteriaceae; genus Arachnia; species Arachnia caeni. Next base: position 111,947 of record NZ_JARGDO010000011.1, read on the forward strand.
TGCTCGCGCTGCTCGCGATGGTCCAGAAGCCGGGCGAGCTGCGCTACGGCAGGGTCGCGGTCAGCGATCTGCCGGGCGTCGTCGAGTTGCTGGCCGCGCGCGGGCTGCCCGCTACCGACGCGGCCAAGCTCGATACGGGGGCCAAGGTGTGGCTGATGGAGCGCGCGGCAGGTGATCCCGGCCTGGCCGGTGCCCTGGCTGAGACGATCGTCGCGCTCACCGTGGATGGGGTGAGGGAAGCCAGGCTCGCCGCAATCCGGGCGTTCGAAACGTTGCCCGATGACGTGCGCTCCCAGCTGGTCGTCCCCGTCCTGGTGGCGGCGCCGTCCAAGCACACCGATGATCTAGTGGAACTGCTGACGCGCACCGCTGGCGGGGCGGAGCTACTGTCCGATGCGCTGGCGCGCGGCGCGCAGATCGGCATGATCGTCGAATGGTTCGCGCGGCGGCAGCAGGCCGTTGATGCCGACGACAGGGAAGAATGGATCTTCCCCTACTACCAGCCCGAGGAAGAGGTCCGGGCCGGAAGCGAAGCCATCGAGGAGCTGCGGCAGGCGGTTGCAGACAGAGCACACGATGCCCGTCGGCACCGGAAACAGGCGTGGGCGCAGCAGCAACTGGCCCAGATCGAGACGCTCACCCGCGACGACTACGACGATGTGGTGCGGGCCGCCAATGGTGAGCCGGTCGTGCCGCAGCTGGTGAAGACCTTCGGCGTCTCCTGGGTGAGTTACGCCGCCTACTCGCTCAGCCTCGTTCATCTGCTTCGCCTGGCCCGCCACGACCCGGACAACACCGACCTGCTGGATGTCGCAGACCGGCGGTGGCTTCCGCCCGATCCACGCTTGCTGGAGGACGCCGTCCGGTGCGCGGGCGTGCATGCCGATCAGATCGGCGCGGAGGGTGTCACACAGGATCGTCTGGCGCGGCGCGCGATGGCGAACATCGACGAGCAAGCTTGGCCTTGGTTTGCCGAGAACCCGCAGGTGCTCGAGCGCTGGCTGGTGGGTGACGCCGCCGAGACGAACGCCGCCCTTCGCGTGCTGACCCGGTTCCCCAGCCTGCCGCAGACTTTCACGCCTTTGGTGGCGCGCATCGCGGTGAGCGACTCGCGTCTGAACCGACCCCTGGCGCAGCAGCTGCTCGCGCCCCATCCCGAGGCCGTCGCGATCGCCGCGTCGGGCTTGGCCGATGCCAGTAGCGACGTGCGCGCGGCTTCTGCCAGCTGGCTCGCCATGCTGGGCGACGCGGCGGGAATCGAGCCGCTGCGTTCGGCACTGGTCAAAGAGAGACGCCCGAAGACGCAAGCCGCGATGCTCAGCGCGCTAGAGGTGCTGGGTGACGACATTTCCGTGTACCTCGCTCCAGAGGTGCTTGCGGCTGAGGCCGCGAAGGGCCTGAAGGCCAGGCCGCCCGCGTCCTTGGCCTGGCTGGATCTCGATCTCCTTCCGTCCGTGCGCTGGGTTAGCGGCGACGCCGTCGACCCGGCGGTGCTTCGCTGGTGGTTCGTGCTGGCTGTGAAGGTCAAGAACCCGGATGGAACCGGGCTGTTCGACCGCTACCTCTCTCTTCTCGATGCTCGCGACGCGGAAGAGGTCGGGCGGTTCGCGTTGCGAGCCTGGATTGGCCACGACACCGCTCACCCCGCTGAGGAAGACAGTCGCGCCCACGCGGCGGTTCTGGGACTTCAGTGGTGGCAGGACGCTCAGGATGACCTGAAGGAGATGCGCAAACTCCGGCGTATCGATCCGGCGAACCTGCGCCACTGGGAGGAACGAGCCGCCATCCCGAAGGACGAACACATCGCTGGCGTGTTCCGCGAGCATCAGGCCACCTACCTCGGCTCGGCGGTCGCAGACAAAGGCCTCCTGGCGCTGACCACACGGATGCCGGGGGCGGAACTGGCAGCGGCTGTGCAGTCGTACATCCGCGACCATGGCGGGCGGCGTGCCCAGGTTGAGGCCCTGGTGACGGCGCTGTACGGCAACGGCGATCTCGCAGCGCTCCAGCTGCTGCTGTCGATCTCGCGGCGGTTCGGGCAGCGGACGGTGCAGGACAAAGCGAGACAGTTCGTCGAGCGGCTGGCCGAGCAGCGTGGCTGGACACCCGACGAGCTGGCCGATCGTACCGTCCCTGACGCTGGTTTCGGCGACGATGCCGTGTTGCGCCTCAGCTATGGGCCGAGGGAGTTCATAGGGCGCGTCAACGCGAGATTCGGCATTGACCTCTCCGACCCGGACGGCACACCGATCAAGGCCCTATCCGCTCCGCGAGTCTCCGACGACGCGGACGCCGCTGCGGAGGCGAAGAAGCAACTCGTTGCGTCACGCAAGGAGGTGAAGGCTGTGCTGACGGCGCAGACTGGGAGGCTCCACGACGCGATGTGTGCCGGCAGGACGTGGTCGGCACAGGTGTGGCGAGAGGTGATGCTGGGGCATCCGTTGATGGCGCAGCTGGCCAGCCGACTGATCTGGGAGATCCTGGGTGAAACCGGTCGGCGCAGATTCCGGCCCACCGAAGACGGCGAGCTGATCGACGTGTCCGACGAGTCCGTGACGTTGGCCGACGATGCAGAGGTGCGGTTGGTGCACAGGGTGCTGATGGACGACAACGAGGCGCAGGCTTGGCGCAAGCATCTGGCCGACTATGGCGTCGTCACGCTGTTCGATCAGCTCAGCGCTACGCCGCCGGTTTTCGACGAAGATGCCGATGCCTTGGACGACCTGCAAGGTCATCTGACCGATACCCGCCGTTTCCGCAGGGCGGCCACTAAGCGTGGCTACGTCCGGGGCGAGCCGGACGAGTTCTCCTGGTTCACCGAGTACGTCAAGCCCTTCCCGACCACCGGATTTACGGCGGTGCTGGGGCTCACCGGTTCCTCCCTGTTCGAGGAGAATGTCGCCTGCGCAACGGAGTCCTTGTCCTTCCGGCGCGGCCGGCGCGATGTGGTTCTGAGAGAAGTCCCGCCGGTGCTGCTGGCCGAGTGCTACGCCGACTACGCGGCCGTCGCCGCGCTTGGGCCCTTCGACGTCGATTACCACGAGAAGGTGGGATCTTGATGTTCCTCCGCGACGGCGTTTCGCTCCGCTGCCACGACCGGTTTTCGGCGTCGATCCTGATTGTCGGAGGGCTCCATTAGTCTCGTCAGGCAACGAGAGGAATCGCGTTGGTATTCGACAAGCTGAAGAAGTTGTTCGCGGGGTCACGGCCGTCCGTCGTGGTGGCCGCCCGCACCGATGACGCGGCGGTGCTGCAGGCGGCTCTGCTTCCCTTGGTCGCGCACTCCCGGGTGCTGGCCGATCGCTGCGTGGCGTTCGTTCGCGACGGCAGTGACCCAGGCGTGCTCTGGGATCTGGAACATGCGGCAAACCCGGAGCTGGTGCAGTTGCTGCACAATCCTGCGCGGCTCGACCCCTGGTGGTGGGCGGCGGAGTCCACGAGGAAGGCATGGGAGGGGTTGGGCCTGACGCCCGATCACGTGCTCCAGGGTCGCCACAACTACTATGGCGCCTCGCATCCTCCGGAGGAGTTGGTGCGTCTCGGCCGGTTGCTCGCGGCGCTCGCCACCGAGGTCAACCGCCAGGCCGACGGCGTGCCGCTGTGGCTCACCGCGCTGCTCAACGACGTGGTGGCCACCATCCCCAACCGTGCCGCGGGAAGGGAGTCGATCATGCAGGCCCTTCCGCAGTGGCAAGCGGGGTTCGTCGTTCAGCTGCTGTCCGTCGACGGTGAAGCCGGGGGAGATGAGGCAGCGGTGGCGCTGCGCGCTCTCATTCAAGCGTCCCCGGATTCCGGGTATCGCAGGTTCCAACCCCACGAGCTGCCCGGGGTCCGGGAGCTGATCCTGAGTTGTGGGCGCCTGTCACCTTCGCAGGTCGCCGGGCTGAACGCCGAGGCGCGCGTCTGGCTCATGCAGAAGGCTGCGGACGAGGTCGGCGTCGGAGAGGCGTTGTCCGACGTGGTGGCGGCTTACACCGTCGATACCGCAAAGAGCGTTCGGGCCGCGGCGCTGAATGCCCTGAGCAGGCTGTCGCAGCAGTGCCGGGCAGAGGCCATCGCTCCGGTGCTGGCCCGGGCATCGGCTAGCCGGGCGGCGGATCTCGTCGAGGCGCTCAGCCGCGATCCGCAGGGGACGCGGCTGCTTGCGGAGGCCGTCGAAGGCGGGGCGAAGATCGGTGCGCTCGTCGCGCAGAGTACCCAGCGCATGGAGGCCATCGAAGCGAAGGATGACGGGCAGCCCGTGCTGGTGCCGCCATTCACCCCGTTGCCGGATACGCCGGCGGGCCCGGAGGTCGTCGATCAGCTGCGAGCAGCGTTGGACGCGGAGATCGCGCGCGCCCAGGGCAAGAACATCACCTGGGCTCAGCGCGCCATGGAGAAGGAGCGGGGCATCAATCGCACCCAGCTCGAACAGGTGGTGGCCGCCGCCAATGGGGCGCAGGTCGAGGTGAAGCTGCTCAAGGAGTACAACCTGTGATGGCTGAGCAATGCCGCCCCGTCGTTAAACCTCATTCATCTGCTGAGACTGGCCCGGCACGAGCGCTTTCGGCGGATCAACAACGCGCTCTACGTTCAACGCGCCAAGATCCACGACCTGAGGGTCGCGGACGACGCGGTGCGCCGGGCCGGCGTGCACGCCGACCAGATCGGAGACGCTGGCATCTCCGACGACGATCTGGCCGCCTTCGGAATGCGTATCGCCGGCGAGTGCGCCTGGCCATGGTTCGCCGAGCGACCTTGGGTGCTGGAGCGCTGGCTCGCAGGAGACGCTGAGCGGGTCGGCGATGCGCTGGTGCTGCTCGCCGACTTCCCGCAATTGCCCAGCCAGGTGCTGCCGCTGGTGGCCAAGGTGGCGCTCAGCGAGTCCCGCACCAATCGTCCGCGGGCCCAGGCAGCGCTTTCGGGCCATCCCGCCGCCCCGGCCCTTGCCGTCCAGGGGCTCGCCGACGGGAAGGGCGAGGTGCGCGCCGCAGCGGCCGCCTGGATCGCCGCCGATGGCATGACCGACGGCGTTGAGCCGCTACGGCGGGCGCTCGCCAAGGAGAAGCGCGAGGGGGCCCGGGCTGCCATGCTCACCGCGCTGGAGCAGTTGGGCGATGACATCTCGGCCCATCTCACTCCGGAGAAGCTCTACGCCGAGGTGACCAAGGGGCTGAAGGCGAAGCCCCCAGCGTCGATGAGCTGGCTGAACCTCGACCAGCTGCCCGCCGTCCGGTGGGCCGATGGCGCACCTGTTGATCCGGCGCTGCTGCGCTGGTGGTTCGTGCTCGCGGTGAAGCTGAAAAACCCCGATGGCTCCGGTCTGTTCGACCGCTACCTCTCGCTGCTCGACGCCGACGACGCGGCCGAGGTGGGACGCGTCGCCCTGCGGTCGTGGATCGCGCAGGACACATGTCACCCGGAGGAGGCCGAGAGTCGAGCGCACGCCGAGGCGATGGGGCCGCAGCGTTGGAGGGATGCTCAGGATCTGGTGCAGCGGTTGAAGGCGAACCCGAAGGTCGATGTCAATTGGCTGCGCTACGCCGAGGAAAGGGCGGCGCTGCCGGTGGAGCAGTTCGTCGCCGAGGTGTTCCGCCAGGAGCAAGCCGTCTATCTCGGCTCGGCGATCGCGGACAAGGGGATGCTCGCCCTCACCACCCGAATGCCGGGCGTGGAGCTGGCGGCCGCCGTGCAGTCCTACATCCGAGCCCACGGGGCGCGGCGCGCCCAGGTGGAGGCGCTGGTGCACACGCTGTTCGCCAACGCCGATCCCGCAGCCATCCAACTGTTGCTGTCGATCGCCCGGAGGTTCAAGCAGGTCACGGTGCAGGCGCGCGCGAGGGAGCTGGTGGAACGGCTTGCCGACGAGCGTGGCTGGAGCGCTGACGAGCTGGCCGACCGCACCATTCCCACCGCCGGCTTCAGCGACGACAAGATGCTGCATCTCAGCTTTGGCGAGCGGGAGTTCCTCGGCAGAGTGAACCCCAAGTTCGGCATCGACCTGACAGATCCGGACGGAAAGCCGATCAAGGCGCTGCCCGGTCCTCGGGTCTCCGACGATGCCGAGGCCGCGGCCGACGCGAAGAAACAGCTGTCCGCGTCGCGCAAGGAGCTGAAGGCGGTGCTGACGCTACAGAGCGCCCGGCTGTACGAGGCGATGTGCGGCGGCCGGTCCTGGCCCGTTCCGGTGTGGCAGGAGTACGTGCCGGGACATCCGCTGATGTCCCAGCTGGCTACTCGGCTGATCTGGGCCGAGGCAGGCGCGGCCGGCGAGCGACGGTTCCGGCCCACAGAAGACGGCGAGTTGATCGATCTGAACGACGAGCCGATTGAGCTCGACGGCGCAGGGGAGGTCCGGCTCGCGCACCGAGTCCATATGGGCCCGGAGGAGGCAGGCCTCTGGCGTGCCCACCTCGCCGACTACGGCATGACGGCGCTTTTCGACCAGCTCAGCGCCACCGTGCCCGAACACGAGGACGGTGCCACGGCGCTGGAGAACCTCAAGGGACACATGACCGATACGTTCAGCTTCCGCAGCGTCGCCACCAAGCGCGGTTACACCCGAGGCATGGCGGAAGACGCGGGGTGGTTCACCGAGTACACCAAGTCGTTCTCCAGCACGGGGCTGACCGCCGTGCTGGAGTTCACCGGCTCCTATTTGCCGGAAGACAACATCCCGTGCGCCACGGAATCGCTCTGCTTCCGACGCGGCTACACGCAGGTGTCCCTCGTGGAGGTACCTCCTGTGCTGTTGGCAGAGTGCTACGCCGACTACGCGGCAATGGCGGCCCTCGGCCCGTTCGACCCGGCCTACCGAGACAAGGCGGGCATCTGATGAGCATGGTGGCCCAACCCAGCCACGAGCTTCGGGAGGCACTGCGCCCGCTGGCCGGGCACTCCGACGATCTCTACCAGCGGTGCGTCGCCTTTGTGCACGACGGCACCGATCCGATGGTGCTGCACGAGGTGGGCGTCGTGACGAAGCCACGGCTGTGGTCCCTGCTGGGTTACCCGGGGTCAATGCAGGGCGGCCGATGGGCGTGGGTGGGCACGAGCACCAGGCGTGCGCTGAAGAAGGTGGGCGTGAAGCCAAAGGGGCGGAGCAAACGGCGCCGCCGGTACTACGCCACCCGGCCGTCACCGGATGAGCTGGTGCGCTACGCGCGTTTGGTGTGCGCGATGATGGACGACGTCGAACGGCAGGCACCGGGGGTGCCGCTCTGGCTTACCGTTCTTATCAACGATGTGGTCATCGCCGTCCCGCATCAGGTCAGAGACACGGAGTCGCTGGCTCAGACACTTCCCGGCTGGGATGCTTCCCTGATGACAGAGTTGCTCGTCGCCGATGGTTGCACCCGCGACGAGGCAGAGCTGCTGGCGCTGGTCGCGTTGATCCAAAGACCCGCCGATGGCTACGGCTACAGCCACCCCAGTCCCGGCGACCTTCCGGGGGTCTCCAAGCTGCTCACCACTCGAGGGCTCGCTGCAAAGGAAGTGGCAAGGCTCAGCGCAAGCACGCGTATCTGGGTGCTGGAGCGTGCCGCGAGCGAGCCAGAGGTGGGAAACGCGCTGGCTGCGACGGTGGCGGAACTCACCGTCGACGCGGCCAAGGGGCCGAGGCGGGCGGCGCTCCAGGCCCTCAGGGTGCTGCCAGCCGACGTTCGGGCCGAGGTGATCGCGCCGGTGCTCGGGCGGATCGCTCCCCGGCGTGCGGAGGATCTGGTCGAACTTCTGGCGACGCTGCCCGGTGGCCCGGAGCTGCTGGCAGACGCCGTTGACGGAGGCGCCAAGATCGGCGTTCTGGTGGACAAGGCCGGTGTACGGCGCGACGCGATCGAGGCCGAGCAAGTGCCCGACCACCTGGTGCTGCCGCCCTACGACATGCCCACCGAGGTGCCCGCCACGGACGAGGTGATCGCGGAGTTGCGGGCCGCGCTCGCGCAGGAGATCGAGGAATGGGAGGCGCCGCCGGAACGCTCTGCGCATGGGTGGCTGATGACGTTCGGAAAGAAGGAATATCAGAAGGACAAGAAGAAGGCCCTGGCTGAGGCCCGGCGTATCACCGAGACCGACCTCGCGGATGTGGTGCGTGCCGCCAATGGTAAGGGCACGGCGTCGAGGGTGCTCAAAACCTACGGCCTTTCGTGGATCGCCGAGGCCGCGCCGTCGCTCAACCTGATCCATCTTCTGCGCCTGGAACTGCTCGACCCGGAGCCCGAGTTGTTGTACGTCTCGGGCGGCTCTGAACCGGAGGATCTGCGCACTCGAGAGCATCTCATCCGGCTGGTCGGTGGGCATGCTGACCAGATCGGCGCGAAGGGCGTGAGCGTCGACGACTTCGCCGAGCATGCGCTGCGGCGGCCCGAGTTGGTGTCCTGGCCTTGGTTCGCCGGGCACCTGGAGATACTCGAGCGCTGGCTCATGGGTGACACCAACGACGTGGCGAACGCGCTACGCCTGCTGGAGTGGTTCCCCAGGCTTCCGCCGTCGCTGGTGCCGCTGGTGGCGCGCGTCGCGGTGAGCGAGTCGCGGCTCAACCATCCGGTGGCGCAGCGGTTGCTCAGTGACCACCCGGCGGCCCTTGGGCTGGCCGTCCAGGCGCTCGCCGACGGAAAGGGCGAGATTCGCGTCGGCGCTGCGGGATGGATCGCCGCGCAGCACACCTGGGCGGGAATCGAGCCACTGCAGGCGGCGCTGGCCAAGGAGAAGCGGCCCCCGGTGCAGGCGGCGTTGCTCAGCGCGCTGGAGATCCTGGGAGACGACATCTCGGTTCACCTCGCACCCGACACTCTTCACGGCGAGGCGGTCAGAGGGCTGAAGGCCAAGCTGCCGGCGTCGATGAGCTGGCTGAACCTGGACCTGTTGCCTACCGTGCGATGGAGCAACGGCACGCCCGCCGATCCCCTGGTGCTGCGGTGGTGGTTCGTGCTTGCGGTGAAAGTGAGGAATCCCGACGGCTCCGGGCTGTTCGACCGCTATCTCTCGCTCCTGCACCCCGACGACGCGGCGGACGTGGGGCGATTCGCGCTACGAGCGTGGATCGCGCGGGACACCCAGCACCCGGACGAGGCAGATAGTCACGCCTACGCCGATGCCGAGGGGACGCTGTGGTGGAAAGGAGTGCAGCAGTACGCCCGAGATCTGCGCAAGGTGTCCGGCATCGACCCAGACGCCCTGCGTGAGGCCGAGGCCGACGCCGACCGTCCGCTGGAGCAGTTCGTTGCGAGAGCCTTTCGTGAGCATCAGGCAACCTACGTCGGCTCTGCGATCGCCGACAAGGGTTTGCTCGCCTTAACCACACGGATGCCGGACGTGGAGCTCGCGGCGGCGGTGCAGTCCTACATCCGGGCCCATGGCGCGCGGCGGGCTCAGGTAGAGGCGTTGGTGCACGCGCTCTTCGCCAACGGCGACCCCGCGGCGCTCCAGTTGCTGCTGTCCATCGCCCGCCGGTTTGGGCAGGTGACGGTGCAGAAGAAGGCCAAGGAACTGGTGGAGCGGCTGGCGGATGAACGCGGCTGGACCACGGAGGAACTGGCTGATCGCACCATCCCCGCCGCAGGCTTCGCCGACGACGGGATGCTGCACCTCAGCTACGGCCCGCGCGAGTTCCTGGGACGAGTGAACACCGGCTTCGGGATCGACCTCTCCCACTCCGACGGCACGCCCCTCAAGGCGCTGCCTGCGCCGCGGGTCTCGGACGACGCCGAGGCGGCCGCGGAGGCGAAGAAGCAGCTGTCCGCGTCGCGCAAGGAGCTGAAGGCCGTGCTCACGTTGCAGGCCGCCCGGCTGCACGACGCCATGTGCGCCGGTCGCGGGTGGCCTACTTCAGACTGGCTAGCGTTCATCGTCGGCCACCCTCTGATGGGGCAGCTGGCCACTCGGCTGGTCTGGATGGAGGTGGGTGATGGTGCTATTCGCACCTTCCGGCCCACCGAGGACGGCGAACTGATCGACGCGGACGACCAGGTCGTCGTGTTGGCGGAGTCCGCGGAGGTGCGCCTCGCGCATTGCGTGGTGGTGGGCGACGCCGAGGCGGAGCGGTGGGCTGAGCATCTGCGCGACTATCAGGTGACTCCACTGTTCGATCAGTTCTCGGCGACGCCGCCGGCCTATCCCGACGATGCTGTCGAGCTGAGCGATCTGCAGGGACACGTCACGGATACGTTCAGCTTCCGCGCCGTGGCCGCCAAGCGGGGATACCGGCGCGGTGGGGACGAGGGCAGCGGGTGGTTCACCGGCTACACGAAGGGATTCTCGAGTGCCGGGCTGGTCGCCATGATCGAGTTCACCGGAGCGAACGTGCCCGAAGAGAACATGCCGTGTGCGACGGAGTCGCTGTACTTCCTGCGCGGTGAGCAGAGTGAGCAGAAGGTGCCGTTGCGAGAGGTGCCTCCCGTGATGCTCGCCGAGTGTTACGCCGACTACGCTGCGTTTGCGGCGCTCGGCCCCTTCGATCCCGACTACTGGAAGAGATGAGCGTGCGGATGACGACGGATCAGAGCGCCGAGCTGAGGCCGCCGGCCGAGGTGCGCTACGCCGATGAGCTGGCCCGGCTGGAGACGGCCGACCGAGCCGCGAACATGGAGCGTCCGCCCGGGTGGGCGCTGTCGCCGCGCTTCGTACGCTCCTTCATCGTGGGCGACGAGGCGCTCGGCGTGAGCCGCAAGTTCTACGGTGACGATCCCCTGGTGGATCGGGCGATCGTCTCCTTGCTGGGCCGACAAGGCTTGATGCTGGTGGGCGAGCCGGGCACCGCCAAGTCGATGCTGTCGGAGTTGTTGGCCGCCGCTATCTCCGGTTCGTCGACGCTGACCATCCAAGGATCGGCCGGCACCACGGAAGACCACATCCGCTACTCGTGGAACTATGCGCTGCTGATCGCCGAGGGCCCCAGCGAGCGTTCGCTGGTGCCGTCGCCGGTGTATCAGGCGATGCAGGCGGGCCGGGTGGTGCGCTTCGAGGAGATCACCCGCTGCCCGCCGGAGATCCAGGACACCTTGGTGTCCATCCTCAGCGAGAAGCAGCTGATGGTGCCCGAGTTGGGCGGCGAGGCGCGGGTGTCCGCCCGGCCGGGCTTCACGGTGATCGCCACGGCCAACCTCCGCGACCGGGGCGTGCACGAGATGTCGGCCGCTCTCAAACGTCGCTTCAACTTCGAGACCGTGCGCCCCATCCGTGATCGGGCCTTCGAGGCGGAACTCATCGGACGCAGCCTCGACGCGGAGCTGGGGGAGCGTCGTCCGCCCGTGCCGCCCGCCGTGCTGGATGTGCTGGTGACGGCCTTCGCCGACCTGCGCACCGGCACCACCGATGCAGGCACGCCCGTGAAGCGACCCGAGGCGGTGATGTCGACGGCCGAGGCGGTCAACGTCGCCATCGCGGCGTCGATGTCGGCCCGCTACCTGGGCTCCGGCACCGTCACCGCGGGGGAGGTCGCCCAGCAGCTGGTCGGCGTCGCGCTCAAGGGATCGGAAGAGGACGCTCGCATGATGCGTCACTACGTCGACAACGTGGTGCGCGAGCGGGCCCGGCGCAGCCCCGAATGGCGGGCCTTCTTCGATGCGGCGGATGCGCTGTGGCGGGCGGGATAGCTCCGACGGCGCCGCCGCGGCTGGCGCGGGGCATGGCGTCCCTGCGACGCTGGGGCGAGGCCGGTGTGCATCTGGCGCCCATCCGGCACCATTCGCCGGGGTGCGCCGCCGCGTTGCGAGCGCTGCTCGACGAGGTGCGCCCGGCGACCGTGTTGATCGAGGGGCCCCGCGAATACGGCGCGCTGCTGGATGCCCTGACCGACGAGCAGACCCGGCCGCCCGTCGCGGTGCTGTCGCTGGATGGGCCGCACGCGGCCTTCTACCCGCTGGCCGAGTTCTCCCCGGAATGGGTGGCGCTGCGCTGGGGTGCCGAGAATGACGCGACGGTGGACTTCATCGACCAATCCTGGGCCGATCAAGCCCGAGTGGAGAGCGACGACGATCCGGGCGCGGTCGTGCGCACCCTGCAAGCCGAGCGGCATCTCGCGCAGAGTCGGGCCATCGCGGCTCTCGCCGCAGACCTTGGCTGCCGCGATCACGACGACGTGTGGGAGCACCTCTTCGAGCTGCGCGGCGGCGACGAGCTGCACCGGTGGCGGGAGTACTTCCAGGCGGTGCTCGGGTGGGCGGCGCTCGCCAGGTTGGAGACGGAGCGCGCGGTGCTCGACGCCGACGGCACCCATGGGCGCGAGGCCGTGATGGCGGCGATGCTGGCCCGCCACCGCGCCGCCGACCGCGGCGCCATCGTCGTCGTCACCGGAGCCTTCCACACCCTCGGGCTGCTGGAGGCCCTCGACGATCGCGAGGAGGGGCGCTGGATCACGTCCCATCGTCTAGGAGCCCTCGATGTCGCGCGGCCGGCCTGGCTGATCCGCTACGACTTCACGCGGCTGGACGGCCTTCGCGGCTACGGGGCGGGTATGCCGGCGCCCGGCTTCTGGCAGCGGGCCTGGGAGGGGCGAGCCAGCGGAGACGACGGTCGCCGGCTGGCCGTCGAGGTGCTGCTCGACGTGGCGGCGGAGCTGCGTGCCCAGGGCGAGCAGCTGAGCGTCGCCGACGTGACCGCCGCCGCCGAGCAGGCCCTTCGGCTGGCGGATCTGCGCGGACGCGCCTGGCCCGGCCGCACCGACCTGCTGGACGCCATGCTGAGCTGCTTCGTCAAGGACGACGGCGGTCTGGGTGGCCCGTTGGGGCGGGCCATCGACGCGGTGTTCGGCGGCACCGCGCTGGGCGAGCTGCCTCCGGGCGTCGAGGCGGTCCCGCTGGTGGCCGAGGTGCGTGCGATCGCGTCGAAGCTGCGCTTCGTGATCGACGACGGCGCCACCCGCGCCGTGAGCCTCGACACCGCGCGCAAGCCCGCACACGTGCGTCGGCGGGAGTTCCTTGCCACCATGCGCTTCATCGGCTCGCGGTTCACCCGCCAACTCGGCGGCCCGGACCTGGTCGCGGGCACCGGGCTGGGGGTGCTGCACGAGGAGTGGGAATACGCGTGGACGCCCATGGTGGAGGCCGCGCTGATCGAGGTGAGCCGCGAGGGCGCCACGCTGGAGGACGTGCGACGGCGCCGGATAGCGCAGCGCCTGGAGGGACGCGAGGCCGACGCCGGTGCGGTGTCGGAGACGCTCTCGGAGCTGGCGGTGATGGGTGCGGCGGAGGAACTGCCCTCGGTGATGGGGGTGTTGGAGGCCGCCTACGACGCCGACCCCCAGCTGGGGTCGGTGGTGGCGAGCCTGCACCGGGTGATGGCGCTGCTCGTCGAGCGCGGGCGGCTGGCGCTGGGCGACCAGGAGAAGGCTTTGCGACGCCCGCTCCGGGTAGGGCTCGCGAGCGCGGCCTATCAGCTCGCTCAGGTGGACGCCGTCGACGACGCCAACGCCGGGTCCGTCTGCGACGCGGTGCTGAGTCTGCGCGATCTGCTGCGTCGCCTCGACGTCGTCGATCTGGTTGACGACGCGGCCGGCGTGCGCCGCGAACTCACGCGCCTTCGGCAGCGCGAGACCTCCGCTCGGTTGCACGGCTGCCTCGTCGCGGTGGCCTACGCCGCCGATGAGATCGACGCCGGCGAACTGCGCTCTGAGGTGGCAGCTCATCTGCATCCCGGCGCCGATCCCGACCGCCTGGCGGCCTTCCTGCTCGGGCTGATGCAGGCCTCGCCCGATCTGGTGCTGCACTCGCCGGAGCTGCTGGAGGCGCTCAACGACTCCTTGGCAGAGATGGAGGACGGCGCCTTCTTGTCGGTGCTGCCCGACCTGCGGCAGGCCTTCACCTGGCTGCGGCCCAGCGAGACCAACCGGCTGGCTAGCGCCGTCGCCCAACTCACTTCCGCCGATGTCCGCCAGTTCGACGCCGTGCTGCGGATCGACCCGGCCCTTGCGGCTGAGGCCCGGCGAGTGGAGCAGGAGCTGCTGGCCGGCTTCGCCCGCGATCACGTGAGGGTACCGTCGTGAGCGCGGAACTAGTGCGGCGCTGGAGGCTGGTGCTGGGGCGTTACGCGGATCAGCAGCTCCCGGCCGGCTCGGCAGACGCCGGGCTGGAGTCCACGCTGTCGTATCTCTACGACCGCGAGTACGCCGGCCGGGGCCACCGGCATGCCAAGGGGCAGGGTGGCGGCCTGAATGCATCGGCGATCACGGCCATCAACTGGCTGGGCGGTGCTCGTCGGCTGTTCCCGCAGTCCACCCTGGAGAGGATGGAGCGCGACGCCATCGAGCGCTACGGCATGAACGAGCTGCTGGCTGATCCCGCCGCCGTCGACGACCTCCAGGCCAGCCCCGAGCTCGCCAAAGCACTGCTGCGCACCCGTGGCAGCCTCGATCCCGCCACCGCCGACGGCGTGCGCACGCTGATTGCGAAGGTGGTGGCCGACATCATCGAGCGGCTGCGGCCGAAGTTCGTCACCGCCATGAACGGGTCGAGGGCGCGCCATCGACGCTCGCCCCACGCCTCGCTGCGCAACCTCGACTGGCGCGGCACCATCGCCGCCAACCTGCGCCACGTCGATCCCGAGACGGGCCGGATTATGGTGGAGGAGGTGCGCTTCCACGCCCGGCAGCGGCGCCGAAACCTCGACTGGCAGGTGGTCATCCTGGTGGACCAGTCCGGGTCGATGGCCGGGTCGGTGCTGCACAGCGCGGTGTCGGCGGCGATCCTCGCCGGGCTGCCCGGGATCAGCGTGAGGCTGGTGCTGTTCGACACCGGCCTAGCCGACATGAGTCACCTCGCCGACGATCCCGTCGAGGTGCTGCTCACCGCCCAACTCGGCGGCGGCACCAACATCGCCCAGGCGATGGAGTATGCGGAGCGGCTGGTGAGTCAGCCCACGCGCACGGTGGTGGCGTTGATCAGCGACTTCGAGGAAGGTGGGTCCGTCTCCGCGCTGCTGGCCGCCGTCCGACGGCTGGCCGGGGCCGGCGTTAGGCTGCTCGGACTCGCGTCGCTGGCCGACGAAGGCGAGCCCTGGTACGACCGTCGCATGGCCGCCCGGCTGGCCGGAGCCGGCATGGAGATCGCGGCCATGACGCCCGATCGGTTCGCCGAGTGGCTCGCGGAGGTGACGGCGTGACGCTTCCAGCATGGATGGCCGAGATCGCCGGCCTCGACGACGACGCCCTGGCAGCTGCCTCCAACAAAGGCTTGGTTCGCCGCGCCGTCCGGGTCGTGGAGCGAGTCGCGCTGTCGATGATCGGCGCCGATGGCGTCACGCTTGCTTGCGACGGTGCCACGGTCCGCCTGCTGCCAGGCGGTGTCGGCGCCGCCCGCTGCGACTGCCCGGTGGCGGGGGTCTGCGTCCACATCGTCGCCACCTGCCTCTGGACGCGCTCGCAGGAGATTGACCGGGAACCCCACCATGGGTCGGGTGAGTCTCAAAGCGAACCCCGTCACGGGTCCCTGAGGGACTCGTCAGTCCCAGCGGACACCGCCTCACGCCGACCGGAGGCGTCGACGGAGACCAGCGGTGGCCGTCGGGGCCAGCGAATCGACTCGTTGGGCGCTGCCGCAGACCTCGCAACCATCATCGAGTCTCTGGTCGCCGACGGCGTCTCCCAGCTCGCGCCGGCCTCCATCGACCGCCTGGCCCGGGCGGGGGAGCGTGCCCGCCTCGACGATCTGGGACTCCTGGCCCGCCTCACGGCGCAGGCGGTGGGAAACCTACGCTCGCACCTGCGCCGCGACGACACCGTCACCGAGTCCGACTGCCTCTCCACCCTCGCTCAGGCGTGGCAGCTCGCCCGCGTCTTGGCGGACGACCCTGAGCCATCACCTGAGTTGATCGGAGCGAGAACCAGAAAGGGCGACCAGGCGGACATCGGCGAACTCATGCCGCTGGCGGTGCGGTGGTGGCGCAACCCCGACGGGGCGCGTGGCGTCCGCCTCCATGCCTTCGACCTTCGCCATGGCCGGCTGGAGGAGGCCACCAACGGCCGCGCCGCCGGCGCCGACCCGGGCTTCCAGCCAGGCTGGGAACTGTCGCTGCTTTGGGGAGTCTCGCCCTCGTTACTGAGCTCCGGGATTCTCTCGTTGACAGGCGCGGAGCGTCGGTCCGACGGCACGCTCAGCGCCAGTGGCCGGACCAGGGTAGAGGCCCGGCCGTGGGGCGATCTCGATCTTTCCGGGCTGGCGCAGCGGGTGAACGTGCTCTCCGACGGAGCGGCACGCACGGCCTTCGGTGCCGCGCCCGATCCGTTGCGCCTCGTCGTTCCGAGGCCGCAGTTCGGCCTGGGAACCATTGAGGTCGACGAGGTGGAGCAACTCCTGGTGTGGCCGATCGTCGACGAGCAGGGGCGCACTCATCGCCTGAGCCTGCCGGCGACGGAGCACAACGGCCGGCTGCTCACCTGGCTGGCCGAGCACCGCGGGCTGCGAGCGCTCACCGTCATCGGATCCCGGCCTGAAGCGGCGTTCATCCGCGAGAAGGGCGAGGTCCGGTTGTTGTCCCTGACGCTGTCCAGGATCGCGCTCGGCGACGGCGTGCCTTCGTTGGTGCGGCGCCTCCTCAAGCGCGACCAGCACCGTCGTGCCGCCCCGACGCCGACACCGCCCTCCGATCTGGTGCGGCTCTGCGACGCCTGCGCGGACGTCGTCGACGCCCTCGGCGCGACGGGGCGCCGGTCCCTCACTCCGCGCCAGGCTCAGACCCTCTCGGCCAGAGCCGCCCAGGCCGACGACCTCGGCCTCGCCACCCTGGCCAACGCCCTTCGCGAGATTCTCGCCTCCCCGTCCCCGTCGTCCATCCTCTGGGCCCGCTTCGTCCTCGACCGCCTGGGGCAGCTTGTCTCCTAACCAGAGAGAAGCCCTTTAGAGCTGCGCGATGATGCGCTGGGTGTGCTGCGTCAGGTGTGGCATGGTGCGCGTCAGAACCTGGTCGATGCCAGGTGTGTCGGCGGGGAGCTTGTTCAGCGCCGCCTCGAAGAGGTCCGGAAAGGAAGCCGCGAGGTTGTAGACACGCCGCAGCACGAGGTCGGTGTCGAGGTTGAGGGTATGCGCCATCTTGGCCCATTGCTTCGCGCGGATACGGGATGCGAGGCGTTCGCCGCCGATGGAAACCGCGACGGACCGGTCTACTTGGCTCGCCTCATAGGCCAGGCCGGTCGCCAGGTCGTACAAGGGCGCGATCACCGTGCTTCGCGGAGCGCGGAGCAGAGAGATGTTCTTCGCGTGGCCGTCGGGCGCGCCAGCGACGAGATTGATGATGGCGAAGTCTGCCAGCGCGAGCCGGTCACCGAGTCGATCGGTGGACTCGCGGTCGACGACCCTTGCCATCTCCCTCAAGCCTGGGCCACCCCGTGATTCGTACTTACGGTCGGGCATTCGACCGCACGCTTGCGCGAAGTCCTCTTGGTGAAGCCGAACCACCTGCTCCGCGTTGATCGTCCGATCGAATCTCGTCACGACGATCGCCCACTGCTCCTCGAAACGCGCAAATGCGCTCTCCGCGACCACCACTCCAGCGAGGCGTGCTGCGGTCATGGTGGCATGTTCGATGAGCGCCTGGTGGTGGAGGTGCCTGATGCCTGGTTTGAGGATGTGGGTGGTTGCGGCGCTGCCCTCCGCACTGTGCCATTGCCCGTTGAGCAGAGCGAGGGCGAACTTCTCCTGTTGCCCTCCGAGTGACCAGTGTTCGCTGGGAAGTGACCAGGACGCATTGATTCCGTCGAGGGCTCTGATGCGGGCGGCGATCTGGGCTTCGGTCACCGACGAGTACTCACCGGCCCTGCCCTGCAACTCGGTGAGCTGCGACTCGCGGCAGAACTGCACCGCACCGGGGCAATCCCATCCCATGCTCGCCAAGATCTCGGCGTCATCGTCGGGGCTGACTCCCAGGCGTCGTGCCCACTCGGTGCGTGTCGCGGGGTTCTCGGGCAGGAGGCCGGCGAGATAGGCGGCGACCTTCTCCGCCGGGTGGGGTCCGGGCTTCATTGGCAGCTGTGCGGAGAGAGCGACTTCGCCGGTACGGAGGTAGTCGCTCGTGTAGCTGAAGAGTGGGCCGTCCGTCGTCGTCAGATAGCCGGCCAGCTCGCCGCACAGCAGCACCGCGAGCCGCTCATTCATGGGACACCTGCTTTCTGGTCTCGGGGGACGCGAGGCCCCAAGCCGCCCGGCGCGTCGCCCCGAGACTGCTGGCTGGAGGAGCGGGGGCGGCCGACGAGGGCCGAGGACGCAGAGTGAGCTCGAGTTCGAGCTCTGCGAGAAGGCGGAGCAAAGGTTCTAGCTCCACTGAACGATGACCTGCTTCGACCCTGGCAAGCCACGACCGTGCAACCTGCGCCCGAGTTGCGAGTTCGCTTTGACTCAAGCCGCGTTCTTGTCTGACTGCACGGACGGTGTGGGCGAGCTTCATCCAGCCGTTGATCGTCACGTCCTGCGCCATGATTGCATCCTGTCCTCGAACCAGGACAATTTTAGCTCGTCCTCGTTCGAGGACAAGGCTGATCTGTCCTTGAACGAGGACATTTCTTCGGAGCAGCTTGACGAGAGCATATCTCTGACTAAAGTCAGAGGTATGTCGCTTTCTGAGGTGTTTCGTCGGTTCAACAGGTCGTGGTCGCAGCGTGTGGGGCTGCTGGAGGCCTCGCATCTTGGAACAGGGCGCCCGCTCAATCAGTCGCGGTTGCTGTTCGAGATCGCCCAGTTCGACACTGGCGCCAGTGTGCTGGAACTACGCGAGCGGTTGGGCCTCGACTCCGGCTATCTCTCGCGGATGCTCGCCCAGTTGACGGCCGAGGGTGTGGTGGAGGTGGCCGAGGATCCCGAGGATCGACGTCGACGGGCCGTGCGGCTCACCGATCAAGGCCGGGCTGCCGTCCGGGAGATCGACGAGTGCTCGGAGAAACTGGTGGAACGCGTCGTTGATCCGCTGACGCCAGGTCAGCGTCGACGACTGGAAGAGGCTCTCGCCACAGCTGACCTGTTGATCCGAGCGGCCACGCTGGAGATCCGTGAGATATCACCCGATGGTGCTATTGCGCGGGAGGCTCTGGTGCGCTATTTCGACGAGCTGAATCAGCGCTTCCCGTCGGGCTTCGACGCGGGAGATGAGCCGATCGATATGGCCGCCGTGTGTCTGGCGGCGGTGAGCGATGGCCACCTCGTCGCGTTCGGTGCATACCGCCCGCTCGTCGGCGGCGATGCGGAGATCAAGCGGCTGTGGGTGAATTCTGACTGGCGGGGTGCGGGCATCGCGTCGCGACTCATGCGGCTGCTCGAGGAGCGCGCGGCCGCGGACGGCTTCAAGCGCGTGGTGCTGGATACCAACGAGAACCTCGCCGAGGCGATCGCGCTCTATGACCGCCTGGGCTACGAGCGCATCGAGCGCTACAACGACAACCCCTACGCGACGAGCTTCCACGCAAAGTCCCTCGGGTGAGATCTGCATGCAAAATGCATGCATGGTTGCGCTGCGGGTCGGCTCAGTCGAAGCGGACGAAGGCCCGTAATCCTGGTTGGTGGTCGTGCGCCTCGACGAAGCCCGTCGCCTCGTAGAAGGCCCGCTGTGCCGGCTCGGTGTCGGTGAGCAGCACCTTCTGACGGACCGACGCGTAGGGTGCGAGAACCTCGTCCAGCAACCGGCGGCCGATGCCGGATCGATGGTGGGCGGGATTCACCAGGATGTCCTGCAGATAGACGATCGTGAGCCCGTCACCGACGACGCGGGCCAGTCCGACGAGGTGCCCGTCGACCCGCGCCGTCGTCACCCTCAGTGACACGGCCATCGCCGCCTCCAGGAGATCCGGATCGGCGGTGTAGGCGCTCCATCCCACTGAGTCGTACAACCGCACCAACTCGTCACGCGACGGCAGCTCGCCCGAGGCGAACACCATCGTCATAGCGGATCATTCCTTCCGGGGGCGGCGTCGAAGCCGACGGACAGCAGCCCGATCCCGACATGATCGCGGAGCCACTCGAGGGCGATGCGTTCGTATTCGGGTATCAGCGCTGGCAGATCGGTGAGAGGGAACCACCTCAGCTCGGCGCACTTGCGGGGCTCTTGAATCGCGGGGTCGCCGCTCCAGGTGGAGCAGGAGTAGAACCACTCGACGCGCTGCTCGCGCGGGTTGTCGGAGCCGTCGGTGCGGTGCATCACCGACGATGGGATCAGGTCGCCGAGAGCCACCTCCACCCCTAGCTCCTCGTGGAGTTCCCGCGCGGCGGCCTGCGGCGCGGTCTCCCCAGGGTCGACGTGACCGGCAGCACCCGCCGCCCAGTATCCATCCATATAGCCCGTGTTCTGCCGGAGTTGCAGCAGTACCTGCCCGTCGTGCAGCAGATAGACGTAAGACGCGGGGATCAGGCTGTATCGACTCACACGAGCCACGCTATCTGTTCCTTTCGGGTAGGAGGCGTTAAGAGATCCCGCGAATAGGTGGCACCTACTGCGGCGCACTGGATGGCGACCTGGCTTCGTTGTCGAACTCACCGGCATACCCAATGCAGGTTTCGTTCTTCGCCTTGCCATGTCATCCATCCAGTACGTCCTCGCTACGGCACCACCTATTCGCGGAACCTCTAGGGGTGCTCATCCTGGCGGCTGCGGGATTGTCGGCGCCCCCGGTTATGCTGAGCGCAGGTTGGGGGCCGTGGAACGTGTCGCGGTGCCCGTCACCGACATTTCTCCGTCTCCCAGTGAAAGACAGGTCTCATGACACGACAAGGTCAGGACTCTCGAGTAAAGCTCGCCGCGAAGACGCTGGCGCTGGCCGTCGCCACGGCGCTGGTACTCACCGTTTCCGCCGTATTGCCGGCTCGCGCAAACCCCGCCGAATTCCCGTTCGCGCTCAGCGCCAAGCTGCTGAGCGGCTACCAGTTCGCGCTGGGGGACACCGTCAAGATCAGGTTCACCGCGAAGAACACGTCGAAGAACGCGATCGAGGTTCCCGAGGACGCGAAGCTGGCCCTCACCTTCGCCGGCGCGCAGGCCTCTCCCCAGCTGAAGGCGTCGGGAGGCTTCGAGCGCAGCGGTTTCGGCGAGGACGGCGTGGCGTACGCCTACTACGATTTCGCCAAGGAACTGCCGTCGACGATCGAGGCGGGGCAGTCCTTCTCGACCACCATCACCTACGTGACCGGCAAGAACGAGTCCAACTCCTCCATCACCGACGTGAAGAACGGCGGCGTGTTCGCCACCTTCGGTTACACGCCCAGCGGCAACTACTGGGAGGACATGGAGGAGTACCACTTCATCACCGTCCCGGCGAAGGGCAAGAGCGATCCGTCGATCAAGGGCACCGCGCAGTACGGCAAGAAGCTGACCGTCGACACCGGCTACACGGGGCCGTGGAATGACTCGTTCGAGTACCAGTGGTACCGCAACGACAAGCCCATCTCCGGCGCCACCAAGAAGTCCTACACGCTGAAGAAGGACGACATCGGCAAGAAGCTCGCGGTGGTGGTGACGGCGATCGCCGCCAACGAAAGCTGGGCGTTGTTCGATACCGGCGAGACGAAGACCGTCGCGCTGGCCACGCTCAAGACGGCGACCCCGAAGATCAGCGGCACCGCAAAGGTGGGCAAGACGCTGAAGGCCAAGGCCGGTTCCTGGGGTCCGTCGACGGTGAAGCTGAGCTACCAGTGGTACCGCGACGGCGCCAAGATCAAGGGCGCCACGAAGTCGTCGTACAAGCTCACGTCCAAGGACAAGAGCAAGAAGATCACGGTCAAGGTCACCGGCAAGAAGAGCAACTACAAGACCGTGACCAAGACCTCGAAGGCGACCAAGAAGGTCGCTAAGTAGTTAGGTCGACCGGCCGCCCGGACGGCGTCGCAGCGCGCTCATGGCGCGCTCGGCGTCGAGGGCGGGCAGCGCGACCAGGGGGTCGATGCCGTTGTCGAGCACGAAGGTGGTGAGCTGGTCGCGCACCACCTGCTTCAGGTCGGCCGCGTCCCACGGCTTGCCGATGTAGTGATGCAGCCGGCCCTGGTTGAGAGCCCGGATCGTGTCCTGGTGGCCTGCTTGGCCGGTCACCAGGACACGACGGGCGTTGGCGACGCGGGGATCGCTCGTCGACGAGACGAGGAAGTCGACGCCGGTGGCGCCGGGCATGCGGTGGTCGGAGAGGATCAGCGCCAGCACATCCCCGTCGGCGGCGATCTCGCCGATCACCTCCCAGGCGTCGTCGACGCTCTCGGCGATCTCGATGCGAAGGGATCCGGCGAACTCCGCCAGATCGCGCGCCAGCGCGGTGCGCACGGGGGGCTCGTCTTCGAGCACCAAGACTGCGAGTTTCATTTCTCCTCCGTATTGCTCGTGACAGATGGTTGCGCGGCGGGCAGCGTCACCGTGAAGACGGTGTGCCCGGGCCGGGAGCTGACGGCGATGGTGCCGCCGTTGCGTTCCACCAAGGTGCGGGTGAGGCTGAGGCCGAGGCCCATCCCGTAGCGCACCGTGCCTTGTTTGGTGGTGAACCGGGGCTCGAAGATCCGGCTGGTGAGCTCGGCAGGGATGCCCGGGCCATCGTCGACGATCTCCACCCGCACGCTCTGCGCATCGGGCGACGACGTCACCACCGAGATCCGCCCGGTGCCCTCCAGAGCATCGGCGGCGTTGACCAGCAGGTTGGTCCAGATCTGCCCCAGCTGCGGAGGATGGGCGCGCACCAGCGGGATCTCCCCATAGTGTCGTTCGATGGCGATGCCGTGGAGGCGATGCGAGACCAGGTCGAGGGTCTCGTCGAGGCTTTCGTTGAGGTCGACATCGCTCGCCACCTCGGCCTCCGGGCGGGCGTGGGAGCGCAGCGAACGCACCAGATCCTGGATCCGATGCGAGGCGGTGCCGATGTTCCGTGCGGCCATCGCGATCGACGCCGCCGCCTCGACGGCGCTGACGTCGTCGGTGCTCAGCGAGCCGGTGAGCGCGGCGTCCGTGACACCTGCCGCGACGAGGCGGAAGGCCAGCTCGGGGTCGCCGGTGACGCGCTCCAGCTCGCGGCGCGCGGCCCGTTCTTGAGAGGTCGACATCGGCGGGCGCTCCATCACGCCCTTGCCCACGGCGGCCAGACGTTCGCCGTCGGGGTGGGACAGGAGCAGTTTTTCGACGTCGGCCTTGAGGTAGTCGGCGGCGGTGCGCAGCGCGGCGACGGGATTGTTGAGCTCGTGCGCCACGCCGGCGGAGAGCTCGCCGAGGGTGGCGAAGCGAGCCTTCGACACCAGCTCCTGGCGCGTCTGCTGCAGCTCTTCGAGGGTAGCCATGAGGCGCTCCTGCTCGCGCTGGAGCTTCACGGTGAGCTCGTTGCGCTCGATCCGCAGCTCCTCGGAGTGCACGAGGCGCTGCGTCAGCACCCGGATCGTCGAGACGGCGAGCCCGGCCGAGAGCTCGGGCTTCAGGAGCATCGCGTGCTCCAGCTGCTCGATGGAGAGCAGGATCACCTCGCACGGCGTCGTGGTGGTGGACGTGAAGTAGGCGTGCTTCTGGCGCGCCAGCGACAGCAGGCCCACCACGCGTCCGGTGGACCCGTGGTGCAGCAGGAGGTTGCCGGTGGATGTGGCGCGGGTCAGCGCCACCCGCCCGTCGACCAGGATGAAGACGCCCTCGACGCCGTGGTCCTGCCGGGTCAGCCGGACGCCGGCCGGCAGATGGATGCGCGGGCGAGGAGCCAGCGCCTCGTCGATGCCGTCGATGAAGATCTTCGTGAGCTCGTCCTCGCTCATCTCCAGCATCTGGAGCAGATTGGCGCTCTGCGGGGCGTCTCGCGGACCTCCCTCGGCCGGCACCACGGCGATGGGATCGAGCCCTCGGCGCTCCATCCACTCGGCGATGTCGGTGGTGATGAACCAGGCCAGCGTCTCCCGTGCCGTGGGGATCATCACGAGTGCCTGAAGCAGGCCGGAGTCGATGGCTCCCGCCAGGTCGTGATGTTCGCGTTGCTCGGTGAGCACGATGTTCAAGGCATCCGCGAGCCGCGGCTCCGCGTACAACGTGGCGAGGGAGGACGAGACGTCCACGCTCTCTGCGTGCAGCAGGAGCAGTGGAACGTCGATCTCGGGGCGCGCCCGCAGGTGTTCGAGCGCTGAGATCGCGTCGTCGAACGGCCAGACGACGGCCTTTCCGGTCACCGCGGCGGCGATGTCGTCGACGGGGGCGCGCTCGCCGATGACGAGGATCTGCATCTGGCTCACAGCAGCCCCAGTGTCGTCCAGAACCACGGCATGACGAGCGAGAGCACCGCCGCGCCGACGATGCCGATGATCGCCCCCGTCGTCGCCATGTCCTTCAGCTTCACCACGCCGGTGGAGTAGGCGATGGCGTTGGGCGGTGTCGAGATCGGCAGCGTCATGCCCAGCGAGCTGGCCAGCGCCAGCACCACCGCCAGCAGCAGGGCGCTCGCGTCGATGATGCCGGCGAAGCTGACGGCGAGCGGGATCATCAGGTTGGCTGTGGCGGAGTTCGACATGAAGTTGCCCGGCACCAGCGCCACCGCGGTGAGCACCACGATCACCAGCGCCGCGCTCATCGCGGACCAGTCGATGAGGCCGATCAGCCACTCGTCGAGGCCGGCACGACCTACCCCGTCGCCGAGCGCGATGCCACCCGCTACCAGCCACAGCACGGGCCAGTCGAGAATCTTGATGTCGTCGCCGTTCATCACCTGCATCGACAGCAGCAGCACCACCGGAATGAAACCGACGGTGTGCGACGGGATGCCGTGCAGCGGCTCCGTCATCCACAACACGATCGTGAGGCCGGCGACGGCGTAGAAGTAGATCGCGCTGCGCGAGCGGTCGAAGTCGGCGGTCATCGACAGGTTCACCGGCGTGGACTTCGGCACCCAGCTCGCGAGCAGGAGGAAGCCGATCGCCAGCAGGATCAGCATGAACGGATAGGCCAGCGCCATCCACTCGAGGAACGACACCGGGGTGCCCTGGGAGGCCAAGATGCCCACCGCGATGGCGTTGGGCGGGGTGCCGATGGGGGTGCCGAAACCGCCGACGTTGGCGGCCACCGGCACCGACATCGCCAGCGCGGCCCGCGCCTTCGGCGTCGGCATCATCGGCAGCAGCGGGATCACCACGGCGAACATCGCCGCCGCGGTGGCGGTGTTCGACATGAACTGCCCGAGCAGCGTGGTGATCAGCATCATGCCGAGGATCAGCATGCGCCCGGAGCGGGCGAAGGGCCGCATGAAGACCGCCGCCAGGTTGCGATCGAGGCCGAACTTGGCGGCTCCGTCGGCGATCAGGAAACCCCCGAGGAAGAGCATGATCACGGGGTTGGCCATCGCGGCGAAGAACTCGGCGGCGGGGGCCGCGTCGTCGCTCACCGGGAGGATCGCCGTCGATGAGAGCAGCAGCACCTCCAGCAGGATCACCAGGGTGGCCGTGGCGAAGAGCGGGATCGCCTCGGTGACCCAGAACACCACCGCGACGAGGAAGATCGACAGCATCCGGGACGCCTCGGGCGTCAACCCCGGAATGTCGACGACGAACGGGACGAAGAAGACAACGGCGCCGACCAGCAGCCCCCACTTCTGGCGCGGGCGAAGAGTCGGGCGAGCGGCGGCCAGAGTCGTCATCTATCTCCCCGTGGTCTGGCGGACCTGTTCATCCTAGCCATGCGCCATTTGGCCGAGGGGAGCGGGGTCAGATGTTGCTGACCATCGGAGCGGATTGGTAGGGGTTGGTGGTCTTGGAGCCGCTCTCATCCAGGATGATCGTCTCCAGCGCCGGGTCGCCCTTCGAGATGCGCAGGGCGGCCAGCGGGAGTTCGGCCCGGGCCGCCTGGTGACGCTGCCGGGCGTCGTCCAGCGACTCGTGGTAGACCCGCTCGCCGCCTCGAATGAAGTCGACCAGGAGGTTGCGGTCGTTGCCGTCGTCAACCGGGGCGGTGCCCAGGCCGATCACCTCGGCCTCAGCGTGCCCGTCGGCGCCGATCCGACGCATCGCGAACTTCCGTCCGCCCAGGGTGTTCTTGCCCTTGGACTTCTTCGCCACCGCCGTCATCGGCGAGTCGGGATCGTCGGAGTCGGAGCGTGCCACCAGCTTGTAGACGAAGCCGCAGGTCGGATGCCCCGAGCCGGTGACCAGGGACGTCCCGACGCCGTAGCCGCTGACGGGCGAGCCGCCCAGCGCCGCGATCTGCCACTCGTCGAGGTCGCTGGTCACCATGATCCGCGTCTCGGTGGCGCCCAGATCGTCCAGCAGGTCGCGGGCGGCGCGCGCCACGAACATGAGGTCGCCGGAGTCCAGCCGGATCGCGCCCAGCTTGCCGTCGGTGAGCTTCACGCCCAGCCTGACGGCCGCGTCGACGTCGTAGGTGTCGACCAGCAGCGTCGTGTTGGCGCCCAGCGACGCGATCTGGGCCCGGAAGGCGTCCTCTTCGGAGTCGTGCAGCAGCGTGAAGGAGTGCGCGGCGGTGCCGATGGTGGGGATGCCGAACAGGCGGCCGGCCTCCAGGTTCGACGTGCTGGCGAAGCCGGCGATGTAGGCGGCGCGGGCGGCGGCGACGGCGGCCCACTCGTGGGTGCGTCGCGATCCCATCTCGACGCACGGCCGGTCGCCGGCCATCGCCGTCATCCGGGACGCAGCCGCGGCGATGGCGGCGTCGTGGTTGTAGATGCTGAGCAGCAGCGTCTCGAGGATGCAGCACTCGGCGAAGCTGCCTTCGACGGACAGCACGGGCGAGCCGGGGAAGTAGACCTCGCCCTCGGCATAGCCCCAGATATCGCCGGTGAAGCGGTAGTCGGCCAGCCACTCGGCCAGGTTGTCGCGGATCACGCCTTGGCGGAGCAGAAATTCCAGCTCGGCCTCGTCGAAGCGGAACCCCTCGATGGCGTCGAGCGCGCGCCCGAGTCCGGCGAGTACGCCGTAGCGGCGTCCGCTGGGCAATCGTCTGGTGAACAGGTCGAACAGCGAATGGCGCTGGGCGGTGCCGGCGTCCATCGCCGCCTGCACCATCGTGAGCTCGTAGTGATCCGTCAGCAGGGCCGTGGTCATGGCCGCACTCTACTGGTCATCCCCGATGCTGCCTACGTGCATCCGTTTGCCGAATGGGGCAATCTTGGACCCATGAGTGAAGGCCAAGCCGCGACGCTGGAGGCGCCGGCGGAGGTGACGCAGAAGCAATGGGTGACCATCGTCTGGGACGACCCGGTCAACCTGATGAGCTACGTCACCTACGTCTTCGAGGAGTATTTCGGCTACACGCGGGTCAAAGCGGAGGAACTGATGCTGCAGGTGCACCATCAGGGCAAGGCGGTGGTGAGCACCGGCAACCGCGAGGAGATGGAGCGCGACGTGATGGCCATGCAGAACTACAACCTCTGGGCCACCATGGAGCAGTCGTGAGGCTCGGCGACGACGAGATCGTTTGGGTGCTGGAGGGGGGCGAGTCGCAGATCGCCGCGCTGTCGGCCATGGTCAGCCAGCTGCAGAACGTCCTGCGCGGGGTGCTGCCGGAGCAGAGCGGCGACGTGTTCGACCAGCTGATCACCGAGCTGACGCACGACCCCACGGATGCGCTCAACAACGATCCGTGGCTGCGTCGGCTCTTCCCTCCGTCCAGCCGGGATCCGCAGCAGGTGGCGGAATTCCGTCGGGGCGCCGTTCATGCGCAGGCACGCGATCGGCTCGACGCCTTGGACCTGGTGCTTGCCGACCTGGCCAACGAGCAGAACGGCCTGGTCGCCGTCTCCGAGGGGCACGCCTCGGCCTGGGTGAAGACGCTGTCCGCCCTGCGCGCGATCTGGCACGTTCGACTGGTCGACGGTGACGCCTGGCCCGATCGCGAGGCCACCGACGAGCAGGTCGACGCCAACCCCGAGCTGGCCATGGTGCTGGACTGGCTGGCCTACCTGATCGAGGATCTGCTGGCCACTCGAGAGGTGGCCCACGATGTGGGTCGCGGATTCAGGCTGGGGGAGGAGTGAGTTCGTCCATCGACGCGCCGATCGGCGTCTTCGACTCCGGCTTCGGCGGCCTGACCGTGATGCGCGCGCTGGTGGAGCAGCTGCCCAACGAAGACTTCGTCTATCTCGGCGACACCGCGCGCGCACCGTATGGCCCGCGTTCGATCGCGGAGGTGCGCAAGTTCGCGCTGCAGGGACTGGACCACCTGGTCGAGCGGGGCGTCAAGGCGCTGGTGATCGCCTGCAATTCGGCCTCGTCGGCCGCGTTGCGCGACGCCCGTGAGCGCTACGACGTGCCCGTCATCGAGGTGATCCTGCCGGCCGCCACCCATGCCCTCGCGGTCACCCGCAATCAGCGCGTCGGCGTCATCTGCACGGCGTCGACGGCCAACTCCCGCTCCTACGACGACGCCTTCGCCGTGGCCACCGACGTGACGCTGACCACGCAGGTGTGCCCGCGTTTCGTGGAGTTCGTGGAGGAGGGCGTCGCCGGCGGCCCGGAGCTGCTGGCTGTTGCGGGGGAGTACTTGGAGTCGATCAAGCGCGCCCAGGTGGACACCCTGATCCTCGGTTGCACCCACTACCCGCTGCTGAGCGGCGTCATCTCGTACGTGCTCGGCCCGAGCGTGAACCTGGTCTCCAGCTCTGAGGCATGTGCGCAGTCGGCCTACTCGACGCTCACCAAAGCCGGCTTGCTGCGCTACGCTCCGCGCGAGTCGCACCGCGAGTTCCTCACCACCGGCGACGCCCGCGACTTCCAAGGCATCGGCCGCCGCCTCCTCGGCGGCCTCATCACCGACGTCACCACCGTCACTCTTCCCTGACTTCTCGCTCGTCTCCGAGCATCGTGCATAAGAGGTCCCGCAGGTAGGTGGCGCCTACTGCGGCGCACTGGATGGCGACCTGGCTTCGTTGTCGAACTCACTGGCATGACCCCGATGGCAGTTTCGTTCTTCGCCTTGCCAGCTCATCCATCCAGCACGTCCTCGCTACGGCACCACCTACCTGCGGAACCTCTAAATCTGCGTATACGTGACGGCCTCGCTATATGGGAGGCCGTCACGCATACGCAGATCTATGCGCGTGGGGGTGCGCGGTGTTGGGGATGAGGGTCGGGGCGGGAGCGCGGTAGGCTCGCGCGCATGACGAGAATCGACGGACGCCTCCCCGACCAGCTGCGAGAGATCAGGATCACCCGGAACTGGCTGGACCATGCCGAGGGCTCGGTGCTCGTCGAGTTCGGGCGGACGCGGGTGCTGGTGGCCGCGAGCGTCACCGTCGGCGTGCCACGCTGGCGTGCCGGCTCCGGGCTGGGTTGGGTGACCGCTGAGTACTCGATGCTTCCGCGCGCGACGCACAGCCGCTCCGACCGTGAGGCGGTACGCGGCAAGATCGGCGGACGCACCCATGAGATCTCGCGCCTGATCGGGCGCTCGCTGCGCGCCGTCGTCGATTACAAGGCGCTCGGCGAGAACACCATCGTGCTCGACTGCGACGTGCTCCAGGCCGACGGCGGCACCCGCACCGCCGCGATCACCGGCGCCTACGTCGCGCTGGCCGACGCCGTCGCCTACCTGCGCGGACGCAAGGCACTGAAGGGCGAGCCGCTGCTCGACTCGGTGGCCGCGGTCTCCGTCGGCTTCGACAAGGCCGGCACCGCCCTGCTCGACCTGCAGTACGAGGAGGACTCCACCGCCGACACCGACCTCAACGTGGTGATGACCGGCTCAGGGAAATACATCGAGGTGCAGGGCACCGCCGAGGGGCAGCCCTTCGACCGTGCCCAGCTGAACGAGCTGCTCGACCTGGGCGCCAAGGGCTGTGCCGAGCTGACGGAGCTGCAGAAGGTGGCGCTGGCGTGAGGCGACCCGACCGGATCGTGCTGGCCACCGGCAACGCGAAGAAACTCGCCGAGCTGCGTCGCGTGCTGGCAGCCGAGAGCCTGGATGTCGAGGTGCTTGGGCTGGGCGACTTCCCGGCCTACCCGGAGCCCGCCGAGACCGAGAAGACCTTCGAGGGCAACGCGCTGATCAAGGCGACGGAGGCGGCCCGGCGAACCGGGCTGGTGGCCGTCGCCGACGACTCCGGCATCGAGGTGGACGAGCTGAACGGCATGCCGGGCGTGCGCTCCGCGCGCTGGGCCGGGCCCGCGTGCGACGACGCCGCCAACAACGCGCTGCTGCTGGCCCAACTCGACGGGGTGGCCGCCGAACGCCGCACCGGGCGCTTCGTCTGCGCCCTGGCCGCGGTCTCACCCGACGGTGAGACCCACGTCTGGCACGGCACCATGGAGGGCCGCGTCGCCGAGTCCGAGGCGGGCGAGGGCGGCTTCGGCTACGACCCCCTGTTCGTTCCCGACGGCGAGACCCGCTCCAGCGCGGAGCTCACCGCGGAGGAGAAGGACGCGATCAGCCATCGCGGCAAGGCGGTTCGCGCCTTCGTCGCGTACTTGAAGGAACTCGCATGAAGCAATACCTGGACCTGCTGACCCGGATCATGGACGAGGGCGTGGACAAGTCGGACCGCACCGGCACCGGCACCCGCAGCGTCTTCGGCCACCAGATGCGCTTCGACCTGCGCGACGGCTTCCCCCTGCTCACCACCAAGAAGGTGCACACCCGCTCCGTCTTCGGTGAGCTGCTGTGGTTCCTGCGCGGCGACACCAACATCGGCTGGCTGCACGAGAACAAGATCACCATCTGGGACGAGTGGGCCGATGCCGACGGCAACCTCGGCCCCGTCTACGGCTATCAGTGGCGCTCCTGGCCCACGCCCGACGGTCGCCACGTCGACCAGATCTCCCGCGTGATCGAGCAGCTGAAGACCAATCCCGACTCGCGCCGACACATCGTCTCGGCGTGGAACGTGGCCGACGTCGACGACATGGCCCTGCCGCCATGCCATGCGCTGTTCCAGTTCTACGTCGCGCCGGCGGACGACGGCGGGCCGGGGATTCTGAGCTGCCAGCTCTACCAGCGCTCGGCCGACGTGTTCCTCGGTGTGCCGTTCAACATCGCGTCCTACGCGCTGCTGGTGCACCTGGTGGCGCAGGTGACGGGGCTTCGCGTCGGGGAGTTCGTGCACACGCTGGGCGACGCGCACGTCTACTCCAACCACTTCGAGCAGGTGGCCGAGCAGTTGAGCCGGGACACGCGAGCGCTGCCGACGCTTCGGATCAACCCTGACGTGACGGAGATCGACGCCTTCACGCTGGCCGACATCGCGGTGGAGGGCTACGACCCGCACCCGGTGATCAAGGCCCCGATCGCGGTCTGACGGCGAAGTGCGCCGATCGGCGTGCGAGAGGGCCGGAAACGGCAGCATCCGATGATGACCGCACCCATTCATCAGGGTGGAGGCGGAGGAGTGAGGAGAAGAAGATGAGGATCGTGGCGATCGCGGCGGTGGCCGACAACGGGGTGATCGGCTCCGGCGACGACATGCTGTGGCACCTGCCCAAGGACTTCGCGCGCTTCAAGAAGGTGACCACGGGCAACACGCTGATCTTCGGTCGGCGGACCCATGAGCAGATCGGCCGCACGCTGCCCGACCGCCGGGTCATCGTCGTTACCCGGGATCCAGAGTGGTCGGACGAGACCGTCGAGGTGGCGCACTCCATCGAGGAGGCTCTCGAGCTGGCGGCCCAGACGCCTGACAAGATCTGCTACGTGGGCGGCGGCTCGCAGATCTACGAGGCGGCCTGGCCCTACCTCACCGAGCTGGACATCACGATCGTGCACCAGGAGCCCGACGGCGCCGCGACTTTCCCTCTGATCACGGCGTCCGAGTGGACCGAGATCTCCCGCGAGGTCCACCAGGGCTACGACTTCGTCCAGTTCCGCCCGACTCCATAACCCACGCTCTTCGAGGTACGAGGCCGCCTGCGGCCGAGCCTCGAGGAGAGCCAGCGTGACCTTTTGGCTGAGTCTGTTTCGTCGGCTGCCGGCTGCTCTTTTCGAGCTTCCCAGGGGCCCTGGAGGGGCCCCTGCCTGGGAGCAGAAGATGTGGCGGGAGGGGTTGCGTCAGGTAGGGGGTCGGGTTCATGGTGGTAGTGCTTGGTCACGGTCGAACCCCGGTAGTCAGCCTTGGGGCCCCTGCCTGGGAGCCCGTTTTCGAGCTTGGTGGTGGAGAGCATGCGC
>NZ_JARGDO010000012.1 GCF_029211185.1 Tessaracoccus caeni
TCGAGGCATTCATCGCTTTGGCCAACGCGGTCATCGTGATCCGACGCCTCGTCCGCACCGCTTGGACAACCCACCGCTGGGACACCCGACCAACCCGACGACCATGACCTACCTGCGGAATCTCTAAGCACCACCACGGGCCTGGTCTTGTCCAGCTGGGCGGCATGAATGGGACGCATGATCAGTCGATGTCCAGCGAGGTGGAAGCCGCAAACTCCGCAAGTCCATCCAAGTCATCGGCATCGGTTGCAGCCGCCAGAATGGAGGCATCTCGCTCCGCGACGCGGCGCCGCCGCTCACGCTCAAGCGCACGCGACACCACAGCGGCCCGACTAGGAGCCAGGCGAGCCTTCACCTCGTCATCCAGAAACCCGACGAGTTCGTCCGGTATGCGAACGGTGATCTGCATAGTCATACCAACACAATACCAGTGTGGGATTCACACTACGCTGCGGCGAGGAGGACAGGAGGCGACAAGAAGATGTCAGATTCGCTAAAGAGCCGGTTGGACGGCAGGGTGGCGCTGGTGACGGGGGCGTCGCGCGGGCTGGGCAAGGCGATTGCGCTGCGGCTCGCGCGCGACGGGGCGCGCGTCGTCGTGAACTACGCACGTTCGGCCGGGCAGGCTGAGGAGGTCGTCGAGCAGATCCGGCAAGAGGGCGGTGAGGCCATCGCGCTGCGGGCTGACGTCACGGATGAGCGGCAGGTGCGCGAACTGGTGAACCAGGCTGCCAGCGCCTTCGGGGACATCGACGTGGTGGTGAACAACGCGACGGGACCGCAACCGGAGCTGCGCATCGAGGACAGCAGCTGGCAGGACTATCAAGACCAGCTCGACTTCTTCGTCAAGGCGCCCTTCCACATCATGCAGGCGGTGCTCCCAGGAATGCGCCGGCGCGGCGTCGGAAGCGTGGTGAACATCGGCAGCGAGGTGGTGCTGCGCGGCTCCGCTCCCTTCGCCACCTACGTGTCGGCGAAGGCCGCGATGATCGGACTCACCCGCTCCTGGGCCAACGAACTGGGCGCCGACGGCATCCGCGTCAACCTCGTCGCACCGGGTTGGATCCCCGTCGAGCGGCATATCGAGTCGGACACCGACGGCTATCGGAACATGGTGCCGCTCGGCCGGATGGGCACGCCCGACGAGATCGCGAGCGCCGTCGCCTTCCTCGCTTCCGACGACGCGAGCTTCGTCACCGGCCAATGCCTCACCGTGAACGGCGGGCTCACCTTCGAGTGACCCATGGGCCATCATGGGGGCATGAGCGAATTCGCGCGGACGCCGGGCGTCATCCCTTACGTGTTGGTCCACGACGGTCCACGCAGGCTTCTCACCATCGACGCGGTAGCGTCCGGCATGCTGCAGCCCGCCGCGGCGTGCCCCGTCATCGGTATCGACGGGCAGCAGTATCAGACGCTGTGGGGCCGGGCGACCTTCGAGATCCCCGCCGACCGCAACGTGCACGTCAGCGCCCATGTGACCGCCGACGATCCCTTCGGATTCGCATCGGTGCTCCTTCCGCCTGCGCCCACCCCGGTGCTGCTCAACTACGAGCGCGATGGCCTGGTCCGCTGGGGGCTCTTCCTCCAGTGACCGAGGCTCTGACCATCGCGTCGGAGGATCGCGACTTTGCCGAATGGCACGGCGGACGCACCCACGCGGCGGTGTGGGCGTTCGACCTGGATCCGCCCGAGGTGCGCGGGATGATCGCCGCCGCGCATCGCTGCCTCAGCCATCTGCTGCTCCCCCGGTATGCGCGCCAGCCGCACGTCACCGTCGCCTTCGCCGGCCTGATGGCCCCTGATGATTTCGACGACGCACGTCTTGACGCCGACCTCTCGCTCCTGCGCGGGCTGATGGCGGGCCCTGTGACGCTGACCGCCACCGGCTGGGCGAGTTTCCCGATGGCGCCGTACCTGCGGGTCGACGCCGACTGGCCGCACGAGGCGCGTGCAGCGCTCAACATCAGCCGGCCTCTTGCCGCCGAGACCTACCAACCGCACGTCACCGTCGGGCTGTACGACACCGTCGTGCCGATTCGCGACGCCGTCGGCCTTCTGGACGGTCTTCCCTTCGGCGGCGCCTGGACGCTGAGCCACCTCTCACTGTTGCGGTATGAAGCCGCCGATATCGCCGGTCCGCTGGAGATCGTCGGTCGCTTGGACCTGACCACAGGCGAGTTCTGCTGAGCGAGCACCATTCACGCTCTTCGAGGTGTGGAGACGCAGATTTGGTTTCCTTCGGCTACGTATCTGGCTCGATCTGTTCCTATTTCACAGATCCCGCCAGATACGTAGCCGGAGGATCCTGCCCTGCCACAACGAACCCGACCACAAGTCCCTACGC
Organism: Tessaracoccus caeni; assembly: GCF_029211185.1. Taxonomy (GTDB): domain Bacteria; phylum Actinomycetota; class Actinomycetes; order Propionibacteriales; family Propionibacteriaceae; genus Arachnia; species Arachnia caeni. Next base: position 2,348 of record NZ_JARGDO010000012.1, read on the forward strand.
ACCGTCACGCTCTCCTCGAGGCTCGGCCGCAGGCGGCCTCGCACCTCGAAGAGCGTGGGGATGACGCTCTTTGAGGTGCGAAGGCTCAGGGCGAGGAACGAGCCCCAAGCCGAAGCCTCGAAAAGAGCGACCGCGTCAGCCGAGGGTGACGACGACCGTGTGTGGGCCTTCGGAGAGTGGGAGACGGGTGACCTTGCGGCCGGTGGCCTCATCGAGGACCGGCTCCAGCGGCCGACCGTCGAACTCGACGCTCACCACGCCCGCGCCGACGCCGCCGGGGTTGCGCACCTCGATCGAGTAGGTGGCGCCGCGCCACTGGCGGGTCGCGGTGAAGCCGGGCCAGTCGGCGGGGATGCAGGGGTCCACCACGAGCTCGTCGAAATCGGGTCGCACGCCGAGGATGTACTTGGTGGCGGCCGTGTACATCCAGCCGGCGGTTCCGGTCAGCCAGGGGTTCTGCGCCTTGCCGTACCAGTCGTGGTCGCGACCGTAGAGGAACTGCGCGTAGACGTACGGCTCGGCACCGCGCACCTCGACGGCGTCATTGGAGTTGAACGGTGCCAGCGCGTCGTAGTAGGCCATGGCTCGCTCGCCTCGGCCCAACATGGTCTCGGCGATGATCGGCCAGGCATTCGGATGACTGAAGATGGCCCCGTTCTCCTTCACGCCCGGGTAGACGCGGGTGACGTAGCCGATGGTGTCGTCGACCTGCGTGTAGCTGGGCCAGCACAAGTGGGTGCCGTACGGGCTGGCGAGATGCTCGGCGACGGAGTCCATCGCGCTCAGGCCGCGCTCGCGCGGAGCGGCGCCCGAGATCACCGACCACGCCATGTGCTCCAGGAAGATCTTGCCCTCCGGGCTCTCCGTCGACCCGACCTTCACTCCGTCGCGGGTGAAGCCGCGGATGTACCAGTCGCCGTCCCACAGCTCTCGGTTGGCGGCCTCGCTCACGCGTTCGACGATCTCGGCGAGGCGCTCCGCTTCGGCGGTCCAGCGAGCCGCCTCCCCCGCGTGGGAGGAGCGCGCGGCCCGATGCCGCGCCACCTCCCCCAGCGCGCTCGCCGCCCACACATGCAGGAAGCTGACCAGCGACGTCTGCCCGCCCCCGAGGTTCAGGCAGTCGTTCCAGTCGGCGCGCAGCCCCTTGGCGATCCCGTTGTCACCCACCTGCTCGGCGGTGAACTCGATGGCCCGGCGCAGATGCTCATAGACGGTGGCCGGAGCCGCATCGATGCGGGCGGCCACCTCGTCACCGATCGTCGCGGCACGGTCCTCCAGGGACATGTCGGAGTCGGCGAAGGCGATCACCTCGTCCAGCAGCGAGAGCTCGCCCGTCTCCTTGATGTACTCCAGCACCGACGGCACCAGCCACAGGTGATCGTCGGAGCAGGCGTCCGCCAGGCCGTGCACCAGGTCGCCGGCCTTGCCCGGGACGACCGTGGGCAGCTTCACGCCGACGGGGATATCCGCGCGCTGGTTCTCCTTGAACAGCAGCGGATCGAACAGGTGCAGGCCGTAGCCCCACGACATCTGGCCGCGCAGCAGCTCCAGCATCCGCTGGCGCACCTTGCCGGGGTTGGTGTGCACCACGCTCATGATGTCCTGCGCCGTGTCGCGGTAGCCCAGGCCGACGCGGCCGCCCACCTCGACGAAGGACGCGAACCGCGACCACACCACGCAGGTCTCCGACTGCAGCAGCGTCCACGTGTTCAGCAGCGTGTTCATCGCCTCGGACGGCGTGGTCAGGGCATACACCTCACGCTTGCGGCGCCAGTACTCGGCCAGCTCGGCGATGGCGGCATCCACCGCGGCCGGATCGGCGTAGGTCGAGCGCAGCCGAACGCCCTCAGCCCGACGGCCGTAGCCCAGCACGTAGGCCAGCCGCACGGTCTCCCCCGGAGCCAGCGTGATCCGGTGGTGCAGCGCACCGCAGTGGTTGCTCGTCGTCGCAGCCGACCCGGAGCACTCGCCGCGCTCAACGGCGATCGGGTTGGTCTCTGTCCGGTACGCGCCAAGGAAGGAGTCGCGCAGGGTGTCGAAGCCGGCGGCGTCGCGCGTGGCCGTGAAGTAGTGATAGGTCCAGGGCTCGTAGTAGAAGTCGTACTCGACGACGTCGTCGGCGTAGTCGGCGCCCGACGCGTACAGCGACATCTGGAAGTTCTCGTTGTCGATCGGTACCGAGTGGAAGGAGAACTCGACGTAGCCGAAGAGGCTCAACTCCCGGGTGTTATCGCTGGTGTTGGTCAGCGTGACGTCCCAGATCTCGGCGTCCTCGCCGATCGGCACGAACACGCGTTGGCTGGCCTCGATCCCTCGATAGCTGGACTCGAACACCGAATAGCTGAGGCCATGCCGGGTGCGATAGGTCGCCTCGGAGAGCGGCTTGCCCACCGGCTGCCACGACGCCGACCAGTAGTCGCCGTCGGCGTCGTCGCGCAGGTACAAGTAGTGGCCGGGCCGGTCCAGCGGCACCGCGTTGGGGCGGAACCGGGTGACCCGGCCCTGCTGGCTGGAGCGGTAGAAGCTGTAGCCGCCGGCGTTCTGGTTGATGACGGTGCACCAATCCTCGACGCCCAGGTAGTTGATCCACGACGCGGGCACGTCGACGCGGTCGATGACGTACTCGAGATTGTCGTTGTCGAAATGGCCATAGCGCATGGGAGTGTGTCTTCCTCGGGGGTAGGGAAAGTTGTGTGGGGGGATAGCCGGGCGTCAGCCCTTGACGGCGCCGGCCACCAGGCCGGAGGTGAGCCGGCTCTGCACCAGCAGGAAGAAGATGATGACGGGGATCGCCACCAGGGTCGACGAGGCCATCACCTGGCCCCAGTCGGTGGCCCGGTTGGCGCTCTGCAGGATGAAGGTGCGCAGCCACAGCGGCAGCGTCATCGAGTCCTCCTTCTGCAGGATCACCAAGGCGACGGTGAACTCGTTCCACGCTTGCAGGAAGGCGTAGACGCCAGAGGCGATCAGGCCGGGAGCGAGGAGCGGGAAGGTCACCTTGAAGAAGGCCTGGGTGCGGGTGCAGCCGTCGACCATGGCCGCCTCTTCGAGATCGGCGGGGATGCCGGCGACGAAGCCCCGCAGCATCCAGACGGTGAACGGCACCACGGCCGCGATGTAGATCAGCGAGACGCCCAAGAAGTGGTTGAGCAGGTTCACCGAGCTCATCAGCTTGTACTGCGCGATGAACAGGCCCTCGGCCGGCAGCATCTGGATGAACAGCAGCGCCAGCACGAACGACTTGCGCCCGCGGAACTTGAACCGGCTGATCGCCAGCGCGCCGAGGAAGGCGAACAGCAGCGCCACCGCCACGGTGAGCAGGGTGATCATCAGGCTCATCTGCAGGGCGCCGAAGAACTTGCCGTCGTTGATCACGGCGCTGAAGTTGCGCAGCGACCCGCCGAACGGCAGCAGCCGCGGCGTCACCGATTGCAGCACCGCATTGGGCAGCAGCGACGAGTTGACCATCCAGTAGACGGGGAAGATCCACACCAGCGCCACGACGAGCGCGATCACGCTGAACAGCAGCTTCCCGATGCGGAAGCGAGGACGGGAGGAGGTATCGGCGGCCATGTCAGTTGTCCTCCTTGAGCAGCTGGACGACGTAGAAAGCGCTCATTGCGATGGTGAGGACCAGCACGAAGATGGACATCGCGGAGGCCATGCCGAAATCGCTGGAGCCGACGCCGATTCGGTAGATGAAGGTGCCGAGCAGGTCGGTGCTGCTGGGTGGGGCGCCGGAGTCCTGCAACATCTTGATCTGCGTGAACACCCTCAGATCCCAGATGATCTGGAGCAGCAGCACGATCATCAGCACGGGTCGGATCAGCGGCAGGATGATGTGGAAGAAGCGACGCGGTCCGTCGGCCCCGTCCAGGGCGGCGGCCTCGAGCACCTCGTCGGAGACCTGGGTGAGACCCGCATAGACGGAGAAGGCCACGAAGGGCACCGACATCCACACGACGATCACGGTGGCCACGAAGTAGAAGCTGAGGGGCTCGGCCAGCCAGTTGTGGTTGGTGAACTCGAAGCCCATCTTGGTGAGCAGCCAGTTGATGAAGCCGCGTCGCCAGTCGAACAGCCAGGTCCAGATGGTCATGGCGGCCACCACGGGCATCGCCCAGGCCACCAGCATGGCGATCTGAAGAATCAGGCGCACGGCCTTCGGGACGACGGTCATCAGCAGGGCGGAAAGCACGCCGATCACGACGGTGAGGGCCGCGTTGATCAGGCAGAACGCGATCGAGCGGATCACGATGGCCCAGGTCTCGGAGCTGGTGAAGACCTCCACGTAGTTGGCCATGCCGACGAACTCCGGCGGCTGACCGAACTGCTGGGCCAACCCGAAGGACTGGGTGGAGGTGATGAACTGCCAGACCAGCGGATACCCCAGTGCAAATGCCAGGATCACGATGGAGGGCAGGATCAGGAGATAAGGGGCGAGGCGCGCGAGCCTGCGCGAACGGGCGGCGGCCCGGTCTCGTTCTCGTGCCTCGGAAGACGAGGCGTGCGTGAGCGTCATGGGAGATCGTCTCTCTTTCTGGCGTCGGCGCGACTGCGCCTGGATGTCTGTCTACAGGTAGGGCCCCGCCTGGGGAGGCGGGGCCCCGATCTGCACGAGTGGAAGCTAGCGACTAGCTGCCGTTGAGCATCGGCGTGAGCTTGGCGTCGTACTCGGCGGCGAGGGCGGCGATGTCGCCACCGTCGGCCACCTTGGCGAAGAACTCCTCCAGCGCCATCGAAGCCTCAACGGCGGCCCATCCGGGAGCGGCCGGGGTCAGCTTGGAGTTGCTGGACGACGCGATCTGGGCCTGGGCGAACTCATCGTCGCCGAGCGCGGTCACGTAGTCGGAGTTGGCGGGGCCGAGGCCGTTCTCGCCGAGCATCGTCTGGTACTCCGCGGAGAAGATGATGCGCAGCAGGTCGCGGGCGCCTTCCTGGTTCTGCGAGGCCGCGGAGATGCCGAGGTTCGAGCCTCCGGCGAACACCGGGGCGGGGTTGCCGTCGTTGCCTGGAAGCACGAAGGTGCCGAACTTGTCAGCGTTCCACTCGCGTGCGTCCTCACCGGCGTCGTTCTTCACGAGGTCGCCGATCGACCAGTGGGCCCAGTTCGGGGCCATGATGGTGGCGGCGGCCAGCGAGGTCTCGGCCTCGACGTTGCCCTCTGCATCCTTGGCGGCATCCGAATCGTTGATGTAGAGCCACGGGCTCGTGTCGCGCGCGGTGGAGGGAGCCATGGAGGCGTTCTTCTGGATGTCCTGCAGCTGCTCGAGGCCCTTGATCGTGTTCGGGTCGGACAGCGTGGAGACCCAGGCGCCGTTCTCGAACTTGGCGAGGTCGCCGCCGTTGGCGAAGACCCAGGAGATGCCGTTGCGCCAGTCCTGGCCGCCGAGGAAGAAGCCCGAGAAGTCGGAGATGTTGCGCGGGTTCTTCTCGGTGATCGTCTTCACGGCCGCGTTGAACTCGTCGAGCGTCTTGGGCACCTCGACGCCGGCCTCCTGCCAGACGTCCTTGCGGTAGAACATGTAGCGCGAGCCGAAGTAGTACGGCAGCGTGAAGTTCTTGCCCTCGACGGCGCCCACCTCGACGAACGACTGAAGCAGCTTGTCACCGCCCAGTTCCTGGTACATGTCCGAGATGTCGGCGAAGGCGCCGACGTTGGTGAAGGTGGGCGACTGGGTGTTGCCGATCTCCGTCACGTCGGGGGTGTTGGCCGCGTCGGGCATCGAGGTGGTCAGCTTGGAGATGATGTCACCCCAGGTCTGCTCCTCGATGGTGAGGGCGCCGCCGTTGACCTCCTTGTACTCGCTGATCAGGTAGTCGCGCAGGGGCTGCGGGGTGTCGCCGCCGATCAGCCAGAACGTGATGTCCTGGGCCGTGGCTTCGCCCGCCGGCGTGGATTCCCCGGTGGCCGGGGTGGTGTCGGTGGGAGGCGCCGCGGGCTCTCCCGATCCACCGCAGGCACTGAGTGCCATGGCGGACGCGGCGAACATCGCCACCGCTGCCAGCTTCTTCTTCATGAGGTTTCCTTTCGGTACGGAGCCGCTGCCTGGGCTCTGGGTAGCGCGCGCCGAGAATCGCCTACTGCCGAGTGCGCGTCGTTGCTGCATAACTATTAGTAAACCTTACGATTAGCTGGCGCGCAACCCCACTGGAAAGTTTGTGACCAATTCGTTATCTCCGGACCTCACGCGGAGAACAGCACAGCGGTGACCACCAGGAAGACGCACTGGGTGACCTCGATCAGGGATCCGAAGGTGTCGCCCGTCATGCCCTCGAACCGGCGGCGCAGGTGGGCCGTCCACCACCAGCCGACCGCCACGGCGATCGCGGCGGCGACACTGAAGGCCACCATTCCAGGGAGGCCTCCGGCCAACCATCCCGCGCCGAGCGCGACGATCCCCACGAGCGCCGACGTGACCGCCAGCCCGCGGGCGGTGGTGACGCCGTCGAACAGGGCGCCGAAGCCGCCCGGCCTGGCGGTGGGGATACGAACGGCGAAGCCCACCGTCAGCCGCCCGAGCATCGCGGCGACGGGCAAGGCGAGGGCAGGAGCGAGGAGGCGCGTCGCCGTTGTTTCTCCCCCGGCGACGGCCAGCGCGTTCAGCGCGGTGATGTCGAACAACAGCACGAAGACCAGCGTGATCACGCCCATCGGGCCGATGTCGGAGCGCTTCATGATGGCCAGCGCCTGCTCGGCGGGCTTGCGCGAGCCGAGCCCGTCCGCGGTGTCGGCCACACCGTCGAGGTGCAGCGCGCCGGTCAGCCAGGCCAGCACCGCCAGCCCGGCCACCGCCGGCAGCAGGGGGGCGCCGGTGAGCGAGAGCAGGGCGAGCGTCAGCCCGCCGAGGCCTCCGACGATCGCACCCACCCACGGCAGCGCGAGCATGGCACGTCCGGCCAGGCGGCGGTCGATCTCGGCGACCGGTGGCACGGGGATGACGGTGAACAGGCCGAGCGCCGCCACCAGCGGATTGACCATCGGCTACGCCCTCCCGACCGGCCGCGCGCCGCGTAGCGGGTGGTACGCCCGGCCGGCCGCCCTCGCATCGCGTTGGGGGTGCTGTGACCGGGCGCGTGCCATCCCGCCGTGGAGTCTCACTTGATCCTCCGGGGGATTCCGGCGACGCAGAACCAGGTCTCGTCGGCGGCGGCAGCGACGGCGGCGTTCAGCCGGCCCAGCTCGTCGCGATAGAGGCGCCCCGACAGAGTGGACGGCACCACGCCCATGCCCACCTCGTTGCTCACCAGGATCACCTCGCGCCGGGTCTCCGCCACCGCAGCGGCCAACGCAGCGACGCGGGCTCGCAGCGGCTCGCGCCACGACTCGTCCGTCGCGTCCCAAGCGCCCACCTCGTCGAGCACCCGGGCGAGCCAGACGGCGAGGCAGTCGATCAGGACGGGCCAGGGGTCGCCCGAGGCCAGCACGCCCACCAGATCCATGGTCTCGACGGTGCGCCACGCCGCCGGACGACGTTCGCGATGCAGAGCGACGCGATGCTGCCACTCGGGATCGTCGTCCGGCACCTCGGAGGTGGCGACGTAGTCGACGGCCTCGCGGTCGAGGAACTGCGCCTCGGCCCACGACGATTTGCCCGACCGCGCACCCCCCAGCACCAGCGCGGTGCCGCGTCCGCGGGTGAGCGGTGTCACCTCGGCGCAGCGGGCCAGCTCCAGGAGCAGCCGCTCCGCCGCCTCATTTTCGGTAGGTATACGCACCTGGAACTCAGTCATGCGCCGACGATCCCTGCGCGTGTTCCGACTGTGTCGATGATGTACTCCCTCATGGCGACCGTCCCTAGAAGTGGTTGGATGGACTCGTGATTGTGATCCTGGGCGGCACGGCTGAGGGACGTGAGCTGTCCGCCGCCTTGGCCGAACGGGGCCGCCCCGCCGTGCTGTCGCTGGCCGGCCGGACGCGCGCGCCGCTGACGACTGGCGAGACCCGGTCGGGCGGTTTCGGCGGCGTCGAGGGTCTCGTCGACTACCTGCGCCAGACCGACGCGGAGTTCGTGGTCGACGCCACCCACCCCTTCGCCGCGCGGATATCCGAGAACGCCGCCGAGGCCTGCCGGATCGCCGGCGTACCTCTGTTGCGACTGTCCCGTCCGGGCTGGGCAGAGCATCCGCTGGCCGACACCTGGCGCTGGGTGACCAGCCACGACGAGGCCGCCGCATTCCTCGACGGGCTGGGAGCCGAACCCGTGCTGCTCACCGTCGGCAAGCAGCACAGCCTCGACTACGTTCCGCGCCTCGCGGGCCGGCACATCATCGCGCGGATGACCGAGGCCCCGTCGGGCCCGATCCCCGAGAGCTGGGAGCTGCTGCTGGCTCGCGGCCCGTTCGCGCTCGACGACGAGCTGGAGCTGTTCCGTCGACTGGGCATAAGGGCCCTGGTCAGCAAGGATTCCGGCGGTGCCCACACCGCCGCCAAGCTGGATGCGGCTCACACCGTCGGCGCGATCGTCGTGATGATCGGCCGTCCCGCCGCTCCTGCGGGTGTCGAGACCGTCGCCACGGTCGCCGAGGCGCTCGCCCACCTCACCCCCGCTCGCCTCTCCGCGTGCACAAATCTGCGTATGCGACCAGACCTCGCTATATAGACGAGGCCTACGTGGATACGCAGATTTATGCACGGGGATCAGCACAACCGAAGGCCCGCGACCTCGCCGATGACGACGGTGGCCGGCGGGGTTACGTGCTCGCTCGCGGCCACGTCGGCCACCTCGGCCAGCGTCGTGAACAAGGTCTTCTGCTGCGGAGTCGATCCCTCACAGACGACCGCGGCGGGCGTCTCGGGCGCCATACCGGCGTTCTGCAGGCGCTCGGCGATGACGGGGAGGTTCTGTACGGCCATCATCAACACCAGCGTGGTGTGCGACTGCGCCAGCGCCTCCCAATTGACGGTGCTGCGGCCGTCGCCCGGCCCCACGTGTCCCGAGACGACGGTGAAGCCCTGCGACATGCCCCGGTGGGTGACGGGGATGCCGCCGAGCCCAGGCACCGCGACGGCCGAGGTGACACCCGGGATGATGCGCACCGGCACGCCGGCCTCGACGCAGGCCAGCCACTCCTCTCCGCCACGGCCGAACACATAAGGGTCGCCGCCCTTCAGCCGCACCACGCGCTGCCCCTGCCGGGCGTGCTCGATGAGGATGCGGTTGATCTCCTCCTGCGGGGTGAAGGCCCCGCGGGGGATCTTGCCGACGTTGATCAGCTCCGCGTCGGGAGCATCGGCCAAGGCGTCCAGCGGGCCGAGCCGGTCGTGCACGATCACGTCGGCCTGCTGAATAGCTCGCAGGCCGGCGACGGTGAGCAGATCGCGGTCGCCGGGGCCGCCGCCCACGAGCACCACTTCACCTGGTGTCAGTTCTGCTTGCATCAGTTTTCCTTTTCGAGCGTGCCGATCGCCTCGGCGAGACGACGGTGAACGTCGGGGGTCCGAACCGCGAGCCGTAGCCACGTGGGCCCGAGACCGGGGAAGGTCTCACCACGTCGTACCGCGAAACCGAGCCTAGCGAGCGGCTCGCGCAGGGAGGACATCGAGGTGCCCGACGTGTCGACCAGCACGAACGGCGCCTCACCCTTGATCGTCGGCAACCCGATGGCCTCGAGGCGGGCCACCAGGTCGGCACGATTGGCCTTTGCCTCCCGAGCGAGGCGGTTCGCCTCGGCCTTGGCGTCGTCGGTCAGGCAGGCCAGCGTCGCGACGATCGCCGGCGCCGACACCGACCACGGCGGCTGCTGGGCCGCCAGGGCCGCGATCGGGGCAGGATCACCAACGGCGTATCCGGCGCGCACCCCGGCCAGCGCCCACGTCTTGGTGAGCGAGCGCAACACGATCCGGCCAGGCATCTCGGGCGCGATCAGCGTCTCCGGCTCCCCGGGGATCGCATCGAGGAACGCCTCATCCACCACCAGCGTCCTAGCCTGGATCCACCGATCCCCACCTACTACGCGACCCCATCCAGGCGCACTGGCTTCCCCGTCCCCGCTCAACAGACGACCCGGTATGCCCTCGCGGATACGGATTGCCATTGCACCCGTCTGAGGCCGCTCGCTACGGCGGCTACCGGTGGATCCAGGCTTAGCCAGCAGCCGAAGCAGGTCGTCGCGTCGGTGCAGCACGCCCGTGGGATTGGTCGGGTTCCCGACCACGACCAGGTCGAACGACCGCACATCGCGGGCATCGTCTCGAAGGGCGGCAGGCAGCCGGAAGCCGTTGTCGGCCGACAGGATCAGTCGCTCGACATGGCGACCCGCAGCGCGCAGGGCGGCCTCCGGCTCGGTGAACTGCGGATGCACGATCGCGGCCGTGCCCGGGATGGCGCGGGCGATCAGGGTGAAGCCTTCCGCAGCACCGGCCAGCGGCAGCACCATGTCCTCTGAGACACCGTGGTGGGCGGCGATGGCACGTCGCGCAGGGGTCGCGTCGGGGTAGGAGGCCCAGTCGGTGTCGCGGACCAGCCGCTCCCGCAACCACGCCGGCGGCTCGGCCTGGCGCAGGTTCACCGCGAAATCGATCAGCCCTTCGCCCAGGTCTTTGTCGCCGTGGTGCAGCAGGTCGGGTTCGACGGTCGCGACACCCCCCGCCCTCTCGCTGTCTCCCCTCTCTTCCCCGGCCGCGTCATTCCCGGAAAATCGGCCAATGGCCGATTTTGCGCTGTCCTGTGCCGAAAATCGACCATTGGCCGATTTTCCTGGATTGGGTCGGACCTGATCAGGCGACGCGGCATGGGCGTCGTAGGCATGGACGGCATCCGTGAAGCGCTGGGCCAGCTGCGGGTGGCCGGCCCAGTGGACGTGCAGATAGGAGGCGTGCAGGGTGTCGGTGGCGACGCCGTCAGGGCGACCGTCCAGCAGCCAGGCCGCGGGCTCGCCGGGGTCGGCGGCAGTGCGGTGGAACTCGTGGCCGGTGATCGTCTCGCCAGGCCGTCCGAGCAGCGACGCCGCGGGCGCCACCGCCTCCCGGTAGCCCATGGTGAGCCTCTTCGTCATGGCCGAGGTGCCCGGCAGCGCACCCACCATCGGCTGCCCGTCGAGCTCGCGACAGAGATAGAGCAGTCCCGCGCATTCGGCGACGGTGGGCATGCCGTCGGCGATCGCGCCACGGATCTGTTCTCGCAGCGCCTCGTTCCCCGCCAGATCGGGGGCGTGCACCTCAGGGAACCCTCCCCCCAACCAGAGACCTGCCGTCCTCTCGGGCAGCGCGGCGTCGGTGGTCGGGTCGAAGACCACGGGCTCGCAGCCGGCGGCGCGCAACAGCTCGTCGGTCTCGGGGTAGCGGAAGGTGAAGGCCCTGCCCCCCGCCACCGCGATCACCGGCCTCGCTTGGGACGGTGCGCAGACCACGGAGGCGGGATCCCACGGCTCTGCCTCGAACGGCGGCGCGGTGCGAGCCAAGCGCACGACGGCATCGATATCCAGGTGCGCCGCGACGACGGCCCCCATCGCGACGATGCCCGCGTCGTCGCGCTCGGCCACAGGGACCAGCCCGAGGTGCCGCGACGGCGCCTCGATCTCCAGATTGCGCGGCATCGAGCCGAGCACCGGGATCCCCACCGACTCCACGGCAGCGCGCGCCTCGGCCTCGTGGCGCGGGCTGCCCACCTGGTTGAGCACCACCCCGCCGATCCGCACGTCGGGGTCGAAGGTGGCCATGCCCTTGACGAGGGCCCCGACGCTGCGCGACGTGTGCCGGACGTCCACCACCAGCAGCACCGGAGCGTCGAGCAAGCGCGCGACGTGAGCGGTGGAGGCGAAGCCCTCGGTGCCCAGCCGGCCGTCGAACAGGCCCATCACGCCCTCGACCACCGCGATATCCATGCCGGCCGCGCCATGGGCGAACAGCGGACCCATCAGCTCCTCGCCGCAGAGGAAGGGGTCGAGGTTGCGCCCCGGTCGCCCGGCGGCCAGCGTGTGATACCCGGGATCGATGTAGTCGGGCCCCACCTTGAACGGCGCGACGCCCACGCCCCGCGCGGTGAGAGCAGCCATCAGCCCGGTGGCCACCGTCGTCTTGCCGTGGCCCGAGGCCGGCGCGGCCACCACGATCCGCGGGACGCTCACCATTCGATGCCCGCCTGGCCTCGTTGCCCCTTGTCGAAGGGGTGCTTCACCTTGGTCATCTCGGTGACCAGGTCGGCGGCGTCGATCAATCGCCCCGGTGCACGCCGACCGGTGATGACGACGTGCTGGGTGCCCGGTCGATTCGCCAGGGTGTCGAGGACATCGTCGAGGTCGAGCCAGCCCCAATCGAGGGGGTAAGTGAACTCGTCCAGCAGCCAGAACTTGTGCCGCTCCTCCGCCAGGCCCTCCTTGATGCGACGCCAGCCCTCCTGGGCCAGCTCGGCGCCGTCGTCGGAGGTCTTGCGGATCCACGACCACCCGGCGCCCATCCGCTCCCAGGTAACGTTGCCGCGCAGTTCCCCGAGTGCGGCGAAGACCTCCACCTCGCCGGCTTTCCAGTTGGCGGACTTCACGAACTGATAGACGCCCAGTGGCCACCCCTGCGCCCAGGCCCGCAGCGCCATGCCGCACGCCGCCGTGGTCTTGCCCTTGCCGTCGCCGGTGTGCACGATCAGCACCGGACGCAGGCGTCGCTGCTTCGTGGTGAGGCCGTCGTCGGGCGCGACGGGCGTCTCGCCACGACTCATCGGATGGCCCTGCGTCGCATGAATCCTCCAAGCAGGTCCGCGCCTGCGTTCAGTTGGTGTTCGTCGGAGCAAGATGCCCTGGCTCGCACGAGATCGCGCTCACAGTGGCGGGACCGCCCCGGATTCGCACCGGATTCCTCCCACGCCGACCTCCCCATCCTGACACACCCCTCTCCGCGCCCTTCAGCCTCCCCTCCTCTATCGGTTGCCGTGCACAAATCTGCGCCTAGGGCCTCCCGTATATAGCGAGACCTTCGCGTAGGCGCAGATTTGTGCACGGGCGAAGGGAGTCTGGGAGAGTTGGACCATCATGACTACCCATCGAGACGGGCGCGAGGTGCCCTCCTCAGGCACCTCCCTGATCGTCGACCGCGACTGCTCACTGCTCGGCCGTGCCCCCGGCTTGCCCGACGACGTGTTCGAGCACGACGGTCTGGTCACCAAACGCGTGATCCGGGCCGCCGCCTTGGCACACCTGCGTCCGCAGCCCGGTCAGTGGCTCTGGGACATCGGGGTGGGCGCCGGTTCGGTGGCCATCGAATGGTGCCGGGGGGCAGAAGGGGCGCGAGCGATCGGCGTGGAACGCCGCTCCGACCGAGCCAGCCGGGCCATCGCCAACGCGGAACGCCTCGCCCCCGAAGGCAGCTTCGACCTGGTGGTGGGCGACGCCGCCGACGTGGTGGCCAGGCTCCCTCGCCCCGACGCGGTCTTCGTCGGCGGCGGCGGGACGATCGCCGTCCTGGAGACGGCGATGGAGGCGCTGCATCCCGGCGGCAGGATCGTGGTGCACGGCGTGACGCTCGAGGCCGAGCTGCTCGCGGCCGAGGCCCACCGACGCTGGGGCGGGCAGCTGCTGAGGATGCAGGTCGAGACGGCCGAGCCATTGGGCAGGCTCACCGGCTGGAAGCCCGCACGCACGGTTATTCAGTGGCATCAGACGGTGTGACCGACGGGGCTTATAAATTCTGAAACTCGGATTAATAAAAGCGCAAGGAAAATACGACGACGTGGTCGATTTGTGGCTGATTAACCGGTAGCGTTGGGAAGCGCGCAATTCGCAGAATGGGCTTCAGATCTCAGCTAAAGGGCCCGCGCCCCCCGACGCGGGCCCTTGGCTGAGATTGCGGATCGCACGCGAACCGACTTCATTTCCCCGGAAAACGCCCCCCCTACGAGACATTGTTTCCCGAGTACCCCCTACAAGGTTGCCCTTAGTCTAACCCATCCTGGCCAAAGGTCAAATGCTAACTGGCCAAAAGTCTAGGGGTGAGTATGTGCTACTACCTAGAGGGGTGTTGCAGGGTGGCGGCGACGTCGTCCACGGTGCGGGGCGGGGGATCCAGCGGGAGGCCGAAGCGCCGGAGCAGGTCGAGTTGCCAGGGCATCCGGAGGCGCGCCCGGCCCAACAACTCCTCATCTGCCATCAATGTGACGTCCCCTTGTCGCACCTCGCCGCCGGCGACGACGACCACCTCGTCGGCCCAGCTCAAGGTCAGGTCGACGTCGTGCGTGGCCAGCACCACCGTCGTGTCCAAGCCATCGAGGGTGGCCATGAGTTCGGCCACTCCTGCGGGATCGAGGCCGGCCGTCGGCTCGTCGAGCAGCAGCACCCGAGGCCGCATCGCGACGGCGCCGGCGATCGCAACCCGCTTGCGTTCGCCATAGCTGAGCTGATGGGTCGGGCGCTCGGCGAGATGGGTGATCGCAAGAAGCTCCATGGCCTCCTCGACGCGCTCCCGGGCCGCGCCCTCATCCAGACCGAGGTTGAGGGGCCCGAACGAGATGTCCTGGGTGACGTCGGCGGAGAAGAGCTGATCGTCGGGATCCTGCAGCACCAGCTGCACCCGTCGGCGGTGCTGCCGCAGCCCGTCACGATTGCGCCGCAGCACCTCGCCGTCGACGACGACACGTCCGGCCAACGGCGTGAGCGCACCCGAGAGACAGCGCAACAAGGTGGTCTTTCCTGACCCGTTGGCCCCCAGCAAGGCGATCCGCCGGCCTTCGCCGATCGACACGTCCACCCCGTCGAGAACGGGGGGACGGCCGCGGAACCCTGCGACGAGGCCCCTGGTCTCCATCAATGCACTCATCTCATCACCCACACCACAACCCAGACCGCCGCGACGCTGAGCGCGGAGGCACCGACGAAACGCCAATCACGAGGCCGCGCGGGGGTGAGCGTGAGGAGCGCATCCTCATACCCACGCCCCTCCAGGCCCTCCTGCAGCCTGCTGGCGCGCTGCCAGCTGCGGATCACGATGCTGCCGACGGTGCCCGCGCTCGCCTGGAACCGTCGGCGCAGCGGAGCCGCGTCTCCCAAACGGGCCTGCTGCGCGTCGTGCACGGCCAGCGCCGTTCCCAGCAGGACGAACAACAGGCGGTAGGTGAGCGAGGCGATCTCCAACAGCACGTCGGGGATGCGCAGGGTGCGCAGCCAGGTGAGCAGGTCGACGAGCGGGGTGGTCGTCGCCAGCAACAACAACGCCACCGTGCCCGCGACGCCATGCGCCCAGAGCCCCGCGGCCTGGAGCAGCCCGTCGCGAGAGACGCGAAAGGGACCGAGCCCCCAGCCGTCGCCGCCGATGTGCACAGCGACGGGGATGGTGCCGATCAGCAGGAAGAGCGCCGGTGGCACCAGCACCAGGGCGAGCAGTCCCGGCCTGATCTTCGCGGGACCGAGGATGTAGAAGGTGGCCAGCGCCGCCACCAGGACGCATCCCGGCCAGGGCGGAGTGAGCAAAGCCGTCAACACCAGCGCGACGCTGAGCCCCGCCTTCTCCCCTACGCGACGACGCCGCCAAGGAGAGTCCCAAGCGGCGTCGTCGATGAAGGTGTGATGGCTAGCCACGATCCTCTGCAGTCGCCTGCTGCTCCTTGCGCTGGACCGCACGTCCGCGCAGGTTGCCCAACGCGAAGCCGAGAATGCCGGCGCCAAGACCCGCCTGGATCGCGAACAGGCCCGACTCGATCTCACCCGAGCCAGGCTCGAAGATCGGATCGAACCAGGGCTCGACGCCGTGCTCCTCCTCCAGCACGCTCGTCACGACGGAGTCGGAGCCCGCGAAGCTCTCCTCGCCCTCAGCGGGAGACGGGGCCATCATGAAGCTGAAGGCGAAGATGCCGACGAAAGCCGCGACCAGGGCCGCAGCCCATCCCCAATGCTTGGACTCAAACATGGACGGCCTCCTTGGTGGACGCGATGACGCCCAGCTTGGCGAGCTGCTCCGGCACGACGCGCAGGAAGAAGCCGAACAGCAGCACGCCAAGGATGCCCTCGGCGATGGACAGCGGGATCTGGGTGACGGCGAAGATGCCGAGGAACTTGCCGAGCGCACCGAAGAAGCCGGTGGTGGCGTCGGGGTAGGCGATGGCCAGCTGCACCGAGGTGACGCAGTAGGTGACCAGGTTGGCCACGGCCATGCCGAAGAAGACGCCCAGCCAGGTGGGGGCCTTCGCGGCGCGCAGCAGCTTCCAGACGGCGTAGCCCGCCCATGGGCCGGCGATGGCCATCGAGAAGACGTTGGCACCCAGCGTCGTCAGTCCGCCGTGAGCCAGCAGCAGCGCTTGGAACAGCAGCACGATGGTGCCGAGGAAGGCCATGACGGGTGGTCCGAAGAGGATCGCTCCGGCGCCCGTGCCCGTCGGGTGAGACGAGGATCCGGTGACCGACGGCATCTTGATGGCGGACAGCACGAAAGTGAAGGCGCCGGCTGCGGCCAGCAGCAGTTTGTTCTCAGGGGATTCCTTGGCCTTGCGAACCACCTCGCGGGCCCCGTGGATCACGAAGGGAGCTGACGCGGCGAACCACACGGCGCATTGAACAGGAGGGAGAAAGCCCTCAGCGATATGCATCGCGGACTCCTTTTCTCGGGATTGCGCGTCCCGAATCAGGTGCGGCTGGGGGCAGTTCCTGACTTCCGCCGATCAGCTGATCGAGCGGCTCACAGTGGCGCGACCGTCCCGGACAATTCCCGGGTTCCTGCGCTCCCCACCGACTTCTTTGTTGTTGCCCATCCAGTCTCACAGACCGCGCTCGGCGGGCTTCGACCGGGGTCGGATAAGGGCGGGAGCGGGCGGTCAGTAGGGTGTTGCCGTGGATCGCAATACGTACCTGAGTGACGGCTCCGACATCTACCGGGAGTCCTTCCGGATCATCCGGGAGGAGACCAACCTGGAGCGCTTCCCCGACGACGTCAGCCGCGTCGTCGTGCGCATGGTGCATGCCGCCGGGGCCACCGACATCGCCGACGATGTGGCCTTCACCCCGGGCGTCGTGCAGGCAGCCAATGCGGCCCTGCGCGCGGGTGCGCCCATTTTCTGCGACTCGTCGATGGTGGCGACGGGCATCATCCGTTCCCGTCTGCCCAAGGACAACGACGTGGTGTGCCACATCAAGGATCCGTCGCTGGCCGAGATAGCGGCGGCGCGAGGCATCACCAAGACGATGGCCGCCGTCGACCTGTGGCTGCCTCGCCTGGGTGGAGCGGTGGTCGCCATCGGCAACGCCCCCACGGCGCTGTTCCGGCTGCTCGAGGTGGTGCGCGAGCACGGCGTGAAGCCGGCCGCGGTGGTCGGCATTCCGGTGGGCTTCGTCGGCGCGGCGGAGTCGAAGGACGCGCTGGCGAACAACGATCTGGGGCTGGACTACCTGGCGGTTCTCGGACGACGCGGCGGCAGCGCCATGACGGTCGCGGCGGTCAACGCCATCGCCAGCACCGACGAACTCACCAACACCTCCCGCCAGGACTAGAGTCCACCCCGCGCTCCCTGGACGCGATCCCCGCTACCTCTCCGAGGCGCTCCCCGCGCTCTTCGAGGTGCGAGGCCGCCCGCGGCCGAGCCTCGAGGAGAGCGTGGAGGTCATCCGCCGAAAATGGCCTCGCGGACCGTCGGGGCAGTGAAGATGGCCTGGCGGATGGCCTTGGTGCGCTTCGGGTCGCGGTTGCCGAGGACGGCGATGGAGACACCGTCGAGGTCGAGCGTCGCGGGGGTCCAGGCGGAGCCGGCGAAGCCGTCATCCGCGCGCACGCAGAAGGTGTGGTTGGCCTCGGCCTCAGCGCCCACGCGGGCGTTGACCTCGGGATCCGTCGTCGCCGCCATCACGTACCACGCACCGGCCAGGTCGCCGTCAGCATAGTCGCGACGCACCCACTCGAGCGCTCCGGTCTCGGCCAGGCCGGCGACGCGGTCGGTGACCTCCGGCGCGATGACCTTCACCCTGGCCCCAGCCTCGACCAGCGCCGGCACCCGGCGCGAGGCGACGCAGCCGCCACCCACGACCACCACGTCGCGATCCCTCAGCAGCAGCCCCACCGGGTAGGCCGGCGAGCCCTCGCCGCTCTCCTCGGGCAGCATCTCGTGGTAGCGCTCGATCACCACCTGGGCCAGCTCGTCGCAATCGCCGATCACCTCGGCGACGCGCACCTCCGCATCGAGATGACGCTCAGCCCATGCCGCGCTCTGCTGATGCGTCCAGTTGCGCAGCACGCCGGGGAACAGCCAATGGCCGAGCAGCAGGATCTTGCGCGCGCCGTTGGCGTAGGCGCGGTCGAGACCCTCGGGCAGGCTGGGCTGGGTCACCTGGATGAAGCAGTGCTCCACGTCGCGCCAGCCGCCCTCCTCGTAGTGCATCCGGGCGAGGCGCACGTGGTCGGCGTTGGCCTCGGGCACCAGCGCGCCGCGGCCCAGGAAGACCAGCGTGGTGTCTGCGGGCTGCCAGTCGCCCATGGCGGCGGCCATCCGGTCGCGCACCACCTGGACCAGACGCGGGTCGGGGCCGAGGTGGCGCGCGTAGCGCACCGACGCGTGCGGCACCTCGTCGAGCGCCTCCTGGATGAACTCCGGGATGTCGACGCGCACGTGGCCGCCGGTGCCCAGCATCAGCGGCACCACCACGGCGGAGCGCGAACCCGTCCGCTTCACCGCGTCGGCCAAAGCCCGCGGAATGCCCGGCGAGCTCAGTTCGACGAAACCGACGGAGACGTCGATGCCGGGCAGCATCCGTCCGACCCGCTCGGTGAGCGCCTTGCAGACCGCCTCGCCCTCGGCGTCGCGGGTGCCGTGCGCGGCGATGATCAGTGGGGTGCTCATGCGGTGTGCTCCTCGGTCTCGGTAGGCATCCATTTGTAGTCGCGGGGCGTGACGATCATGCGCTCTCCCCCGCCTGTGGTGACGAACTTCGTCGTCGACGAGCCCACCACCACCAGCGAGTTCATGTCGACCCACTCCGGCTGGAACTCGGCCAAGGTGCTCATGATCACCTTCTGGCGCTTGCGGGTGGCCTGCTGCACCACCGCGATCGGCGTCTCCGGGCTGCGTTTGGCGCCCAGGATCTCCAGGGCGCGCGGCAGGTGCATGCGCCGGGTGCGGCTGCGCGGGTTGTACAGCGAGACGACGTAGTCGCCGTCGGCGGCCGCAAAGAGCCGCTTCTCGATGTTCTCCCAGCTCGTGTGCAGATCGGAGAGCGAGAGGGTGACGTTGTCATGGCCCAGCGGGGCACCGAGGATGGCGGAGACGGCGAGGCTGGCGGTGACGCCCGGCACGATGTCGATGTCGATGCCCTCGGTGCCTTGCTCCAGCACGGGGCTGGCCATGGCGTAGATGGCCGGGTCGCCGCCGCAGACCAGGCAGACGTTCTCACCGGCACGCGCCGCGTCGATCGCGGCGGAGGTGCGCATCTCCTCGGTGCCCATCTTGGAGGCGAGGATGCGGGTGCCGGGGCGCACCAGGTCGCGGATCTGCTTGACGTAGGGGCCGTAGCCGACGATGAACGTGGCTTGGCGCAGCCGCTCGATCGCCCTGGGGGTCAGGAGGTCGCGGACGCCGGGGCCGAGGCCCACGACGGAGAGCCGTCCGCGCACGGGGAGCCGGCCGATGGCGCAGGTGGCGTCCGAGTTCTTCTGCTTGGGCACGATCAGCTCCGCGCCGCGAGCCAGCACGGAGGCCTCGGAGACCGACGGCGTGCTCACGTGACCCTGCACCGTCGCGCTGGGGGTGGGCACGTCGAACTCCGCCAGCTCGTCGGCCGGGTAGTCGATCAGCGGCACGCCCAGCTGCTTGACCAGTTGAAGGAAGCCGATCTCACCGGCCTTGAGGTCGACGGTGGTGATAGCCGCCACCGATTCCAGCGCCAGGTTGTTCTCGGCCAGCGTCTGCTCCAGCAGCGCACGGATGGTCTCGACGGGGGTGCCGCGGTTGCAGCCCATCCCCACGATCAGCGACTTGGGGTGCAGGACGACCGTCGGCAGCTCCGACTCCTCGACCGTCGCGCGGTCGGTGACGACGATGCGGGCCACGGCGTCTTCGGTGGGATCCTGCCCATCGTCGCCCTCCTTTCGAGGCTCCCGCTCCGGGGCTCGTTCCTCACCCTCGAGCGCACGCACCTCAAGGAGCGAAGAATGGTGCTCCGCCGCTCCCGACTGTCGAGGCTCCCGCTCCGGGGCTCGTTCCTCACCCTCGAGCGCACGCACCTCAAGGAGCGAAGAATGGTGCTCCGCCGCTCCCGACTGTCGAGGCTCCCGCTCCGGGGCTCGTTCCTCGCCCTCGAGCGCACGCACCTCAAGGACCGTGGGCGGCAGCGGGGGCAACGGCCAGGGGTGTTCCTTCTCGACGCGCACCGGGCGGCCGTCGATGAGGGCGCGGGTGACGCCGGCTACGTCGCCGGAGTAGGCCCAGCCCAGGGTGTCCAGGGCGGGCAGGTCGAGGGCGTCGGTGGCAGTGGTCAGCACCGCGGTGGCGCCGATGCCGTCGGAAATGCGCCTGGCAAGGTCGTTCGCCCCGCCCGCATGGCCGCCCACCAGCGGCACGGCGAACCGACCGGCCTCGTCGACGACCACCACACCGGGATCCGTCTTCTTGTTCCGCAGCAGCGGGGCGAGGATCCGGGTGGTGGCGCCGAGCGCCAGATGGCTGACGATCAGGTCGCACTCGCGCCACGCCACCGGCATGAGCAGGGAGGCGGCGCCGTCGTAGCGCCTTGTCTCCACGCCCAGCACCTTGTCGATCTCGTCCGCGCGGCGACGCGCGGCCGGCGAGTTGACCAGCTGGCCGATCACCGGCTCGCCGCTGCCGTCGCGCACGGGCACGTCGGAGGCAGCGATCAGCGACTCGTCGTCGGGGTGGCCGTCGAGGATCAGCACGACGTTGGGCTCGGCCACGTCGTCGACGGCGATGGCCTCGTCGCGGGTCAGGATGCGCACGCGCTCGTCCGGCTCGCCCAGACGCTCGGCCAGCACGTAGGTGCGAGGCGCCTCGATGGCGGCGGCCAGCTCGTTGATGCCGGAGCCCTTGGCCGTCAGCACCGCCACCTTGCGATGCCAGCGCGCGGCCGCGACGGCCTCGTCGACGGGCTTGCCGTGCGCGGAGAGCGCCAGCGCGTCGTCCCAGGGCAGGGCGACGGCGGCGAAGGCGGCGGCGATCGAGCTGACGGCGGGCTGCACCGTCACGCGATGCCCGGCCAGCCGGATGCGGCGCACGATGCCGTGGAAGCCGGGGTCGCCGCTGGCGACGACCAGCACATCGGCGTCAGGGCCGGCCTGCGCGACGCGCTCCAGGGCGGGCGTGATGGCGCCCAGGATCACCTGGCGCTCCTCCTCGACGCCGAGATCGGCCAGATGGCGGCGGCCGCCCACCACGAGCGTCGCCGTGGTGGCGAGTTCGCGGGTGGCGGGGCTCAGCTCGCCGAGATAACCGTGGATGTGAATCACTTCGCCTCCTTGGCGTGGGTAAGCGTGGCGGGGGCAAGACCACAGCCACGCGACTCGCGCCGCGCAGGGCTCAACTCACCGCGACTCTGGGGGTAGGTCACTTCGCCTCCCTGGCGTCGATGAGCGTGCTGGGAGCAAGACCGCAACGACGCGACTCGCGCCACGCAGGGCTCAACTCACCGCGACTCTGGGGATGGGTCACTTCTCCTCCTTCGCGTGGACGGCGCCGGCGCCGTGGGCGCGCAACTCCGATTGGGCTTGGGGGTCGGCAGCCCGGTACTCGTGCCGGAACCCGGGGTGGTAGAGGTGCGAGCGGGTGCCGCTGTGGCCCTCGGCCAGGGCCGGGCCCACCATCACGATGGTGTGCTTCCACAGCTTGTGCTCGCGCATGGTGGCCGAGAGATCTTTCAGCTCACAGCGCATGATCATCTCGTCGGGCCAGGTCACCCGGTAGCCGACGATGCACGGCGTCTCAGGCACGTACCCACCCTCGAGCAGCGCCGCCTGGAGCTGCTTGTTGCGGGCCGCCGAGAGATACAGCGCCATGGTGGCGCCGTGCTGGGCGAAGCCGGCCACCGTCTCCTTCGGCGGCATCGGCGTGCGCCCGCCCTCCAGCCGGGTGAGGATGAACGACTGGCAGACCTCGGGGATGGTGATCTCCGAGTTGGTCCTCGCCGCCGTCGCGGAGTAGGCCGAGATACCCGGGATGGTCTCGAACTCGATCCCGATCTGCCGGCACAGCTCGTACTGCTCGCCGGTCGCGCCATAGATGGAGGGATCGCCGGTGTGCACGCGCGCCACCAGCAGGCCCTCCTCGGCGGCCCGACGGTAGTGGGCCTCGGTGTCCTCCAGCGCCTCGCCTGCGGAGTCGACGACGAGCGCCCCGGGCTTGGCGTTCGCCACGATGCCAGGGTGCACCAGCGACGAGGCCCAGATCACGATGTCGGCCTCCGCGATCACGCGGGCCCCGCGCACCGTGATCAGGTCGTCGGCACCTGGCCCTGCCCCGACGAAGACCACCTTGCCCTGCTTCCCGCTCCTTGAGGTGCGAGCGCCAGCGAGCCTCGAAAGGCCGGGTGGCGAGGCAGGAACCTGCGCACCGCCGCTCTGCCCCTGTTCGGGCGCCGGTCGCTTCGAGGTGGTTCCTGAGGAGGGCGCCCCGCGCCCGTCTCGAAGGGCTCCTTCGTCGCACCTCAACGACCGTGAGTTCACAGCCGTCCTCCTGTCTTGCCCGACCGCCTGGCCGGGGCCAGCACCGTCGAGAAATAGGGCGCGCGCTGGTCGTCGTCGAGCTCGCTGAGGGTGAAGATCTGCTGCTTCTCCAGGCCGATGTTGACGCCCAGCACCGCGTCGCGACCCTTGCCACGCACCGTCTCGGCAACCTCCGGTAGCTTGCGCCCGCCCTTGTACGCCACGACGGTGTCGACGACGTCGAGCAGCTCGCCCAAGGTGTCGAGGCCCGCGGTCACCGGCACCAGCGCCAGCGTCTCGGTGCCCTCCACCAGCGGGGTGCGGCTCTCCGCAGCCAGCGCCTGCATGGCCGTGATGCCGGGCACCACGTCGATCTCCACCTCGGGCATCAGCACGACGACGTGCGCCGCCAGGTAGGAGAAGGTGGAGTAGACGCTGGGGTCGCCCACCGTCGCGAACACCACCAGCTGGGCCCCGGCCTGGAAGGCGTCGACGGCGGCCTCGGCCGAGGTCTGCCACGCTTCCTTGCGCTGCTCGTCGATGCCCTTGCGGCAGGCCATGGAGAACGGGATGCGCACGATCTTCGCGTCCGGGCAGTTGGCCACGACGATCTGCTCGGCCCGCCCGGCACCGTCGCCCGACTGCTCGGTGGCCGGCACCAGCACCGCGTCGGCAGCGGCCAGCAGTCGCACGGCTTTCACGGTGATGAGTTCTGGGTCGCCGGGGCCCACGCCTATGCCAACCAGCTGCGGGGTTGCGCGCACGTTCAACCGAACCTGCCTCCCTCGGGTCTCTCGCCCATCGATGCGGCGCACGAGACGAGTTCCTGACTCCCGGCCTTGTCAGACCGATCACAGTGGCGGGACCGTTTCGGGATTTCACCGAATTCCTCGTGCCCTCGTGCCTGTCGCGCCTCAGTCTGCCAGGCCCCCTTCGGCCACCTTCGGGCGGGGTCGGTCAGGCACCTCCCACCCTCGGCAGCGAGTTAGGGAAGCACTGATCACAGGATCAGCTGCCGGACGAAGGCCCGACGTCGGGTGAGCGCTGGCACCCCAGGACCGCCAGCTGGCAGCGTGAACTCTCGGGCGAGGCTCTCGAGGTCTTGTTCAGCCCAGCGGCGCGCAAGATCGTCTCGGTTGGCGGGCGAGAGCTGGGCTGCCGCGTCCAAGCCGAGCAACCGGACGGCGGCGACATCGGTGTCGTGATCAAGTTTGCGAAGCACCTCGAACCCAGCGTCGGTGTCATAGAGTCGATCCAGGATCTCCGGCGCATTCTGGTACCAGAAGGCTGCGAGCGCGAGATCATTCGCATCTTTGTCATTCCCGTAGTAGTGGGACCGATCGATCCATGCCCGCATCTTGAGCGCGGCATACCCCGCTGGCTGCGGCAGGCGAATGGCCTGACCGTTCGGCAACGCCAGTGGTAGGGCACGTTCATAGACATCGCGGAATCCAAACACCACGAGATCGTCACCTCGTGGAGCCGGCCGGCTGATTCCTTCGGGATCCTCGACCTCACCGAACGGTATGACGTCCACAGCGATGCCAGAGATCCGGTAGCGAATGCCGTTGCTGCCCGCACGGGGGAAGCAGTCCTCAATGCGTTCCGAGATCGTCCAGTCGCTCACCGCGATCCCCACATCAGTGTCAATGGTCGCGCGAGCAGGGAACTCATGTCCGAAGGCCGCGTGCAGCACATCACGACACGCCGCGCCCACCAGGAGGATGTTGTCTGGATTCACACCCACTTCCGACGTCAGCGCCTCAACGACCGGCGTAACCGAGCCGTACGTGCGTTCATCGACCCGCGAAAGATCGATCACAACTGCCGCCCTCGAAGCTGTTCTGCGGCTTCACGCTGGCGACTTCCGTTCGACGCGAGCAGGTCAGCGTAGGTCAACAACCAGGGCGCGACGTGCTTACCCGGGTGGCTTGAGGCGTCTACTGATTGCCAGAACTGGTGTCGCAAGAAGATGTTCGGCTGCGCCTCATCCCGGCGCCAACGATGCGCACGGACAAGCTCCGTCGGGAACGTCTTCGTATACAGCACGATGGTCTCCGGTCGCAGCAAGTCTGGCACCGCAGCCTCGCCGCTCACATAGACCGTTTCACCACCCGGATCGAAGCCACGCCATTCGCCCGAGAACCGTCTCGTCTTTGCATCCGCTCCCAGTCCCGTGGGGAAGGCGGCCGTCCACTGATCGATGAGACGCTCGCGGTGCGTGTGCATCAATCGCCGGTGATGATCCAAAAATCCGTACTGCGTGAGCAACTCCAGCGTCTCCTGAGCCTGCCCGAGCGATACCCCTGCCGTTCCAGCGATCTCCCGCACGGGACTGCTGAAGAGCTCGGGCCACGAGAGGAGAGCGAAGATCACCTGAGACCGTTTTGCGCTGAACAAGTTCACCCCACCACGACTCATGCGCGGTGGACTCTCACCGAGCGAACTCTGACCTCGCCTTCCACGCACGTCGATGTACACACCCCCGAAGGTGATGAAGGCGTTGCCTGCGGAGTCGAGGTAGCTGATACCCAGTCGCCGGAGCATCTCTGCGCTGCGCTCCGTCACACGAGGGCCAAGCAGCAGGAGTCGCTCGCTCCCCACAAAGTGGGGTTCCGCCCAGCCGAGGGAGGACACAATAAGCGGATCCGCGTAGCCGACACGAAACGCCGCGTGCCCCTGCTCATGAGAAAGCGTCACCGGCACGGTGTCCTCGTGAGGGATCTCGGCAAGCTCGATGGGGTCCACTAACCGGAGCCCAAACTCGTCGAACCGCTCCGCGAGGGCCTGAGCTACCTGGGCGTCCACCACCCACCTCCTGTTCGACTTAACGTTGTGTTCATTCTAAATGAAAATCAGATAGTAGTGAACATGTCGTCACACCGATCCCTATACCGAGCGAACCGGGGAGCCGTACTGGCCGACCTTGCCGTCGGAGCTGAGCAGGGTGATGCCTTCTGCCCGCGCTTGGGCGAGCAGGATCCGGTCGAAAGGATCGTGGTGGATAGGAGGGAGCGCACTGACACTGGCCGCATGGGCGGCGGAGATCGCCAGTTCCACGTAGCCGTTGTCCACCAAGGCGCGTCGCAGCACGTTGGCGTCGACGGCGAAGTCGCTTCGCCCCAGGCCCGACTTGATCGCAACCTCCCAGATGCTGGCCGCACTGAAGACCAAGGTGTTGGCCGGATCGACGATCAGCCGCCGGGCCTCGTCGCTCAGCTTGCCTGGCTCGTAAGCGGCCCACAACAGGAGATGCGTGTCTAGAAGCAGCAGCATCACTCGGCCTGTCCGTCGAAGAGCGCGGCGATCTGCTCGGCGCCGATCTCGTCGAAGTCGTCTGGGACGCTCCCCTGACCGGCGAGGAAGCCCAATCGACGAGGCTCCGGCGCGGCGTCGACCCGAACCAGTTTCACCGCCGGCTTCCCGGCCTTTGCGATCACGACGGGCTCCCCATCCTGGGCGGCCGCGATGAGGCGCGAGAGATGCGTCTTCGCCTCATGGATGTTCACAGTGGTCACACTGCCTCCTAGTCTAGTCTTCTTAGTTTAGTCTATTACTCGCCACGTCCCACGACTCACAGACGACGCAGGATGCGTTCACAGAAACTCCACAGACTCGGACGGCTGAATAAGAACACAGCCGAAACCGACCGAGGAGTCACCATGACCGCACTGATCCCCATCGCCGCCAACCTGGCCGCGATCGCCATCCTGATCTTTGGCGTCTACTTCCCCCGCCACCACCGCCGCGACCTGGCCGTCGCCTACCTCGGCGTCAACGTCGGCGTACTGGCCGTCGCGACGGCGCTCAGCGCGCAGGCGGCCACCACCGTCGGGCTCGGGCTGGGGCTGTTCGGGGTGCTCTCGATCATCCGGCTCCGCTCCGACGAACTCGCCCAGCACGAGGTGGCCTACTACTTCGCCTCGCTCGCGATCGGCCTGATCGCCGGCATCGGCACCACGTCGATCTGGCTCACGCTGGGTCTGATGGGCGCGCTGGTGGCGACGATGTTCGTCGGCGACCATCCGAAGGTCTTCGGCTCCTACGGCCGTCAGGTGATCCAGCTCGACCGCGCGATCGCCGACCCGCGCGAACTCAGGGCGGAACTGTCCGCCCGGCTCGACGCCGACGTGCAGAGCGTCTCCGTTCAGCGCCTGGACATGGTGAACGACACCACCCTGGTGGACGTCCGGTACCGCCGTCGTCAGGCCCTCCCCCGCGCCGTGGTGGTGGCCCGATGAGCGCCCTCACTATGGATCGCCTGGCCCCCGTGAGCTTGGAGGAGCTGAACGCCACCTCCGCACTGCTCACCCGGATCGACCGCAAGTACGTGCTCGACGAGGCCTCCACCACCGCCCTGCTCGACCGCGTTCCGTCCACGACCAAGCAGTTGGAGATCGACGGACGCCGCGCCTTTCGCTACCACTCGCTCTACTTCGACACTCCGTCACTGGAGGCCTTCCGAGCCACCGCCCATCGCCATCGCCGCCGCTACAAGGTGCGCATTCGCAGCTACGACACGGGGCTCCGTTTCCTGGAGGTGAAGACCCGACGCGGTGCGCACACGGTCAAGGAGCGCGTCACCTGCGAGCGCCTGAACCTCGACCGGGACGGCGCGGCCTTCGTCTTCGACCGGCTGGGCGCCGCTCACATCGTGCCGGACGGCCCCCTCGACCCGGCGCTGACCACCGTGTACCACCGCCGCACCTTCCTCCTCGACGACGGCGCCCGCCTCACCGTCGACTCCGACCTGGTCTGGCACACCGCCGCCGATGAGCTCCAGGTGCCCGGCCTGGTCATCGTCGAGACCAAGTCGGGGGCGCGCCCCTCCCGCGCCGACCGACTGCTCTGGGCGGAAGGCCATCGCCCTCAGACCATCTCCAAGTACGCCACCGGACTCGCCGCCCTCCGGCCCCATCTGCCCCGCAACCGTTGGCACCGGCTGCTCACCACGACGCTGACCCAAGAAAGGTGACCGCCAAAACAGATTTATAGCTGGCTGGGTTGGTCGCAGTGTGCAATACGTACAGTGCGACCAACCCAGCCAGCTATAAATTGAGGACAAGACAGTAAGCGACCTAGGCGGAGCATCGGCTGAAGTGATAACCAACATCCCCGGCGCAGGACGCGCCCACGGCTGGGCCGTCAGCGAGTTCGAGCACGAGGTGGAACTGGCCGACGGCGCCGTCGCCGACCTCAAGGCGGACTACGGGTTGGTGTCCACCACCATCGAGACCCATGACGCAACCATCACGATGAGGTCCGCGACGACGACCGACGAGATCCGGCTCACCTGGAGCGGATTGACGAGCGCCTCCGTCGAACCTACCGGACCGATCATCCCCTCCGAGGAGGATGGCCTGACGGGCATCATCGGGATCAGACTGATGAAGGATCGCGCGGGCGAACTGGAGTTCGAGGTCGAGGCCGACTGGTTCCGCATGACCGTGAGATGCACGGCATTCACCGTCGAGTCGCACCCTCACGACAAAAGAACCTCGACGACCAACGGCGACGCAAGCCACCCACGGTAGACGCGGTCCAGTATCTCTACGGGAATGACATCACCGCGCAGGCGGGCTTCACGGTGCGAACAGACTTCCTGGATCGGTGAGGGCAGGTTGGTGCCGAAACCCTGGGCAACCGCATTAACACGGGCGACGTTCCCATTGCAAGAAGCAGCTAGCTCACATTTCGCCGTATCTACATTTATCGTTATCCCCCAACCTGCTATTGTGTACACAGCGGTACACATTGGAAGGGGTGGCGATGAGCACGACAGTAGGGGTTCGCGAGTTCCGGCAGGGTCTCGCCGACTACATCGACCAGACGGAACCCGTGACGATTACTCGTCACGGGCAGACGGTAGGTCTATTCATCCCGGTCCACAGGGATCGCAAGGCCGACGTCGCGGCCTATGCAGAGGCCGCAAAGAAGGCCGAAGCGCTGCTCTCTGAGTGGGGCATGACAGAGGATGAGGCCGTAGCCGAGTTCGATGCGTTGCGGCGCTCCGAGCGCGAAACCGAGCAGGACGCGTGACACCACGCGGATCATCCACGACGC
Organism: Tessaracoccus caeni; assembly: GCF_029211185.1. Taxonomy (GTDB): domain Bacteria; phylum Actinomycetota; class Actinomycetes; order Propionibacteriales; family Propionibacteriaceae; genus Arachnia; species Arachnia caeni. Next base: position 30,963 of record NZ_JARGDO010000012.1, read on the forward strand.
GACGGTACTGCTCGCGAGCCTCGACCGTTTGAGGACAGTCGTCGATGTAGTTACAGAGGACGTCACCAACCCACTCGAAGGTGCCGCCTTGGCTCGTATCGGCGCACGCGACCCAATGGGCTGCCGGTCGTAGCTGCTGCAACGGACCGCGGGGGAGCCGATACCTGCTAGACCACCGGCCACGCCCGGGCGGCGGGGTCGGTGGTGTCCTCCGCGGGGGAGCCGTATGCCAGGCGGAGGTAGCCGTCCAGCGCGGTGGCGAAGCGCAGCATGTTTCCCCGCTGGCCGCGCTGGCGAGGGCCGGCGCCGGGCGGCTCGAGGGCCTTCGGGGAGGCGTTGCGGTGGTAGACGAGGTACTCGCTGATCGACGTTCCCGATGCCAGCACGGGATCGGGCACTGAATCGACCCACGCGTTCCACGTGCGTTCCTCCACGTTGAAGGCCAAGTACACCAACGACCAGTAGGCGATGTAGCGACGCCGCTCGGCCGTCGTCGCATCGGCTCCCACCGGGGGCGGCGGCGGAGCGAGGAACTCCGCCACCTGGACGTAGGGGTTGCCGCCCGCCGGCGGCACGCTCTTGCGCGGAGTCGTGGCCTGGGTGAGCAGCCGGTGCACCCACTGGAACGTCGCCTGGTGGATGGCGAAGGCCATCCAGAGCGCTGTCCGAGACGCGGTTCGGTGCCGCAGCCCGCCAGGCGTCCACTTCGCGGGACGGCGCGCGCCGAGGTAGCGCAGCGCCGACTCCCAGTCGACACGAAGGTCGGCGGACTGGTCGAACAACCCCTCCGCCGTCAGCCTGAGCAGGAAGTGATCGCGGACGTTGTCCCGGGTGAGCGTCACCAGGGCCGGATTGTCGAACTGCACATTCTGAAGCGGCTTGTTGCGAACCACCATGTCCAGCCCGAAGGGGTAGATCAGCCACAGCATGAGCCCGACGTGGTCGGCGTTGCGCCCCAGGCTCCTGACGCCCGGAGCGAAGACACCCGTGACATCACGCTCAACGGCCAGCCGCTCGCCACTGGCCGCCCCTCGGAACCCCTCCCTCTCAAGCAGCGCGAGGAAAAGGGCGGGGTCGAGATCGGTGGCGAGCGTCTTGCCGTTGCGCACCACCTTGACGGCACGCAGCACGGCCTCGATCTCCACCTCGTCAAAGCCGGTCACCCGCGGGGCGCCCGGCGCGAACTCACCGTCCTGTTGCCAGTATGAGGTCAGCGGCGGCACCTTCAGAGTGGTGCCGGACTTATAGGGCGTCGACGGGCTGGGCGGCAGACTCGCATCGGCCTGGGCCGGCACGGTGGCCGGCCAGTCGCCCGCAGCATCCCGCAGCCCCGTCGTCGTGCTCCACCAGTCGATGGTGGCCGCACCCAACGGCTTTCCGCCGAGCCGCACCGCGCCCAGTCGTTCCATCCGCGCGGACAGCTCCACCGCCTCCACATGCTGCGGGAAATGCAGGACCGGGGCGAGCGGGTGGCCGTGAGCGGCATAGTTGCCGAAGTCCAGCTTGGCGGGCTGAGGACCGGCCCGCCGGGCTCCCTTGACCAGTTCGGCCAGCCAGTCGTAGGTGGTGAACTCCTGCCGCGGCGGCGCTTTGTCGACGGCGCGCAGCACCGCCAGCACCCCGGGCGAGTCGGCGGCGAAGCCGGAGAGGTCCACCTGGCGGAGTGGATCGGCGACGTCCGGCGCCGCGACATCCGGATATTCGGCCGTGGTCAGGCCGGCGATGGCAACGGCTTCGAGCTCGAAGGTGGTCAGTCGGCCGAGCGGCCTCGGATGCGCGGGCGACGGCGCCGTGCGAGGCTCGTAGAGTCGCCCGGGCCGTCCCAACGGACAGCCGGCGAAGGCGAGCAGCCACATCTCGGAGGCGAAGGGCAGCCGTTCGAGCGCGAGGTGGGCCTTCACCAGTTCCGGCGGCCTGTTGGCGGGCTCGATCGGCAGGTCGACGCCCAGCTCGGACCACGACCGGCCGCACAGCAGCGGAGCGTAGTAGCTCACCACGAAATCGAGCAGGCTCGCCTTGGCTGCCGCGTCGGCGAGCACATATGCGACCATCGCCTCCACGCTCCCCCGGCTCGCCGTCTTCGTGCCCTCGAACGGGGCGCGCATCGTCGCGGGAATGGTGGCGGCGAGCCCGGCTGTGCCCGGCCTCACGACGGGAGCGACGACGCTCAGCCATGCGAGCCAGGAACGCAGCAGCCAACTCATCTGGCCGAGCACGGCGGGCCGGAACCGGCTGGCGGCCAGCACGTCGGCCAGCCTCAGCAGGTGCACGGTGACCAAACGCGCGGCGCACTCGATCGCGTGTTCGACGGCGACGTGTTCGAACACCACGGTTCGCTGCTCGTCCAGCGGCGAGCGGGTGCTCCCCGATGGCATGGCCTTGAGCACCCAAGCGCCGGTTGCGCTGGGCTGCGCGACCTGGAGACGCCCGGCCCGCAGCACGAGGTGCCGGTACCGCTCGAAGCGCACCAGACCGACGGCGGGCGCACGAAGCAACGTACGTTCCAGTTCGCCGTCGCGAGCCCCGGCTGAGGTGGCGAGAAGGTAGCCGGCGGCATCGTCCTCCGCGATGCCAGGCTGATCGGCCGCCGGCAGTGGCGGCAGCGCGGGCCGGTCGGGCCAATAGGCTGTCAGCGCCTCGTCCGTGAGCAGCGGCTGGGGCAACGGGGCAGCCGCCTTCGCGTCGTCATCCCAGCGGAAGCGGCGGGCGGCGACCTGCGCCATCGACATTCCCGGCACGGGACCGGCCGCCACCCAGGAGCCCCCGCTGTCGGACACGCGCTTGGCGTCCAGGTCCAGGTCGGCGGCGGGAAGGCTCGGCACCACCCCGGCGCAGCGGGGAACGACGAGGCGGTCCGCACCAATCGACAGCGTTCGAACGCGAGAACTCTTGACCTTGGGCGCGAACCCGGGTTCCAGCGCCACCCGGTCGGGGCGGTCGAAGTAGACCATCGACGCCTCGGCCCCCAGCTGGCCCAGGTAGTCGGCCAAGGCGGCATCCGTCAGGTCGGTCGGCACGCCGAAGGGCAGCGAGAACTCGCGCGAGAAGTCGATCGTGGCGCCCGGCTTCTGAGCCGCCGCCGGAGGCGCGCCCGTGATCGTCAGTCCCAACGCCAACAGGACATCGTCGAGGATCGTCATGAGGCTACCTCCATCACGCGGAGCTCCGCTGCGGACGCCGGGACGCGGATGTCGCCGGCGGCCCGCAACCGGTACCCCTCATCGAAATACTCCAAGAGAACCCGGATCGCCGCGCGGGGGCGGCCCGCGTGGAAGTGGCTGATCGCCCGATCGGCGCGGCTGTCGCCGAGACGTCGACGGATCCGTTGGGTGGCCGCGACGAGCTCGGCCGGCGCGGCGTGGCCGTAGGTGCGGGCGATCCGTTCCACCCTCTCCTCGAGCGGGCAGACCAACTCGACGGTTCGAGCCGTCGCGATCGCCGCCACGATCTCGCGCGGCAGCCACAGGCTCCCGATGTGCGGGCCCTCGTCCTCCAGCCAGACCGGGCGGGCGGGATCGACGGCGTCCAGCGCCTCGGCGATCAGGGTGTGGAACTCAGCCTCGGAGGGCTGCGGCAACGCCATTGCCACCCGGCCGAAGCTGGACCCTCGATGGCAGGCCAGGCCTTCGAGATCGATCGTCTGCTCGCCCATGGCCGACAGCCGCGCCAGCGCATCCGTCTTCCCCGCTCCGGGAAGACCGGTCAGGACGACGAACCGGATGGGAAAGCTCAGTGCCCCCTGAACGGTGAGCCGGTACGGAACCCTGCATCCGCAGCGAAGAACGCACGACGTCCGCCCAGGAGGACTAACCATCAGTTCAGAAATTCTTCCTCTTTCCCCGCTACAAATACGAGTGTGCTCAGCACTTCCGATGGGTGCCACCATCGTCCGCCCGTCGGTATCCACTGTCAACCCCCGAAAGGCCCGGGGAGCACGCGGTCGAAGGCCAACCCGGAGCGGGCCTCTCCCCTGCCGGTGGTGACGCGGCGGGCGTGCCACACGACGGGGGTTCCGTCGTACCTTCTGGCTCGGCGAAGCAGCCCCTGCACCTGCACCCCGGCGCGCGGCACCTCCTCCTCGTGCACGTAGTACGGGGCCAGCCGGTTGTCGTCCTCGTCGATCCCCTGCCGGAGGATGGAGGTGAGCGGCCGGATCAGCGTGTCCTCCTCGCCGATGGTGCGACGAAGGGTGCCGCGCTGCAGCTGGATGGCACGCTGCTGGCCGTCCAGGTGGACGGGGATGAACGGGATCCAGTTCTCGGCCACCTCAGTCTGCAGCGTGTACCGCAGCAGCGCACCGGACGTCGGCACGGGAAGCGTGTCCGCCGCGGGATCCAGCTGCCGACGCAGACGCCGCGACGCATCAGCCGCGTCGCGGGACGCACCCAGGCCGTCGGGGATCCGCTGCTCGATGGCCCACACCATGTCCGCGGTCTCGTCCCGGACGAAGGCCACCTGCTCCAACGGCTCGCCGTCGGTGATCTGCGGCAGGGTTCGGGGCAGGAAGAGGTGCTGCGGCAGCGGTGCATGCGGTGCGCCGGAGGCGCGTGGCGACAGGCTGAACGCATCCCAGCCCGCCCAGTCCGTGCCCGCCGGCTGCACCGTCGGGCGAACGAGCGTGCGCCAGCCGAAGGTGTCGGTCACCACCACGCCCTGCAACTCCGCGACACTGCCCACGGGCTGCCGGCAGACGATGGTGAACCAGTCGTTGCTGTAGAGCAGCGCGAACTCGCTGACGACAATGCGGGCGACGTCCGTGGCATCCGCGCTGAGCCGGCCGAGATCGACGGCGGCGTCCTCGAACTGCCACCAGCGGGGCTTCGGCATGCCGGGATACTCGGCGGGCACGGGGATGACGGTGCGCACGTCGACGGTGGCGGGCTCGTCCCCAGCCACTGCGCGCGTGGCGCCCTGGTCGAAGGAGTACCAGTCCAGGTGTCCGCCCACGTGCTCCGCGGCGGCCAGCTCCGTCTCGGCGTCCGGCCTGGCGACGGTTCCAGCGACGGCGTACTCCAGCTGATCCCCCTCCCACCGGCTGCCAACACCGTCGACGTCCGGCTGCGCGTAGGTGGCCTCGAACCAGGCGCGGTACTGCCGCAGCACGTCGCACACGATGGTGGCCCAGCCCGGCGGCAGTGCGGCCGCAAAGTCTGCCGGGAGCATCGCTACCGTGAGCTCAGGCGGGGTGAGCTCGTAGGCCCGCACCCCGTCGACGCTGCGGCCGCGCAGTGCCTGCCGGGCTCGCGCCGCGCGGGGGGCGGTCCGGTCGCGCGCAACCCGGATCGGATCCACCGGCTCACCGTCCAGCGGCCCGTAGAACCGGTAGCACAGCTCGCGGAGCACCTGCGCGTCGTAGCCGACGACGCCCGCCAACGCGGCGTCCATCCTGCTCAGCAGCGTGCGGCCGAGCCGGGCGCGCACCACCAACGGGAACGCGATGGGCAGCCGCTCGGTGACCACGTCCACGCCGTCGTCCGGGCCGGCGCCGGGGACGGCCATGGGGTGGACGTCACGGGCCAGCGTCGCGAAGATGGCCGATCCGGCGTCCGCGCCTGCGAACTCGCCGAACTGCCACTGCCGGCCCAGCAGGAAGAACGGGTCGGCGATCGCGGCCGAAAGGGTGCCGGCGAAGTCCACCTGGCGCGCTCGGGGTTCGAGCCGCGACCAGACCCGCAGCGGCTCGCAGGTGGGTGAGATGAAGGCCATCGGAGCTCCTACGGGTTGTTCTGATGGAAGTCGAGGATGACCCGGTCTCCGGCGGCCTCCGAGTCGAACGCGCGCGGCACCACCTCGCCGATCAGCAGCGGCAGCAGCTGGCCGTATCTGCTGGCGCCGATGTGCTCCACCTCCACGGTGCGGTTGCGCGCCAGTTCCAGCGTGTCGTGCAAGGTGGCGGCGAAGTCGGCGAGCGTCCAGGCCTGGTCCCGCACCGGCGGCACGGCCAGCAGCACGGCCTGCGGCGCGGTGGCGTCGGGCTGGTCGTAGTGCAGCGCGACGCCGGTCATCTCTTCGCGATAGGGGACGGACTCGCTCCACTCGTCGACGAGCAACGCCGTCCCCGACGCACCGGCCACCGGCAGGTGCTCCGCGCCGAAGATCGCGACGCTGACCCTCCCCGCGAGTGCCGCGGGATCGGCCACCCGCCCACCCAGCCACGGCTCACCCGCAACGTGCGGCAGTTGCGCCACAGACCCGGCCGACGACCCGGCGCCCAGCGCCTCCGCGAACACCTGCAGATCGGCCAGGTCTGCCGCACCGCGCCGCACGGCCGCAGCGCCTTCGAGCCAGCCGTCCAGCTCGTCGGGAGCGACGAGGTGCGCGTCGAGCGCGGCCTGCAGGTCGGTGCGCACCGCGTCGAGCCGCACCCGCGGCACCAGCGTCAGGCCTTCGCCGAGCAGGTCCCGCGCCGCCTGCAGCCAGGCTGAGGCCGGGACCGGGTCGACGGCCAGGGTGGCCGACGCGGCGCGGCAGCGCGCCGCGAGGTCGAGGAACGCCGCCTCGGCCGACTGCAGCAGCTCGGTGCTCACCTGCACGCGGGACAGGAACCGGCGCGGCAGCCCCACCCGGATGCCGTACGCCTGCGCCGCCTGCGCGGCGTCGTGCCACGCGTCGCGCGCCGCCCAGAGCCGGTCGAGCCGCGCCTGCTGCTCGGCCGCGGTCTCCTGGGCGCGCCACGTGCGGTGCACCCCCAGCCACACCGCAGGGTCGGCATCCAGCACGGCCGGGTCCGGGGCTGCCCCATCGGCGAGCAGCTGGGCCAGCCGCAGCGCGTCGGTGGCCGCGCCGTCGACCAGCCGCTGCGCCCTGACCGCGAGGTCCGCGACATCCACGCCGTCGCCGGCCGTGGCGGTGAACTCGGGTGCCGCGTAGTCCGACGCCTCGGCAGGCTTCGACGTGCCGAGCAGGTCGACGGCCGCCTCCAGCAGCGGCGCCACGTCGGTGATGCTGCGGATGCCCGGGCGCCACGCCTCGGCTCTGGCCGGCTCGATCCGCCACGCGTCGGTGGCGGTGCTCTGCGCACCGTCGGAGACCGGCACGCCGGGCTGATCCGGCGGAAGGTCGGCGGGGCGGAGCCGGTCGAGCACCCGGGCCGTCAGCGATCCCACCGCCGCGTCGAAGCCGTCGGCCATGAGCGCCACGAGGTCGAGCGGCTGGAGCCCCAGTTCGGCCAGCGACACCTCCGGGAGCGCGGTGCCGGGCGGCGTCGCGTCGGAGGTGAGCCGGATGCGGATGGCCGACGGGTCGCCCAGGAGGCCCCCCAGCCAGTGGTTGACGGACGGCTCGAGCGCGGAGCGCGCTGTCGTCGGCACGGCGTCCCAGCCTGGCGGCCCCGTCACGGGTGCCGCGGGCAGCGCCGGCAGCTGCAGGATCAGCGTGTGGCTGACCGGCAGGCCGGTGCGAGGGGTGTCGACCACCTCGGGATGCGGGATGGCGGTGCCCTCCGCCAGCGCGCTCAGCACCGCGGCGGCGCGAGCGTGGTTGCCGCGCACCAGCTGGTGCACGGTCTCGCTGGTGGTGAGGTCGCCCAGCGCGTCGAGCGCGTCGGCGATCGCATCGATCCCGCGCAGCACGCCGGTCAGCTTGTCGGTGTCGGTCAACAGCGGCAGCGCCCCTGGCTTGGTTCCCCACGGGTAGCCGGCCGGGCGCGCCCAGAGCACGCTGAACAGGGTGCCTACGGCGCCCGGCGCGTTGTCCTCGACCCAGTCGAGGATGGTGCGCACGAGCGCGAGGCCGTCGACGACGTGGCGCGTCGGCTCGGTGACCGCCGCGGCCGCGGGGTCCACGGCCACCACGGTCGGATAGGCGCGGCGGAGCGGGAAGATCGCGGCGTCCAACTCCACCGCGTGCGGCGTGTCGGGGCGCGCGTAGTACTCGTGCAGGAAACGCTCCAGCCGGTAGCCCAGCAGCGCCCCCAGGTCGTTTCCGGCGCGCACACCGTCGATCAGGGCGAGCGCCACGCGCACCCGCTCCGAGGACAGGTTCACCGACATCTCGTTGCCGAGCGAGCCCTCGGCCTTCTGCGAGCGGTAGGCCGCGCGCAGGATTGCCGCGGTCACCGCATGCGACGGCGACGGCGTCTGGATGAAGCCCTCACCTGACGGGTCGTCCATCAGCGGCCGGCCGGGCAGGCCGACGAGCGCGGCGGGCACACCCGCCGCGGACGGCGCACTCCGGCTGGGTCGCAGATTCTCCACCCAGCCGTAGGCGCCTACCTGGGCGCCTCGCGGCCGGTCCGCACGCATCGTGCGCAGCCGCCGGTGCGCCAGCGCGCCGATCCACGCGTCCAGCCGGTAGCTGCCGAGGTCGAGGTGCTCGCGGGTGAGCGCCGTCATCCGCTCGGCGGGGAGCGCGGCGGAGGCCTGGATGGCCGCGTGGTGCTCGGCCATCACCGGTGGCCGCTGCGCGGTGACGATGTCGTTCATCCAGCGGTGCCGCAGGTCCGGGGGCACCGCGGCGCCCGAACCCGACAGCCGGACCAGCTCGTCGACGGACGCGAACAGCAGCCCCCACGCCGATGTCCTCGAAAGAGTGCCGTCGGACCACGTCTGGTACACCGACGAGGTGCCCAGAAGCGCCAGCTGATCGTCCGACAGCACGCCGCGGGCCACCAGGATCTCGGCGGCCGCGCGCCGCGCCTCGGCCAGCAGCGCGTGCCGCACCAGCAGTTCGGCGAGGCCGACGTTCGAGAGATCCTGCTCCGTCCGGTCGCGCAGCTCGGCCGGCGAGAGGGTCAGGAGGTTCGAGATCCAATGTCCGGTGCCTGGGCGGCCGCCGGACGGTGCGCTGGAGACGACGCCCTGCAGCGGCCACCGGCCGGTCAGCAGGCGCAGGCCATACGCGCGCGCCGCCGAGAGCCGGTCCAGCACCGGCTCCCATTCGGGCGCGACGCCGCCGGTCACGGCATGCCGAGGGTGGACGGCAGCGGGCAGCCCGAAGGCGACGCGGAAGACGGTCTCCAGGTGCTCCATCAGCCCGAACGGGCCGAACCGCGCGGCCGGGTTTCCGCCCTCCTTCGGGGGGATGCCGAAGCCCAGGCCGAGGTCGTGCTGGCCCCGCGCCTCGCCGCGGTCGGCCACGTTCACGGCGAACCGGTAGCCCGCGGCCACCGAGGAGGCCTCGAGCCCGAGCATGCCGAGGAAGTGCTGTTGGGCGTCGAAGCCCGGCGTGCCCACCTCGGGGCTGTGGGCGTGCCGCACGCCCGGGTGTCCGTCGGCCCCGCGGCGCAGGTCCGACCAGTCGCGGTGCAGGCCGCGGAACAGCTCCACCAGCGTGTCCTCGAAGCGCTGCTGCCGCGCGCGCACGTCGGCGGTGGCCGCGTGCAGCCCGGAGTCGCGCAGGTCGGCGCGAAAGCGGCTGAGCGCCACGGCGGGAAGGAAGGCGTAGGGCTGGTCGTCCACCCGGATGGCGGGCACCAGGCCGCGGGCGGACACGTCGGCCAGCGCGTAGTGCCGCAGCCGATCCCGCGCATCGCGGCTGACGAGGCCGCCGGCGAGTTCCTCCAACGCGTGCCCGACGGTGCCCGGATACAGCACGCGATTCGCAAGCAGGGAGTCCTTGGCGTCCGTCCCGCCGGCGCCCGCGACATGGGCCACCACATCCGCGTCGATGCCGAGTGCGGCCGTGAATCGGCTGCCGTCGGAGTCCGGTGAGGCCAGCGACGGGCCACGCTCGATCGGGAATGCCGCGTCCGGGTCGTCCGCGGTGGAGAATCCTGCGCTCTCGGCCTCGGTGTTGTTGGTGGGTGTGCCGACGGGCAGCAGGGAGAGACCCTGGCCCGTGTAGTGGTGGGCATCGAGCATGGCGGTGAGCCGGTCCTCGCCGTCAGCGGCGTCGCCGTCGGCGAGTCCGAGCACCAGGAGTTCGTCGAAGCCGCGCTCGGCCTGCTGCGGCGTGAGGGTCAGCCGAAGAGCCATCCCCTTCGCCTCGGCCTCGTCGAAGTCGGTCATCCACCGGATGGAATCGGGCACGGCCAGGATGCCGTCGTCGTCGAGGCTGAACGTGTCGTTGGCAGGGTCGAAGCCCAGCGCGAGGGCGGGCGGAATGGGGCGCCCGGCGCCCACCAGCTCGCCTTTGCCGCCGTTGACCGCGAAGACGGCGAACCGGTGCGGCAGCACCGACGACGACGCGGCCCTCGTCCAGGTGCCCGGCCGGGTGGCCACCTCCGGGATCTTCGGCTCGGGCGCCGGCTCGACCGGGATGAGCCGCACGCGGCGCGCGAGCCCCTTGACCTGTGCGGCCCATTCGGCGGGCACGTCGACGAAGGTCAGGGTGAGCCCCTCCACCGCCGCGTGCAGCGTCGCCAGCCGGGCGCCGATCGGCCCGATGGCGGCCTCCGGGAGCTCCGCCGCTGCCACGACGGGCTCCTCGATGGCTTGGAGTGCCTTGGCCACGGCGGCCACCTGCCGGGGCGTCAGGTTCTTCCCGAGCCTCCCCACGGGCGGGCGCCGGTCGCGCAGCATGGGCTCGCGGAGCACCGGTAGGTCACCGTCCAATCCGGCGAGCCGCTTCTCGCACGCCGTGATGGCGGCGTTGATCGCCTCGGCGGCCCGGGCACCGGGCGTGGGGCCTGTCTCCGCGGGCTCGACCGGCTCGGTGGCCCGGGCCACCCAGGCCGCGCGACGCGTGCTGCGGCCCACGCAGAGCGCCCGCCACGCGCCCAGCCGCAGCTGTTCGTCGGCGCCCGCGGCGGCGGTGGCAGCCCAGAAGTCGGTGCCGTCGGAGCGCTCGGTGACGGTCAGCTCCTCCTCGTGGCTGTCCACGGCCAGGGGTTCCGGGTAGACGCGGACCAGCAGTTGGTGGACGGTGCGGGTGGGCCCGGCGACGGCGAAGACGGTGGTCGCGGCGCGCAGCGGCACCGCCGCGTCCAGCTCGGGCCGGTCGCTCGGGGTGGCCGCGATCTCGGCCCTCAGCTCGGCGACGCCCGGGCGGCCCGCCGCCTGGTCGAGGCGCGCGAGGAGATCGGCCTTCACGGTCCCGGGCAGCACGGCGATCCCCGCCGCGGCCGCTCGCACCGCCGGGTCGAGCGGCGCCGTCGGATCCGCCAACCGCGAGGCCACCAGATCGGCCGCCTCCGCGGAGGCCACCAGCTGCGCCCGGTCCAGCCTCAGCACGCGCTCGGCACCGAGCGCCTCGGCGGCGGTCCCGTCGTCGATCACGACGCGTCTCGGCGGCATCCTCAGCAGACGCGCCGCGCCCGAGCCGAGGTCGCGGAGCTCCGGCTGCAGCGGGCCACCCAGTGGCGTGCGACCCAACTCGCGCGCCGCCCGCGCCCCCATCGGCAGACCCAGGTCGGCCACCAGCCTCAGGGCCGGCCCGACGCGCTTCTCCACCATCCGCAACACGCCCTCCGCCGCGGCGCTCTGCGCCTCGATCCGGCCGACGTGCTGGGCTCGCTGGTACTCGGACCGCAGCCCGCTCAGTGCTGTGCGGCCGGCCTCGAAGGCCTCGCGCGCAGCGGGCACGGCACGCGCGAGCCGCCCCTGCTGCTCGGGCGTCCCGGTGAGGATGGGCTGCTCCAGGTGGACCCGCATCGCCTCGATCATCGCGGCCAGCTGATCCAGGTCGGCGGTGGCGGCCTTGTAGAGCGGCGTCTCCACCGTCTCCTTGAACGTCTTCTTCTCCTTGACGGTGCCGCTGAGCCGGGTGGCATAGGGCCGGGCGCCCAGTCGCTTCAGGACGGCGGACAGATCGTCGAGGTGCCGGAGCAGCTCGCTCAGGTGGTCGCGCTCGTCCGGCACCTCGGCGGTGGCGAAGCGCGTCTCCACCCGGAAGGGGATGAGCACCGCAGGAACCCGCGGGTCGAGGCCCGCGGCCAGGGCGGCGAGCGTGTCGACGGCCTCTCGCGTGGCGGGGTCAGGGGTCAGGGTCGACCAATCGACGGCGTTCGTGCTCACAGCGTCCTTCCCCTCACTCGACCGGCAGCATGTCGGTGGCGTGCCTGGCGAGCCACACCGGGTTCTGGCAGAGGATCGACGCCATGTGCGCGGAGGTGGCACCCCACGCGGGCAAGCCGGCCGTCGTGGGGACCAACCCTGCGTTGGGGCCCACCAGCACCTGGGCAGGCGGCCGCCCGTCCACGGGCTGCAGGTGCTTCCAATTCGCGTCGTTCCAGGTGGCGAGCGTGGGTGGCGGCGTATTGGAGTCGTCGTCGAGGTCGAGCCCGAAGCGGAGCTTGCCGGGGCGCTCCATGAAACAGAAGAAGAACCCGGCGTCCGAATCGGTGCCGGCGGCGGCTTCCGGGGTCAGCTCGAAACCGTACAACGACACGTCGGGCTCCAGACCGCCCCGAATCACCGGGTAGCGGATCTCACCGTCGGGCGCGAGGGTCCGACGCCGGGCCGCGCCCTGTCCGACGTAGGCGCCGCGCTGAGCGAAGACGACCGTGTCGGGGAACTTCACCAGCAGTTCCGCGCGCACCACGAGCACCAGCAGCCCGGAGAGCTGCGGAGAGTTGCTCCCCAGGTCGCGTTCCCAGCGGTGCAGCTCCGGGACGTCCGGCGGGCGCGGGTCGCCCCCGTCGGCGGCATCGGCCGCGTCGAAGAACCGACGGAAGGGTGTGCCGCGCTGGTCGGTGGGGTACTCGTGCCAGAGCAACTCGCGGGCGAACTCGGTGTTGACGCCTGCGAGCATCGACTCGATGAAGCGCACGTTGGGCACCATGAGCGCGATCGACTCGGCGGGCAGGCCCGCGATGTTCGGGATGATGTAGTCCTGCCCCAGCTGGCGCAGCGGCTCGAAGAGCGGGTCGTCGAAGATGGGATAGGCCATCACCGGCGTCAGCCGGCGCTCGCGTGCGAGGGCGGCAGAGAGTTCATCGGCACCGCCCACCACCGACGCCACGCGCGCAAGGACGGTCACCCGCGGCGCCAACTGTGTGGACACCTGCTGGGCGAGAGCGGTGAGCGGGGTGAGCGCCGCGGCCGGCGGCGGGATCGGGCGCGCGGAGGCGAGGGCGGAGAGGTCCGTGAGAGCGACGGCGAAGTCGGCCGCGGAGCCCAGGCCCGCGGTCGGGGCGACGGTGGCGAGCACGGTGGCCGTGTCCGGCGCGATCACCGCGCCGAGGTAGCCCTTGCCCTCGATGTGCGGGCCGTAGGTCGTGGTGAACGCCGCCGCGGGGATGCGCAGCACCGTCGGGGCGTCGCCCGCGCCCACCGTCACGGCGGTCACCGCGTCGATCAGGGCGATGGCGTCGGCGCGCAGCGCCGCATTCGCGGGAGCGGCCGCGGGGAACCCATCGTCCAGCCGGGTGTGCAGCGCCGCTCGGAGCTGGTCGACGGTGAGCCCCGCCAGGGTGCCCGCCACCCGCTGGGCTTCGACCTCCTCGCCGACGAGCACGGGGAACACGTCGCGGCCGCGCGGCGGCTGCGCGGCGACGGCGGCGACGGCCTGCTGGACGAGCGTGGGCGCCACGCCGAGGACCGGATCCGGCGCGGGCGGCGCGGCGGAGACGGCCGTGCCGGGATCCTCGTTCAGCCGGCTGAGCAGCCCCGCCTCCAGCCCGGCGTGCATCGTCTCGGTCAGTGACCGGATGAGGGGGCGAGCGGGGCGGGTGATGCGGCGGAAGGCGGGAGCCTGGGCCGCCACCGGCACGCGGCTGGCGTCCACCTGGCCGCGGATCGTCGTCTCCCCGGTGGCCGCGGCACGCAGCGCCGACTGGACACCCGCGCTCAACCCCAGCATCCGGTCGGGGCCGGTGTGCGCGATGTGCTTGGCGTAGACGCGGTCGCTGGCGGTCATCGCGAGGTCGGCCTCTCGCAGCCGCTGGTTGACCGCCTCCAGCTCCTCCACCTGCGCCCAGGCGCGCTCCATGTACTCCTCGTCGCGCTGCCGCACGATCTCGGCTCCCAGGCCCGCGGCGGCCCGGTTCCTCGGGTCGAGGTTGAGCTCCGCCACCCAGCGCACGTCCGCGGTGGTGGCGTCGGCCACCCGCTCCAGGCCCACGTGCTTCTTGCCGTAGGCGGGCGGGGTGACGATGGGATCCTCGCCGCTGTCCGCGCCACTGGCCCGCACCTCGACGGCCAGGTCCACCAGCTCCCGCAGCTGGTTCGCCACGGGAGCACCGGGCGAGGCCGGGTACGGCGTGCGGCCGTCGAAGTCCACGGGGGCGAGCGCTCCCTCGAAGCCGACGGTGGTGCCGGGCGCCACCTCGACGCCTGCGCCGGGATGGGAGATGTCGAGGTCCCGCGTGCCGAAGCTCTCGGCCGCCACCCGGAAGGCCTTCGGACGCCGTGCGAGTACCTCGAAGTCGGCCAACTCGCCCGTCTGGAAGGCCCAGTCGAAGAGCACCGGGAAGACGCGGGGCTGCCCCTGGCCCCAGGACGGCTGCTGCGCCGCCACCGTGCCCGGGGCCGGCGGCGTGCCTAGGCCCGCGAGGCGGCCGGTCTCCATCGCGGGCACCACGAAGGCCCGGTACGCGGTGTTGCGCTCGAGCCGCCGCGGGCTGAGCAGCCGTGAGAGCGCGAGGTCGGGGGCGGCGGTCACGCGCGTGTCGAGCGCCTCCCCCGGGTCGCCGCCGCGCAGGTCGCCGTGGGCCTGCACGTGAGCCCAGGCCCAGGTCTCGGTGACCGGCGGCAGCGGTGCAGCGTCGGTCACGGTGAGGATGGCGACCTCGCCGGGGACCGGCGTCACCGTGTACTCGCCCTCGGCGAGCACGAACAGCGCGATCCACGGCCGCAGCCGGTGGTCGGCCGTCGCCCGGGCCGGCGTGTAACGCCACGGGAAGTCCTCGTCGTAGAACTCGAGATAGGCCAGCTCCCCCGGGGTGGCGTTCAGGCTGCCGGACACCGGCATCACGCGCAGCACCGAATCGGGCCGGAAGCTCTTCACATCGCCCGGGCCCACCAGCGAGACGGACTGGTTCACGGCGACGGGGGCCACCGTCGGCGCCCCCGGCACGGGCAGCGATTCGACGGTGAGCGACGCGGTGAGCGTGGCGCGGTCCTTGGGACCGGCGTCCGGCGCCGCGCCCAGGTGGTCGACCTGGTCGACCCGCGTGGCGATACCCCGCCGTGACCACGGCAGGAAGCTGTACTCGGGCAGTTCAAAGGACAACCTGCACCTCCGGGACGATCTGGAACTGGCGCCCGTCGGCGGGGAGCGCCGCGAGCCGCTGCTCCGCGTCGGTGCGGCTGAGCAGCATGGTCTCCGCCGTCGCGGGGAGGCCGTCGGGGCCGAGCGGAAGGAGCGAGTCCTTGGCCGTGACGGCGAACAGCGGCTCGGCGACCACGGCCGTGCGGACCGCGCCCCGCTCGTCGCGCCGCGCCCGCAGTTTCGACGACGCGGACGCCGCGATGGCGCCACCGGCCACCAGGTGCGAGAAGTTCAGCCGCGGATTCACCGATACCGGCGGCGGCGTCGGAGCCTCGGGATCGGGGTCGTCGATGACGATCATCTCGTAGGACTGCGGGTGGTGGAGGACGAGGTCGGCCGCCAGCGACTGGCCGGATCCGGCCCGCACCCCATGGGGCCGCTGCTCGAACGCGGGCGCCTTCAGCAGGTCGGGGTTGGTGTTCGACGCGCCCGCGAAGGTGGACGGCGAGAAGGGCGCGGTGACGTCGTCGAACGCGACGGGCTCCGGGTCGACGGTGCCCAGCGAGAAGCCCGTGATAGCCACGCGCCGCACGTCGCTGGGCGGAGTCTTACCCACCAGCCCGATGTCGGTTTCCAGCGGCAGCAGGTTCTGCCGCACCGAGAGCAGGCCGGCGGCGTCCACCACCAGCGCGCCCTGGGGCGGCGGCAGCAGCGCCACGCCTGCGGCCGACGAGGAGGCCAGCTCGGCGCTCCAGTTCGAGGGATCGCGCAGCTGGTCCAGCAGCCGGGGCAGCACGGGCTCGGCGGGGATGCTCGCCTCGTGGGCGTCACCGAACGTCGCCTCCACCTCGATGGTGATCGAGAAGAACAGGATGCGGAAGCTGGCGGTGCCGTGGGCGTACCAGGGGGTCGGCCCGCGCAGCTGCAGCCTGAGATCGATCGAGCAGATGTCGCAGCCGGCCGCCGTGATGGCCAGCTTGCCCCACATGCAGGCGTCGATCAGGAACGGCACGAACTGCACCAGGACGTCGAAGCCGAAGTCGCCGCTGATGGAGAACCCGTCGATGCCCGCGAAGAACTCCAGCCGGGCGCCGAACTGGATGGTGTTGCTGGTGATGGCGAAGTACAGCGTGAGGGTGAGGCGCGGGTTGTCCTTGAGCAGCGAGAGGGTGAGCCGGCGCATCGCAGGGAGCTTCAGGTGCGCGGCCGGCGAGTAGCCGGGGTGGAAGCCGCCGACGGAGATCACCAGGTCGGGCTTGGCTCCCCAGCAGAAGCGCACCGCGATGTCGCCCTCGAGGCTGAGCTTGAAGTCGCCGTAGCCGATGAACGAGTCGTAGATGGAGGCGTCGAAGTACAGCAGCCCGGCACCGATGTCGATGCCGCCGATGAACGCCACCTTGAGGTCGACGACGGCCTCGCTGGGCGTGGGCAGCGCGAGCCGCAGTACTCCGAGCAAGGCCACGTTGGGCTGCGGTGCGATCTCCAGGATGAGACCGATCTTGAGCGTGACCAGCGCCGGGTTCATCCACGTGATCATCCCCATGGGGGCGATCAGGAAGTGCCCCTCCTGCACCGGGAACGACTCTTCGAGATCGCGGATGATGACGTCGATGCGGTTGACGACATCCGTCGGGAACAGGATCGAGTCGGCGGTGCCGGTGCGCAGGCCGTCGCGGATCCGGTCGACGTCCATCCCCCGGTTGAGGCCCAGCAGGCCACCGGCGCCGGAGAAGAAGAAGCCGTAGCCGAGCGGGATGGGCACGGGGAGGGAGACGGTGATCAGCATCAGCAGCGAGAAGCCCGGCGTGCCGTCGGCGTTCTTGGTGGTGACGATGCCGATGGCGGTGAGCGAGAACTTCTCCAGCAGCGCGATCTCGAGCGCGCCGACGTAGCGGCCGCGGGCCTCGTCCACCAGCAGGAAGCCGCCCAGCCGGATGGTCGAGGTGTCCAGCGAGAAGCCCGCACCGTCCGGCGGCTTGAACGACAGCACTGCCCCGGAGCCGGAGATGGTCACGCGCAGGCCCACCCGGTCGACGGTGACGGCGATCGGCCCCAGCTCCGCGTTTCCCGAGAGCGCGGCGGTCACGGTCGTCGGGTCGCCGAACAGGGCCGCCAGGTACAGCTCACGCAGCAGCACCACGTCGAAGATGTTGAGGTTGAGCGGGAAGGTGAGCTCGATGCCGTTGTCCAGGTTGCCGGGGCCGCCGTACACCTGAAGCCGGTCGTCGTGGTAGGCCACCGCCATGGTGAAGCCGGCGCCGAGCTCCTGCGGAATGAGCTTGGCGACGAACGAGTCGCCGTCGCTGCCGTTCACGCGGACGGCGGCCTTGGTGAGCTCCACGGCACCGCCGAGGCGGTCGACGGCGAACCGGGGCCGGCGCGCCGTGGGATCCCAGAAGTCGAAGCGGCCGAAGAACAGGGCCGCGATGCCGCCCAGCCGCACCACGCCGTCGTCTGCGCCGAACAGCGGGTGGTCGTCGTCGGCTCCGGAGATCCTGAGGCCCAGCCCGGAGACGTCCAGCGCGGGCGCGGGCGCCACCGGCAGGGCCGGGTCGTCGGAGGGGCCGATCACCCACGCGGTGATGCCGCGGCTCTCGCCGATCCACTCGTGCTCGCCGAAGAGCAGCGAGACCGAGACGTCACCGGGGAAGCGCACGGCCCCGCGGAGCCGGATGCCGAGGCGGCCGGCGTCCTCGGCGAAGGCCAGCGCCAGGCCATCGGTGAGTTCCACCGCCACGCCGGACAGGGCCGCCTTGAGCGTGCCCAACCCCATCACGGCGGGCTCTGGGAACGGGACGGCGATGCGCAGCTCCCCGTCGGGGCTGGTGAGCAGGCGCGCGCCGTGCAGGATGCGCCGCGAGGTGGGTCCGCTCGGCCAGAGCGGCTGGTCGAGCAGCGCTTCCACCTGCGGGATCACGTAGCGGGTGATGAGCGGCAACAGCCAGGAGGCGGCCAGCTGCAGGCCGCCCTCCGGGGTGAGGACGAGGTCCGGCACCGGGGCCAGGACGATCGCGACGTCGTCCTCGGCGGCGGCGCCGAGCGGCAGGATCCGCAGCCGCACCCGGTCTCCTGCGAGGGCGAACTCGGCCTCCGGGGTGAACCAGTCCAGCGGCTCGCCGGCATCGACGCGCACGCGAAGGAGACCCTCGAGCGCATCGAGGTAACCGAGCCGCGCGGCGTCGATGGTGAGGGGGCCGGCGTCGAGATCGGCGAGCGTGACCAGCACCTGCGGGTGGCCCGCCGCGCCCCAGCCCAACTCGGCCCCCAGCAGACCGCCGCCCGGCAGGTCCATCTCCCAGCGCAGCCGGTCGCCCTCGCGGCGGACGCGGTGGCCGGGCGGGAGCACGATCGGGCCGGGAGTGGCGTCGTCGGGAAAGAGCCGCTGGAGGTGGCCGATGAGCAGCGCCGGGTCGGTGACCTGGTCCTCGAGCCAGCCGGGGTCGAGCATGTGACGCACCCGCTCGGCCTGCGCCGCCCCGATGAAGCCGCCGGCGGCCGGGTCGTAGATGCCGAGCGCCTCCGCCACGTCCAGCGCGACGTCCAGCACGGGATGGGGCGGGCTGGCCGCCAGCGCATCGGTGATCTCCTGCAGCACCCTCGGCACGAGGGCCGTGGCGGTGGTGCTCAGCAGGTCGCCGAGCCCGGAGACCGTCGGGAGCAGCTGGATCGGCCCGACGTGCTCAGGCGTGACGACGAGCCGAACGCCCGCGGCGTCGGCACCGAAGGCGATGCCCAGGGTGCCCCAGTCGCCCGGGAGCGCGAGCGTCAGCGCGATGGTGCCCGAGGGCGTGACCCGGACATCCGTCGGCAGCGGGCCGGTGCGCCGCAGGTCGAGCCCCAGGTCGACGGCCGCACCCACCACATCGTCGCCGAGGGTGCCGCTGAGCTGCAGGTGCAGCGGGTCGGTGCCGCTCGCAGTGAGCAGCATCCCGCCCGGCAGGGCGAGGCCCTGGCTGTCGTCCAGGCCGAGCGCGTCGCCGATCGAGCGCAGCAGGTCGTTGATCCGGTCGCCGTCGAGCAGCCCCTCGGGCGTGACCAATCCGCTGGCGTCGCGCAGCCAGCCCACCGGGTCGCGCACCAGGGCGCTGATCGGCCCCACGGTGATGCCGCTCTCCGCGCTCTCGTCGAGGACGGCGGCCACCACGGCCGAGACCGCGAGATCAGGGATGAGCTGTTCGAGCTGGGCGGCGAGCCGCGGCGGGTCGAACGGACGCAGCACCATCGGTTCGGCGAGATAGGGCGAAGCGGTGGCGGTGACCGTGCCGTCGGCCGACCGGCGCACGGTCACGGGGCCTGCCGCGAGCGAGGCGTCGAGGGTGACGGCGAGGGTGCGGGTGTCGAGGTCGAGCCGACCGGCGAGCAGGAACGGCCCGGCCAGCTCGATGGCCGGCGTGGTCTCGAGCCGGATGGTCATCGTCGCGTCGTCGAGGCTGAGCCTGAGCGGCAGCTCGGGTAGGGACACCGATAGCGCGCCGGGGTCGAGGCCGCCGAGGTCGATGTCCGTCAGGTCGGGGTCACCGACGATGGCCCGGAGCGCGGCGATCAGCGCGGCACGACGTTCTGTCAGGGTCCTGGTAGGTGCGGTGGCGAGCGCGAGGATGCCCTGGACGGAGGCGCGTCGGCCGTCGGCGGTGGCGACCAGCGCGCCCGCGGCCTCCAACAGGTTGAGCGCGGCGTCGGCCGCCGGGTCGTCGGCGGCGGAAAGCTCCGCCACGACGGCATCGAGCGCGGCACGCAGGGCCTCGTCGCCCAGCGCGACCACATCGCGCACCGGCGTCGCGTCGATCGAGGCGTCCACCAGCCGCAGCCAGGGTCGGATCTCCGGCCCGGCGGTGACGGTGACACCGGCCTCGACGCGGCGCACCCGGGCGCCGAGCGGCCCCTCCGCCAGCATGCCGTCACCCACGAGCCAGCCATCGGGCCGCGAGGTGGTGGTGCTGATGGTGACCGCGGTCGCGGGCCGCGGAGGCTCAGCGGCATCCGGCGTCAACCGCAGCCGAGCCAGGTCCACCCGCGCGTCGGCGGCGAAGACAACGCCGTCGTCGTCCTCGGCCTCCGGCGTGGCAAGGCCCAACCGGACACCGAAGCCCAGGTGCGTCGGCGGCGCTCCCCCGGCGAGGCCGACGACGGTGGAGCCGGCGAGCAGGCCCGGCAGGTCTCCGCCCAGCCGCGAGCCGATGGCGAACCGCGGCACGGCGTCCACCAGGCCGAGCTCCGCGCCCGCGAACCAGCCCGGCCGGACGGGCCCGCCCCAGCCGCCGCCGGAACCGTCGAGCAACCCGGCCAGCCACCCGACGGTGCCGCCGAGCGCACTGTCGGCGACCGCGCCGGCCACGGCGGCGGCCACCCGCACCGCGTCCGCGGTCAGCTGATCGGCGAGCGGCAGCAGGTCGGAGCCGGCGTGCGGGCTGCCGATGGTGATCAACCCAGCGACAACGTCCGGCTGCGCGGCCGCGAGGGCGCGCGCGACGACGCCCGCGGTGGAGTGGCCCACCACGCGCGGCGCCTGCCCGGTGAGGGCGCGGATGCGCTGTGCGACGGCCCGCAGCTGATCGGTCTGGCTGACGGCATGGTCCGCGGTCAGGTCCGCGGTGTAGACGCGGGTCACCGCGGTTATCCGGGTGAGGTCCACCTCGGCGGGGTCGGGCAGAGCGCGCAGGTCGAAGTGGTGCGCGAGGCTCGGCGCGGCACCGGTGAGGGCGAGCACCAGGTCGTCGTAGATGGCGTGGTCGGCGAACGGCGGGGCGACCAGCAGGATCGGGGCGGCGCCCACCAGCCGGGTGACCACCTGGCTGATCACGGCCGGATCCTTCGGCAGCAGCGCGTGCGGCGTGGCCACCGTGGCGCCGTGCTCCCAGCCGTCGGGCAGCTGCGAGGCCAGCGGCACCAGGCCGTCGCTGTCGGAGAGCCACTCGGCCAGCTCGTCGAACCCGAAGGCGACGGCGTCCGGGGCACGTCCACGGAGCGAGGCCGCGAGCTGGGGGCGGAACGCGGCGGCCTCGGCCAGGAAGCGGGCGAGGAGGTCGCCGTCGGACACCTCGTCGGCGGCCTGCGCGATCAGGGCGATCCACTCCGCCGGCGGCCCGGCCGGGTCGAGCCAGACGAGCGCGTCGACGCTGGTGACGCCCTCGGACGGATCGGCCGTCTCGTCGACGATCGGGACGACCCACGGGTCGTCGTAACGGCCCGAGCCGGTGATCGCGAGCGCCGTCGACAGCTCTCCCGGCAGCAGGCTCCGCAGCACCCGCAGCGCCTCCACCACGAAGGCGCGCCCGCCGTCGGCGACTCCCGTGAGGAGCCGGCGCAGGTGGGCGCGAAGCGCGGCCGGCGGGTCGTCGAGCAGGCGCCGGAGCGAGCCGGCACCGGTCAGGAGGTCGCTCAGTAGCGGCCAGTCGGCAGGCAGATCCGGGAGGTCGCGGTGCAGGCCGAGCAGAGCGGCCAGGGCATAGGCGGGCTCGCCCGACCAGGAGCGCAGTGCCGAGCTGATCAGCTGGCCGAGCAGGCGGATGGCGTCGTCGCCGAGGCCGAGATCGTCCAGCGGGCGCGGCAGCGTGAGGTCGAAAGCGCCGAAGGCGGTGTCGTCGACGGTGACCGTGACGCCCGCCACCCCCACCTGCCAGACGGGGGCCTCGCCCGGCCGCCACTCGGCACGGGCGCTGAGCAGGCCGGACTCGAGCGCCAGGCCGTCCAGGGTCATCGGGCCGTCGGGCGTCACGCGGAGGCGCAGCTCTGAGCGGCCGACGAGGGCGACGGCGCCGTGACCGGCCGCCGGCAGGTCGAAGGCCAACAGCTCTACCAGGAGCCGCCCGTCGAAGACGCCCTGCGTCGCCTGGGCGAGGACGCCGAGCCGGAGCCGCTGCAGGCCGGCCGGGTCGGCGTCGGTACGGGCGTTCCAGGCCGCCAGCGCCAGGGTGACCGGCCCCTCGGTGGCGATCGGGGCGGTCCACGGGTCGTCGACGGTGCCCGCCCCGCCGATGTCGGGGGTCAAGCCGGCCAGCAGCGCCACCTGGGCGAGCATGTGCTGCCAGGGATGCGCGGCGTCGGCCAGGATCTCGCGGTGCAGTCCGGCGAGCGCCGCCGTGGGGCCGCGACCCAGCGCGGCCGGGTCCAGCAGATGCGGCGTGGTGGGGTCCGTGTCAGGCCGCCGCAGACCCACCAGCGTGAGCAGGGCACGCGCTGCGGGGCTGTCACCGAGAGCGTCCTCGAGGATGCCGCGCGCTGCGTCGCCCACCACGCCGACGACGGCATCCGCGTCGGTGAGGTCGACTGTGCCGTGGTCCTGACCGTCGATGACGACCCCGCGGGCCTCGAGCCATGGCGTGAGAACGCCGTCGGCGAGCCGGAACCCGGCCCCCAGGCTGCCCACCTGCAGGACGGGGGCGTTGTCGACGAGGAGGCCGGAGGTGGGGGCCACCAGGCCGACCGTCACGTCGGGCACCAGCTGCGTGAACCGCGCCGGCGCCGCGGGGTCTGCGCCGGGCGCCGGCAGCGGGATGCGCAGCACTGTGGCCGCGGCCGAGAGCGCGACGGGACCGGCGTCCACCCTCGCGTCGACGCCGACCACGAGGTGGCGGTCGGCGGTGGCCTCGAGCACCAGGAACAGGTCGAGGACGTCCGAATCGACGAGGCGCGCCCGGAACGGCTGGCCCGTCTCGCCAGTGCCGACCACCTCGAGGTCGTCGCCGATCAAGCCCGCAAGATGCGTGGCCCACGCCGTCAGGGTGTCCGGGCTGTCGACGACGTCGACCAGCCAGTCCAGCGCGGCCTCCGGCCGGGCGAACAACTCCTCCAGCGGCAGCGGAGGCACATCGCCGTCGAGATCGAGCCCGAGCAGCGCGAACAGGTGCTCGCCGAGCCGGGCCAGCTGGTCGTTGTCGCCCGCCTCCGCCACCAGCAGGTCGATCACCTCGCCCAGCAGGAGCCGGAGCGCCCGCAGCAGGTCCCGCCCCATCGTCGCCGAGTCGATGACGAGATCGACCGGATCCCCGCCACCAAGGTTCACGTCATCGATGGTCACCCGGACAGCCGCCTGCACGCCGAGCGGCGCCGCGTCGTCGGCATAGACGCCGACAGCGGCCCCGATTCGCGACAACGGGATGTCCGGGCTGGTGAAGCCGACGTCCACCCCGACGAGCAGCGGCCCTTCCGCCGTGACCGCTATCGCCTCCAGTTCGTCGGCCACGCTGACCAGCGGAAGACGGACGGTGCCGCGCACCTGCCCCACGCCGTCGCCCAGGTCGCCGCTGTGCAGGGCGGCCGCGATGCCCACCACGTCGTTCTCGACGGTGAGGTACAGGTTGCCGACCTCCGTGTCGAGCAACGGGTACCAGCCCGCCTGGCCCGGGTCGGTGGGAAGTAGTTCGTCGAGCAGCCGGAGCAGTGCCGCACGCTGGACGGGATTCGACAGCACCCTGCGGATCGCCGCCAGCGGATCCTCGAACCAGGTGGAGACGAGCTGGCCGTCGTCGTCCAGCACGCCGATGGCGGTGAGCAGGCTGGCGGTCTGCGGGTCGACCCCGACGGTCAGCGTCATCGCACACCCCCGAATCCGGCGCAGAGACGCCATGGCATTGGGTTCGACCACCGGCGTGGTGTCACGGGAAAGGTCGACTTCGTGACGGCGTCTGTATCAGGGGAGGGGGCGCGACGCAAGGTCAGCCTAACTCCGGATGATCACCCCGGACAAGGCCCCGATGACGAGAGATTCCGCAGGTAGCTGGCACCTACTGCGGACCCTCTTACGAGTGGGTATCAGCTGCGGCGCGGATCAGCCCCAAACGGCGACGAGCCACTAGCGCGCCAGGCCCAGCAGGCCGTCGACGTCGATGTGGTTCTCGATCGCGTCGGCGACCGTCTCGATCATCGACTCGCGGCCGGCGGCGAAGCCCGGGGCGTTGCTGCGGGGCTCCCAGTCCTTGCCGGCCTGGGCGGCGACCTCCCGCAGCCAGGCGCGACGGAACTCGTCGTTCTCCAGCGAGCCATGCCACATGGTGCCCCACACCGAACCGGAGCAGACGCCGTCGAGGAACGGCTCGTGACCCTCGTCGACGAGGCAGCGGCCATGATGGATCTCGTAGCCGTCGACGTACAGCCCGCGCCATTCGCCCTCGGGGCGGGCGAGCACCTTGTCGGGATGGAAACGCACCTCGACGGGCAACAGCCCTAGTCCCGGCGCGCTTTCCAGCCGGTTCTCCACCCCGTCGACGATGGTTCGGGCCAGCATCTGGTAGCCGCCGCAGATGCCCAGTACCGGGCGCCCCTCTGCCGCGCGGTGCTCGATCTCGGCGGCGATGCCGGTCTCGCGGAGCCAGGCAAGGTCGTCGATCGTGGAGCGCGAGCCCGGCAGCACCACCACATCGGCCCTCGCCACCTCGACGGGATCGACGGTCACCCGCACGTCGACGCCGAGCTCGTGAGCCAGAGCGTCGACGTCGGTGGCGTTGGATATTCGGGGCAGACGGACGGCGGCGACGGTCAGCTCGGGCCCGTCGGCGGCCGAGCCGTCGTGCCGCCACCGCCCCACCTCCAGCGCGTCCTCACCGTCGATCCACACCCCGTGCAGCCACGGCAGCACGCCGTAGTTGGTGAGTCCGGTGCGGCGGGTGATCTCGTCGAGGCCGGGATCGAGGATGGCCTGGTCGCCGCGGAACTTGTTGATTACGTAGCCGGCGAGCAGCGCGCGGTCCTCGTCCTCGAGGAGGGCCCAGGTGCCGTAGAGCGACGCCAACACCCCGCCCCGGTCGATGTCGCCGACCATCACCACCGGCAGATCGAAGCGCCTGGCCAGACCCATGTTGGTGTAGTCGCCCTGGCGAAGATTGATCTCGGCCGGCGAACCGGCGCCCTCGCAGATCACCAGCTCGTGGCGCTGCGCGAGTTCCTCGTAGGCGGCGTGTGCGGCGTCGGCCAGGTGCCGCCGGGAGGTGGCGTACTCCCCCGCCTCCAGCGCGCCGGCGGGCTGCCCGCGCAGCACGACGAAGCTGCGCCGGTCGGTGCCGGGTTTGAGCAGCACCGGGTTCAGTATCGACTCCGGCGTCACCCCCGCCGCCATCGCCTGCAAGTACTGGGCGCGACCGATCTCCGACCCGTCCAGGCACACCATCGAGTTGTTGCTCATGTTCTGCGCCTTGTACGGCGCGACGTCGATGCCGCGTCGCCGCGCCACCCGGCAGAGCCCGGTGACGAACAGCGACTTCCCCGCGTCAGACGACGTCCCCGCGATCAGCAGCCCGGTCATCGACCTCTCCCTGGCTCGTTCCTCACACCAGCTTCCCCCTCACACCAGCTTCCCCCTCACACCAATGTCCCTTCACGCCCCACCTCACAAGCCCCACCGCCACCCGCATTCCCGGAAAATCGGCCAATGGCCGATTCTCGGCAACAGACACCGAAAAATGGGCCAATGGCCGATTTTTCTGGATTGCGGCGCTGTGGGCAGTGGCCGATTCTCGGCAACAGACACCGGAAAATCGGCCATTGGCCGATTTTCCTGGATTCGCTGGGTGGCCGAAGGGCGGCGGCGCGGAGAAGGAGGGGGAAGGAAGGGCAAGAGAGAGTGGGGTCATGAGGGGCGCCTCAGGGAGCGGAGGACGAGGGCGCCGGCGGCGATGCCCGTCGCGAGCGCGGTGACGGCGGTCACCAGGCGGGCGGCCTTGCGGAGCTTGCGGGCGTCAGGGCGCGGGCCGTCGCCGAGCAGCGGGCGCTCCTCGGTGCGCGAGAAGTAGACGTTGGTACCGCCGAGCTGCACGCCCAGCGCCCCGGCCCAGGCCGACTCGCACCAACCGCCGTTCGGCGAGGGGTGCTTGCGGCAGTCGCGCCGCATGATCCCGTAGGCGCGGGCGGAGTCACCGCCGACGACCCACGCCAGCCGACAGGCCAGGTCGCCGGTGATCCGGGCGGGTAGGAAGTCGAGGGCATCGTCGAGGCGCGCAGCGGCGGTGCCGAAACGCGAGTAGCGCTCGTTGAGATGGCCGACCATCGCGTCGAGGGTGTTGACGGCCCGGTGCACCAGCAGCCCTGGAATGCCGGTGATGGCTCCCCAGAACAACGACGCCACCACGGCGTCGGCGGTGTTCTCGGCCATCGACTCGACGGCGGCCCGCGCGAGTTCTGGCTCGTCGAGGTTGCTGGGGTCGCGTCCGCAGAGGTGACCGAGCCGGCCGCGCGCCGCCTCCAGGTCGCCGGCGTCCAGGTGGTCCGCCATGATCTCGCCCTCGGCGGCGAGGCTTCGGGCACCGAGGACGGCCCAGGTGCACACCGCCGTCGCAACCACATGGGCAACGGGATGCGAGCGAGTGACGCGCTCCAGGACGACGCCAGCCAGCGCGACGGGGGTCACCGTCGCGGCCACATAGACAGCGCCGTGCGCACGGTCGTCCGCATAGAGATATGGCTCCGACTTGGATGCGAAGGTGCCGAACCAGGCGACGGGATGGTGCTTCTTCGGGTCGCCGAAGACGGCGTCGGCGGCAACGCCCAACGCGATACCCAAAGCCCTGGTCATCGACACATCGGCCAACCTAGCAGGGCAGCATCCGGCAGCCGAGGCCACCCCGACAGGTCAGGAGTTGAAGCGGTTCTGGGTGGCGACCAGGCCCTCGCGGACCAGCACCTCCACGGCATCGCCGGCGACGGCGGCGTCGACGCGCATCGCATCCAGATCGGAGGGACGCATCTTGGCGAGCACGTAGTCGGCGGCGGCCTGGCGGCCGGGCGGGCGACCGATACCCACGCGCACCCGGTAGAAGTCTCCGGTGCCGAGGTGCTGGCGCATCGACTTCAGGCCGTTGTGACCGTTGTCTCCCCCGCCGAACTTCACACGCAGCCGGCCGGGATCGAGGTCGAGCTCGTCGTGGATCGCGATCACGTGATCCGGCGCGATCTTGTGGAACGCGGCGACGGCGCCCACCGCGCGGCCCGACTCGTTCATGAAAGTGGTGGGCCGCACCAGCACCAGCTTCACGGCGTCGACCCCCGGCGCGGGCGGCAAGGTCACCGTCGCGATCTGGCAGCGCTGCCGGGAGTTGAGCACGAAGGAAGAGCCGTAGCGATCCGCGAGGTCCGCTACGGCCCAGAACCCGACATTGTGCCGGGTGGGCTCGTAGGCCGGGCCCGGATTACCGAGCCCGGCCACGAGAAAGGCAGAGTTGCTCACTCCGCGGCGGCTTCTTCGCCCTCAGCCTCGGCCGGAGCCTCGGCGGCAGGCAGGATGACACCCAGCACGAGGGCCTCGGCGTCGTCCATGGCCACAGCACCCTCGGGGAGGGCCACGTCGGCGACGGTGACATGCGCGCCAACCTCAAGGGCCGCCACGTCGATCTCGATCTCGGTGGGGATGTTGGTGGCGGAGGCCTCGATGGAGAGCGACTGCAGCTCCTGGTTGAGGATGCCCTCGCGCACCTCGCCGACGATGACGATCGGGATGTCGACGGTGACCTTCTCGCCGGCCTTCACCAGCAGCAGGTCGACATGCTCGATGATCGGGAGGATCGGGTCGCGCTGGACCTGCTTGGGCAGAGCCAGCACGGGCTTGCTGTCACCCTCGATGGTGATGGTGAACAGCACGTTGGCCTGACGCAGGGCGAGGAAGGTCTCGCGACCCGGCAGGGTCAGGTGAACGGGATCGGTGCCGTGGCCGTACAGCACGGCGGGGATGTCGCCGGCGCGGCGGATGCGGCGGGCAGCGCCCTTGCCGAACTCTTCACGACGGGTGGCCTTGAGCGAATGATCAGCCATGTCTTCTCCTCTAAATCTCTATGGGCATACACGTGCCGAGCGAAGAGAAGCTAGTCGATAACGGACTGGGTGAGTCTCCGCGGAATCGCGGCGTCTCAGTTGTCCCTCGCCAGGCGCCCGCCTAGTTTAGCCCACCGCCTCCGAATCGCCGCATCTGCCGGATCGCGCAACACCGCCGAATGGGGGCGATACCTGGTTCTCCCCCTGACGACGCCCGCATAGACTGGGTGAATCCGAGCGCGAGGAGCTGGCATGACGAACAACAGCGTCGAGGTTGCCGAGGGGTTCACGGCCGACGTCTTCCACCAGCTGCTGGATCTCGCCATCAAGGGCAAGGGCAAGCTGCCCGGCGCCCGGTCCACCGCCAACGAACTGCTGCGAGGAACCAACGACGCCGAGGCAGCCGTGTCGCGGACGGTGACCAACCACATCGCGCTGGCCGGCGGGCAGGGCTTCGCCACCAACTGGGGCGGGTTCCTGGTCGCCCTGGTGACCATCCCCGCCAACCTCGCCGCCTCGACGTTCGTGCAGGCCCGGCTGGTGGCGTCGGTGGCGCATCTGCGCGGCTACAACCTCGACGACCCCCGCGTCCGCACCGCCATCCTCATGGTGATGCTCGGCCCCTCGGCCGGAGAGAAGCTGATCGCGCAGGGCGTGCTGCCCTCCACACCCGCCATGGTCGCCACGGCTCCGGTCTTCGACGCGAAGCTCGACGGCTCCGTGTCCCGGCTGCTGCTTGAACGGGCGATGAACTACGTGGGCGGAAAGCGGCTTGGAGTCACATTGGCCAAGCGCATCCCGGTGATCGGAGGCGGCGTCGGAGCCGCTGTCGACGGCTGGATGACCCACACCATCGCCCAGTACGCCCTCACCGCCCTGCCCAGCCGACGCCCCAAGCTCACCCGCACCGCAAGCTGACTGACCAACGCTCCTCGAGGTGCCCCCCTCTACGCTCTTCGAGGCGCGAGGCCGCCCGCGGCCGAGCCTCGAGGAGAGCGTGACCGTGCGTAGGGAGCGGTGGTCGGGTTCTGGTGGTTCCGTCCGTCGTGTTCCGGATGGGGTCGCGGTTGCTGAGGTGCGAGCGAAGCGAGCCTCGAAGTGCCCGCCGCCGACCGTGTCCCGGCGCTTCGCGCGGGCCCACGGCTTTTACGCCCACCACACCCACTCGCGAACCCCATCCTCCACACAACTCAGCGTTCGGCTGCCAGCTGGGTCGCTTCGAGGCGACTTCGTCGCACCTCAACGACCGTGAAGGCGGACCCCATCCTCCACACGACTACGTTCTTCGGCTGCCAGCTGGCTCTCCTCGAGGCTCCGCTGCGCTCCGCACCTCGAAGAGCGTGACGATGACGCTCTTCGAGGTGCGAGGCCGCCTGCGGCCGAGCCTCGAGGAGAGCCAGCGCGAGGCAAGGCAGGGATCAAGCGACGAGTTGGTTCCAGTGGGAAATGTTCCACCGTCTGTGGTGGAACATCTCCCACTGGAGCGTTTTCGTCACAGCGTCATGGGGTCAGTGGGTGTCGAGGAGTTCGGCGAGGCACCTCGGTCAGGAGATGTAGGTCCGGGGGACTCGGGGGGTGATCAGGCAGGTGACCTCGTAGGGGATGGTGGCCATCAGGTCGGCTAGTTCCGCGACGGTAATGGTCTCGTCTCCGCTGGTACCCACCAAGACCACCTCGTCGCCGACCGCACAGCGGGGCTCGGGCCCCAGGTCGATCATGGTCTGGTCCATGCAGACCCGGCCGACGATGGGGTACGACGCACCGTCGATCAGCATCCGGCCGAGACTGGACAGCAAGCGGGAGTAGCCATCGCCATATCCCACCGCGACAGTGCCGACGTAGGTGTCGTGTGGGGCGGTCCAGGTGCGGCCGTAGCCCACCGTCTCCCCCGCGCTCACGCGCTGGATGAAGGTGAGGCGCGAGGTCCAGCGCTCGGTGGGGCGCAGGTCGGCGGTACGCGGGGTGAGCACGTCGGGGTACGACCCGTAGACCATGATCCCCGGGCGCACCATGTCGGTGCCGGTGAGGTCGTGGCCGAGCACCCCTCCGGAGTTGGCGGCGTGCACGAGGATCTCCGCCGACGCGATCCCCCGGATCTCATCGGCGAGTGCGCGGAAACGGGCCAACTGGTCGTGGGTGAAGGTCTCGCCGTCGGGCACATCGGAGACGGGAAGGTGAGTGAACAGGCCTGTCAGGGCGATATTCGGCAGCGACTCGATCAGCCTCGCCAAGCCCGGGGCCTCGTCGATGGCGGCCCCGAAGCGATGCATTCCGGTGTCCACCTTGAGGTGCACATCGGCGGTCTTGCCCGTCGCCTGCCCAGCGGCCGAGATGCGACGGATGGACGCCTCGTCACCGACTCCCAGCGTGATGCCGGCCGACACGGCGACCTCTTCGTCGGACAGCGTCGGGCTGAACTTCAGGATCGGCAGCGTGATGCCGCCCTCGCGCAGCAGCAGCCCCTCATCGACGGTGGCCACGCCCAGCCAGTCGGCGCTGCCTGACGCCTCGATGCTGCGGGACACCTCGACGATGCCATGGCCGTACGCATTCGCCTTCACCGCCGCCAACACCAGTCGCCCGCCAGCCAACCTGCGAACCTCCGCGAGGTTGTGGTTGATCGCGGCGAGGTTCACCTGGAGCACGGTCGGATTCGGCACGGCCTCACTTTAGTCCCACGCTCTTCGAGGTGCTGCGACGGCTTTCCATCCTGTTTGGTTTCCTTCAGCTATGCATATGGCGTGATCTGTACCTCCTGCACAGATCACGCCATATACATAGCCGGAGGATCCTGCCCTGCCACAACGAACCCGACCACAAGTCCCCAGACGCCGTCGCGCTCTTTTCGAGGCTCCTTCGTCGCACCTCAAAGAGCGTCATCAGTGCTTCGCGCTCGTGCTGATCCTGGACCACAGTCCCCGACCACAAGTCCCCAGACACCGCGCTCTCCTCGAGGCTCGGCCGCGGGCGGCCTCGCACCTCGAAGAGCGTCATCAGTGCTTCGCGCTCGTGCTGATTCTGGACCACAGTTCCTGACCACAAGTCCCCACGCCCGGTCACGCTCTCCTCGAGGCTCGGCCGCGGG
This sequence comes from Tessaracoccus caeni, assembly GCF_029211185.1. GTDB lineage: Bacteria > Actinomycetota > Actinomycetes > Propionibacteriales > Propionibacteriaceae > Arachnia > Arachnia caeni. The sequence goes on from NZ_JARGDO010000012.1 coordinate 61,813, forward strand.
CGGCCTCGCACCTCGAAGAGCGTGGGCAGGTCAGAACAGGAGGGCCAGGGCGGGTTCGGCGAGGATCTCGGCGATGTCGTGGAGGAAGCGGGAACCTTGTTCGCCGTCGACGATGCGGTGGTCGAAGGCCACCGACAGCGTCGTCACCCAGCGGGGTTCGATGCGTTCCTGCAGGCCTTGTCCGACCACCCAGGGGCGACGGTCGATGGAGCCCATGCAGAAGATCGCCGACTCGTTGCCGTTGATGATCGGGGTGCCAGAGTCGATGCCGAAGACGCCGACGTTGGTGATCGTGAACGTGCCGCCGCTGTAGTCACCGGGCTGGAGCTTGCCGTCGCGCGCCACCTGCACCAGCTGGTTCAGCGCCTGGGCCAGCTGGATCAGGCTGAGCCGCTGGGCGCCCTTGATGTTGGGCACCATCAAGCCACGGGGCGTGGCGGCCGCGATACCGAGGTTCACGTCGGCGTGGTAGACGATCTCCTGGGTCTCGTCGTCCCACGACGTGTTCAGCTCGGGGTTGCGACCCAGCGCCAGGCACACGGCCTTGGCGTAGACCAGCAGCGGCGAGATCCGCAGGCCGGCGAACTCGCGCCGCTCCTTCAGCGTCTCGACGAACTCCATGGTTCCGGTGACGTCGACGGTGGTCCACTCGGTGACGTGCACATGGTTGTCGCGCGAGCGCACCATGTTCTCTGCGGTCACCTTGCGCACGCCCTTGATGGGCACGCGGCGCTCGGACTTGCCCTGAAACGGATCGAAGCCGCCGGGCATTCCCCCGGGAACCCCACCACCGAAACCGGCGCCGAAGCCCCCCGCGAAGGCGCTGCCGCCAGGCGTGCCCCCGCCGAAGCCGCCTCCGCCGGAGAACCCGCCGCCACCGAAACCGCCGCCGGGCGCCGCGGTGCCGAAGCCCCCGCTCGGGGAGTAGGTGGGCGGAGCCTCGTGGTGCTGCTGGAAGCTGGCCGCGTCGTTGATGATCCGGCCCTGCTTGGGCTCGGCGTCCATCCGCATGAAGGCGGCGGCCGCCTCCACGTCGCGACGGGTGATGGTGCCATCGGGACCGGTGCCGACGACGCCGGCCAGGTCGACGCCCAGGTCGCGGGCGTACTTGCGCACGGGCGGCTTGGCGCGGGCATCGTCGGCGTCGTGCGCCAGCACCAGGGCCGACTCCGTGGGCGCCTTGCCGGGCGTCGGGAGCGGGTCGCCGACGGGCTGCGCATGCACCGGGCTGGCCGGCTGCATCTCGTCGGGGCGTCGCCCGGGCTCGTGCTGAGAGTAGGCCTCGTTCATCATGTCGGCATTCGAGCGGTCAGACCCGCGCGCAGCCCGGCCGCGGCGCCGGCGCGACCCGCGCTGCTCCCGCTCGCCGTAGCCGACGAGCGTGGCCGGCGCCTCGTCCGCCACCTCACCGACGATGGTCTCGACCGGCTCGTCGTCCAGCCCGTCGTCGATCTCGACGATCGGCGTGCCCACCTCGACGGTGCTGCCCTCCGCGACGATCAGCCGCGTGACGGTGCCCGCGAACGGGGATGGCAGTTCGACGATCGACTTGGCCGTCTCGATCTCGAGCAGCACGTCGTTGACCTTGATCACGTCGCCGGCGGCCACCCGCCAGGCGACGATCTCGGCCTCTTGCAGGCCCTCTCCCGGATCCGGCAGCAAGTATTGATGCAGCATCTCAATCTCCCTAGAAGGCCATGGACTTGTCGACGGCGTCGAGGATCCGGTCGACGGAGGGGAGGTACTCCTCCTCCACCTGCGCCGGCGGATAGGGCATGTCGAATCCGGCGACGCGCTGCACCGGCGACTCCATCACGTAGAAAAGGTTCTCATGCAGCCGGGCCGCGATCTCGGCGCCCAGGCCGAGTGTCAGCGGCGCCTCGTGCACGACGATGGCCCGCTTGGTGCGCCGCACCGACGAGATCAGGGTGACCCAGTCGACGGGGCTGAGCGTGCGCAGGTCGACCACCTCCAGCGAGGTGCCCTCCTCGGCCGCGACGGCGGCGGCCTCCTCGCAGGTGGCCACCGTCGGGCCATAGGCGATCAGGGTGGCGTCGGAGCCGTAGCGGGTGATCCGCGCCTGGTGCATGGGGTCGGGCCGCGACTCGAAGTTGACCAGACCCTTGCTCTGGTAGCGCCGCTTGGGCTCGAAGAACACCACCGGGTCGTCGGACTGGATGGCCTGCTGAATCATCCAGAACGCGTCGTTGGGGTTGGCGCAGGCCACCACCTTGAGCCCCGCCGTGTGGATGAAATAGCCTTCGGGCGATTCGGAGTGATGCTCAATCGCGCCGATGCCGCCGCCGAACGGAATCCGGATCACCATCGGCATGGGCGTGCGACCGCCGGTGCGGGCGTGCATCTTGGCCACCTGGGTGACGATCTGGGAGAACGCCGGGTAGACGAAGCCGTCGAACTGGATCTCCAGCACCGGCCGGTAGCCGCGCATGCACAGGCCGACGGCGGTGCCGACGATGCCCGACTCGGCCAGCGGCGAGTCGATCACGCGGTTCTCGCCGAACTCGGCCTGGAGGTGCTCGGTGATGCGGAACACACCGCCCAGCTTGCCGATGTCCTCGCCCATCAGCAGCACCTTGGGATCGGCCTGCAGCGCCCGGCGCAGCCCCCGGTTGAGGGCCTTCGCGATGGTCAGCGTCTCGCTCACTGCTCGTCCTCCCCGAAGCTCGCCACGTACTCGGCATACTCGCGACGCTGGGCCTCCAGCTCGACGGTGGGTTCGGCATAGACGGAGGCGAACAGCTCGTCCATGGTCTTGTCCTTCAGCTCCTTGATCGCGGCCCGGGTCTCGGCGCCGAGCTCGTCGGCCTCCTCTTCCAGGCGGGCCAGATGGGCATCGTCGATGGCCCCAGCGGAGCGCAGGTGTTTCTCCAGCCGGTTGATCGGGTCGCGGCCGCGCCACATCTCTTCCTCGGACGAGCCGCGGTACTTCGTGGGGTCGTCGGAGGTGGTGTGGGCGCCCATCCGGTAGGTGAAGGCCTCGATGAAGGTCGGGCCCTCGCCGTTTCGGGCGCGGTCCATGGCCCAGTCGGTGACGGCCTTGACCGCCAGCACGTCGTTGCCGTCCACCTGCAGGCCGTGGAAGCCGAAGCCCCAGGCGCGTTGGTACAGCGGGATCCGGGATTGCAGCGCGATGGGTTCAGAGATCGCCCACTGGTTGTTCTGGCAGAAGAACACCACGGGGGCGTTGTAGGAGGCGGCGAAGACGTAGGCCTCGTTCACGTCGCCCTGCGACGACGCCCCGTCGCCGTGGAAGACGAGGGTGGCGGCGTTCTTGGCGGCGTCGTCGTTGCCCACCATGCCGTCGAACTGCAGGGCCATGGCGTAGCCGACGGCGTTCAGCGTCTGGCAGCCGATCACGATCTGGTAGTTGCGGAACTTGTCCAGCATCTCCCAGTCGCCGGCGTCGGAACCGCGGAACAGCGCGAGGATCTGCTTCATCGGGAAGCCCAGGATCATCGCCAGCGTGTGCTCGCGGTAGCTGGGGAAGACCATGTCGTTGTCGCGCACCGCGTAGCCGGCGCCCACCTGCGCGGCCTCCTGGCCGATCTGCGGCGGCCACAGGCCCAGTTCGCCATGCCGCTGCAACGCGGTGGCTTCGACGTCGAAGCGCCGTCCCAGCACCATGTCGCGGTGGTAGGCCACCAGATCGTCGACCGTTCCGGTGAACGCGAACTGCTCGTGTTCTACTCGCTCACCCTCTGGGGTGAGGAGCTGCACCATGTCGTGGCTCTGACCGCGCACGCGGCCCCCTTTCACCAACCTACGTAACCGTAACTTACGCCAGCGTAGCTTATCGCCGCCACCCATCCCGATGAGGACATGCCAAACCCTCCGCGCGACGGTTTGTGGAATGCCGACAAACGGACCGGTGCGTGCGCCACACTGTGTGCTTTGAGTCGGACAGCAAGGAGGCCCCGATGAGTGTGGGCGTAACCCTCGATCAGGTGACGAAGGCCTACCGGCTGGGAGATGGGTCGCTGCTGCGCGCCGCCGACGACGTCAGCGTGAGTCTCGCCGCCGGGCGTCGCACGGCACTGATCGGCGCCTCGGGGTCGGGCAAGTCGACGCTGCTGCACCTGATGGGGGCCATCGACGTGCCGGATTCGGGCACCATCACCGTCGGCGACGAGGTGATCACCGGACGCCCACCCCGCTGGCTGGCCGACTACCGCAGCCGCATCGGATTCGTGTTCCAGCAGTTCCATCTGCTGCCCGCCCTCACCCTGCTCGACAACGTCTGCGCCCCGCTGGTCGGGCGCCCCTTCGACGGCAACAAACGCGAGCGCGGCCGCGAGGTGCTCGACGCCGTCGGCCTGGCGGGCCGCGAGAGCGCGCTGCCCTCCCAGCTCTCGGGTGGCCAGCAGCAGCGCGTGGCGATCGCCCGGGCACTGGTCGCCCATCCGATGCTGCTGCTCGCCGACGAGCCCACCGGCAACCTCGACGCCGAGACCTCCGCCGGCATCCTCGACCTCATCGGCGACCTCCACCAGCGCTACGGCACCACCGTCGTGATCGCCACCCACGACACCGAGGTCGCTGCCATCTGCGACGACGTGCTGCGAATCGAGCGCGGGCACGCGACCCCGCTCGAACCGGAGACCGCATCCACGCCTCGGCACGCAGCGGCGGACCTGTGATGGAACTGGTTCGCTACGCAGCGGCGGCCGCACGGGGCGGCTGGCGACGCACGCTGGGCGCGATGGTGGCGGTGTTCATGGCCGTCACGTCGTTCGTGCTGCTCACCGGAACCGCGGAGACGCAGCGCCTCGAGGTGACCGGCACCATCGAGGACAACATCCGGGGCGCCTACGACATCCTGGTGCGCCCCGTCGGCACCGCCACCGGGCTGGAGAAGGAGAAGGGGCAGGTACGGGCGAACTTCCTGACCGGCGCCTTCGGCGGCATCACGCTGGACCAGGTCGAACAGGTCAAGGCCATCGGGGGCGTCGACGTGGCCGCCCCCATCGCGATGCTGGGCTCGATCCTCTACTACCTCCCGTTCCGCATCGACATCAGCGACGCCGTGCCCGAGGGCAAGGAGCGCTACCTCGTCCGCTACCGGACCAGCGTGCAGTCGCGCGGCGGCAACGTCGACCTTCCCGCCGGCAACGGCTTCATGTACGTCACGTCGCAGCCGTTCACGTCCCTGAGCTCCGGCATGGCCTCCATCAGCGAAGAGGTCGACGGCACGACCGCGTTCCCATGCTCGGGATACGGCGGCGCATCGGATGTCGTGGAGAAGATGAAGTCCGACGAGCCCTTCGCCGTCACCTGCCACTCGCTGGTGACGCCGGAGGATCCGGCGACCACGCACTCGATCATCGCCCCCGTCGGTACGGTGCAGCTGCCAATGTGGACGTCGATCCCGTTGCAGATGGCCGCCATCGACCCGGTCGAGGAGGCCAAGCTCGTCGGGCTCGACGAGACGGTGGTCGCCGGGCGGTTCCTCACCGCAGACGACTCCTGGACGCCGTCGGAGGCGACTCCGGAGAACCCGTTCGGCATCCCACCGCAGGCGCCCGCCCTCCTCGTGTCCTCCGCAGAGGCCGACTATCAGGTGACCGCGACGATCGACCTGCTCCCCGACGAGTCGACCTCCGCCTACTTGGAGATCAACCCCATGGACAGGAAGGCCATCGAGACGGCCACGATGAAGCAGCCGGTGACGGTGCCGCTCGGGGAGCGCGCGGCGCTGACCAGCGATCTCTACGACGCCTTCCTCGCCGCGCACCTGCCGGGCAAGGACCACCTGGAAACCCTCGATGAGGCGTTCGGCGAGAATACGCTTCGGGTGGACTGGCTGCTCCAGACCGGCGAGGTCTCGTTCGCCCCCGGCCTGCCGCTGCGCCCGCAGCCCACGGTGCTGAGCGAGGATGCGACGAAGATCCTGGAGATCGCCGGCCCCGAGACCTCCACCGACACGGCGCTGCGCCCGCTGACACTCGTCGGCGGCGAGGAGTACCTGCGCTCCAACGGCGGGGGGTCCGGCGAAATGGGCTGCGAGGACCAGAGCGAGTGCTGGTCCCTGATCACCCTTCCCGTCGTCGGCCACTTCGACCCGAAGCAGGTCGAGCAGGGCGCCGCGCTGGGCCGGGTGCCGCTGCAGGAGTACGAGGTGCCCCAGCTGAATCTGGTCGACGACGTGGCCAAGGAGGCGCTGGACACCGACCGCCTGCTGCCCGACCTCAACCCGGCCGGGTACGCGCAGTCGCCGCCGTCGGTGCTCATCTCCATCGCGTCGCTGCCCGTGATGCGGGCCTCGCAGCTGAAAGCGATCGAGGACGACCCGATCAGCGCGATCCGCGTCCGGGTGTCGGACGTGACGGGGGTCGACGAGGTGAGCCGCGAGCGCATCCGGCTCGTCGCGCAGCAGATCGTCGACGCGACTGGCCTCGAGGTCGACATCGTTCTCGGCTCCTCACAGGTCACCCAGCGGGTGGAGCTCCCGGAGACGAAGCTCGGCTCCCCCGCCCTCGCCATCGACGAGCTGTGGAGCCAGAAGGGCGTCGCGGTGAAGATCGCCCAAGCGCTTGACCTGAAGTCGCTGGCGCTGTTCGGGCTGATCCTCGCGTCGTCGGCGCTCACGGTCGCGGTGGTGGCGCGCGCGTCGATGGCGGCGCGACGCCACGAGCTGGCCGTGCTCATGGTCTCGGGGTGGCCCGCCCGGCGCATCACGGCCATGCTGCTCATCGAGGCTGTGCTGATCGGGCTGGCGGCCGGCATCGTCGGCGCGGTGGTGTCCTGGCCCTTGGCCGGGGTGCTCGGGGTGGCGTTCGACGCGACGCGCGCGGCCTGGGCCATCCCGATCGCCGTCGGCCTCACCGTACTGGCCAGCCTGGCGGCGGCCTTCTCCGCCGGAAGGCGCCCGCCGATCGAGACGCTCGGGCCCGCCGTCTCCTCGGGACGCGGCGCCATCCTTCCGCTGACGGGCCCGATCAGCCTCGGCCTGGTGGGGCTGCTGCGCCGCCCCGGACGCCTCGTGGCAGGGGCCGCCGCGGGCGGGCTCGGCGTGGGAGCGTTGGTCTTCCTGGGCGCGGTGACCAGCGCGTTCCAGGGGGCGGTGGTCGGCTCCCTGATGGGCGACGTCGTCGCCATCCAGGTGCGGGCACCCGACGTGGTGGCCGCCGTGATGCTGGCGGTGCTGGCCACCATCTCGATCGGCGTGATCCTGCTGCTCGGCATCACCGAGGACGCGCGCGGCTACGCGGCGCTCGCCGCCGCCGGCTGGCAGACCAACACGCTGGTGGTCGCGATGTGCGCCCAGGCGGTGGCCATCGCGCTGGTCGGCGCGGTGCTCGGCGTGGGTATCGCCTCGGTCGCGATGGCCGTGGTGCTCGGCACGCTGCCGGCACACGCTTGGCTCTGGGCGGGAGCGGTCACCCTGGGCGCGGTCGCCGTGTCGCTGCTCGTGGCCGTGGCGACGGGCAGCGTCCTCCGCCGGCTCGACCTCGCGCGGCTGCTGGCCGGCGACTAGGCAAGACGGACGACGCGAGCCTCCCAGGGGAGCAGGGCATCCGTGGCGCCGCGACCCGGATGGTTGGCCAGCAGCACCTCGTCGCTCAGCTCCGACAGCGCGTCGCCCGGCCATTCGCGCTCGGCGCCGACGTGGCCCGGCTTGGGGTCGTGCCAGACGTACCAGTCGGCCTTCGGGTTGTCGCGCGAGGTGCGGGACATTGCTTCTCCTTCGACGCCGGTCGGCCCACATCCTACGGCCCCTTTCCTCCGCACAGACCGATAGGGCGCCCTGGGACGCACCGGGCTACGCTATTCCGAGCCCGATTCCAAGGAGTGCCCTTTCATGACCACCGCACCGAGCGCCGCGACGACGCCACACAACGTGCTGATGCGCGCTGGCGGCACCGCCGTCTTCCTCCGTGTCGAAGCCGACTCCCTGCCGGAGGTGCTCTACTGGGGCCGCGACCTCGGCGCCCTCTCCGACGCCGGCCTCGAGGCCTGGGGCTCCGCGCGCGTCGGATCGGTGTCCGGCTGCGCCGATGTGTCCCCGAGGATCTCCCTGGTGCCCAGCCAGGCGGAGGGCTGGCTGGGGACGCCCGGGCTCGCCGGATCGCGTTCGGGACTGGATCAGTTCTCGGCCTTCCGGCCCGTGTCCGTCGAGGTGCGGGCCTGCGACGGCACCGACGGCGCCCCATCTCAGGTGATGATCGCCGCGCACGACGACGAGGCCGATCTCGACCTCACTCTCGACGTCGAACTCACGCCGTCGGGCCTGCTGCGCACCCGCGCCACGCTCACCAACCGGGGTACGGACGGGTACGGCGTCGATTCGCTGCTGCTGGCGCTGCCGACCCCCGCGTCGGAGACCCAGGTGATCGATCAGTCCGGGCACCACCTGCGCGAGAGCGCCACCGCCACCCACGAGTTCACCATCGGCACCCACGAACGCACCATCCGCATCGCGCGCGGCCACACCGCCTCCACCATCCACGGCACCTGCGAGCCCGGCGCCGGCTGGGGCAAGGGGCAGGTGCACTACGTGCACGTCGCGTGGTCGGGCAACACTCGTTCGGTGGCCGAGCGTACGGTGCTCGGCCAGCAGGTGCTGCTCGGCGGCGAGCTGCTGATGCCCGGAGAGGTGGTGCTGAACCGGGACGAGTCGTATTCGTCACCGTGGCTGGTCGCCACCTGGGGCGAGGGCCTCGACCAGGCCGCCGCCCGCATCCACGACTTCCTCCGGGCACGCCCCGGGCACCCGCGCTCGACGCGACCCGTCACCTTCAACGCGTGGGAGGCGGTCTACTTCGACCATTCCCTGCCCCGCCTGCTCGATCTGGTCGAGGTGGCCGCCGAGGCCGGAGCCGAGCGCTTCGTGCTCGACGACGGCTGGTTCGGCTCCCGCCGCGACGACAACTCCGGCCTGGGCGACTGGGTGGTCTCCCCCGACGCCTGGCCGAACGGCCTGAACCCGCTGGCCGACGCGGTGCACGCCAAGGGCATGGAGTTCGGGCTCTGGTTCGAGCCCGAGGCCATCAACCCCGATTCCGACGCAGCCCGCGCGCACCCCGAATGGATCCTGTCCCCGCGCACCCACCGCCCGCAGGAGGCCCGCGGCCAGCAGGTGATCGACCTCACCAACCCCGAGGCCTTCGACCACGTGCTGGGCCAGATGCGCACCGTCCTGGCCGACACCAAGGTCGACTTCATCAAGTGGGACTACAACCGCGACCTCTACGAGTCGATCTCGCCGCGCACCGGTCGCCCCGCCTACCACGCTCAGATCCTGGCCACCTACCGGTTGATGGACATCCTGCTCGCCGAGCACCCCGGGCTGGAGATCGAGTCCTGCGCCGGCGGCGGCGGCCGCATCGACCTGGGCATCATGGAGCGCGCCGTGCGGGTGTGGGGCTCCGACTGCATCGACCCGCTCGAGCGCCAGCAGATCGAGGCCGGCACGTCACTGCTCCTGCCGCCGGAACTGGTGGGCTCGCACGTCGCCTCCACCACGTCGCACACCACCAGCCGCACCCTGAACCTCAGCGTGCGCGCCTCCACCGCGATGTTCAACCACATGGGCGTCGAATGGAACCTGCTGGACGCCTCCGACCAGGAGCGCCGCGACCTCGCCGGCTGGATCGCCCTGCACAAGCGCTTCCGTCCGCTGTTCCACACCGGACGGGTGGTGCACGTCGACTATCCCGATGACGGCTGGAGCATCCACGGCGTCGTCTCGCAGGATCGCGACGAGGCCGTCTTCAGCCTGATGCGGATCGCCACCTCGGCCGCCCGTCCAGGCCCCGCGATCACGCTGCCCGGGCTGAATCCCGACGCCGACTACCGGCTCGCCGATCTGCGTCCCGAAGGCGTCGCCTCACCCGTGCGCTTCGACGCGCATTCGCCGGAGTCCTGGGCCTGGTGGCGGGAGGGTCTCACCCTCCCCGGCAGCGTGCTCAGCACCGCCGGCCTCCGCTTCCCCGACCTGGATCCCGCGCAGGTGATCCTGGTACACCTCACACGGGCCTGATCAGGAGGGCGCGGGCCCCGTCGATCCACGAACGACGAGACGACAGGGCAACAGGGCCGGGCCGGGCGTCAGCCGCACGGCTCCCGCACTCTCGGGATTGATGGCGGCCAGCACGGCCAGCATCGCGCACCGCCCCATCTCCGCGAGGGGAAGCGCCATGGTGCTCAGCAACGGCACCATGTCGTCGGCCAGCCGGCGCTCGTCGTCGTAGCCCATGATCGACAGGTCGCCAGGCACCTCCAGGCCCAGCCGCGCGGCCGCCAGCAGCGCTCCGCTGGCGGCGCGATCGTTCGGCATCAGGATCGCCGTGGGCCGGTCCGCCACGGGAACGTCCAGCATCCGCAGCGCCGCGTGGTAGCCGGGGATGAGCTTGTAGTCGGCGATCGTCACCCAGTCCTCCCGCACGGGCAGCGTCGCCGCAGCCATGGCCAGCCGGAACCCCTCCTGGCGCTGCCACGTGGCCGGAGCCGTGTCCTCGCCCCCGATGAAGGCGATACGACGATGGCCCAACTCGATCAGGTGCTCCGCCGCCGTCCGACCGCCGGCCACCTCGTCGGGCAGGAAGACGGGCAGCCGCAGCGCGCCCTCCGACGAGTCCGGCCTCGGATAGCAGTTCGCCAACGCCCCGGGCACCGAGAGAAAGGAGTCGAGGACGGTGGTCTCGCGCATGCCAACCCTCAACAGGATCAGGCCATCGACGTTGCGCCCGAGCAGGCCCGCGATCGCCGCCGCACCGTCGTCGGCGCGTCGCTCGCTGTCGGCCGAGACGATCACGAACCCGTGCTCGCCGGCCGCGCGGTCGGCGCCCGCGATGATCTCACCGTCGAAAGGGCCGGTCACCGCGACGTCGGAGATCACGCCGATGATGCCGGAGCGCTGGTTGCGCAGGCTGCGGGCCACCTGATTGGGGGTGTAGCCCAGCTGCGCGGCCGCCTCGCGGATCCGCTGCTGGGTCTCCTTGGCCAAGAACCCGTCCGCGCGCTGGTTGAACACCATCGACACGGAACTGCGCGCCACCCCAGCCAGATCGGCCACGTCCTGCGCCGTCGCTCGTCGTGCCACGTCGTCCTCCTCTCTCCTGAGAAAACACCTCGCGGCCAGCGACGACGAGTCGCTGACCGCGAGGAGGTAGGGAATAGGCCGATCAGCCCTTGACCGCGCCGGAGGTCATGCCTCGGACGAAGTAGCGCTGCAGGGCGAAGAACACGGCGAGCGGCAGGACCATCGACAGGAACGCGCCTGCCGTGACCAGGTGCCAGTTCTCGCCACGGCTGCCGAGCAGGCCGGCCAAGGTGACGGTCATCACGCTGTTCTGGCCCTGGCCCAGGAAGATCAAGGCCACCAGCATGTCGTTCCACACCCAGAGGAACTGGAAGATCGCGAACGACGCCAGAGCCGGGGTGGACATGGGGATGATCAGCTTCCAGAAGGTCTGCCAGTGCGTGGCACCGTCGATCTTCGCCGACTCCACCACCGACTTGGGCAGCGTCGCCATGTAGTTGCGCAGGATGTAGACCGCCAGCGGCATGCCGAAGCCCGCGTGAGCCAACCACACCGTCGCGAACTGACCCTGAATGCCCAGCTGCTGGAAGATGATCGACAGCGGCACGAAGGCCACCTGGTTCGGGATCACCAGCAGGCCGACGATCAGGATGAACAGGAAGTCGCGTCCCTTGAACTCCATGAACGTGAACACGTACGCGGCGAACGCGGCGATCAGGATCGGGATGATCGTGGCCGGAACCGCGACCGTCAGCGAGTTGATGAACGACAGGCCCATCGGGGTCGAGCCCGAGGTGAGCACCTCGGAGTAGTTCTCGATGGTGATCTGCGCCGGATTGGCGAAGACATTCCACCAGCCGTTGGCGTTGGCCTCGGTGCGGGGACGAAGCGACGTCACCAGCAGACCGAAGGTCGGCACCAGCCAGATCAGGCACATGATCACGACGATGGATTCGATGATCCACAGACCCTTGTTCGACCCGACGGAATGCGACTTGTCCTCGCCGCGAGCCACCTTCGGCTTCTTCTTGACTGCTGCGGTGCTCATGCGTTCTCCTCCTGAAGCCGGAACTGGCGCACCTGGTAGACCAACACCGGAATGATGGCCACGACCAGGATCACGACGATGGCCGATGCCTTACCGGGGTCGTACTGCCGGAACAGCGCGTTGTAGAAGGCGTTGCCGAGGACGTTGGTGTTGTAGTTGCCGTTGGTCATGGCGTAGACGATGTCGAAGACCTTCATCACGCCGATGAGAACGGTGATGAACACCGTGATCACCGTCGGCCATGCCTGCGGAAGGATGATCCTCCAGAAGATCTGGCCTTCCTTGGCGCCGTCGATGCGGCCGGCCTCGATGGTGTCCTCCGGCACGCCCTTGAGCGCGGCGGAGAGCAGCACCATGGCGTAGCCCACCTGGGTCCAGATGTAGACGACCATCAGCATGAAGGTGTTGAACCGCAGCGTGTCGACCTGAAGCCAGGTCTGCGGCTCGCCACCCAGCGCCACCAGGATGGCGTTGAACAGACCGGTCTGCGGGGAGCCCGGGGGCTTCCAGGCGTAGACAAGGTTCCAGATGGTCGAGGCGCCGACCATCGAGATCGCCATGGGCAGGAAGATGATCGACTTCGCGACCTTCTCCGCCGTGGGCTTCAGCTTGTCGACGAGCACCGCCACCAACAGGCCGAAGCCGACGATGCCCACCGGGGCCACCAGGATCCACAGCACGTTGTTGATCAGCGTGTTGATGAAGGTGGGATCGGTGAACAGCTTGACGTAGTTGTTGAAGCCGACGAATTTGCCGAGCGTGCCGCTGTTGCCCGCCCGGAAGCTGCCCACGATGGTTTCCACCGCGGGATACAGCAGGAAGACGGTGATCACGCCGAAGGCGGGAATCAGGAGGGCATAAGGCTTCAGCCGCTCCTCCCACTTCTTCGGCAGCAGTTCACACGCCTTGTTCAGGAGCCAGAAGAGGACGATCGCCCCCAACACTCCGACCACGACCGCGCCGAGCGCGAGACCTAGTTTCTCAATCATTGAGTCACCTCCCAGAAGGGACGGCGGCGGACGATGCCGCCCGCCGCCGACCTCACTGGTTGTCGGTTACTGCTCGTCCGTCGGCCACGCCGAGTCGATGAACTTCAGCGTGGTGTCGAGATCGGTACGGCCGGAGGTGTAGTCGACCATGCCGGTCCAGAACGAACCCGCACCCACGGCGCCGGGCATCTGGTCGGAACCGTCGAAGCGGAACAGCGTCGCGTCGGACACCGAAGCGGCAACGGCGCGCAGGGTCTCATTGGGGTACTTCGAGGTGTCGAAGGACTTCAGCGGGGACAGCCATGCACCGGTGTCGGACTGCTTCTCACCGAAGGTGGGATCGGTGGTCATGAAGGCCATGACCTTCTTGACGTTGTCGTCGTTCGCGGTGAACGCGGCAGCCATGTCGCCGCCGCCGAGGAAGGCGCTCTCGCCCTTCACCGACGGGGTCAGGAACATGCCGACGATGTCGTCGAGCTGATCGAAGATCTCATCCGGGAAGAAGCCGCGCTGGGTGATGAAGTTGCCCTGCTTGCCGAGGTAGCACTTGGGATCCTCGTCGAACATCGGGTTCAGCGACTGCGCCATGGCGTTGGCGGAGGCGTTCTCGACGCCGCCGTAGACGTTGCCCGGGGTCATGATGATCTGATCGAAGATGGCGACGGCCTCGCGGATCTCGGGGCTGTCGAACTTGATCTCACCCGCGACCCACTTGTCGTAGACCTCGGCGCCGCCGGTCTGCAGGACGTAGTCCTCGATCCAGTCGGTGGCGGGCCAGCCGGTGGCCGGGCCCGACTCCATGCCGAAGCAGAGCGGGGTGTTGCCGTCGGCCTTGATCTTGTCGATCAGAGCCAGCAGCTCCTCGTGGTTGTTGGGCACGGTGTACCCGGCGGCCGTGAAGGCCGGCTTGTTGTACCAGTAGAACGACTTGCCGTTCATCGCCATCGGCGCGCCGTAGATGGTGCCGTCGACGGTGGCGGCATCGAGGAAGCCGGGAACGATGTCGGCCTGCAGCTTGGGCAGGTCGACCTGGCTCTCGAGCGACTGCAGCTTGCCGTCCTTGGCCATCTTCTGCAGGATGCCCGGCTGCGGGAAGATCGCGATGTCAGGCGCGTCGCCCGACTGCACCTTGGCGACGATCTGGATCTCGAACTCGTTGGACTGGATGAAGTCGAACGTCACGCCGTTGGCGTCACCCCAGGTCTTCATGTCCTCCTGGAACGCCTCCGACTGGTCGCCGGAGAAGGCGTACATGACCTGGATGGTCTCCTTGGCAGTGGCCTCGCCGGAGTTCCCGGACCCGGGATCGGGCTCGGTGCCACCTCCACCCAGACATGCAGTGAGGGCCAGGCTGGCCACGGCCAGACCAGCGACGAGGGATTGCTTGATGCGCATTTGCCTTGCTCCTTTGCAGCGGTTCTCCGGCGCGGTCGCGCGGAGTATCACCGCGCGAATGTAACATGACGCCCCTCTTGGCCGTCCAGCCTTCCGGGCAAACCTTTACCGAACTGTTATGCCTTGTGCCGCCGCGCTGACACGTGTAGCGGAGAACCCCACGAGGACTGACCTGACACGTGTAGCGCCCCTCGCGCTCCTCGAGGAGAGCGACTGGCAGCCAGAAGACAGTCCCAGCCCCTTCTTCACGCTCTTCGAGGCGCGAGGCCGCCCGCGGCCGAGCCTCGAGGAGAGCAACGGGCAGCCAGACGACAGTCCCAGTCCCTTCTTCACGCTCTTCGAGGTGCGAGGCCGCCCGCGGCCGAGCCTCGAGGAGAGCGACAGGCAGCCGGAAGACAGTCCCCGCCCCGGATCACGCTCTGTTCGAGGCTCCGGCTTCGGTGCTCGTTCCTCGCCCTGAGCCTCCGCACCTCAAAGAGCGTACTCACCGTCCGGGCCGGTGGCTCGGATCTGGAAGGTGCTCGTCGCGAGGTCGGCTGTCAGCACGGCGGTGTGGCCGTCCTTGGTCCACGTCATCTCCAGCTGATGCGCGGGCGTCTCCCCGATGGTGCACGTCGCGTCGAAGCCGAAGGCCGGGCAGTGGTTGCGGAAGCGGAGCAGCTCCAGCTGCTGCGCGACGATCGGCCGCTGCAGCCCCTCCGCCACCGTCTCCGGCGACAGGTTGGTGCGGTTGATCTCCTTGTGACCGCCGGCGCCAGCACGCTCGACGGCGGCGTGGTCGTTGCGGCCGGCGAACAGATCCAGGTACCAGATCTGCGGCTTGCCCGGCGTGAACAGCTGAATGGCTCGGGCCAGCAGCATCTTGGCCTCGTCCTCGCCCAGCGCGCTGAAGTACGTCGCGTTGACCTGGTAGTAGACGTTTTTCGCGCCGTGCAGATCCTTGACGTAGCCGCCCCTGCTGACGATGACGTCGATCAGCTCCTGGATGCGATCGTCGTCCAGCAGGCCTTGCAGGTCGAGCACCGGGATGCCGTCGTGGCAGCCGAGCATAGTGACGGTGTTGATCTTCCGCTCGATCACCTCGCCGATCCAGCGCCGGAGCACCGTGGTGTCCTGACGCTCGAAGGCGTCCAGCACCAGGCCGGGCAGGAAGAAGTCATAGGTGAGGAAGCCCTTGTCGGCGATGGTCTGGTGGATGCCCTCGGCGTAGCGCGAGTGGATCTCGGGCAGCAGCTGGACGCCGCGCGTGTCGGCGAGCTGCTTGACCTCCGCCAGCAGATCCCAGGTGCCGGGGTCGTTGAGGAAGTTGCGCTCCCCCGGCGCCTTGGGGGCGTAGGCGAAGGCGTCGAGGCGGACGATCCGCGCGCCGTAGCCGGCGAGCCGGTCGAGGGTCTCGGCGTAGAACTCCCACACCAGGGGCGACTGGATGTTGAGGTCCATCTGGCCCAGGTAGCGGCGCTTCGATTCGAGCAGCTCCACCACCGCGTCGCGCGCGGCCTCGTAGCCGGCGAAGTCGACATCGGCCGGGCGGCCGCCGTCGGCGAGCGTGGCGGCGATCCGGCCCACCAGCTCCTCGGCGCTGCCGTACTGCAGGCCCGTGGCCTCCATCAGATCCTGCGGATCAGGGGTGGTGTAGCGCACCTCTTGGTAGAAGGTGTTCCAGTAGGGCTTCTCGGTGCCGTCGGGCATCCGCACCATCAGGATCGGCAGGCCGGCCTTGCGGAAGAACATGTCCTTGATCAGCTCGGGATCGGGCTGGATCCAGCCGCCCTCGGTGAGTTCGCCGTGCCCGGCCCAGAAGGCGTTCCAGTCGATGAAGAAGTCGGCGTAGCGGGAGCGCTCGCCGTTTCGCAGGATGTCCTGGAACTGGGGCGAGAGCACCGAGGCGTGGTTGAGGATGAAGTCGAACTTCAGGTCCACGCCCGCGTCGACCAGCGCCGGCAGATCCTCGGGCGAGGTGAGCCGCTCGCTCAGGTCGTAGGAGATCACGGAGAAGCCGCGGTCGAGGTCGGTGTTGAAGACGCTCGGCAGCAGGTAGGCCGACTCGAACGCGCCGGCCACTGCGGGATCGGTGAGCAGGTCGACGGTGCCCGAGAGGCGCTCGCCGATGCTGTCGGGGTAGACGTTGAGCATGGGGCCGCTGCCCGGCAGGTGGCGTCCCATCGTGCGCAGGTAGGCGTCGTAGTCGAGCAGCTCACCGTTCTTCGCGACGATGATCGCCGCGCGGTGCGCCTGCGAGTGCAGCAGCTCCTGCTCGAGTTCGAGCACCATCGTGGTGAACGGGCTGTCGGTGCCGCCGTCGCGGTTGCGGGCGCGACGGTGCGCCAGCGTCTCGGCGGGGGTGCTGTTGAGCAGGATCGGGATGTCGACGCCGCGAAGGTTGTCGTTGTTTCCGTGGGTCCACTCGACGACCAGCACGGGGACGTCGCTCACGTCGACGGCGTCGTACCAGAGCTGGTCGGGGGTACGACCCATGCGCTTGAGGGTGAGCGCGTCGGCACCGTCGTGGAAGGCCGCGAGGATGGCGTTGACTTCGTCGAAGTCGATCTCGTTGGACGTTCCCAGGTAACCGGTGAGGCCGCGTCGGCCCGCCTTCTGATAGGTGGCCAGCCAGGGGTGTTCGGCGCGCTGGGCAGGATCGGCGTCCTGGTCTGCGGCCTGGAGCTGGGCGAGCTGCTCGCGCACCGCGTCGTCGTAGAGACCCTCGGCCACCAGGCCCTGAACGCCGGAGACGCGGAAGGTGCGCAGGCGCTCGGCGTCGTTGGCGCTGGGCACGCGACGCGGGTAGTTGTCGCCCGACATCACGTAGGCGCCGATGCCCGCCGCCTTGAGCGCGTGCGCCAGCAGCGACCCGATCTCGGACTTGCCGACGCCCGACCCGCCGTGCACGGAGATCACCGCGCGGCCGCCGTCGGCCAGCAGGGGCTCCAGCCGGCGCTGCAGCTCGGGCCAGATGATGTCGGCCTTGTCCAGGTGCGACTCCGAGATCTGGATCTTGTCACCGGGCATGTCCCCCGCGACGAGCGCGTCGAGGTCCATCGATCGGAAGGTGCTCTCCATGTGTTGTCTCTCCAGCTTCTTCGGGGGGTCAGGGGGTTTCAGCCAAGGTCGCCACGAGGACGGCCTTGATGGTGTGCATGCGGTTCTCGGCCTGGTCGAAGACGATGCTGGCCGGCGACTCGAACACCTCGTCGGTCACCTCGACGCCGTTCAGACCGAACTCGTCGAACAACGCCTTGCCGACGCTGGTCTCCAGGTCGTGGAAGGCCGGCAGGCAGTGCATGAACTTCACGTCGGGGTTGCCGGTGGCGGCGAGCAGTTCGGCGTTGACCTGATAGTCGCGCAGCAGCGCGATCCGCTCGGCCCACACCTCCTTGGGCTCGCCCAGCGACACCCACACGTCGGTGTAGACGAAGTCGACGCCGGCGACGCCCGTGGCCACGTCGTCGGTGATGGTGATCCGGGCCCCGGTCTGCTCGGCCAGGCGACGAGCCTCGGCGACGATCTCGGGCGCGTTCTGCTGAGCCACCGGAGCCACCATGCGCACGTCCATGCCCATCAGCGCGCCCGAGATGAGCAGCGAGTTGCCGACGTTGTTGCGGGCGTCGCCCAGGAAGGCGAAGGCGATCTGCTCGATCGGCTTGCCGCTGTGCTCCAGCATGGTGAGCTGGTCGGCGAGCATCTGGGTGGGATGCCAGTCGTCGGTGAGGCCGTTGTAGACGGGCACCCCGGCGTGCGCGGCTAGCGTGTCGACGGCGGCCTGGGCAGAGCCGCGGAACTCGATGCCGTGGTACCAGCGACCCAGCACCCGCGCGGTGTCGGCGGCCGACTCCTTGTGCCCGATCTGCGAGCCCGACGGGTCGAGATAGGTGGTGTTGCCGCCCTGCTCGAGCATCGCGACCTCGAAGGCGCAGCGGGTGCGCGTCGACGTCTTCTCGAACAGCAGGGCGACATTCTTGCCCACCAGGCGCTGACGCTCACGACCCTCGGCGCGCTCCCGCTTCAACTCCGCCGACAGCTCCAGCAGCGAGCGCCACTCGTCGGGGGTGAAGTCGAGTTCTTTGAGGAAGCTACGGCCGTGCAGACTCATCGTCGATCGCCTTTCGCGGGTGCGGGAGTCCTCAGAATATCCGCCGGAGCGACGGGGTGGGGCCGGGTATCCCGCTGAACGGCAGGTGCCGGCTGCCCGCGGGCCGGGTTAGGCTCCCCTCATGAGCGTTCCCACACCGCAGCCGTACCCGCCCCGGATGCCCCAGCCCCAGAGCAACGGCCTGGGCAAGACGGCCTTCATCATCTCCGTGGTGGTTGTCTTCCTTGGCCACGTATCGAGTTGGGGCAGCCAGTACCTCTTGTTCAGCGATCCCGGCAACTACGCCGCGAACTCCGTGATCTACGCGGTGAGCGCCGCGATTCTCGGCGTCATGTCGATCATCGCGCTGATCCTGGGGCTTCTCGCCCTCTCTCGGACGGGGCTCTCCAAGACGCTGGCGGCGGTCGCCATCGCACTGAGTGCGACGAACCTGCTGGGGCTGGCGAGCGGCTTCGTCATGCCCATCGTCATGAACGCCCTCATCCAATAACAGCGTCCAGGATCGCGTCCATCGCCGCCTCGATGTCGGCGAGCGTCTCTTTGAAGCCGACCTCCGGCCCGTACCAGGGATCGTCGAGCGGGGTGCCCTTCGGCATCGCCGGGTTGAAGTCGTTGAGCAGGGCGAGGTTCTCGGCATCCGGGGCAAGTCGGAGCATCCGGGAGATGTGATGGGGCTCGGCCGCGACCACCAGGTCGGCGGCCTCGATGTCCTCACGAGAGATGCGCCGCGCGCGGTGTCCCGTCGCGTCGTAGCCGGCGGCCTGGAGAACGCGGGCGGCCCGACGGTCGATGGGGTTGCCGGATTCCTCGCTGGACACGCCGAAACTCACGATGTTCAGGTCCAGTTCGCGCTGGGCTGCGCGTCGTCGCGCGACGCGTTCCGCCATCGGGGAGCGGCAGATGTTGCCGTGACACACGAAGATCAGGGTGCTCATCCCGCTACCTTAGGCCCCTTCACCGCCGCGTCCCGTGCACAAATCTGCGTATCCGCGAAGGCCTCGCTATATACGGGAGGCCTTCGCGTGCAGGCAGATTTGTGCACGATGTCCGGACGCGGAGCGGCGGAAACGGACTGTCTGCGGAGCCGGGTACGATGAGCGCATGCAAATCTTGGTGGTCGACGATGATCAGGCCGTGCGTGATTCTCTCGCTCGGTCGCTCAAGTACTCCGGCGACGATGTCATCACAGCCAACGACGGGATCGAGGCCCTGGCGAAGCTCGCCGGCCACACCCCCGACGCGGTGATCATGGACGTCATGATGCCTCGTCTGGACGGCCTGGAGACCACCCGGATGCTGCGCGAGAGCGGCAACGACGTGCCCATCCTCATCCTGACAGCGCGCGACGCCGTCGGCGACCGCGTCGACGGTCTGGACGCCGGCGCCGACGACTACATGGTCAAGCCTTTCGCGCTCGACGAGCTGTTAGCCCGGTTGCGCGCACTCACCCGGCGCGCGAAGCCGACCACGGAGTCCGAGTCGGAGTCTCGGGTGCTGTCCTTCCAGGACATGACGCTCGACACGCAACACCGCGAAGTCACGCGCAGCGGCCAGCACATCTCGCTCACTCGCACCGAGTTCGCGCTGCTGCAGGTGTTCATGGAGAACCCGCGCAGGGTGCTGGAGCGCAACACGTTGCTCAACGAGGTGTGGGGCGTCGAGTTCCCCACCACCGCCAACTCGCTCGAGGTCTACATCGGCTACTTGCGCCGCAAGACCGAGATCGGCAATCGTCCCCGGCTGATTCACACCGTCCGAGGCGTCGGCTACGTCCTGCGTGAAACGCCCCCGTGATCGGTAGCCAATGGATCCGGATCCGGCGAGCGGTTGGCCGGCTGGTCTCTGGGCAGTCGCTGCAATGGCGGATGGCCCTCTTGTCGGCCCTCAGCGTCGCGCTCTCGGTGCTGTTCGTCGGCGCATCCGGCTATTGGATCACCCGTTGGTCTTTGCTCGATCAGCTCGACCAGGATCTGGTGCGCACCGCCCGTCAGGCGGCGTCGACGATCTCCAGCGATCTCAGCAACCTGGGCGGGCTCACGCCTGAGGCGCTCGGGTCCGGCAGCGCAGTGCTGTCGCTGGTCGGCGCGGACGGCACCGACAAGCCTGCGCCTGGGCAGTCGATCAAGCTCGCGATCGGGTCCGACGAGATCGCCATCGCGCGCCTTCAGTCGGGCACCTCGGTACGCACGGAGCTGGCCAGCAACGGCGATCCGTATCGCGTCGTGTCGGTGCCCATGGAGGTCGGCGGCATCTATTACTCGGTGATGTACGGGCGCCCCATGGAGTCCACCTACCGCACCCTCGACTCGCTGCGCTGGGCCATGGTGCTCGCCGGTTCGCTCGGCGTGCTGGCCGCCACCGTCGCCGCGTTGGCGGTTGCTCGCACCGCGCTGACCCCGCTGCGTCGCCTCTCGACCGCGGTCAAGGAAGTCACCACCACCGATCAGCTCAACCCCATCCGCATCTACGGACGCGACGAGCTGGGCGAACTGACGCAGTCGTTCAACACCATGCTGCGTTCGCTGCAGCACTCGCGCGAGCAGCAACGTCAGCTGATCGCCGACGCGGGCCATGAGCTGCGCACGCCGCTCACGTCGATGCGCACCAACGTCGAGCTGCTCGTCGCCGACGACACCTCCGGCATGCTCCCCGAAGGGGCACGGGGAGAGATCCTGGCCGACGTGGCTGCGCAGCTGGGCGAGTTCACAGCGCTGGTGGGAGACCTCGTGGCCTTGACCCGAGACGATCACCTGCAGCGTCCGCACGAACTGCTCGACCTCGCCGAGGTGCTGGAGGCGGCCATCGCGCGGGCTCAGCGTCGCGGACCGGGAATCACCTTCAACCTCAACATCGCGCCGTCGCCTGTGATGGGCGACGCCTCCACGCTGGAGCGCGCGCTCACCAACCTGCTGGACAACGCAGTGAAATTCTCGCCGCCCGACGGCGCGATCGAGGTGAGCCTCGAAGACGGCACGGTCACCATCGTCGATCATGGTCCGGGCATCGCCGAGGAAGACCTACCGCACATCTTCGATCGTTTCTACCGCTCCGACCGGGCACGAAACACGCCTGGCACCGGCCTTGGTCTCGCGATCGTCGCGCACACCGCCGAGGCCCACGGCGGCTCGGCGCGAGCCGGCAACCATCCGGAGGGCGGCGCTCGTTTCGTCTTCAAGGTGCCCCTGCTCGACCCCGAGGAGGAGTTCGAGTCGTGAGGCGACACTTCACCCCGGCGATACGCATGGGGGTGTCGATCGGCGTCGCCACCGGGCTGTACGCCATCTCTTTCGGGGCGTTGGCGGTGACCGCCGGCCTGAGCGTGCTGCAGACCTCCGCGCTCTCTCTGCTGATGTTCACCGGTGGCTCGCAGTTCGCCTACGTGGGCGTGCTTGCGGGAGGCGGGCCAGGGGCGTCGGCGACGGCGGCCGCGTCGCTGCTCGGCATCCGCAATGCCATCTACGGCGTGCCGATGAATGCGCTGCTGCGCCCCCTGAGCTGGCGACGACTAGCCCAGGCCCAGCTGACCATCGACGAGTCGGTGGCCACCGCGTCGGCCCAGGACTCCCAGGACGAGGCTCGGCGTGGTTTCTGGGCGGCGGGGATCGCCGTGTATGTGTTCTGGAACATCTTCACCGTCGTCGGAGCGCTGCTCGGTCAGGCCCTCGGCGACACCCGGGCATGGGGCTTGGACGGCGCGGCGGTGGCGGCCTTTCTGGGCCTGCTCTGGCCACGTTTGAAGGGCCGCGAACCACTGGCCATCGCTGCGGTGTCCGCCGTGGCGACGGTGCTCGTCGTCCCCTTCGCGCCAGCCGGCATCCCCATCGTGGTAGCCGCGGTGGTGGCCGCTGTCATTACCTGGCTCCAACCCCGCTCCCGGCAGGTCGCCCCATGACCACTCTCCCCTGCCCCGCGCGCTGCCGCCGCCCCGGCCTCCGCACTCGCTGCCCACACCCCCAGACCCCTATCCGCTGCCCACACCCCGCCCCAGCCAATCCAGGAAAATCGGCCAATGGCCGATTTTGCGGTGTCGTGTGCCAAAAATCGGCCATAAGGTGGGTGATCCGATGAGCACCTGGACCTGGATTCTCATCGCCTGCGGCATCGCGTATGTGACGAAACTCGTCGGCTATCTCCTGCCGCACGCTTGGCTGGAGCAGCCTCGCGTCCAGCGCACGGCCGCGGGCATGACCGTCGGCCTGCTGGCGTCGCTGGTCGCCGTGAACACCTTCGTCACGGTCACGTCCCTCACCTTCGACGCCCGCCTAGCGGCCCTCGTCGCGGCAACCATCGCACTCCTCCTGCGCGCCCCGTTCCTGGTCGTCGTGATCGTCGGAGCGGCGACCACGGCGGGCGCCCGCGCACTAGCCTTCTAGCCCAAGACTCGAAACAGGCCCTAGTCAGCTGGACGACATCGACGCCGGGCGGACGAGACATATCCACGTACTTATCCACAGGGTTTTCCACCAGTGTGCACAAGTTACACCGATGTGATTGCCGTCCTGCGCGCGCCAGGACTCGGCATGGCTGACGCTCGAGAGTCATCGCCGGGGCGCAGGTTCAGCTATCCGACGAAGGTGAGAGTCCCGAGCGCACCCACCCTGATTTCTCGCACGGACCGCCAGCAGCGCGCACCCGACGACAACAAAACCACCGACGATGGTGAGCCAGCCGATGCGCTCATGCAGGAACAGGCCGAGCCCACCGGCTGCTATCTCCGGCTCAACTACTCCGGCGCCAAACCCGGAGCCTTCCCCGAGGCCGCACGCATCATCGGCCGACATTGCTAGCCTTCCACTCGGGAGACCTTTAGGAGGCTTGCATGTCGAGGACGGTTCTGGCGGCGCGATGAAGATCCAGCTCGCGATCGATGACATAGCACTGACGGAGGCCGTCGGCTTGTGTTCGGAGGTGGCCGACTACGTCGACATCATCGAGATCGGCACGCCGATGATCATCCAGGAAGGGATGCGTGCGGTGCGGGCGATCCGGGAAGCACTGCCCGATCACCAGATCCTGGCAGACACCAAGATCATGGATGCTGGCGCATATGAGGCCGAGTTGGCCTTCGCCGCCGGCGCCGACTATTGCACGGTGCTCGGGGTGACCGACGATCTCACGATCACCGCGTGCCTCAAGGCCGCCTCGGCCAAGACTGGAGGGGTGTTCGTCGATCTGATCTGTGTACCGGACGTGGCGCAGCGGACCCGTGAGTTGGAGGGTCTCGGGGTGGAGCTGATCGCGGTCCATACCGGGGTCGATCGGCAGGCCGAAGGGGTGACGCCGTTCGCGGAGTTTCTCCAGGTCAAGGCTGCCAGCACTGCGTCGACGATCTCGGTGGCCGGCGGCATCAACGAGGACACCATCGGGCAGTACCTGGCTGAGGGCTGCGACATCGTGGTGATCGGGGCCGGCATCACGAAGGCTTCCGATCCCGTGGCGGCCGCGCGCCGGCTGTCGGCGTTGGCAGGACGGGGTACAGAGAACTCATGAGCGTCACTAAGAACCTCTCCCTGATCCTGGCCGAACTCACCGCCAACCAGCGCCACATCGAAGAAGAAGGCCTACAAGCACTGGTCAACCAGATCCTCCAGGCCAACCATGTTTTCCTCGCCGGCTCAGGTCGCTCCGGCGTCGCCATCCGCGGCTTCGCCAACCGCCTGATGCACCTCGGAAAGTCCGTTTCCTTGGTCGGCGACATCAGCAGCCCCCACAGCACCCCCGGCGACCTCCTCATCATCGGATCAGGCTCCGGCGAAACCGAGAGCCTGGTCGCGCTCGCCCACAAGGCCAAGCGCAGCGACGTCAGGATCGGGCTGATCACCATGGACGCCGCCTCCACCATCGGGCAGCTCGCCGACGCTGTCGTCGTGCTTCCCGGGGTATCACCCAAACTGCAGGGCGCGGCGCAGGTCACCTCGATCCAGCCGATGGGATCCGCCTTCGAGCAGATCTCGTTCCTCACCTACGACGCGATCATCCTCGAACTCATGCAGCGGACGGGCCAGACCACCGACACCATGTTCCCCCGCCACGCCGACCTGGAGTGACCCGCGGGCCCGATCTACCGCATGCTGCTCAGATCGCTCTGGTGAGAAGAGCAGCCACTCAGCCGAGGTAGGCGATCCGCTGGAGCTCGAACATCTCGCGATAGCGTCCGTTCAGGGCCATCAGTTCCGCGTGGGTGCCTTGTTCGATGATCTGTCCTTCGTCGACGACGAGGATCCGGTCGGCGAGGTACGCGGCGGAGTAGCGGTGGGAGATCATCACCGAGATCGTTCCACGGGCAACAGCCGCCTGGCGCGCGGTGACGGCGAAGGACTGGAAGAGCTCGAACTCGGCGTGGGCGTCCAACGCGGAGGTCGGCTCGTCGAGCACGAGGAGCAGCGGCTCTTGGCGCATCCTGGAGCGCGCCAGCGCGATCAACTGCCATTGCCCGTGCGAGAGGTCGGTGCCCCGGCGCGGGGCGAGCGAGGTGTCGATTCCGTCTGGAAGGCTCGCGACGAAGTCGCCGGCGTTGCCCACAGCGATCGCCGCCTCGATGGCGTCCCGCTCGTCGATCCTCGCTGGATCACCGATACCGACGGCCTCACGGACCGTGAATCGCGGCTTCATGAAGTCCTGGAAAGCGCCGGAAGTCCGCTGCCGCCAGGCCACTGGTTCCACCTCGACGCCGTCGACAAGCAACCGGCCACGGGTGGGCTCGAGCAAGCCGAGAAGCAGGTTGGCCAACGTCGTCTTTCCAGCACCGTTCTCTCCGACGACGGCGATCAGCGCGCCGCGCGGGAGATCCAGATCGATGGCGGTCAACGTCGGCCGCGAGGACCGGGCATAGGTGAATCCCACGTCCTCCAGACGCAGGCCCTGACGCAGGTCGCCATCGCGCGGCATCGGGCGCGACGAACGGCCGGCCCGGTCACGAATGCGAGCCGTCGCCCTCACGGTCGACACGAACGGACCGATCTCGTTGGCCTGGGCGATAGCGAGGGAAAGCTGGCCGCGCAGGCCGATCGTCAGCACGATGACGAGCACCAGATCGCCGGTGGTGTGCCTGCCGGCCGTGATGCCGTCCGCGACGATCAACAGTCCCACGACCAGCGCGACCCCCAAGCCAAGCCATCCCGCGGCGGGCCAGCGGAGCGCCCTCATCTTGATCCGCAGGCGACGGTCGGCGATCTCGGTCCACAGCTCCCCCGCCGCGTCACTGAGCACGGGCCCGCAATCATACGAGCGGATCTCCTCGACGCCTCGCGGTTCGATGCAGACCTGGTGGAGGTGGCGCTCACTGCGCTCCAGCGGGGTCAGCCGTTCCGTCTCGCGCACCTCGGTGCGCGCCGCCACCAGGGACAGCACCAGCGAGAGCAGTACACCTGCGAGGATCACCAGCAGCCGCCAGTCCACCGCCAGCAGCAGCCAGATCGACAGTCCTAGCCCCGCGAGGCCCATCAGGTTCGAGAACAGCAGCCACGGAAGGTGGATCGGGCCGGCCGATTCGCGACGCACGCGCTCGAGGTCGTCGAGGAAGTCCGGGTCGCCGATGTCTTCGAAGGACGACCGGCGATCGATCAGGTCGAGCACCTCGGCGCGCAGCTCGGGCACAACACGATGCACCACCTGATCCCACAGGGGGCCACCGATGCGCGCCAGTGCAAGCCAGATCGTGAAGACGGCCCCCGCGCCCAGCGCGATCAACATGATCTGGTGTGGGCTTCCCTGTTCGGCCCCGTCGATCAGAGCGCGCTGGATCGCCGCCGACGCAGCGGTGGACGTCGCACCGAGGGCAGCGACGACGACCGCGAGGACCATCGCGATCCTCGTGCGATGCCAGCCGAGCCTCAGCGCCCGGCCCATTTCGCGCAGCACGCCCCTCATCCGATCTCCCGGAATCGGTCGGCCTGCGCGCGGAACATCGCCGCATAGGCGCCACCGGATCGCATGAGTTCGTCGTGCGAACCGATCTCGCCGATCCGCCCGTCCTCCAGCAGCGCGATGCGGTCGGCTCGGCGTACCGTCGACAGGCGATGGGTGATCAAGACGACGGTCACCCCGGGAAGCCCGGCCATCACCGTGTTGTAGAACTCCGTCTCCCCGCGCACGTCGAACTGCGACGTGGGCTCGTCCAGGATGAGGATGCGCTTTCCGCGCCAGGCGGCCAGGATCGCCCGGGCCAGCGTCAGCCGCTGCCACTGGCCACCCGAGAGATCAGTGGTGGGTCCGGTCGTGTTCCACAGTGCCGTCGAGAGCGTGATGCCCCGCTGCCGGAGTCCGTCGGCAAGGCCGGCGAGCGTCAACGCCTCCCAGACCTCGTCGTCGGACGCGGTCGCACCAAGGGTGACGTTCATACGCACATCCAGCGGGAGCCGCAGCGCATCCTGGTTCATGATCGCCACCACCGACGACCCGCCGCTTTCGGGGTCGGTCGCGGAGACTCCGTCGAAGCGGATGTCACCGGCTTGCGGGGCGTAGAGGCCGCTGATCAGCTTGGTCAGCGTCGATTTTCCGGCGCCGTTTCGGCCGACGATCGCGAGCCGCTCGCCCGGGATCAGTGTGAGGGACACCGACTGGAGCACCGGCCGGTCGCGATAGCCGAAGGCCACGCGCTCCAGCACCACCTCGGGCGCCGAACGGTGAGCCGCCGGGGCGTCAAATGTGAGCGCCTGCGGTGCGGGGTGTGAGGCGCTCAACGACTCGATCCGACGGTAGGCGCGCATCGCCGAGAGCCCGTAGTCGATATCCCAGGCCTCCCAGCCCATGGTGGACATGCCCATCGCCCCGGTCACCGCGACCATCGCGACCGCAAGTTCGGGCGCGCTCAGACGACCCGCCGCTGCATCCAGCCCCAGGAGGCCGAACGACACCACGGCTAGGACGAACGCGATGATCCCCGTGAGCCACTGCTCCTGCGCGATCTTGACCAGCGCCCGGTAGCCCGCTTCCTTGGCCGCCACATGCCGCCCGTGCCACTGCTCAATGAGCCACGGGCCGAATCCGAAGACCGCGAACTCCCGCGCAAATCGGGGCTCGGCGAACGTCGCCGCGATGTCGTCCGCCTCGCGCCCGAGCGGAGCGTTGTCGTCCACGATGCGGAAGTACGGCACCCACTCCCCGCGCACGATCGCCCTGATCGCGAAGGCACCCGCGAGCGCCACCACCGCCACGACGACGTTGAAGGTCGCGATCACGACGCCGAGCGCCAGCGCTGCAAGGATTCGGAAGATCAGCCACAGCTGCCCGATCGCCGCCGCGCCGGGAGTGCGGCTGCGCCAGCTCACCGCGCCGGGGTCGCACACCCGCGACGCATCCGTCTGGAACTCGTCGCTCTCAACGATCGCGAAGGGCAGCACCTCGCTCGCCAGAAAGCGCACCCGCCGCCGGAGGTGCCCGTCGATCGACGACGTCACCCTCGCGACGAGCGGACCGTGGAACGCCATCGCCTGCTGCAGGACGACGATCGACACAGCCACACCCACGCCGGCCCAGACCGTCGCACCGACGTCTCCGGACGCGCGAAGCTGCCGCGTCAAGGCACCGGTCAGCAGGGAGGTCGCAACGGGCGCGCCCACGGTCACGATGCCCACCAGAACGAACAGGATCAGGGGCCGCCGTTCGGATACCAGAACGAGCCGGAGCAACTCCAGCCGCTCCGACATCATGTTCCGCACCCGGGACAACACCACCGACACCCTTCATTGCGACGCCGACCTTCACCCGAGCCTAACACGTGTTAGTTAGCTAGGGGCGACCCTTGCCATCCGAGGCGTCCGCACATAGGCTGCGGGCATCACAACCCATGGGCTCTGTCACGCGCGAGCGTGCATCCACGTTTCACCAACGTCCCGGAGAGAGCCCATGATGAGAGATCCCCATTCCACGCCGAACAACACCGCCGACGGCGGACAGCGTCACCATTCGGAACACGATGCCTTCGACCTGTTCACCGACGAACTGATCGAGGCCGCCGCAGCCAAAGACGGAGTGATCGGACTGGTTCTGCTCGGCTCCGCTTCTCAGACGGGTGCGCGTCGCCGCGACGAATGGTCGGATCACGACTTCTTCCTCGTAGCCGAACCGGGTCGCGGGATGGAGGCGAGGCGATCCCTCGATTGGCTCCCAGACCCACACCGCATCGTCACGACCGCTCGCGACGGCAGCATCGGCTTCACCGTCCTCTACGATGACGGCCACGTGCTCGAGTTCGCTCTCGCGGAAGCGACAGAGCTGGAGGGGGTCGTGGCCGGCGATGCCTCCGTCGTGATCGACGACGCGGCGGCGACAACCAGCACGTTGATAGCGCGCGCCCAGGGCCTCGCAACCAAGGCCGACCGCTTCGATCCGAGCAACGACGTGAGGCTTGCTCTGGTGAAGATCTTGATCGGAGTCGGTCGTCTTCGTCGCGGCGAGGCCATCAACGGAGGACAGTTCATCCGGACGTGGGTGGTCAACCACTTCCTGCGCGCGATCCGGGGTCGGTTCGGGGACGAGGCGACCACCGCACGCGACACCATCGATCCGACGAGACGATTCGAGATGGACTATCCCGTGTGGGCGGCACAGATCTCGGCAGCACTCGATCAACCCGCCGAGCGGGCGGCCCGTGACCTCTTCGCCCTCATTCGCGAGATTCTGGAACCCGACTGGGAGGACTTCCCGACAGCCGCCGCCAACACCGTCGCTCACCGCCTCGGCTGGAACTGAACAGAGATTCCCTCTAGCCGGAGGCTCCCGGAGGACGGCGACCACCCGATCGTCGAGGGGGCGCCCCGGCTTCTCCATGACCTCTTGAGAATAAAAGTGCCTGAGCGGGGGCTATCTGTACCTCTTGCACAGATCACCCCCGCTCAGGCACTTTTCCGCGCGGCACACGCCCAGCAGCGTCAGCCCCAGTCCAACTGAGATTCCGGGGTTCCCCGCGCACGGCCCCAAGCCTTAGCGGTCCTGCTGGCGTTCTCGTCGTCGATGCGAAAGCGAAACACCTTGTCAGCGAAGACGACGACCTTCTCGGCATCATCGACGGTGAAGTCTGCCCACCACCCGAGTTGGGGTTCGAGTGCCTGGGCAAAGGCATGGGCCAGATCATCGGCGAGTTCGTTGGGCGCCTCGAAGTCGATGAAAGTCCAGATGGTGGGCTGCTCGGCGACAGCGCCTGGCGTCACGGGGGCATCGCGCTCATCCGGCGGAGTCGTCGACCCGGTGACGTCGTGGCGTCCGAATCGTACCAGACGTAGGCCCGGCACCTCGATATCGACCCCGGGTTTGCAGCTCTCGGCAATGAGTCGTCCCTTGATCATGCGCCAATGATCACACGAGCCACACCCCACCGCAGGCCCGTCGCGCCTGTGCCCCTCGCCGGGAGGCCAACAGACTCGCAGGATGTCCTCATGAAGTCGCAGAACCGATAGCCTCCGTGGATGCGGATCGCTGGCATCGCGATCGTCGGCTCCAACGGCGTGGTCGGGAAGTGGCCGGGGGTATCGAGGTTGATTCCGTCAGCGGTCGGGCTTGTCTGGCGATCTGGGGTTAGCCAGGTCAGATCCGTCAGCATGCTGACGTCTGTGACCTGGCTATCCCCAGATCGCCGGGCAACCGAACGAAAATAACCTCGCGGATCCAGGCTTAGGCGGGAAGGGTGTAGAACTCAAGCGCGATGTTATCCGGGCCGCGGAACGAAAGCACGCGGCCGCTGATGCCGTCGACGATCTCGGAACGCGTCACACCCAACTCGTCGAGACGTTGGCCCCATGCCTCGATGGCGGCAGCGTCGACAGCGAAACTCAGGTGATCCAGCCCGACGCGGTGCTCGTCGAAACGGTCCCCGGCGCGCGCGTCGCCGTGATCGATGAATGGAACCCAGCCGGCAGAGCGCCTTATCGAGCCCGTTGTGGGTGACGCGGGTGAGGAGGCCGAAGCCGAGCACCTCGCCGAACCAGTCGATGGTGGCATCCAGGTCGGTCACGGACAGCGTGACGTGATGGATGCCGCGAATCCCTGGGGTCTCGTTCATGACCTCACTCTAGACGGGCGAGCACCCACCCACGTCGGTCGGCAACACCGCGGCCGCGCCCGTCGGAATAGCGACGTTGGCAGCCGCCCTGATGCCCGAGGCGCTGGGTCTATGCGCGTAAGAGAGCTCAGTCCGTGCTCAATGGTGCTTCGCCTGCGGTGACCTCCACCTCGGTCGCGCCAAGCACCCGCCCATTGACCTGGATCTCGATGCGGTGCGCGCCCGGGTGGATCGTCCGGATCGAGACGTGGGCAAACCGGTGGCGGCGCGAGAAATCGACCGCCCGACCACCGGGGAGATCCCGGACGGTCAGTTTGAACACCTTGCCGGCCTTGGGCCCGCGAGCCCCCTGGTAGTGAACCAGGTAGTCGATCGCCGCCTTCGTCGGCGCGGCCGCACGCAACGCGAAGGAGATGGTGGTCGCGTCTCCGATGGAGATGGTCGACGGCGAACAGGTGAGATTCTCCATATCGATCCGAGCGTCGTGATCGAATCCGAGCACCGCGAGCGTCGCCGGATCTCCTCGTTTGATCAGCGTGCGGAGACCGTGCCGCACGACGAAGTCACCACGCGTGAGGCTCCGAGACCAACGACGGGCAACGTCGAGGGCGAGATCTGGATGATCCTTGCTGATGTCGTTGAGGTGGTTGGCGACGGAGCGGCGCACATAGTCGGACTCGTCGTCGGCGAGCACCTCCAGCAACGCGATGGTGGGAGCCGGATCGGCGACGAATCGAGCGAGTTTCCGACCCCACGGCAGCCGCGGCCGCGTGCCCTCGGTGACCAGCCGCCGGACATGCTCGTTGGAGTCGGTGGTCCACGACCGAAGGTGCTCCATCGTCGTCTCGTAGTGCGTCTCGATGAAGGGACGGATCGCGAACTCCGCGGTGTAGCGGGGCGTGAGCGCGGCCAGCAGCGGGAGCGCGACGTCGGGCCGGTCGAGCAGCGTCGAAGAGACATACGCGTTAACCGGCATGGACGCCCAGCCGTGGAGCCCCCCGTTGTCGAGGGCCGCTCGGATCAGCCGGTCGGCCCGCTCGGCGGACGGCGGCATCGTCGTCGCGAGCGCGCGAGCGATCCAGTCGACGCGAGCCATCAACTCGAGCTCGCCAAGACCGGCGCAGGCGAGCCGTTCGAAGGCCGCTCGGTCGAACGCGGAGGACGCCGCTGCAAGGTCGCCCCCGATGCGCGCGACGAGTTCTGGCGACAGTTCGTCCTTGAAGTCGGCCATCTCAGCACCCCTTCCCGGGCCCATGGCCTTCGTTCGACGCCCGGACGATGCCGCCGCCTTCCCAGCGCTGGATCGCGAACGGTTTGCGTCGCAGCCTCGTCACCATGTGCCCAAGTCTGCCGGTGAGTCGCACCCCGCGCACGTGACCCCGTCAGATGCGGATGGGCCGCCGTGCACGACATCGGAGGAAGCGGGACACCAACGGCGACTCAGGATACGGTGAGCAGGATGAGCAAGAGGTTCCGCAGGTAGGTGGCGCCGTAGCGAGGACGTACTGGATGGATGACATGGCAAGGCGAGAGAGTCGAAACTCGCATTGGGCATGCTTGTGAGTTCGACAACGAAGCCAGGTCGCCATCCAGTGCGCCGCAGTAGGCGCCACCTACCTGCGGAATCTCTATGATGGTGGAGCAGACGTACGCGCCGGCGGGACCGGATGAGGCGGCGATCCTGGCGCAATTCGGTCTCGACGAGACGGCGTTCTTGGGCAGCGGCGGCGAAGCACGCGTCTTCGCTCTCGATGACGAATGCGTGCTGCGGATTCAGGCTCCGGGCGACTCCCCACCCGACCGGGAACTGGCCGACCTGCTGGACTCGTGGGCGGGTTGTGACATCGGCGTCGAACTGCCAAAAGTACTGAGCCAAGCCAGGCGGGGCTCGCAGAACTACAACATCGAACGTCGCCTGCCGGGCGTCCCCCTCTCACGGTGGCTCGCCGAAACGCCCGATCCAAGGAGGCGGCAGGTGGCGCTGCTCAGCCTGCTCGACGTCGCCGCTCGACTCCGAGAGCTTCCCCTCCCCCGTGAAGGTTTTGGCCGCGTGCTCCACAACCCGCATCGGTTCACCTCACTTCCGGAACTGTTGGCGGCGCAGATCGCCATCGGGATCCACTACAGCGATGGACTCCTCGCGCAGGCCGTACCCAACCTCGACCACCAGGTGAGCACACTCCTCGACAAGCTGAGCCACCGCGTCGTGACCCCTGCGTTCTGCCACGTCGACCTGGTTCCGGCCAACGTCCTGGTCGACGATGACGGCCACCTCACCGCGGTGCTCGACGTCAGCGTGCACGCCCTCGCCGCCGATCCCGTCATGGACGAGGTGCTCACACTCGCCATCCTGGAGGCGTCCCCTTACGACGGCAGCACGGCGGACGCCGCATGGTTGGAGGACGAGCTACGTCGACGCCTCGGCGCGGACGCCTGGCTGATCGACGCCTACCGTCGCTTCTACGCGTTGTACTACGCCATGGATCCCGTGCTGATCCCGTGGTCGGCATCGCTGCTGACAAGGCCGTTCAACTAACCAGTACATCGCAACCCAACTCAGGAGGCTTCATGAGAATCGTGGTCATCGGCGGCAGCGGCCACATCGGCACCTTCCTTGTTCCACGACTCGTGCGCGCCGGGCATCAGGTGTTCAACATCACCCGCTCCGGCGGCACCGGCTACGCCGATGCGCCCGCGTGGGAGGCCGTCACTCAAGTCGTGGCGGATCGTCAGCAACAGGATGCCGACGGCACCTTCGGTGCCACGGTCCTCTCGCTGGAGCCCGATGTGGTCATCGATCTGGTGTGCTTCACCCTCGAGTCCGCGACGGCCCTGGTCAACGCACTGCGTGGGAACGTCGGGCACCTGATCCACTGCGGGTCCATCTGGCGCTATGGCCCCAGCCGGAAGCTCCCCATCGCCGAAGACAGCGACTCCGCGGGACCACCGTTCGACGAGTACGGCCTCCAGAAAGCCGCGATCGCCCGGATGTTGAAGGAGGAGACCGCCTCCGGCGGGCTGGTCACCACCTCCATCCATCCCGGGCACATCGTCGGGCGCGGCTGGCATCCCACCGGTCCGCTGGGCAACATCGACCCCAACGTGTGGCACACCCTATCTGCGGGCGACACCATCCGGGTGCCGGGCAGCGGCACCGAGACGCTGCACCACGTCCACGCCGACGACCTGGCCCAAGCCTTCGAACTCGCCGTCGAGCATCGCGACGCGGCCGCAGGCGAGGACTTCAACATCGTCGCGCCGACGGCGCTCACCGTACGCGGCTACATCGAGATCGCCTCCGGCTGGTTCGGACGATCCGCCATGCTGGAGCCCATCACCTGGGATGACTACCGTGCCTCAACCACGGAGGAGTACGCCCGCGAGAGCTGGGGTCACCTTCACCGCAGCCAGGTGTTCACCATCGAGAAGGCCAAGTCGCTGCTCGGCTACGCACCACGCTACGAACCCGAACAAGCAATCCTCGAAGCGATCGCCTGGCTCATCGCGCACGACCAACTCGACGTCGACGCTCCACTTCAGGCCGGAATCGAGCACCTCACGTCGATCACACCGTCCTCAGGAACGCACTGACCCCGAGGGCCATCGCTCCACCGAACGGCATCCTCGCCAAGGCCGGCTGCTTCGCTTTCCTCGTGAGAGGATCGGCTCCATGAGCCTTTCCCGTCGTTATGCCCAAGTCGACGTGTTCTCGCCGACCCCGTACCTGGGCAATCCCGTCGCCGTCATCCTCGACGCCGAAGGCCTGGATACCGAGTACATGCAGCGGATCGCGCGCTGGACCAACCTCTCCGAGACGACGTTCGTGCTGCCACCCACCACATCCGAGGCCGACTACCGGCTGCGCATCTTCACGCCTAAAGGCGAGCTTCCGTTCGCCGGCCATCCGACGCTGGGCTCAGCCCGCGCTTGGCTGCATCACGGAGGCCTGCCCCACACCGAAGGCCGGATCGTTCAGGAATGCGCCGCCGGGTTGATCACGCTTCGACACGACGACGACCTGTTGTCCTTCGCCGCCCCTCCCCTGCTGCGCACCGGTCCTCTCGACGACGCGCACCTCGCCCGGATCGTGGCCGCCTACGGCACAAACGCCGATCAGGTCATCGGTCATCAGTGGGTGGACAACGGACCGGGCTGGGCCGTGATCCAGCTCGCCACCGCCGACGAGGTGCTGGCGCTGCAGCCCGACCTCTCCCAGATCCCCGACGCGATGGTCGGCGCGATCGGCGCCTACCCCGAGGGTTCTCGGCACGCCTTCGAGCTGCGCTCCTTCGCCCCCGGCGTCGACGTGCCCGAGGATCCGGTCTGCGGCAGCATGAACGCGTCGGTCGCGCAATGGCTCACCAGCACCGGCCAAGCCCCTGCCCACTACACGGTCTCGCAAGGAACGTGCCTCGGTCGAGCCGGAGAGATCACCATCACCGTCGACGGCGACGCCGTCTGGGTGGGCGGCGCCACCACCGTCTGCTTCAGCGGAACCACCACGACGTAGAGATCCTGGGAGACGATCTCAGGCGACGCGGAGCCTCAGGTCGGCGTCGCGCCACGGGTCGCGGTGCTCGGCGATGGTGGCCTCGTAGACGTCGAGGATTCGCCCGGTGATCGAACTCTGCCGGAACTGGGCCTGCGGAGATCCGGGATCGGCCAGGCGTCCCGTCGCGAGCATGTCCGGCAGTTCCTTCAGCGCGTGGGACAGGGCCTCGACGGACGCGTCCATCACCGTATGACGCCACGCCGCGGGCAGGTCGTAGGCGATGGCGGGATCGCGCACGAGCACAGGGGTGCCGACGGAGATCGCCTCGTAGACGGTCAGCCCCTGAGTCTCGTAGCCGAGGGAACTCTGGATCACCGCGTCGGCCTGCCTCATTGCGCGCAGGATGGCGTCGTGCGAGACCGTGCCGTGGAATCGCACGAGATGCGCGATCCCGAGCAGGTTGGTCAGCGACTCGCAGTGCCGCAGCCCAGGCCCCGATCCGTAGACGTGAAGCTCGGCGTCGATCTGCGAGTAGGCGAACGCCCGGAGCACGTCGTCGAGACGTTTCTCCTCGCTGATCCGGCCGGGCCACATCAGGACCGGCCGTTCCCGCCTGGCACGCATCTCAGTCCATGCCACGTCGATCTGACGGTCGTCCACGCCGGTGGGGATGACGTGGAGTTCACGGTCGATGCCGTAGTCACGGAGCCTCCGGGCGAAGTGCGAACTGGGGACGATGACGGCATCGGCCGTCTCAGAGAAGGCGCGCATGTAGCCGGCCATGTCCGGCACCGGGGTGCGCAGATGTCGTTGCTGTGCGGCGCACATCAGCCGGAACGCCGCCTGCGGAAACGGGACCACGCCGGGTACGCCGAGCTCGATGTTGGTGTGCATGGTGTGCACCACCGGTAGCCCATGGCGCCGCGCGAACCGGTAGCCGTTCCAGGCGCCCCACGCGTCCGCCTGCACGTGGACGACGTCCACCGGCGGTCGGTCGTCGAACCCCGCATCGGTCGCCCTGTCCGCGGACGGCCCGGTGAATCGGAAGGAGTGCTCGCCCACCTGCATCGCGCGCAGCAGCACATCGCCGTCGCGGGAGTATTGCGGCGAGGGCCGGCGCTTGGAGTCGGGGGAACAGACCGTCACCGTGTGGCCGGCCGCCTCCAAATACTCACGCTGAAGCCCGAGGGACACCTGCAGCCCACCCAGGGTTGCTGGGTGCTGATCACTGAAGAACGCGACATGCATCGGTTGCGTTTCCTTATCTATCCGGTGTGGGAGACGGCCAGCTCGGGCTCTGGGCAAGCGGATAAGTCCGTCGTGCGCTGGAGGTTCCGCATCCCGACGACGCCGCCGATCGCGACCCCGCCGAACAGCAGAACCAGGAGCCCCGCCTCGGGCGTCAGAGCGCTCTCCTGCAGCAGCAGGGTGCCGATCGCGGCGGCCGTCAGCGTCTCGGTGATGGTCAGAGCGGCGACGACGGTGGGCGCGGGAAGCACCCGGTGCGCGAGCTGGAACTGCGCCCCGGCGATGGTGCCGCCGATGGCGACGAAGAGCAGCGCCAGGATCGTGACGGGCTGGGTGAGAACCTCGACGAGGCCGTGCGCCAGAACCAGCCCGACCAGTACCTTGAAGGTCGCCGTGATGGTGCCGAACTCCACCGCGGCCATGATGAGGCCCGCCATGTGCGTCGTCTTGTCCGTCGTTCGCCTACTGACGCAGGCGATGACCACGCCAGCCGCAGCGACGATGATCTGGATCGCCATCACGATGGGAAGCAGCCGCTCGAGATCGTGGTGGGCCACATCGGTTCGGTGGCTTGCGATGACGACGATGAACCCGAGAATGCCCACCAGGCATGCGACCACGGACAGCTTCACCTGAGGGGTAACCCTGATCCGACCCGTGATCGCCCCGTATGTCGTCGACGCCGCAAGGCCGACGATGCTCATCGACTGCACCGCACTGATGGGGGCCAGCGCCAACGCGATGAAATTCGTGGATACGGCGACGCCCAGCAGGAGGAGGCCGAGCAGCCAGAACGGATTCCGGATGAATCTGGACCACCGGCCGTCCGCGACGTAGACCGCCCTCGATTGGAGTTCCGATCCCCCGGCCAGCAGGAGCGCGCCGCCGAGGGCGACGGCCAGTCCGACGAAGAACCCCAGCATGTCAGGCTCCGATCGGGTCATGAGAAGAAGCAGGATGCGGCCCGCCAGGCGACGCGCAACGACCGTTGCGCGAGATCCGTCGAGCACTCGTCGCGCCGCGTCCCGGTGCCTGTGTGATCGCCATGCGTCCTCTCCTCTGAGCTTCCCACGAGGCTATGGACGATCGCCCCCGGCGCACATCACCCCAGAGGGCCAAGCCAACCCCCATTTGGAGTGCGGGCGGGCTCAGGGTTCGATCATCCGCACACCGCAGAGTCGCCGCCGGGATGGCGGCAAGCGGGATCCAGCCCATACGGAAAAAGAGTCGCGCAAGGGCACCTCGGCCCAACACGGCGCCAACTCGACGCGAACTTCCGGTTGTCCTCCAAGGTCTATCGATCGGCGGCGGCGGAAGCTCTAGGTCGAAAGCAGCGAGATCAACTCGTCGAGCGAGTCGATGCGCGCCACGTCGGCGCCGTCGAGGCTTTGATGGCCGCCGGTGAAGTGCACGAACTGGGTGCCCAGCGCCTCGGCGATCTCGAGGTCGTGGTTGGTGTCGCCGACCATCACCACCCGCGTCGGAGGAATGTTCGTCGCCGTGAGCCACGCGGCAATCACGTCGTACTTGGACGCGTCGTAGGCGTCATCGATGCTGAGGATGTCGCTGAACGCTCCGTGGACGCCGTGCGGGCGCATCTGCGCATGAAGCGTTGCTCCGACGGTTGCCGAGGCGAGGATCTGCCGCAGCCCGAGCCCGGCCAGTCGCTGCAGGGTGTCCTCAGCGCCCGAGTGCAGCGCAGCGTCGGCAATGGACTCGTGAAGCAGCGCGATGTAGCGATCAGCGGCGCGGAGATAGGCGGCGTCGTCGATACCGAGGTCGGCGTAGAAGGCTCGGATCGGAAATCGGAAGACTCGCCGATAGGCGGCGAGGTCGATGATCTCCGGATGACCGTGCTCGGCGAGCACCCGATTCATCGTCAGCCGGCAGACCTCGACGTCGTCGAACAGAGTTCCGTTCCAGTCCCAGCACACCGCCTCGACGCGCATCCGCCTCACCTCCACTTTCTCCGTGACGGTGATCGTAACGGAGGAGTCAGACAACCCGGTTGATCGGATGACCCTCGGCGAACGCGCGGATGTTGTCGCCGATCATGCTCCTAGCCGGCCACGTCCTCGGCCAAGATCACCACTGACCGGAAAACTGTTGATGTCAACACGGGAGCTCGAGTAAAGGGCCGCAGATCAAACCGGTGCTTCTCGCGAAAGCTTTTCACATTCTCGACTGTGACACTTCTGATGTACACGACCACCGCCCTGTTCCCGCTCCCCTTCATCAGGGGCAAGCGCTGCAAGCGCAGGTACCACCCACCGACAACCCTGTTAGGTGCCGTCAAGACCGGACCGTGTGTTGCGATCGGCGGACTGGACACCCCACCACATTTGGACCAGAACAGCATCGACCAGTGGGCCAAATCAGCATCAGCTAGTGGACCAGAGTAGCATTAAGCCATGGATGAGCCCGATCCCACACCTCCGTCGTCGTACCGGAAGCGCCTCGTCGACAACCTGCTCGATGTCGCGGTCAGCCAGCTTCCTGCGGTCTCTCTGGTTGGCCCTCGCGCGTGCGGCAAGACCACGACCGCCGCCCGGCATGCCGCAACAGTGGTGCGCCTGAACCGCGACGCCGAGGCTGCCGCGTTCAGGGCAGACCCAGATGCTGCGCTTCGAAGATTGACCGAGCCCGTCCTTCTCGACGAATGGCAGGAGGTACCCGGCGTACTTGCCGCTGTGAAACGAGCTGTCGACGAAAACTCGCGGCCCCATCGGTTCATACTTACGGGATCGGTATCGTCGGAAGTAGCCGCCAACACGTGGCCCGGGACTGGCCGGATCACCCGTATCCCCATGTCAACCATGGCTGTTCGCGAAACAGACCACAGCACGAACAGCCCGCTCACCGTTGACCGTCTCGCCACCGGCGACCTGTCAACGCTCGTCCCGGCCGCCGGGGACAGCCTCAACCTCGGCGACTACGTCGACCTCGCCGTCCGCGGTGGTTTCCCTGATCCCGTTCTCCACCGAAACGAGGCTGGCCGGCGGCTGTGGCTCACGAGCTACCTGGACGAGCTGATCCATCACGATGCGGCACTTCTGCGTGAGGGGATCGACGCAGGCCGCCTCGCGAGCTACGTGGAAGCAATCGCCATCAACAACGCCGGCGTGGTTGACGACAGCACCATCCTCGATCACGTCCGCATCGACCGCCGAACAGCTCAGGCGTATTGGCGGCTGCTCGAGAACCTGTTCATCGCCGAGGCCGTTCCCGCATGGTGGTCGAGCCGACTCACCCGACTGGTCGCGCTAAAGAAGCGATACCTCACCGACACGTCCCTCATGGTCGCAGCGCTCCGGCTCAGCACCGCCGACATCATGCGCGACGGAAACCTGCTCGGCCGCATCATCGATGCCTTCGTCGCCATGCAGATCCGCCCAGAGTTGGCCGTCTCCGAACGGCGTCCAAGGCTGTATCACCTGCGCGACAAGGGCGGTCGCCACGAGATCGACCTCGTCCTGGAGTACGGAGGCGGCAAGATCGCAGCCATCGAGATCAAGGCGACGGCTGCTCCGAGCCGACACGATGCCCGACACCTGGCCTGGCTCCGAGAGGAACTCGGCGACCGCTTCGTCGCCGGCCTCGTCTTGCACACCGGTCCACAGGCATTCGAGCTGGGCGATCGAATCGTCGCGGCACCGATCTCGACGTTGTGGGCCTAGAAGCGCACTTGTTCAGTTCACCCGGTTGATCGGATGCCCATCGGTGAACGCGCGGATGTTGTCCCCGATCATCGACACCAGGCGGCGCCGCGTTTCCAGACCCCGCCACCCCATGTGGGGCGTGATGATGACGTTGTCCATGATGTAGAGCGGGCTGGCGTCATCGAGCGGCTCGACCTCCTGCACATCCAGGCCGGCGCCTGCGATGACGCCGGTCTGCAGCGCCTCGATCAGCGCCGGCTCGTCGATCAACGCACCCCGGGCGGTGTTGATCACGCAGGCGCTCGGCTTCATCATCGCCAGCGTCTCGCGGTTGATCAGGTGCCTCGTCGAGTCGTTCAGCGGGCAGTTGAGGGAGAGGAAGTCGCTCTGCGCGAGCACCTCGTCGAGCGTGACGAAACGCACCCCGTCCTCATCCGGCCTGGGAGTTCGCGTGGACACCAGGATCTTCATCCCCAGCGCCTTCGCCACCGTGATGATCTCCTTGGCGATGGCGCCGTACCCGACAACGCCCAGCGTCTTCCCGTTCACCTCCACGTGGTCGACCATCAGGTGCGTGTGGAAGTTGTCGTGGTTGCCCTCGACGAGCATGCGGATCTGTT
This sequence comes from Tessaracoccus caeni, assembly GCF_029211185.1. Classification (GTDB taxonomy): domain Bacteria; phylum Actinomycetota; class Actinomycetes; order Propionibacteriales; family Propionibacteriaceae; genus Arachnia; species Arachnia caeni. The sequence continues at coordinate 102,354 of NZ_JARGDO010000012.1, forward strand.
TCTGCAGCGAGCTCGCGAGGCTCAGGATCAGCAGGATGGCGGTGTGCGCCACGCGCTGGCTGCTGTAGGCCGGGATGTTGCAGACGACGATGCCCTTCTCCCGCGCCGCGTCCAGGTCGAGGTTGTTGTAGCCGGTGCCGGCCTCGCAGATCATCCGCACGCTGTCGGGGAACCGTCGGATGACGTCGCCGCCGACCCTCATCTCCTTGGTGACGACCACCGCAAATCCCTCGACCCGTTCCAGGATCTTGTCCTCGGGGGTCTCGTCGTAGATCACGACGTCGGACGCGATCTGCGTGTAATCGACCTTCCCGTCGTAGTTCACCAATCCCGCGTTCAGCACCACGGTCCTGTCGTTCACGATCCTTCTCCCTCGTCTTTGCTCTCCCTCATCCCCTCCTCCTCTCGCGGCGTTACTCGTCGGCTGCAGCCAGGGCTGCCGCGACGTGGAGAGCGGTGGTGGGGAACACGGGGACGGGCGAGTCGGGCTGTGTGATGAGCAGCTCGATCTCGGTGCAGCCCAGGATGACCCCTTCGGCGCCGGCCGCGACGAGGCGGCCGATGACCTCGCGATAGGCCTGCCGCGACTCCTCGCTGACGACGCCCTTCACCAGCTCGTCGTAGATCACCCGGTGCACGGTGGAACGGTCTTCGTCGTCCGGAATCACCGTGGTGATGCCGTGCGACGCGAGCCGGTCGCGATAGAACGGCTGTTCCATGGTGAACGCCGTGCCCAGCAGACCCACCGTCGACAGCCCTGCGGCTGTGATCGCGTCCGCCGTCACGTCGACGATGTGGACGAACGGCACGCTGATCGCGTCAACGATCTGGTCGGCCACCAGGTGCATGGTGTTGGTGCAGAGCACCACCAATCCTGCGCCGGCTGCCTCGAGCCCCTGGGCGTGCGAGGCGAGGAGCCGCCCGGCGGCGTCCCAGTCGCCGGATGCTTGCAGAGCCTCGATCTCGGCGAAGTCGAGCGAGTCCAGCAGGATCGGCGCGGAGTGATATCCGCCGAGCCGCTCACGAACCAGCTCGTTCGCCATCCGGTACCACCCCAGCGAGGATTCCCAGCTCATCCCACCCAACACACCGATCGTCTTCATGCGCCGACTCTACGACGCGCACCGTGAGCCCGCCTGTGTCCTTGCTCGCCAAGGTCGACAGAGCATCGGGCACGCTTCCTCTGAGCCAGCTCCGTGGCAATGTAGACAGTGTCCACTTCGGATGAGAGGTTCCATGAGCACGCGCATCCTGATCGTCGTCACCAACGTCGACCACTATGAAACCGACCCGTCGCACCCCACCGGGCTCTGGCTCTCCGAACTCACCCACGCGTACGACCTCTTCGAGAAGCGCGGCTTCGAGCAGACGCTCATCAGCCCGGCGGGCGGGCGATCGCCGCTGGAGCCGCGGTCGTTGACGTTTCCCAACTACGACGCCTCCGCCAAGGCCTGGCGCGAGAACCCCGCGCGCATGGCCCTGCTCGACGACACCGCCAGCCCCGGGCAGATCGACTCCGCCGACTACGACGCGATCTACTTCACCGGCGGCCACGCCGTGATGTTCGACTTCCCCGGCAGCACCGGCCTGCAGCAGATCACCCGCGAGATCTTCGAGCGCGGGGGCATCGTCGGCGCGGTCTGCCACGGCTACTGCGGGCTGCTGGAGACCACCCTCTCCGACGGCAGCCACCTCGTCGCCGGACGCAACATCACCGGCTTCTCCTGGCGCGAGGAGGTGCTCGCCCGCGTCGACAAGCTCGTCCCCTACAACGTCGAACAATGGATGAAGGACCGCGGCGCCCGCTACTCCAAGGCGCTGCTGCCATTCGTCTCCCACACCGTCGTCGACGGCCGGCTGGTCACCGGGCAGAACCCGGGATCGGCGAAGGAGACCGCGGCCAAGGTCGCCGCGCTGCTCTGACCATCCGGCCCGACATCCCGGACTGCTAGAGTTCCTGCAGCGTCGCGTGTCGGTGGCAGTCTGTGTCAGGCATGGAGGCGTGGAACCCGAAGGAGAACCCGATGCGCGCATCGATTCCTTCGTTCTCGCGTGACTGAGCGCGAGACGACCAGGCTGATCGCCTGGAGCACCGAACTACGAACCGTTCACCAGCGGATCCGCAGAGCCCTCGAGGTGACGCGGGAGGCCGTGCGAAACGGTGCGGCCGCCGATCAACCGGGCCGCGACCTGCTGCTCTACTGCCACGGCTTCTGCGCGGCCCTCGACGGCCACCACCGAAGCGAGGATCGCACCCTGTTCCCCGCGATCGAGGTCGCCTACCCGGAGCTGGCCCCCGTCTTGCGATCCCTCCAGCAGGATCACTCCATGATCTCCTACCTCCTCAGTGGCTTGAGCTCGGCGCTCGACCAGTCGGCCCCCGCCGCGGAGCTGGAACGCCACCTCGACGGCCTGGGCGCGATCATGGAAAACCACTTCCGCTACGAGGAACGCCAGCTGCTCGCCGTCCTCGAAGGACTCGAGTTGGACGCTGCGGTGCACGACGCCCTCGGCCCGCTGTGATGTCGCACCCAACCACCCCGGAGCACAAGTCTGCCTATGCACGGGGCTAGCGGAGGAAGCCGGTTTTCCCGGTGGGCTGCGAGAGACGCTGAGGAGCAAGTACCGCCTACCAACTGGATCTTCTAGGGTGGGCGTCATGCTGCTCATGCTCTTTGGCCCGCCCGCCGTCGGCAAGATGACGGTGGGGCGCGCGGTGTGCGCACGGACGAGCTTCCGCCTCTTCCACAACCACATGACGATTGAGCCGCTCGCGGAGACCTTCGGTCACGGCTCTCCGCAGTTCAACCGGCTCAACGACGCCTTTCGTCGCCAGGTACTGGAAGAGGCGGCCTCAAGCGGGATCGACCTGATCTTCACCTGCGTCTGGGGCTTGGACCTCGAAGAAGACCTCGCTCTGACAAGGGCCTACGTCGACATCTTCGACGGCGACGTGGCGTTCGTCGAACTGCGGGCAGGGCTGGACACACGGCTGGATCGCAATCACACGCCGGCTCGGTTGGCTGACAAGCGCTCCAAACGCGATCTGGACTGGTCGGACGGCAACGTGCGCTCCATGGAGCAGTACCGCATGACGACGGAGCAGCCCAGCATCGCCGACGAGGTACTCGCCGCGCACCCGCATCTCGTCCTCGACAACACCCACCTGGCCCCCGACGAGACGGCAACCCGCATCGTCGACTGGCTGAACACCGTACGCCCAGACGGAGGAGCCGCGTGAGTCCAGCACAGCGACGCCGGCGCAGCGATACCCTCCGTGCCAGAGCGACGACGGGGTCGCATGGCAACATTTGAGTCAGTCCGCAGCGCCTATGCGGCGAGGGTCGAGGAGTACGTGGCGGTGGTCGGCGGGATCAGCCACGTCACAGACGCCGACCTGGCTCTGGTGACGCGGTGGGCGCTCGGCATCGAAGGACCGGTGCTCGACGTGGGGTGCGGCCCCGGCCAATGGACGCACCACCTCGCGGGTCTGGGCATCGACGTCGAGGGCGTCGACCCGGTGCCCGAATTCATCGCGCACGCGACGGCGACCTACCCCGACGAGCGGTACCGAGTCGGCCGAGCCGAGAACCTGGGCGCGGCCGACGGCGCGCTGGGTGGGGTGCTCGCCTGGTACTCCCTCATCCACATCGCGCCAGAGCGGATGGGCGACGCGCTCGCAGAGTTCGCCCGCTGCATCCGCCCCGGCGGCGGCCTGGCACTCGGGTTCTTCACCGGCGACGAGCGAAGCCCCTTCGACCACGCCGTGACCACCGCCTACTACTGGCCCATCGACCTCCTTGCCGCCGAGGTGACAGCCGCAGGCTTCGCCATCACGCATACCGAGTCGCGCACCGTCCGTCCCGACCGCACCCACGGCGCGCTCCTCGCCGTCCGCAGACCCGGCGACGAGTAGCGTTGCGACCACACGAACACAACGGATCGCACAGATCGACGGCGACACGGTGCTGCAGCCCGTCATTCCCACGACAGCGACGGCGTATTCGCTCCTCGACACGTTGGAAGTGAGGACCACCCCATGACCGATCAACAACTCCTCTGGGACGACGAGGTCGCACAGACCTACGACACCCCGGGCGTGGGGTGGTTCGCCGACGACGTGCTGGAGCCCTGCGTGCAGACGCTTTCCGAATTGGCCGACGGCGGCCGTGCCGTGGAGTTCGCCATCGGGACCGGCCGCGTCGCGATTCCGCTGTCCGACGCAGGGGTGGCGGTCGCCGGGATCGAGTTGTCGCACGCGATGATCAGCCGGCTTCGCGAGAAGGCGAGCGAAGAACGGATCCCCGTCGTGCAAGGCGACATGGCGACGGCGAGCGCCGGCACCGGATTCAGCCTGACGTTCCTGGTGTGCAACACCATCGCCAACCTCCTCTCCCAGGAGGAGCAGGTGGAATGCTTCCGCAACGCCGCGCGCCACCTCGCGCCCGGAGGCTGCTTCGTGATCGAGCTCTGGGTGCCGCAGCTTCGCGCCCTGGCTCCGGGCCACGGCGGCACGGTCGAGGTGAGCGAGCCCGGCTACCTGCTCGTCGACACCTACGACACGCTGCGCCAGCAGGTGATCTCGCATCACGTGCGATTCGGCGCGGGCCTGGACGACGGTCGCGAGGCGCGGGTCTCCCGCACGCCCCATCGCTACATCTGGCCCAGCGAACTTGATCTGATGGCCCGGCTCGCTGGCTTCGAGCTGGAGTCACGCTGGGCCGACTGGCGTCGAAGCGACTTCACCGCAGACTCCCCCAGCCACGTGTCGGTGTATCGGCTGACCTCATGAAACGCACGGCGGCTGACCTCGTTGGCGAGCACAAATCTGCCTATCCGCGAAGGCCTCCCTATACGGGAGGCCTTCGCGGATAGGCAGATTTGTGCCCGGGTTTAGCCCTGGGGCGGATGCCGGCGATGCGCCGCACCGGGGATGCTCCGTGGAGACGAAAGGATCTCCATGTTCAGCTCCCCGGACCGTCGGTGTTCTAAGCTCCTCCTCGCCGGGCTCGGCGCCGCGCTCGCCGCGACCAGCCTGACCGGATGCGCGAACTCGACCACCCAGGATCCTGTCGACGACAAGGTGCCGCATACCGCGACTGACCCGCTTCCCCTCGACCCCTATCGCGTGATCGCCGATCAGACGCAGGGATACGACGCGGAGAAGGCCTACGCTGACCATCAGAGGTTCCAGGAGTTCATCCGGGGCTGCATGAAGGAGCAAGGTTTCGAATACTTCCCCGCCCCCACGACACTGGAGGACTTCCAGACCCCCGGACGACACGTTCCAGATGAGCCGGCATCGTGGGCAGGCGGTTTGGTCCCGGGCACGCTGGAGTATGCGGAGCGCTACGGCTTCGGGATCGTGGAGTCGCTCTCCCAACCGTTGGGGCCAGACCCGGAGAAGGGCGAAGTTCCACCTGATGAGGCCGCATATTGGGATTCGCTCAGCGAGTCGGACATCGAAGCGCACTACATCGCTCTTCACGGGCGCGACAACGGCATGACCCCGGACGCCGACGGGATCTTCACCTGGGACTGGACCAAAGCCGGATGCGAGGGCAAGGCAGTCCACGAGGTCTATGGCGAGGTGACCTACCCCGAGGATGACCCCGACTTCGCCGACCTCGTGTCCGCGCTCTGGGACAACGAACCGAACATGGACAACGACGATGCCTACGCCGCCCTGCAACGGGACTGGTCCGACTGCATGGAGAAGGCCGGCTACCAGTTCCCGGACCGGCCGGGCGCCGCGCTCGCCCTCTGGGACGAGAAGCCGGGCAGCCTCGACGGCGACGGTCCGCCGGAACCGTCACCCGAGATCGACGCGTTCCACCAACGTGAGATCGCCGCCGCGGTCACTGACGCAACCTGCGCGCAGCAGATCGACTACGACCAGCGCCTTCTCGACCTCACCCACGCCTTCGAGCAGCGCTTCGTCGAGGAACACCGCAAGGAACTCGACGCGCTGACCCTGAAATACGGCAGCTGATTCACCATCCGGGTGCACACAGGTTCGTGGTGAGCGGCACCCAGGCCGTGCGGCGGGCCTTCTGCGGACATCCGCTCGGATTTATAGCTGGCTGGGTTGGTCGCACTGTACGTATGGCACACTGCGACCAACCCAGCCAGCTATAAATCTGCTCCCTCCCGATGAGCATCTGCAGGACGCTCAAGAAACCCGGTCCACGTTCAGCGGAGGACGCCCGAGTCCCGGGCTGCGGCGACCGCCGCGGTGCGCGAGGAGACGCCGAGTTTGGAATAGATGTGCACCAGATGCGACTTCACGGTCGCGTCGCTGATGTGCAGCCGACGGGCGATCGCACCGTTCGACGCCCCCTCCGCGACGAGCTGCAGCACCTCGGTCTCGCGCGCACTGAGGCTGAGCTGCGGCGAGCGCATCCGCGCGAACAGGCGCCCGGCGATCGCCGGGGCCAGCGCGCTCTCGCCGGCAGCGGCGGCCCGAATCGCCACCGTGAGCTCGGAAGGCGGGGCATCCTTCAACAGGTACCCGCTGGCGCCTGCCTCCACGGCCCCGAGGATGTCGCCGTCGGTGTCGTAGTTGGTGAGCACCAGCACGGCCGGCGGGTCGGCGAGGGCACGGATGCGACGGGTGGCGTCGGCGCCAGTCTGATCGGCACCGAACTGGAGGTCCATCAGCACCACATCAGGCCGCAGCTCGGAGGCGAGCGCGACGGCCTCGTCGGGGGTTGCGGCCTGGCCGACAACCTCGAGATCCTCGTCACCGGCCAGCATGGCGCACAACCCGGCGCGCACCACGGGATGGTCGTCGGCGAGCACGATTCGGATCATGATGCCCTCCCTGCGGAAGACGCGATAGGCAGAGTCGCCGAAACCGTCGTGCCGCAGCCAGGGGCCGACTCGATCTGAAGACTGCCGCCCAGTTGACCGACACGTTCGCGCATCGCCTGCAGCCCGATCGAGCCCTTCTCATGGGCCTTCGCCTCCGCGCGCGGGGCATCGAAGCCGAGGCCGTCGTCGCGCACCGTCAGCCGGACGCCGTCGCTCCCGTCCGGGGCGAGGTCGATCGAGATCTGCGTGGCATCCGCGTGCCGCACCGCGTTGGACAGCGCCCCTTGCGCGATGCGCAGCAGGGCGGTCTGGACTTCCATCGGCAACTCCATCCCCGCAGCTGTCACCTCGACGGGCACTCCCGCTCGCCGCGACTGATCCTCGCCCAGCCGGCGAAGCGCCGCGGCCAGCCCGTCGTCCAGACGGCTCGGGGTGAGCTCCCGGATGATCTGACGGGTCTCGGCGAGGCTGTCGGCAGCGGTTTCGCGGGCCAGCCGGAGATACCCGGCGCCGGGCTCAGGGGTGTCGCGCTCAGCTGCGTGCAGCAGCATCTGGATGCTGGAGAGCCCTTGCGCCACGGTGTCGTGGATCTCGCGGGCGAGCCGGGCCCTTTCCTCCAGCGCGCCCTGCTCGCGCTCCGTCGATGCGAGCTGCTGACGCGTGCGGACCAGTTCGACGAGCAGCCGCTCGCGCTCCGCGGCCTCCTGGGTGAGCGCGCGATAGGCCAGGCCGATCAGCAGCGAGACGCCGGCCCCGACGAGCGGGCCGACGACGCCGCCCGTGCTGAAGCCCTGATGCAGGCCGAGCGCGAGGATCGCGACGCCCGTCGAGACCACGACTGCCGTCACACCTCCGGCGCCCGGCAGCAGGTGCAGGTAGAGGAAGAAGAGCGGGAAGACGAGGTAGGCCGCCTCGGGGCTCAACCACACGAGCAGGGCCCACAGCACGGTGAGCGCACCCACCCAAGCCACCCCGAAGCCACGCCGCGCCCCGCCGTCCCGACGCGCTTTCCACGTGCCGACCAGGTACACCCCGACGAACATCACGGCCACCGTCGCCACCCAGCCGGCGACCGGCGAGGACACGCTGAAGGCCCGCACCACCGCGAAGGTGGCGAGGCCGATGAGCAGCGTGTGCAGCCCGAGGCGAAGCCCGGTGAAGACGGGGGCAAGGGTCGAATGCGGCATGACCGCTCCAGCCTATGTGCGTGGGGACCGACCCGCATCAACCGAAAGTTTGACGGGGATTGCGTCGGATCGGGCGATGTCCCCGGTGGCGCTGGCGGCGAGGCTAGAAAGGCAGCTCGCGCAGAAGGCGTGAGCGGGAAAGGTTCATCGTGTTCGTCGCTTGGAGAGAGCTGCGGTTCGCCCGCGGGCGCTTCCTGCTCATCGGGGCAGTCGTCGCCCTCATCACCCTGCTCGTCGGGTTCTTGTCGGGACTGACCGGAGGGCTCGCCGCACAGAACATCTCGGCGGTGCTGCACCTGCCCGGCGACCGCTTGGTGCTGCAGCAACCGGAGAACGGATCGCCGAGCTTCGCCACCTCGACTCTCGACGACGACGCCGTTCTCGCGTGGCAGCAGGCCGACGGCGTCGCGTCGGTGACCCCCATCGGGATCGTGCAGTCGCGGGCGTCGGTCAGCGGCACCGAGGACCGCGCCGGCGTGGCGCTCTTCGGCCTAGCGCCCGATGCGGCCCAGGCCAGCGACACTCCGCTCCTCGCACTGGCGCCTATGTCCGACGGCGAGATCGGGCTGTCCGCCGGCGCCGCCGAAGACCTGAGCGCGCAGCTGGGCGACACCGTCTCGATCACGGGCAACGAGTTCACCGTCACCGGCATCGGCGACGACCTCTGGTACAGCCACACCCCCGCAGTGGTCATGACGCCGGCCGATTGGGCGGAGGCCAGCCGTCGCGTCGGTGGCAGTGGCGAGGCCACCGTGCTGGCGGTAACCGGCGACGCCGACTGGGACGCGGGGGCAGCCGCGAGCGGCACGGTCGCAAAGACGCCGCTCACCGCCCTCATGGCGCTGGAGACCTTCAAGTCGGAGATCGGCTCGCTCGCACTGATGATCGCGATGCTCTTCGGCATCTCCGCCCTGGTGGTGGGCGCGTTCTTCACTGTGTGGATCATGCAACGTGCCGGCGACATCGCCGTGCTCAAGGCGCTCGGCGCCACGACGGGCTCCCTCCTGCGCGACTCCCTCGGGCAGGCCCTCGTCGTGCTGACCGCCGGCATCGGCGTCGGCATCCTCGCCGTCGTCGGCCTGGGCACCCTCGCCGGGCGCGCCCTGCCCTTTGTGATCAGCCCGCTCACCACCGTCGCCCCCGCGGTCATCATGGCCGCGCTGGGCCTGGCCGGCGCGGCCTTCGCGCTGCGCTCCGTCACCAAAGCCGACCCCCTCACCGCACTCGGGAGCAACCGATGATCGAACTGCACAACATCACCCTCACCTTCCCCGATGGCGACCGTCGCATCACCGCTGTCGACGACGTCACCCTGCGCGGCCGCCCCGGCGTCGTCACCGGCATCACCGGGCCGTCCGGGTCGGGCAAGTCGAGCATCCTCGCGGTCGCCGCGACGCTGATCCGCCCCGACTCCGGCGGCGTCCTGATCGGCGACGGCATCACCACCATCGACGCGGCACAGCTCTCGAAGGGCGAGGCCACAGCGCTGCGTCGCGAACGCATCGGCATCGTGTTCCAGCAGTCCAACCTGCTGCCGGCGCTCACTGCCCGCGAACAACTGCTGATGATGGGCCGGCTCGGTGACGGCGCGCGAGGGGCGAGACGCACGAGGATCGATGGACGCGTCGACGATCTGCTCGACGCCGTCGGCCTCACCGAACACGCCGACAAGCGCCCGCATCAGCTCTCGGGCGGGCAGCGCCAGCGCACGGCCATCGCGCGGGCTTTGGTCCACGAGCCCGACGTGCTGCTCGTCGACGAACCCACCAGCGCCCTCGATCAAGAACGCGGCGCGGAGATCATGCGACTCATCGCCAGGCTCACCCACGAGCGGGGCACCGCCACGTTGCTCGTGACCCACGACCTGGTGCACCGCGACACACTCGATGAGCTGGTCACCATCGTCGACGGAAAGATCTCGACGACGCTCGCCGCGTAGCCGCCACGATTCCTCGCCAATCGGGCGCACCTCGGCCCGATCAGGGAAGATGGACGCATCCATGGTGATCGAGCGAAGGAGCACACCATGTCGAACTTGCGCAGCGCGTCGAGGACAATCGCACTCCTGGCGACGGCGTGCCTGGGGCTGGCCACGCTGGGGGCATGTTCGCCGTCAGATGCTCCGTCGAAGAGCCAGGCCACCGTCGAGGTGGACGTTTATTCGGGGCAGGAGAACCCCGTCGCGACCCTCGGCACCGAAGCCCTCGAGCAACTCGACGCCTTCATCGTCGAGCATCAGGATGGTGCCCCAGAAGTCGAGGCACTCGACGATCCGCTCGGGTTCCGCGGCCTCGTCGTCACGCCGGACGGCCCAGGCATGCAGTGGACCGGCGCGCGCGTCTTGAAGGACGCGGTGAGGGTGACCACCGACGACTCCACCGTCCAGATCGAGGACGACGACTCCACGGCCTTCGACATCGTCTGGAACGCCATTCGCGGCGACCTCGACGAGACCGTCGTGAAGGCGGTCGACGAGTCCTGACTCGATTGCAGCCGCTAGCCGATTGCAGCCTCGAGCAGACCCAAGTGCGCGAAAGCGTTGTAGAGGCCGTCGGCCTCTACGTCGGTCGTGATGTGGTCGGCGATCGCGAGCACGTCGTCGGAGGAATTGCCCATCGCCACTCCCACCGCGCAGTACTCGAGCATCGGGATGTCGACGGCGGCATCGCCCATCGCGACGGTGTCGGCCCGGTCGGCACCCAGGTACTCCAGCAGCACCTCGATGGCATGGGCCTTGTCGATGTTCGCGACGCCGAGGTCACCGAAGAGCGCATGCGAACCCCGCCCACCCCAGGTGCCTGCCTTCATCTGCGGGAAGGCTTCCTTGGAGTCGAGATGGTCCTGAAAGCCGCCGAGGACGAAGCTGATCTTGTTGACGTCGTCGCGGTAGAGCTCGGCGCCGTAGATCATCTCGGGGAACACGTCGTCGACGACGACCGTCTCACTGTTGGTCGCCCCCTTGCCCGCGACATAAGCCCGGAGGACCGGCAGCGCCGCAGCCCGGAAGTCGGCGCTGCCGTACAGGCCGGAGTTGGCCTCGAGGTAGAAAGCCAGCCCTCTCGCGTCGAGCCAGTCGACGATCGCGCGGCACTCGTCCAAGGTGAGGCTCTGGTGCATCACCACCTCGCCGCGATGCTCCACATACGACCCATTACCGCCGATCATGCCGTCGATGCCGATGTCCCACAGCTCCTCGTACATCTCGGCCCTGCTGCGCCCGGTGGTCAGGTAGACTAGGTGCCCGACCGCGCGGGCGCGCCGGATCGCGTCGACGGCCGAAGCCGGCAGACGGTTGGCGTAGTCGACGAGGGTGCCGTCGACGTCGAGAAAGACGAGCTTGGGCATGGCGGGTCTCCTGTCTCAGATCTCGCGGATGACGCGGGCAGGATTGCCCACCGCGACGACGTTGGCCGGGATGTCCTTGGTCACCACGGAGCCGGCTCCGATCACGCTGTTGTCGCCGATCGTGACGCCGGGACACACGATCACGCCGCCTCCGAGCCAGACGTTCTCGCCCAGGGTGATCGGCTGCGCGGCCTCAAGCTTGTCGCGGCGGGGCTGGGGATCGATGGGGTGCGTCGGCGTCAGCAGCTGCACGTTGGGGCCGATCTGGCAGTCCTCGCCGATCGTGATCTTCGCCACGTCGAGGGCGGTCAGGTTGTAGTTGATGAAGGTGCGTGCGCCGATCGTGATGTTCTCGCCGTAATCGACGAACAGCGGCGGCTTCACATAGGCCTCGTCGCCGAGCTCGCCGATCAGGTCGGCCAGGAACTCGCGCGCGTGGGGGTCCGCGGCCACCTCGGCACGGTAGTAGGCGTCGGCCAGTTCCATCGCGCGGCGCGCCAGGCGTCCGCTCTCGGGATCGTCGGCGATATAGAGGTCTCCGGCGAGCATGCGCTCTCGATTGGTACGCGGGTCTCCCGCGAAGTAGTCCGTCACGTCTCGATCCTAACAAACTGCGTATGCTCGTACATATTTTTGGCAGGGCCGAGCCCGCGACAATCCGGGGCGAGGGTGCGTGCGAGGATGGATGCCGTGGACAACGAACAACGCATGCAGGCCGGCCTGATCTACAACCCGACGGTGTCGTCGCTCGCCGATCGCCAGACCGAGGCCCTCGAGCTGCTCTACGACTTCAACGCGACGCGCCCCTCCGAGGGCGCGCGCCGCTCCGAGTTGCTCACCCAGATGTTCGGCAGCATCGGGGAAGACTGCTACATCGAGCCGCCGCTGCGCGCCAACTGGGGCGGCCGCAACGTCTACTTCGGTGACGGGGTGTACGCCAACTTCAACCTGACGCTCGTCGACGACGGTGAAATCCACGTGGGCGACAAGGTGATGTTCGGGCCCAACGTCACGATCAGCACCGCAGGGCACCCGATCCTGCCGGAGCTGCGGGAGCGCGCGGCGCAGTTCAATCTTCCCGTGCGGATCGGCAACAACGTGTGGATCGGTGCCGGCGCCCTGATCATGCCGGGCGTCACCATCGGCGACAACACGGTGATCGGCGCCGGCAGCGTCGTCACCAGGGATGTCCCGGCCGACGTCGTCGCCTTCGGCGCGCCGTGTCGCGTGGTGCGCGAGATCGGCGAGCACGACCGGAAGTTCTACTGGCGCGACCGCGAGATCGACATCACCGTCGACGAGTTCTGAGACCGCGCCGGCTCAGTGGCCGCACGATAACTGGCTGGGTTGGTCGCTCTGTACGTATTGCACAGTGCGACCAACCCAGCCAGCTATATTTACGCGACGCTCGTAAAGTAGGGCCAGTGACAACGAGCATGGGCGGCCTCCTCCGGCGATACGGACCGATGGTCTACCTGCCGTCGCTGGTGTTCTCGGTCGGCGAGGGCGCGATGGTCCCCCTCATCCCCGTCATCGCCACCCAGCGCGGCGCCGACATTCCCATGGCGGCCCTCATCGCGTCGGCGCTCATCGTCGGCTCCCTGTGCGGAAACGTCCCGGCGGGCTGGCTGGTCAGCAGAATCGGCGAGCGCTACACGATGGTCATCGCCGGCGTGATCGCTCTGCTCGGTGCGGTGGTCTGCGCGGTGCTGCCCGGACTGGTCTGGCTCACCGCCGCCGTCTTCGTGATCGGCATGGCCGCCGCAGCCTTCGCCCTGGCCCGGCACGCCTTCATGGCGATCCGAGTGCCCCTCGCGTTCCGTGCCCGGGCGCTGTCGCTGCTGGGCGGCTCGACGAGGTTCGGCCTGTTCACCGGACCCTTCGTCGCCGCAGGTCTGCTGGCGCTGTTTCACACCGTCAACTCGTCGCTGTGGTTCTTCGCCGCATTGATGGTCGCGCTGGTGGCGCTGGTGTGGATCGGTCCCGACCCGGAGGAGCAGGCTCGCGCCGCGGAGGGGGTTCCGGCGAAGCCGGCCGGCCGGCAACCCCAGATGGGCGTCTTCGCGTCGCTGTGGCAGTCGCGTCACGTGCTGTCGCGGCTGGGCGTCGCCTGCATGCTGCTCGCCGCGGTGCGTGCCGCCCGCCAGGTGGTGCTGCCGCTCTGGGGCGTCTCGATCGGGATGGACGCCTCGACGATCGCACTGGTCGTCGGGCTCTCAGGCGCGCTCGATTTCGCCCTGTTCTATGCCAGCGGCCAGGTAATGGACCGCTACGGCCGGCTCTGGGCAGCCCTGCCCGCCATGGTGCTGATGGGAACGGGTTTCCTGATCCTCTCGCTCACACACGACTGGTCCACCGCGGACACCTGGTTCATCGCGCTCGCCGGCCTGCTCGGGCTGGCGAACGGGCTCTCCAGCGGCATCCTCATGACGGTGGGCGCCGACCTCGCGCCACCCGGCGGGCAGGCCGCGTTCCTGGGTGCATGGCGGCTGTTCACCGACGCCGGTTCGGCGCTCGCCCCGGTGATGGTCAGCATCGTCGCGGCGGCCGGGTCGCTCCCTCTGGCCACCGGTCTGGTGGGCGCTCTTGGATTGCTCGGCGCGGCCGGCCTGTTGCGCTGGGGTCCGCGCTATCTCCCCCACCATGGAAGACGTTAGCCGCCCTTAACTCGGTCTTAACAGCACGGTGCGACCATGGGGCGATGAAGCGTGAGGTCTCGTCCTATATCGCCGCCACCGTCGCGGCGCGGTCCGAACTGGTGCTGAGCATCGCCGTCTCCGATGGCACCCCGCTGGCCGAGGAACAGCTCGCCGTCACGCTCGACGGCGCCTCCATCCCTGCAAGGGAGATCGTCGACGCTCACGGCACACGGCTCCACCTCGTTGACGCCACTGCCGGCGAGTTGGAGGTGACCTACCGCGCCGTCGTGGATCAACTCGCCCCTCCTCGAATCGTCGAGGACGCCGAGCGCATCCGATACCTGCGTCCCAGCCGCTACTGCGAGTCGGACACGTTGGCTCCCACCGCCGCTGCTGAGTTCAACGGCATCGAGGGCGCGAAGCTTCTCGACGCCGTGAGTTCGTGGGTGGGAACGCACCTGTCCTACGTCAGCGGATCGAGCCAGCCCACCGACGGCGCGATCCAGACGCTGCTCAGCCGCCAGGGTGTCTGCCGCGACTTCGCTCACCTGGTGGTCGCCTTGTTGCGCGCGTGCGAGGTGCCGGCCCGGGTGGTGTCGGTCTACGCACCGGGACTCGAACCGATGGACTTCCACGCCGTGGCGGAGGCCGCCATCGGCGACCGGTGGTGCGTGGTGGACGCTACCGCGCTCGCGCCCCGCAGCAGCATGCTGCGCATCGCCACGGGTCGTGACGCCAGCGACACCGCCTTCCTCACCAACCAGACCGGTGCGTTGACGCTGAACAGTCTCGAGGTGACCGCCACCGTCGATCAGTTGCCGGAGGACGATGTGACCCAGCTGACCCAGCTGCGCTGACGATGCCGAGAATAACGCTGCGAATATGGCGCGGCCTGTACCTATTGCACACGCCGCGCCATATTCGCAGCGTTATCCTTCGCACCTCCCTCACGAGGCTCGTGCACAAGCGTCAGCGGCCTTCGTAGATCCGCCTGACCAGGTCTTCGATGGCCGGTTCCGCGAGCGCCAGCTCGATCACCTCGGCCTGGGACTGGACGGCGGCCAGCACGTGTGCGGCGGAGAGCCGTCGCGGGGCGAAGGCGATCGAGAGCCTCGAACCGTCGCCTTCCGATGCCACCACGCGGGCGTCGGCAGGTAGATGCAGCGCATCGGGGGCGACGGGCTTGGCTAGGTCGACGATGAGGATGCGCTCGGCGTCGGTGGCCGCCGCCAGCTCGGCCTCGGTGCCGTCGAAGGCCAGGTGCCCGTCATCGATCACCACCATGCGGTCGCACAGCCGTTGGACATCGCCCATGTCGTGGGTGGTGAGCAGCAGCGTCGTGCCGCGCTCGGCGCGCTCGCGGGTGAGGAAGCGGCGCAGGTTCTCTTTGCTGATCATGTCGAGGCCGATGGTGGGCTCGTCGAGCACGGCCAGGTCCGGCGAGTGCAGCAGCGCCGCGGCCACCTCGCCGCGCATCCGCTGACCGAGCGATAGCGTGCGCACCGGCCGCGCCAGGAACGACGCCAGCTCCAGCTCGTCGACCAGCACGTCGAAGCGCCGCCGCCACGCCGCCGCCGGGATCCGATGCATAGCAGCCAGGATCGGGAACGACTCCTCCAGCGGCAGATCCCACCACAGCGCCGAGCGCTGACCGAACACCACCCCGATCCGACGCGCCAGCGTCCTGCGCTCCGGCACCGGCTTCAGCCCGCAGGTGCGGATGCGCCCGGAGCTCGGCGTGAGGATGCCGGAGATCATCTTGATCGTGGTCGACTTCCCCGAGCCGTTGGCGCCGATATATCCGACGGCCTCTCCCGCCTCGACGCGCAGCGTCAGTCCGTCGACGGCGCGCACAAGTCTCTTGGTTCGACGCAGTCCGCCGCCGTCGTAGACGGTGAACTCCCTGACCAGATCCTCGGTCTCAATGATCACCGTCTAGCCTCCTGCTCCCGAGTAACGACGAACTCCCGCGCGCCAGATCAACAGCACCACCGCCCACAACAGCACCCCGACCGGGATGCCGAGCCACGCCATCTCCGGCCACAGGAACGCGGGCAGCGGAGCCCCGACCAGCACCGCCGCCGGCACGTAGGCCACCAACGTCGCCGGCACGACGAAGGTGAAGAAGACGCGCAGCGGAGTCATCAGCGCGCTCGCCGGCACCGAGCTGACGTAGCGGCCACCGTAGACGAACGCGTTGCCCGCCTGCTGCCCGTCGAGGACCCAGAAGTGCAACGAGCCCGATGCCAGAAACAGCGCTCCAAAGATGAGCACGCCGCCCAGCGGCGCCAGCACGGCCAGCACGACGGCGACCGGCGTCCATTCGACCCCGCAGACCGCGAGCGCGATCAGATAGGCGGCCAGACCGAAGCCGGCCCGTCCCAATCGACGCAGCTGCACGTCGGCGGTGACCAGCTGCAGCAGCAGCGAGGTAGGGCGCACGAGCAGCGTCTCCAGGCGACCCTCGCGGATGAAGGTGTGCATGTTGTCGAGCTGGCCGAACAGCATGTCGGCGATGCCGAAGGCCACGCAGGCCAGCCCGTAGACGACGGTCGCCTGCGCCAGGTTCATGCCGCCGAAGACCGGCGCGTTGTGCAGCAGCACGTAAATCTCGACGAACTCGGTGGCCGCGAGGAACAGCTGGCTGGCGAGGTCGGCGGCGAAGCTCGACCGATAGCCGGTCTGCGCGCGGATCCGGGCGCCGATCATGGTGCGCACCATGAACCACCAGGTCACAGGGCGGAGGTCGGCGGCTGCCTGACCCGGGACGGCCCGACGCTCACCCACCGTGGATCACCAGCTTCTGCGTACCGCGGTGCAGCATCACCTGGGCGACGCCCACCAGCACCACCAGCCACAAGGCCTGAACGCCCATCGCATGGATGCCCGCGACACCCATGATCACGTCGATCGGGGTCTGGAACATCGACGGGAACGGGGTGGCGTCGGCGAGCGTCCGCAGCCAGCCGGGGAACCACGAGACCGGCACGAGCAGGCCGGTCAGCAGGTTCATGATGATCATGAACAGCGCCTGGTAACCGCGCACCTCCACCACCCACATCGCAAGCAGGTTCACCAGCGTCCAGGCGAGAAACCCGAGGCTGACGGCGAGCACCAGCGAGACGGCGAACAGCAGATAAGGCAGCGGGTGCGCAGGCAGGGCCAGTCCCGTCATCAGGGCGCCGACGGCCAGCATCGGCACCAGCCGAGGCAGCAACTGCGACGCCGCGCGCCCCAGATCCATCGCCCACCATTGACCGAGAGCGGTGACGGGACGCAGGAAGTCCATGGCGATCTCGCCCGACTTCACCCGAGCCGCGATCTCCGTCATCCCCCACAGCGGGATCGCCCCGAGCAGACCTTGCCCGAGCCAGACGTAGGTGGAGGCCTGCTTCAGGTCGTAGCCGCCGACGGCCGTGCCCGCGGTGGTGATCGTCGTCATGAGGAGCGAGGCGCGGATGAACCCGAACGCCCCGTTAGCGATCAGAGCCGCGGCTATCGCCGCACGGTAGCGCGCGTACCGGCGATAGCCACCCTTAGCCAGTTCCCAGTACGCACGCACTGGCGAGAGCTTACCTTTCCACCACGGTCGTTGAGGCGCGAGCGTCAGCGAGCCTCGAAGCGACCCAGCCCGCGGCCAAACAACAGACCCAACCCCACGGCGCGCCCCTTTCGAGGCTCGGCCGCGAACGGCCTCACACCTCAAGGAGCGTGACCCCCACGGTCGTTGAGGAGCGAGCGCCAGCGAGCCTCGAAGCGACCCAGCCCGTGGCCGAACAACAGACCCAACCCCACGGCGCGCCCCTTTCGAGGCTCGGCCGCGAACGGCCTCACACCTCAAGGAGCGTGACCCCCGCGGTCGTTGAGGTGCGACGAAGTCGCCTCGAAGCGACCCAGCCCTGGCCGAACAACGGACCCAGCCCCACGTCGCGTCAGATCAACTCCATCACCGGGCCTTCGTGGACCGCACGGTAGATCGTGTTGCGGATGGCGTTGGCCTCTGCCGAGGTGAGCGTCCGGTCGATCGGACGCAGCACGATTCGCAGCAGCAGGTTCACCTGGCCCGCGCGGGTGCCGAGGCGCGATCGCGCGGCCTCGGGCAGCGCTTCGTGCGACGTGCGACTCCGCAGCTCGACCGACTCGACGACCTCGGCGTCGCTGCCCAAAGCGGTGCGGATGCGGTCGCCCAGCGTCTCCTCATCCTCGTCTTCAGCGACCACGACGGAGATGTCGCGCCGCGCCGACGGCAGCGGGGAGACGTGCTGCCAAGGGTCCAGAGTCAGCATCTGTTCGGCGATACGGGGATCCCGTGCCCGCAGGTAGCGGATGTCGGGGATCGCCTTGCGCAGCATGAGCGCGCGCTCCAGGCCCATGCCCAGCGCCAGTCCCGACCAGCGCTGCGGATCGAGCCCCGAGCCGCGCAGCACTTCCGGGTGGATCCGCCCGCATTCGGCGAGTTCCAGCCACTGGCCGTCGTGGCGCACGTCGATCTGGCGCCCCCCGACGGTATAGGGGTGCTCGACATCGGTGACCTTCCATTCGGCACCCGGAAGGACGGCGTCGACGAGCAGCGCGATCATGGCGAGCATGTCGTCGTCCGTCGTGTCCGGGTGGCTGCGAAGCCGCCAGAGATCCACCTGGTGGGGCTCCCCCACGTGGCTGCGATCGACGACGTCGCGCCGGTAGACGAGCCCGGGCGCGACGATCAGTTCATCCACGTCCGCGCAACCGGTGTAGTGCTCGAGCGCCGTCGGGATCTCCGCGCTCATGTGGCTGCGCAGCATCGTCGTCGGGCTGAGATAGCGGGTGTAGCGACGGTCGCGGGTCACGTCGCCGGGGTCGTAGCCGAGGCGGTCGTAGTTGTCGCGGACCGCCACGATGGGCGAGTGGCGCACATATCGGACAGTGCTGCTCCAGGTGCCCTGCAGCGTCGAGACGACGCCGTCGAGAAGAAGCTGGACCGCGTGGCGGCCTTGGGCAGGGTCGGTGAGGTCGCGCAGGGAGAGCGCGTGAGAAAGCTGGTCTGCGGTGAGGTAGTCGGTGTGAGCCATGATGAGTCTCCATGAAGTGGTGGGCTGGCGAGGAAGGTGGAAATTCCCCCGGCCGTGCCTACGGAGACTCTGCGGGCTATGGGCGCACGTCGAAGACCCCGTGGCCGTCAACCGGCCGGGGGTCGCTAAATCGCTGCTGCCACCGCATGTCGCAAAGGGTAACAGGCCGCGAGCCTGGCTCCGCCACTCCCCACTCAGGCGAGGGTGAGAGCGAGGAGGTCCTCGAGGCCTGCGCGCACCCGATCCGGGGTGACGTCGGGGCGGAGGTGGGCCAGCCCGGGAATGATGTGGGCGGGGTCGGGCAGGAAGCCGAGGATGTCGCTCACCGCCCAGTAGCGGGCTGCGTCGGGATCGGGGTCGAGCACACCACCCGCGTCGAGATATGCCTGCCTGAATGCCTGTGCGTCGTCGAGGCTGTGCAGCATCGCGAAATCAGAGCACATGTGGGCGACGTCTAGGTCGCTCGGACCCCAGGACGTCTCGGCCCAGTCCACCACTGCCGCGATCTCGTCGCCCTGCCACAGCAGGTTGCCTAGGTGGAAGTCGCGATGGATCAGGCCATGCGGCGTGGCCGGTTCCCCTGCATTACGGATCTCGATCGCACGCCGCCACAGTTCGGGACGACGCGACCAGGCCGGCACCTCCAGCTGCGACGGCCCTCGGTAGGTGAACCGGGGTAGCTGCTCGCCAGCAGGCAACCTCTGACTGTGGATGGCCAGGGCGGTGCGGGCCAGGTCGGACACGGCGGCCGGGCTCAGCGGGTCGAGCCGAGTGGCGCCCGCCCGCCACTCCATCAGGCAGGCCAGACCGTCGGCCGCCTCCCCCGTCAGGTCTGCGGCGACGAGACGCGGCACCTGCGCGACGGCGTCCGCGAGCAACCCGCAGGCCGACGCCTCGCGTCGAACGTGCTCACGACCCACCTCGCCCCAGCGCTCCGGATCGGCCCATCGCAGTGCCAGCTGCTTGCCGTCGTGCAGCCGCACCCGCCACTTGGTGTTGGTGATCCCACCACCGACGGCGGACACATCAACGATCTCAGACGACGCGCGCTTCTCCGCCCACGCCAGCGCCGCCGGCGCGGGCCTCATCTCAGCGGATGCCTGCAGGACGACCATCGCGGATGAACGACCAGGCGATCAGAGCGGGGACAAGCCACAGCGCGACCGCCGCCGAACCCCAGATGAGCACGGCGACGATGGCCGCGATAGCCTCCCGAGCCGAAACGGCACCGCCCGGCCCTGTCAGAGGGAGCACCAGGACCAGTCCGATGATCACGGCGCCCACCGCCGCCAGCGTTCCCAGGCGCGAGAACAATCCCTCGGTGCGAGGAGTTCGCCGCACGAGCACGTATGCGACGGCGACGTAGGCAGCCACCAGAAGAGCGAAGGGAGAGGCAGAGGCGACCCCGAGCACGGCGACCCACGCGGCGCCGGACATCGCAATCAGGGTGGCGAGCAGCTTCACGTGCTTCTCCTTCGCAACGGGCGTGGTTCCAGTCCCTGCGGTCCAGCATATCGATGCCGAAAGCGCCGATACACGGTGTCGCGTCGACGATGTTCAGGACGGGAGGCCGCGATCTCCGCCCACCCTGACCATCCTCCGGGTGACGCGACGACGGCCGATGAGGTCGGTCAGGAGCCAGAGCAGCAGGAGCACCGTCGCGGCGCCGGCGACAAGACCGAAGGCGCCACCGATCGTCGGATAGAGCGTCGAGACCGCGCCGACGGGCAGCGCCACCCGTTGTTCGCCGGGCGCTCGATCGGAAGCGACGAAGGAGTCGACGCGGCTGAGCTGGCGTCCGAACGTATCGGCGGCAAGGCTGACCCCGGAGCCGGTCTGGCGGAACACCGCCATGCCGTTCTCAATGGCCCGCACGACGCTCATCTCGGAGTGGATCCGGCGCACCTCGAACCAGTCGTTGGCGGGGATCACCATCAGGTCGACGCCCAGTTCACCGGCCTGGCGGATCACGTCGGGGAAGTCGGCGTCCCAGCAGATCACGACGCTCAGTCGTCCGAACGGCGTCTCGACCACCTGCAGTCGCCCGTCGCCACGCACCGATCCCTCGAACGCGTTGCCGCCGTACTTGATGTGGCTGAGCACCACGTCACCGCTCGGGTCCAGCACCTCCACCCAGTTCGCCACCGGCTGGGTGTCGAGGCTGAGCAGCGGCAGCACGATCCATACGTCGTGCCCGCGGGCCACGTCGGCCATCTCGGCGCGCAGTTCCGCGATATCGGAGGTCGTGCCAAAGCCGGCGCCCTCCGGGAAGACGATCAGTTCGGCGTCGGCGGCGGCCAGTCGTTCGGCCGCCGCCACCAGCGTGTGGTGCGTCGAGGCGGTCGCTGTCGCAAAGGCGACGGATCCCGGATCCAAGGCGGTGGCCTCGGCGATCGCCCCATTGGCGAGCGACACCCCCGCCACATCGACGACACGTTCCGCCCCGGGCGCGGTCAACGGACGCACCACACCTCCCAACAGCAGAAGTCCCACCAGCGCACCCGCACCCCAGGCCCAGCGGGGGACGTCGTCCCATCGCTCCCACAACAGGGCCAGCAGACTCGCACCCCACCCGACGACGAATACCACCAGCGGGAGGCCACCGAGAGCCGCCAACTGGATCGCCGACGCCCCCACCTGGGTGTATGCCTGAGCACCGAAGGTTCCGATCTCGGCGCTTCCGGTGGTGAACGTATCGACGGCGGTCCAAGCCGACGGGAACGCCAGAGAGCCGAGTGTCGTCGCGCCCACTCGACGGTAGACCCACCGGTCGACCACGAACACCAGCATGCCGATCAGCGATGCCCCCACTGGAATGACGGCCGTCGGCAGCGGGGCGGTCACCACCTCAGGGATGACGCCGCGCCACGCGAACGCGCCCACCGTCCCGACCAGCGCGGAGAGCACAAAGAAGTCGATCACCGGGCGCGTCGTCGACCGGTAGTACCGCAGAGTGAGCACCGCCCCGACCCACGCCGCGACGGGCACGTTCCACTGGCCGCCGGTGAACACCGCCGCGACGACGATCCCGGCCAACAGCAGGGTGCGAGTGATGAACGTCATGGCTTCCTCCCCTAGATCAAGGACTATGGCGGCGACGCTACGGACCGGGCACCGTCCCCCACATCGGCCGCCGGGGTGTCCGTTCGGACGCCCGTTCGGCCAATGCCGTGCCACCCCGACCGCCCTACGATCGGAGACATCAGCACGTGGAGCTGACGGAAAAGGGGGACGTCGTGGGTGAGCACACGGTGACGCCGGAGCGCGGATGGGACCGCCTGCGGCATAGCCTGAACGGTCTGACGGGACCGGGTCTCATCTACGTGTTCGTCACCGCCGTGCTGGTTCTTCTCTCTTGGCAAGCGGTCGCGAGGCTGCTGGCGGAGGGGCATCCGGGGGTCGCTGCGGCTGTCGTCGTAGCCGTGGTGTGTCTGGTGGTGGCGTTCTGGGCCAATGGGCTCTTGGGGGGACGCCAGCGCTGGTGGCCGGGCTACGTCGCAGTCCAGTCAGCGTTGGTCGGCGTGCTGGTCGTCACGACGCAGATCAGCACCCACATCGACATCTTCCTGGCTCCGTCGGCCCTGTTGTGCCTGGCCGGCGAGGCGCTCGGAACCTGGGGCAACACCAAGCGCGGTTTCGCGTTGGCCGGCTTCTATCTGGCGGCCGCCGCCGGGGTCATCCTGCTCGCGACGCCGCGCTCCTCATGGGTGGTGCCGCTCAATCAGTTCGGCATCCTCGCGGCGACGGTGATCGTGCTCGTCGTGCTTTCCAACCGGGCGGATGCCGAGCGGCTCCGCGCGCAGACTCTTGCGGCCGAGCTGCGGGCGTCGTCGGAGCAGGTGGCCGCGCTGACCCGGCAGGCCGAGCGCCAGCGGATGGCCCGCGAACTGCACGACACCCTCGCCCAAGGACTCACCGGGATCACGCTGCAGCTCGAGGCCGCCCGGGGGCACCTCGATCGCGGCAACGACGTCCGCGCGCTCGCCATCGTCGATCAGGCGTTGGGGAGCGCCCGGTCGACGCTGGCCTCATCGCGACAGGCGATCGACGACCTGCGCCGCAACCCCGACGACCTCGCCTCCGAGATCGGTTCCCGCGCGGCACGGTTCACCCGCGAGACGGGCATCCGCAGCACGGTGGAGATCGGCGGCGAGGCGCCGTTGCCCGTCGAGACCCGGGAGCATCTGCTGCGGGTTCTCGACGAGGCGCTGACCAATGCGGAACGGCACGCCGAGGCCGAACATGTTCTCGTTCAGTTCACCGACGGCGCCGGCGGTCTCAGCCTGCAGGTGACCGACGACGGTCACGGCTTCGATCCCGACGCGGAGCGCTCCGGTCACTACGGCCTGATCGGCATGCGCGAGCGCGCGGCCTTGATCGGAGGCGAGCTGATCGTCGAGTCTCGTCCGGGGCGCACGGCCGTCAGGTTGGAGGTACGACGATGATCCGGGTGCTGCTCGTCGACGATCACCAAGTGGTGCGGCAAGGTCTGGGCCTGCTGCTGGAGACCAGCGACGACATCGAAGTGGTCGGCGAGGCGGCCGACGGCGCGGAGGCGCTGGACGCCGTCGCAAGGCTGGAACCCGACGTCGTGCTGATGGACATCCGGATGCCCCGGCTGGACGGCATCGAGGCGACGGAGCGGCTGCGGGCCGATCACCCGGAGGTCGCCGTGGTGATCCTGACCACCTTCAACGAGGACGACCTGCTGCGGCGCGGGCTGCGCGCCGGCGCTCGGGGCTACCTGTTCAAGGACACCACCCACAAGCAGCTCGAGAGCACGATCCGGGCGGCGGCTGCGGGCGACGCGTTGCTCCATGCCGACCTGCTGGCCCGGGTCCTCGCACCCCAAGACGAGCGCGGCGCTGCGGGGCCGGATGCCGAAGCCGGGGCACGAATCGGCCTGACCGCCCGCGAGCTGGAGGTGTTGCGGCTGGCCGCCGACGGCCTGCGCACCCGGGACATGGCGTTGGCCCTCTACGTCGGCGAGCGCACGATCAAGGCGCACCTCGCGTCGATCTACCTCAAGCTGGAGGTGGCCACGCGCGCCGCCGCCATCGCTCGCGCCCATCAGCTGGGACTGCTGCGCTGACCCCGATCGCCAAGTTTGTCGTCACTCGTGGTGGGTCGACCAACCACAGACACCGACGGTCTCGCGACTGACTTGACCTTGACACTGTGACAACGCCTTGACTGGTTCCATGACCAAGAACACAGCGGACACCAGAACGGCCCGGCTGACGGCGGCGCTCGAGGCACCGACGGCGTCGGCGCGCTTGAATGCGGCGATGGCGGCGGGAATGCAGCCTGAGCCGAGCGACGTCGAGGTACTGATCGCGCGGTGCACCGTCGAGCCCGACTTCTACGTGCGAGACATGCTCACCTGGGCGCTGACCAGGCACGATGCGTCGTCGACGGTCGAGATTCTGCTCGGCGAGCTGACGTCGTCGGTTACTCAGGCGCGCAGCCAGGCGCTGCATACGCTGTCGAAGATCGGCGACCGGCGAGCCTGGCCGGCGATCACCGTCGAACTGCTCCGCGACCGCAACGACGACGTGGCCCGCGCTGCGTGGAGGGCCGCCGTCGTGCTGGTTCCCGACGACGCGCGGAGCTGGCTGCTCGATCAGCTGGCCAGCCAGTTCGGGCGTGGGGACCGCCACACGCAGTTGAGCCTCAGCCGCGCCTTCGCGTCGCTCGGTGAGGCATCCTTGGCGGTAGTCGAGCGGGCAAAGAGCTCGCGCGACGAGGGCGTCCGGATGCACGCCGTGGCGACCGAGAGGTACCTGCGCAACCCGGAGGAGGGATTCGATGCCGCGATCGAGCAGGCTCGACGTGTGGTCGCGCTGCGCGGCGCTCCGGGCGTCGAGCAGGTCGAAGAGTGAGTGGCGTCGCGATCACGCGGCACCTGTCTCTCCGGTTCAATGCCGGCGCGGAACAGGCCTGATGCGTGGTCGAGGAGTGAGTCGTCGTGCTGATCGGTGAGGTGGCGGAGCGCTCCGGCGTGAGCGCGCGGATGCTGCGCCACTACGACCGGCTCGGGCTGGTCTCCCCGACCGGGCGCTCGATGGGCGGGTATCGCCAGTACTCCGAGGACGATCTCCACCGCCTGTTCCAGGTGGAGGGCCTGCGTCTGTTGGGGCTGAGCCTGCAGGAGATCGGGGACACCCTGCGAGATCTGTCGTTCGATCCGTCGTCGATGGTCGAGCAGTTGGTGGCGCGCACACGCGAACGCCTCGCCCGCGAACAGGAGCTGCTGCGGAGGCTGGAGCAGGTCTCGGCCAGCACGCCGGAGGCATGGAGCGACGTACTCCGGCTGACGGCGCTGATGCGCGGGCTCGACGCGAGCAGCCCGTCGGAGCGCCAGCGTTTCGCCCTGACCATGGGCGGAGAGGACGGCGGAGACGCCGCCCTCCTCGCCGAGGCGACGCTGAGCGAGGACGACCCGATCGTCGCCGCCACCCTCTCCTGGGCGTTGGCGCGCACGGGCGACGACGCGGTGCCGATCCTCACGGAGGCGCTGGGCTCCGAGGAACCGGCGCGCCGGCATCGGGCGGTGGAGGCGCTGGGCAAGATCGAGTCGCCGCGCGCCGACGAGGCCCTGGCCGGAGCGCTCAGCCATCCCGACCCCGTCGTGAGGGCGCGAGCCGCGCTGGCCGGAGGAAGAATCGGCAGGCGGGACGCGATCCCGGGACTGGTCGGCTTGATCGTCGAAGGCCAGGACGATGTCGACGCCACCGATGTCCTGGCCAGGCTGGCGACCGAGCACGGCCATGCCGGGGCGGTGACCGTCGCCCTGATCGACGCCCTCGCGACAGCCAACTCCGAGACCCACGACGCCCTCCCGACGGCCAACCCCAGGCCCCACGACACGACCACCGACGCCGTCGCGACAGCCAACCCCAAGCCGCGCGACACGACCGTCGACGCCGGGGCCCGTCAGCGTCTGGCGATCGCGCTGGCCGAGGTGCCTGGTTCTGCCGCCCGCGAGGCCTTGGTCACCCTGATCGACGACCCCGACCCGCAGGTGGCCCTCACCGCGCAGTTCCTCCTCCCCCGTCACCCCGACGACGCTCCCTGAGTCCACGCTCTTCGCGCCTCGACAAACAAGACCGGCGCGAAGCACCACCCACGCTCTTTGAGGCGCGAGGCCGTCCGCGGCCGAGCCTCGAAAAGAGCCAGCGCAGGCTGTGGTAGGGACTGTTCTTCGGCTGCCGGTGGGCTCTTTTCGAGGCTCCGCTGCGCTCCGCACCTCAAAGAGCGTAGTGGGTACAGGAAGGTATCTGCCCTAGTCAAAACCGCCTCAGAAGGCGGCGCCGATCCACGCGACGTCTACGACGGCTCGCAGAGAAAAGCGTTGAGCGCAGCGGAGAACGCCGCAGGGTTCTCGGTGTTGCTCTGGTGGCCGGCCCCGTCGAGGATCACCAACTCCGCGTCGCGAATGCCCTTGGCGAAGCGGCGGGCTGCCGGCAGATTGGGGCGGTCCTTGGAACCGCACAGCACCAGGGTCGGGGCGGCCACCTCCGGGAGTTCGCCGGTGAAATCGACACGCGCGACCGCATCCAGCACCGCGAGCATCTGAGCCTTGCTCGCACCACCCGTCGACACCACTTTCTCCGGCAGCACCCGCATGATCGCGTGCTGGATGGCCATCAGCGTTCGGGGCGGCTTCACCTGACCGGCGGCCAAAGTGAGCGTCAGCACGCGCTCGGGATGGTCGACGGCGGCCCGAAACGCGATCATCGCCCCTAGCGACAGCCCACATAGGTGGGCGCGGGCGATCTCCAGCCGGTCCATCTCGTCGATCACATGGTCGGCGGCGCGCCCCAGCGAGAATTCTCCGGCGCGACCCCCAGGAGCCAGGCCCGGGACGTTGACCGCGATGCCCACGAAACCGTCCGGGAGCGAGGCAATCTGATGCGCCCACGAGCCAGGCGCATCGCCGAGCCCGTGGATGAAAACAACCGCCTGCGCAGCATCCACGCCCCCATTCTCCCATCCCGTCCAGATCTGGACGGGGGCCGGGGGCGATCTCAGTCCGGATCCGCGAACGGCGGCCTGCCATGCGACCTCATCTGGGCGCGCCGGCGTTTAGGGCCTGTTGCGAAAGTGAAAGTGGCTTGACTCACGCGACCACTTCCCTAGAGAAGCGTTGAAGAGACCGGGCCGAACTCGAGTTCCTGGGCGACGTCGAAGCTCGCGGCAACGGCGGCCTCGACGAGCGCCTGATCGCCGGTCGTCGAGGGATCCAGCCACTCGTCCCAGAAGTCGCCGGGCAGCATCACGGGGTTGCGGTCGTGGATGTCGGCGAGGTTCTCGACGGCGTCCATCGTGAGCAGCGCCGTCGTGAGCACCCAGCGGGAGGGGTCGTTGTCGCGCTTGCTCGGGTCGCGCCACCACGAGTACATGCCCGCGAAGGCGATCACGTCGTCGGAGGGATCCCGGAAGAAGTACGGCTGCCGTGCACCCTTCGGTCCGGTCCACTCCCAGTAGCCGGTGGCCGGAATCAGGCAGCGACGTTGCTGCACGGCCCACCCGAACTTCTCGACGGCCGTCTCGGACCGCACGTTGATCAGCGGCGGTCCGGTGCGCTTCAGTTCCTTCTGACCAGGACGCGCGAGATCCCATCTCGCCCCCTCCAAACGCCAGCCTGGCTGCTTCGGAGACTCGAGCACTACCGGCACCACGTCGGTCGGGCGCGCCTCCGGCATCGGGAGCGGCGGCGGCTCACCGATCACCTCGACGCCGAAGAGCTCGGCCAAGTCGTCAGCCGTCGCGTCAATGCCATACCGCCCACACATGACTACGAGATTAGGCCATCCTCACGGACCGCGCTTCGAGGTGCGAAGGCGAGCGACGTGCAGCCGAAGAACTTAGTCGTGTGGAGGATGGGGTCTGCGAGTGGGTGTGGTGATAGCGCTTCGCGCCGCAACCCCTTCCTTGGCCTCGGCTAAACGAGCGAGCTCGCCTGCTCTCGGCCTTCGTCGGGGTGGGCGTAAAAGCCGTGAGCCCGCGCGAAGCGCCGGAACACGGCCGGCGGCGGGCACTTCGAGGCTCGCTTCGCTCGCACCTCAGCAACCGCGACCCCATCCGGAACACGACGGTCGTAACCACCACTCCCGACCACCAACAGTTCCTGCAGATTCTCGCGCTGGCTCTCCTCGAGGCTCGGCCGCGGGCGGCCTCGCACCTCGAAGAGCGTGATGGAGTGGGCTCGCGTGACAATTCGCGATGGTCGAGTAAAATGGCGGGCGACATCAGGGTTTCGCGTTACGGGTGGTTGGGACGTAGCGCATTCGTTGCGGGGCTTCTCCCCGCGGAAGGATGAACCCGGTGTCTCACACTGAGTCGGGTTTCGGCGCCATGCGACGGCTGGCCGGAACCGCCTATTTCCCTCTCTCTGCGCTCGCACGGCTGCCGCTGTCGATGCTGGTTCTCGGCGTGCTCACCTACGTGTCGGCGTCTGCCGATCAGCTCGCCACCGCCGGAGCGATCGCCGCCATCGCGGGGGTCGGCGTCGCCGTCGGCGCCCCGCTCTCCGGGGCGGCCTCCGACCGCTGGGGTCAGCGCGTCACGCTACTCACCTCGACGGTGTTGTACTGCATCGCGTTGCTGTGGCTGCTCGCCACCGGCGCTCCCGGCACCGAACCGCTGACCTTCACGCCCAGCCTTGCTGCCTCGGCTTTCGTCGCCGGCCTGGTGGTCCCGCAGTGCGGCCCCATGACCCGGGTCCGCTGGATCCGCGGACTCGACTCCACCGATCGCCGCACGCTGGACACCGCTCAGGGCTACGAGTCGACCGTCGACGAACTCGGCTTCGTGCTCGGCCCCGCGGCGGTGGGCCTGATCGCTGTCCTCGTCGGCCCGGCCGCCCCGCTCTGGACAGCACTCGCGCTCACGATCGCCTTGGTGCCCTGGTTCGCCCTGCATCACACCGAGCGGTTCGCCACCGTCGGACGCCGAACTCGTTCCCAGCGGTCCGACGCACCCCGACCCGAACCGATCGCGTGGGGCACCATCACCCTGCTGCTGTTCGGAATGCTGAGCATCGGAGCGGTGTTCGGTTCACTCGCCACCGCCACCACAGCCTTTGCACAGGAGACCGGCAACCCCGGCGCCGGCGGCGTGATCTATGCCGCGATGGGCCTCACCTCCGGCGCGGCAGCGCTCAGCGTGTCCCGGTGGCCCGCGGCGTGGAGCACGGCGCGACGCTGGCTCACCTGCGCCATCGTCCTCGTTCCGGTGTTGAGCCTGCTCTGGCTCGCCCAGGAACCGTGGCACCTGGCTGTGCTGCTGCTCGCCGTCGGCGCGCCGATCGGTCCCGTGCTGGTTACCGTCTTCAGCGCCGCCGGAGCCATCACCCCGTCGCATCGCCTCGGCCTGGTGATGACCCTGCTCAGCGCCGGAATCACGCTCGGCACCTCGATCGGCAACTGGGGCGGCGGCACGCTGGCCGACACCGGCGGCTACTCCGGGGTCTTCGTCGTCACCTTCATCGCCGGCGTGGCGGTGCTGACCACCGGCATCCTCTATTCGCGGCTCACCCGCCGGCAGCCATCGGCCCCGGCCCCTTCTCGCGAGAGCGTGGAGGCGGCGTCCTGAATTTATAGCTGGCTGGGTTGCCCCATCATCAGTCCCTCCTCAATGCGGTTGTCTGCGTCGCTATAGCGACCCACGCAACCGCACTATCGACGAATCGGTCGTAGAACCGACGCACGCAACCGCAGTAACGGCGAATCAGACGCCATACCGACGCACGCAACCGCAGAAAGTGCCACCTATCTGCCGGAGCACTAGACGAGTGAGTCCAAGGGGTTCAGTGGTCGTAGGCGATGAGTGAACGACGGATGGCGGCGCCGATGTGGTCGTTGTGCCAAATCGCGGTGGTCAGTGCAAGGATCTTGGCGGCGATCCGGGCGC
>NZ_JARGDO010000013.1 GCF_029211185.1 Tessaracoccus caeni
GGGGGTGATCTGTGCAATACGCACAGATCACCCCCGCTCAGCCACTTTTATTCGGGACACCCAGCCGTGGACAGCAAGGGGGAGCTGGAATCAGTGGCCTCGGAGCTTCTCGATGGCCCGGCGATCGCGCTTGGTGGGGCGGCCGGCGCCGCGGTCGCGGATGGCGACGCGCCCCTGCATCTCGGCGATGGGCTTGGGCTTCTCCGGGGTGCGGTCGATGTAGGCGGCCTGTGCGGCCGGTGCCCCGACGCGCTTCACAAGGCTGGGATCGACCACCTCGATGATCTTCTCGTCCTGCTCCTTGCGAACCCGGATCTTCTGCCCGGTCACCACCATCTGCGACGCCTTGGCCAGGTGATCGTCGACGCGCACATGCCCGCCGCGCACGGCGGCGGTCGCCATCGAACGCGTCTTGTACATCCGTACCGCCCAGAGCCAGGCGTCGAGTCGAGCCATGAGAGACACCTTAGAGGTTCCGCAGGTGGGTGGCGCCGTCGCGAGGACGTGCTGGATGGATGACATGGCAAGACGGAGAACGAAACTGCCATCGGGTATGCCAGTAAGTTCGACAACGAAGCCAGGTCGCCATCCAGTGCGCCGCAGTAGGTGCCACCTACCTGCGGAATCTCTTAATAGGGTGAGGGACATGAAGAAGGCGATCGTCACCGGACACAGCCGCGGATTGGGTGCGGCGCTGGCCGCACAGCTCGAGCAAGAGGGCTGGGAAGTACTGGGCATCTCGCGCTCCGCGGGCGAGCGCGTCGATCTCGGCGATCCCGCGGCCCTCCTGGCTTGGCTTGAGGGCGACGCCCTCCCCCGCTTCCTGGCCGACGCGTCGGAGGTCCTGCTGATCAACAACGCGGGGCTGCTGGGGTCGGCGGAGGTTGCCGGTCGCGCCGATCCGGCGGCCACCGTCGCCGCCGTGAACGTCAACGTCACGGCGCTGATCCTGCTCACCGACGCGGTGCTGCGCGAGCGTCCTGCCGGCGTGCCCACGCGGATCGCACACATCTCCAGCGGAGCAGGTCGCCGCCCGGTGCCGGGCTGGAGCGTCTACTGCGCCACCAAGGCCGCCGTCGATCATCACGCAGCCACGGTGGCAGCCGAGAACCTCGACGGTGTGCGGATCGCGGCGATCGCCCCCGGCGTCGTCGACACCGATATGCAGGCCGCCATCCGCGGATCCGAGGGTTTCCCTGGCCAGGCGGACTTCGTCGAACTCAAGGAATCGGGCTCTCTGGCCTCCCCGGACGACGCGGCCCGAGGAGTGCTGCGCCTCCTGAACGCCCCCGACTTCGGAAGCGTCATCCAGCTGCGCGTCTAGCGTTCAGTGGGCGGGGTCGCAGGAGTGGTCGATGCCCGCGCCCTGCTCCCGGTTGAACGTCTCCGACTCCAGCTGGAAGGTGGAGTGCTGCACCGAGACGTCGAAGTGTTCAGCCACGCACGACTTGATGTCGGTGAGTATCCGCAGCACGTGGCCGTCGCGGAAGCACTCGTCGGAGGTGACGACGTGGGCGGTCAGCACCGGCAGCCCGGTGGCGATGGTGGAGGCGTGCAGGTCGTGCACGGCCACCACGTGGTCGACCTCCTCGATGTGCCGGCGCACCTCGCCCAGATCCAGGCCCTCGGGGGCGTATTCCATCAGCACGCGGGTGGTGTCCTTGATGATCCCGATGGCGCGCGGCACGATCAGGGCGACGATGAACAGGCCGGCCAATGCGTCGGCCTGCTGGAAACCGGTGAGCGCGATGACGATGGCCGCGACGATCACGCCGACGGATCCCAGCGCATCGTTGACCACCTCGAGGAAGGCAGCTCGCATGTTGAAGTTGGCGTCGCGGCCGCCTTGCAGCACCGCGATGCCGATCAGGTTGGCCGCCAAGCCGATCACACCGAAGATCAGCAGTTCGGTGGAGGGCACCTCCGGCGGCGCGAACAGCCGTTGGACGCCCTCGATCGCGGCGTACACACCCACCGCGAGCAGCAGCGTCGCCTGGGCCAAGGCGGCGATCACCTCGATCCGGCGGAAACCCCAGGTGCGCGTCGCGTCGGCGGGCCGCAGCATCAGCGTCGCGGCGATCAGGGCGACCAGCAGGCCGCTGAAGTCGGTGATCGCATGGGCGGTGTCGGTGAGCAGCGCGAGGCTGCCCGTCAGGATCGAGCCAACCAGCTGAGCCACGACGATCACCCCGGTCAGCGCCACCACCACGAGCAGCCGCCGCCGGTGGTCTTGGGTCTGCGGGATCCCGCCGTGGTCGTGACCATGACCGTGATGGTGGTGGTGCCCGCTCATGCCGCCTCTCCTGTCCGCGCGCCGAGCGGGGACTACCCCAGCCAGAGCCCGAGCGCCCCGGCCGCCGCAGCCAACGCCAGCATCGACGCGCCGTGCAATACCGCCAGGATACCCCCCGGGGGTCTATCCGACAACGCCAGGTTCGCTACCTCCACGCTCGCCGTCGAGAAGGTCGTGTAGCCACCGAGCAGCCCGACTCCGAGGACGAGCTTGAGGTCGGCGAGCCCCGTGTGGTCAAGGACAAGGGCGGTCAGCAGGCCCAGCAGGAAGGAGCCAGTGACGTTGATCACCGTGGTTCCCACGGGGATCCGCGGACGCGGACCCTTTTCGATCAGGATCCCCACCCACATCCGCAGCACCGATCCCACGCCACCCGCGACGGCCAGTAACACCCAGGTCATCGCGCCCCCTCCGCATGATGGGGCACCACACGACGCGCGAGCAGGATTCCGGCGGCGGCAGCCGCGGCACCGAGCGCGATGCTTCCCATCAGATACGCACCGGCCATCAACAGCCCGCCCGACGACGCGAGCTTCTCGCCCTCCATGATGAACGCGGAATAGGTGGTGTAGCCGCCCAGCAGCCCTGTTCCGACGCCGAGCCTCACAAAGCGACGCCAACCGGCATCACCGCCGTTGCGCACCAAGGCGGTCAGGAGAAGCCCCAACAGGAACGACCCAGTGAGGTTGATCAGGAACGTCGCCCACGGCCACCCTGTCGCGGGCCAAGCGGCCTGTAGCACCGCCCGAATCAGGGTGCCGATCGCACCCCCGACGAACACCACCAGCGTTTGCGCAACCCGCATCTTCTCCGCCTTCCCCGGACGACACCAGTCCCCGGGGAGCGTTCGTGAGGGCACGTCACGGCACACCCCGCAGGGATATTGCAGGGACTGTTGGCGACCGCAGCCGCGGTTCGGAGAATCGTCTCCAGGCGAGCCCCACCACCGTGACAGCAGCAAGGCTAGCACCGCGGACGGCCCGGCCGACCTCAGTAGTAGACGGCGAACCGTCCCGTCGGGCCGTCGACGACGTGCACAGGGGTATCGAAGACTCGCGTCAGCACGTCGTCGGTCATGATCTCCTCCGGGGTGCCGAACTCCGCGATCACGCCGTCCTTCACCGCGCAGATGTAGTCGGCGTAGTGGCCGGCGAAGTTGATGTCGTGCAGCACGATGACGATGGTGCGACCCAGCTCCTCCGCGGCGCGGTGCAGGTGCTTCATCATCTGCACCGAATGCCTCATGTCGAGGTTGTTGAGCGGCTCGTCGAGCAGCACGAACTCGGTGTCCTGACACAGCACCATGGCCACGTAGGCGCGCTGCCGCTGGCCACCGGAGAGCTGGTCGAGGTAACGGCCCTCCAGTTCGCGCAGGTCGAAGAAGTCGATGGCGCGACTGATGTGCTCCTCGTCGGCCGGAGTCAGGCGCCCCTGCGAGTAAGGGAAGCGCCCGAAGGACACCAGCTGGCGCACCGTCAGCCTGGTGATGAAGTGATTCTCCTGGCGCAGGATCGAGACGATCTTCGCCAAGTCCTTCGACGCGGTGCGCGAGACGTCGTATCCGGCCACCTCGATCACGCCGTCGTCGAGCTTCAGGAGGCGTCCGATCATGGTGAGCAGGGTCGACTTGCCCGCGCCGTTCGGGCCCACCAGGGCGGTGATGCCGCCGGCGGGGATCTGCAGGTCGACGGGGCCGATGGTGACCTCGTCGCCGTAGTTCTTTCGTACCGCGCTGAGCGAGATCACAGTCGGCCCTTTCTGAGGAGGACGAGCAGGAAGACGCCGCCGCCGACCAATTCGATGATGATCGAGACGACGCCCTGGGCGTAGAAGACGTGCTTCATGACGAAATAGGAGCCCGTCAGGACGATGAAGGCGACGGCCACCGACATCGGGAAGATGTAGCGGTGGTCGTAGGTGTCGGCGAGCTGGTAGGCCAGCGTCGCGACGAGGAAGCCGAGGAAGGTCATCGGTCCGACCAGGGCGGTGGAGACGGCCACCAGGATGGAGACGAAGAAGAGCGTCACCATGGTCTGACGCCGGTGGTTGATGCCGAGGCTGGTGGCGGCGTCGCGGCCGAGGCTCAGCAGGTTGAGCCGCTTGGAGTTGAGCCATAGCCCTCCGCCGGCGATCACCGCCAGCGGGATGGCGAACGGCAAGTAGGAGGCATCGGCGTTGGCGACGCTGCCGAACAGGCGCGCGGTCAGCACGTCGAACTCGCTGGGAGTCAGCAGGCGCTGCATGAACGTCGCGATGGACCCCAAGCCCGCCCCCAGGATGATGCCCACCAGCAGCATCACCTGCAGGTTGCCGTAGCGGCCGGACAGCAGCCACCCGTAGAGCAGCAGGGAGAACCCGACCATGAGGGCCACCTGCAAGAGGAACTGCGAGGCGCCCTGGACCGCGGTGATCCCGGCGACGCCGAGGAAGTACACCGCACCCGTCTGCACCGCTCGGTACAACGACTCGAAGCCCATGATCGACGGGGTGATGATGCGGTTGTTCGTCGCGGTCTGGAAGCTCACCGTCGCGATGGCCTGGCAGAACGCCACGATCAGGATGACGACGACGCTGGTGGCCCGCATCTTGGCGATGGTCCAGAAGCCATCGCTGCCGACGGGCATGGGGTTGTCCCAGGCCAGCAGCCCGAAGGCGAAGAGCAGGGACAGGGTCAGCAGGCCGATGAGCAGGAACCAGTAGCGACGCCTCGCCCTCGCGTCGGGCAGAGCGTGCGACGTGCGGATCGGCTCGGCCTGGGATCCGGTGATCAACATCTCAGACCCTCCTGCGGGTGCGCAGCAGCAGGAAGATGAACACGGCAGCACCCACGACGCCGAGGATCAGCGACACCGGCACCTCGAACGGCATGATGATGGTGCGTCCGATCAGGTCGCAGACCGTGACGATCGCGATGCCGAGGAGCGCCACCCAGGGCAGGTTCGAGCGCAGGTCGTCGCCGCGCACCATCGAGACGATGTTCGGCACGATCAGGCCGAGGAACGGCAGGTTGCCCACCACGACGGTGACCACGCCCGTCGCGATGGCGATCAGCCCCGTGCCCAGCAGCATGATGCGCTGGTAGTTGAGGCCGACGTTGGTGGCGATCTCCTCACCCAGGCCCGCGACGGTGAACCGGTCGGCCGCCACGAAGACGACCACCACGACGATCAGCACGATCCACAACGGCTCGTACTGGCCTCGAATGACCGACGTGAAACTGCCGGCGAACCACACCCCCAGGTTCTGCAGCGCGTTGAACTGGAGCGCGAAGAAGGTGGACACCGCGCCCACGACGGCACCTAGCATGATGCCAATGATCGGCACGATCAGCGAGGCCTTCAGCGAGACCCGCCTGATGAACATGAAGAAGACCATCGTGCCGATGAAGGAGAACCCGATGGCGATCACCATCTTGGTCACGAGCCCGGAGGCGGGGAGGAAGATCATCGCGCTCAGCAACCCGAGGCCGGCCCACTCGGTGGTTCCGGTGGTGGTGGACTCGACGAAGCGGTTCTGCGTGAGCAGTTGCATGACGAGGCCCGACATCGCCATCACCGCCCCAGACAGGACGAGAGCGATGGTGCGGGGTACACGGGTGATCTGGAACATCTCGGCACCGTCCTCGGCGCCGAAGGTGTCATAGACGCCGGTGAACAGCGAGACCACGAGCAACCCGGCCACGACGAGGAACCCGACGGCCAGCCAGGGATCGAAAAGCCGGCCGCGATACCGCGGCCGGGCGGAGGCAAGTGCAGTCACAAGGAGACCTTTCGGGATCTTCTAGAGGGCGCGACGATGGGGCGAGCACGAATGCTCGCCCCACCGTCGGTGCGTTGTGCGCAAGCGCATCAGCTCTGCTTGGCTGCCTCCAGCGCGTCGGCGAAGGAGTTGAGGAACTCGGTGTAGGTCTGGATGCCCTCGTTGATGTAGGTGTCGTTGGGCATGTAGACGATCTGCTCCGACTTCACCGCGTCGACGTTCTTGAGCGCCTCCGAGCCGCCGATGACCTCGGCTGCGGGCTGGAACGCCGGGTCGTCGGACTCGATCGCAGCGGAGCGGTCCATGACGAGGATCCAGGCGGGGTTGGCCTTGGCGATGGCCTCGACGGAGACCTCATCGCCCTCGTGGTCGTCGGTGGCGTCTTCGATGGTCAGCGCGGGGGTCAGGTCGAGCAGGCGGAACATCTCGCCGAGGGTGCGGCCATGATCCGGGGAGATGAACCCGATGTTGCCGCCGGAGACGTTGACGGCCATCACGGTCTGAGCCGGATCGTAGGCGGCCTTCACGCGAGCGATGGCGGCATCCAGGTCGTCGCCCAGCTGCTTCGCCTCGGCCTGCTTGCCGAAGATCTCACCCAGCACGGTGACCTGACGCTTGAGCTCGGCGTCGAGGGGCTGATCCTCGCGGGGATCCAACTCGATCACAGCCGCGTCCGGAACCAGCTTCTTGATGTCCTCGTAGTAGCCGACGAAGCGCTGGCCGCTGACGACCAGGTCGGGCTGCGCGGCGACGATCAGCTCGAGGTTGGGCTCGCGGTGCGCGCCGACGTCGACGAGCGAGGAGTCCTGGGTGTACGCGATGGTGTCGGGCATCAGCGAGACGGCAGCAGCGGAGAGCTGGACGCCCCAGTCGGAGAGGGTCTGGAAGGTGCGGTTGTCCAGCGCCACGACGGACTTGGGCGGAAGTGCCACGGTGTGGCTTCCGTGGTTGTCGTCGAAGGTGTAGCTGTCGGCGGCGGCGGGCTCACTGGCGGTCGCGCTGTCGGAGGCGCTCGGCGAGGTCGCGGGGGCGTTGGTGGTGGGCTCGGAGGGCGAACCACCGCACGCGGTGAGCGCGAGGGCAGCGGCCGCGGCCAGGGTTGTGAGAGCAAGGGGACGGGGCAGGGACATGGTCCTTCTCCTGATAGCTGTCAATTCTCGTCGATTTACACAAGTTGTTTGTGCACAAAATGATTCTAGAGAGGTTAGCCTAACCAATTCCTGGAGTCGACTTTCGGACAGCTGAATGCCCACCATTCGGACACCTCGTCGGCGAGACGGCCTGCGAAAGCCTCGCGTCAATGGCGTGTATCGTCAGCACCGGTGTGTCGGGAAGTCTGGTCGACGGCCGCGAGGCACACCTCCGGCCCGACACAGGAAGGCCCCATGACGCAAACCAAGCAGACTCTGCTTCGCAAGATCACCGGCAGTGAGACCGCGAGCGGCGCACTGTTGCTCGCCGCAGCCGCCATCGCCCTCATCTGGGCCAACTCTCCGTGGCACGAGGCGTACACGGCTCTCTCCGAGACCACCGTCGGACCCCACGCACTCCATCTGGACCTCTCCCTTGCCGCGTGGGCGTCGGACGGCCTGCTCGCGCTGTTCTTCTTCGTCGTCGGCATGGAGCTCAAGCACGAGTTCGTGGCCGGCAGCCTGCGCAATCCCAAGGAAGCTGCGGTTCCGATGATCGCGGCAGCTGGGGGCGTGGTCGTGCCTGCACTGGTGTTCATTGCCGTGATCCTGACTACGGACCCAGGCGCCGTCCATGGTTGGGCAATCCCCGGAGCCACCGATATCGCCTTCGCCCTGGCCGTGCTAGCCGTCTTCGGGCGCGGTCTGCCGCGAGGCCTGCGCACCTTCCTGATGACGCTGGCCGTCGTCGACGACCTCATTGCGATCATCATCATCGCTATCTTCTACACCGCCGCCATCCAAGGGCTGTTCCTTGGGCTTTCGCTGATCGTGATCGCGCTGTTCGGCCTCGTCGTCAGGATGCGCCGCGTGCGTTGGTACCTTCTACTCGCCCTCGCCATCGTGGCTTGGGCCCTGCTGCACTCCTCCGGCGTGCACGCCACAGTCGCGGGCGTGCTGCTTGGCATGACGGTGCCCGCCGTCGCCATCCATGGTGAACAGCATTCGCGTACCGGCAGCTTCAATCACACGCTGCATCCCCTGTCGTCGGGAGTCGCGTTGCCGATCTTCGCGTTCTTCGCAGCCGGGGTGACTTTGGTGGGTGGCGAGGGAATCGCGTCGATCTTCGGGCAAGGCGTCGTCCTCGCCGTCACAGCAGGCCTGGTGATCGGCAAGCCGCTCGGCGTGCTGGGCACCACCTGGGTCGTCACTCGCTTCACCAGACTGCGCTTGCCGGACGCGATCGGTCTCCGCGATCTGCTCCCCGTCGGGTTCCTCACCGGCATCGGCTTCACCGTCGCCCTGCTGGTGGCCGAACTCTCCTTCCCCGACGGCCATCACACGGCGGGCGCGAAGATCGCGGTGCTGACGGCTTCGCTTCTCGCGGCGATCCTGGGAGCCATCCTGCTGCGCTGGGACGCTCACAAGGCTCGCTCCGCCGACATGAACGAGGACGGCATCCCCGACCAGGACACCGGCACCATCTAGCCTCCCCCGCTCCTTGAGGTGCGACGAAGTCGCCTCGAAAGGAATATCCGGAAGCCGAACGACAGACTCCGCCCGACCTCACCTGTGACGATCTGCTTTCCGTGCCGCGCCCGGTAAGCTACTCCCTCGTGGCTCTCACTATTGGAATCGTCGGCTTGCCCAACGCCGGCAAGTCGACCTTGTTCAACGCGCTGACCCGTAACAACGTGCTCGCCGCCAACTATCCGTTCGCGACGATCGAGCCGAACGTCGGCGTCGTCGGCGTGCCGGATGCGCGGCTGCCCGAGCTGGCCAAGGTGTTCCGTTCCGAGCGCATCGTGCCGGCCACGGTCAGCTTCGTTGACATCGCCGGTATCGTGCGCGGCGCCTCCCAGGGTGAGGGCATGGGCAACGCGTTCCTCGCGAACATCCGCGAGGCCGACGCGATCTGCCAGGTGACCCGCGTGTTCGATGACGAAGACGTCACCCACGTCGACGGCAAGGTGGATCCCGCCTCCGACATCGACACCATCACCACCGAGCTGATCCTGGCCGACCTGGCCACCGTCGACAAGGCACTCCCCCGCGTCGAGAAGGAGGCCCGGATCAAGAAGGAGACCCAGCCGAAGCTGGCAGCCTTCAAGGCAGCCAAGGAGGCGCTGGAGTCGGGCAAGGGCGTGCGCACCGCCGGCCTCGACCTGGATGAGCTCTACGAGCTGCACCTGCTGACCGCCAAGCCCTACATCTACGTCTTCAACTGCGACCAGGACGAGCTGGCCGACGAAGACCTCAAGGCCCGGATGCGCGAGATCGTCGCCCCGAGCGAGGCTATCTTCCTGGACGCCAAGTTCGAGTCCGAGTTGGTCGAGATGGAGGAAGACGAGGCCCGCGAGTTCCTGGTTGAGATGGGCGTCGAGGAGCCTGGCCTCGATGTGCTGGCCCGCGTCGGCTACGACACCCTGGGCCTGCAGAGCTACCTGACCGCCGGCCCGAAGGAGTCGCGCGGCTGGACCATCAAGAAGGGCACCACCGCCCCCGAGGCCGCCGGCGTGATCCACACCGACTTCCAGAAGGGCTTCATCAAGGCCGAAGTCGTGAGCTTCGACGACCTGATCGCCACCGGCTCCATGGCCGCCGCAAAGGCGGCAGGCAAGGTCCGCCTGGAAGGCAAGGACTACGTCATGGCCGACGGCGATGTCGTCGAATTTAGATTCAATGTCTGACCCCTGGAGGCAGAAAGCGAGCCGTTCGTCCGAGCGGAAGTTCACTCGAGTTCAGGTGCGCTATCGAGGACGTCTAGGGATCGAGGTGGGTGTGTTCGTCGCTGTGGATCACCTCCGTCGTGCCGGGGTGCTCGACGCTCACCAAGAGAACCAATACCTCGACATCGATGACTGGTTCGAGGAGAATTTGCCGAATCCGCCGTTCTATGAGGATGGCAACACGATCGGTGCGGTGACCTGGTTTAAAGTGCCGCTTCCCGATGCGATGGCTCATCGTGTGGAAGCGCTCCAAGCCATACTTCACGCGCATGGCGTTGAGCACGACGTGGTGTTCTCCGATGGCCCTGGGGAGGTCGTCTATGAGGATGAATTTCAGATCGGGGTCGTGCCGCCGATCCGTGGCAAGATGACCCCCATGCCGGAGGGACTCGTTCTCGGACCGACAAGCGCTGGATCAATACGCAAGTTCTTGCAGGGTCAGAAGCAGGGAGAAGCGGCGACGTAGTGGAGCTCCGCTTCAACGTGTAGTCGGTTCCCGGATCGGGAACAGCGCGGCTGGTTCCGTCGGTATGCCGACTCTTCTAACCGCATTGTTCCCACACTCACTCACGGTTGCCGAGCCGGTGAGGAGAGTGACCACGATGGCACTGAGTTACGAAAAGTACCTGGCAAAGCGCCCGGTGACTTCTGCCGAGCGCGTGGAGGTCGGCTCAACCGACACGGGTTCCTGCTCCTGCGAGCGGTCCCTTCTCGCGCTCGTGGCGCTACTCGATGACCAGCATGTCGTTGGCGTCGAATTTCCACGAGTCGGCGTAGGCAACTTCCCAGTAGTAGCCGTCAGGATCGCGGAAGTAGCCGCTGTAGCCACCCCAGAAGACCAGCTCGGGCGCCTTGGCTATGGTGCCTCCGATGTTCTCAATCGTCGCGAAGATCGCGTCCACTTCTTCGCGGGTTTTGGCGTTATAGGCGAGCGCGATGCCGGTGAAGGCTGCGGCCGGGTCTGAGGTGGCCGGCGGATTGTCTCCGCCGATGTCTGCGGCCAACGCCTCGCGCTGGAAAAGTTCGAGTTTGGTGCCCCCGTTGTCGAAGAAGACGATCTCGGGGTTGTCCTCGTTGTTGGGCGTCTCGAAGCCGAGTCCATCACGATAGAAGGCCCGGGAGCGGGTGAGGTCGGCCACTCCCAGACAAATCAGATTGATGCGGTTGAGTCTGGGGTTCGGCACTGAGTCACTCATTGAGCCACGGTACACCGACGGCTCTGCTCCCTGACCGTCTCGATACTCCAAGGCCGCTGCGAGGTCCGGCCTCGACGACGCGCTCAGTCACGGCGGTTCTCCGCGTAATAGCTGGACACGTCGGTGAGGGGCACTGTTCCCGGCTTCACAAGCGCCATCACGTCGGAGACGACGGCCTCTCGAGGCCTCCGGCGGGGAGAGCACGATCCAGGACGGCCTCCGCCAAAGCCGAGAGCCTGACGACGGGTGTGCCGTGGGACTCGGCGTAGGCGATCTCACGGCTGGTGGACTCGCCGACGTAGCCGCCGGGGTCGACGACGAACACGGCATCTGCAAGGTCGATCTTGCGGAGGTGAAGCGCGTCCAGCCCTTCCTTCTGTTCCTCGGCGATCACGTCGCCTCGGTGCTGGAACACGGCCGGGGCGACGACGATCGCGCCGGCGAGCGTCAGCCACCGGTTCGCGTCGGCCATCTCGTCGCGGAACCTCGTCGAGCCACAGATGCAGACGATCCGTGGCCGGCCGTCGACCGGTTCACGCAGGACATCGGGCACCTTCCACCCCGCACCGAACGAGGCTGCCGAGGACTCTGCCGAAAGCTCACTCATCACCCCAGGCTAATGGGCGAACCAGGAACAACCCGACGCGTGTCGGACACCCCGCCGGGACCAGGTTTGGTTAGGTGAATCGCATGGAGAAGGCACACGACGTGGGCTGGGCCTGGTCATGGTTCCGCACGCCCGCGAGGCCAACCACCACGGACGCGGACATCCGGGCCGCAGCCGAGCGGTTGCTTGCCGGGGAGATCGGCGAAAGGGAGTTCCTCGTCTGGATGCATGAGCGAGTCGGGCACGACGGTTCCGCCGAGTTGCAGGATCTCGTGGTGATGGACTGCTGCGACTATCCCGAACCGGAGTGGCCGGACCTACCACCCGGCGCCTGCGCCACTATCCGAGACAGGGCGCAAGAGCTGGCCTCGCGCTGGCATATGGCTGATTGATCACCTCCGGCTTGTTGATATCATGATATCAACAAGCCGGAGGTGTCACCTTGACGAACGTTCTCATCCGCGGGCTCAGCGAAGCGGCGGTGGAGCACATCGACGCCCGGGCGGCCGAGCTAGGGCTGTCGCGCAATGAGTTCCTGCGTCGCAAGCTGGAAAACGAAATTCAGCCTGCCCCTGACACGACAATCACCGTCGACGATTGGGCTCGCTCTGCGGCCGTCTTCGCCGACCTTGCCGATCCGGCTGTGATGGACGCCGCATGGCGATGACGGGCTGGCTCATCGATAAGTCGGCCTATGTTCGCATGCTGGCAGGACAAGCTCTACACCTTGGCGAGTGGAACCTTCGCATCCAGCGCGGGCTCGTTCGGCTCTCGACAGTAACCAGGCTCGAACTGGGATTCTCAGCACGGTCAGGGGCTGCCGGGCGCGAGGCGTTCGGGATGCCTCCGCTCTCACTCATGCCCATCGAACGCTTGACTCCTGCGATGGAGGACCGCGCTTGGGAGGTGCAGATGCTGCTCGCCGATCGCGGCCAACATCGTGCGCCATCCATCCCTGACCTGCTGATTGCTGCCACGGCAGAGAAGGCCGGACTGACCGTGCTCGCCGTCGACAAGGATTTCGACCTGATCGCAGAGATCACAGGCCAACCGATCGAGACGCTCGCCGTGAAGTGACGCGCCTGCCGGTGCTTTCGGCGCCTACCGCGAGGGTCGATTTGGCTCGCCGAGGGAAGGCATGGATCTCCAGTTTTCTTTCGCACGCAGCAATACGATGTGCGGATGACGCTGGATGAAGACTCGCCCGAGGGCTGGCCCGGCCATCTGCCGACGTCGGTACGACTGGAGCCGATCGGTGGCGGCTGGGTGGCGCGGACCCAGCTGGCGACTCTCGTCGATGGCACCCGGGTCGTGGTCAAGGACTGCCCCTACGCCGCCGTCATCGAGGCCGACGGGCTGACCGCCCTCCGCGAGGCCGGCGTCCCTGTCCCGGACGTCCTCTCGGCAACAGGCCACCGTCTGATCCTCGAGTACGTCACCGGTAAACCCGACTGGGCCGGCCTGGGCGCGGCGATCGCGCGCATGCACCGCGCCACCGGCCCTCACTACGGGTGGCGCATCGACAACCGGGCCGGCAGGTTCGTCCAGCCCAACACCCCATCCGAGCATTGGCCGACGTTCTTCGCCGAAAACCGCGTCCGCACCCATCTGGACGACCCTACGGTCCCCGACGAGGTGCGTCGACGCCTGCACCGGGCCTGCGACGGTCCGCTCCTCACGATGCTGCCCGACCACCCGACGCCGTCCCTCACACACGGCGACCTGTGGGTCGGCAACACGGTCGATGGACGCTGGGTGATCGACCCGGAGGTGTCCTTCACCGACCGCGAACTCGACCTCACCCACATGCTCGGCGCCTCCAGCAACCCGTTCCCACCCGAGTTCTGGGACGCGTACACCTCCGAGTGGCCGGTCCCCGACGACTTCGACGAACGTCGCCGCGTCCTCGGCCTCCATCACCGCCTGCTGGGGGTCCGTCACTTCGGCGAGCGCAGCATCCCGGCCCTCGTCGCCGACCTGGACGCCCTGGGCTTGCCCTAGAGCCACATTCACCGACGGCCCTGAACTTATAGCTGGCTAGGTTGGTCGCACTGTGTAATACGTACGCTGCGACCAGCCCAGCCAGCTATAAATCCGCATCAGGGTGACGGCTGCATCCTCGTCGAGGGAGACCGTCTGGGGTTCGCCTCAAAGCGCGCGTCTCAGGGCTTCTCGCGTCACCCGAAATGGCCACCCGGGCTCATGAGGACGCTGTTACCCTTTCAGCAAGGCAGGCTCGCAGGATGGTGGCCACTGCCCGGGCCATGGTGTCGAGGGGCAGCTGACCCACTCCGTCGCCGATCTCCGGAAGGTGGACGAAACCGGATTGGGGGACCGCCACGTTGCTCAGCGAGTGGTACATGACCGCGTTGCAGACGTAGGTGCCGGCCGACAAGGAGAGTTCCACCGGCAGGCCCTGCTCCTGACACGCCGCCAGCGCCGCCTTCACGGGGATCGTCGCGAACAGGGCGGGCGGGCCGTCGGGATCGAGGGACTCGTCGAGCGGCTGGGCTCCGGCATTGTCGGGGATCCGTGCGTCGGCCAGGTTGAGGGCCACTCGCTCGATCTCGACCTTGGGCACCCGCCCGGACAGCCCAAGATGCAGAACCGCCACTGGTTGTTCCCGCTCGACGATGCCGGCGACGACTTCCGGCGCTCCTGCGTAGGTCACCGGGAGCAGCGCCGTGACCAGCCTGGCCCCCTCACCCTGCGCATCCCAGGCATCCGCGACCGCGAGGGCCACGTCCCACGAGGCATTGGTTGCCGAGCCTCCGAACGGCTCGAACCCAGTCAG
The DNA here is from genome assembly GCF_029211185.1 of Tessaracoccus caeni. Taxonomy (GTDB): domain Bacteria; phylum Actinomycetota; class Actinomycetes; order Propionibacteriales; family Propionibacteriaceae; genus Arachnia; species Arachnia caeni. Next base: position 14,509 of record NZ_JARGDO010000013.1, read on the forward strand.
CAGAATCGTCGGAATGCTCACGCGCCAAGATTAGGGCCTGTCGACACCGCCTCCAGGTGGCCGGCTCACATCACCACAAGACAGACGGCACTTTCTCAAAGGCGATGGACAGCGGGCACCGGACGGTCGGCGGTAGCGTGGGAATCGGAAGTCGAACGGCGACGCGAACATGGAGGTGCAGGCGATGGGCGAAAGTGGCGTCATCGGGCGACCCAGGAGACCGTCGCCGATGGGCGGACGCAGACCGACCCGCGCCGACCTCACCAGATTCGCCACCGACAATCCCGACGCGATCGACGACGTACTGCCCGCCGACGGCGCGCCGCTGCGAATGCTCATCGTCGGAATCAACCCCGGACTCTGGACGGCGGCCGTGAACGCGCCGTTCGCCCATCCCGGCAACCGCTTCTGGCCATCGCTGCACCGGGCCGGGCTCACCGATCACGTCGTCGACGCGGCCGCCGGGCTCTCCGTCGACGACGAGGCCCAGCTTTTGAATCGAGGCATCGGTCTCACCAATCTGGTCGGCCGGGCCACCGCCCGAGCGGACGAACTCAGCCGCGAGGAACTCCGCACCGGCGGTGCAAGGCTCGTGAGCCGCCTGGATGACCTACGACCCAGCGCCGTGGCCATCGCGGGAATCACCGCGTTCCGAACGGCCTTCTCCCTGCCCAAGGCAAAGCTCGGGCAGCAAGGTCCCGCCATCGTCGAGGGCTGGCCGCCGGACGTCGCACTGTGGGTGGTCCCCCAGCCCAGCGGCCTGAACGCCCACGAAAACATCGATTCGCTTGCCGACCGCTGGCGCGAGGTCTGGCGCTCGACACAGGACGCGACCCCGACACTCAACGCTCTCGCCGATGAAGGCAATAGCGACGATCCCCCTCCAAATGCCGGCCGTGACCTGATCGGCTCGGGGGCGTGGGAGTGGTAGATCTGTGGGCGTCGTCAGCAACGAGACAGGGCGCCTTATCGATGCGCCGGGGATAGGCTCGGGCCACGGAGATCCAGCGCGGCGACCATCAGACCACCACCACCCACTGGTGGTGACGGCCCGGCTGGGGGCTCAGGCGTAGGCCAGCTCGGGCTCCGCCACGGCGGCAGCTTCGGTCACCTCAGCCTGCAACGCGATCAGCCTACGACGGTGCCCCACCCACGAGATGACCAGCGGCACCAGCGCACCCACCCAGGCCAGCGGGGCCGCGAGGGTGACACCGAGGAAGCCGAGCGGACCGACGAGCAGCAGGCCGACCGCCGCGCGGAACACCAACTCCATGAAGCCGGCCAGCGTCGGAACGAGCGTCGCACCCAGGCCCTGGATCGACTGCCGCAGCACGAACAGGCTGGCCAGCGCAGGATAGAAGAGGGCCTGCATGGTCAGGTAGTCGTGCGCGAGCCTGACGATCGCGGGCTCACCGGCACCGGTGAACAGCTCGGCAATGGGCGCGCCGAAGACGAAGAGGGTGAGCCCCAGCACCAGGGCGAGACCCCACGTCACCAGGCTGACCTGCCAGACGCCCTGTCGGATCCGCCCCCACTCCCGAGCCCCGTGATTCTGCGCGGTGAACGTCACCATCGCAACACCGAATGCGGACAACGCGGCGATGGCGAGCTGGTCGATCCGCATGGCCGTAGTGGCGGCAGCAACGGCGTCGGGCCCGAGTCCGTTGATCGCCTGCTGCAGCACGACGGCGCCGATAGCGATCACCGACATCTGGAAGCCGAGTGCCAGGCCGGGACGAACGGAATCGACCGCCTCTCCACGAACGGGCCTCCAGTCGGCCCGGACGAGACGGAGCGCGGGCGTGCGTCGCAGCACCCACCAAGAGCAGCCCACCGCCGATGCCAGCTGGGCGACTGCGGTGGCCAAAGCCGCGCCACCGACCCCAAGACCCGCCGCGCCGATGAAGAAGAACACCAATCCCGCGTTGAGCACGCTGCAGGCGATCAGGAAGATCAGCGGCGTGCGGCTGTCGCCGAGCGCGCGAATGACGGCCGTGACGTAGTTGAACGCCATCGTCGCCGGCGTCGCCCAGAACGAGGCCAGCAGGAAGATGGTCGCGTCGGCCATCAGCTCCGGTGGGGTCCGCATCAGCGTCAGCAGCGGCTCAGCCAACAGCGTGCCGGCGACGGTCACCACCGCGGCGATCGCCACCGAGACCAGCGTCCCGAGCGCGATGAACCGACGCGTCGCCACCATGTCGCCCGCACCGAACGACCGCGCCACCGGGATCGCCATGCCGCCCGCTGCGCCGAAGGTGAAGCCGAGCAGTAGGAACAGCACGCTGCTCGTCGACCCGACGGCAGCGAGAGCATTGACCCCCAGCAGTCGTCCGACGACGACGGCGTCAGTGAAGTGATAGATCTGCTGGAACACATTGCCCAACAGCAGCGGAATGGCGAACAGCACGATCACACGGACGGGCGAGCCGACCGTCAGGGTCTTGGTCATGAAAAACTCTCCGGGCGCGCAAGCGCCAGGTCGTAAACGGTGGGGGAAGGAAGGTCCGGCCATTCGGGTCGGGCCAAATCAGCCTACTCCTGGTCCAGGTGTCATGCACATTGAGCGCTTCACCCCGGCGTCACTCGCTCTGGTACCCGATACCTCCGCGAGGCCACGGCTGCGAACGCTGAGCCTCGACGCCCTCGTTGAAGCGCCGCATCAGCTCCGCGAACCGCCGCACGTCGTCGGGATCCCAGTCGCCGACGATCGCCCCGAACGCCCCGCGCCGCGCCTTGAGCTCCTCGAGCAGCCGGGCGCTGCCTTCCTCCGACGGCCGGTGCAGCCACGCGGCACCACCGTCGGGATCGCGGATCTTCTCGATGAGCCCGTGTTTGATCGCCGCCGTCAGCTGTCGGTGGATGGTGGAGATGTCCAACCCGAACGCCTCGGAGAGCTGGGCGACCGTCATCGGTCCCTGCGCCTCGAGCCGGGCCAACAGGACGGTGGCGCTGCGGTCGAGGTGGGCTTGCCGACCATGGGGCGCAGTGCTGTGAACGGCATGGCGCTGCAACAGCATCTGCTCGTAGACCAGGGACTCCAGGGCATCGAGCATCGTCACTCCAACCGGTCCGGGATGAGCGTTCTCGGATTTTCACGCTCGCTGTTTGTATGATACAAATTGCATCATACAAATCGCAAGGAAGGACAGCCGAGTTGACGGCATCTGAGGAACCGGAACAGCAAGCCCCGGCAGGCACCAAGAACCACACCGGAGGGGCTGGCGGACGCGCACCGCTCGTCACCCCACCCTTCGCGCTGGCCTGGCTCGTCAACTTCACCCAGTACCTCGCGTTCTACATCCTGGTGACCACCATGGCGCTGTACGCGGTCAAGCAGTTCGCGGCCTCCGACGCCGGCGGCGGACTGGCCTCGAGCGCGTTCGTGGTCGGCGCCACGCTCGCCCGCGTGTTCGCCGGCTACCTCGTCGACACCTTCGGTCAGCGCCGGATCCTCCTCGTTTCCCTGGTCGTCGTGGCAATCGCCTGCGGGCTGTATCTTCCGGCCGGATCGTTGGTGCTGTTGATCGCCGTGCGGATGCTGCACGGCATCGGCTATGCCTTCGCCAGCACCGCCACCATGGCTCTCGCGCAATCGGTGATCCCACCCAAGCGACGTGCTGAGGGAACCGGCTACTACGCGCTAGGGTCCACTCTGGCGACGGCGATCGGCCCCGCCATCGGCCTCATGATCGTCGGCGACTTCAGCTACGACGTGCTGTTCTGGACATCGCTCGGGATCGCCGTCCTCGGCCTCCTGCTCGGCCTGCTGTTGCACCGCTACACCCATCAGCCCATCCCGGGCGCCATCGAGACACGCACGAAGCAGGCCTTCTCGCTGCGGAACATCGCCCACCCCGCCGTGGTGCCGATCGGCAGCTTCATGCTGATCGTGGGCCTCTGCTACGCGGGCGTGATCACCTATCTGAACGCGTACTCGGAGCAGCGGGGGGTGGTGTTCGGCGCCAGCATGTTCTTCCTCGCCTACGCCGCCTCCATGTTCGTGATGCGGTTCGTGCTCGGCCGTCTCCAGGACCATCGTGGCGACAACGTGGTGGTCTACCTGGGCCTGGTCAGCTTCGCCGTCGCGCTCGTCGTCCTCGCCCTCGCCGATCAGGACTGGCAGGTGATCCTCGCCGGCGCTCTCACCGGACTCGGCTACGGCACGCTGATGCCCGCCGCACAGGCGATCGCCGTCCGGCTGGTTCCGCCGCACCAACTCGGGACCGGAATCTCCACGCTGCTACTGCTCACGGACGCGGGCGTGGGACTCGGCCCGATCCTCCTCGGCTTCTTCGTCGCGCATTGGGGTTACGGCTCGATGTACGCGCTGCTGGCCGTGCTGATCGTGCTCTCGGCGTTGTTCTACCACGCGGCGCACGGCCGCAAGGACATCGCACGTCCCGGAGCTGCCGTCATCGCCCTGGACGGCCGTTCCCTGGGGTCGCCGAAGAAGTAGCGGATCCGCGGCGCTCGAGGTCGACGATGGACGACGCCCCACACCAAGAAGGCCGGCGTTATGGTTGCGGAACCCGTCTCGTCCCCCCACCTGAATCGAGCGCATATGAGCATCCAGACCGAAGAGCGCCCGACGCTGCAGCGATCGATGACCGCCCGGCATCTGATCATGATCGCTCTGGGCGGAGTGATCGGCTCGGGGCTGTTCCTCAGCTCCGGCTACACGATCAGCCAGGCCGGCCCACTCGGTGCCGTGCTCGCCTACCTGATCGGGGCGTTCGTCGTCTGGCTGGTGATGGTCTGCCTGGGCGAGCTCGCCGTCGCCTATCCGGTGTCCGGCGCCTTCCACATCTACGCGGCGCGCGAGATCGGCCCGGCCACCGGCTTCACGACGGCGTGGCTGTACTGGCTCACCTGGGCTGTTGCGCTGGGCTCCGAGTTCACCGCGGCCGGCATGCTCATGCAACGCTGGTTCCCTGGCATCGCGGTGTGGGTCTGGTGCCTCGTCTTCGCCACCATGCTGTTCACGCTCAACGCCGTATCGTCGAAGGTCTTCGGCGAAAGCGAGTTCTGGTTCTCGCTGATCAAGGTACTGGCCATCGTCGCTCTGATCATCGTGGGAACCGCGGCGATCTTCGGCTGGACGCCGTTGTCCTCCATCGACCGGGAACCCATCCTCCTGAACAACTTCGTCACCCCGGACGGTCTCTTCCCGACGGGCATCGGCGGCGTGCTCGTGACCACCCTCGCGGTCTTCTACGCATTCAGCGGCTCCGAACTCATCGGCGTGGCGGCCGGCGAGACCAAGGATCCCGAGCACAACATTCCCCGTGCTCTCCGCTCGACCGTGCTGCGCCTGCTCGTGATGTTCGTCGGCTCGATCCTGGTGATCGCGGCGATCGTGCCCTGGGAGAGCGTCGGCGTCACCGAGAGCCCGTTCGTCGACGTCTTCGAGTACGCGGGCGTGCCGTTCGCCCCCGACCTGATGAACTTCGTCATCATCACCGCGCTGCTCTCCGCCGGAAACAGCGGGCTGTTCTCCTGCGCCCGGATGCTGTTCTCGCTCGCCGAGCAGGGCAACGCGCCGCGCGCCCTTGCCCGTCTGACGCGCCGGGGCGTGCCGATCGTCGCGCTCAGCGTGAGCATGGCCTTCGGCCTGGCCTCGCTGGCGACCAGCGTGATCGCCGCCGACACCGTCTACCTGGTGCTGGTGTCGATCGCGGGGTTCGCCGTGGTGGCGGTGTGGATGTCGATCGTCGCGTCGCAGTTCCTGTACCGCCGCCGCATCCTACGGGAGCAGGGGGACGCGTCGTCGATCAAGGTGCCCGCCCCCTTCTACCCGTTCGTGCCGATCACAGCCTTCGTGCTGCTGGCCATCTCGATCGTCGCGATCGCCTTCGATCCGACGCAGGTGGCGGCGCTCTGGTTCGGCGTGCCATTCGTCGGCCTGTGCTACCTGTACTACTGGTGGCGCTTCGGCCGCCCCGGGGCACGCCCCACCACCCCGATCGACGAGGAGAGTCACGCGCTATGACGGCATCGGATGCTCGCCCGAACTCGATCGCCGAGGTGATCGCGGAGCATCGCTCTCGCGGTGCGGTCATCGTGCTCGACGGCGGTCTGGGCACCGAACTGGAGCAGCGGGGGTGTGACCTCAACCACCCCCTGTGGTCCGCCCGCGTCCTGATGGAGTCCCCCGACGTGGTGACGGGCGTGCACAAGGACTACTTCGACGCGGGCGCCAGCATCGTCAGCAGCGCGAGCTACCAGGCGACGCCGTTGGCGTGTCGTGCGCAGGGCATGAGCGACGCCGAAGCCATCGATCTGCTCGAGCACAGCGTCCGGCTCGTCACGGACGCACGCGACCAGTGCGATGCCTCGGGCGACGAGCGTCTCCGATGGGTGGCGGGCTCCGTCGGCCCCTATGGCGCCTACCTCGCTGACGGCTCGGAGTATCGCGGCGACTACGAGGTACCGCACGACGAGCTGAAGGAGTTTCATCGCGCCCGGATCGCCGCGTTGGTGTCCGCCGGCGCAGACCTCCTCGCCTGCGAGACGATCCCTCAGCTCGCCGAGGCCCAGGCCTTGAGGGAGCTGATCGACGAGTTCGGCGTTCCGGCGTGGATGTCGTTCACCTTGCGGGACGAGGAGCACATCAGCGACGGAACGTCGATCGCGAGGATCGCGGAGCTCGTCGACGACAGCCCGAATGTGGTGGCGGTCGGGATCAACTGCGTGCCGCTGAAGCGGGTATCCCCTGCTCTCCGGGTCTTGGCCGCGCACACCTCGAAGCCACTGATCGCCTACCCGAACTCCGGCGAGACCTACGACGCCACGACCCATACCTGGCGCGCGGCCCCGTCGGGCAGCACGCTCGCCGACAACGCCGCCGAATGGTCACGCCTGGGCGCCGTCTTGCTGGGCGGGTGTTGCCGAACGACGCCGGCCGACATCGCCGCCCTGGCTCACGCGGTGGGAGTCTGATCGCCTCGTGTGGATCGGCTATGCGCTCGGAGCCGCGGTCTTCGCGGGACTCACCGCGATCCTGGCCAAGGCCGGGGTGCGCAACACCCCGTCGACGCTGGCGACGGCGCTCCGCACGGTAGTGGTGCTCGTCGGCGCCTGCGTTATGGTGCTGGTCGTCGGCTCGGGATCGTCCATCGTCGACCTGAGCCCACGAACCTGGCTCTTCCTCGTGCTCTCCGGTGCCGCGACGGGCGCCTCCTGGCTCTGCTACTTCCGAGCACTGCAACTGGGTCCGGTCTCCAAGGTCGCGGTGATCGACAAGTCGAGCATCGTGCTGACGGTGCTGTTGGCCGTCGTCCTGCTCGGCGAGACCGACGACCTCGCGGCCCGGCTGATCGGGATCGCGTTGATCGGGGTCGGCACCTACCTGATGATCGAGCGACGGCCCGATCCCGCCACGCCGGCACGCGGGCCCTGGCTGCTGTATGCGCTCGGCTCCGCCGTCTTCGCCGCACTCACGGCGCTGTTCGGCAAGGTCGGCATCGCCGAGGTCGAATCGAACCTCGGCACGGCCATCCGCACCGTCGTGGTGCTGGTGATGGCCTGGATCCTGGTGGCCATGAAACGCGAGGGCAGGGCGCTGCGGACGATTCCCCGACGCGAGCTGTGGTTCATCGGACTGTCCGGGGCCGCCACCGGAGCATCCTGGCTCTGCTTCTGGAAGGCGATGCAGGACGGTCCGGCGAGCGTCGTCGTGTCGATCGACAAGCTGAGCATCGTGGTCACCGTCGTCCTCGCGACGCTGATCTTTCGCGAGTATCAGTCGCGCAGAGCCTTGGTGGGGCTGGGCCTGATCATCATCGGCACGTTGCTGATGCTCATCGGAGTGGTGTGACGCACCCGTCACGCGGCGATGCGGCGGGCGATGGGATCCACCACCACGCGCAGCGGGGCGCAGAGCGTCTGGCCGAGCCGCGCGAACAACTCATCGCGACTCGCGAAATAGCCGTGATCCGCTCGCACGAAAGGGGAGAGATCATAGGCGCTGTCGGAGCTGCGTCCGTCCCAGTCGACGGCACAGCGTCCTGCAGCCTCGAAGAGCGTCTCGGCACCGGAATTCGCAAAACGTCCACCGCCCTGGCAGCCGATCGGCCCGAAGAGCTCCGACGCCGGCTCCCACTCCCCCAGCAGGAACTCGGGCCAGGCAATCATCACCCGGTCCGGAAGCAGCCGCCCGATCCGAGGAAAGCGCGGGTACCAGAAAGAGCCGTCGATAAGCAGCGCCCGCACCCGGGTGCGCACCCCCGCCGCACGGGCGACGCTCTCCAGGATCGCGAGGCGCTGGCTGCACGACCCGAACCCGCGGGCGAGCGTACGCGACGCCGGCGTGGTCTCGTCGAGCGCATAGACGGGACGCACCTCGTCGCGGATGATCGCATGCGCCGCCTGCAGCACGGAGCGAGGCCCTTCCCCGACGGCAAGGCCTGCTGCCCTGGCGGCGAGCGCCTGGATCTCGGGCGACTGGTGGTCGAGGATCCGGGTAGGCAGGATCGATCCCAAGATCCCGGCCGGATCGACGCGACGCCGCCCCCATCGCCGATACCACGGCGTCAAGAGAGAGCTAGGGCCCACTAACGATCACGCCGGCGCTCGTCGGCCAGCCGTAGCTTCTCGCGCAGCGCCTCGCGTTCCTCGCTCGGCCAGGGCCCGGATTCGGTGAGCGGGATCTCCGTCATGTAGCGACGCTCGTGCTCGGGAATGAGGGCGACGAGGCGGTCGGGATCGTTCTCAGCGGTGGCATACAGGTTGGGGCCGTCGGCGTAGTACGGGTCGGTGAGCACCAACTGGCCGGCCCCTCCACGCATCACGTTCGACGGGTTGCTGTCCACCGGCCCGCACCACGGCAGGGCTTGCTGGGCCTCGAGATGCACCCGGGCTACCACCGCGACCAAGGCACCGAGTTCCAGACCGGGTTCCGCGAGCCGAGCGAGAAACATCTCGGCTTCGGTCTCCGACACCGCGGTCAGCCGCTCCATCACCTGGAGGTCGCCTCCTCCGGCGAGCCGGCGGTGAGCCATGAGCCGAGGCACAAGGCCCGTCTCAGCGGCCTCCTGATAGAGCCGTGCCGTGTAGGGGCCGACGGGATCGAAAGGACTGATCCTCGCGACGAGGCCGCCGTCGGGCGACGCCAGCGCGAAGGCCCAGTCGCCGGCACCGCAGGGCTCCCAACCCGCCTGCCTCAGCACCTGCTCGGCGTCGGCGTGGGTGGACTCGGGAGGCAGAGCGGAGAGCAGCACCTGGATCGACGGGGTCGTCATGGGAAAGGAGCCTACCGGGCGGGCGCGGGGGTCGCGTCGGAGAAAGACGAACGCCCCGGTGATCACCGGGGCGTTCGTGCAAGAAGTCGGGAGGTCAGATCGCTTCGACGTTCACTGCCTGCGGGCCCTTGGCGCCCTGCTCGACGTCGAACTCGACGCGCTGCGCCTCATCGAGGGTCCGGAAACCCCGGCCCTGGATCGACTTGTAGTGGACGAAGAGGTCCTCGCCACCATTGTCCGGAGCGATGAAGCCGAAGCCCTTTTCGCCGTTGAACCACTTGACGGTTCCTTGTGCCATGTTGCTTGTACTACTTTCTTCAGGCAACGCGACCCAAACTACAAGTCGCGCACCTCTACTGTGACACATCCTGGCCGGATTGCACGTATCGGCCCCGACAACAAGCCCCTCGATAGCTCGAAAACCGCCGCTCCACGCGCGCCGGAGGTGTTCGCCGACGGGCGACCGCCCGAGACAAAGCTCCAGCCACTAGCGTGAGCGCCATGGATGTCTTGGGGGTCGAACTGGCGACGACGGGCTGGCGCGACTACAAGAGAGACGGCGTGCTGGCCCAGTTTCTCGACTGGACCATCAACGGGGTCAGGCTGTGGCAGCATCTCGGGTTCGAGCGACCGCTCGCGGAAAGCACGGCGATCCAGGACGGCTGGGAGCTGGAGTTCGTGCTCGAACTGCTCGAAGGCCTCGACGGTTCCGGCGGCCCGCTGCACGACGGACGCACCCCCATCCTGGTGTGCCAGATCTGCGGAGACCTCGAGGACGGCGTGCTCAGCGCATCCGTCGTGCGAGACGGCAAACGCATCGTGTGGTCCCAGTTCGGTTGGGAGACCCCCTCTCTGGAGCGCCACGACCCCCTCCCCACCTCGATCTCCTTCACCTTCGACGCCGACGACTACCTCGCCACGCTGACCCGGCTGCGCGAATGGACCGAGTGCCATGCCCGCACCACGCAGACCCGATTCCGGTGTTCCCAGACACCCGACCGCACGGTGGATCTCAGCACCTGGAAGTGACGGATGAAATCGCACCGAAACCAGGGACCACTACTCTGTAGGCCATGCCCGATATCAACACGACGCCGATGCCTGCCGAAAGCAGCGCCATCACCGTCAGCGAACTCTCCGACCAGTTGCGCGCCGACGTACGCCTGCTCACGACGCTTCTGGGGCAAGTCCTGAAGGAGGGCGGCTCCGCCGGGCTGTTCGACGATGTCGAGGCACTGCGGCAGGCCAGCGTCGCCGCGCACCGTGATGTCACCCCCGAGGCCCTCTCGAAGGCGATCGAGATCGCGGAGTCGTTCTCGGTGGAGCGGGCGGACGAGGTGGCGCGGGCTTTCACCGTCTACTTCCACCTGGTCAACCTTGCCGAGGAGTTCCAGCGCATCCGCATGGTGCGCGAGGGCGATCCCGAGGTCGAGGGGGCCACCGATACCATCCCGAAGGCCATGGCGTGCCTGCGCGAGGAGATCGGCGAGGAGGCAGCCCAGCGGCGGCTGGAGCGCCTGCGCTTCCACCCCGTTTTCACCGCACACCCGACGGAGGCCCGTCGTCGCGCGGTCTCCACCAGCATCCGCCGCATCGCTCGCCTCTTGGAGGAGCAGGTGGTGGCGCAGGGCGATCAGGGCTCGCAGCGTCGCATTCAGCGCCGGCTCCTCGAGGAGATCGACACCCTGTGGCGGACCGCTCCGCTGCGCTCGACGCAGCCGGGCCCGGAGGACGAGGTCCGCTCCCTGATGGCGATCTTCGACGAGACCCTCTACCTGACCATTCCGCGGATGTACCGCTACGTCGACGATGCCCTCCAGGGCGACGAGGCCGGGCGCCGCGACCCCCTGGTGCGGCCGTTCATGCGGCTGGGCTCCTGGGTGGGCGGTGACCGCGACGGCAACCCGTTCGTGACGCCGTCGGTGACCATCCAGGCAGCGGCCATCGCTTCCGACCATGTGCTGCGCGGCCTGGAGCACACGGCCACCGCGATCGCGCGCAGCATCACCCTCGACTCCCACGCCACGCCGCCCACGCCGGCGCTCGTCAGCCTCTGGCAGAACCTGTCCATGGCCGACCGCGACGCCGCAGCGACCACCACGATCAGCGCTCCGAACGAGCCGCACAAGCAGGTGATGACGCTGATCGCGCGGCGGATCGCCGCCACCCGCAATCGCAACGCCGACCTGGCCTACGGCGACCCCGAGGAGCTCATCGCAGATCTGCGAACCGTGCAGGACTCGCTGCGGGCCGCCGGCGCGCTTCGCCAGGCATACGGCACCGTGCAGACGCTGTTGTGGCAGGTGGAGACCTTCGGCTTCCACCTCGCGGAGTTGGAGGTGCGCCAGCACTCCGCCGTGCACGCCAAGGCGCTGGCAGAGTGCGAGGCCGGTGGGCCGCGCTCACCTGAGACCGAGAGCGTGCTGGAGGTGTTCCGCGCGATGGCGCAGATCCAGCGCCGTTATGGACCACGAGCCGCCGGCCGCTACATCGTCTCGTTCACCCAGTCGGCCGCCGATCTGGCCGCCGTCCGCAAACTGGCGAAGTACTCAGGCGCCGACGTCGTGCTCGACGTGATCCCGCTGTTCGAGACCTTCGCCGACCTCCAGGGAGCTCGCGCGATCCTCGCCGAGGCCGTCACATACCCCGAGTTCGCTGCCCGCCTCGAGCAGACGGGCGGCAAGCTCGAGGTGATGCTCGGCTACTCCGACTCGTCGAAGGACGTCGGCCCCGTGGCGGCCAACCTCGCGCTCTACGACGCGCAGGTGGCGATCTCGCAGTGGGCCATCGAAAACGGCCTCGAACTGACCCTGTTCCATGGCCGCGGTGGAGCGCTCGGCCGCGGGGGCGGCCCCACCAACACCGCCATCCTGGCTCAGCCCCCGCACTCCGTGAATGGCCGGTTCAAGCTGACCGAGCAGGGAGAGGTGATCTTCGCCCGCTACGGCGATCCGACGATCGCGATGCGGCACATCGACCAGGTCGCGGCCGCCACCCTGCTCGCGGTGGCACCGTCCGTGCAGCGGCGCAACGTCGCCGCCGCCGAGAAGTACGCGGCCATCGCCCAGAAGCTGAGCACCGCATCCCGCAGCCGCTTCGATTCGCTCGTCCAGGCCGACGGCTTCGCCCCCTGGTTCGCGACGGTGACCCCCATGGAGGAGATCGGGCGCCTGCAGCTGGGCTCCCGTCCCGCCCGGCGGGGGCTCTCCGTCGAGTCGCTGGCTGATCTGCGGGCGATCCCGTGGGTGTTCGCCTGGTCGCAGGCCCGGATCAACCTGGCCGGCTGGTTCGGCCTGGGCAGCGCGCTCGACGCGGTGGGCGACGTGGAGCAGCTGCGTGAGGCCTACGAGGAGTGGCCGCTGTTCCGCGCCATGATCGACAACGTGGGTATGAGCCTTGCCAAGGCCGACGCGCGGATCGCACGCCGATACCTGGAGCTGGGCGACCGTCCCGACTTCACCGAGCTGGTGCTGGACGAGATGGAGCTGACCCGCTCGTGGTTGATCCGGATCGTGGGGGGCGACGCCCTGCTGGCCAACCGGCCCGCCCTGAGCACCGCCGTCGACCTGCGCGCCCCGTACGTCGACGTGCTCTCGCTCCTCCAGCTGCGAGCCCTGCGCGTACTGCGCTCCGACGCAGCCGAACAGATCGGCAAGGAATGGGAGCACCTGCTGCTGCTCTCGGTCTCCGGCGTCTCCGCCGGCCTGCAGAACACCGGATAGCCACTCCCTACGAGATCTCCTCGACGACGTAGGCTTGCTCCATGTCGGACATCTTCACCATCTTCAATCCCGGGATGGAGTACACCCGGCGCCAGAAGGATCTGGAGAAGATCCTCGTCGTCGAGGCGCCGGATGGGGCGCCGGGACCGAAGCCGCTCGACCTGGAGTCGGGCGTGGTCACCATCTCGGTGCCGCGCCCGGCTCCGGGTGCCGGGTCAGCGGAGGCTGAGGAACAGGTCTGAGCGCAACTGACTGGCGTCAGCGTCGGGCGTCGGCTCCGTGACGTAGATCTCGCCGTAGCGTGCCCCGGGCGCAAGGTGCTGTTCCCCCACCCAGCCCATCAGGTGGCCCCAGGCGTTGCCCAACCCGTCGTACGGACCGATGTGGGTCAGCAGCGCGTAGCGTCCGGCCGCAAGTTCACTGGGGATGACGCGGACGCCATCGATCTCCAGTGCCTCAGGCAGCGGGCGGTCGACCGGATGGCCCACCTCCAGGTTGAAGACGTCCATCGGATCGCCCTCATAGACGGCATAGGCCGGACCGGTCAGCGACAATCCGGCCTCACCCGCGACCTTCTGGACGGGACCGAAGCAGGAGTCGAAGATGCCGCGCAGATCGCCGATGCGCACGCCCTCGTGGCGCACGACCACCAACGGCAGGGCATCGATCTCGATGATCGTGGGCTCGGACCAAGGCCCGGCGATAGTCAGATCGGTGGTCATGGGTTCTCCCCTCGAAAGACCGGCAGGGCGCCGGTCGCGTTCATTGAGACGAGCCTATGGGCAGGGTCTGACGGGGCAAGCCTCGGCGTCAGTGCTTGGCGACGCAGAACTGGTTGCCCTGCGGATCGGCCAGCGTCACCCAACGGAACGAGGCGTCGCCGCGCTCGGCCACGAGGGTCGCACCGGCGGCAAGCAGTTCATCGCGAGTGGCGTCGAGATCCTCGGTGACGAGATCGAGGTGGATACGGTTCTTGCCGGGCGTCGGATCTTCGACGTGCTGGATGGCCATCATCGGCGTCGAGCCGATCATGATGAACCATCCCTCGTTCTCCTCGACGATCGGTGCGCCCAGGCGCTCGGACCACCAGACGGCCAGGGGCTTGGGTTTGGAAGAATCGATGGTGACCATGCCAATGCTGAGTGTCATGGTTCACCCTAAGCTCCCGGGCCGACCATCACGGCCGTTCCAGCTATCTCTTGTGAAGTCCACCCGGCCTTCAGGCTGGCGACAGTGCCTACTTCTCCTGCCACGGGTTGAACAGGCGGACGCCGGTGGACTCGAAGTCTGCGATGTTGCGGGTAACCACCGTCAGACCATGACTCAGAGCGGTGGCCGCGATATATGCGTCACGCTCGGGCCGCGGGTTCGGAACATGAAGCGCCGCTGTTCGGAGGGCAATATCGAGGCTTACCGGCAGAATCCGGTCGACCAGATCCTCCAGCACGGCGCGCTCGAACCAGGTACGCAGCACGACGCCCTGAGCGTGATCACGACGCTCAACAAGCCTGATGCCGAGTTCTATCTCCATCACCGAAATCACGCTGATGAACAGATGATCGGCATCTTGCCCGCTGGCCCACTCGACGACGTTCCTATCGGCTACACCGTGGCGCTTACGGAGTTCGCTGATGACGTTGGTATCGAGCAGGTACCTCACAACTCGGCCGCCCTGGGCAAGTCACGAAGCACGACGGGCTCGAACACAATGTCGGGCTCGTCCATCCGCAGGACGTCGACGATGGTGCGATGGTCTTTGAGACGTCGGTAGTCATCGATAGCCAACAAGACATAGGCGGGCTCGCCCCGGTCGGTGATGATCACGGGGCCATCATTTGCCGCCCGCTTGGCCGCGCTCACATCTCGGTTGAGGTCACGGGATGTCATCATGCTCGTCATGACACACCTCCATCGTAGGTACGTGCCTACATAATACCTCGCAGCAGGGTCGGGCTCCTCAGTCGGCGTCGTGGAGACGGACAGAGAGGCAGGTGACGCAGCCCTCGAGCTTCTCGAACTCGCTGATCGGCACCGTCGTCACGTCGAGCCCGCGCTCGCGCAGCAGCGCGGTGGTCTGCGGGGCATCGGCCGACATCAGCACCGAGTTGGTCCCCGTCACGACGACGTGGGCGCCCTCGGCCTCCGGCACGGCCAGGAAGCTGGGCCAGAAGTCGGGATCGTCGACCAGCGGCTCGTAGCCGATCACGGTGCCATCGGGCAGCGCGGTCACCTGGCTCTTGAGGTGCAGCGTCTTGGCGATCGGCACCGAGACCACCTTCCGGCCCACGGTGGCCAAGTGGTGGCGAAGCGCGGCGGCGCCGGCCTCGGTGGTGCGTCCACCCACGCCGGCGTAGACGACGTCGCCCACCTTCAGCAGATCGCCTCCGTCCAGCACGATCTCGCCGTCGACCGGCGCTTCGGTGAGCTCCACCACGCGCAGGCCCATGGCCTCGGCCGCCGCGCGCGCCGTGGGATGCTCGGGAGTCCGCGACGGGGCGCCGATCCGGGTGATCACGGCCAGATCCTCGGCGACCACCATCGTGTCCTCGATGAACACACCGTCGGGGCAATCCGGCACCGGCTCCACCTCGTGGATCTCGTAGCCGGCCTCACGCAGAGCATCGACGTAACCCTCCCACTGGGTCAGCGCCAGATCGGCATCGACATCGTCGCTGCGCTCGATGTGCGTCACCAGCCCCTCGGACAGTCGCGGGCTGGGGCGCCGCACGAAGGCGGCTTTCTGCGCTGTGGTCACGTCGCTTCTCCTTCTCGTAGATCCTCGACGAAGACTAGCGACTCCCGCGAGATGGGCCCATTCAACCTCATTAACTTCCCGTTAACCTCGTGGACGCCTCTCCACGATCAGGCTTGCGGTGCCAGAATTCCGGAATCGACCACGAGAGGCGTCCCATGAGCACACTCACCCAAGAGCTCTTCCGCAAGAAGCCCGTCGCCCCTTTCACGGGCGACAGTGAAGGCCCGGACAGCCTGAAACGCACCTTGGGCCTGCTGCCCTTGATGATGCTCGGCATCGGCGGCACGGTTGGCACCGGCATCTTCTTCGTGCTCAACCAGGCCGTGCCTTTCGCCGGACCGGCCGTACTCGTCTCGTTCATGATCGCGGGCGTCGTCGCCGGTCTCACCGCCATCTGCTACGCCGAACTCGCCAGTTCGGTGCCGGTGTCCGGCTCGTCCTACTCCTACGCCTACGCGACGCTCGGCGAACTGCCCGCCATGGCAGTGGCCGCCTGTCTGATGCTGGAGTACGGAGTGTCCACCGCGGCGGTCGCCGTCGGCTGGTCGGAGTACCTCAACCAGTTCCTCGGCAATCTCTTCGGGTTCCAGTTACCTGATGCCCTGTCGCTGTCTCCCGAGCAGGGCGGCATCATCAATCTGCCGGCCGTGATCCTGGTACTGCTGTGCATGCTGCTGCTGATCCGCGGCGTGAGCGAGTCCACGACGGTGAACACCATCATGGTGTTCATCAAGATCGGCGTACTCGCATTGTTCGCCGCGATCGGCATCTTCGGCTGGAACGTCGACCACTTCGCCGACTTCATGCCGCACGGCCTCTCCGGAGTCACGCTCGGCGCCGGCATCATCTTCTTCTCGTTCATCGGCCTCGACGTGATCGCCACCGCCGGCGAGGAGGCGAAGAATCCTCAGCGAAACCTGCCGCTCGCCCTGATGGGAGCGCTCGTCGTCGTGACGGCCATCTACATCCTGATCGCGGTGGTGGCCGTGGGTGCCCAGCCCTGGACGGAGTTCGAGGGCCAGAAGGCCGGCCTCTCCACCATCCTGCAGAACATCACGGGATCCACCTGGCCCGGCACCGTCATCGCCGCGGGCGCCATCATCTCCATCTTCAGCGTCACCCTGGTGGTGCTGTACGGCCAGACCCGCATCCTGTTCACCATGTCGCGCGACGGCATGATGCCGCCGATCTTCCACAAGGTGAACCCGCGCACGCTCACCCCCGTGCCGAACACCATCATCTGCGGCGTCCTGATCGCGCTGCTGTCGGGTGTCGTGCCGCTGAACTTCCTTGCCGAGATGACCAGCATCGGAACGCTCGTGGCCTTCATCGTGGTGTCCGTCGGCGTGATGGTGCTGCGTCGCCGCGAGCCCGACCTGCCGCGCGGATTCAAGGTGCCGCTGTACCCGATCACCCCGATCCTCTCGATCGCCGGCTGTGCCTGGATCATCAAGGATCTGCGTCCCGTCACCATCTACGTGTTCCTCATCTGGACCGTCATCGTTCTGGCCTACTACTTCGTCTACGGTCGGAAGCACTCGGTCCTCAACAAGGCGGGAGCAGGTTCGTGAGCATCGTCGTCGGTGTTTCCCCGGCCCATGAGGCGCACGAGGGCGTGGCACTGGCCACGCTGCTCGCGCGCGCAGGGGGCACGGACATGGTTGTGGTGGCTGTCGTTCCGACGCCGTGGCGGGGACGCGCCCTGCAGGTGGACCGCGACTACCTGAACTACCTCCACGAACTCGCCGAGGGAACTCTCGCCACCATCAGGGAGTCGCTCCCGGACGATGTCCCCTGCCAGACGGTGGTGCGCACGTCGCCATCCATCTCCGAGGGCCTGCTCGCCGCCGCGAAGGAGTTCGACGCGCCACTGCTGGTGCTGGGCTCGTCGAGCACCGGCTCTCTGGGCTTCGTCGCCCTTGGCAGCGTCACCGAGCGCCTGATGCACAGTTCCTCGGTGCCCATCGCGGTGGCCCCGCACGGATACACGGCGCCCGACAATCGCAGGGTTCCTCGCGTAAGCATCGGCTTCATCGGCGGGGCCGACGAGGCCGCCATGGTGTCGTTCGCCGGGTCGGTCGCATCGAGCGTGGGCGCCAGCGTGCGCCTGGTGTCGTTCGCGGTGCACTCAGCCCCACCCGTCACGAGCAGCCTGGGCGAAGGCACGGAGAACGACGTGGTGGACACCTGGGCGGCGGAACTGCGCGAGATCGCCACGGATCTGAGCTCCACTCTGGCCGGACTCCCTCACCCACCCGAGCAGCTGCCACCTGCCTTCGGACGCGGATCGACCTGGCACGAGGCGCTCGCCGACGTCGACTGGGACTGGGGCGACGTGCTGGTCGTCGGTTCCAGCCGCACGATGGGAGCCATCGGTGTGTTCCTCGGCGGCACCGCGTCGAAGATCACCCGGCACTCCCCCGTGCCGGTGATCGTCGTGCCGCGCAACTCTCACGGTCGCTGAGGTACGGGCGCAGCGACAGTTACGGGCGAGTTAGAGATTCCGCCAGTAGGTGGTACCTATTGGCGGGATCTCTTAGCTCCAGTAGGACTCGATCGCCCGCGCGAGGTACCACGCATCGTCGACGCCGATCAGCTCTCGGGCCGAGTGCATGCTGAGCAGCCCGGCTCCGACGTCGACCGTCGTGATGCCGAGCCGCGTCGCGGTGATCGGGCCGATCGTGGAGCCGCAGGGCACGTCGTTGTTCGAGACGAAAGTCTGGGTGGGCACGCCTGCACGTTCGCAGGCTGCCGCCCAGATCCCCGCACCCACGGCGTCGGTGGCGTAGCGCTGCTGGGCGTTGACCTTCAGCAGCGGGCCACGGTTGGGCTGCGGGCGGGCCACCGGGTCGTGGTGCGAGACGTAGTTGGGGTGCACGAGGTGCCCGCAGTCGGCCGAGATGCACGACGAACGGGCCAGCAAGGCCCTCGTCGCGTCGACTCCCAGCCCGTAGGCGGCGGCAAGCCTGACGACGACATCCTCGAGGAACGGGCCGGCGGCGCCCGACGTGGTGGCCGAGCCGACCTCCTCATGGTCGAAGGCTGCGAAGACCGTCACATCGCGACCCTGCTCGGCGGATTCGATGGCCGTCAGCGCCGCGTGGGTCGAGGCCAGGTTGTCCAGGCGCCCTGAGGCCAGGAACTCCCCGGCGATGCCGATCACCTGCGGACGCTGGGTGTCGAAGGTGTGGAGGTCGTGCGCCACCACGTCGTCGGCCTCGATGCCGGCCAGCTCAGCGAGGTGGGCCAGCAGGTCGACGTCGGCACCTGCACCGAGGATGGGCTGGAGGTGAGCCTGCCGATCGAGCTTCAACCCGTCGTTGGCGCCGCGATCGAGATGGATGGCCAGCTGCGCGATGCGAGCGATGGCACCGGAGCGCACCAGGTGCACCGAGCCGTCGCGGGTGACGAGCCGGCCGGCGATGCCGAGGTCGCGGTCGAGCCACGAGTTCAACAGCGGACCACCGTAGATCTCGACGCCCACCTGTGCCCAACCGGCTGCGCCGAGCGCGGGAAGCGGCTTCACCTTGAACGCGGGAGAATCAGTGTGCGTGCCGACGATCCGCAGCTCTGCGTCGTCGGCGAGCTCCTCGGGCGCCACCCACGCGATCACCGCACCGTGCCGAACGACGAAGCAACGCCCACCAGGAACCCCGAAGGGCAGCCTCTCATCCACGCTCCGGAACCCTGCGGCGCTCAATCTGCGAGCGATCTGGGACGCCGCGTGATACGAGGTGGGCGAGGCGACGACGAAGTCGGCCAAATCTTGGATGTGGGAACGTGCGTCGGGGTGCATCTGTCCAAGATAGAGGTTCCGCAGGTAGGTGGTGCCGTAGCGAGGACGTGCTGGATGGATGACCTGGCAAGACGGAGAACGAAACTGCCATCGGGTCATGCCAGTGAGTTCGACAACGAAGCCAGGTCGCCATCCAGTGCGCCGCAGTAGGTGCCACCTACCTGCGGAACCTCATAACGGTGCTCCCTGACATCTTTGAGGGTGGGCAAGGCTCGCATCGGGGGTCGAAGCATGACACCCTGGTACACGTGAGCAGCCCCTTCCAGCCCCAAGCCAGCGGCGACTACTGGTTCCGCGTCGGAAAACTCCATGTCACGTCGACGATGCTGGTCGTGCTGCTGGGCGCCATCGGGGCGTTGGCGTGCACTTTCTCGGGCGATCTGCGCCTCGCCCTCTACTTCGACGCGTCGAGCTTGTTCCAGCTCCAGTTCTGGCGGATCGTGACCTGGCCGCTGGCCGGAGAACTGACGATCTGGAGCCTGCTCACCTTCCTGATGCTCTGGTACTTCGGCTCGATGCTGGAGAGCAACCTCGGCCGCGACCGGATGATGCGGCTCTATGTGACCATCTGGGCCACGCTCACGGTCACGACCGGCATCTTCGGATTGGTTCTGACCACCGTCGGTGGGCTCGCCGGCGTGGGCCAGGTGCAGTTCCTGATCCTGCTGCTGTGGATCGCGGAGTTCCCTCGGGCCCGATTCTTCTTCAACATCCCGGCATGGGTGTTCGGGGCCTTCATCCTCGGTCTCCAGACGCTGCAGATGCTCGTGATGGGCGCCTGGGGCGCGCTGATCGCCACGGCTGTCTCTCTGGTGTTCGTGGCACTCGGCGCGCGACGGGTGGGCCTGCTCAGCGCCTACGACTGGCTGCCCAGCGGCGCCCCGCGCCCGCAGCGCACCCGCTCGCATGCCGCGCAGCAACCTGCTGCTCCCAGCCGTCAGGAACGCCGTCGGGCCAGCGACGAGGAACGGCTGGATCAGCTTCTCGCAAAGATAAGTGCGGAGGGCATCCACAGCCTCACCAAGCGCGAGCGCAAGGAGCTGGAGGAGCTGCGGCTCCGGCGTCGTCAGGGCTGAGCCCCAGTCGCACACGCACCTCCGACCGTTTTGTCAGAGGTGCCTGAGAGGCTTGGGACATGGACACAATCAGCCTCGTGCTCCTCCTCGTCGCGTTACTGGTCGGTGGCGTCGTCGGCTATCTGTTCGCCCGCTTGTCCTCCTCGGGGGCACAAGCCGATGCCCGTACGGCCCAGGCCAAGGCGACGGCAGAGCGCGACGCGGCCGTCCGGTTGGCCGACGAACTGAAAGCAGACCGCGCCGCGATGGCCGATCAGTTCGCACTGTTGTCACAGCGCTCTTTGGAGGCCCAATCGGCAAAGGCCGACAGGACCGCGGAGGCCAGGATGGCCGCCACTCAACAACTGGTAGAGCCACTGGCAGAAAACCTCAAGACGCTCACCGCTCGCCTCACCGAGGTGGAGAAGGAACGCGCCCGGCTGTCCGCCGAGCTGTCCCAGCAGGTACGCCAGGTGCAGGACTCCGGTGAGTCGGTGCGCAGGGAGGCACTCAGCCTGGCCACGGCGCTACGCACGCCACAGGTGCGCGGGGCGTGGGGCGAGCAGAGCCTGCGACGCATCGTCGAGATCTCCGGCCTCACAGCACGCTGCGACTTCGACGACCAGCAGACCTACACCGCCTCCGACGGCAGTCGGTTCCGCCCCGACATGCGGGTCAACCTGCCGGACTCGCGGGTGGTCTTCGTCGATTCCAAGGTGCCCTTGGCCGCCATCCTCGACGCCTACAACACCGACGACGAAACCACTCAGCGCGCGCACATCGCGCGGTTCGCCACGCATGTGAAGACCCATATCGAGCAGCTGGGCTCCAAGTCCTACTGGCAGCTCGATCAGCGCTCGCCGGATTTCGTCGTTCTGTTCCTCGGCAGCGACGAGTTCCTACGACTCGCGCTGGAGGCACTGCCCGATCTGCACGACTACGCGGCCACACACGACGTCGTGCTGGCGTCGCCAGGGCTGCTCATCCCCCTGCTGCGCACCATCTCGCACGGATGGCGTCAGACGGAGCTGGCCGAGTCGGCGTCCGAGGTGATTCGCCTGGGACGCGAGCTGTTCGATCGCCTGAGCACCATGGGCGCCCACGTCGACAAGCTCGGCCGCTCGCTCACCTCATCGGTGCGCGCGTACAACAGCGCCGTCAGTTCGTTGGAGTCGCGCGTCATGGTGTCGGCCCGCCGCTTCAACGATCTCCGCGTGGCCGACACGGAGCTGAAGAAGCTGGACCCTATCGACGAGCCGGTCCGCACGCCGGCCGTACCGGAAATGCTCGCCTACGAGGAGGAAAGAATGCAGATCGCGGAGCTGGCCAAACTAGCCGACCGACGCGACGTCAGCCCGTCGGCGGGCTGACCGAGCTACCGCGTCCCGGAGTGGTAGAAATGGTGCGGTGAGCATCCTGACAGATCTGGTACCGGAGATCGCCGAGGCCCGGCGACGCCTCAGCGGCGTTGCCGAGCACACCCCCGTGCAGCGCAATCAGCGTCTCTCCGCAGCTACCGGATGCGACGTGTGGGTGAAGCGCGAGGATCTCCAACCGGTGCGCTCCTACAAGCTGCGCGGCGCCTACAACCTGATGTCTCAGCTGAGCGAGCAGGACAAGCGCGCCGGCGTCGTCTGCGCCTCCGCGGGCAACCACGCTCAGGGCGTGGCCTTCAGCTGCGCGGCGCTGGGCATCCACGCCACCATCTTCGTGCCGCGCACCACGCCCAGACAGAAGCGCGACCGCATCCTGGCGATCGGCCAGGGCCACGTCGAGCTGAAGCTGATGGGCTCCACCTATGACGCCGCCATGGAAGCATCGCGGGCCTACGCCGCCGAAACGGGCCGCGTCTCGGTTCCGGCGTTCAACCATCCGCGTATCGTCGCCGGGCAAGCCACGGTGATCGTCGAGGCCTTCGAGCAGCTCGGCTTCGTGCCCGACGTGGTGGTCATCCCGGTCGGCGGCGGTGGTCTGCTCTCCGGCGCGGCCGCATGGCTGCGTCACACGCATCCCGAGGTGCGCATCATCGGCGTCGAGCCCGAGGGCGCGCCGTGCGTGGCCGCCGCCATCTCGGCCGGACGCCCGGTCAAGCTGCCGGAGATCGAGACCTTCGTCGACGGCGCCGCCGTCGCGCAGGTGGGCGACTTCACGTTCCAGGCCATCCGTGAGGCCCAGGTGGAGCTGATCCGCGTGCCCGAGGGCCAGGTGTGCACGGAGATGCTCGACCTCTATCAGACCGACGGCATCATCGCCGAGCCCGCCGGCGCGCTGGCCCCGTCGGCCCTGCCCACCGGCGGCGTCGGTCCGCGCGCCCAGATCGCCCACGGGTCGCGCGTGCTCACCATCGTCTCCGGCGGCAACAATGACGTGGCGCGCTATGCCGAGGTGGTGGAACGCTCGCTGATCCATGAGGGACGCAAGCGCTACTTCCTCGTCGACTTCCCTCAGCAGCCCGGCGCTCTGCGCTCGTTCCTCGACAACGTGCTCGGCCCCGACGACGACATCACCTACTTCGAATACGTGAAGCGCAGCAACCGCGAGACCGGCCCCGCGCTGGTCGGCATCGAGCTGGGCAATCCCACCGACTATCCGTTCCTCCTGCTGAGGCTCGAGGAGTCGGGCATGCACATCCACGAGGTCGCCTACGACTCCCCCTACTTCCAGTTCCTGGTGTGACCACCTGCGCTCCTTGAGGAGCGAGGGACGAGCCTCGAAAAGAGCGCGGATCAGTGCTTCACAGAGCGCCGATGACGCTCTTTGAGGTGCGAGGGACGAGCCTCGAAAAGAGCGCGGATCAGTGCTTCACGGAACGGCGGAGATCCTTACGCAGCTCCGGAGGCAGCGCGAACTGGAGGGTCTCCTCCGTCAGGCGCTCCTCGACGGCCTCGGGATAGCCGCGCTCGCGCAGGAACTCCAGCACGCCCTGCACCAGCTCATCCGGCACCGACGCGCCGCTGGTGACGCCGACGCTCTCGACGCCCTCCAGCCACGCCTCGTCGATCTCCCCCGCATTGTCGACGCGGTAGGACGCCTTGGCGCCGGCCTCCAGCGCCACCTCCACCAGCCGCACCGAGTTGGACGAGTTCTTGGAGCCGACGACGATCATCAGGTCGCAGCCGCCGCCGGCGATCTGCTTGACCGCGAGCTGGCGGTTCTGCGTCGCGTAGCAGATGTCATCTGACGGGGGGTTCATCAGCAGCGGGAACTTCTGGCGCAGCCGGGTGACCGTCTCCATGGTCTCGTCCACCGACAAGGTGGTCTGCGACAGCCACGCGACGTTCGTGGCGTCGGGAAGTTCGAGCTTCTCGACGTCCTCGGGACGCTCCACCAGAGTGGTCATCTCCGGCGCCTCACCCATGGTGCCCTCGACCTCTTCGTGGTTGGCGTGGCCGATCAGCAAGATCTTGGTGCCGTCCTTGGCGAAGCGCTTGGCCTCGTGATGCACCTTGGTGACCAGCGGGCAGGTGGCGTCGATGGTCTTCAGGCTGCGCTCGGCCGCCTCGGCATGCACCGCCGGCGAGACGCCGTGCGCGGAGAACACCACCGTCGCCCCCTGGGGGATCTCGTCGAGCTCGTCGACGAAGATCGCGCCGCGCGCCTCGAGGTCTTCCACGACGTGCTTGTTGTGCACGATCTGCTTGCGTACGTAGACGGGCCCCTCATAGAGATCCAGCGCCTTCTCTACCGTTACCACGGCACGCTCGACGCCCGCGCAGTAGCCGCGCGGCGCGGCCACCACCACCCTCTTGCCCGTCTGGTCAGTCATGCGCCCCAGTCTAAGAGGTTCCGCAGAATGTCCCTATCTGCTGATAGCTTCGGCTGCATGATCCGCTCATCGCGCCGGAGATCCCGATGGCGCTGACCAGTTCGCCGGAGCAGCCGCAGCCGCTCGGCCGGATCATCCTGGCCGTGCGCGACTGGGTGGGCCGCCTGGGCGAGGTCTGGGTGGAGGCCCAGGTGGTGGAGATCAAGCGCCGCAGCGCACCGACGCAGTTCCTCACCTTCCGCGACCGGCTCACCGAGTCGTCGGTGCAGGTCACCACCACCGCCTACGTGCTCGACGCGGCCGGCCCACTGCCGGAGGGTTCCCAAGTGGTCGCTCGGGTTCGTCCTCGCGTATGGGAGCGCAGCGGGCAGCTCAGCTTCGAGTGCTTGGAACTGCGGGTCGCGGGCGAGGGCCGACTGCTGGCACAGCTCGAGCAGCTCAAGCGCAAGCTCCAGGCCGAGGGGCTCTTCGAGGCCTACCGTAAGCGCCGGCCGCCACTGCTCCCCGGGGTGATCGGCCTGGTCACGGGCAAAGACTCCGACGCCGAACGCGACGTGATCACCACCGTCACCAGGCGCTGGCCCGCCGCGCAGATCCGCACCCGCTATGCACTGGTCCAGGGCCCTCGCGCGGCCGCGTCGGTGATCGACGCCCTTTCAGATCTCGACGAGGATCCGGACATCGACGTGATCATCGTCGCCCGCGGCGGCGGAGCGCTCGAAGATCTGCTGCCCTTCTCCGACGAGGGTGTGGTGCGCGCGGTGGCCGAGGCCATGACACCAGTGATCTCGGCGATCGGACACGAACGCGACGTGCCGCTGATCGACTTCGTCGCGGATGTCCGCGCCTCCACCCCCACCGACGCCGGCAAGCGCGTGGTGCCTGACGTCGCCGAGGAGGCCGCCCTGATCCGAGATGCGAGGAACCGGCTCCGCCGCGCCGTCTCGTCGCAACTCGACGCCGCCCAGCGTCACCTCGACGAGCTGCGCGCACGCCCCGTCATGGTGGATCCCACCAGCGCCTTCATCGCCCACTACGACCGGCTCGAGTTGCTTCGTCATCGGCTGACCACCTCCATCGACCGCCGGCTCGCCGACGAGCAGGCGACGCTGCGCACCCACCTGGGCGCTATCCGCGCGATGTCGCCCAAGGCCACGCTGGAGCGCGGCTACGCGGTGCTCGTTGATGACGACCGGCGCTCGGTCTCCGTCGTGGACGACGCGAAGCCCGGATCGCGCATCCACGCCTACCTCGCCGACGGCGAACTCACGCTCGACGTCGTCGACGCCATCCCGCATGCCGGAAGAGAGGACTCCCATGAGTGAGGAACTCACCTATGAGGCCGCCCGCGACGAACTCGCCCAGGTGGTGCGCACACTGGAGTCAGGCGGGGTGTCACTGGCCGAGTCGATGGCCCTGTGGAAACGCGGCGAGGAGTTGGCCGGCGTCTGCCAAGGCTTCCTCGACGGCGCCCGCGAGCAGGTAGCCAGGGCGCGGCAAACGGACTAGTCCGCAGCCTGGCTGGTCAGCGTCGTGGCGAAGGCCTCAAGCTGCGTGTAGTCGGTGTCGCCGGTGATGGCGGCCACCACGTCGTCGGTCTCTGCGATCAGGCTTCGGGTGCGACCGTCGTGCGAGACATACCTGTCCCAAGTGAGGCCCGCGGCGTCGAGCGACCCCTCTTCCTTCAGGCCCTCGCGCGTCACCCAGGTGATGAAGCTCGGGATGGCGCGATCTCGTTGCTGCAGGCCGACGTAGATGTCATTGGGGGCCATGTAGCCCAGCTGCCAGGAGTTGCCGACCGCCGGCTCCCCGGTGATCCAGCGTTCGCCGTCGGCGGCCCATGCCGCTCGCACCGGCTGCCAGTCGGCCGGCAGTCCGGCGGGCCGGAGCACCGGATACGGCGACTCCTCCTGAGCCTGCGCGAGCACCGGAGCGACGTCCACCGTCTCCACCTCCGGAGCGGGTGTACGGGTGAAGAACCAGGTGATCAGCAGCACGGGGACGATCAGCACGACCATCGAGATGACCATGTCGCGGCTGTTGCCCTTCATACCGTGCGGTGCTGCCATGCCCCTATCGTGCCGCAGCCGAGGCTATCGGCCGAATCGCCGCTCCCGCTGCGTGTAGGCGCGGAGTGCCCGGATGAAGTCGACGCGGCGGAAGTCGGGCCACAACGCCTCGCAGAAATAGAACTCGCTGTGCGCCGACTGCCAGAGCAGGAAGCCAGAGAGCCGTTGCTCGCCGGAGGTGCGGATGATCAGGTCGGGATCGGGCTGGCCCTTGGTGTAGAGGTGCTCGGAGATCTCGTCGATCTCGAGGGTCTCCGCCACTTCGTCCAGCGTGGCGCCCTCCGCCGCGCGCTGGGCGAGCAGTGAGCGGACGGCGTCGCGCAGCTCGTGCCGGCCTCCGTAGGACACCGCCACGTTGACCTGCATTCCGTCCGCGCCCTCCGTGCGGGAGGCCGACGCGGCCAGCTTCTCGGCGCATTCCGCCGGCAGCAGGTCGAGCGCACCGACCGCGCGGACCCGCCACGTGCCCCGGGTGGCCAGGTCGTCGACGAGTTGCTCGATCACACCCAGCAACGGCGCGAGCTCGGACGCTTCGGAGCGGGCCAGGTTGTCGGTGCTGAGCACCCAGAGGGTCACCACTTGGATGCCCACCTCGTCGCACCATTCGACGAAGTCCAGCAGCTTCACGGCACCGGCTCGGTAGCCGGCGACCAACGGCTCCCCCGGCGCATTCATCCGGGCCCAGCGACGGTTGCCGTCGGCGAGCACCGCGACGTGACGCGGGAGCCGGTCGGCGTCGAGGTGCGAAAGGATCTTCTTCTCGTACCCCGAGTACAGGAAGCTGGGCGGCCAGAACCGGCCCACGAACTCCCCAGCGGCTGTCATGCCGACCAGACTAGCGCGACCAAGAGCTTCCGAGGCGGATGGCACGTGGCCATGGAGATCTCCCGCGCAGAGACTTTGATTTCAGGCCCAACTGGCGTAACCTACGGTACCGTAAGTTACGGAAGCGTAGGTAGGACATGACCACCTTGACCGAGCACACGATCGCCCAGGCCGCACCCCCGGCCAAGCCGGCCATGCGCGGCTGGCTGCACTTGGGCATGGTGCCGCTGATCCTCATCGCCGGGCTGGTCCTCACGGCTGTCGCCCCCACGCTGGAGGCGCGCATCGGATGCGCGGTCTACACCTTGATGGCCGTGCTGCTGTTCGGAACCAGCGCCGTCTACCACCGCGGCACCTGGGGCCCCCGCATGGAGGCGGTGCTGCGTCGGATGGACCACTCCAACATCTTTCTGTTCATCGCCGGCAGCTACACGCCGCTGACGCTCGCCATGCTGGACGGGCGACCGCAGGCGACCCTGCTGATCCTGGTCTGGTCGATGGCCGTCCTCGGTGTCATCTTCCGCACCACCTGGCTGGGCGCCCCGCGTTGGCTGTACACACTGCTGTACGTCGGCATGGGCTGGGCTGCCGTCGGATGGCTGCCCGCCTTCTGGGCCTCCGGTGGCCCTGCCGTGGTGGTCCTCATCGCCGTCGGCGGCGTCGTCTACTCGCTGGGTGCCGTGGCCTACGCCCTGAAATGGCCGGGAGCCAACGCCCGACGCTTCGGCTTCCACGAGGTGTTCCACGCCTGCACCATCGTCGCCGCCCTCTGCCACCTCATCGCCATCTGGCTGGCCGTCTTCAGTTAGGGCCTGAGCTCACTCCTGGCTAGGAGTATCGTCGGGTCATGGAGGGACAACGCATCTACGTCCTGGACACTTCTGTCCTACTGTCCGACCCGAAGGCGTTCCAGCGCTTCGACGAGCACCGGGTGATCCTGCCGCTCGTCGTGCTGACGGAGCTCGAGGCCAAGCGCCATCATCACGAGTTGGGCTACTTCGCCCGCACCGCATTGCGCCTGCTCGACGAGCTGCGACGTCAGCACGGGCGCCTCGACCAGCCGCTGACGATCAACGACCGCGGCGGCACGCTCGAGGTGGATCTGACGCACATGACGCCGGAGATCCTGCCGCCGGGATTCCGGCAGGCGAGCAACGACACCCTGATTCTGGCCGTCGCCGCGAGCTTTGCCGAGGAGGGCCACGATGTCGCGCTGGTCAGCAAGGACGTGCCGCTGCGGATCAAGGCCTCCGTGCTGGGCATCACGGCCGAGGAGTACCGCAGCCAACTCCCCCGCGAGGCCGGGTGGGGCGGGATGCTGGAGGTCGACGTCACCGCCGATCTGGTGTCCGAGCTGCATCACGAGGGCCGACTCGCCTACGTCGACGACGCCGTCGAGAGGGCGCCCGTGCACGCCGGCGTCGTGCTGAAGGGCCCCAACTCAACAGCTCTCTGCCGCAAGCTCCCCGACGGATCCGTCGAGAAACTGCGCCAAGACCGCGAGGTGTTCGGCATCCGTGGACGCTCCGCCGAGCAGCGCGTCGCCCTGGAACTGCTGATGGACGACAGCATCGGCATCGTCTCGCTCGGCGGCCGGGCCGGAACCGGCAAGTCGGCGCTGGCGCTCAGCGCCGGCATCGAGCTGGTGCTCGAGCAGCGGATCTACGAGAAGGTGATGGTGTTCCGCCCGGTCTACGCCGTCGGTGGCCAGGAACTCGGCTACCTCCCGGGCAACGCCGACGAGAAGATGCAGCCCTGGGGCCAGGCCGTGTTCGACGTGCTCAGCTCAGTGGCGAGCAAGTACGTGATCGACGAGCTGATAGCCCAGGAGATGATCGAGGTGCTCCCCCTCACCCACATCCGCGGCCGCTCGCTGCACGACGCCTTCGTGATCGTCGACGAGGCGCAGTCGCTGGAGCGCAACGTGCTGCTCACCGTGCTGTCGCGCATCGGCCAGAACGCCCGCGTGGTGCTGACCCACGACGTCGCCCAGCGCGACAACCTTCGCGTCGGCCGCTACGACGGCGTGGTCGCGGTGATCGAGAAGCTCAAGGGCAATCCTCTGTTCGCCCACATCAACCTGATGCGCTCGGAGCGGTCCGCGATCGCCGCCCTGGTCACCGAGATGCTCGAGGACTGATCACCGATTCTTGTTGGTGCGCTATGGCGGCGAAAGCCCACTGGCGCGGATAACGCTGGCTATCTGGCGCGGCCTGTGCCATAGGTACACGCCGCGCCAGATAGCCAGCGCTATATTCGAGGCTGGAAGAGCCAGCGGAGATCGTCTCGAAGGGCCCCTAAACCCGGCTCCAGAGCGGGGTCTTCAGGTCGTTGTAGTCGTCGACAGGATCGAAGCAGACCGTGCCACGGCAGACATACGTACCCCGGCGCTCGCGAGCGTCGAAATGGCTGCCGAAGCCCTGCGTGCCCGCTGCCCCGACGAGGATCGCCGATCCCGCCGGCGCCATCCGCCAGGTAGCTCTAGCCAGCTCGTCGAAGGGGTCGTCCACCACCACGACGGCGGTGGCGGGCTTCAGGCCGCGGCGGGCCTCGTCGGCGATCAGCAGGTCGGCCAGCGCGGAACCGGCGAAGCGCGGGGTGTCGTGCAGGGTCTGCCAGGTCGACTTGGCGGCACGGTCGGCGCGCTCGATCAGCTCAGGACGCTCCGCCAGCAGGCCCACCACCCGCAGCGCCAAGATCAGCGCGGAGGTGCCGTTGGGAGTCACGTTGTCGGTGAGCGTGCGTGGGCGCGTGAACAGCCCCGTCTCGACGCCGTCATAGAAGCCGCCGTCGTCGTGGCCGAACAGCTCGACCGCCTGGTCGACCAGAGCCTCCGCGGCCCGTAGCCACGCCGCGTCTCCGGTGGCACCGGCCAGCAGGGCGAAGGCTTCCGCCACCGCGCCGAAGTCCTCAGCGCTGCCGATGGACTCGCCCACCACGCCGTCGCGCGAAGAACGGCGCAGCGTGCCGTCGACGACGTGCACCTCCATCAAGTGGCGCGCGGCGCGCTCGGCCAGGGCGAGCCAGCCAGGTTCGTTGAACACGAAGGCCCCGGTGATGAGCGAGGAGATGGTCCAGCCGTTCCACGACGACACCACCAGCGAGTCCGTGGCCGGGCGGAACCGGTTCTCCCGCTCGGCCCGGAGCGCGGAAACCACGGCGTCGAGCCGCGCGAAGTCGGGGCGACCGCGCAGCTGCAGCGTCGACAACCCGTCCTCGAAGGTGCCGACGCTGGTGACGTGGAAGACGTCTTGCGCCCACTGCGCGTCCTCGGCACCGAGCGAGTCCTCCAGCAGGGCGGGGTTCCAGAGGTAGTAGATGCCCTCGTGCACGGCTCCGCGGATGTCGCAGGAGTCGGCGTCGAGGCCGGCCATGAACGCGCCGTGCTCGCTCACCATCTCGCGCTCGAGCCAGTCGACGATGCCGTATGCCGTGCGCTCGAACAGCACGCGCAGGCCGGCGTCGTGATCGGCGGTGCGCCGCCAACCGCGGATGTAGGAACCCAGCAGGAGCGCGTTGTCGTAGAGCATCTTCTCGAAGTGCGGCACCACCCACCCGGGGTCGACGGAGTAGCGGTGGAAGCCGCCGCCCACCTGGTCGTAGATGCCGCCGCGCGCCATCGCCTCGAGGGAGCGCTGGGCCAGCTCGAGCGAGGACGGGTCGCCCTTGACCAGCAGCGCGTCGATCAAGGTGGGAGCGGGGAACTTCGGTGCGGTGCCGAATCCGCCATGGATCAGGTCGAAGGACTCCTGCACGGCGTCGAGCGCCTCCCGCGGCTCGGGTGCGGCGTCGGGCTGCTCGTAGGTGAGGCTGCCCAGGTGAGCCGCGATGACGTGGGCGGAGTCGACGAGCTGCGTGCGATCCTTCTGCCAGCCGAGCGCCAGGATCTCGAGCACCTGTCGGAACGACGGCAGTCCGTCGCGTGGCTCCGGCGGGAAGTAGGTGCCGGTGAAGAACGGCTTGGCGTCGGGCGTGAGGAAGGCGGTCAGGGGCCAGCCTCCGGCCCCTCCGTTCATCGCCTGGGTGGCGGTCATGAAGACGGTGTCCACCTCGGGCAGCTGCTGCCGGTCCACCTTGATGGCCACGAAGTTCGCATTGATCAGCTGGGCGATGCTGGCGTCGTCGAAGGACTCATGGCTCATCACGTGGCACCAATGGCACGACGCGTAGCCGATGGACAGCAGCACGGGCCGGTCCAGGCGCTGCGCTTCCGCGAGAGCCTCGGGCGACCATTCCCACCAGTCGACGGCCTGGTGCGCGTGCTGGCGCAGGTAGTCGCTGGAGGATTCTCCCAATCGATTCATGCGCCCAAGGCTACTGGCTGGGACCCCGCCGGCTCACCCGGCCGGCGCTTACTCCGCACTTCCACGGCGAGGCCGCCGTGAAGGCTCTGGCCTCCAATCTGATCGCCTCACACTCGCACTGGCAGGGTGCGATCGTCGAGACAGTGACCTACTGCACGGCGCGGGTGAGCGGAGCCAGTAACCCCGTCGGCCAACGCGAACAAGACGTCTACCTGCGTGCGCTGGACCGCTCCGGCTCGACAACTCGGATCAGCTACGGCAACTACGTCGCACGAGTCGCCACGGCACCGCTCGCAACCGCCGGTCGCAATGGCAAGCCGGTCATCAGTCACCCACACTGGCCACTGATGGTGCAAGACGGAGCCGAGCAAGACGTTCCCGACGCCAGGTTCATGGCTTCGGTTGCTCGGCGCGAAGAGAAGGGTTCAGACGTCAACGTCGCGTCCCATCTACTCATCGATGTGCTCACCACTGCGGTGGACGCTGCCGTAGTGATCTCCAACGACAGCGACCTGGCCTACCCCATCGCCTTCGCGCGAGACCGAATACCGATCGGCCTCATCAACCCCACCAAGGGCTACCGGGCAGGAAAACTCGCCGGTGAGCACACCGACGGCGTCGGCAACCACTGGTGGTACCAGATGCAGCCCTCCGACTGGTACGCCCACCAGCTACCGCCAACCATCGGACCACGTATCATCAAACCTCCAGCCTGGTAGCCAGAGTCAGCGCGCTGCTATACTTGGGCCATACCACCCGGCCCCTCTGGGGCCGGGTTTTCTCATCTCAGACGTTCCTCGCCTCGACGCTGGGTACATCGCCGACCAACCCGGGGGTGACGCCCAGGTCACCATCACCGGTCGGCATGCTCGGCACGTCGAGATCCACGGTGCGCAGCAAGACGGCGTGTGCCCCGACGAGCGTCAACGACTCGACGTGAGCGGCGAGAATGGTGACCACATTGATGATCGCTCGGCGGCTCCACTCGATCTCGGTGCGAGGTGCCTTGTATTCAGTCACGCCACTCGCCTGCCCAACAAGATGTCCGCCTGCTCGGCCATTCGGTCGATCCCGCCGTAGGCATCGACGATGACCTGATCACGCACGACCACCTTCACTCCATCGATGGCAGTTCGACCAACCTCGCTCACACCGTCGAAGGGGATCAGCGTGACCCGCATGCCGAAGGAACCCGGCTCCTTGCGCACCAGCACAGCCACCTCAGCGGCCCGCTTCACATCCTCGACGTAAATCACGGGCCAGGCCTCCCCAGCGCTGGAGCGGTAGAGGTTCGCGCCGGCATCCCCCGTCACGGCGTAGTCGATGCCGCTCTTGCCAAGCGCGTCGGCGATATCGTGCGCAGTCGCACCAGGCATGAAGTCCGCAGCACCAGGACGCCGAGTGAGGCGAGCGGCACGACCGGCGCGGAACAGCAGATCGGCCTCCTTGTCGGCAACGACCAGACCCCGCTCGTCAACGAGCCCAATCCGGCCCCATCGTCGACGCCACGCCTCAACACCCGACGTCATCGCGAGGTCGAGCGCCGGGTCGAGCGCCAGCCGCGCCGCAGCGATTGCACCGACATCGGCCGAACCTGTGAACCCGATGGGTTCTCCCAACACCGCCAGGATCTCCTGAGCGAGATCGAAAGAGGGGCTCACGGAACCCGACCCGAGCGCTTCCCTCGCCCACCTAACATGGGTGCATGTCGAGCACCGCCACCCCGCAGCGTCCCCTGGTTCGTGCCATCCAGGTGATCGGCGCGCTACTGGTCCTGCTCTGGGTCGTCGAGATCGTCGACGTGCTCACCGGGCACGCCCTGGACAACTTCGGCATCGTGCCGCGCCGGCTGGGAAGCCTGGCCCACATCGCGACCGCGCCGCTGCTGCACTTCGGCTGGGCCCACCTGATCGCCAACTCCGTGCCGTTCTTCGCGCTGGGCGTCATCGTCTATCTCGACGGGGTGGGCCGCTGGGTGATCACGACGCTGACGGTGGTGGTCACCTCCGGGCTCCTGGTGTGGCTGATGTCACCGTCGGGCTCCATCACGGCCGGCGCCTCCGGGGTGGTCTTCGGCTGGCTCGCCTACGTGCTGGTGCGCGGGTTCTTCACCAGACGGATCGGCCAGATCCTGTTGGCAGTGCTCATCCTCGCCGTCTACGGCGGCGTGCTCTGGGGCATCCTTCCGATGACAGCCGGGGTGTCGTGGCAGGCTCACCTGGGCGGGGCCATCGGTGGTGTGATCGCCGCTTGGCTGCTGAACGGCCGCCGACCGACGAGCTGACGCGCCCACGATCGGATAGGCGATCAGATATAGAACTCCGGAGCGGTCAGCGGCGCGCGCAGCCCGGTGAACAGGTCGTCTTCAGGGATGATCGTCGGCACCTTGGAGACGACAAGCTGGTAGTCCTCGGTCGGCCACCCCTTCTGCTGCACCGCCAGCGGCACCGCGAACCAGGGCCCATCCGGGTCCACCTGCGACGCATGCGCCCTCAACGCCTCATCGCGCACTGGAAAGTACTCGGAGCATTCGATGAAGGTGGTGAGCCGGCCGTCGGAGTAGATGTCGTCGTCGATGAAGGGCGGCCCCTTGGGCTCGAGCCCGTGCTCGTGCATGGCCTGGTCGAGCGCCGCATAACGACGACGGTGGAAGCTCATGTGGTAGTACAGCTTGGCCACCTGCCAGGGCGCGCCATGCTCCGGCCAGAGGTGCTCGTCGGCGGCGGCTTTGAAGGCCGCGACCGTGATCAGATGGCACATCACGTGATCGGGATGCGGGTAACCCCCGTGCTCGTCGTAGGTGGTGATGACGTGCGGGCGGAACTCGCGGATCACCCTGACCAACCCTCCGGCGGCCTCGTCGACGTCCTGCGTCGCGAAGCATCCCTCCGGGAGCGGATGGGGCTCGTCGCCCTCGGGGCAGCCCGAGTCCGCGAAGCCCAACCAGACGTGTCGGACCCCAAGGATCTCCGCGGCCCGCGCCATCTCGCGACGACGAAGCTCCGGCATGTCCGCGAGCTGCTGCGGATCGTCGAGCAGGTGCGGGTTGAGGATCGAGCCCTGCTCGCCTCCGGTACAGGTGACCACCATCACCTCGACGCCCTCGGCAACGTACTTGGCCGTGGTGGCCGCTCCCTTGCTGGATTCGTCGTCGGGATGCGCATGCACATTGAGCAGGCGCAGCACGCTCGGCGAGGCGGTGGTCGTAGACATGGGAAGTATTGTGCCGCCCTTCCGCCGCCTGCGCGCACCCGTTCGCCGATAGCGGCGCACGTCGCCATGGTGCCGCTGGTGCACAATGGAGCGGTGGACATGACCGACGAGGCGCGCATCAAAGCCCGCTACCCCCGCAGGACCGCCACCGACTACCTGTTGTTCGGCGTCGCCCTCGCGGTGTTGATCGGCACCATCGTCTTCGTCGCCATCAGCGGCGTGCAGCGCTCCAACCCGCCGGTCGCGGCCATGGTGCGCTCCTTCGACGTGATCAGCCCGACGGAGATCCAAGCTGAGATCGTGGTGCAGCGCACCACTCCGTCGGACGCCGCCGAGTGCGCGATGTTCGCCCAAGCCCTCAGCTACGAGAAGGTGGCTGAGACCATGGTCGAGATCCCGCCCGGCACCGAGAAGCTCACCGCCATCACGGTGTCCCTGAACACCATCAAGGAGCCGGCATCAATCTCCATCGAGGGCTGCCGGATCGTGGGCTAGCTACTGTTCACACCCCGCTGCCGACCATTGACACTGCACGGAGGCCGCCGGTAGCATCCTCGGTGTCTGCCGACGACGGCGGGCACACAGGATGTTATCCGCATCGCGCGGAGCAAGACCTGAATCACGATCGCATCGAATCCGATGTTCGTGGTTCGGGTCTTTTTTTGTCTCAAGGAGGAGTGCAGCCGCTATGAGTAGCCAATACGCACCGCTCGCCGAGCAGATCATCGGTCTGGTGGGCGGGCCCGAGAACATCGCCTCGGTGTTCAACTGTCAGACCCGTCTCAGATTCACCCTCCGCGACGACGCGAAGGCGAACATGCAGGCGGTCAAGGATCTCGACGGGGTGGCCTCGGCGCTCTTCGCCGGCGACATGTTCCAGGTCATCATCGGCACCCACGTCAAGGACGTGTTCGAAGAGGTCGCCCGCCTGCTTCCTGCCAGCGCCGAGGGCCCGGGCGACGACGCCCCTGCGGGCGGAGCGAAGAAGAAGTTCAACCCGATCAACAGCTTCATCACCTTCATCTCGGCGACGATCATGCCGGTCATCCCGGCCCTCGCGGGTGCGGGCATGATCTCGGCGCTGCTCTCGCTGCTGGTGGTGTTCAACCTCAGCAGCACCGACTCGCCGACCTACATCGTGCTGGCCTTCATGGCGAACGCGGTGTTCCACTTCCTGCCGATCTTCCTTGCCTTCGCCGCGGCCGACAAGCTGAAGACCAACCGCATCCTCGCCGCCGTGCTCGCCGCCATGATGCTGCACCCGAAGTGGGCCGAGATCGTCGCGGCCGGCGAACCCATCGCCCTGTTCGAGTTCATCCCGCTGACGTTGACCTCGTACGCCTCGTCGGTGATCCCGATCCTGCTGGTCGTGTGGGTGCAGTCCTATATCGAGCGCTTCTTGGAGAAGATCATTCCCAACTCCATCAAGCTGGTCGTCATCCCGATGATCCTGTTCCTCGTGGTGGGCACGCTCGCCTTCTCCCTGCTCGGCCCGATCGGCACCTTCCTCGGCAGCGGCATCGCAATCGGCTTCGAGTGGCTGGCGGCCAACGCGCCCTGGGCTCCGGTATTCCTGGTCGGTGCGCTGTGGCCGATCATGGTGATGTTCGGCGTGCACATCGCCGTCGCCCCGCTGCTCTTCCTGCAGCTGAGCACCTACGGCTACGACTCCCTGATCGGCCCCGGCGCCGTCGTCGCCAACATCTCGATGGCCGTCGCGGGCGCCGTAGTGGCTTTCCGCGTCAAGGATCTCAAGGAGAAGCAGATTGCCACCGCCGGCTCGATCACGGCGTTCATGGGTATCACCGAGCCGGTGCTCTACGGCGTCAACCTGCCCAAGCGCTACCCGCTCATCGCCGGCGTCATCGGTGGAGCCGCGGGCGGCCTCTACGCCGGCCTCATGGGGGTTCGACGCTTCGCCGCCGGCAGCTCCAGCATTCCGACGCTGCCCATGTATATCGGTGAGGGCACCATGCGCCACCTGATCAACATCGTGATCGCGCTGCTCATCACGACAGCCGTCACCGGCACGCTGACCGCGATCCTCGGTTCCCGCTTCGACGCGAAGGCCAAGAGGCTCGCTGCGTCGACGGCGGCCTCGACCTCCGCGGCCGCCCCGGTTTCCACTCCTGCCGCTGCGGCCGTCACCGGCTCGGTCGCCACTGCGGTCGCGGTCGCCACCGCCGACTTGACCTCGCCATGCCGGGGCACCGTCGTGGCTCTCGCCAACGTGCCGGACGCGGCCTTCGCCTCCGGCGCACTCGGCCCCGGTATCGCGGTAGAACCTCTCGACGGCCGCATCGTCGCTCCTTGCGGCGGCACCATCGTGGCGGCCATGCCCTCCGGCCACGCCTACGGCATCCGCACCGCCGACGGGGTCGAAGTGCTCGTGCACATCGGCGTCGACACCGTGCAGATGAAGGGCGAAGGCTTCAGCCCCCAGGTCAAGAAGGGCGATGTCGTCCAGCCCGGCCAGACGCTCGCTCAGGTCGATCTTGACGCGATCAAGGCCGCCGGCCATCCCGCGACCGTTATCGTCATCATTACCAACCGTGGCGGCATCGCCGAGATCAGCCCTGTCAACGAGGCCAGCGACGTGATCGCCGGCGAGCCCATCGTGGCCCTCACGCACTGAAAAGAGGATCGAGCACATGAAATACACCGCTCCCCCGCAGTTCCCCGATACCTTCTTCTGGTCCGCAGCCACCTCCGCCTATCAGGTGGAGGGCGCGTGGAACGAGGACGGCAAGGGCCCATCCGTCATCGATGCGAACAGCCATCGCCCGGCGGGCATCACAGACTTCGCCGTCGCCGCCGATCACTACCATCGCTTCGCCGAGGATGTCGCGCTGTTCGCCGAGCTGGGCCTCAAGGCCTACCGCTTCTCGATCGCCTGGACCCGGATCATCCCGGACGGCGACGGCGAGGTGAACCCCGCCGGGGTGGCCTTCTACCACCGGCTGATCGACGAGCTGCTCGCGCACGACATCGTGCCACTGGTCACCATGTATCACTTCGACCTGCCGGACGCGCTCGACGAGAAGGGCGGCTGGAACAGCCGCGCCACGGTCGACGCCTTCGAGCGCTACGCCCGCGTCCTGTTCGAGGAGTACGGCAGCAAGGTGCGCTACTGGCTCACCATCAACGAGCAGAACATGATGATCCTGCACGGCAATGCGGTCGGCTCGCTCGGCCGCAGCGGCGGCGACGGCACCGACATGAAGGTGATGTACCAGCAGAACCACCACATGGCCCTCGCCCAGGCGCGCACCATGGCGCTGTGTCACGAGCTGCTGCCCGACGCCAAGATCGGGCCGGCCCCCAACATCGTCTCGGTGTACCCGGAGACCTGTTCGCCGGCCGACGTGATCGCCGCCGACGACCGGGACGCCATCCGCAACCTGCTCTACCTCGACCTGGCGGTGCGCGGCACCTACCATCCTGTGGCCTGGGCCTACCTCGTGGAGAAGGGCTACCAGCCCACCATCCTCGACGGCGACCTGGAGATCCTCGCGGCGGGCAAGCCGGACTTCATCGGGTTCAACTACTACAACACCCAGACCGTGGGGGCGCCTCGCGGAGACGGCACGGACGTGCAGACCCGGCCCGGCGATCAGCAGATCATCGTGGGCGAGGAGGGCGTCTACCGCCCGGCGGTCAACCCGAACCTCCCGGTGAACTCGTTCGGCTGGGCCATCGACCCGGCGGGCCTGCGCACCACCCTGCGTCGCATCTGGGACCGCTACCGCCTTCCGCTGATCATCACGGAGAACGGCCTCGGAGCCATCGACGAGCTGGTCGACGGGCGGGTTCACGACGAGTACCGGATCGACTTCCTGCGCCAGCACATCGAGCAGATCGGCCTCGCCATCCAGGACGGGGTCGACGTGTTCGGCTACTGCCCTTGGACGGCGATCGATCTGATCTCGACGCATCAGGGGTTCAAGAAGCGCTACGGATTCATCTACGTCGACCGCGACGAGTTCGAGCTGCGCGACCTGGCCCGGGTGAAGAAGGACAGCTTCTTCTGGTACCAGCGCGTGATCGGCAGCAACGGCACCGACCTCCGGAGCGACGCCGCCTCCGATGCCTGATCCACGAGAAGGAACGCTGTGATGCGCGTCGTGCGCGTCATCAGCAACAACGCCGTTCTGGCCGAGGACGACAAAGACCTAGAGGTCGTCGTCCTCGGCCGGGGCGTCGGCTTCGGGCGCCGCCCGGGCGATGTCGTCGAGAAGGAGCGTGTCGAGCAGGTGTTCCTGGCGAGCACCGACGGACACGACCAGCACCTCACGACCCTGCTCGCGGAGACGCCCGCCGAGTGCCTCCGCGTCGCGGGCCAGATCGCCGAGCTCGCGCACCGGCAGCTCGGCATCAACGTGACGCAGTCGCTGATCCTGCCGCTCGCCGACCACCTGAACTTCGCCATGCGGCGGGTTCGCGAGGGCGTCACGATCGAATATCCCCTGCAGTGGGAGGTCAGCCAGCTGTACCCCGTCGAGTACGGCATCGGCGTCGAGGCGATAGCGATCGCCGACGAGGGCCTCGGCGTGCACCTCGACGCGCAGGAATGCACCGCGATCGCGATGCATCTGGTGAACGTGCAGTTCGCCGGCCCCGGCCACGCCGAGACGATCCGGATGACCGAGATCATCGCCCGCATCTTCCAGATCGTCGAGGACACGTTCGCGATCAAGATCACGCAGCCGTCGATGAGCGCCAGCCGCTTCGTCACGCACCTGCGCTACGTGTTCGTCCGCATCGCCACGGGAAAACAGATCGCGGATCCGCACCCGGCCCTCTTCGACGCGATCTCCAACACCCACCCCGAGGCCATGGCGTGCGCGATGAAGGTGCGGTTCCTGATCGAGGTGCGCTTCGACGCGTCCCTCACGCTCGACGAGACCGCCTACATCGCCCTTCACATCGCTCGTCTGTGCACCGAGATCGCCGCCCACCCCTCCGGCGACAAGACGCCCGGCTCGGCGTAACCCGCATCCCCGCTCGAATGCCGGGTTCTTGTGCTTTTGCGTCAACTGACTAAGCTGTCCTGAATATGCGCCCCGCTCGGGGCGCCTTCCCGGGGCCCAAACAGGGTCCGCACGCCTGGCTGTCCGCTCTGTTGCGAGCAGCCCCAAACAACACCTGATGCGACATGTCTGAAACCACCACCGACGTTATCTGGCTCACCCAGGATGCTTACGACAAGCTCAAGGCGGAACTGAACCACCTCAAGACCGTCGGACGCCCCGAGGTCACCGCCCGGATCGCCTCCGCCCGCGAAGAGGGCGACCTGAGCGAGAACGGCGGCTATCACGCCGCCCGCGAGGAGCAGGGCCAGATGGAGGGCCGGATTCGGCAACTGGAGCACCTGCTGCGCTCGGCCAAGGTAGGAGCCCCCGAGGGCGCCGCCGACGAGGTGGCCCCCGGCAAGCTGATCACCATCGCCTTCTTCGGCGACGAGGACGACACCGACAC
This sequence comes from Tessaracoccus caeni, assembly GCF_029211185.1. Classification (GTDB taxonomy): domain Bacteria; phylum Actinomycetota; class Actinomycetes; order Propionibacteriales; family Propionibacteriaceae; genus Arachnia; species Arachnia caeni. Next base: position 54,731 of record NZ_JARGDO010000013.1, read on the forward strand.
CTTCCTGCTGGGCTCGCGCGAGGTGATGGGCGTCGATCCGTCACTCGAGCATTCGGTCTACTCGCCGCAGTCGCCGCTGGGCGCGGCCGTGCTCGGCAAGAAGGCCGGCCAGGAGGCCACCTACGCGGCCCCCAACGGCAAGAACATCATGGTCAAGATCCTGAAGGTCGAGACCCTCTAGCATCCCCTACCCCAGCAGCTGCTGGGCGACCTCCGGGGTGATCTCGCCGGCCGCGACGCGAGCAAGGATCTGGTCTTCGGCGCTGACCTCGGCATCGTCATCCTCAGCGTCGTCCGTGGACTGCGGCGCGAGGCCGAGCTTGTCGAGCACGGCGTCGAGCCGGGCACGGGCCGTCGGGTAGGAGACCTCAAGGAACTTGCCCACCTCCCGCAGGTTTCCCCGCGAGGACAGGAACACTCGCAGCAGTTGCAGCTCGGCCTCGCCGAGCGAGCAGAACTCGCAGCTGGCGAACTCGCCGGTGATCTGGGTGCCGCAGGTGCGGCACCCCTTGCGCGTCGTGATGAGGTCGTCGCCGCAGACGGGGCAGTCGGCGGGAGCGTGGTAGAGCGAATGGCCGGCCATGGTCACTCGGCGCTCCGGATGGTGGCCATGCCCATCAGCACGCTGACGTCCATCCGCGCGGCTCCGGCCCCGACCGTGACCTCGTCGGCGGCGGAGTCGGTATCCCCCGGCCAGGAGATCCGGCCGAGTGACGCCTCGCCGCGGATGCTGACGTTGGCTCCCTTTGTGAGGTTGATGGTCAGGGCGCCGGACTCGACGCGCAGCCGCGAGCGACCCACGCTGATAGGACCCTCGACGGAGACCCCACCCGCCTGGCTGAGCAGATCCTCGATCTGCACCACGTCCTCCAGGGTGGACCCACCGGCGGTCACCCGGATGCGGCCGAGGTGCGGCACATGGCTGGTCTTGAGGCCGCCCGTCGTCACCTCCACATCGACGATGAGCCGGGGGTTCACGCGGATCAGCAGTTCCTTGCCCAGCGCGATGTCACCGAAATCGCCGAAGCTGCGAGGCGGATTGACGATGGAGAAGCCGCCGAAGCTGGGGCCGACCTCGCCGGTGGCCTGCACCTCCATGGTGGTGCCGATGCGACGCAGCACGTGCGGGCCGTCGACTACCAGGGTGCTGACCGACGAGTCCCCCTCGATGCGCACCCGCCGCCCCACCGACTTCACCGAGATGCGAGCCAGCGCCCCGCTCTTGGCACCCTCCTGCTGGGGCTGCTCCTCGGGACCGTTGATCTCTTCTTCAGCGGCCTTGGCCTCAGCGGCGACACGCTTCAGCTCTTCGATGCGACGGCTCGCCTCTTCGGCGGTGATCTTGCCCGCCGCGAGCTCGTCAAGGATGGGACCTAAGTTCAGCTTTGCCATGCAGATAGTTTAATCACTCTTTTCATTCTGGCAAGAAACACTTTCTGTTCTCGCATTCCCGAGCCTCCTTTGGTCCCGTCCTGCTCTGGCGCCGCGCGCAACTCCCGGCTCGCCCGTACACAAAACTGCGTATGCGTCACGGCCTCCCGTATATAGCGAGGCCTTCGCGTATACGCAGATCTGTGCACGCGACCGGCCACTGGTGGCAGGGTTGGACCATGCCGAAGCCGCTCTCCGAACTCGTAGCGCCCGACTGGGCCGAAGCCCTGGCCCCCGTTGAAGCCGATGTCGCCCACATGGGCGAGTTCCTCCGCGCTGAACTCGCGGAAGGCCGCGGATACCTGCCGGAAGGCAAGAACGTGCTGCGCGCCTTCTCCCGGCCGCTCGCCGACGTGCGGGTGCTGATCGTCGGCCAGGATCCCTACCCCACTCCGGGACACGCCGTCGGCCTGTCCTTCTCGGTCAATCGCGACGTGCGGCCCATCCCACGCAGCCTGATCAACATCTATCAAGAGCTCCAGGACGACCTGGGTATCCCGCCCGCCCAGCACGGCGATCTCAGCTCCTGGTTCGAGCAGGGCGTGCTGCTGCTCAACAGGGTGCTGACGGTGCGCCCGGGTGCGTCGGGTTCGCATCGCGGCAAGGGGTGGGAACAGGTCACCACCCGAGCCGTCCAGGCCCTGGCCGAGCGCGGCGGCCCGCTGGTCGCCATCCTCTGGGGTCGCGACGCCCAAGGCGCCCAGTCCCTGCTCGGCGACATCCCCGTCATCGCCAGCGCCCACCCCTCCCCCTTGTCAGCCCGCTCCGGCTTCTTCGGCTCGCGCCCCTTCAGCCGCGCCAACGCGGCCCTCACCTCCCAAGGCGCATCCCCCATCGATTGGTCCCTCGACTGACGCCCACACCACGCTCTTCGAGGTGCAGAGCGCAGCGGAGCCTTGAGGAGAGCGATCGGCAGCCAAACACGTAGTCGCGTGGAGGATGGGGTCCGCGAGTGGGTTTGGTGGGCGTAAAAGCCGTGAGCCCGCGCGAAGCGCCGGAACACGGCCGGGCAGGAGCGGACCCCATCCGAAACACGACGAACCCAACCACCGAAACCCGACCACAAGCCCCCAGACACGGTCGCGCTCTCCTCGAGGCTCGGCCGCGGACGGCCTCACACCTCGAAGAGCGTAGGTGGGGGCACCTCGAAGAGTGTGGAACTAAGCTCGAGACATGGATATCGACGTGATGGGCTGGCTGCTTGGGCGCAAGACGGAGATGGTCACGGCCGAAAATGCCCTACCTGGACGCGAAACACCGATCCTCGACCCAATCCCTCGGCACACCGTCCTGGGCCTGCCCCTGGACGAGGTTCCGCCGGGCTGCGAGGTGGCCTACTTCGCTCTCGGCTGCTACTGGGGCGAGGAGCGGCTCTACTGGCGCACCGACGGCGTGGTGAACACCGCCGTCGGGTTCATGGGCGGCTTCACACCCAACCCCACCTACAAGGAAACGTGCACCGGTCTGACCGGCCACACCGAGACCGTCCAGGTGGTCTTCGATCCGGCCCGCGTCAGCTACGACGAGTTACTGAGGATCTTCTGGGAGAACCACGACCCCACTCAGCTCAACCGCCAGGGCAACGATGTCGGCACCCAGTACCGCTCGGCGATCTTCCCCGTCGACGACGCCCAGGAGCAGGCCGCGATCGCCAGCCGTGACGCCTTCCAGCAGCGCATGACCGAGGCGGGCTACGGCACGATCACGACGGAGATCTTTCGCAACCAGCGCTTCTACTACGCCGAAGACGAGCACCAGCAGTACCTGGACAAGAACCCCTACGGCTACTGCCCCGCTCACGCCACCGGCGTCACCTGCGGCCCGCCCGCCTGACCAGACAAATGGCTTCAGTGGGAGATGTTCCCCCGTCTGTGGTGGAACATCTCCCACTGGAACACTTCGTCGGGCGACGGCCGCACCCGCCGTAGGCCCCGAGCCCCGGGAGATCACCCACCACGACCCTCGACGGTGAGACCTCGGTACGATCTGGCCCGTCACCGCTTCCCCATAGACTGGCGCGCATGATCTTCAGGCGGCTGGCAGCAACACTCGGTGCGCTGGCCGTGTTGGCAGGCTGCAGCCCCGAGCATGGGCCGACAACGGCACCGACCAGCAAACCCTCCGTCTCGTCGAGCCCCACGCCCAGTCCCAGCCCGAGCCCCTCCCCCAGCCCGACGGTCACCGCCTCGCCCTGGGGAGCCGACCGCCTGCCGTTCACGTTCCGCATCGTCGGGCCGCTCGTCGACAATGTGCCGGCCGTTGTGGAAGCTCTCCAGATGGCGGCCGACCACCTCCCCGTGCTGAAGCTCGACATCACGGCGACGCAGGCCACGCTCACCGCGCGGACGCCCGACGACAAGGTGATCAGCTACCGCTGGAGCGACGGCCAGATCAACACCACCGACAGCGACTTCGAGTACCTCGGGCAGGCCACCTTCAATCCCACCGCCTTCCCGTTGGACTCGGTGGCGCGCATGTTCGACGTCGCCAACCTCAATGGCGTGAGCGGGGACCTGGTGCTCCAGATCCTCGACTACCGCGACGGCACCGTGCTGATGACGGTCACCTCGCGTCCGGAGACCAGCACGCTCTTCTTCAATCCCGACGGGTCGGCCGTCTCCCCGTTGGGCATCACCAGCGTCGCGGATCTCGAACAAGGCATCGCGGCCGTGGTGCAGGACTCCGCGCAGGTGTACTCGGTGTCGATCACGGAGGCCGGCGGCTACCGCTCGGAACTCCCCGACGGCGAGGGCACCATCCTCACCCGCACCAGGATGGGCGCATTCCCGGTCTTCGCGACACAGCGCACCGAGACGACGACGCTCACCCCCTTCGATCCGGCGCTCATCACGCCCAGCCTGCTGGCCCAGCTGATCGCGGAGTACCGGAAGTCCCCTGAATCCACCTGCGACGTCACCATCGACATGAGTCTGCAGCGCTCCGCGCCCGTGATGCGGTTCGACTGCTCCGGCACCGTCACCTATACCGACATGGACGGCCGCGATATGACCGACCTCGTCGGCTGACCCTTCGGTCCAGACGCGCTACGCGGACTGGCGCACCACCAGTTGACTGTGCAGGATCGCCGGGCTCTCCGGCTTGGTTCCCGACAGCATCCGAAGCAGCATCTCGCTCGCGGTGCGGGCGAGTTCACACGCGGGGTTGGTCACCGTCGTGAGTTGGGGGCTGGCCTGCAGAGCCGCGCTGGAGTCGTCGAAGCCGACGACGGCCACGTCCTCCGGCACGCGCCGCGCCGCGCGACGCAGGGTTCTCAGCGCCCCCAGCGCCATCAGATCGGAAGCGATGAACAGGGCATCCAGATCCGGGGCCCGTTCCAGGAGCTGGGCGGCGGCTTCCTCGCCGCCGCGCAAGGTGAAGTCCCCCTCTGCGACGGCGACGGGCGCGAGGCCCGCCTCGGCCAGCGCCGCCTCGAACCCGCTGAGCCGCTCCATGCCGGCATGCATGTCCATCGGACCGGTGATCGACGCGATCCGGGTGGCGCCCCGTTCGATCAGATGGCGCGTTGCCATCGCGGACGCCTCCGGCTGATCCAGATCGACGTAGGGCAGCCCTGGCACTTCGGGGTCGCCGATGAAGACCACGGGGTGGGATCCCGTCGCCAGCTGGCGGGCGACCTCCGGCCCGTGGTGGGACAGCACGATGGCGCCGTCCACGTGGCCGCTGCCGAGGTAGCGGGCCATCGACGCGGCCTCCTCGCCAGGCTGCGCCATGGCCAGCAGCACCTGGACGTCCATGCCTCGGAAAGCCTCGAGGGCACCTTGATAGGCCATGCCGAAGAAGGGGTCGGAGAACACGCGGTCGTTGGTCTCCGGCACCACGACGGCCACCGCTCCCGTGCGGCGGCTCACCAGGGCGCGAGCGGCACGATTGGGCCGATAGCCGAGCCGCGTGATGGCCTCATGCACGGCGGCCATCGTGGCCGACGACACCAGGTGTCCTCCGTTGACCACTCTGGACACGGTGGCCCGAGACACGCCGGAGGCGCGCGCGACGTCGTCGAGGGTGGGGGACGCGCGCCCGACCCCGGGGTGCTCGTGCGTCATCGCGTCCACCTCGTCGCCCCTATCTCTCCACCACGCCGCTTCGGGCCACGGTGCCGAACCACTCGGCACTCGCCTTGGGGATACGGTTCATCTCCGCATCGACGGCGACGATACCGAACCGCTTGTCGAACCCCCAGGCCCACTCAAAATTGTCGAGCAGAGACCAGGCCAGATAGCCCCTCACGTCCGCTCCCTCCTCGATCGCGGCGTGCACCGCTGCAAGATGGTCTCGCAGGTAGCCGATCCGATCGAGATCCTCGACGCGGCCGTCCGCCGTCACCGTGTCCGGGTAGGCGGCGCCGTTCTCGGTGATCACCAGCGGCACCCCCGCGGGGCCCGTGTAGTCGCGGTGCAGCCACAGCAGCAGGCGACGGAGCCCGTCGGGCTCCACCTCCCAGCCCATGTCGGTGAGAGGCAGTCCGCGCGGAACGTGCACCGCGTCGGTGGCGGCGATGTCGGGCACGCCCATCTGCCGGCCCCGCACCACCCGCGAGGCGATCTCCTCCCCTGGACGCGCGGCGCGCACCAGGCTGGTGGTGTAGTAGTTGACGCCCAGCACGTCGATCGGAGTCGAGATCGCCGCCAGATCCCCGTCGGCCACAAGGTCGTCCTCCCACCACTGATCCAAGTCGGTGCGCACATCGGACGGGTACTCGCCGGTGAAGATCGGGTGGATGAAGAAGCGGTTGGCCGTGCCGTCGAGCCGCCTGACCACATCCACATCGGCCGGATCGTCGGTGGCCGGGATCGCCGGCGTGAAGTTGAGCGTGATGCCGAGCGTCGCCTCTGGACGGAGCACCTCACGCAGGGCCTGCGTTCCCAGGCCATGCGCCAACAGCAGGTGATGTCCCGCCCGCACCGCCTCTCGGGGATCCGTGTGTCCCGGCGCATGCTCTCCCCCGGCATAGCTGAGGAAGGACGAGCACCAGGGCTCATTCAGGGTGGTCCAGGTATTCACCCGGTCACCCAGAGCCTCATGGACCGCAAGGGCGTAGTCGACAAAACGGTATGCCGTATCGCGGTTGGTCCACCCACCGGGAAGTGAGGCGGGAAGATCCCAGTGGAACAGCGTCAGCCACGGATCGATGCCAGCTTCGAGCAGCTCGTCGACGAGCCGGGAGTAGAAGTCCATCCCCTCGGGACTGATCCGATCCCCATCCAGCACCCGCGACCAGGACACGCTGAACCGATAGCTTCCAAACCCGAGCCGCGCCATGAGCGCCACGTCCTCGCGATAGCGGTGGTAGTGATCGACGCCGCGCCGGCCGTCGTCACCGCCAGCGATCGCACCAGGCACCTCGCAGAACTCGTCCCAGATCGACGGCCGACGTCCGCCCTCGTCGGCCGCACCCTCGACCTGGAAGGAGGCCGTGGCCGTCCCCCATCGGAATCCCTCCGGAAATAGCAGCATCGTCATCCCTTCACCGCTCCTGCCATGATGCCGGACACAAGGTGTCGTCCGGCAAGCGCGAACAGCGCCAGCAGCGGGATCGTGGCCAGCACCACACCCGCCATGATCAGCGCCATGTCCTTGAAATACGTTCCTTGCAGCAGCTGCAGCGCCACCGGCAGCGTGGGGTTGGTCGACCCCAAGACGACGAACGGCCAGAAGAAGTTGGTCCACGACGCCACGAACGTGAACAGCGCGAGCATCGCGGCCGCCGGACGCGCGGCGGGCAGGGCCACATGCCAGAAGGTCTCGATCATCGAGCACCCGTCCACGCGCGCCGCCTCGATCAACTCATACGGCAGCGCCTCCGAGAGGTACTGGGTCATCCAGAACACGCCGAAGGCGGTGACCATGCCCGGCACGATCACGGCGGCCAGGTTGCCCACCCAGCCGAGCTTGGCCATCACGATGAACAGCGGGATGATGCCGAGCTGAGTGGGCACGGCCATGGTTCCCACCACGAAGGCGAGCAGACCCTTCTGCCCGCGGAAACGCAGCTTCGCGAAGGAGTAGCCGGCCAGCGTCGAGAAGAAAACCACCGAGATCGACGTGACCACCGCGACGATCACCGAGTTGAGCACCGCCCGCCAGAAGTCAATGTCTGCGGTGAGCACGCGCATGACGTTCTCGACGAAGTGGCCTTCGGGGATCGGCGACGGGATCGGGTTCTGCGCGATCGACGCGGCGGTGCTCGAGGCGAGCAGGAAGGCGTAGTACAGCGGGAAGGCGGAGATCACCAGGACGACGGCGAGCAGCAGGTAGGTGACCCAGCCCGGCTTGCGGATGCCGCCTTCCATGCCGCGCTTGCGACGGGCGGCGCGCGCGGCGCCCTTGCCGGCGACCTGCTCGATCATCCCGATCGACATGTCCGGGGCGCTCATCGCGCGCCTCCCTTCTTGGCCTTGCGTCCACGGGGCGCAGCCCCGCCGGAGTTGGCGATCCGGCTGGTCAGCCAGTAGTTGATGAGGGCGAAGGCCACGATCACGATGAAGAGGATCCATGCCACCGCGGCGGCGCGCCCGAAGTTTCGCTGGCTTCCCCAGCCCACCTCGTACATGAACATCGTGATGGTCATCCACTGCCGGTCGTTGCCGCCCAGGCCGATCTGGTCGAACATGCGCGGCTCGTCGAAGATCTGGAGCCCGCCGATGGTGGAGGTGATGATCACGAAGATCAACGTGGGACGAAGCATCGGGATGGTGACGGAGAAGAAGGTGTGGATGCGCGACGCGCCGTCCACCACCGCGGCCTCGATCACGTCGCGCGGAATGGCCTGCATCGCCGCCAGCACGATCAGGGTGTTGTAGCCCGTCCAGCGGAAGTTGACCATCGTCGCGATCGCGACATGGGCCGCCCAGGACTCGGCGTGCCATCCGATGGTCGGCAGGCCGAGCGAGGTGAGGGCGGCGTTCACCAGACCCGACTGATCGGCGAACATCTGATTGAAGATCAAGCCCACAGCGACGGGGGCCACGACGTAGGGCACCAGGACACCCATCCGCCAGAAGGTCTTGGCGCGCAGGTTGGCGTCGAGCACCGCGGCGATGAAGACCGCCATGATCACCTGCGGCACCGACGAGAGCAGGAAGATGCTGAAGGTGTTGCGCATGCCCTGCCAGAAGCGGGGCTGGCTCAGCACGTCCTGGAAGTTCTTCAGCCCGATGAAGCCCTGGTTGCCGGTGATCAGCCCCCACTTGTGCACGGAGACGAACGCCGTATACAGCAGCGGGAAGAGGCCGACGAGCGCGAACAGGATGAAGAACGGGGCGATGTAGAGATAGGGCGCCGACTTCACGTCGAGCTTGCTCCAGAAGGCGCGCCCTGAAGAAGAGACGGGCGGCGGCGATGAGGGGGATGCGACGGACACGGACGGCTCCTCGGGCTGCGATGGTCGGGAGTGAGCGGGGCGGGGCTCGGAGGGGCCCCGCCCCACGTCTTTGCTCGTCAGGCCCTACCCGAGGGCGGAGATGTCCGACGCGGCGGTGGCCCAGGAATCAGCCGGGCTATCGGTCTTGTCGACGTCGACGCGGTTGATCGCCTGGGAGATGGCGGCGCGGTAGGCGAAGTAGTTCGGGCCCTTGAACGGGTTGACGGTGACGGCCTTCGCCCGATCGGCCAGGATTTGACCGGTGGGAGCGTCGTTGAAGAACGGGTTCGTCACCGACAGCAGATCCTCGCTCTCGAGAGCGGTCACCTGGCTCGGGAAGGTGCCCTTCAGCTTGAAGGCCTTGATCTGCTGCTCCGGGGCGGTCAGCCACGCGGCCAGCTTCTTGGCCTCCTCGACGTTCTTGCCCTGCGCGGGCACGGTCAGGAACGAGCCGCCCCAGTTTCCGCCGCCGCCGGGGAACTGGTTGGCGATGTCCCAGCCTTCCATGCCGGCCGCGTTGCCTTCGATGACGCCGAGCATCCAACCCGGGCACAGCATGGTAGCGAAGCTGCCCTTCTCCTCCTTGTTCTGGAAGGCGTTCTGCCAGTCGGGGGTCCACTGCTGCAGGCCGGCCGAGAGCTGATCGTCGACGGAGGCAGCGAGCAGCTGGTCGTAGGTGGCCCGGATCGCGGTGTTCTCGTCGAGCGGGATCAGGGTCTCCTCGGGCTGGGTGGAGGAGAACGGGTTCTCCATCTGGTTCACCATGCCCTGGAAGATGGCGTCGGCGGAGTCGAACCAGGCGGCGTCGGACGTGGCGACGAAGGTCTTGCCGACGGCGAAGTAGTCCTCCCACGTGCTGCCGAGCAGGGTGGCGACCTCTTCGCGGTCGGTCGGCAGGCCCGCGGCCTTGAACAGGTCGGAGCGGTAGCAGACGGCCTCCGGGCCGATGTCTGTGCCGTAGCCGACGAGTTTGCCGTCCGCGGTAGTGGCCTGGGCCGACTTCCAGTCGAGCCAACGATCGGCGACGCTTGAGTCGGTGAGGTCGTAGAGCAGGTCCGCGCTCTGCATGATCTCGGGAAGCCAGTCCACCTCGACGCCTTCGATGTCGGACAGGCCCGAGCCCGCGGCCAGCTTGGTCATGAAGTTCTCGCGCGCCTCGTCGGAGGTGGCGGCCTTCTTCTCCACCACCTTGATGCCGGGATTCAGCTCGCTGTACTCGGCCAGCAGGTCGTTGTAGCCGAACTCGTTGAAGGTCGCGACGGTGAGCGTGATCTCGCCGTCGACGGCGCCCCCGCTACTGCTGGCGCTACCGGAGGGTTCGTTGGACGGGGTGCTCGGAGAGCATCCGGCGAGCATGAGGGCCGCTGCGCCGGCCAACGCCGTTCCTCGCAGCAGGATATGTGAGCGCATGGTGACTCCTTCGTCTGGGATGTGCCGGCGGGGTTGCGTTGTTGCGAACCACTGAGAGCGCTTCCATTACATCCTGGGAGCGCTCTCACCGTCAAGGGCGAACGAGGATTTCTAGGTTGCAGTTCGATAACAAACCAGCGGCGCCGGTCAGCCGCCCAGCTCGTCGGTGTTCAACGTGTCGCAGGAGCGCGGGTCGCCGGACGAGAAGCCCTTGTCCACCCAGTACTGGCGCATCGCCGACGAGCCGTGCGTCCAGCTCTCCGGCACGACGCGGCCGCCCTGCTGTTTCTGGATGTGGTCGTCGCCCACGGCGCTGGCCGCGTCGGCGATGCGCTTGAGGTCGTCGGCCGTCACCTTTTCGATGGGCGACTCCGGATCACGGACGGTGTTGTCGAAGAACACCCCCGCGTAGCAATCGGCCTGCAGCTCCAGCCTCACCTGGCCCGACGTCGGACCGCTGCCGTCGTTGCGCGAACGCGCGCGCTCCATGTCGCCGGTCAGGTTGGAGATGTGATGGCCCCATTCATGCCCGACGACGTAGAGCTCAGCGGCGTCGCCACCCTTCGCGCCGAGCTGATCGAGCAGCTGACCGAGGAAGGTGGAGTCGACGTAGATGGTCTTGTCGCCGGGGCAATAGAACGGCCCCATCTCGGTGGCACCCATGCCGCAGGCGGTGGACACCTGGCCACTGAAGATCTCCATCTCCGGCGACTCGTAGCCATCGACGACGCTCGACCAGTAGTCGTCCAGGGCCACGTAGTAGGCATCCCAGCGGCAGTCGCGGTTCTCCGCCACGTCCGCCCCTGTCACGCACCCGGACTTCTGCTGCACCACCTGGGGCTCGGGTTCGTAATCCGTCCCGCCCAGCAATGCCATGGGGTCGATCCCCAGGCTGGGCCCAAGGAAGACGGCCAAGAGCAGGAGCACGATGCCGCCGGCGCCACCGCCGATCGCGAGACCCCCACGCCGGCGGCCGCCACCGCCGCTGCCGCCTCCGTAGCGCACGCGCGAGTGATCGATGCGCGCATTGTCGCGATACTCCATGACGCCTCCTGGGTGCCCCGGACCAGCTGTGAACGCCATGCTACCGGTGTCCCATCCTCACCCCCGGTAGACTGAGCGGATGCGCGTCGTCGGTGTCACCAGTCCTGTGGGTGTCCCCGTTGTGCAGTTCGACGTGCGTCACGGGGCGCATCCGCAGACCACCTTGTTCGAGCGCGGCTTCATCCCCCTGCGCCCGTTGTCTGCGGTGCTCGGGAGCGACGGGGATATCGTCTACACCTGCCTGGTGCGCGAGGCCAGGCCGTCCGATCGACGGCCCGTCGAGCGACACAGCGTGCATGTCAAAGGCCAGGGCACTCCCGTCGACTACCAACGCGTCGGCGTCTATGCACTGGTGACGTCGTCGCGCGGGCTCCTCGGCACCGTGAACTCCTCCCTCACCGGCGCCCCCGGCGTCTGGACGCTGCCCGGCGGCGGCGTCGACCCCGGCGAGTCGCCCTCCGATGCGCTGCTCCGCGAGATCTACGAGGAGACCGGTCAGGACATCGTCATCGAGCGCGTCCTTGCCCTCGAGTCCGAGCACTGGGTGGGACACTCCCTGGCCGGACGACTGGAAGACTTCCACGCCCTCCGGCTCATCTACGGCGCAACCTGCCCCTCCCCCAGCGACCCGGTCGTGCACGATGTCGGCGGGTCCACCGCGTCCGCGGGTTGGATTCCGCTGCACACCTGGCGCCGGCTGCAGTGGACCAACGCCTCCCGGATGCTGCTGGCCCGCTATTCGCGCCATTTGCCGCGTCTCGCGAGCTGAAAACCCGATTAACCGATCATAACGCTGGTTATTTGGCGCAAGCTGCGAAATAGGTACAGGCCGCGCCGAATAGGCATCTTTATGAGCATCCTTGGAAAAGAAATGTGCCCCGCGGCGAACCGCGGGGCACATTTCAGGAGAGCTAAAAGGTTCCGCAGGTAGGTGCCACCTACTTGCGGGATCTCTAAGGCTAGTCGCCCCTGAAGTAGGACAGGATGCGCAGCATCTCGACGTAGAGCCACACCAGGGTGACGGTGATGCCCAGGGCGCCGCGCCAGGACTCGGACGCCGGAGCGCGCATCGCGATGCCCTGCTCGATGCTGTCGAAGTCGACCACGAGGTTCATCACGGCCAGCGCGACGGCCAGCAGCGACACGGCGATCGAGATCCACCCGGCCTGCGGGCCGATCTCACGGAGAGCGGTGTTGGATCCCGAGATCAGGGACACGACGAAGTTGACGATCATGACGCCCGCGAAGGCGATGGTGCCGATGGTGACCATCTTGCGGAACTTCGGGGTGACGCGCAGGTTGAAGAACTTGTACGCGGCCAAGGTGACGGCGGCCGTCACGAAGGTGGCGAGCACGGCCTGCACGACGATGCCGGGGTAGAGAACCTGGAAGAACTTCGAGATCGCACCCACGAAAACGCCCTCGACAAGGGCGTACAAGAGGACGCCACCGGCCGAGATGTTGGGGCGGCGAGCGACCACGAAGACGACGACCAGGCCTGCGATGGCCGAACCGATCCACGCGGGGTACAGGAACTGCATGGGGAGCAGCATCCAGGTGGCGATCGCGGCGGCGAAAACGGTGCCGAGCGTGATGGCCGACTTGGCGATCACGTCGTCGAGGGTCATCACGCCGCCGGGCTGCGGCATCTGCTGCTGGAGGTACGGGTCAGGACCATAGCCCTGCTGCAGGTGACCCTGCTGCTGGGCGCCGCCGTGAGCGAAGGCGTCCGGCCGTCCGATGATGGGATTTGCCATGGTGCACGTTGCTTTCTTGTCTCTGTCACACAGGGAGTGACCTCCATTGTAGGGGACCGGCCAAGAGAGGCGACTCTCCCGCAATCCGGTGTCGCCCCTCGGCGACCGGGCGCCGCTCCGTCCGTGGGCATCGCCTCATCTAGCAGACATGCACGCCTTTCCTTTCTCGAGGCGCCGAAAAAGATCGCGCATCGTCCATTTCAGCTCACTAAGGAAAGGCAACACTAAGGAGGACTGGCAACTGAGGGAAGCCATTCCTGCCTTGAGGGAAAAGCAATTCCGGAGAAGAATTGGCGGATAAGGAGGGAAAAGACATGACCAGCGTGCTCGAACAATCGGTGGGCGAAGAAAGCGTCGAGCGCCCCGCTCGCATCGGGTCGAAGCTCAACTGGCTGCGCGCCGGCGTGCTGGGGGCCAACGACGGCATCGTCTCGGTGGCCGGCGTCGTCATCGGTGTCGCCGCCGCCACACCCGGACATACCGTGGCCATCGCCACCGCCGGCATCGCTGCTCTCGTCGCGGGCGCCTTCTCGATGGCCGGCGGCGAATACGTCTCGGTCAGCACTCAGCGCGACACGGAACGCGCCCTGCTCGACCGCAAACGCTGGGATCTCTCCCACCATCCGGACGAGGAACTCGACGGGCTGGCCGGGTTCTACCGCCGACGCGGTGTCTCGCCCGAGGTGTCCCGGCAGGTGGCACGCGAACTGAGCAGACACGACGCGCTGGCCGCGCACGCCGAACTCGAGCTGGGCTTGGATCCCGACGAGCTGACCAGCCCCTGGCATGCGGCCTTGTCGTCGTTCGTCGCGTTCTTCGCCGGCGCACTCATCCCGCTGGTGGCCATCCTGTTGCCGCTCGGCACCAGCTCAAGCCTGGTCGCTGTCGCCGCGGTGATCGTCGGCCTGGTGGCGACGGGGTGGATCAGCTCGGCCCTCGGCGACGCGCCGCGCTGGCCGGCTATCCGCCGCAACGTGCTGATGGGCTCGGCCACGATGGCGACCACGCATGTGATCGGTCTGATCTTCGGCGTCGCCATCTCGTGAGATCAATGGCCGCGTAGCCGCTCCAACAGTTCGGGGGCGATCCGTCCACGATCGAGGGCGACCACTTGGTTGGCATCGGCGATCCGGTCCAGATCGTGGGTGGATTCGATGAGGGTGGCCCCGGGTCGGGCGGCGCGGAGGCTGGAGCGCACCCGAGCGGAGAGCGCCGGATCGAGGTGGGCCGTGAACTCGTCGAGGAGGAACACGTCGGCGGGGCCGAGCAGCGCCCGCGCCAGGGCGAGCCGCTGCCGTTGCCCTCCCGAGAGCCGCTGGCCGTGCTCGCCGACGACGGTGGCCAACGCGTCGGGCATCGCGCGGACCTCGTCAGCGAGGTGAGCGATACGCAGTGCCTCCCACAGCTGTTCCTCGCCAGCCTGGGGGGCGGCGAGCCGCAGATTCTCGGCGATGGTGCCGGGCATCAGATGAGTCTGCTGGCTGACCAGCGCCAGCCGGGAACGAAGCTCATCCAGGCGCACTCGGCGGGCATCCATCCCGCCGATGAGGACCGCCCCGTCGGATGGATCGTCGACGCGGAGCGCGAGGCTCATCAACGTGGACTTGCCGGAGCCTGATACGCCCACCAGGCAGCAGTGGCTGCCCGCAGGCACCTCGACGGTGACGTCGTCGAGGGCTGCCTCCCTGGCGACGCCCGCGCCGGGATAGCGGTAGCCGATGCCCTGCCACGACACGCTCAATGGGCCTGCGGGCAAGGAGCGGGGATCTTTCGGGTCGCTGACGGCCGGCGGCGCGGTCACGGCCTGATGCACGCGCCGCGCGGCGGCCAGCGACGCGTCCAGGCCGGCCATGAACTCGCTCACCGGAGCGGTGCTGTCGAACAGCTTCCACGCCGCGGCCACCGTCACCGCGAGCGACACGATGTCGAGCCCGGCCGCCAGCCCTGCAAGCGCGACGGCCAGCGTGGTGCCTGCCATGACGGCGGTCTGCAGGCCCGCGCGGACCGCCTGCATGCGGGCACGGGGCGCCTCGTCGGCGGCGATCTGCGCGTCCAGCGCGGCCATCTCGTCCAGCCGCCGCGTCGCATGGCCGTAGCCGGTGACCTCGGCCATGCCCTGCAGCGAGTCGGTGAGGTGCTGGCCCAACCGGCCTCGTCGCTCGGCGGCACGACCGGCCGCAACGAGCGAACGGGAGGCCCCGAGCCAAGGAACAGCCAGGCCGCTGACAAGCAGCCCGACGGCGAGCAGACCCGCGACCGGCGAGGACACGGCCGCCCCAACGACGCCAACCCCGATCAGCGGGATGGTGACCGCCGTGATCGCGGGCGGGAAGGTGTGCGCGAAGAACACCTCGATCCGGTCGACGTCCTTGGTGGCGCGCACCATCAGGTCGCCCGAGGTGGAGGCGTGCATCACTATCGGCGCCTGCGGCACCAGCGCCCGGTACAGCTCGACGCGCAGCAGCTCGAGCGCCGTGAACGCCACCAGGTGGGCGAAGAACTGCTCCAGGTAGCGGCTGACACCCTTGACCAGGGCGAGCACCACCAGCAGGATCACGAGCCCGGTAGCGGTGCGAGGCAGCCACCCGGGATCCACCATCGACAGACCGCCGACATCGGCGGCGAGCCGCGTCACCGCCCCGGCGCCCACGGCCAGCAGTCCCAGCCCGGCCAGCCGCTCGACGTGCCGGAACACCACCGAGAGCCCCAGCGGGCTGAGCACCGGCCTGGTCACCCGTAGCAGCCAGCCCACGGCCTCACGCGTCGGTGCCATCGGCCCTCCCCTCGACGAGCCGGCGATTCTCGACGCGGAACGTCCGGTCGGCGTGCGCCGCGGCGGAGCCCCGGTGACTGGCCATCACGATCGTGTGATCGGCGGCCAGTTCGTCGAGGGTGTCCCAGATGATCCGCTCGGACTCGAGGTCCACCTGCGAAGTGGGCTCGTCCAACAGCAGGAGCTCACGCCCGGACAGCATCGCGCGGGCCAGCGAGATGCGCTGCGCCTGGCCACCGGAGACGGCGAGTCCCCGCTCCCCCAACGGGGTGTTCAACCCCTCGGGCAGCCGGCGAGCCCAGCCGTCGAGGCCCAGCCGTTCGAGTGCCCGCCACAGTTCCTCGTCGGAGGCCTCCGGCCGGCCGATCCGGAGGTTCTCGGCGAGGGATCCGCAGAACAGCCAGGTGTGCTGACGCATCACCGCCGACCGGGCGCGCACCTCGTCCTGCGAGCCGGGAACGAGCGGCACCCCGCCGACGATCACGCGCCCGCGCCGCGGGAGCAGGTCGCCGCCGAGCAGCGAGATCAGCGTCGACTTGCCCGAACCCGAGCGCCCGAACACGGCGACCCGGGAGTTCTTCGGCACCCGCATGGACACGCCGTCGAGCACCGGCCGCCCCGGGCTGTAGCCGAAGGCCAGATCCTCGATCTCGACGACGACCCCGTCGTCCGCGCCCACCCGGGCGCCCGGCACGGGAGCCGGCGCCGGCCGGCTCAGCAGGCCGGCCAACTGGCGTTGCACGGCGCGCCCGGCCATACCGATGTAGAAGAAGCTGCCTACCTTGTCGACGGGCGCGGCCAGCAGAGTGGACAGGAGCACCAACGCGAGCGCCCGGCCCGCATCGATCGCCCCGCCATCCAGCCGCCAGAAGGCGAGCAGGGCGGCCGCGCCCACCATGAAGAGGGAGAAGACCAGGTCGGTGACGAACAAGATGGCCTGATTGCGCGCCAGCAAAGCCATCGTCGCCCGCCGGTTCTCCTCTCCGGTGGCGGCCAGTCGATCGCCCGCCCGATGCGCGGCGCGCAGCAGCGTCAGCGTCGGCAGGCCCTGGATGGCCGTCAGGAAGTCGGCCGCGAGCTTGCCGCGGGCGGCCCGTGACGCCGTCGAGACCTTGCGGAACGCACGCTGGAAGCCGCCGATGGCGAGCGGGATGAACGGGATGCAGAGCGCCAGCACGGCCGCGCTCAGCGGGTCGATCGCAACGGCGATGGCGACGACGATCAGCAGCGGGCCGGCCACCGCACCGATCGCGCCACCGAGGAAGCTACCCCGGTATTGCGCGACGCGTTCGACGCCGTCGGTGAGCAGCGCCACCGTGCGCCCCGTCTGTTGAGCGCGGAACTCCGCCGGGCCCAGGTCGAAGCAATGGCTCAGCACCAACCGGTGCAGCCGCGCGCTTTCCTGCGTCGAGCTGCGATCGCCGACCAGCGCGGCGAGCCCTTGGGCGAGCGCAGCGACGATCAGCAAGGCGACGGCCGCCCACACGCGCGCGTCACCGAACCACAGCCACCGCTCCCCCGCGATCAGGTCGGCCAGCACGATCAGGAACCAGGCCAGCATCTGCGATCCGATCACGCCGCCCAGCACCTGAAGCACGACGCCCCGTCGGGCTCGCGCACTCACCGGCAGGCTGAGCGCGCGCGCCGACGGGGCGCGGGAAGAGGAGTTCACGCCTCGACCATAGTCGTGCCTCCAGACAGTCCGGACGGGGCCACCGGCTATCCGGCTATCCGACGCTCTCCAGGGCCACCGAACGCGCCTTGGCTGCGGCGCCGGAGCGTCCGCGTCGCGAGGCACCGCCCACCGGGAGCGAGGCCAGGGAGACCGCGAGCACCGAGGCCAGGATCAGGGCCGCCGCGGGGGCGAGCACCGTCCACGGCGCGCGCTCCACGTAGCCCATGCCCTCTCCCAGCACCAGCCCCCATTCGGGGGTGGGCTGATGCGGGCCGAGCCCGAGGAAACCCAGAGCAGCCAAGGCCAGCGCGATGCCGGGGAGCCGCAGCACCGCGTGCCGCGACACCGGGCCGATCACCGCCGGCAGCACGTGCTGGAACAGGATGCGTGCCCTGCCGACGCCGAGCACCGGAAGCAGCGAGACGTAGGGTTGCGCCCGAGCCTCGACCACCAGCGCCGCGGTGTGCGCGGCGAGCGGCGCCCAGCTCACCAGCGCCACGGCGATGGCAGCGCCCTCGATCGACGGACCAGAGATGGCGGCGACGATGAGGCCGGCGATGATCGGCGGGGCCGCGTTGGTCACCTCCAGCGGACCGGTGACAGCCCTCGGGAAGCAGCCGAGAATCAGCCCGATCACCAGACATACGAGCACGACGAGCACCGCCACGCCCAGCGTTGTCACCGCCCCGTGGCCGACGCGGCCCAACAGGTCGCGTCCAAGGGCGTCGGCGCCGAACGGCAGCTCAAGGCTCGGGGGCGCCAGCCGGCCGTGCACCGCGGCGTACGGGTCGCGGAACAGGCCCGCGACGACGATGATGACCAGCGCGGCTCCACTCAGAATCGGAGCGACCAGGTCGCGCCGCCGGAAGCGCACCTCCGGCGCAGGCACCGGCAGGCTGCCCAGCCGCAAGGCCGGGCCCAGCAGCACCCACCGCAAGGCCGACACCACGATGCCCACCGTCACGGCCAGCAGGAGCAGCAACAGGATGCCGGCCTGCAGCGCAGGGATGTCCTGCGACGCCGCCGAGCCCAGCGTCGCCCGTCCCAGCCCGGGAATGGCGAACACCTCCTCGACGGCCACCGCTCCGCCGGTCAGCCCGATCAGCGCGAGGCCCACCTGGCTGAGGATCGACGGCAGGGCCCGCCGGATCACGGCCAGCGCGATCCGGCGGTTGCCGAAGCCCGCGAGCCGCCAGGTGACGATCCACTTCTCCGCGAAGGTGGCGGTGATGGCGTCGGCGATGAGCCGGCCCATCAGGCCACCGGCGGGGATGCCGAGCGCCAGGCCGGGCAGCACCGCGTACAGCGGCCCGTTCCACCCGTAGGGCGGGAACCAGCCCAGCCACACGGCGCCGACGACGAGCAGCACGGAGGCCAGCAGGAATTCCGGCAGCGCCGTCATCACCACCGCGGCGGCACCCGAGCCTCGCGACGGCACGCCCCGCAGGCCGGCCCGCAGCGCGGGCGCAGCGAGCAGCACGGCAAAGGTGAGCGCCATGGTGATGGCGAACAGCATCAGGGTGAGCGAGATCCCCAGTGCCCCGATCATGCCCGGCAGCACCGGCTTCCCGTTGATCCAGGACACCCCGGCGTCGCCCCGGAGCAGGCCGCCGAGCCAGTCGAGGAACATCAGCCACGGCCCGCGGTCGAAGCCGAGTTCCTGGCGCACCAGCGCCAGCGCCTCGGGCGTCGCCTCGAGGTCGGCATAGCGCGCCCGCAGCACCGTGTACTCGGGGCTGCGCCCGGACAGCCACGGCAGCATGCCGATGAGCACCACCACGCCCGCGATGGCCGCCGCGCGCGAGGCGCCGACGATCAGCGGGCCGCTCATACCGCGCAGGGATCCCACGGGACTCACTCCACGACGCTCTTCGAGGTGATCAGCGTGCGCTCGCGCGGATCGCGGTCGACGCCGGAGACGCCGGCGGCCTCACCCTGGATGACGCGCTCGTGCAGCATCGGGATGGCCGCGTCGCGGGAGAGGATCGCGGCCTCGGCCATCATGATCGCCTCCCGGCGCTCCGGGCCGGCCTCCGTCTCGGACGCCTTCTGGATCAGGGCGTCCACCTCTTCGTCGCAGAACTGGGAGATGTTGAAGGTGCCCTCGCAGGAGAAGTCGCTGGCCAGGTAGGCCACCGGGTCGCCGGAGTCGATGATCGTGGCACGCGACAGGATGAACAGATCGAACTTGCCCTCCAGGGCATCCGCCTCGATGTAGGTGTACTCGCGCACGTCCTGCTCTACGACGAAGCCCGCCTTCTCCAGCTGCTGCGCGATGAGCACGGCCACCTCGGGCAGCTCGGCGCGATCGGTGAAGGTGCCCAGCGTGATCTTCACCCCGTCCACCTTGGCCGGCGCGGTGGCGTGGTGCTCGAGCTCCTCGGTGTAGGCGGCGCCGCTGCGCAGGTCGGCGGCCCACGGCAGCGCCGGGCCCAGCAGGCCGGCGGCCACGTCGGCTCGACCCTCGTAGACGGTGTCGACGACGGTGGCTCGGTCGATGGCCTCCGCCGCAGCAGCGCGCACCGCCGGGTCGGCGAACGGCCCGGACTCGGTGTTCAGGTAGAGGGTGTTGGTGCGCGGCATCGGCACTTCGTGCACCAGGCTCTCCTCGATCTGCGCCACCTGACCGACCGGGATCGCCTCCACCACCTGGGCGGTGCCGGTGCGCAGCGCGGCGGCGCGAGCGGTGCCGTCGGGAACGAACTTGACGTCGATCCCGGCGGAGGCGGCCTTCTCGCCCCAGTAGCCGTCGTAGCGGTTCAGCGTCGCGCCGGCGGTGCCATCGACGGCCACCAGCTCGAACGGCCCAGTGCCGTGGCCTACAGGGTCGACCACGCCGTCGGCCCCGTAGGCGGCCTCGGCCAGCATCGCGAGCTGCGGGCTGGAGAGGCGCTGTGGCACCAGCGGATCGGGGTTCTCGGTGGTCACGATCACGTCGGTGCCGTCGGCCTTGACCACCATCCCGACGCCGTTCAGGATGCGTGGCAGCGGCGTGGCCTTGGTGGCGGCGGTCAGCGACGCCGCGGCGCGCTCGGCGGTGAAGTCGGTGCCGTCGTGGAACTTCACGCCCTCGCGAATGGTGAACCGCCACTCGGTGGGGCTGGTCTGATTCCACTCGGTGGCCAGGCCGGGCTGGGCGTCGCCGTTCTCGTCGAGGGTGATGAGGGTCTCCGCCATGCTCCACCGCGACAGCTTGAAGGCGTCATCGCTCAGCGGGGTGAGGCCGCTGCGCGGGGGCTGCAGCATGGCGATGCTGATCCTCGCGTCGCCGGACGCACCCGCGGTGCCGGAGGCACTTGCGCCGGGCTGGGTGGTGTCGGAGAAGCAGGCGCTGAGCGGCAGGGCCAGGCCGGCGACGGCGAGCAGGGTGATGATCCGCCGGGGGGACGGGGTCTTGCGCATGGTTGTGTCGCTTTCTTGTTCGATGTCTGATTCGTTGTCGGGTTTCGGGGGAGATGGGGGCTACGCGGTCGCGAAGTCGGGAACGAGGCGGGGCACCAGCCAGGCGGAGATCACCGGCAGCGCGGCGAGCACGAGCCACACCCAGGCCGCCGAGGGAGCCGGCGCATCCGCGAGCGAGTAGAGGCCGCCGAGGGCGGTGTTGCCGACGAGCACCGCGATCCCTCCGCAGGTGGCCAGCAGGCCGTAGGCGGCGCCCCAGCACTCGCGGTCTGCGAATCGCGGAACGAGGGACAGCACCAACGGAGTGAGGATGAGGTGGCCGAGCGTCAGCAGCACGGTGGAGGCGAAGGCAGGGGCCAAAGCCGCGATGCCCTCAGCGGGCTCTCGAGGTGCCGCGGCCGCGAGCACCGCGAAGGCAGCCGTCAGCAACAGATAGCCCAGCCGCAGGCTTCGGGCCTCGCCCCAGCAGCGCGAGAACCGGGCAACGGGCAGCTGCAGGGCGATGGTGAGCACGGAGACGACGGCGAAGACCAGCGCGAGCGCCCCGTCGTCCGCCCCGGCGCGTTCCAGCTCGACGGGGTAGCCGAGGTAGAGCTGGTTGTAGGCCAGCAGGTTGACCGAGGCCAGCACGGCCAGCGCGACGAAGCGACGGTTGCGCAGCACCATGCCGAAGCTCACGAAGACCGGCCGCCGGGCGCCCCGCGCCGGAATCTCGCGAGGAAGCAGCAGTGAGAGCGCGATCGCGATCACGACGAACAGGGCCGCCCCGCATCCGGCCACGGCGGCGAAGCCCCAGCCCAGCAGCGCCGCGCCCACCAGCGGCCCGATCGCGGCGCCGGCCTCGCCGAAGACGGCGAGCAGCGCGAACAGCGTGGTCTTGCGGCCCAGATCCAGGCGTCGCGCGTCGGCGCGCGCCACCAGCGCCTCGACGGCGGGCGAGAAGAGCGCCCCGCCCATGCCGGTGAGCACGGTGCCGGCGACGAAGACGGCCAGCCGCAGCCCCTGCCCGAGGGCGAGCACCTCGGCGGTGGACCAGGCCAGCAGCGAGAACCCCGTCACCCGGACCGCGCATCCGATCAGGATCAGGGCCCGCGCGCCGAACCGATCGGCCAAGGCCCCGCCGAAGAGGAAGAGGCCTTGCTGGGCCGCGGTGCGCAGGCCCAGCACGAGACCGACGGTGGCGCCGGCGAGCGCGAAGTCGTTGCGCAGGATCCCCGCGAGGAAGGGCACCACCGCGAAGAAGCCCACGTTGAACAGCAGCTGGGTGCCGAGCAGCACCCCCGCGCGGGGCGCCGCCGAGCGGGCATCCGCCGGCGCGGTGGCGTCGGAGGCGGTGATGGTCACTCCGCCGATCCCGCCTCGGGCTCGACGACGCGCAGCCGGGGACGGGAGTTGACGATCGCGCGGGTCGCGTCGTGCTTGGGGTTGGTCAGCAACTCAGAGGTCACGCCCTCCTCGACGATCCGGCCGTCCGCCAGCACGCACGAGTTGCCGCACAGCAGTCGCACGGCGTCGAGGTCGTGACTCACGAAACCCACGCCGACGCCCTGCTCGCGCACGATGTCGCCGAACAGCTGCAGCACCTCGTCGCGCAGAGGGCGGTCCAGGCCACTCACCGGCTCGTCCGCCAGCAGGATCCGGGCCCCCGTCGCGAGCGCCCGTGCGATGGCCACGCGTTGCGCCTGCCCGCCGGATAGCTCGCCGGGGCGTCGTCCGATCAGGTGCTCGTCGAGGTGCACGCTGGCCAGCGCCTGCCGGGCGAGCGCGCGGTGGTCACCGGGGACGCCGAGGCGTCGCATCGGATGCACGACGAGCTGCTCGACGGTCATCCGTGGGTCGAGGCTGGTGGCGGGATCCTGCGGGATGTACTGCACGTGGCGCCGGAACGGGCGGAGCCCCCGGGTGGAGCGGCCGCGCAGCGGCTCGTCGCCCACCAGCACCTCGCCCGAGTCGGGGCGCTCCAGACCGAGCAGGATGCGCAGCAGCGTCGACTTCCCCGAGCCCGACCGCCCGACGATGCCGAGCGCCTCGCCGGTGCCGATCCGGATGTCGAGCCCGGTGAGCACGTGCACGTGCTCGGGCCGACGGAAGGGAGAGCTGCTGACCCGGCGGTAGTGGTGTGTGAGCCCCGCCGCCTCGAGTGCGGCGTCGGCTGCGTAGGCCGGCGCGCTCATGCGGCCCTCACCGCGTCGACGAGCTCGCGCGTGTACGGGTGTCGCGGGGCGGTGATGAGCGTCTCGAAGTCGCCCTCCTCCACCACGCGGCCGCCCTGAAGCACCACCGCACGGTCGCAGATCTGGGAGGCCGCGGCGATGTCGTGGGTGATGAACAGCAGCGCCATGCCGGCCCGTTCCTGAGCGGCCGAGAGGGTGCCCAGCACCTGGGCCTGGCTCACCACGTCGAGCGCGGTGGTGGGCTCGTCGGCCACCAGAATGCTCGCCTCGCACAGCAGGGCGAGCGCGATGCAGACCCGCTGACGCTGCCCGCCGGACAGCTCGGCGGGGTAGGAGCGCAGCACGCGCTCCGGCTCCTCGATGCCGCACGCGTCCAGCACCTCGACGGCGCGCGCGTGGGCCGCGACCGGGGCCAGTCCCGCGTTGCTCAGCGGAACCCCCAGCTGCCGGCCCACCCGCACCAATGGGTTGAGCGCACTCGCGCTGTCCTGCTGCACGCAGGCGATCCGGCCGGCCGGGCGCCGGCTCGACATCACATCGACCCGCTCCCCCTCGATCGTGAGGTCGCCGGTGGCGTCGAGCAGCCGCGAGAGCGAGCCGGCGATCGTCGCGGCGGTCAGCGACTTGCCCGACCCCGAGTGGCCGAGGAGAGCCACGCTCTCCCCGCGGGACAGGGTCAGGGAGATGCCGTGCAGCAGCGAGGTGCCGCCGACGCGCACCTTGAGGTCGTCGAGTCTGAGAGCTTCGGTCATGAGTCCATCACTTTCTCGCCCGGCACATCGACCGGACTCTAAAAATGATAATCGTTACCATTACCGCGCGCAAAGGCGTCCACTCGGAGCCACCGGCAGGCCACTTACGGAGCGGCAACCTCGGTGACTACGTGGCCGTACTCGACGGACCGGAGAATCGGGCGGAGAGGCCGTGGCCAACTCAGCCGATCTGGACGGCCGCCTGCCTCGTCGCCTCGCCCACCGGAACCAGCCGGGTGAGCTGGGTGACGTGCCGTGGCTCGAGTTCCTCAAGAGACGACACACCGAGCAGCTTCATCGTGCGCTCGATCTCCGAGCGGAGGATGTCGATGGTGCGGGTGACGCCCGCGTGCCCGCCTGCCATGAGGCCGTAGAGGTAGGCCCGGCCGATCAGGGTGAACTTCGCGCCGAGGGCGACCGAGGCGACGATGTCTGCGCCGTTCATGATGCCGGTGTCGACCATGATCGTCGCGTCCTTGCCCACCTCTCGCACCACCTCGGGCAGCAGCCGGAAGGGAATCGGCGCCCGATCGAGCTGACGACCGCCATGGTTCGACAGCACGATGCCGTCCACACCGTAGTCGACGAGGCGCACCGAGTCGGCGACGTTCTGCACGCCCTTGATCACGATCTTGCCGGGCCACATCTCGCGAATGATCTTGAGGTCGTCGTAGCTGATCGTCGGGTCCATCGCCGAATCGAGCAGCTCACCGACGGTGCCACCCGTGCTGGAGAGCGAAGCGAACTCGAGCGTCGGGGTGGTGAGGAAATCGATCCACCACCACGGGCGAGGAATCGCGTTGATGACCGTGCCCAGCGTGAGCTGCGGGGGGATCGAGAAACCGTTGCGCTTGTCGCGCAGGCGGGCGCCGGCGACCGGGGTGTCGACGGTGAACATCAGGGTGTCGAAGCCCGCCTCCGCCGCACGCTTGACGAGGCCGTAGGAGATCTCGCGCTGGCGCATCACGTAGAGCTGGAACCAGTTGCGGCCGTGAGGATTCGCGGCCTTCACGTCCTCGATCGAGGTGGTGCCCAGCGTCGAGAGGGTGAAGGGAATGCCGGCTTCACCGGCTGCGGTCGCGCCGGCGATCTCGCCCTCGGTCTGCATGAGACGGGTGAACCCCGTCGGGGCGATGCCGAAGGGCAACGCGCTGCGTCCGCCGAGGATCTCGGTCGAGGTGTCGACGTTGGCCGCGGGGCGCAGGATGTCGGGATGGAACTCGATGTCCTCGAACGCCTGGCGCGCCCGGGTGAGCGACAGCTCGTACTCAGCCGAGCCGTCGGTGTAGTCGAAGGCGGCCTTGGGGGTGCGGCGCTTCGCGATCGTGCGCAGGTCGTAGATGGTGAGGGCCGCGTCGAGACGACGCTTCTTGGCGCTGAGTTCGGGCTTTCTGAACTGCACGAGCTCAAGCAGTTCCGCCAGGTTCGGGAGTTGACGCTTCATCGTGTGTCCTTCCTGGGGCAAGTGGGCTGTCCGCAAGAAGCATATGGGTAAAAAGTGGCCGCCTGGCCCGGGCAATGCCCTTCCCGGACCAGACGGCACGTCTGGGGATGGCGACGATCAGGCGATCGAGGCCTGGTAGATCGACTCGATCGAGGCGTCGAGGGTGCGGTCGTACTCTTCGGCCGACTGCTGCGCCGTCAACCCGTCGAGCAGCGCACGACTGAAGCTGGCGATGAGGCCCGGGTTGCGAGCCAGACGCTCATTGGCCTCGTCGCGGCTGTAGCCACCGGACAGAGCGACGACGCGAGCCACCTTGGGATGCTCGATGAGATCGGTGTAGAAGCCGTCCACCGTGGGGATGCTCAGCTTGAGGGCCACCTTCTCGTCGCCCAGTCCATCCAGCCCGCGCAACAGGGCCGCCTTCAGCAGCTCTTCTGCCTGCTGCTTGTCGGGAGCCGCGATGTTGACCTCCGGCTCCAGGATCGGCACCAGGCCGGCGGCCAGCACACGAGCACCCACCTCGAACTGCTGATCGACGACCTGCGCGATCCCCTCAGGATTGGCGGCGTGAATGACGGAGCGCTCCTTGGTGCCGAAGACGCCCTGCGCCGCGGCACGAGCGAGCGTCTCCTCCAGGCCAGGGATGTCGCGCATCAGCTGCACGCCGCCCCGCTCATCGGCAAGGCCCTTGTCGATCTTCAGCAAGGGCAGGGTCCCCTTCACCGACCAGAGATACTCGGCGACAGGACGACCATCGATCTGCCTGTCGAGGGTGCCCTCGAACAGGATCGCGGCGAGAATCCGGTCGCTCGTGAACACCGGGCTGGTGATGATCCGGGCGCGCGCCTCCTGGATGAGATCGAACATCTCCTCCTCGCTGGAGTACTGCGAGTCGTCGATGCCGTACTGGCGCAGCGCCTTGGGGGTGCTGCCGCCGCTCTGATCGAGGGCGGCAATGAACCCGCGCGCGGATTCGAATCGGGCGAACTGTTGAGGATCTGGCATGGGTATCTTCCTTGCTTCGGACGATCGGAGTACCACCCAACTTAGCCTAATCGAGAATGATTCTCAATTAACTATTTTCTCGCACCCCGGCTCAGCGACTGAGCCTCACGTAACGAAAGAGACGCCGAAGCCCGGCCACATCGGGCCGGTCGGCAGGCGCGCGCAGCACCTCGTCGAGATGCGCCCCCACCTGCGCCACGTCGAGAGACATGCCGACGGCCACCAGTTCGCCGAAACACGGGGGCTGAGGCAGCGGCGAGATATGGATCGAGCCACCGACGAGGTTCGCCAGGTACCCCCGATCACCCCGCGGCCCTCGCACCCGAACTCGGCCTTTCATTCGATACACCCCAGGGGGCGGGCTCTGCAGCAGGTCGAGGAGTGCCGACGGGGAGAGCGGACCAGCCAGCTCCCGCGATACCGCTGCAGCATGCTCGTGGTGGTGCTCGCCATGATCCGGATCCATGTCGCGCAGCCCCTCCGCGAAGGGCAACCGATCCTGCACCTCACCCTCTGCCAGAACATCGAACAGGAGGTCCGGGTCGACACGACCGTTCTTCGCGACGACCAGATGGACGTCGGGATTCCTCGCCCGCACGCGCCGCTCGATCCGCGCCAGCACGCGATCGCGATCTCCTTCGGGGAGGAGATCGCTCTTGCCGATCACCACGAGGGTTGCCGCACGATGGCGAGCGGGCGGTGTCGGATGCACGTCGACGGTGCGGAAGTGCTGCACGGCGTCGATCACCTCGATCAGGCCACCCGGCCGCACGTGCTCCGCCCCACTGAAGCGGATCACCCGAGCCAAGGCCAGCGGATCGGCGGCGCCGCTGGCCTCGATCAGGATGGCGTCGAGACGCAGGTGCGGATGAGACAACCTCTCGAGCGCCTCATCCAGCCCACCGGAGTCTGGCAGGCAACAGAGACAGCCACCGGAGATCGATGCCACCTCGTCCACGAGCCCCTCTACGAGGGCCGCGTCGACGTTGAGCTCACCGAAGTCGTTGACGATCACCCCCAGCCGCGCGCCCGGAGTGCGCAGCAGGTGGTTGAGCAGGGCGGTCTTGCCGGCACCGAGATACCCGGTGACGGCGATGACCGGCACCCGATTCACGTCAACGCGACTCCTTGAACTCCACGTGCTGGCGGATCACGGGGTCGTACTTGCGCAGGCTCATCCGGTCGGGATCATTGCGACGATTCTTGCGCGTGACATAGGTGTAGCCGGTGCCGGCCGTCGAGCGCAGCTTGATGATCCCTCGGACGTCCTTTCCCTTCTTCGCCATCAGAGCCGCACCCCCTGGGCACGGAGATCGGCGACGACCGCGTCGATGCCCCGGCGATCGATGGTCCGAATGCCGCGCGGACTCACCGTGAGCGTCACAAAGCGGCCCAGCGTCGGCACCCAGTACCGCTTGGACTGCACGTTCACGTTCCACCGACGACGGGTGCGCCGCTGCGAATGCGAGACGTTGTTTCCGAATTGGGGTTCAGCCCCGGTGACCTGACATCTGCGTGCCATGTCGCTCCTCATGCTAGTATCGAGAATCATTATCGATTATTCTAGCAGGAACTATGAAACACACCATTGAACCCCCGTACCGGGACGTGGTCTTCCGGGACAAGTCCGCCGACCTGGTCTTCCGCACCCGCTCCACGGCACCCGCCACCGAGACCATCGAGTTCGACGGCGAAACCCTCCCGCTGATCGATGTGCAGGTCTCCAGCGCCAGCCATCCCTTCTGGACCGGCCGCAGCCGCGTGCTGGACAGCGAGGGCCGCGTCGAGCGCTTCCAGCGGCGTTACGGCCAGTCCTCGCGCACCACCGCGGAGGGGAGGAACAACCGATGAAGGTTCGCAACTCGCTACGTGCACTCAAGATGCAGCCGGGCGCCCAAGTGGTCCGGCGCCGTGGCCGGGTCTTCGTGATCAACAAGCGCAACCCGCGCATGAAGGCCCGTCAGGGGTGATCGGTGAATAACGTCTCGCCCCTCAAGGTGCCCGTGATCCTGGTGGCCGGCTTCGACGCCGACACCATGGCGATCGCCACCATGGCCCTCGGCTGGGATCTGCCAAAGGCCGTCGCCGTGCGCCATGACCTCGACCCCACCCGCGACACCCTCACCCGCACCGTCTCCGACGCGACGGGCCTGATCGAGAAGGAAGAGCTGGAGCTCGATCACGCGTGCGCCAGCTGCGCGCTGCGCGAGGACGTCGTCCCCACCCTCGAACGGCTCGCCTCGTCCGGGCAATGGGACGCGATCGTCGCACAGCTCCCCGCCACGGCGAGCCCCGCCCAGGTATGCCGCGTCTCCGCATGGGATCCGGCACGAGTGCCGCACGTGCGAATCAGCGCGGTGGTCGCCGCACTGAGCGACACCACGCTCGAGGGCGACCTGCTCGGCGACGAGCTGTTGTGCGAGGTGGACCTGCCCGTTCGCGAGGACGACCGTCGAGGCCTGGCCGAGACCGCCTGCGCGTTGGTCGAGTACGCCGACGTGGTGTTCACCCCCGGGGACATCGAGACCGACGGCCGTGACCTGATCAACGCCCTGATGCGGCCGGGCGCCCGCCTCCTCGATTCGGTGAGCGCGCTCGACGGCGCCGAACTGACCACCGGGCTTCACCACTGCGAGACCAGCGACGAGTGGGTCGCGGAGGTACGACGCGGCCCACTCCCCTCCCCCGAAGGCGAGGCCTGGGTGCTCGACGTGCACTCCGACCGGCCGTTCCACCCCGACCGGCTCATGGAGTTCATCGCCGTTCTCGGCGGCGGTCCCCGACGCTCCCGCGGATGCTTCTGGCTTCCGACGCGCCCCCACCAGCTCTGCATCTGGAACGGCGCCGGCGGCCAGCTGAGCGTCGGCACCGAGGAGGACTGGGGTCGCGACGAGTCTCCCCTGACCCGGATCACCGTCGTCGGGCTGGACGGCGGACGCGACGCGCTCGCCGCGGCCTTCGAGGCCTGCCTGCTCACCGACGCCGAGATGGAGGAGCACGGCCCCTATTGGGAGGCCTTCGAGGACGGCTTCGAGCCCTGGCTCGGGCCCATCCACCGCGGCAGCATGACGGAGGCGTCGTGACCGACCGCTACGCCGCCACCGCGAGCGCCTACGAGCTGTTCGCGCGCCCCTATCGCGACGCACAGTACGCCGCACTCGGGCGCCTGCTCCCCCACCTTCGCCCGGATGAGGGCCCGATCCTCGACATCGGAGCGGGGTCCGGCGCGTTCACCGAGTGGATCCTGGCGGAGCTGCCCGCCGGGAGCGCACTGGCACTCGAACCGAGCCCGGCGATGCGCGCGCTCCTTCTCGCGCGCATCGCCGCCCACCCGGAGTGGTTCGCGCGGGTGACGGTGCGACCCGAGGCATTCTTCGACGCGACGCTGCCCGCCAGGATCGGCGGAGCGATCGCACTGGGGGTGATCGGGCACTTCGACGCGGGCGAGCGAGCCGCCGTTCTCGCGGAGTTGGCGTCTCGCCTTCCCGCGCATGGGGCGGTGCTCGTCGACCTGCAGCATCCCGAACGCCCCCAGCGGGTGGAGCCCTACGAGTTCACGGTGGCGACCATCGGAGACGTCACCTACCGCGGGATCGCCGAGGCCTGGCCCGTGAGCACCGAGGTGATGCGCTGGCGGATGACCTACCTCTCCCTCGAGGGCGAACGGGTGCTCACCGAGGACACGACGGAGCACGTCTACCACCATCCCGCCCCCGAGCTGTTCGCCCGGGAGGCCAAGGAGGCCGGCTTCAGCGCCGCGCAGCTCGATCAGACCCCGTTCTGGCTGCTCCAGCGACACTGAAGAACTGAGAGCCACGCAGGGCGAACACAAAGACGACGAGGGGGCGAGCGGGTGTTGCGCTCGCCCCCTCGTCACCTCGCGAGGTCAGTGCATGAGGTCAGTGCTCGTCGTAGTGATCCCCATGAACGGCGTGCTTGTGGCCGTCGTGAACGTAATCGACGTGATCCCCGTGCTCGACGGCCTCGTGGCCGCAGTCGTCGCCATGGGCGTGCTCGGCGGTGGTGTGATGGGTGGCGTGGACGTCGGTGCTCATGATGCATCCTTCCGGGACGGGGTGAGATTCTGCTCGGCGTCGAGCGACGCCGAACGAGGCTCCCGGACGTGCTCAAGCGCATCCGAGACCACATGGGAGACGTGCAGATCGGCGATCTCGTAGACCACTTCCTTGCCGCGGCGATTCGCCGCGACCAGGCCAGCCCCGCGCAAGGTGCGCAGGTGCTGCGACACCAGCGGCTGCGACATGTTCGTCGCCTCCGCCAGGGCCCCCACGGTCCGCGATTGCTCGCCGATCAACCTCAGAAGCAGCAGGCGAGACTCATTGCCCAGCACTTTGAAGAGCTGCGCTGCCTCGACAAGGCCTGCCTCCATCTCCATGGCCTCATTCCATCACACATATAAATAGATTGCAATATAACCATTTCTTAATGAGAACGGCTACCGCCTCAGTTTATCCGCCCCACATACCGGCGCGCGGCACACACAAGGAGGGGTGAACGGAAATCCGCTCACCCCTCCAGCGACTCATATCGCCTCAGGATCCAGCCACAGCCTGCTTCAACGCGGCGGATGGCTTGAACGCGGGCGTGACACCCGCGGGGATATCGATGGGCTCGCCCGTCTGGGGATTGCGCCCGGTCCGGGCGGCGCGGGTACGCGTCTCAAACGTGCCGAACCCAGGGATCGAGACCCGCTCCCCCGCCGCAAGGGCGGAGGTCACAGCCCTGACGACCGCAACGACGGCCTTCTCGGCGGTTGCTCGATCGAGCCCGGCGTCGTTGGCCACGGCTTCAGCCAGCGCATGCTTGTTCATCTTCATTCTCCTTATTGGAAGGTACTGAGGTCGAGGTAGCCGGCGTGGGCGGCGCGGACCAGTTTGCGCGGAACGCGATAGACCTGACCCTGGATCCGCACTGGCACGAGGTCGACGGGAGTCGCCTTCCAGTTCGAGCGCCGGTGGCGCGTGTTGCTGCGCGACATGCGCCGCTTGGGGACAGCCATGGATTCTCCGTTTCACCAGGTGACCAGCACTCCGAGGGCAAGACCGACGACTTGCACGGGAGACGACACTTGGACACACTTAACCGATAACGGTTCTCATTCTATTCATATCGGCGGTGCAATCCGCAATCGCCGGATTGCACCGAGACACAACGGGAGAAACACACAGATGGCCAAGAAGTCCAAGATCGTCGCCAACGAGAAGCGCAAGGCGCTCGTCGAGCGGTACAGGGAGCGACGCGACGCGCTGCGCGCCGCAGTGAAGGATGCCTCGCTCAGCCCGGAGGAGCGCGAGACCGCGATGCGGGCGCTCGCCAAACTGCCGCGCGACTCGTCACCCGTGCGGGTGCGCAACCGGGATCAGGTGGACGGTCGCCCCCGGGGCTACCTCGGCAAGGCGGGGCTCTCCAGGGTCAACTTCCGCAATGCCGCCCACAAGGGCGAGCTGCCGGGCATCACCAAGTCGAGCTGGTGATCGTTCCCGTGCGCCTTACAACGACTTCCCTCGCCCAAATCCGGTCGTAAGGCGCACCGGAGGCGCTGGGCGACAAGACTGTCAGCCCCGCCTCCTAGAGTGCGAGCCATGTATCGCACCATCGCCGTCGCCGGGTACCGATCACTGCGGGACGTGGCCATCCCGCTCGGGCGGGTGACCGTCGTCACGGGGCCAAACGGGTCCGGCAAGTCCAGCCTGTATCGCGCCCTTCGTCTGCTCGCCGGCTGCGCGCTGGGCGACGCGATCGGGTCACTGGCCCGCGAAGGCGGCCTCGACTCGGTGCTCTGGGCCGGGCCGGAGTCGTTGGTGGGGGCTCGCCGCACGGGGATACTGCAGGGCACCGTCCGAAAAGGCCCCATCTCGTTGCGCCTCGGCTTCGGCGCCGACGGCTATTCCTACCTGATCGACTTGGGCATCCCCATCCCGGGCAGATCGGCCTTCGACCACGATCCCGAGATCAAGCGCGAGGCCATCTGGCTCGGCCCCGTCATGAGGGCCAACACGCTGCTGGCACGCCGTCGGCTGGCCAGGCTGGAAGTCAAGGACGGTCGTCCTTGGCAGGAGGTGAGCAGCCAGCTTCCCAGCCACCGCTCCATGCTGGGCGAACTGTCGGACGCCCGCACCCTCCGCGACGAGCTCGCGTCCTGGCGGTTCTACGACGCGCTGCGCACCGACGCCGCGGCTCCCGCCCGGCAGCCGCACGTCGGCACCCGCACCTGGGCCATGGCCGGCGATGGCAGCGACGTTGCTGCCGCCTTGCAGACCATCGTCGAGCGCGGCAAAGAGCCCGTCGACGAGTACGTCGCTGACGCCTTCCCCGGAAGCCGCCTGGCTATCGACGCTGTGAGCGGGTTATTCGATGTCGGCCTCACCCAGCCCGGGATGCTCCGCCCGCTGCGAGGAGCCGAACTCTCCGACGGCACCCTGCGTTACCTGATGTGGCTGGCGGCCCTACTCGCCCCTGTACGCCCACCGTTGATGGCGATCAACGAGCCCGAGAACAGCCTGCATCCCAGCCTGCTTCCTCCGCTGGCCCGGCTGATCGCGTACGCCAGCGCCGACACACAGATCGTCGTGGTCACCCACTCCGAGCGCCTCGTCGAGGAGTTGTCCGACCTGCTGCTCGAACCCGACCTGTCCGTCGTCGAGCTGCAGAAGGACACCGGCGAGACGGTCGTCGAAGGCCAAGGCCTCCTCAGCCGCCCGACGTGGGAATGGGGTCGCCGCTGAGCCCGGACGCACGGACGCACGGACGCACGGACGCCAAGAGTACTGACAATCGCCTGGCCGGATCTAGACTTCACGCATGCCCACGCCCCACCGCTCGATCCGCAACATTGCAGTCGGGCTCCCCACCCGCGACGGCCACATCCTCGTTCTGGACGGGGAGGATCCCGTGAAGGGCCAGGTCTTCCACCGTGCGATCGGGGGCGGCATCGAGTTCGGCGAAACAGCGGAGGCCGCTCTGCGGCGCGAGTTCAGGGAAGAACTGGGCGTGTCCCTGGGCGAGGTCACACTGTTGGGCGTGATCGAGAACATCTTCGAATACGAGGGCAACCCCGGCCACGAGATCTCCCACGTGTTCGCCGTCAGTTCCGACGAGATCGACGCGATCCCCCTCGACGCCCGACTGAAGGTTCTCGACGAAGGCAGCCCCATCGGCTGGGTCCCCATCGACGACGGCTGGCCCCTGTACCCGGAGGGCGCGAGGGAGCTATTAAGGATCTAGTGGGCTCTGGATCATCGGCTATGTGACTCGCCGCGAGCCCAGGTCTGCTCACCGACGGACATCCCTATGCCGTCCCACTCGGCCCGAAAACAGCATGTCCTAGAGGGTGCGGAGCTGCTCCGGCAGGTGGTCCGACGCGTTGATGTCAATGGCCCGCCAGGAGCCATCTTCCTCCTCGACGAGGTGCGTCACGGAGCAGTGCATCGGCTCGAAGTCGGCCTCCGGCAGGAATGCCCGGGTGACCGCAACCACCGTCGCCCAGTGACAGAAGAACGCCAGGCGCGACCAGTCGTCGCGAGCCAGCCACTCGTCGACGAGGTCGGAAGCACGGGCCAGCACGGAAGCGTCGGACTCGGGGAAGGCCGGAAACGCATCTCGCGTCGTGAGTTCGGGCGCCACGCTCAGCCGGTCTGCGAAGCGGGCCTGGTGGTCTTCCAGATCGACGCCAGGGAAATCCAGCAGCGACCGGAACATGAAGTGCTCCGACAGCCGGACGTCGGTGGCCCCCAGAGCATCAGCCAACTCCAGATACGCGAACGCCGTCTGCGAGGTGCGCAGGAACGGGCTGGCCACCACCCGGTCAGGCGCGAACTGCCCCACCCGACGAGCCACCGCCTCTGCCTGCGCCTCACCCCTCGGCGTGAGCGGCGGGTTGGAGCGGTCGCTCACCTCCCGCAACCCATCAGGCTCGACGCTGTTGTACGCCTCACCGTGCCTGACGAGCAGAATCTCCCGTGCCATATCTCGATGCCCCGCCCTTGCCGAATGACTCTCACGCCACCGGTGTTCCCGAGGCGCACGAACGTGACACTACCGCTGAGCCCGGGATCGCGGCAGCTGGGAACTCTCTGCAACCGCAGCGTCCGGCTCGGCGCCTCCCGACTGGGCGAACAGGGTGACCGCCTCGTCGTAGAGTCGACGGGCGCGGCGGGCGTCGTCGCGCGCGGCCCGGCGGGCGAGCCGCAGCGTCGCCCGAGCCATCTCGTAGGTGAACGATGCCCGCGACGCGACGCCGAGCGCCCGCTCCCAATGCTCCACGGCCTCGGCCTCTTCACCAACCGCGACGAGCACGTCGCCGAGCGCAATGTGCAGGTTCGCCCGCTGGCTGGGATCGGAGATCTGATCCTTCTGCTCCTGGACGCGACGAAGACCCGGGAGCGCCCCCGCCGCGTCGCCCCGAGCGAGCCGGGCCAAGGCGAGCGCCACCAACGCCTGCAGCGAGATGCGCGCGCTGCGTCCCTCCGCCAAGGCGAGCGCTTCCCTTGCCGCCGTCTCCGCGCCGTCGATGTCTCCGAGCGCGAACAGCGGCTCGGCGAGGTTCGCATGTGCCAGGGCGATCACCGGCACGGGCACGCCCTCGGACGCCCAGGCCTCGCGGATCAGGGCGCGATGCTCCTCCGCCGATCCCGCGTGATCGCCCAAACGGTGCATAGCGATGGCAGCGTTGTCCCGCACCACCGCTCGCACCATATCGCCGCCTGGCACCCCGTCGGTGGCGCGCGCCACCTCGAGGAAGACGTCTCTCGCCTCGACGAGTTCGCCGGCGCGGCCGTGCACGATCCCGATACTGTTCATGGCCGCCAGGTCGATCCGCGCGATGCCGGCCTCCTTCGCGTGCCGGCGCACGATCCGCAGTTCGTCCAGCGCTCCCGGGTCGCCTGCCGCGACCAGCACCTGCGTGAAGAATGAGTGCGTCACGGCTGCCGCCGCGGAGTCGCCCAATCGGTTCGCCGCGTCGATGGCCTCCTGGAAGAAGTCCCGGGCGAAGGCGAGCGGCGTCTGCTCGTAGACGAACCTGCCGACCGCCTCGACGAGGTCGACGACGCCGGCGGGATGCCAGGGTGCGAGCGCCCTCGAGACGGCGACGATGCGGCCGAGTTCGCTGCGCAGCCACATGCTCGCCTCTCGACCGGGGATCTCGGCGACGATACGACCCGGCATCCGCGACCGCGCCACCGACCCGGCATACAGCGACTCGGCCGCCGTCCACGCACCCTCCAGAAGATCCTCGCCGAGCCGGCACAGCGCCGCATCGCGGGTGCTCTGCGCATCCTCATCCCAGGACCTGGCCGCGGCGAAGGCCCTGATGAGGTCGTGCAATCCGATGCGGCCCTCGGCGGGAAGCTGCGCGCAGTGCGCACGAACCAGCCCTTCGGCGATCACCTCCGACGCATCCGGCGACGCACCCAACAGCGCGGCGAACTGCCTGGCCGACAGATCCTCGCAAGGCTGCGTCGCCAGCAGGCGCAACGCTTGGCGTTCCCCCTCCGAGAGGGCCTGGTACGACCCGGCGATCGCGGACTGAATGGCCTGATCCAGCTGCGCGGCCTCGCTGCGTCGTCGCATCGCCGCGGCGTGGTCGGACAGCGTCCACGACGGCCGTTCGGCGATCCTGGCGGCGACGAGGTCGGCCGCCAGGGGCAGACCGCCGGTGAGTTCGACGATCTCCGCCGCAGCGTCGGGCTCCGCCATCACGCGCGCGGGACCGATCCGGTCGCTCAGCAGCTCGAGCCCCTCCTTGGCGCTCCACGGGGACAGGTCGATCACCTTGACGTAAGAAGGCAGGTCGAACGTCATCCGGCTGGTCAGGATCATCGGCGTGCTGCGGCACCATCTGAGGAGATCGCGGGCCTGATCGGCGGCCGCGACGTCGTCGAGGAGCAGCCCGACTCGTCGCGTCGCAAGGCAGCCAGCGATGGCCACGACCCGATCGTGAAGCGAGTCGCCGGGGCTCACCAGTTCGAGCGCCCGTTCGATCGCGTCCAGCACGGCGGTGACGCGGGCAGGCCGGTCGGTCTCAGTGCCCCGCACGTCGATCGTCAGCACATCGTTCAGGCGCCCGGCGGCCCGCAGCCGACGCAGTGCCTCCCCCGCGAGCCGGGTCTTGCCCGCCCCGCCCATTCCGGTGATGAGGATCCGACCCGCCCTGCTCGCCAGCGCGACCTCCCGGTCGCGGCCGATGAAACTGGACGACTCCATCGGCACGCCCAGACGCGACGACACGACGGCATCCGACTGCGACTGATGGGGAAGCGCGCCGCACCATTGCCGCCAGACGGAGACTTCGTCGTCATCGGCGCCCAGGACACGCACGATATCGAGCAGCAGTTCGGCGTCGATGCGCCGTCGGCCGTCACGGAAACAGTCGTAGACGGTGACCCGCCCCGGCAACCGGGAACGCGCGACGCCGCGGGCCACCCTCGCCTCCGCGATGCGCAGCGCCAGATCTGCGTACGAGGGAGACCCCGCCTCCACGCGGCGCGCACGCAGCCGGGCGACCAGTTCGTCGAGGCTCGTCGGCGGCACCCACGGCCTCCACACATCACTCACCTGACCTCCAAGATCCTTCTCCCCACGCTATCCGGACGGACGATCGAGAACCTAGGAAAGCGCTGATCAATGGGGCACCTCCAAGAAATCCCGCCAGCAGATGGCACCTGCTGGCGGAATCCCTCACTCGATCGTGCCTCCCGGATCGCCGGACAGGTAGCTCATGGTACGGGTGATGAGGAACACCGAGTTGTACTGGGTCACGGCCTGGAACTGCTCGAGCACATCGCCGCCGCGCAGCAGCCCGGCCACCTCGTATCCGGCGACGCTCAGCACCGGCTCAGTGCCTCCTTCGCGCAGCCGGCCGATCTCCGCGGCCACCTGCTGCTTGCCCAGGTCGAGCGCATGCCCGAGGACGGCGTCGTACTCTACGTCGACGACGGCGAGGTTCTCGTCGAGCACCGCGTTGTTGTAGTACTTGTCCACCAGCGACTGGTTTCGCACGTAGTTCATGAGGCCATAGCCGAGCGTCGCATAGGCCGCGTTGGGCTTGCCCTCGCCGATGTAGTCGGCGATCCCGGGCTGCACCTGCTGCTGCGTCACGGCGGCGGCGATGGAGATGTCGACGTTCGACAGCGCCGCGAGCATCTGTTCGGTCGAGACCCCACGCGAGTCGGCGAGCGGCGCCACCACGTTCTCTGTGAAAGCGGTGAGGTTGGCGTCAGCGCCGCGCCGGAAGAAGTGTCCCACCTGCTCGAGATCGATCTCATCCGAGAAGGCGGCGCCGGGGTTGTCGCGTCCGGCTTCGAAGACGGCGGAGGTCGACGTCAGCTGCGAGCGCGCCAGCTGAGACCAGAGCACCGGCGTCACCAGCGCGCTGAAGAACTCATCCAAGGAGGAGTAGTCGTCGGCCTCGTAGCGCGCCTGGATGGTCTCGATGCTGGTCTGCGAGAAGAGCACGAGAGAGTAGGCATCGAACGCGCCGGAATACGCGTTGATGAGCCCCTCGGCGTCCGCGACGTTCTTCGGCGAGTAGGTGGAGAGCCGGTCGAGGAACGCGAAGAACTCCCGCTCCGCCGTCGACGAGTCGAGGGCCTGTTCGAACAGCACGTCGAGCCCCGCCAGGCCCTTGGTGTAGAGCGGCACCGTGAGCTCGCCCGTTGCCACGACCGCCTCGAGGGCGCTCGCCGCCTGGCTGGCAAGGTTGTAGGCGCCGGCCTGGAGCCCCTGGCGCTGGAGATCCTCGGCCTTGTTCGCGTAGTCCTTCACGAGGTCGATCAGGCCGGCCTCGATGAAGACCTGCTGGATCTCGTCGGGGAGTCGGTCGAAGTCCTTCTTCGCCGACGAGTAGCGAGCCATCGCGATATCGGCCTGCGGCTTGACCTTGTCGTAAGACGCTGAGTCGAGCCGCGGATCCCGCGAGACTCCGGGCAGATCGATGTTGACGCCCGTCAGCAGGCCGTAGGCCTCGTAGATGTCGCCCACCTCGACCACCTCGACGCCGTCGCGCTCCCCCGCCTTGATGACGTCGACCAGCTTGCCCTTGTGATCGGGTGTCATCCGCTGACCCAGCGGGATCAGGACCTTCGTGATGCCGGCGTCAGCGGCCGCGCCGACCTTCTCCGGAATCCCCCCAACCGGTCCGATGGTGCCCGTCGCGTTGATCGTGCCGGTCATTGTCACGTTGTCCAGGAACTCGTCGCCGCGAGCCACCGCGATGAGCCCGGCCGTGGTGAGCGCGCCGGCGCTGGGACCGTCGATCCGCCCGTCCGTCTCGAACCGGAACTCGCCTTCCAGGGGCTGTCCCAGCAGCAGGGTGGAAATGATCGCCGCGTTCCAGGCCCCTGCCTGCGACTGAGAACCGATGCCTCCCACCTCGTTCTCGGAGAACTCCACCCTGAAGTCGCCCTTCTCGGCGGGCTCCTTCCTGCTGATCACGGTGGTGCCCGTCGAGCCCTCCGATCCCGCGACCGCCAGCCACGTGATGCTGAGATCCGTGGCCTTGGGAGCGGCCGTCGACGGCGACGAGCTCACCGTCGGAGAAGGCGTCTCGGGGCCGGGAGTCGCGGAGCAGGCCACCAGGCCCACACCAACGACGGCCGCCACGGTGGCGACCACGATGCGACAATGAGTCCAAGCCATGGTGTCCCCCTGAGGCGTTCGACGGATGGCGTTTCCCCATAGCTTCAGGCGCTCCGTCCAAAACACGGAACGCCCCGGGCCTAACCCGAACAATCCCGAACACGCTGGTAGACGTCGGTGCACCTCCGTAGAGAGTTTGAGAACCCTGGCCCGGCCCTGAAAACCGTGGCTTCTCGCCTGTCTCGGGGTGCCTACGAGCGTAGCGAACGGCCATCCGAACCCTCGGTGACCGACTCGCGGGGTCGTGTGGTGCGGTCAGTTGGGAAGACTCAAACCTCTCTGAGCGCCGCCGAGGTTGATGAGCTGGTGGCGCTGTACGAGCAGGGCATGACGCTAGCGCAGCTCGGTGAGCGGTTCGGCGTCTACCACCGAACGGTGGCCGCGCACCTCGTCCGCCGTTCCGTCCCGATGCGCGTGCGAGGGCTGGCTGAGGAGCACACGTGCGAGGCTGTGAGGCTCTACGAGGGCGGGATGACCTTGATGGAGGTTGGTCTGCATTTCGGGGTGAGTCAGGGGGCAGTGAAGAGGGCGGTGGCCGCAGCAGGTGC
The DNA here is from genome assembly GCF_029211185.1 of Tessaracoccus caeni. Classification (GTDB taxonomy): domain Bacteria; phylum Actinomycetota; class Actinomycetes; order Propionibacteriales; family Propionibacteriaceae; genus Arachnia; species Arachnia caeni. The sequence continues at coordinate 94,184 of NZ_JARGDO010000013.1, forward strand.
GACCATCCGCCCTCGGGGACGTCGGGTGGCGGTTACAGAGTGAAGTCCTCCTCGGAGTGCTTGGCCTCGTACTCGGCGATCGCCAGCATGATGCCGAGCTCGGGAGTCGCGGGAAGGCTCACGCGGCCTTGCCCGACGACGTAGAGGGGCACGTCGGCCTCGTCCAGCGCCTCGATGATGCGGGCGAACTCGGTAGACGGTCGGCTGAGTCGGTAGAGGTCCGCGACGATGAGCGCCGATGCCTGCCCGTCGCGGATGGTGGCGAGGGCCTGGTCGAGCGCGGGTCGTGTCCGGCCGTTGTCGTGGAACTCGCCGCTGACCTCGTAGCCGAGCTCGGCGGCCAGGCATTGGCAGGCGGCCCGCTGGTGAGCGTGGGTTGCCCAGTTCGGGCGTGCGCTGCGGGTGTAGATCACGGCGCCCATCACGCCACACTCGCCATCGGGTACTTGAGGGACTGTGCCTCGTTCATGCGGCGGGCGGCGACGCTCGACGGCCTCCTGGACGCGGGCGCGGACGAGCAAGATGACACTGACCAGGCCCATGATGAGGAACTTGAGCGCATTCCAGCAGAACAGGAGCACGAGGAGGTTCAGCCAGCCCGGGCCGCCGCCCTCGATCAGCGTGATGCAGTAGTTCGCTGCGAGGAAGTACGGGACCGCGAGGAGCATCGCGAGGATGCCCCACTTCAGGCCGCGGCGGGTGCGGATCGCGTCGAGCGCGATGTTGGTGGGCATGTAACGCCGCAGGTAGTAGCGGGCGTGGGCGCTGAGCGCCCAGAGCAGTCGGATCATGGCGTTTCCTCTCGTGGCACGGTCAGGTGACGAGACAGTGCGTAGAGAGTGGCCCGAGGGCCTGTCCGCGAGGGACGCCACATCAAGGAGGAATCTGCCTCCCCTCCAGAGTACGACGCTCCGGCGACATTCGTAAGAGGTGCGCCCGGGGATTCGGGCGGCGCTCGCGCACCTGTCTGGCACACACGGATGGGAGCCGGGCATGGTCACGATCACTTCTCTCGCCAAGGACGAACGCTCCGCACGGGTCGCCCTGGCATCGACCTTGGAGCCCGACGACGCCGTGACCGGCAGGCTCCTCGCCGCGGTCGGCGCGGTCGAGACCGTGCGCCTGGCAGCCGGTGCCGGCGCACTCCCGAAGAACGTCGATGCGGTCGAGGCCAGGCTGTGGCGCAACAAGGTCGCCCCGCGAATGGATGCCCGCACGGTCACGCAGGCACTCGCGGAGACTGACCGCCTCGGGCTGCGCATCCTCATCCCCAGCGACGATGAGTGGCCGACCGCCCTCAACGATCTGGGCAACCGCGCCCCCACCGCTCTATGGCTGCGAGGCGCTGTCTCCTACCTCACCGCGCCGCTGAACGATCGCGTCACGATCACCGGAGCCCGCGCCGCCACTAGTTACGGCGAGCACGTCACGGGCGAACTCGCCTCCAATCTGACCCATGCTGAGCGGATCATCGTGGCCGGCGGCGCCTACGGCATCGACGCCGCCGCACACCGAGCCGCACTCGCCACAGGCGGGCAGACCCTCGCCGTCATGGTCGGCGGCTTGGATCGCCTCTACCCATCCGGCAATCGTGAGCTGCTGGCACGAGTCGGAGACCTCGGCCTGCTCGCCAGTGAGATGCCGCCCGGCTCCGCGCCGACCAAGTGGCGTTTCCTCGCCCGCAATCGCATCCTCGGTGCCCTCTCCGGTGCAACCGTCGTCGTGGAGGCCGGCTATCGCTCCAGCTCCCTCAACGTCGCCGCCCGCGCTACGCAGCTCGGACGCCCGGTCGGCGCCGTGCCCGGCCCGGTAACCAGTGCCGCCAGCTCCGGCACGCACCGGCTCCTGCGCGAAGGCATCGCGTCCCTCATCACCGACGCCACAGACGTCACGGCCCTCCTCGACTCGCCCGCAGGTGGCGGCGGGCAGGCATTCGCGCGTGAGTCGGGCATCACCCCGTCCGCTCATCGGGAGGGGCGCGCGCTGTAGGCAGCCACTGGTCGGCGTCACCGCCAGTTGTCGCAGGTGATCCCTACGCTGGGGGTCATGATCTTCACCGCTCTGCATCGCGCCCTCGGGGTCGCTCCTGGACCTCTGACGGACGAACTGCTGGATGCGGCGGTGAGCAGCGGAGTCATGGAGACGACCGACCTGGACTGGAAGTCAGAGCTGCCCCCGGCGAAGGGACTACCGCAAACAGACTTCCCCAAGGACGTTGCAGCGATGGCGAACAGCGGCGGCGGCGTCATCGTGTTCGGAGTACGCGAGTCGCAGAAGGCCGCGACAGAGCGAGTCGACGTCGGAGAGTTCGATGAAGCGTACGAGCGATCCCTGCGCTCCGCAGCGATCACCGCTATCTCCCCGCCCGTCTTCGGCCTCAACGTGCACCGCCTCGGAACGGAGGGTGCCCGCGCTGTCGTCGTGGAAGTGCCGGCAAGCGTTGACGGGCCACACCTGATCTACCGCAACGACTACTTCGGCGCTCCGGTGCGCAACGACTCCGACACCGTATGGATGAAGGAACGACAGATCGAGGCGATGTACCGAGCACGCTTCGATGAACGCCGCCACGCCAGCGAAGCGCTCGACAACCTGTATGCCGAGACCGCGGGCGGCCGCGCCACGAGCGAACGCGCCTGGCTGATCGCTGTCGCCCACCCGCGCGTCCCTCGCCTCCACAACCGCCTGACGCGCGACGGAGCGCGCGACGTACTGACCAAGGCCGAAGGCCTCGCCCTGTTCTACGCCGGACGTGGAGGTGTGCACCCGCTGGAAAACGTCGACCGGCACAACCCACGACCGGGATCGCGGCGCTGGGTCGCCGTCAACACCGCAACGGGCGACAGATCACAGTGGAAGGAAGCATGGGCAAGTCTCCACCACGACGGATCAGTCACGCTCGCAGCCGCAATCGGCGGCCACCGCATGAGTAGCGACGGGTACTTCGAGGGATCGCAGGTCCAGTCGGACGCGGTCGAGTGCGGCGTCGCAGGCCTGATGGCTCTCATCCGGACGACCGCCGACGCGACGGGCAACGACGAGTACGACGTGCGCGTCGGGATCGAGTGGACCGGATCAGAGGCCCTGACGATCCTCACGGTGGATAACTTCGGCCACTCCTACGGTGGTGTCTCCACACCGTTGCACCGCTACATGCCTGTCGAGAGCACCGTGAACGCGGCGGCTGCCGACCTTGACTTCTACTGGCGTGTTCACGACCTCGCTCAGGATTGCGTCAACCAAGGCGGCGTATCAAACGTGCGGCTGATCCGTCCGCCCGAGCGCGAGGAGGCATAGTTCTTCCGCCTCCTCTGCGGTGGGCGGCCCTCGTCCCGTAGGAGCTGGCTACGTCAACGTTGTCGGCGTGAGCGGCCAGCCCTGTCCGATCTCCGGAACGGATTCAGAGAGCACGGCGACCTCAGTGGCTTTGCCGACGCGATGCGCTGAGTAGTGGAGCTCAAACTCTCGACGCCGACGCGCCGCGTAGAGCTCCGCCACCTGTGGAGCGTTGTCATAGGTAAGAATCCACGGCCTGTCTGCGACGGAGTTGAGGACCCGCGCAAGGTCTTCGTGGTCGGTTGCAGAGAAGGCGTTGAGGTACAACGAACCGGCCTTCTCGAAGTAGGGCGGGTCGGCGTAGATGAAGACATCGTCCTTGGGAGCGTACTCAGCGATGACCTCAATACCATCGCGCGACGTCGGGACGATGTTGTCTGCATAGAGCGACAGTATTCGGATACGTTCAGCAAGGCCGTCCCGGTTGAAGCGGGCGTCGATCTTGTAATTACCCGTTTGGTCTAGCCCGCCGATCGGGCCGCCGTTGAGCACCCCGGACCTGTTCGTGCGATTGAGATAGAAGGTGGCAAATCCGAGCTGTGACAGATCGCTGGTGTCGGCGGCAACATAGATTTCGCGCTGCCGCCGCCACTCGGTGACGTCAAGCTTGGCCTTGTGGATTCGCTCGATCAGCCATCCGGGCTCGGACTGAACCGTAGTCCAGAATGCGTGGATAGCCGGGTCGAGGTCGTTGATGACGACGCGCTCGACTTGCCCCGTTACCAGGAGACTGAGACCGGCGCCGACTCCGCCCGCATACGGCTCGACGTAGGTGCAGCCTGCGAGGTCCATATCGCGGATCATCTTGCGCAGGCGCGAGTACAAGGCAGACTTTCCGCCCGGGTACCGGAGCGGTGAGATTCGCGGGCGTCGTGTGGACACCCCGATGGCGCTCGTGCTCATGGCTTCATCACGTATCTCATGATCGAGTCGATGGAGGCCCACATTGAGAACGTTTGGTCGGGATCGACTAGGAAGTGGTGGTTGTGGTTGATCGCATTGAGCGAGTCGCCTGAGTTCGTGTACGTAACGAGCTTCCCTGTCCTGACGCCCTCGATGACCTGGATCAGGTGCTTCGGGCCGTTCGCCTTGACGTGTTCCAAGAGCCAGTTCAGGGCGTGGCCAAGTTGGACACGGCCGTTCTGGTTGTTCCCGGAGCCCTTGATGTCGATCGACTTTGCCTCCGCATACGCCTTGATCGACTTTTCCAGTACGGCCCGGATCATTAGGAAGGTGGCGTTAGGGAACTTTTGCACGTCGACCTCAGACAGTTCGCCGAGCAGCAGTTTCAACCCTTCGGGGTAACTCGCGGGAGCCTTGATCTGCCCGAGGTCGAGGTTCCTGAGCTTCTTCTTGGCTGGACGCTTCCTCGGAGGCTTCGGCTCCGCGGTGCCAGGCGCAGCGCTCGGAGGTTCTCCGAGACCAGGTGCCCCCGTGGGCGGAGTCGGCTTAGCGCCGGGGCCACCGGGCGGTGGGTTGTTCCCTCCGTCGGGAGTCGTCCCTGTAGTTGGGGTTGTGGGGTTAGGCGGAGCTGCTTCTCCCGCGTCAGCAACGATCTGACGCAGTTCCTTCATCAGCTGCGTGTAGCGAGGACTTGAGACCGAGTTCAGGCTGCGCGTGTTGATGTTCTCGTCGTACATCCCGCGAACGATTGCCGTAGCAACATCTTTGAAGACTTCGTCCGAGAGCGTCTTCGTGACGTTGCCGTCTGAATCCATCGTAAGCCCCGTCAGGTCAAGGAACTCTTTCGACTCGTAGATGCGCGCCAGCGTCGATAGGCCCCTGGCCCACTTCTTTGTTGCAAGGAAGTCTTGAAGCTCGGCCTCGTCGTAATGCACGGACTTGAAGAGATTGATGATGTGCGCTCGAAAGACGAATTTGCGAACGTCGATCGTGGGATACCTAGTCAGAAGTTCACGGAGCTTCCTCCCCGCGTCGATCTGCGCCTGGAAGAACGCCGCCTGCCTGCTGGGACTCCAGGCCCGCCGCAGGTTCCCGGTGTGGATAGCCGCGATCAACTGATCCGCTTCGGTCTGGTTCGGTGCAACCATGACCCGGACCTTCGCGAGCGCAGAGCGGTCTGGCAGAAGGGCCGCCAGCGACGCGACTCGCGCCTGATAGTCGGGGACCAACATCGGGTTCTGGATGGCTTTGAGTGCAGCGAGCCTGCGGTTCCCCTCAACCATCACATACTTACCGCGTCGCTTTAGGACGACCGGCGTCTCGTGTGTCAGATAGCCGACCTTGCAGATGCCCTCGACAAGCGCTAACGCATCTTCGTTGACGAACAGGTCTTCAATGATGTCGGCCTCGACCTTCGCGTCGGCCACTTCAAGGCGAACGTTTTTTGGATCGAGTTGGATTTCTTTCAGGACGTCAAGCTCAACTTCGGGCCAGTTCGAAGTATCTAGCATTTGTCACCGCCTAGGACACTGTTCATCTCGGACAGTGCCGTCACGACCTCACTCATTGTGCTCTGCTCCTGCCTGCGGCAGTGAACCGCGGACGTACGCAAGGACATCGCTCCTCACGAAGCGCCAAGCGCGTCCCACCTTCTCTCCGGGCAGCGACCCCGCGCGGGCGAGTGAGAGCACTGTCTTGGTGGAGACACGCAAGAGCGCTGCCGCTTCATCAGCGGTCAGAACCTCGTTATCTTCCGGCATCTTCTCGTAGCCTCCTTGTACGGGACACATCTTCACGCTACCAGGTCGCGGGCTTCGTAGGTTGGCGTTCAGGCGCTACAAGGAGCGTCGGACCGGCCTAGTAGTAGCAGGCGATTGACGTGCGCTGTTCGGTTCTCTTTCGAGCGAGCGGGTTCGGTCAAGCGCAGCACGGGCGCGGGCGACGTCGATCTTCTGCGTCTCGGCTTCGGCGGGTGCTCCGAGGGGTGCGGGTCCGGTGATGCCGTAGCGGTCGCGGTAGGCGGCGATGGTGCGCGCGGCGTTCCGCCATGCCTGGGCCGCTCGTGCAGTCTTGGGTGGGGTTCCGAGTTTCGTGATCCACTCGTGTTTCTCGGTGAGTGCGGTGTCGAGGAGAGCATCGGCCCGGGCTTCGATGAGGTCGCGTCGCTCGGTCAGCGCTTGCCGCATCTCGGATGGCATGATGCCGGTGGCTTCGGGGATGAGGCCCACGATGAGACGTGGTGTTCTGCGTGCACGCCCGGCTCCCGCTGGCCTGGCGGTCGCGCGGGCAAGACGGTAGTGCAGGACCGCGGCGATGTCGTCGGCGTCCCCGAACCCGCGTGCTCGCACGAGGCGCGGCAGCAGGGTCTCGACGTCGTGCTGGTTGGCCTCGGCCCGACGGAGCTCGGCAGTCAGCGCTCCGAATGCGGGTGAGGCGATCGCGTCCTCGGCGTCGTCGTCGCTGAGCCCAGACGAGCGGACGAGCGCGGCCCAGCGGTCGTGTTGGGCGGCGGCGGCCAGGGTCTCGTACTCGGCGGTAAGCTGCGCGATCGAGGCCCAGGTGTCCTGCTCCGCAGTGATCGTCTCGTGCGCCGACAGCTCGGCACCGACGTGCTGCAGCACCCCGAACAACACGGACCGGGCTGTCGCCTCGGTGTTGTCGCCGGGGCGAGGGCCGTCGTGGGCGGGGTCGGGCTTGTCGACGGCGACGTAGGCGATGTTCTGCTCGCGCCCCCTCGTCATGGCGACATAGAACGTCTCTCTGGTCATCGACGCATCCGCCAGGACGTGCGAGGAGTCCACGGTGATGCCCTGCGCCCGGTATGACGTCACGGCGTAACCGAGATCGAGGTGTTCGGCCGCGTACTCGGCCGGGACCACGACCGAGGCGCCCCACGTGCGCCCTGCGCGGCGGAGGGTGAGAGCGCCGTCGTCACGGACCTCGGTGACCGTCCACCTATCGCCGTTGCGGACCCAGGACCGTCCCGCGCGGAGGCGGCGGTCGTTGCGGCGAGTGATGACCGTATCCCCGACCGCAGCCCTCATTCCGTCGTGCAGTTCGACCTCACGGCGGGCGTTCACGGTGCCGTCGAGGATCAGATCAGCGCGTGCCCGGTTGTTGAGCGCCTGGACGGACTCGTTCGAGGCGGTCACGAGCACACTGGCTCGCCCGGCGAGTGTGTCGTTGCGCCAGGCGGTGTAGGCGACGTCGATCATCTCCTCCGTCTCACCACCTCGGATGCGACCGTGTTCGGTGTAGGTGTCGATGACATCGGTGCGCCCATGCCGCAGCGCGAGGGACGCGGTCTTCTCCCACGGGTGGACGAACCGGTGCACGTCGACCAGCTCCGGGGCGTCGTCACGGTCGTGGACGAGGAGGGAGAACGCGCCACCGGCGGTGACGGACTGAAGCTGGGCGTGGTCCCCGACCAGCAGCACCTTCGCCCCGGCCTCCGCCGCCAAGGCGGTGATGCGGTCAAGGGAGAGCGTGCCCGCCAGCGATGCCTCGTCGACGATGACGAGCTGACCCTTGCGGAACGTCTCGCCGGCGCGGTCGTGAGTGTCGAGCCACTTGGCCGTGTTCTCGGTCTGGATGCCGAGGTCATCGGCCAGGACCTGCGCGGCGACCGCGGACGGCGCAAGCCCGACCACGCTGCCACGTCCGTGCTCGCGTTCCCACGCCCGCCGCAACGCTGACATCGCGGTGGTCTTCCCCGCCCCAGCAGGGCCGACCAGCACATCGACCACCCGGCCCGAGAGCGCGATCTTCGTCAGTGCGGCCGCCTGGTCGTCACCGAGCATCCGGCCCTTGCTGTCGGGCCGCTTCGTAACCCGTTCGACGGTGGTCAGCGGCACGGTCGGTGCGGTGGTGGTGTGGGCGCGTTCGAGGAGGCGGTCTTCGGCGGCCAGCAGCTCCTCGGAGGAGAACAGCGCGGAGTGCTTCGGCCGGAACACGCTCGTGCCGTCCGGTCGGCGGAACGCGGCCGGGCTGGATGCGAGCTCGGGCGGGGTCAGGCGCAGCGAAGCGGCTTCGGCGGCGTCTACGACCAGGCCGACGATAGCTTCGCGATCCTCTGTCGACGCGAACCGGTAGGCCATCGTCTGCCGCGCGGCCTCGGCAGTGAGGTTCCAGCGATGCCAGGTGGATCGCTTCTCACCGACCGCAGCCACAACGTCTGCCCCGAGCGAGTCGATCACATCCAACGGCACGTCGTCCGCGCGCAGCAGCAACGGCTCCTTGTTTGCCGTCACGCCGCGCGCCCACGAGGTCGTATCCGACCCGAGCACCTGCCCGGCCCGTTCCCGCCAGGAGGCGGTGAGGTCAGCCAGCGACCGGACTTCCTTCTCCGGCCGGGTCGAGAGGGTGGCCTGGGCGCGGAGCTTCATGATCGTCGCCGGCGACGGCCGCCGCCCATGCGCGTCGACGTACTGGCCGATGAGGCGGTCGGTCTCGGCATCAATGTGCCGGGCACGGGTGGAGAACTCCTTCACCATCGCCTCGGGCACCGCGGCGATCGCCCACGCGGGGTTGCGGTCGCGGCCCATGTCGCGCGCCTCCCACGAGACGCCAAACGAGCGAGTGAGGTGGTCAGCGAACACCGCCTCGTGCAGCTCGGAGAGGGCGACCACGGCGGCGTGCATCGGCCGCCCATCCAGCGACCGCCATTTGCCATCGAGGACGGTCTGCACCTTGTTGCTGATGACGACATGCGTGTGCAGGTGCGGGTCGCCCGCCCGGCTGTCGTAGTGATCGAACGCCGTGGCGACCAGACCTGCGACGTCGACCTGTGCAACCGCGCCGTCGCGGTCGGTTGCGCCGGTGCGGGTGGCTGCAACCTCCCGCTCCATGAACGCAACCACCTCCGCAACCGCAGCGTGATGCGCGTCCGCGATCAACGCCTGCGTCCCCGCGTCCGCGACCGCCCAGAGCACGCTGGCGGACTTCGGGATCGAGAACGTGAAGTCGAACCCCGCAACCGCCCGCCGCGTCCCGCGCCCGGCCTCCTCCGTGTCGATGGCCGCGACCGCCTCCGCGCGTGACGCCGGCCCGAGTGCGGGATCAAGCGCACTGGTACGTGCCTCGATCCGCTCGGCCACGGTTCGGTATTCGGGGTACGCGCGGCCCAGCGGTTCACCGGTGATCGGGTCTCGACCCATGCCGACCAGCAGCTGGAGCTGGGCTTCGGAGACCTGATCACCCACGCTGATCCGCCCGCCGCCGAGTGTGGCGACCCCGGCACCGAGCCAGCGACCGGGCGGGGTGCCCTCGGCGTTGTAGTAGCGCGTCAACGGAGTCGAGAGCGAGCGGTCGCCGTCGCCGGCCGCGACAGTGCGCAACAGGTACTTATACCCGTCACCCGCCGACATCACGCGCATCGAAACCGTCATCCGGCCCGCCCTCTCTGCCTGCTCACGAGGTGAGCAGCGGCCCGCCGAAGGCGGGCTCAACCTCGATCTGCAAGAGGCGTGGTGGCTCTGAGGGAGGCGGAGACGAAGGCTCCGTCAGAGGCCGGGCGCGGCGCGGTCAGCGAGGCACGGGAGGCACGGGAGGCGCGGGAGGCGCGGCGAGCACCTGGCAGATAACCAGCCCGGTCAGCGCTCGCAGAGGCAGCGACCGGGGATCACCGATCTGCCGGAGTCCTCATGCCGAACGCCAGCGACGAACCGGGCGACCGCCGCCTGCGGGTCGGGTCGCTGTTCTCCGGCTACGGCGGACTCGACCTCGCTGTCGAGGAGGTGTTCGACGCCCGCACGATCTGGTTCTCCGAGATCAACGAGCCCGTCGCCCGCGTCTTCGCCCACCACTGGCCCGACGCCCCCAACCTCGGCGACATCACCACCATCGACTGGAACACTGAAACCCGGGGCGCTTCAGAGGGAGTCCTCGGTGCACAGCGGCCAGGTCGGGCAGCCCAGCCCGGATGCGGTAAGCCTGACCGCCCCGCCGGTCGCGACGATCAGGATGTTCGCGGCCAGGGAGAGCTTCGCCCACACGAGCGGTCGGGCACGGACCCATTCCCACAGCCGCGCCCGCCAACCATCGCCCCGCCCGGCGACGTGGGGCGTGTCGAGGGGGCGGGTTTCAGGCACGGCGGTAGCGGCGTGCGCGGATGAACGAGGTCACCCCGAGAACCAGGTAGACCAGCAGCGCGACGAAGGTCAGGGTGCTGGCGATGACCGCTATAGGGCGCTCTGCGGTGCCCCCGAGGAGCTCCCCGAGCTTGAGGACGTTCATGAGCGTGCCGGCCAGGCCGACGAGCGCGACTGCCAGCGCCGCATGGATCGCGTGCCGGTGCGCCGCCTCTTTCCGGGAGATGAGTCCGGCGATCACCAGCAGGATGCCGAGGGCTGCGGGGATCAGCGCGGTGAGGCTGGATGCCCCCGACGCGATGTAGGCGACTATCCCGATCACAGTCACGACTGCCCCGGTCCCGATCGTCCACTTCGTCATGCTGTCGTTCCTCTCCACACACGGTTACTGTACCATTTAGTATAGTCTAGTGGTTGGTGAGGTACGGCGTCGATACGGAGGAGGCGGCACGGTGGTGAGGCCGAGTAAGAAGTCTGCGATCGTCGAGGCGGCGATGCGGGTCGCTGAGGAGCAGGGGCTGTCTGCGGTGACGATCGACGCTGTCGCCGAGCAGGCGGGCATCACCAAGGGGGGCCTGCTGTATCACTTCCCGAGCCGGACGGCACTGCTGAGTGGGGTGTATGAGCAGTTGGCGGCCGACTGGGAGAAGGAGATGGTCTCAGCCGCCGGGAAACCCGCTTCTGAGGCGACCCGTGCTGAGCGGTTGGCGGCGTATGTGCGGGTCGCCCGGTCGATGACCCGCGCGGAACTGGTGTTCATGGCTGACGGCGCCGCGCACCGTGACCTCTTCGCACCCTGTGCGGAAGTGGCCGCGCGGTGGACGACCCCGCTCCCTCAGCCCGGCGTGGACGACAGGTATCCGCGGGAGGAGCTGCGGATGCTGACCGCACGGATGGCCGCCGACGGGCTGTGGAGCTACGAAGCCCTCACCGGGGAGCCCATCCCGCAGGCTCTGCGGGTGCAGCTCCTGGAACACATCGCCGCCTCCCTGGACACCACCAGCACGGACTCTGCGCGATGAACACAAGAATCTATGGCAACCGGCCGGGCGCAATGATCGAAAGAACTCCTGACACAAGAAGGCATCCCCGCACATGAACACTGTGAACACTCAAGCGTCATCGCTGTCATCGCGGCGGTGGGTGCTGCTGGTGACTGTCGCGTTCGGCCTGTTGCTGATCACGCTCGACAACTCGATCCTCTACACCGCCCTGCCCACCCTGACGGTGGACCTGGGCGCGTCGGCCTCCCAAGGCCTGTGGATCATCAACGCCTACCCGCTGGTGATGGCGGGCCTGCTGCTGGGGTCGGGAACCTTGGGTGACCGGTTCGGGCATCGCCGTCTCTTCCTGGTCGGTCTCACGCTCTTCGGGGCGGCGTCGCTGGTGGCCGCGTTCTCCCCGACACCGGAGGTCCTGATCGGTGCGCGTGCGCTCCTCGCGGTGGGGGCGGCGTGCATGATGCCCGCCACTCTCGCGCTGATCCGGCTCGGGTTCGATGACGTGCGGGAGCGGAACATCGCGATCGCGATCTGGGGCAGCATCTCCGTGGTCGGCGCCGCGCTCGGACCCATCGTCGGGGGTGCACTGTTGGAGCGGTTCTGGTGGGGGTCGGTGTTCCTCATCAACATCCCCGTCGTGATCGCAGCCCTCATCCTCACCCCGCTCGTCGTCCCTGCAGGAACCCGGGACCGGGCGAAGAAGTGGGATGCGATCTCCTCCCTCTACGCCCTCCTCACCCTCACCGGCGCGGTCCTCGCGATCAAAGAAGCCGCCCACACCCCGCAGAACTGGGCGATCGTCGCAGGCGCCACGGTCGTCGCGGCCATCGGCGGTGTCCTGTTCACCAGACGCCAGCTCCGCTCGAACGATCCGCTGCTGGACTTCGGGGTGTTCCGCAACCGCGCGTTCAGCGCCGGGATCATCACCGCAGCGACCGCAATGTTCGCCATCGGCGGCATCCAACTGGTCACCACGCAACGCTTCCAACTCGTCGACGGGTTCACCCCACTCCAAGCAGGACTCCTCGTGGCCGCTGTCGCGATCGGGTCTCTGCCCACCGGGATTCTCGGCGGCGCGTTCCTGCACAGGCTCGGGCTGCGCATCATCATCAGCGGAGGCTTCACCCTCGCCACAATCGGCATGATCATCACCCTCATCGGAGTGCAGACCGCGTTCCCGGTATTCGTGGCCGGGCTCGCCGTCACCGGCGCCGGATTGGGGGCCACGATGTCAGTCGCATCGACCGCGATCGTGGGGAACGTCCCCCCACGCAAGGCCGGTATGGCAGCCTCGGTCGAGGAAGTGTCCTACGAGTTCGGCAGCCTCATCGCCGTCGCCGTCCTCGGCAGCCTCCTCTCCCTCTTCTACACCTCCCGCATCCACCTCCCCCAGGGCGCCCCTGCCGAAGCCGCCGACAGCATCGCCACCGCCCGCGACCTCGCCAGCGACCATCCGGGCCTGCTCGACGCCGCCGCTATCGCGTTCAACAGCGGCTACACGACCATCATGATCATCATCGCCGTCGTGATCGCCGCAGGCGTCATCACCACCGGGTGGCTGCTCCGACAGTACGGACCCGGCAGCACCGCCTCCGCCTACGAAGACAACACCCACTAAGCCTCGCGCTAAGAGGATCACGACCTATGGATTGTCACCACCGCAACCACGCCGCGGAGCATCAATGACACACACGCCCTCACGAAACGAACGCTTCTTCCGACTCGCCTTCCGCACCACCGCGCTCATCGAAGGCATCAGCTGGCTCGGCATGCTCACCGCCCTCGCTATCAAATACCCCCTCCACGGCAGCCCCCTACCCGTCACCATCTGGGGGGTGGGTGCACGGAATCGCATGGATCGCCTTCGTCCTCGCCTGCGTCGCCGCCGCCATCCGCTTCCGCTGGACCTGGTGGGCACTCCCCACCGGCATCATCGCCTCGATGCTCCCGTTCCTCACCGTCCCCTTCGACCTCTGGATGGAAAGAACCGGGCGACTCTCGACAGCGAACCGACCTGCCAACCACGTACAAACAACGGCTCCTCACCCCCTCACCAAGGAAGAGGCATCAAAAGACGTTTCTACGAAATGATATCAACCGCATTCAATAGAGTCTTAAGAAAGGACTCCCTGCGCTGATAGCGGCTGTTGCCATGTCACCCGCACATAGGAACAACGCGCGAGAACTGTGAGAGCAAGCGAATACCGCGATCCACATGAAGGGTCGTCTACGAGACCAGACAACCCCGGCACGAGGTTAATCAATCGCGGCGCACGGCTTCTGACGGCGATCGAAATCTCCCGCAGCGCAATGACCAGGCGAGTGATTCCTGCGGAGATAAAGATCCTGCACATTCTTGAGGGCGCAGCTGAAATCTCGACGGCACAGGGCCGGTACCTTCTCATGCCTGGCATGGCCTTGGCTCTAGGAGCTGGTGAATGGTGCCAGATGCGTCCGAGGCAATACGTCCGACTCTGGGCGGTGTACAGCGATGAACGCTTCTTGCGTGAACAGATGGCATGGTTCCTTCCCGACAAGACGCGGCTCCGCGCTGGCGTGCATCCTCACGACTGGGACGGGAGCCCACTCGTTCTGCATCCTGGTGTGTCTACCCTGCGCCGTGTCGAACCGATCTGGCGGCAGCTGAGCGTACTCGGCAACGGCACGAAGTCACCGGAGGTGGTGGCAGTACGTACCGTAGAACTGTTCGCCGGTTGGGTAGGCCTTGTGACTCCCGCGTTCCTCGCGCCGGATGCGGCCGCCAACTCAGATGGTACTGAGTTGAGCCAGGCAGGCGGGCTACTCATGTCGATCTCCTTGGCCGGACACGTGGGACGTGCAGTGCAGCTTCTGCGTGACCGCATGGCTGAGTCGTGGACGACTACGGCCCTCGCGCGTTCCGTCGCCGTCTCCCGTACTCACTTAACCCGCCTGTTCGTTGCCTGTACCGGCTTTCCACCGATGCGTTACCTCACGGAGATACGGCTGACAGAGTTCACCCGGCTCATTGATGAGACTGACTGGACTGTGGCACGTGCTGCGGGCGCAGTCGGCTGGCGCGATCCCCGGGTCGCCTCACGCTGGTTCTCCCGCCGCTACGGCATCACGCCATCGCAGTACCGCGCCAGCGGGCGTCCCGAAGGACGCCAAGCAAACCCTCCGCACTCACCGGCAGGCTGACTCGTCAACCCCCTCGACTCGCCGTATGTCGCGTACTTCTCGTCGTGTGAACCCTGAGCACTTGAAGGACTTCGACTCTACGCCGCACCGCAGGTAAACCGGATGAGACACGTCGGGTTCATCGTGGAGCCTGGCGGTCGCCACGCTCTGTTCCGTCCGTCTCGTTCCTGATCTCCCCGGCGCACCTAATGGTCGCAGGGGTCACCGGCTTGTGCCGTTGGCCTTGCCGGGAGGAGGTCACAGGTGGCGACGGACGAGGAGGCACGGGCTACGCGCGACGCGAAGCTCGAACAGCTCCATGAGCGGTTGACGGCTGCGGTCGACCTGCTTGTGTCGGGTGAGGATTGGAAGCGTGCGCTGGAGTTCGCTGCTCGGTTCCGGGCGCGCTCGTTCCGCAACACGCTGCTGATCCTCGCCCAGCATCTCGATGCTTACGAGCAGGGTCGTGTCGCGTCGCCGGAGCCGTCCTATGTCGCGGGCTATAAGCAGTGGCAGTCGCTGGGTCGGCAGGTGGAGCGGGGTCAGGCGGGGTATGTGATCTTCGCGCCGGTGACGGGTCGGTTCGCGTCGAGTAATCCGGCTGATTCTGAGTCGTGGCGGCGGCTGGGCCGGTTCGAGAAGCCGAAGCCCGGCGAGGTGGTGCGTTCCCGGATGGTCGGCGCGAAGCCCGCCTACGTCTGGGATGTGTCGCAGACCAGCGGTGATCCCGTGCCCGAGCGCCCTGCCCCGACGCTCCTGGAAGGCGAGGCGCCCGACGGGCTGTGGGCAGGGCTTGCCTCCTTGGTGGAGGCCGAAGGGTTCACGGTGACGCGCGTCGCGGATGAGCGGGAGATTCGTGGCGCGAACGGTGTCACGGACTACACGAACCGCACGGTGGCGGTGCGGTCGAACATGGACGACGCCGCGCAGGTGAAGACACTCGCGCACGAACTCGCACATGTGAAGCTCCACGGCCCCGACAACCCGGATGCGACCGGGCATCGCGGGATCGGTGAAGTCGAGGCGGAGTCGGTGGCGCTGATGATCGGTGCCGCGCACGGCATGGACACCACCGCCTACACGATCCCGTATATCTCCGGGTGGGCGGGTACGGTCAAGGACAAGGACCCGGCCGAGGTCGTGCAGGCCACCGGTGAACGCGTCCGCAAGACCGCCGGGGCGATCCTCGATGCCCTCGACACCGTCCAGGTCGGCACGGGCGACCCACCCGGCCTGACCCGTGAGTCCGCCACCCCGTCGCGAGGGGCCGGGGCGGAGCGAACAGTTCCGGCACTGGTCGAGCCAGCGCGTTCCTCGCGTGCGGCGGATGCCGTGGTGAGGGGGCTGTGATGAGCGTCGCCAGCGTCCTTGCCTCCCTCAGCGGGCTCCCGCTTCCGCAAGCCGCCGCGCGGCTCGCGGCGGCGGGGGTGCCGGTGTTCCCGTGCGTGCCGGGCGAGAAGCGTCCGCTCACCCGGCATGGGTTCCATGAGGCGAGCGTTGACCTGGCGCAGGTTGTGGCGTGGTGGCATCGCTGGCCGTCCGCGAACATCGGCGTCCCCACCGGCACCGCGTCTGGGGTCGATGTCGTGGATGTGGACCGCAAGCCGGACGGGAACGGGTTCGACGCCTTCGGTCGTGCCCGCCGGGCGGGGCTCGTGGAGGGGTGGGTGGCGGTGGTGCGCACGCCGTCCGGTGGTGCGCATTTCTACTACCCGGCCGACCCCGGCCGGTCGCAGCCGTCGTGGCAGGCGGCCGCGGCACGTGTCGACTTCCGTGGCACCGGCGGGTACGTCATCGTCCCTCCCTCCGCCGTCATGACCGTCCACGGCCCGGCCGGGTACTCGCTCACCGCGCACGGTAACCGGGAGCCGCGCCCGGTGGATGCGGCGGCGCTGCGGGACTTCCTCGATCCGCGTCCCGAGCCCGTCGTGCATCGGGCGCGGGGCCCTGTTCGTTCGGAGGACGCGAAGCGGCTGGCCGACTGGGTGGGCATGCGCGCGGAGGGCGAACGCAACCGTGGCCTGTTCTGGGCCTCCTGCCGCCTCGCGGAGGCGGGGTTGTCTCTGCCGGAGATGGTCGATGCGCTCGCCCCGGCGGGTGAGCGGGTCGGGTTGCCGCCGCGGGAGGTCGTCACGACGATCCGCTCCGCCTACCGCGCCACCCACGTCCAACCCGCACCATCCAGCGTGGTACGGGACGATGATCTGCGGCGCGTGCCGCGTCTTGCAGGGCAGGTGCTCTCATGAACCCGCAGGCGCCGGCACCTGTGCGGTCGCGGGGTGGCCGGGTGGCGGTGGCGACGGCGGTCGCCGGGACGGTGTTCATCGCTGCAGGTGCGTTCTGGCTCTCCTTCACCGCTCTGGCGGACCTTGCCCGCCGCTCCGGGATCGATGCGGGGCAGGCGTGGGCGTGGCCGCTGATCGTGGACGGGATCATCGTCGTCGCAACCGTTGCCGTCGTCGCGCTCGCTCGGCAGCGGTCGGCTTGGTATCCGTGGGTGCTGCTCGCTGCGGGTGCGCTGGTGTCGGTGACGGCGAACGCGATCCATGCCGTCGTCGCCGCCGATGCCGATGTGCCCGGGGTGCTGGCGGCGTCGGTGGCGGCGGTGCCGCCGCTGGTGCTGCTTGCGATCACGCACCTCACCGTCATCCTCACCCGACCGGCCTCCGAGGCCGCCAAGCCACATCTCGCCGACGAGGACGAGCCGACGCCGGAGAGCGGTCTGTCCGAGCTGCAGGCCGTTATTCCCACACCGGGGTCGGAGCAGACGCCCGCGCGGGAGGTGGCGGGGCGGTTGCGAGATGAGGAGGGCTGGTCGAACAAAGCGATCGCCCGGCACCTCGGCGTGCACCCCTCCACCGTGGGCCGCTGGTTCGCACGCCCCGAACTCACCACCCGTGACGAACAGGAGACGCCATGAACGACGACCAGCACACGTACGTCGAGCCCACCGCTACGGCGCTGCACGAGCGAGACCATGACCGTGCTGAGGAGACGCCGCGTGAAAGCGAGGCGTCGGCGCTGGCCCGGCACCGCGACCCGTCACTGGCCAAAGACTCGACGGCGAAGGACGCGGCGACGAGAGCGCGTGCTGGTGTGGAGTGGGTGCGTCCGACTGATCTGATGGCGTCGCGTTCGGCGCGGATAGTGGGGCGGGGTATCGATTTTCAGGCCGAGCTCGCCCGCCGCGCCCGCCGGGTACCTGGTCAGGCGTATCGGGCGACCCGTGACGGGGCACGGTCGGGTGCGCGGTTCGTGAGCGAGCGGGCACGGAAGCTGCCGCCGGTGACCGCGTTCGGTCGTGGTGGCGGGGAGCGGTTCTCATGGGTGTCGCGCTCCGGGATCGGGCTCGGGTAACCGCCATGCACGCCCCCAGCCAACGTCTGAGCGCGCCTGCTGGGGAGCGTGTGCGCACCTGCCTGTCAGGAGGTGCTCCCATGCAGACTGCATCAGACCGTGACAGGCGGAATCGTTTCGAGGACTCCGAGGCGCTGCGCGCCCTGCTGAATCGGCTCCATCAGGCGGGGCGTGGGGCGTGGCAGCGTGACCCGGAGGCGGCGGCGCTGATGGAGCACGCCGCGAACAAGTACGCCGCTCTCGCCCGCAAGCACGGCCTCGACCCGTGGGAGGCGGCTTCGGCGGCGTTCGAGGCGATGCGGGGAACTGCGACGCGGCGGGCGGATGACCCGTGGGCGGTGGTGACGCGGGCGGTGCAGGTGACCTGCACCGCCGAGGAACGCGGCAACGGACTGCTGTGCTCCGTGCATCAGGCCCGTCGCCCGAAGTATTCGGTGTTCCACGACGCCGAACGATTCAGCGACCGCGAGAACCCCCTGCCCGACTACCACCCCGCGTTCTGCTTCGACCCCTTCACCGACCCCGACGAGGACCCGGACGATGAGCGTCCGGTGCGGGAGCGGGCGATGAACGTCACCGCCGCCGTCGAGGACACGATCGCGTTCCTCTCGTGGGTCGGCTGGGAACCCTCGACAGCCCGGGCTGCGGTCGAGTACATCACCACCAGGTTGGCGGGGTCGCCGTCGCGGGCGTCGGCGTTCGAGGTGCTGCGCCGTGACCGGCAGGCCCGCGCCCTCCTGGACCTGCCGGGTGCGTCGTGGACGGCGCTGCTGCGGATCGTGCTCGGCACCCCCGACCCGACCCTCGCGCATACGAACGCTGGGCGCGGGTTGCTCGTGCGGCTCCTGATCGGCCAACCCCTGCGCGCACTCCTCACCGACGACGACCTCGTGATCACTGCCGGGCTCGCCGCCCCGCGCCTGGCAGGGGGCGAGGAGTCATGAGCACGGTGCCGGCGGGCCACATCGAGCTGGAGCGCGCGGTCGACTCCATCATCGTCGGCCGCCGGCACCGGCAAGACCACGGCGACCTTGCCCCGTTGGTGGAGTCGATCCGCCGCAACGGGCTCTTGCAGCCCATCACGATCACCCTCGACGGGCACCTGATCTGCGGCGCGCGGCGCCTCGCGGCGCTGAAACTCCTGGGCATCAAGACCGTCAACGTCTGGGTACGGTCCGGGATCTCCGACCGGCTCGGGCAACTCCTCGCCGAACAAGACGAGAACGTCCTGCACAAGCCGCTCACCCAGCTCGAAGCCGCAGCCCTCTACCGCGAACTCAAGACCCTGCTCGCCGAAGACGCCGCCCGCCGCCAGGAGGCCACCCGGTTCCAGACGACCGCAGACGACGCAGAAGACGGTGGTGCCAATTTGGCACCACCGCAGTTCGAGCAAGGCAAGGCTCGCGCTCAGGCTGCGCGGATGGTGACTGGCCGCGCGTCCTATACGACGTTGGAGCGCATCGGCCGGTTGGAGGACCTGGCCGCGGACGAGTCGCAGCCGGAACCGGTACGGGCGCGTGCGGCAGAGGAGGTCGAGCGGATCAAGGCAGGTGGGAGCGTCTATCCCTCGCACCTGCGCGTGAATGCCGAGCTGTCGCTGGCGGAGCTCAACCAGCTCGCCGCGGATCCCGCCCAGTCCGTCGAGGTGCGCGAACGAGCACGGGTCGAGGCGGATGCGGTGCGTGCGGCGGAGCAGGAGGCGAGGGCGGCGGAGTTGGAGCAGCTGGCAAAGGCCGCGCTCGCCCGCGTCAAAGCAGCCAAGGCCTCCGGGGAGAAGAAGCCAGCGCGGCCCGCGCTGACGGCGGTGAACACCGGGGAGCCGGTGCCGTTCCCGCTGACCGCGTTCCTGGCCACCTGGGACGACATGGCCGAATGGTGGACCCACTACGACCCCGCCGACGTCGGCCCAGCCCTCACCGCTGAACAGTGGGCACGGTTCGAGGAGACCATCGCCGGGACCATCGCGTTCACCGACGCCGCACGCGCGGCACGGCAAGACAGGGCCGAGCACATCGCCTGAACCGCGGGGCGGGTGCGGTGGTGCGCACCTTCCTGGCAACCACGCATCCGTTGTTGCCGTCCGGGAAGGACCCGTGCTCATGGACCCCGCCACGTCTGATGACCGTCGCCGTCGTCGCCTGCTGATCGCCGCCACCGCTGGCGGCCTCGCTCTGCTCTTGCTCGTCGGAGTCGGCATCTACGGCCTCGTCCGCGGCCCCGCCGCCCCGTCGGCCTCGACGCCGAACGAACGACCTTCCACCGCCGCGCCCGTGACACCGGCCCCGACCTCGGTCGCAGAGCTGGAGCCGCTGGACCAGCACCTTGGGCCGGAAGCGTTCGCCCAAGCGGTCGCTGAGGCGCTGTTCACCTGGGACACCACGACCGGGCACATGCCATCGGACTATGCGCAGGTGCTCGCGGATGCCGCGCACGGCAGCGAGGCCGACGCCTTCGTCGGTGACGTCCGCGCCTACATCCCGACGAACGATGCGTGGGCGCAGCTGCGCACCTACGCGACTCGGCAGTGGCTGACCCTCGACGAGGTGTTCGTCCCGGAGGCGTGGGAGACCGCCGTCGAGCAGGCAGCCCCCGGTCAGATACCTGATGGTGCGGTCGCGTACACCATCTCGGGGACACGGCACCGGGAAGGCATCTGGGGCACCGACCCCGTCGAGGCATCCCGCCCGGTCTCCTTCACTGTGTTCCTCGTCTGCACCCCGCCCAATCCCGGTCGCGGCACCGGGTCGGGGTTGTGTGAGGTGCTGCGGCTCTCACAGCTCGACAACCCTCTCCGCTGAGCCGAGGCCGTGATGAAGAAGCTCGCGCTCCTCGCCCTCACCTTGCTGCTCCTGGGGCCGTCCACGATCCTGCTGGGCGTCGCCACGCTCGGCGGAACACCTGCGACCGCCGCCGTCTGCACGCCCGGCTCGTTGGCGGTCGGCCCGATCCCGGACTCGCTGACCGCGACGACCCGCAACGGGGAGACGGTCACGCTGAACCGGCAACAGCTCACCCACGCCGCGACGATCATCACGGTCGGCGGGCAGACAGCCGGCGTCGGACGTGAAGGGGTGCTGATCGCGCTGATGGCTGCGCTGACCGAGTCGACCCTGCGGATGCTCGCCAACACGAGCGCCTATCCCGAGTCGGCGGAGTACCCCAACGACGGCGAGGGTTCGGATCACGACTCGCTCGGGCTGTTTCAGATGCGCCCGGTCAGCGGGTGGGGCACAGTCGCGGAGCTCATGGACCCCAGCTACCAGGCGAGAGCCTTCTACGGTGGCCCCACGGGCCCGAACTACCCATCGCCGCGGGGCCTGCTCGACATCGCCGGCTGGCAGCAGCTCGACCCCGGCGAAGCAGCCCAAGCCGTCGAGGTCAGCGCCTACCCGGACCGGTATCAGAACTACCAGCCGGTCGCCGAAGCGATCCTCACCGCCCTGACCCGTCCCGTGTCCTCCGGCAACGATGGCGGGGACGAGACGCCCGTCGTGCCCGAGACGACGCGCATCGTGTTCCCGCTGCCGGAGGGGACCTGGGCGCGGACGAGCCCGTTCGGATGGCGTAACGACCCGATCACCGGCGAACGCCGCTTCCACGCAGGCAGCGACTTCGCCGCCCCCGACGGCACCCCCATCTACGCCGTCGCGGACGGCATCGTCGTGCGAGCCGGATACACCGACGCAGGAGGCGGGGTCATCGTCATCGAGCACACCGTCCGGGGCGAGCGGGTCGCGTCGATGTACGTGCACATGTGGGCGCACGGCATCCATGTCGCAGAAGGCGACACCGTGACCGCCGGGCAGCGCATCGGAGACGTCGGCTCCTCGGGACACTCCACCGGCCCTCACCTGCACCTGCAAATCCACCCCGGCGGCGCAGACGCCGACCCGGTGAACTCCGACGCCTGGCTCACCGACCACGGCGCCGCTGAATCCGGCGCGAGCACGGCACCAAACGCAGGTTGCGCTCCGGGGCCGAACATCGCCGCGCCAACACCGTACACAGGTACCGATCCTGACGAGCTTCGGGACGATCCGACGAGCGGCGGCCAGATCACTGCCCGCATGGAGCACCTGCTCACACAGACCCGGGCCGCGTTTCCCGACTCCGGCTGGGCCTGCTGGTCACCGCGACCCGGCACCTCGTCGGAACACCCGCTCGGCAGAGCGTGCGATGTGACCTTCGGGAACACCATCGGAACGGCCGCGACCGGCGCCGCCCTCGACACGGGGTGGGCGATGACGAACTGGCTGCAGGCCAACGCCGCCGCCCTCGGAGTCGAGTATCTCATCTGGCAAGGCAAGATCTGGTCGCTCGCTCGCGCCGACGAGGGCTGGCGGCCCTACAACGGCGGGGGCATGCACGACCCCTCGGACATCACAGGCGGGCACTACGACCACCTGCACATCACCGTCCGAGAAAACTAGCAATTATTACGTTAGATGTAATCCGCGACGGCTGGAATCGTGCGTATTCGCTGGTCAAACAAGGGTATCAGGGGTCACTGATCTGAGCCTTGAACCTGGCTCTTGACCAGGGGAAACGCACCAAGTCTTACGTTAGATGTGCTTTTCATACATTAGATGTAAGACTGTTGGGGTGGACTTCGAGGACGGGAACCGCGCCGGATCGGTGACGGCGTTGCGGGCGGGCAACGTGGCGTTGCTGCGTCCGGCGGAGCAGGTCTTCGATGACATGCTCACGGGCTGGTCGGCGCAGCAGGTCTCACGGATGCTGAACCCCAAGACGATCGGGGCGCGCTTGTCGCAGGTGCGCCGGTTCGCGGGGTTCTGCGGGAGCTTGCCGTGGGAGTGGTCGCCCGCCGACGTCGAGGAGTGGACGACCGAGCTGGTCTCCGGCGACAAGCCGTGCTCGCACGGCACGATCCGCTCGTATCAGAACGCGGTCGCGTTGTTCTGCGACTACCTGACCGACCGCCGCTACGGCTGGATCG
>NZ_JARGDO010000014.1 GCF_029211185.1 Tessaracoccus caeni
AAGACAAACCCAGCGCCACCTATCTCCACCATGCACCCCACCGGCGCCCAGCAGCAACACTTTCCCGCCCCAAGGCGGCCGCGAAGCAGCCCGCACGCTGAGGAGCGAGGTACGAGCGTCTCGAAGTGCGCCCCTGAGCCTCCGCACCTCAAAGAGCGGTTGTGGGGGTTCAGCGTCGACGGTTGCCGAAGATGGAGCGGGTCAGCTCGCGTCCCAACACGGTTCCGGCGGAGCGAATGACGTTGCCCAGGGCCTTCTCGACCTGGCTGCTGCGCTGGGCCGCCTTGCGTTCGGCCTCTCGGGCCTTGCGCTGCTCCTCCTTCTCCAGTTCGCGGATCTGGCGCTCGTACTCGGCCTCCTTGCGCTTGCGCTCCTTCTCGGCCTCGGCAGCCTGCTGCTTGGCGAGCTTCTCAGCCTCCACCGCTGCGGCGGCCTCGGCAGCCAACCTTGCCTTCTCGGCCTGGGCCTCGTCGGCGCGCTGCTGGAGCTTCTCCTCGGCGGACAGCGGATTGACCGCATTGGCGTACTTGGCGGCCAGCGCCGACGCGCCAGCGAGGCCGTGCACGGTGACCGTCTGCGCCGGTCCCATCACCGAGGCGGGCGCCCAGATCTTGACGGACGAGACCGGCGTCGGGCGGCCATCTGGCCCGAGTACCGTCACCACCGCCTCGCCGGTGCCGAGCGTGGTCAGCACCTCGGCCAGGTCGAGCGAGGTGCGCGGGAAGGTGTCGACGGTCTGCTTCAGCTTCTTCTGATCCTCGGGGGTGGTTGCGCGCAGCGCGTGCTGCACCTTGGAACCGAGCTGAGCCAGCACGTCGCCGGGGATGTCCTTCGGCGTCTGGGTGACGAAGACGATGCCGACGCCCTTCGAGCGGATCAGCCGCACCGTCTGGATCACCTGGTTGACGAACTCCTTGGTGGCGTTGGCGAACAGCAGGTGGGCCTCGTCGAAGAAGAACACCAGCTTGGGGCGATCGGGGTCTCCCACCTCGGGCAGGGCGGTGAAGAGGTCGGCGAGCAGCCACATGATCATCGTCGAGACGAGGGCCGGGCGGCGCATCAGGTCGCCGACGGCGAGCAGCGAGATGACGCCCTTGCCATCGACCTGGCGCAGCAGATCCTCCGAGTCGAAGCCCGGGCTGCCGAAGAACTGGTCGCCGCCCTGCGCCTCGAGCGCCGTGAGCGCGCGCAGGATCACACCGGCCGTCGCCTTCGACACCCCTCCGAGTTCGGCCAGCTCCTCCTTGCCCTCATCGGAGGTGAGGAAGGTGATCACGGAGCGGATGTCAGCGAGGTCGATCAGCTCCAGGTTCTCGGCGTCCGCCCAGGCGAAGATCAGTTGCAGGCACTGCTCCTGCGTGGTGTTCAGGTCGAGGGCGCGGGCCAGCAGGATGGGCCCGAAGTCGGAGATCGGGACGCGCACGGCCGCCCCCGGACGCTGATCGTCGGAGCCGCTCAGCGTGAGAAGTTCGACGGGGAACGACGCCCCCGCCCAGGCCTGCCCGTTGGCACCGGTGCGAGCCAACAGTTTCTCGGACGACGCCCCGGCCTCCGCGAGCCCGGTCAGGTCGCCCTTCACGTCGCACAGCAGCACCGACGAGCCCGCCGCCGACAGCCCTTCGGCGAGCAGCTGGAGGGTGCGCGTCTTTCCCGTGCCGGTCGCGCCGGCCACCAGCATGTGCCGGTTGAACAGCGACAACGGCATCCGCGCGGTCACCCCCGGCACCGGCGTGCCCTGATCCATCACGGTGCCGATCGTCATCGACGGCGCGTCGAACGCATAGCCCGCGCGCACCGTCTCAAGGAAGGGCGACAGCTGCTGCGAAGCGGCCGGCTCCGCCGGGGTCTCCACAGGTGGCGCGACCGCCGGCTCCGGGGCTTCTGGCTTCGCCTCGACGGCCTCCGCCGCCTGCGTCACCACCTCCGTCGGAGCCTCGACGGTGTCGGTGGGCTGCCCTTGGGCGTGCGGCGCGACCTCAGCCTGCGCGACGTCAACCTGCGTGGCCTCTGACGCGGGCCCGCCCGCCTTGCTCGCCGCCAGTTCCAGTGCGGCCTTCGCGGCCTCGGCCTGCGCCCTCGCAGCCTCCGCCTCCGCGGCCTTCGCCCGGGCCTCGGCCTCCGCCAGTTGCAGCCTCAGCGCTGCCAGATCCTCGCTCATGGGCACATGGTAGTAGGCACCATAAGCCCTCGTGAGGCACAGCCACCGTCGCCGACAATTACTGCGGCTGATTCCGTCAGGCGCCAACACTGATCGGGGTGGATTCCGTCAGCAGCCGGGCCCACCCAGCGTTATCGGGGTTCCGAAAATCAGCATGCTGACATCCACAACCCCGATAACCCCAGTCCGACGAGTAACCGTACGGATTCAGCCTCAGTAAGTTATCCACAGCCCGCGCGCTAGGGGTTACGTTGCGGCGCTGCAGCGGGCACGATCGTCGAATGGACAGGGCAGGGTTTGCGGCTTGGGTAGCCGCCGTCAACGGCGTCGCCACCAGAGCCGAGCTGTCTGCCGTCGGCGTGAGTCCAGGCACGATCACCAGCCGGGTCCGCGACGGCGAATGGCAGCGGCCGTTCCCCGCCGTCTTCCTGCTCTTTCCCGGGACCCCCACGTGGGAGCAGCGGCTGGCCTGCGTACAGAAGTGGACAGGCGGACGCGGGGTGTTCTCACACCGCACCGCCGCCTACCTGCACGGCCTCCGACGAGAACCACCCGAAGTCCTCGATGTCTTGGTCGCCCATTCGGCCGGGCTGCGCTCAACGCCACGATGTACCGTCCGCCGCACGAAGACGTCCCCCACCCGCACCGGCAGTCCGCAACGCACGTCGCTCGAACAGACCGTCCTCGACCTCATCGACGACACCACTTCCGAGGCCCAGGTACTCGATCTTCTGATCGCTGCAATCCAGAAGCGGATGAACCTCACTACGTTCCTCACCCAACTCGGCCGACGCCCTCGCGTGAAGAACCGGAAGTTCATCCACCGGCTGCTCGACCTCACCGACGAGGGTGTGGAGTCCCACCTCGAACTGGAATATCGACGACGGGTAGAGCGCGCCCACGGACTTCCACGCGCGGTGCGCCAGAAGTGGGAGAGGCTCCGCGAGCGGTGGATTCGATCCGACTGCTGGTATCAGGGGTTGCGGGTGAGGGTCGAACTCGACGGGGAACTAGCGCACCCTGGTCGAGCCACCGACGCCGACGTCATGCGCGACAACGATCTACTCATCGCCCGCGACGACATCACGCTGCGCTATCGCTGGCCCCACGTGTGGAGTTCCCCGTGCGACGTCGCTGCCCAGGTAGGCTCCGCCCTCCGCCGTCGCGGCTGGCGCGGCCAGTTGAAGAAATGCTCCCCCACCTGCCGCGCGGGCCAGGTTGCCGACGATTACCGGGGCTGATTCCGTCAGGTATCAACACTCATCGAGGCGGATTCCATCAGTAACCGGACCCATCTGGCGTTATCGGGGTTGTGAAAGTCAGCATGCTGACATCCACAGCCCCGATATCCCCGCTTCGACGAGCAACCGTACGAAATCAGCCCCGCTAGGCACCGCCTGGCCACCAGCCGCACCGTCGATCAGGGCTACGCTGATTCAGACAGATCCGCATCACCCGAGAAGGGCCATCATGGAAATCCTCTTCGACACCGCCAACCTGGACGACATCGAGAGGCTCACCCCGATCTATCCCGTCAGCGGCGTCACCACCAACCCGTCGATCGTCAAAGCCGAGGGCCGGATCGACTTCTACCCCCACCTGCGCCGGATCCGCGAGATCATCGGCACCGAGCGCACCCTGCACGTGCAGGTGCTGGCCAAGGATGCCCAGGGCATGATCGACGACGCCCATCGCCTCCTGGACAAGATCGACGACCAGATCTACCCCAAGATCCCCACCACGGAGGCCGGTCTTCACGCGATGCGCGTTCTGAAGGACGAGGGCATCAAGGTGACCGCGACGGGTATCTACTCCAAGGCCCAGGGCATGCTCGTCATCGCCGCCGGCGTGGACTATCTCGCGCCCTACGTCAACCGGATGGAGGCCTTCGGGATCGACGCCTTCGGCACGCTGGAAGCCATGGCCGGGTTCATCGCGCGCTCAGGATCGCCCAGCAAGATCGTCGCCGCCAGCTTCAAGAACGTCTCCCAGGTGACGACGGCGTTCGAGGTCGGCTGCCAGGCCATCACCGTCGCCCCCGAGCTGCTCACTCAGGCCCTCGCCGCCCCGCACATCGTGAGCGCGGTGGACACCTTTGTCGCCGATTGGGAATCGGTCTTCGGCACCACCGCCCTCCCCTGACATCGCGCATCTCACCGCCTGACCAGACGCCCTGCCGGCCACTCACTAGAGGGTGGCCGGCAGGGTGAGGCGGAACGTGCTTCCTCCGCCCGGCGTCGGGCGGTAGTCCAGTTCTCCGCCGTGCTTCTCGGTGAGCGTCCAGGCGATGGCCAACCCCAGGCCGCTTCCGCCGTGGCTGCGTCCTCGCCCGGGATCCTCACGGAAGAAGCGCTCGAAGACGCGTTCCTCGTTACCGGTCTGCAGGCCCGGACCATGATCGATCACCTCGAGGACGGCGGCTTCGTCACGCACGCCAACCTGCACCTCGACGGCTGTGCCCTCCGGCGTATGCTGCACGGCGTTGCTGAGGAGATTGGTGACGATCTGCTGCAGACGCGCTTGGTCGCCGAGCACCGTCGGCGCCCTGTCCTGCCAGGGCGGATCAGTGGGGTTGAGGATCGCGACACGGCGCTGCGGTGCCCTGGCATGCGTGTCGGCCACCGCGTCGACGGCGATGCTGAGCAGGTCGACCGGCCGCTGCTCCAGCGCCCGGGTGGTGTCCAACCGAGCCAGCAGGAGCAGGTCGTCGACCAGCGCGCCCATGCGGATCGACTCCGCCTCGATCCTGCTCAGCACCCTGCTGATCTCGGCAGGGGTCGCGGCGATGCCGGAGCGCCCCAACTCGGCATGGCCGCGAATGGTCGCCAGGGGCGTCCGAAGCTCGTGACTGGCGTCTGCGACGAAGCGCCGCAGACGCTCCTCCGTCCGCGTGCGCTGGGCAAAGGCATCCTCGATCTGAGCGAGCATGGTGTTCAGCGACGTACCCAGTCGCCCCACCTCAGTACGAGACGACGCGACGTCGATCCTGCGGGACAGGTCGCCTTCGGCGATCCGCTCGGCGGTCCGCTGAATACGGGTCAACGGCAGCAGCCCGATGCGCACGACGGCGAACCCCGCCGCGGCAGCGACGCCGAGAATGATGGCACTGACCGTGAGCGCGATCGTCCCGAGCCGACCGAAGGCCTCGTAGCTGTCGACGAGAGAACGGCCGAAGACCACGTATCCCTCATCCATCGCGACAACCCGAGCCCGCCAGCGCGGCGGGCCGTGATCGGCGGGCAGGTTGATCGGCCCTCCGCTCGTCGCCGCCGGCGCGAGCTGCTGCAGCTCCAGGTCAGAGCCGGCGAGCGCGTCGCCGGAGTCCGGGATCCGGCAGGTGACCCTCCCGTCTTCATCGACGATCACCATCGCGAAGTCGGTGGGTATCTGGCGTATCAAGCCAGTCTTGAGATCGCAGGCCTGGTCGAGCCACAATCGCAGCTCCGCTGGCGGCTCGCCGCCGAACGGGGACTGGAGCTGCTCGTCGACCTGCCGGATCTGGAAGCCGCGGAACAACCCCAGCACCGCGAGGTTGGCGACGAGGAGCCCGAGGGCGAGGAGTCCGACGGTGCCCAGCACCAGTCGTCCGCGCAGCGACAGGGGCCTCATCGCAACTCCCGGGGCAGCCGCAGGGTGTAGCCGACGCCGCGCACCGTCTCGATCAGCGGCGGGTCGAACGCGTCGACCTTGCGCCGCAGGTAGCGGATGTAGGAGTCGACCACCGTCGAGTCGCCGTTGAAGTCGTAGTGCCACACATGTTCGAGGATCTGAGCCCTGGACACCACCCGGCCGGCGTTGCGAAGGAGATAGCGCAGCAGCGCGAACTCGGTGGGCGAGAGGGCGATGTGGTGGTCGTTGCGCCACACCTCATGCCCGTCCTCGTCCATCGCGAGGTCGGCGTAACGCAGATAGTCCGGCTCGCCCACCGCGACCCCGCCGCCTCTGGCGCGGCGCAGGATGGCGGCGATGCGAGCCGCCAGTTCCTCCAGGCTGAACGGCTTGGTGACGTAGTCGTCGGCGCCGAGCGTGAGCCCGTGCACCCGATCCTCGACGGCGTCGCGCGCCGTGAGGAACAGCACCGGAGCGTCGGTGGTACGTCGCAGCATCCGCAGCAGCTCGAAGCCCGGCACGTCGGGCAGCATCACGTCGAGGACGATCAGGTCCGGCGGGGTGGCCGCGGCGACGCTGAGCGCCTCCTCCCCGGAACCAGCGCTGCTGACCCGGTATCCGGTGTAGCGCAGACTCATCGCGATCATCTCGACGATGTAGGGCTCGTCGTCGACGACCAGGATGTGGGTGTTCTGCTCGTCCATACCGGCCAGCATGCTGGGTGAAGATGAAAGTTCGGTGATAGTTGCCGCATTCTCACCGATTTCGCATGAACCTTTCGATCTCTACACATCTTGGATCGTCATGCTGATCGGCATGCAGTGGAACCTGAGCCCCTCGGACGCGCCCGGCCCCCTCGTCGTCTCCGGTGTCGGCGCATGAACCGTCGACGCGTTCTCGTCAACGTCGGCCTGGGCGTCGTGGTGCTCGGACTCGGTGCCGCCGGCGCCGCCGCGTTGATGAGCCCGCGGGAGGATCCGCTGGCGAACCTGACCACGACGACCGTCTCGCGCGGCGTGCTGGAGGCGACGGTCACGGCGAGCGGCAACACCATCAGTGGGCGCACCGCGTCGCTGCAGATGCCCGGATCAGGCGGCACCGTCGAAGAGGTCTACGTCGCGACGGGACAGCGGGTTAAAAGCGGCGACGAGTTGGTGCGCGTCGACGACACCTCGGCTCGACAGCAGCTGGACTCTGCCTTGGTCCAGCTCGACTCGGCGAAGGCCTCCTACCTCACCGCAACCCAGGGTCAGACGAGCGCGGAGCGCGACGCGGATGCAGCCTCCGTCGCGTCCGCCGAGCAGGGCCTAGAGAACGCGAAGGATGCGCTGGCGTCGGCGAAGGCGTCGCTGAAGCTGATGAAGCGCCAGCAGTCGGAGCTCGTCGACGACGCCCAGTCGGCCGTCGACCGTGCCGCGAAGGCGAAGGACAAGACGGAGAACAAGATCGCGGAGGCCGAGGCTCAACTCGCTGCCGCCGATCCTGCCGATCCGACGACGGCGGAGACGATCAAGGCCCGCATCTCCACCCTGAAGACGCAGGCCGCGACGGAGCGCACGACGCTGAGCCAGGCGAAGTCGGCCCTGGCCCAGGCGAAGCGAACCCGCGACTCCGCGGTCCAGCAGGCCGACCAAGCGGTCACGTCGGCCGCGGGCAACAGGGACGCCGCGCGCGCTTCGCTGGCCCAGCAGGAGGCCGCCGTGAAGGTGAACCGGCAGGCACCCAAGCAGGGCACGATCGACGCCGCGCAGGCGCAGGTCGACTCGGCGCAGCTCGCGGTCGACCAGGCGCAAGCCGCGCTCGACGACACCGTCCTGCGCGCCCCGTTCGACGGCGTGGTCTCCACAGTCAACGCGGTGGTGGGGCAGTCTTCCAGCGCGCCCGCCTCCTCGGTCGACGGCTCATCGGGTCTGGTGACGCTCGTCGATCCCGATGGAATGCGGGTGACCGCCTCCGTCGCTGAGGCCGACGCCACCTCGATCCGGATCGGGCAGTCTGCCAGCGTCACCCTGCCCGCCTCCGGCATCCTGATCACCGGTGAGGTGGACTCCATCGACGTCGAGGGCACCGTCACCAACAACGTCGTGCAGTACATGACGACGTTGTCGCTGCAATCACCTCCCGAGGAAGTACGGGTGGGACAGACCGTGAGCATCTCGATCCTCACCGGCAGCAAGGAGGACGCGCTCTTCGTGCCCACGAGCGCCATCGCCGTCGACGGCGCCACCAGTTCCGTGACGAAGGTGGCCGATGGCCGGCTGAGCGAGGTCGAGGTCACCACCGGCCTGGTCGGGACCACGGGCACCGAGGTCGTCTCGGGGCTCGACGAAGGCGATGTGATCCTGTTGTCCAACGACGGCGATGACGCCCAGGCCGGCGCCTTCCCCGGCCCAGGGATCCCGACGCGATGACGACCAAGCCGGTCATCGACCTGCGTGACGTGCACAAGACCTACGGCGAGGGCGAGGCGGCGGTGCGCGCCGTCGATGGAGTGTCTCTTCGCGTCGAGCGCGGCGACTACGTGGCGATCATGGGCGCCTCCGGCTCTGGGAAGTCGACGATGATGAACATCATCGGGTGCCTCGACACCCAGACCAGCGGAAGCTACCGGCTGGACGGAATCGACGTGCGGCTGCTGGACGACCGACAGCAGTCGCGGATCCGCAATCGCAAGATCGGCTTCATCTTCCAGAGCTTCAACCTGATCGCTCGCACCAGCGCGCTGTCCAACGTCGAGTTACCGCTGGCCTATGCGGGCATCTCCGCCAAGGAACGACGGCGGAGGGCGCTTGCCGCACTGGATGCGGTCGGGCTGTCACAGCGCGTCGGGCATACGCCGGCTCAGCTCTCCGGTGGGCAGCAGCAGCGCGTCGCGGTGGCGCGGGCGATGGTGACGGATCCCGTCCTGCTGCTGGCCGACGAGCCCACCGGAGCGCTGGACAGCCACAGCACCGAGGACGTGCTCGACCTGTTCGACCGTCTCTCACTGGGTGGGCGCACTGTGGTGGTGATCACCCACGAGTCGGAGGTGGCCGCCCGCGCGAAGCGAGTGCTGCGGATGCGTGACGGATTGGTCGTCTCGGACGAGCGGGTCGTACCGGTCGACGCTCCCCCGCCGAGGATCGCGGAGGCGACGCGATGAACATCTCGGAGGCAGCCAAGTTCGCCTGGCGCGGCCTGATGGCCAACAAGCCCCGGTCGGCGCTGACCATGCTCGGGGTGATGATCGGCGTGGCGTCGGTCATCGTGCTGGTGGCCGTGGGCTCGGGCGCGAGCCGGTCGGTCTCCAGCACGCTCAGCTCTCTCGGCACGAACACCCTCACCATCACGCCCGGTGGAGGAAGCGGCGGTTTCGGCGGCTTTCCCGCAGGATTCGGCGGCGCCGCGGGGGACACCGCCGACACCGGCACCCAGATCCGCGAGGCCACTCTGACCATGGCCGACGCCGAGGCGCTGGCCGATCCGGTGGCCGCTCCGGACGTGGCTCGCGTCGCGCCCGTGGTGAGCGCATCGTCGGTGACGGCGACGCTCGGCACGGCGTCGCATACCGTCGCCACCACCGTCGGATCGACCGCCACGTACCTGACGATCGGCAACGAGGTGGTCACGCGCGGACGCGCGTTCGCCGCCTCCGACTACGATTCCCACTCCCGCGTCCTGCTGATGGGCAGCACCGTCGCCGAGGCTCTGGCCGGCGGCGACGGCACGGCCATCCTCGACCAGGTGGTCCGCCTGAACGGCAAGGAGTTCACCGTGATCGGGTTGCTGGAGGAGAAGGGCTCCTCCGGTTTCCAGGATGAAGACGACCGGATCATCGCGCCCGCCACCGCCGTCCAGGACCACCTGGCCGGCTACGGGAACCTGAGCAGTATCTCCGTGCAGGCGGCCAGCGCGGAGAAGGTCGACGCCGCACAGGCTCAGGTCGAGTCGATCCTGGATTCCCGGCACCGCACCACGGCCGACGACCGCGACTTCACCGTCACCAACTCGGCCAGCTTCCTCAGCGCCGCCAGCTCCATCACCGGCATCTTCACGCTGCTGCTCGGGGCGATCGCGGCCATCTCGCTGCTCGTCGGCGGAATCGGCGTGATGAACATCATGCTGGTCACCGTCACCGAGCGCACCCGCGAGATCGGCATCCGCAAAGCGATCGGCGCCGACCGAGCCGACATCATCCTGCAGTTCATGCTCGAGGCCGTCATGCTCTCCGTGCTGGGCGGGGTCGCGGGCATCGGATTCGGCTATCTGGTCACCCGGATCGAGATCGCCGGCTTCCGCGCCGTCATCGAGCCGTACTCCGTCGCCCTCGCCTTCGGCTTCGCGGTGGCCGTCGGCCTCTTCTTCGGCATCTATCCCGCGATGCGCGCCGCCTCGCTACGGCCCATCGACGCCCTCCGCTACGAGTAGTCCCCGAAAGGCGCCCATGACCGACCCCATCAACCTCGACGACCCAGACGACGAGTTCCAGCCTCGCCATCGCCGCCGCCTGCACTGGCTGACGGTGGTTCTCATCGGCTTGATCATCTGGGGTGCCGGCTTCCTCGTCGGCGTCCTCGTCGACCGGTCGTTCGCCGGCCTCCTCCCCTGACCGGTGCCAATGCACAGGCCGATACCTCGTGAACACCTATCAGCATCACCGATCGCGCAGGGTTTGCTCCCAGTCCTGGACCGTGCTGAAGATCGCGATGATGTGGATATCGTCTGCCGTCACAAGGAAGCAGACGACACGATGTCGCTCAAAAATCCGAGTTCGTAAGCCGGGCAGAAGGTCGTCTCGATGATGCCCGGCGGGCGGCGCGGTTGCTATCCCGTCGCAGAAGTCGAGCAGGCGGTCGAGGTAGGCGTCTGCAACTGATGGGCCGGCACGCTCGATCAGATAGGTCTCTATCTCTTCGAGTTGAGCGAGGGCTTCAGGAGAGTAGCGCGGCGGTGTCATGCGCGGGTGGCGCGTCGGGCCGTGAAGTGCGCACGCACGTCGTCTGCCGGAATCGACCGTGAGGGATCGCTCAGAGTTTCCTCGGCGATCGGCACCGCGACCTCGCGGAGCCATCGCTCCACCTCTGGGTCATGGGTGAGATCGTCCTCTTCGGTGAGCAGCCGTAATCCGTTGCGGATCACTTCATCCTGATTCGGGTACTCGCCCGACGCCACCCGAGCGTTGACCGCGTCCGCGACGTCACGGCGCACCACGAGGGGAACCATGTCGTGGATGGGTTCGGCGGCGTTCATGCTCAGAGTCTACGTCCACCCTCCCCTCACACCGCAGCGTTTTCCACAGGTCAGGGGGTGCCCCGGTCTTACCCCCGTTTTCACAGCGTCTACCCAGGTTGTACGTGTATAAGGGCAACGCTCGGCTAATCTGGCCGGGTGTTGGGGCCCTTTCTTCGTCGTGCGCACGAGATTCTCATCTCGTTGCGCGACGCTTTCCTGACCCAACCCCATGGCGTGTTCGTCATGGACACCATGGCGGAGCTGCCTCTGGACCCCATCGCGGTGCGCCGCGCAGCTCACGTGCAACGGCTGGCTGAGGTCGGCCCGCGCGAGATTCGTGAGATCTCCGCCGCGCGACTCCAGGATCCCCAACGTCTGGCCAAGGCCGCTCGTCGCGCCCTGGAGTCGGGGTGTCGTCTCTGGGTGCTGTCCATCGACGACGAGGCCACGCTGAGCGCGCTGCACGAGCGGTTCGGCGATGCCCTGGTGGCTCTGGGTCCGGAGACAGAAGACGGCCGTCGCGCCTACGGCATCTCGCCCGCCGACGCCACAAGGTGGCTCCTCAAAGAACACCCCGACCAGGCCGAGATCTTCGAGGGCGCCGACGCCGCCGGCTTTCCCCACGATCTCCTGGCGACGCTCAGCGAGCTCACCATCCCGGTGCGGCACCGCTCGGCGATCTCCACCTTCCTGCGCAATCCCCGCGTCTACGTCTACCTCGTGGTGTTCATCTATTCCGCACTGCGCGCCCTGCCGGTGGTCTTCGTCAAAGAGTTCCACGGCAGTGTGCTTATGCTCTGGTCGATCGACATCATCACCGCCGTGCCCTACACCTGGGGGGTGATCGCGATGGTCACCGGGAGCACCCGGCGGACGCGCATCCTGGGCGCGCTCACCACGATCGTCACCTTCGTCGCACCCTACGTGTACTTCGGCCTGCACGGCCGCGACTATCCGCCGTACGTGATCGTCGTGATCGCGGTGCTGGTGTTCAGCGGCCTCGGCCTCGAGGTGGCCAAGTTCCGCCAAGAGCGAGGACTCGAAAAGCGCTACGCCGCCGTCGAACCGCGCCGTGTCACCAGTTCCTGAACCGTCCGATAGGCGCTGAGCAGCATCAGCCAGCCGCCGCAGACCCACCAGATGATCTCCACCACGAGGCTGCGCTCCGGATACTGAGCGACGAGCACCGCCGTCGCCGCGATCCACCCGAAGGCCGTCACCACGTTGACCGGCATCAACCGGGTGACGCGGAACGGATGCACGAAGGTGAGCGGCGCCACGGTGAGGATCGACAGCACGATCGTGACCACGACGTTGAAGGTCACCCCGGTGCCGAGGATCCACATCACCACGGCCACCACGTTCCAGGCGGCGGGGAAGCCCATGAAGTAGTAGTCGTGGGTCTTGAGACCGACGTTGCAGTAGCAGAAGACCGAGGAGACGCAGATCAGGACGAACATCGCTCCGGCCATCCCCGGCGAGCCGAACGGCAGATGCAGGTACATGAACAGCGCGGGGATGAAGGTCCAGGTCAGGTAGTCGACCACCATGTCGAGCACCGCACCGTCGAAGCCCGGGGCGTAGACCTTCACCTCGGCCTTGCGGGCCATGGTGCCGTCGAGGCCGTCGACGATCAATGCGATCCCCAGCCACAGCCACATCTTGGCGATCTCGCCCTCGAACAGCGCCACCACCGCGAGGCAGGCCCACACCACTCCAGTCATGGTGAACAGGTGCACCAGCCAGGCGAGGGCGATGCGTGCGGGGTTGCGCGGGACGGCGTGTGTTGTGGTGGTCATCTTCTCGTCTCGGTTCTCAGGTTGGCAGAGGTGACGCGCGGGGAGGCTAGTCCCCGACTCGGGCGGCCATAGGCAGCGCGTTGCCGGGCGGCGGTTCGACGCGGTGCCTCTCCTCGCGGTTGAGCGCCCGGTACAGCGAGAACATCACCAGATACAGCACGACGGAGAACGGCAAGCCGATGATCAGCGTCGCCTGCTGCAACGTACTGACCCCTCCGACGACGAGCATCGCCAAGGTCAGCACCCCGGTCGCGACCGACCACACGATCCGCAGGATCCGTCCGCCATCCTGGTGGGCGTCCTCGATCTTCGACGAGAACCCAGAGAGCACCAGCGCGCCGGAGTCGGCGGAGGTGACGTACAGCAGCAGGCCGGCGAGCAGCGCCACCACGAGCAGCACCGAACCGCCCGGGTATTCCGCGATCAGATCGAAGAAGGCACGCTCGGGGAGCGCCACGGCCGTCTCCGCGAAGGTCATGTCCCCGCCGATCACCAGATCGAGGGCCGAGTTGCCGAGCACCACAACGAAGAGCGCGATGTAGAGGAACGGGATGATCATCACGCCGACGATGAACTGGCGCAGCGTCCGGCCACGGGAGATGCGCGCGAGGAAGAGCCCGACGAAGGGCGCCCACGCGATCCACCAGGCCCAGAAGAACAGCGTCCACGCCTGCGACCACGCGTCGGGCCGGTCCCACGCGTGGGTCTCCAGGAGGAGGGAGGGAAAGCGGGTCAGGAAGTCGCCGATGTTCATCACGAAACCCTCGAGGAGGCGCCTGGTCTGCCCGAACAACAGTACCCAGGCCAGCATCACGAAGACCACGATCATGTTGGCCTCGGACAACCGGCGAATGCCTTTCTCGACGCCGGACACGGTCGAGGCCGTGGCCATCGCGACCGACAGCACGATCAGCCAGATATAGGTGGCGATGTTCTCCGGCACACCCACCAACACATGAAGGCCGTAGGCGAGCTGGACGACGCCGATGCCGAGCGAGGTGGCGATCCCGAACACCGTGCCCAGCACCGCGATGGTGTCGATGGTATCGCCCGCCCACTTGTCGGTGAACCGTCCCAGGATGGGGCGGATGAGGGTGCGGATGGAGAGGGGTTGCCCCTTCCGGTAGGCGAAGTAGGCGAAGGCGGCTCCCATCACGGCGTACATCGCCCAGCCCACCGGACCGTAGTGAAACAGCGTCCACACGATCGCCTGCTTGGCGGCTTCCGCGGTCATGCCGTCGCCCGTCGGTGGCGCGAGGTACTGGGCCACCGGCTCGGAGACGGAGAAGAACATCAGGTCGATGCCGATGCCGGCGGCGAACAGCATGGCGGTCCAGGTGAACAGGCTGAAGGCGGGACGCGATTCATCCGGGCCCAGCCGGACACGGCTGAAACGTGAGAACAGCAGGTAGGCGACGAAGGCGACCACCACGCCCGCCGTGGCGATGTAGTACCAGCCGAAGTGCGCGGCCACCCAGGTCACGATGGCGCCGATCACCTCGCCCGCCCGTTGCGGCGCGACCATGGCCCACACCGCGAGCGCTGCGATGAGGATTCCGGAGCTCATCAGCACCGGCCAGTTCACTTTCGGCACACCTGGTGCCTGCCTCAGTTCGCCTGGGGCGACACCCTTGCCGTCGGCCATCTGATTCCCATCGTTCAGGGGCCGCACCTGCCGTGGGCCCACCTTATTCTCATGGATCACACAGCAAACGCAAAGACAACCGTCGTCTGATCTTCATCATCCGAAGGTCTGACGGGGTTCCTAGCGCCAGCGGAAGGGGTTCAGCGAGAGCTTGTGTTCGTCGCCGGACTCGCCCTTGTCTTCGCGTTCGCGACGGCGGCCGAGCACCAGTTTCTTGAACACGACGGCGCTCTCCTCCGAGCGCCCGCCCACCACGCGTCCCTCCTCGGTGACCCAGCGGATGTCCTCTGCGGTGCGTTCGCCCGCCCTGAGGTCGACGAGATCCCCCAGGTAGCGCAGCACGGCAGCGAAGGTGGCCGCGACGGGCACGGCGAGGAACGCACCGAGAATGCCGACCCAGGCGCTGCCGAGGAACACCGACAGCAGCACGACGACCGGATGCAGCTTCATCACTCGCGACTGCAGCACAGGCTGCAGCACATTGCCCTCGATCTGCTGCACCGCGAGGACGAGCACCAGCACCGCGAGCGCGATCCACGCCCCGTTGAAGACGAGCGCGACGAGGATGGCGATCGTGCCTGCCGCGATCGCGCCCACGATGGGGACGAAGCCGGCCATGAAGGTGAGCACCGCGATCGGGAAGGCCATCGGCACCCCCATCAGCGCGATGCCGAGGCCGATGAACGTCGCGTCCAGCAGGCTGACCACGGCCTGGGTGCGGACATAGCCGGAGATCGTCTCCCAGATCCGCGCGGACAGTTCGGCGACGTGGAAGCCTGCGCGTCGTCCGACGATCTGCCGCGTCCAGCCCACGAAGCGGTGACCGTCCTTCAGCATGAAGAAGGTGACCATCAGGGTGATGATGCTGGTGGCGACGATCGAGCCGAGGCTGCCGCCCAGGCTGATCACCGTGGTGGCGATGTCGCCCACCTTGGTGCGCAGCCACACGCTGACCTGTTGCATGGCCTCGTTGATCTGGACGCTGCTGATGTTGAGGGGTTCGCCCGCGGCCCAGTTCTGCAACCGACGCA
The DNA here is from genome assembly GCF_029211185.1 of Tessaracoccus caeni. Lineage (GTDB taxonomy): Bacteria > Actinomycetota > Actinomycetes > Propionibacteriales > Propionibacteriaceae > Arachnia > Arachnia caeni. The sequence continues at coordinate 15,454 of NZ_JARGDO010000014.1, forward strand.
GCCCTGCCAGCGCCGAGCGGTTGAGCGCGTACCACTCCCCCGCGAGCGCCGGCAGCACCAGGCTGAGCAGGAACGCAACGACGCTCACCCCCGTCAGCACCGCGATCAAAGCGCCGAAGCCATAGGGGATGCCGACTCGCTTGAGGAGTTTCACCAACGGCCACAGCACCGACGTGAGGAGGATGCTGAGCAGAATCGGGATGGCCGCGCCCGAGACGCTGCTCAGCGCCCAGCCGATGACCCATGCTGCCGCGGCGATCAGCAGGAAGCGGGCGGCCCAGGCCGCGCCCCACCGCCAGGCCTCCCCGATCACGTCGGACTTGTCGACCGGATGCTCGGGATCGGGCAGCGGCAGGGCCGCCAGCTCCTCGTCGGACAGCGAGAACCCCGCCGGACGGGCCGCCTGACTAGGCCCTTCGACGGGGTTCTCGTGCGGGGTCTGCACCGGCTGCTCGTCGTTGATCACGGGACTCCTTTGGATGGAAGCTCCCTGTCACGATACCGCCGGGCGTCCCCGAGAGGTTGGAGAAAAGCGCGTTGTCGGCCGCCTCGTGCGCGGGCTATCCTCGCCTGAACGGGTTGAGCCGATTCCACCGCTCGGCGTCGCCCTCGCGACGACGGATGAGCGCCTGGAACCAGGCTGCGCTCTTCTGCGCCTCGCCCCCGACGACGCGGCCGTCGTCGGTGGCCCACTGGATCTCGTCGGCCTTCACCTCGCCCACCCGCAGGTTGGCCAGGTCGCCGAGATAGCGGAAGACGACGGCGATGGTCGCCGCCACCGGCACCGCGAGGAAGGCGCCGAGGATGCCGGACCAGGCGGCGCCGAGGATCACCGCGAGCAGGACGATCACCGGATGCAGCTGCATCACCCGGGATTGCAGGAAGGGCTGCAGCACGTTGCCCTCGATCTGCTGCACCAGCAGCACCACGCCCAGCACGGCGAGCGCCACCCAGAATCCCTTGGACACCAGCGCGACCAAAACGGCCAGCGTGCCCACTGTCAGCGCGCCGACGATGGGGATGAAGCCGCCCATGAAGGTCAGCACCGCCAGCGGGAAGGCCAGCGGCACGCCCAGCAGCGCGATGCCGATGCCGATGCCGATGGCATCGACCAGACTCACCACCGCCTGGGTGCGGATGTAGCCGGAGATGGTGTTCCAGATCCGCGCGAAGAGCTCGGCGACGTGGAAGCCGACGCGGCGACCGACGATCGCCTTGGTCCACGGCACGAACCGGCTGCCGTCCTTCAGCATGAAGAAGGTGACCATCAGCGTGATCAACGTGGTGGCGACCAGGCTGCCGATGCTGCCGCCGAAGCTGAGCAGCGTCTGGGCGATGTCGCCCGCCTTGCCCTGCAGCCAGCTCGTCGCCTCGCCGATCCAGGCCTGGATCTGGTCGTCTCTGATGTCCCAGGGCAGCTGATCGAGCCATCCCTGCACCTGGTCGATGCCCTCGACGGCCGAGGCGCTCAGCTCGTCCCATTGGTTCGCCACCGCCGGGGCGATGAGCGAGAACAGCCCGACGATGATGCCAAGGCCGGCCAGCAGCGAGATCAGCGCGCCGCCGGCGAACGGCACTCCGACCTTCTTCAGCCACGCCACCAAGGGCCACAGGACCGAGGCGATGATCAGGCCCATGAGCAGCGGAATGACCGCGCCGGTCACCTTGGACAGGCCAAGGCCCATGACATAGGCCGCCGCGGCGATGAGCAGGAAACGACCCGCCCAGCCGGCCAGCCACCGGCCGGCCTCACCGATCACGTCGGACTTGTCGACGGGGTGGTCCGGATCCGGCATCGGGAGGGCATCCAGTACGTCCGGATCCACCGCGGGATCCCGAAGCGGAACCTCCTGCGTGGCCGTCGCAGCGGCGGTGGCCGTCGTCTCAGCAGCCTCGGGTTTGGAGATGTCGCCGCTCGGCGCGGTGTCGTCTTGGCTCATGATTCTCCCAGTACGCGATGAATCGGGGACGGATTGCCGTCCCGCCTACCGCTTCACGATACAGCCCGCGCCGGAGACCTCCTCACGGAGGCGTCCGGCGCGGGCTGCGTGGATGTGGTGGATCAGAGCTCGATCAGAGCCTGACCGCCCTGGACGGCGTCGCCGGGCTTGACCAGGATGGCCGAGACGGTACCTGCGGCGGGCGCGGTGATCTCGGTCTCCATCTTCATGGCCTCGAGCACGAGCAGCACCTGCCCGGCCTCGATCTCCTGGCCCTCCTCGACGAGGATCCGGGCGACGGAGCCGGCCAGCGGGGCGACGACAGCATTGGAGCTGACGGCCGACACCGAGGCCTTGGTCGGGATCTGGTTGGATCCTGCGTTGACGCCGATCACGATGGGGCCGAGGCTTTGACGCTCCTGCTCCTCGACCTCGACGTCGATCTCGTATTCCGTCTGATTGACGGTCACCTTGAGCTTCATAAGGTTTTGAACTCCTTGTCAGACGGTTAGCGGACGTGCGGGACGCTGCGGTCCTGCACTCGGGTACGGGCGGCGGCGGCCCAGCGGGTCTGCGAGCCGAAGCGCACAGCGCGGATCTTGGCCTTGTGACCGAAGTACGCCGCGACGGCGGCTCCGATCAGCACCAGATCTTCCTCGGGCACCTGCTGCTTGGCCTCGAGGGTGGCCAGCCGGGCTTCCAGCGTGGCGATCCTCTCGGTCAAGGCGACGAGCTTTTCCTCCAGCTCGGCCATGTTCACTTCACTCATTGACGTGTCCGATCAGGCCGGGCCGAGGCCGTGCTTCTTGGCGGGGCGCACTTCGCGCTTGCCGACCAGCAGCTCGAGCGCCATGGCGATCTCGCGGCGGGTGTCGGCCGGGTCGATGATGTCGTCGACCAGGCCACGGCTGGCGGCCATGTACGGGGTGGAGAAGGTCTCGCGGTACTCCTCGACCAGCTCCGCCCGACGGGCGTTCTGGTCCTCGGCGGCCGCGATCTCACGACGGAACACGACGCCCGCCGCGCCCTCGGCGCCCATCACCGCGATCTCGGCGGTGGGCCAGGCGAACACCTTGTCGGCACCCAGATCCTTCGAGCACATCGCCAGGTAGGCGCCACCGTAGGCCTTGCGCAGCACGACGGTGATCTTCGGGACGGTGGCCGCGGAGTAGGCGTAGAGCATCTTGGCGCCGTGGCGGATGATGCCGTTGTGCTCCTGGGCGACGCCGGGCAGGAAGCCGGGCACGTCGACGAGGTTCACCACCGGGATGTTGAAGGCGTTGCAGAAGCGCACGAACTTGCTGGCCTTGTCGGAGGAGTCGATGTCCAGCACACCCGACATGACGCTCGGCTGGTTGGCGATGATGCCAACCGTGCGGCCCACGACGCGACCGAAGCCGACCACGATGTTGCGTGCCCAGCCGGCCTGCACCTCGAGGAAGTCGCGGTGGTCGACGATCTCCGCGATGATGTCGCGGATGTCGTAGCCCTTGTTGCCCTCGACGGGGATGATGTCGCGCAGCCGCTCGTTGGGCTCCACCACGTCGTCGGGATCAACGACCGGGGCGTCCTCGGTGTTGTTCTGCGGCAGGAAGCTGAGCAGCTTCTGGGCGATCAGGATGGCCTGCTCGTCGTCGTCGGCCACGAAGTGCACGACGCCGGAGCGGCCCATGTGCGCGTCCGCGCCGCCCAGGTCGTCCTGGGTGACCTCTTCGCCGGTGACCTGCTTGATCACGCCCGGGCCCGTGATGAACATGTGGGCTTTGCGGGTCTGGATGATGAAGTCGGTCAGCGCCGGGGAGTAGGCCGCGCCGCCGGCGCAGGGGCCGGAGATGATCGAGATCTGCGGCACCGCGCCCGACAGCAGCACGTTGGCGTAGAACACCTTGCCGTAGCCGGACAGCGAGTCGATGCCCTCCTGGACGCGGGCGCCGCCCGAGTCGTTGATGAAGACGAACGGGGTGCCGGTCATCAGCGATGCCTTGAGCGCCTCGGCCACCTTGATCGAGTGCGCCTCACCGGCCGAGCCGCCCATGACGGTGAAGTCCTGGCTGGCGATGTGCACGGGGCGACCGAACACCGACGCGGAGCCGGTGATCACGCCGTCGGCCGGCATATCGGCCTTGTCCATCCCGAAGGTGGTGGTGCGGTTGCGACGGAAGGCGCCGGTCTCCTGGAAGGAGCCCTCGTCGATCAGGGCGGCGATCCGCTCACGAGCGGTCATCTTCCCCTTGTCGCGCTGCTTCTGCAGCTTGTCCTCGCCGCCACCGGCCTCGACGTGTGCCCTCGCCTTGGCGAGTTGTTCCAGGCGCTCGGCCATGGTGTGTTGCTTTGCCATCTGGGTTGCTCCTTAGGCCGGCTCGACGACGACGCTGTGCGAGCGCCCGGCGAGGGTGACGTTGTACTTGACGGGGGCGGTGATGCCCGTTGCGGGGCCGGCGGCGGCAGCCTTGGCGGCGGCCAGCTGCTCGGGCGTCTTGCCGACGCTCTTCGGGCCCTCGGCGCGAGCGGCCAGGAACTTGGGCGCGACGCCGGGGAACATGGCGTTGGTGAGCACGTCCTCCTCGGAGCCGTCGAAGCCGTCCAGCGCGGAGGCCTGCTCGACCAGCTCGTCCCATTCGGGCTTCAGCAGGTCGGCCGGACGCACCGTGATGGGCTCCTTCTTGGCCTGCGCCTGCGCCATCGCGACGACCTCTTCGTTGCGCTCACCCAGGCATTCGCCGTAGTAGCCGAGCATCAGGTCGGCGAACTCGCCGGTCATCACCTTGTAGCGGCCCATCAGCACGTTGAACACGGCCTGGGTGCCGACGATCTGCGACGACGGGGTCACCAGCGGCGGGTGGCCGGCGTCGGCCTTGACCCGCGGAACCTCTTCCATCACTTCGCGGATGCGGTCGCCCGCGCCCTGGGCCTTCAGCTGGGACTCCATGTTGGAGAGCATGCCGCCGGGGATCTGCGAAGAGAAGATGTCGGTGTCGACCAGGGTGGCCGACTCGAACTCGGCGTACTTCGGGCGCACCTTCGCGAAGTGGTCGCGGATGCGCAGCAGGCGCTCCATGTCCAGATCGGTGGTGTACTCGGTGCCCTCGAGCATCGCGACGAGCGACTCGGTGGGGTTGTGGCCCGGGCCGAGCGACATCGAGGAGATCGCGGTGTCGACGACGTCGGCGCCGGCCTCGATGGCCTTCATCAGCGAGACCAGGGTGACGCCGGTGGTGGAGTGGCAGTGCACGTTGATCTGGATGTCGCCGTAGGTGTCCTTGATGCCCTTGACGATGTCGTAGGCGGGCTGCGGCTGCAGCAGGGCGGCCATGTCCTTCAGCGCGATGGACTCGGCACCCATGTCGAGCAGCTGACCGGCCAGCGCGATGTATCCCTCGACGGTGTGCACCGGGGAGACCGTGTAGCAGATGGTGCCCTGGGCGTGCTTGCCGACGGCCTTGACCGCGGCCATGGCCCGGGCCATGTTGCGCGGGTCGTTCAAGGCGTCGAAGACGCGGTAGACGTCCATGCCGTTCTCGGCCGACTTCTCGACGAACTTCTCCACCACCATGTCCTCGTAGTGGCGGTAGCCGAGCAGGTTCTGGCCGCGCAGCAGCATCTGCAGGCGGGAGTTGGGCATCAGTTCACGGAAGGTGCGCAGCCGCTGCCACGGATCTTCATTCAGGAAGCGGATGCACGAGTCGAACGTCGCTCCGCCCCAACACTCGACCGACCAGTATCCGGCCTTGTCGATGTCCTCGCACGCATCGACCATGTCTTCCATGGCCATGCGGGTTGCCATCAAACTCTGATGCGCGTCCCGGAGAGCTACCTCGGTGACGCCGATCTTTCGCGCTGTCATAGGTCTATACAATCATGCGGCTTTCGGCCCTTTGGACCCACCCCGGATTAAGGCCGGATGAAGGGATGACTAGCGCGTGGGGCCGACGAAGGACGGCGGTTCGGCGGCGATCGATCGGGCTCGCCGACCCCGCAGCCCGACCCCGTTGCCCAGGGCGGCGCCGACGGCGAGAGCCACCGCGATCATCGCGGCGTGCGCCAGCAGATCCATGCCCGCCAGGGTGCCCTCGAGCTTGTCGGAGGTGGCGATCTGCAGCAGCCCGCGGAACACCATCGCACCGGGCACCAGGGGAATGATCGCCGCGGTCGTCACCGCGACCGACGGCACGAATGACGCCCGGGAGATCATCGTGCCGAGGAAGGCCCCGACGATCGCGCCGATCGCGCTGGCGGCCACCACGCTGAACCCGAAGGACTCCGCGACACTGTACCCGCCCGCCGCGGAGACGCTCAGCACGCCGCTGATCAGGACCAACCGGGCATCGCCGCCGTTGGAGATCGCCACCGCGAGCGCCAGCACGAAGGCGCCGGCCAGCACGTGCAACAGCGAGCCCCTCGGCAGCGCCTCCTCCGGAAGCGGGATGCCGTAGCCCAGCAGCCGGCCCAGTTCCAAGCCGACGTAGATGCCGAGCACCACGCCCACGGTCTGCAGGATCAGCTCGAGGATGCGGCCGCCCGCCGTGATCGAGAACCCGTCGATGGCATCCTTCACCGCGCCGACCAAGGCCAGGCCGGCGAGCATCACCACGATGCCCGAGGACACGATGATGGCCGGCCGCACGTCGGTGAAAGGTTCGACGCCCGCCTCGCCGAGAGCGGAGACCCCCACCGCCACCGAGGTGATCACGAACGCTCCCGCGACCTGCCGGAAGAACGGCGGCACCTTGATGGTGGTGAGTCCGGCCTGGGTCAGCGCAGCTGCCAAGGCGGCGACGAAGGTGAGCGCGAGGATCACCGGGGATCCGTCGTACATGATGCCGACACCGACGGCCACCACAGCCCGTGCGATCGCGACGATCAGACTGCGATACCGGAACGGGGTGCGCCGGATGCCCCGGATGCCCTCGAGCGCCTCGGCGAGCCCCATGCCGTTGTCGATGCGAGCCAGCAGGAGCTGGATCCGCTGGAACTTGGAGTGGTCGGGCTCCATGTTGTGCACGACTCGCATCATCGTCATCGGCCGCTCGCCCGGCCGGTGGTAGGAGACGGTGACCGAGTTGAACGTGACGTCGGCCTGCAGGCCGTGCAGGTCGTAGGCCTGGGCGACGTCCCGCATCGCGACGGTGGCCTCCCGAGCGGAGGCTCCGACGGCCAGTAGCTGCTCGCCGATCCGCATGGTCAGCTCCAGGATGCGCGCCACCCCGGCCTCGTGGATCGCGGGCTGCTCCAGGGTGTCCTCGACCCGGGTCGGGTCGCTGTAGAAGGCGCGCGAGAGCCCGCGCCTCCGCCGTCGCTGTCTGGCCATCACACCATTCTGCCGCGACGCGCGCGTCAGAGGCCGTAGCGGGCGGCGGTCTCGATCGCCTCGTCGCGGGTTCTGGCCTCGAGTTTGCGCATCAGGTTGGCTCGGTGGAACTTCACGGTGTTCACCGAGACGAACATCTGCTCGGCGACATCCTTGTTCGACAGCCCTCGACGGAGATAGCCCAGCACCTCCTTCTCGCGCGCGGACAACACCACGGGATCCGCGACGGGATGCGCCGCGAACGACAGCGCCATGTCGAGCCGGAGCAGCGACGCATCCGGATGGTCCTCGATCAGCGCTCGGAGCCGGAGGATCTCGTCGGGCGACGCCGACGCCAAGGTCTTCGGCGCGAGGCCCCGTCGCGGCAGCACCTTGATCGCTCGTTCCAGGTTGATCCGCGCCTCGGTCTCCCGGCCGGCGCGCACCGCGACCAAAGCCTCATGGAGATGCTGCGCATGGAACATCCGGGGCGAGTCCTCCAGCGAACGCGCTGCGTCCGCCCACACGGCCGGTATCGCGACCTTGCCCGCATATCCCCCTTGGCGCAGAGTCGCGGACACCGTCGCCTGCGACAGCCGCAGCACCACCGGCGCCGCCGGATCGGCCGACGCGTCGTGCTCGTGACCCGCCAAGAGCTCTCGGAGAGCGTCCGGATCCTGCCGCACGACGAGCATCGCCGCACGGGCGAACTGGACGCCGGGCCACGGCCGAAGATCGCCGAGCCGCTCCTCCACCGCCCGGTAGAACACGTCGGCGACATCGGGCTCACCGCCGTCGAGGGCCGCCCATGCCTCCGCCAGGTGCGAGCTGACGATGTTGGCGTGGCGCCGGAAGTGCCGGCTGCCGGACAGGTAGATGTCGGCGTCGGGCGGATCCTCGAGCCCTCGTTCGCGGTGGGAAAGCACCAGGACGCGCGTCGCGAACGACGTCCGATCACCGTGCGGGTCGAGCCGCGAGGGATCCTCGGTGAGGAGGCGCAGCGCGCGTCGGGAGAACCAGGCGGCCGTGGTGACGTCGCCGAGCTGCAGGCTCACCTGGGCGAGAACCAGGAAGTCCGACACGACGCCGGTGACGACGCTGTCCGGATCGTCGTCCTCCAGCAGGTCCATCACCACGCTCTTGGCACGGTCGACAGCTTCCTGCGCCATGCCGGCGGGCTCGCCCGCGCGGCACAGATCGGCCACGCGCGCCAGCACCGCGATCTGATCCCAGGGCGCGCGCGGCATCTCCGCCAGCAGCTGGCATACCACCGTGAAGACCCGCGACGGCATGGTCGCGGCGCCGCCGAGACTCGCGATGCGCTGCCTGATGCAGAGCAGCCCTGGGTGCGGGGCCAAGGCCGCGTAGCTTTCGGAGTAAAGCCGCTGCCAGAGCTGGAGGTAACCGTCGGGCAGCACGTCCCACAGCCACTGCGAACAGACCGTCTCCGCCTCCGCGAGACGCCCCGCGTCCACCAGCGTCGCGACCTCGAGGGCACGGTCTCCCACCTCCCGCGCGCCTTCGAGCACCCGATCCGCGAGACCCGGGCCCGGCGACGCGAACTCCGCCGCGAACTGCAGGATGGCCTGCCGCGCGGCCTCGTTCCATTCGAAGATCCGCTGCTGGACCTCCTCGCTGAAGGTCATCCGCCCCAACCCGATCACCTGCAGGCGGTGCAGAAGGGGCGCGACGGCGTCGTCGTCCAGGATCGAGGCCGCCGTACCGACGGCGAACCGCGGCACGTGGGCCAGCGTCAGGACGGCCCCGGCGATCCTCACCGGCCACCGCTCGGGCCGCAGCTGCGCGAGGAAAAGCCTCAGCGCCTCGTCCTGCGTGACGGTGCCCAGCTGGCTGTCGACGGGATGGTCGGCGAGCACCGCGGCCAGCATGCCGGGGTGGCCCTGCGTGATCTCGTGCAGCGTTCGCACCGCCTGAGGGCTGGGGCTGAGCCCGGCCTGCTGCATGAGCTCCTCGACCTCGACCACCGTCATCCGGAGCGCCTGATCGTCGAGCTGGGCGAAGGCGATGCCCCGCTCTCTGGCCCCCTTCAGGAAGACCTCCGCGTCGAAGCCCGAGACGATCAGGCGAAGGTTGGACGTGGAGTCGAGGATGTCAAGGAGGTGGTCGGCGGTGTCCTGGTCGAGGTGATCGATGTCGGTGATCGCGATCACGACGGGGCGATGGTGCGAGTGCCGATGCTGATCGATGAGCTCCTGGAGCTGGTCATAGGAGGACGGCAGCGGAGGCGCCTTGAGATAGGTCTGAGTCCGCAGCGCCGACCAGATCATCCGGGTGAGCTGCGGCCCCGTCACCGGCGAGTTCAACGACAGGAGCACCCGGTGCTCGTCGCACGGCTGCTGCGCCCAGTCCTTGAGGAGTGTCCTCTTCCCTGCCCCGGGAATCGCCTCGATCACGACGAGCGGCAAGGGCGAGTCGAGCGACGCGATCAACCGATGACGAATCACCTCAGGGAACCCCTCCTGCCGAGAGCCAACGCCTCCCCCCGGCGGGCGCGTTCATCGCTGGCCTCGCGGACAGGGTACATCGCGCGCTCGCTCAGCGTGAGAAAACGATCTCAGCCGGCCGAGGGATCGCCGATCGCAGCCAGGAACAGCGGCCAGCCGGTGCGGGTGTCGAGCACGCGGAAAACGTAAGGGCGGTCGACGATCAGCTCGTGCAGCGGCTCAGACGTCGCAACCGCCATCTCCGTCACAGCCGCCCCGACGGTGCCCTCCAACGTCACCCGGAGCCTCGCCTGTTGCGCCCATTCCTGGGCCTGGCCGCCGGGGACGATGCCGTTCAGATTGCTCAGTTCGACATCGGGCAGCGCCCGTGTCAGATCGGTCTTGGCCTCGATATCCAGGGCCGGCATGGTCACCGGGATCGATTCACGCTCTGCGAGGTCCAGAGCCCGTCCGGCCTCGTCCAGCTCTTCCACCGTCAGTTCCGACGGAGCGACGCCCGGAGCGGGCAGGATCACGTCGGCTGCGAGGGCGTCGTCATAGTCGAGGCGCACGGCCTCCCATCGCCTTCCGCTCGCGTATCGGGCATGGGGCTGACCGAGCAGCATGTCCACATCGATCGGCCCGTCAGGCCCTTCGAACGGCAGGACCGCCTCTTCGAAGAACGGCACTCGCCAGGCGGCGGCGAAGAACAGGGCGTCTTGGAGCACGACCTCGGTGTTCGGCGTCACCACTACGCCTGACCTGTCGATCAGGCCGCCGGTGTGCTCGACCACCCAGTTATCCAGGTCCGCCTGGGCGTGCGCGAAGGCGATCTCCTCCACCAGGACATGGAACGGTGCCAATCGATCGAGGAAGGGCTGCTCGGCCGTCGTATCCACGGTGACCACCCTGTTGGCCTGGTGCACCGCCGGCGTCTCCGGCGGGATGTCCAGATCGAGAGCCCACGGCGGCGTGTCGTATCCATTCAGGGAGGTCCGCAGGGCGTCGAATGCCTCCAGCCGCACCTCACGGTCAAGGCCGAGCGCCCGGTCGACACTCTCCGCAGAGATCCCTTCTGCCCCCTCTCCTGCCACCGCCAAGGACAGCGCGATGGAGCTCGGCGAGACCACCCGGTTCACGCCGTCAGAGTTGACGATGGCCTCCCAGCCCAGCCGCTCGCTCGCCTCGACGGCGACGTCGACGCCTTCCGTCACCCGGTACGCCTTGTCGTTGACGGCCTGGGACGCCATGCCATCCTCATCCCCCAGAACCCCGACATCGGCCCCGCCCTCCGGGTCGGTCGCACGCTCCTCTTGCGCGCTGGCGGGTACCACGCTGTCGGTGGCGCTGCCCACACCTCCGATGGGCAACCGGGGCAGCATCACGCCGGCGAACAGAACCACCGCCGCGACTCCCGTGCCCGCGAGCGCCCGTCGGTGATTCCGGGCACGGCGTCGCTTCGCCCCGGACAGCAGATCTGCGGGCACCTCCGGATGCGGCGCGACGCTCTGCAGTGCCTCGCGCACCTGATTGTCTTCGCTCATGACGTGGCCTCCTTACGCGTGAGCTGGGCCGATTCGCGCAGGGCTGCGCAACCCAGATGGGCGTACTTCTTGACCGCGCCGTCGCTGATCCCCAGCGTCTCGGCCACCTCCGCCACCGAACGATCCTCCAAGTACCGCAGCGTCACCACCGCGCGCTGCATGCGCGGCAGCCCCTCCAGAGCCCGCACGACGTCGAGCCGCAACTCGGCCGTCGCATCGCCGTCGGCGACGGACTCCGGAAGATGCTCGGTGGGAAACTCCGAACGCCAGCTGCGCCTCCGCCACCACGACACATAGGTGCGGTACATGGTGGTGCGCAGGTAGGCCTCGAACTTGTAATCGTTGGCGAGGCGCGGGTACGCACCGAGCGACTTCGCGAGCGCCGTCTGGACCAAGTCCTCGGCGTGATGCGAGTCGCCGGTGAGCACCCACGCGGCACGGAGGAGGTCGCTGCCGCGTTCGGCAAGGAACGTCTCGATCCCGGACACGGCACCTCCCTCTTCTCCAGGCATACTCCCAACCCTAACGACGCCGCCGCGGCAGGGATGGGTTGCCTCGCTATTCCAGGTGCACTTCTTCCAGGGTGCGGTCAGGCAGGATCTCGAGCACGAGGTCGGGCTCGATGCGACGGAGGAAGGCGTCGTCGTGGCTGACCAGCAGCACCGCCCCACGATAGGCGCGAAGGGCGTCGACGAGTTGGTCGACCGTGTCGAGGTCGAGGTTGTTCGTCGGCTCGTCCAGCACGATCAGCTGCGGCGGCGGATCGGCGAGCAGCAGCGTGGCCAGCGCCAGCCGGAACCGCTCGCCGCCCGAAAGCGAGGCGACGGGCCGGTCCATGGCCGAGCCTCGGATCAGGAACCGGGCCAGCTGATTGCGCAGCTGCTTCTCCGGAATCTGGGGCGCGACGGCGGCCAGGTTCTGGATGACGGTGGCGCGATCGTCTAGGCCGTCGACGCGCTGGGCCAGATAGCGGATGCGATCCGTGTGGGCCTCGGCCGTCAGCTCCGGTGGCAGCCAGGGGCTATCGTCGCCAAGCAGTCGGCGCAGGAGGGAGGTCTTGCCCGTCCCGTTGTTTCCGATCAGGGCGACGCGCTCCGGGCCCTGCACGATCCACTGGCGCCGGCCGTCGCCGAAGGTGGCGATCCGGCGCGACGCCGAGACCTGCGGATCGGGCAGCTGGATCGACATGCGGTCGTCGCCCCGCACCGCACGCCCGGCCTCATCGAGGGCTTGGCGGGCCTCACTCTCCTTGGCCTGCACCTCGCCGCGCAGCTTGCCGGCCGAGACCTGGGCGGATCTGGCCCTCAGCTTCGCGACGGCCCTCGGCACCCGCTTCTCTTCGTAGGCCTTCTTCGCGACGCGGACCCGGTGGGCGAGCTTGGTCTCGGCCTCGATCCGTTGTCTCTTCTCCCTGCGCAGCGCTTGAGTGGCGTCGCGTTCGGCCTGACGGGCGGCCTCTTGCTCCGTCTCCAGCCAGGCCCGCCACTCGGAGTACGGCCCGCCGAAGACGCTCAGCTCGCTGCCGTAGAGCTCAGCGGTGCTATCCATCAGCTCGAGCAGCGCGGTGTCGTGGCTGACCACGACCAGCGTGCCCTTCCACGAGGCCACCATGCTGGCCAGGCGCGCGCGGGCGCCGCGGTCGAGGTTGTTGGTGGGCTCGTCGAGCAGGGTGATGGGCGCGCGGCGCAGCCGGATGCCGGCGACGGCCACCAGCACCGCCTCGCCACCGGACAGCTCGCCGACGGTGCGGTCGAGGAAGTCGGGGTCGAGGCCGGCCTCGGCCAGCGCCACCTGGGCGCGAGCCTCGATGTCCCAGTCGTCGCCGATCGCGTCGAAGTGGGCGGGATCCGGATCCCCCGCCTCGATGGCGCGCACCGCGTCGAGGGGTTCGGCGATGCCGAGCAGCTCGGCCACGCGGCGGTCGGTGGCCAGCGTGAGCTGCTGCGGAAGGTAGGCCACCTCGTCGGTGACGGTGAGCTGGCCCGAGGTGGGCGTCAGCTCGCCGGCGATCAGCCGGAGCAGGGTGGACTTGCCGGATCCGTTGCGCCCGACGAGGCCCGTGCGGCCGGCGCTGAAGGCCCCGGAGACGGCATCGAGCGCAACGCTACCGTCGGGCCAGGTGAAGGTGAGGCGGTCGAGCACGACCGCGGGAAATGATGACATGGCGACTCCCGAACAGATTGTTTTGGGGTGCGCTGATGCCGGACGACGCGGGCATGGCCGCAAGCGCCGAAAAGGGCAGGAGGATTCGTCGGATCAGCGCGTTGATGGATAACGCGGAAGACGACGAATCAGTACAAGGAACTTTCCCAACGTCGGGTACAGGTCTTCACCGACTATAACCCGCGCTCAGCCGATCTGCACACACAGCCTGGGCACAGGCTTCGCCCATCGTCGGCACAGGCCGGCTCCCCAGGATGATCGCGTACCCATCCGAGAGCAGGAAGGCCCCACCACCGATGAGTCAGAGCGACGATCCCCTCGGCAGACGCCGGCGCCGGGTGCGCCTGGTCCCCCGCACTCGCAAAGGCAAGACGATCGCCGTCGCGCTGCTCGCGGTGGTCCTTGCCGGGGCGGGCACCGGCACCTGGTACCTGCTCAGCCGGCCCACCGACGACGCCCCCACCGCGATGACGCAGACCATCACTGTCTCCCCCACCACCCTCAAGAGCACCGTCTCCGCGACCGGCACCCTTGAGCCCGCGCAGCGCGCCGACCTCAGCTTCGACGCGTCCAGCACTGTCACCGCGGTGGAGGTGAGCGTCGGCGACACCGTCGAAGAGGGCGACGTGATCGCGACGATCGACGACGCCTCCTTGCAGGCGGCGGTCACGTCGGCGAAGGCCGATCTCGACGCCGCCGAGGACGCTCTGGACGAGCTGGAGGAGGACGACGACGCGACGGACGCGGCGATCGCGGCGGCGAAAGCCCAGGTGGTGGTGAAGGAGAACGCGCTGACCGCGGCCGACGAGGCCCTCGATGCGGCGACGATGACCGCCCCGTTCGACGCGCTCGTCGCCGAGGTGAACGTCGCGGAGGGCGACACCACCTCGGGCGGTTCCTCGGGCTCCGGTGCGTCCCAGGGCGGCCAGGGCGCTAACGCCATAGGCGCGGCATCCACGAGCTCGGGCTCGAGCGCCGACGTGGTGCTGATAAGCCCCGATCGCTACACGGTCAGCGCGTCCGTCTCCAGCTCCGACGTGGCCCGCGTCAAGAAGGGGCTTCAGGCCGAGCTCACGGTGGCCGGCGCCGACGACACCGTCTACGGCACGGTCTCGTCGGTGGCGGTGGTGGCCACGTCGTCGACCTCTGGCACCGCCACCTTCCCCGTGACCATCGACGTCACCGGCTCGCAGAAGGGCCTGTTCGCCGGATCCAGCGTGGAGGCGGCGATCGTCGTGTCCCAGCTGACCGACGTGATCGCCGTGCCGGCGAACGCCGTCACGACCGATCAGGACGGCACCAGCACCGCGACCAAGCTGGTCGACGGCGTCGAGACCCCCACCGAGGTCACCCTCGGCGACACCGTGGACAGCACGGTCGTGGTGACCGACGGTTTGGCGGAGGGCGACCAGATCGTGGTCACCATGACCATGCCGCGCGCCACCGGCGAGGACGGCGCGCAGCAGTTCACCGATGGCTTCCTCGGCGGCGGGGAGTTCCCCGGAGGAGACTTCCCTGGCGGCGGCCAAGGCGGCGGGATGGGCGGCGGCTTCCCCGGCGGCGGAGGGCCCAACCGATGAACGCCGTCCTCAAGCTGACCGACGTCACCAAGACCTACTCCACCGGCGTCGTCGACGTGCAGGCGCTGCGCGGCATCACGATGAGCGTCGACGAGGGCGACTACGTCGCGATCATGGGCCCGTCGGGCTCCGGCAAGTCGACGCTGATCAACATCCTCGGCTGCCTCGACGTGCTCACCACCGGCCGCTATCTGCTGGCCGGCAACGACGTGGCGAGCCTCGGCGAGGAGGAGCTGGCCGACATCCGCAATCGCTACATCGGCTTCGTCTTCCAGCAGTTCAACCTGCTGCCGGCGCTGTCGGCGTGGCGCAACGTCGAGCTGCCCCTGGTGTATGCCGGGGTCGGCGCGGCCGAGCGCAAGCGGCGGGCCGTGGAGGCGCTGCAGCGCGTCGGGCTGGCGGAACGCGTCCACCACCGCCCGGGCGAGCTGTCCGGCGGCCAGCAGCAGCGCGTCGCCATCGCGCGGGCGCTCGCCACCGACCCCGCCTTGGTGCTGGCCGACGAGCCCACCGGCAACCTCGACTCCGCCTCCACCCTCGACATCCTCGCCCTGCTGGACGAGCTGCATGCCTCGGGGCGCACCATCGTGCTGATCACCCACGAGTCCGACGTGGCGGAGCGCGCCAGCCGCGTGCTGCACGTCCAGGACGGCCTGATCTCCGAGGCGGTGCGCGCATGAGGGGCACACAGACGCTGCTCGTCGCGCTGGAGGCGGTGCGGCTGAACCGCACCCGCTCGCTGCTCACCGTGCTGGGCATCATGATCGGCATCGCGTCGGTGACGCTCACGGTCGGCTTCGGGCTGGGCGCGCAGCAGCAGGTGCGCGACCAGATCAGCGCGCTGGGCAGCAACCTGCTGATCATCTCCCCCGGCAGCGCCACCACCGACGGCGTGCGCGGCGGCTTCGGCAGCGCCACCACGCTGACCCGCTCCGACGCCGAGGCCCTGGCCTCCTCCGAGGTGGCGCCGAGCATCGCCGGCGTGGCCCCGGTGGCTTCCACCAGCCAGTCGCTGGCGGCGGGCTCCACCACCTGGACCTCGCAGGTGGTGGCGGCCACCCCGTCGTGGCTGGACGTGCGCTCGCGGGAGGTCTCCCTCGGGCGCTTCCTCACCGACGACGACGTGACCGGCAATGCCCGGGTGGTGGTGCTCGGCTCCGAAACGGCTGAGGAGCTGTTCGGCGGCAGAGCCGTCGGGCAGACGGTGACCATCGCGAACACCGACTTCACCGTCGTCGGCGTGCTGGCCTCCAGCGGCACCGCGTCGGAGACCAGCAGCGAGGACGACACGGTGCTGATGCCCTGGTCGACGGCGACGCTCACGGTAGGCACCTCGGCCTCGACGGTGTCGACGATCTACGTCACGGCCGCCGACGAGGACCACCTGTCGTCCGCCTATCAGGAGGCCTCGGCGGCCCTCACCACCCGGCACGGCCTGACCGCCGAGGACGACGCCGACTTCCAGATCACCACGCAGGAGTCCATCGTCTCGGCCGTCACCTCGACCGACCGCACCATGACCGTGCTGCTCGGCGGCATCGCCGGGATCTCACTGCTGGTCGGCGGGATCGGCGTGATGAACATCATGCTGGTCAGCGTCTCCGAGCGGGTGCGCGAGATCGGCCTGCGCAAGGCGCTGGGCGCCCGGCCGCGCGCCATCCGCAACCAGTTCCTCGCCGAGGCGGCCGTGCTCGGCCTGACCGGCGGCCTCGTCGGCCTCGGCATCGCGGCCCTCGGCGCCTGGCTGCTGCCGTCGCTCATCGACCAGCCCGTGACGCTGGCCTGGTGGGCCGTGGTCGGGTCGCTGGCGGTGGCGGTCGGCGTCGGCCTCGCCGCCGGCGTCTACCCGGCCGGCCGCGCCGCAAAGTTGGCCCCGATCGACGCCCTCCGCCGGGAATGACCAGCGCGGACCGGCCCCATTCCCATACACGTCAGCAAAGGACTCCAATGAACATCAATCTCATGAAACTGAGCCTCACCGTCGCAGCCCTGGCGGCGCTGGCGACAACCGGCTGCTCGTCGGACGCCACGGACGCGACCGCCCCGTCGACCCAGGCGAGCGCGCCGGCCGGCCAGTCCTCCGAGGCGCCGACGAACGGCGGACCACGCGGTGGAGGCGGCGAGGGAGGCCGGATGCCGGGCACCTTCGGGCTCATCGCCGACGTCCAGGACTCGACCATGCAGGTGCAGGGCGACGACGGACAGACCGCCGTCACATGGACCGACGACACCGCCTTCACCCAGCAGACCGCGGGGTCGCTCGACGACATCGCCGTCGGCTCGTGCGTGAGCGGCAGGGGCGAGACGAGCGACGACGGCACCGTCTCCGCGACTCAGCTCACCGTCACCGAGCCCGTCGACGGCGAGTGCCAGTCCTTCGGGATGGGGCGCCAAGGCGGGGGCAATCCGCCGCAGGGCATGCCAGAGGGCGGTGAGCGTCCCGAGGGCGCTCCCAGCGGGATGCCGAGCGACATGCCGACCGACCTCCCCAGTGGCGCTCCGAGCGACCTGCCGTCCGGCGGCCCTGGCGGCGGCATGACCGGCGGCGCCTTCCTCTCCGGCGCCGTGACCGCCATCGACGGCGAGACGATCACCGTCGAGAGCACCGTCCCCGGCGAAGACACGCCGCTGACAACGACCGTCGCCATCAGCACCGACATCACCATCGCCACCACCTCCGAAGCGAGCGCGTCCGACGTGGCGACGGGTCTGTGCGCCTCCGCTCAGGGCGAGACCGACGACACCGGCGCGGTGACCGCGAGCTCCGTCCGCCTGAGCGAGCCCGTCGACGGCGAGTGCTCCTTCGGCGGCATGGGCGGAGGTTTGCGATGAGCACACGGAGCAGGCGACTGCGCCGGTCGGCGGTCGCAGGCCTGGCGGTGCTGGCCCTCGCCGCCGGCGGCTCCTGGGCGGCCAGCCGCCCGTCGTCAGCCAGCCAGCTGGTGCTGGGCGAGGTCACGACCGGGGAGATCAGCCAGACGCTGTCCGGCGCGGGCACCGTCGAAGCCCTCGGCGAGCGCAGCGCCTCCTTCCCCATCGCGGCGACGGTCACCTCGGTCTCCGCGGAGCTCGGAGACGAGGTCACCGTCGGCCAGGAGCTCGCCACCATCGACGACACCGAGCTTCAGCGCGCCCTGGCCGAAGCCGAACTCGCGGTGGCCGAGGCCGAACAAGACCTGGAGGAGGCCGACTCGACGTCCGGCGACGACGCGTCCACTTCCGGTTCCGGAACCTCGGCCTCCGCCGGCGGCGCGGGGACATCCACGTCCGGCGACGCCTCCACGTCCAGCGCGCAGCCCTCCCAGACCGCGCCCTCTTCTGCCGCCTCACCCAGCGCCCAGCCCACGACGCCCGCGACCACCCCGTCGGCTTCTCCCACGGGGTCCGCTCCTGCCGAAGATCCGGACCAGGGCGACGCGAAACTCGACGCCGCCAAGCAGCAGCTGAGCAAGGCGCGAGATGCGCAGGCGGCGGCCTGGAGCAACCTGACCACCGCCCTGACGGCGGCGGTCACCGCCTGCGTGACGACGGGCGCCGAGTCGGCGACCGGAGACACCCAAGGCGACGCCAAGGCAGGAGACACGCAGAACGACCCCTCGGCCGGAAACACGAAGAGCGACACGACGACCGAAGACGCGGGGAACAGCTCACCAGCCGGAGACACCGCAGGCGACGCGACGGCGGACAACGCCGTCCTCACTCGGACCGGCGCACCTGCGGCCCCGATCGCGGACACCACCGACGAGGTCACCCCGGAGCCCACTGAACAGCCCACCGTCGAGGCGTCCGAGACGCCGACCGACCAGACGACCGAGGATCTCGCCACCGATCCCAGCACGTCTCCTGATGCCGCCCCCGTCGCGGACGCCGCCAGCTCCTCCGAGGAGGCGGCCGACCCCAACCCAGCGCCCAGCGAGACCCCTTCTTCGACCCCAGAAGTAGCGCCCAGTAAGTCCCCGTCCACCACCGCGAGCGCGTGCATCGCCGCGCTGGATGCGCTCGGCCCGGCCGAGTCGGCGGTGTCCGCAGCACAAGACGCGTTGGACGACGCGATCGACGCCGTCGTGGCCTGGGCTGACAACGCCACCCAGCCCTCGTCCACTCCGGACGCCGACGCATCTCCCTCGCCGACCCCCACCGCCCCTAGCACCCCCTCGGGCGCGGCCACCTCGCCCAGCGCCTCGACCGACAGTCCTGGCGGCTCCGGCGGCTCCGGCTCAGTGCCGTCGGGCGGGGCGTCGGATGCCCCTGACGCATCCGCGAACTCGGGTTCGACATCCTCTGGGCGGTCTCCGTCCACCACGTCCGACACCGCCTCCTCAGGCACGCCGTCATCCGGCACCGGACCGGCGGGAGCCGGCTCGGGCAGCGCCGCCACCGTCGAGCAGGCGGAGGCGGCATTGGCCCAGGCCAAGCTCGATCTGACCACCGCGACGCTCAATCTGGAGCGGGCCACGTTGGTGGCTCCGGTCGACGGGGTGCTCACCGCGATGCCGTTCGTCGAGGGCGAGTCGGCGGGCACGAGCGACGTCGCGACGGTGACCCCGACCGGCGGCGTCGCGATCCCGATCGAGGTGGGCCAGTCCGACATCGCCAGCATGGCCGTGGGCCAGTCCGCGACGATCACCTCCTCCACCGGCGACGCCTCGGAGGGTGCCGTCAGCGACATCGCGATCCTGCCCACCTCTACCGGCTCCTCCGCGACCTGGACCGTGACCGTCGCCGTCACCGATCCCGGCGCGGGTCTGGCGGTGGGCACCGCAGCGACGAGCGTCGTCACGGTCGCGAGCGCCGACGACGCGATCCTCGTTCCGGTCTCGGCCGTCACCCTGACCGGCACAGACACCGGCACCGTGCGGCTCGCGGTCGACGGCAAGTCCACCGAACGCGAGGTACACGTCGGCATCCGAGGCACCACCCACGTCGAGGTCACCGAGGGCCTGGAGGCCGGGGATCAGCTGGTCCTCTCCGACCCCAGCGAGGCGATCCCCACCTCCACAACCTCAACGATGCGCGGCCGGGGAATGAGCACCATCACCGGCGGCGGCTTCGGCGGATTGGGAGGCCCCCCGCGCTGATCCTCCCGGCTGTGAAAGCCAACTGGCGAAAACACAACTGGCTGGGCGTGTCGGAGCCGTACGCATTGCACGCTCCGACACGCCCAGTCAGCTATGTGCTCGCATCCACGCCGTTAACCGCGGTCGGTACCGCTGAGCGCCTCGTCGAACCAGCGGGTCAGCGCAAGCCACTCGGAGGCGGGGAGGAAGGCCGCCAGGCGCCACCGGATGTCGTCGCGACCGTCCCATAGCGCGCGTTCGGTCAGGATCACCCCGCAGAGGCCTTCGTCCGCGGCCTTGCGGGTGAGGGCTGACTCCGTGTTGCCTGATCGGATAAGCGGGGAGATTTGGGTCGCGTACTCCTGCAAGTCGGCGTCGCTGATCGGGATCCTCTCGGCGCCGGGATACCCATGTTCCAATAGCTTTCCGAGGTAACGCGCCCGCCACGACCTGTTCTCGAACTCCCTGGTGTGGAGCCAGTCCAGGACTTGCTCGGCGTCGTTGCTCTCCACAAGATCGACCGCCCACCCGGACTCCTCCAACGCGGCAAACCTCTCCTCATCGGTGGCCGCCGCGTCGTAGAGCGCCTGAAGAGCCTCGAAGTCGTCGTAGATCATATGGCCCGCGGCGAAGTCCCAGCGCTCTCCTTTGCGGAACCGCACCCAGGCGACCGTCGCCCAATCCGCCCGGCCCTCAACCGCGTCGAGCGCCAACGCCCATGCCCACTCCGGCAGGGTTCCCACCGGTTCGGACAATAGGCGCGCAAGCGACTCGCGATCCTCCTCGCCGACAAGCTGCTCCACCCACGCAGCAACCTCCTGCTCACTCACCGTCGCTTCCATGGGCACCTCCTCTCGCCACGCTGCGCAAGGCCCCATTGTCGCAAGCAGGACCCGATCGTGTCCGAACGACCAGCCACAAACCTTGACCGCCTCAAGAACACATCCATTTGATATCATTCCTATAGATTCGCTATCACTGGAGGTGGGCGATGCCTGCGATAACCATCCGCAAGCTGTCCGAGGAGACTCATCGAGCACTCAAGGCTCGCGCAGCCCAGCACGGCGTGAGCACCGAAGCCGAAGTGCGCGCCATTCTTGACGACGCCGTGCGCCCACCCGAGCGAACACGGCTCGGCTCACTTCTCACCGACATCGCATGGGCAGCCGGCCCCGTCGAGATCGTCCTCGAACGCGACCCCGCGCCCTACGAGCCGATCGATCTGTCGTGATCGTCCTCGACACCAACATCCTGTCGGAGCCGTTCAAGCCCGAGCCCGCTCCTCAGGTTCTCGGATGGCTCGACGCCCAGGACATCCGCACGCTCTTCCTTACCACGATCACGCTCGCGGAGGTCCGCACCGGCATTGCCGTCCTGCCCGACGGCAAACGCAAGAGCGTCTTGGAGCAGCGATTCGAAGGTGAGGTGGTGCCTCAGTTCAACGGCCGCATACTCCCGTTCGACGAGCCTGCCACCGTCGAGTTCGCAAGACTCACTGCGCGCCTCCGAGCGGCGGGCCGAGGCATCGACACCATGGACGCTCTCATCGCCGCCGTCTGCCTCTCGACGGGACACGCCCTCGCCACGCGAAACGTCTCTCATTTCAAGGACACGAGGATCGACCTGATCAACCCTTGGGGATAGAGCGGACCCCGTAGTAGGCGGAGAAGCGACGAGGCCTCGCCGACGTGCGGGAGACCTCTTACCTCCAATCTATATCGCGACAGGGGGCTTGCCGCAAGGCCCCCAGCAGGGTGCAAAATCGCTTCCTCATCTGATCGGAGGCGCATGTCACCCACCGCTTTCTCCCTCCCCGAACGTCTCTCAGCCAAGGCCACCGCCTCGCTCATCGCGCGCGACGACGAGCAGTTCACACTCATCGGCGAACGCCTGCACGGCCAAATCTCGACGCTTTCCGCACGCCTCGACGAACTCCGGATCGCCCCGGCCGGCCTGGGTCAGGGTGCGCTCGAGCGCGACCTCGAGATCCATCGGCTCAGCAACCAGCTCAGGGTGCTGCGCACCCACGGGCTCGACCTCTGCCTCGGCCGGATCATCGTCGAGGACGAGGATCCCGTCTACATCGGCCGAATCGGTCTGACCGGCGCGAGCGGCGAGCAACTCCTCGTCGACTGGCGCACCCCGGCCGCCGGGCCGTTCTTCGCCGCCACCCTCGCCGATCCGATGGGCCTGGTCAGCCGGCGCCGCTACCGCTGGGACGGCGGGCGGATCGTCGACTACTGGGACGAGTTCTTCCGTCCTGGCGCCGAGTCGGCTGCCTCGATGGACGACGAGTCGGCCTTCCTCGCGAGCCTCGCCACCAGCCGCTCGCCCAAGATGCGCGACGTGCTGAGCACCATCGCGGCCGACCAGGACGCGATCATCCGGGCCGACGCCCGCGGCGTGCTGGTCGTGGACGGCGGCCCCGGCACGGGCAAGACCGTCGTCGCGCTGCACCGCGCGGCCTACCTCATGTACACGGACGCGCGCATCGCCTCCGGCGGCGGGGGCGTGCTGTTCATCGGACCGCACCGGCAGTACCTCGACTACGCCGACGACGTGCTGCCCAGCCTCGGCGAGGACCGGGTGCAGATGTGCACCCTGCGCGACCTGGTGCCCGAAGGAGCGACGGCCATGGACGAGCCCGACCCCGCCGTCGCCCGGCTCAAAGGGGCGCTCGATGCCCCGTCGATGATCAAGGCCGCCGTGCGCTTCTACGAGGAGCCGCCCACCACCGCCCTGACTCTCAGCACGCCCTGGGGCGACGCGACGCTCACCCCCGCCGACTGGGCGGAGGCCTTCGACGTCGAGCCCGGCACCCCTCACAACGATGGCAGGGACCAGGCCCTCGACGCGGTGCTGGAGATCCTGGCCGACCAGATCCCCACCGACGACGAGGCGGATCCCGCGACCCTGCACCGCTGGCTCCGGCGCGACGAGGATCTGGCTGAGGCCTTCGGCGACGCCTGGCCGGTGCTGGATCCGCAGGAGGTGGTCGCCGACCTGTGGGCCGTCCCCGCCTATCTTCGGCTCGCGGCACCAACGCTTTCGGCCGACGAGCGACAGCTGCTTCGCCGTCCCGAGAACAGCCTCTGGACGACGGCCGACCTTCCTCTTCTCGACGCCGCTCGTCGCCGGATCGGGGATCCCGACGCGGTACGTCGCCGTCGTCGGCGAGAGACCGAACTCGAGCGCGAGGCCGAGGAGCGCGCGGCCGTCGCCGACCACCTGATCGCCGCCGACCACACCGAGATGCAGGTGATGTCGATGCTGCGCGGCTCGGACCTCCGCAGCGCCCTCACCAGCGACGACCGCGCCGCCCACGATCCGCTGGCCGGGCCCTTCGCGCACATCATCGTCGACGAGGCTCAAGAACTCACCGACGCCGAGTGGCGGATGCTGCACGAGCGCTGCCCCTCGGTGAGTTTCACCGTAGCCGGCGACCGAGCCCAAGCTCGGGCCGGCTTCGAGGGATCCTGGCCCGAGCGCCTCGCCCAGGCCGGCCTGCCCGGGGCGCGGGTCGCGTCCCTCGCCATCAACTACCGCACCCCGCAGGAGGTGATGGACGCCGCCGAGCCGGTGATCCGCGCCGCCCTGCCCGATGCCAACGTCCCCACTTCGATCCGCAGCTCGGGCATTCCCGTCCGCCACGGATCCGTGGACGACATCGAGGCCGTGCTCGACGACTGGCTCGCCACCCACGACGGTATCGCCTGCGTGATCGGCGCCCCCGCGCTCGCCTCGCGCCCGCGCGTCTCGTCCCTCACGCCGGCCACCGCGAAGGGCCTGGAGTTCGACCTGGTGATCCTGGTGAACCCAGCCCAGTTCGGGGCGGTGGACCGCTACGTCTCGATGACCCGGGCCACCAGCCAACTGGTCGTGCTCTCCTGACCACGGCAGCCGCCGCAGGATAACTGGCTGGGTTGGTCGCACTGTACGTATTGCACAGTGCGACCAGCCCAGCCAGCTATCTTTTCGTCTCGCCACGCCGGCCAAGCCGACGTCATTCGTGAGGGCATCGACGGTGCGGTGGGCCTTCGCGCCGCCGTGACCAACATCGAATCCCCGACCGAAGGCTGGCCGAGCTACGTCGAGAAGCTCCAAACGCTCGCCGATGAGCACCGACACTGACGATGATTGGCCGCCTCGTCGCCGAGGCCGCGACAATGGGCGCATGTTCCTTCTCGCCACGTCGAAGACACGGTGACGCCATGACCTTGTGGTTCACCGAGGCCCGGTTCGGCCTGTTCATCCACTTCGGGCTGTATAGCGGCGCCGCGCGCCACGAGTGGGTGCAGTCCCGCGAACTCCTCAGCACCGAGGACTATCAGCCCTACTTCGACCACTTCGACCCCGACCGCTTCGACGCCGCCGCCATCGCGCGCACCGCGAAGCAGGCGGGCATGGGCTACGCGGTGCTCACCACCAAGCACCACGAGGGCTTCTCCCTGTGGGACACCGCGCTCAGCGACTTCTCGTCGGCCAAGGCCTGCGGGCGCGATCTGGTGCGCGAGTTCGTCGACGCCGCCAGGGCCGAGGGACTCCGGATAGGCCTGTACCACTCGCTGATCGACTGGCATCACCCCGACTTCACCGTCGACTGGCTGCACCCGCTCCGCGCACATCCCGATGGCGCCGCGCTGAATCAGACCCGCGACATGGCGCGCTACCGGAACTTCCTGCATGGCCAAGTCCGCGAGCTGCTCACCGACTACGGGCAGATCGACTACCTCTTCTTCGACTTCACCTACCCGGACACCAACGATGGGTGGCCGGGCAAGACGCCTGAGGATTGGGACGCCGACCGGCTGATGGCGATGTGCCGCGAACTTCAGCCGGGCATCCTGATCAACGACCGGCTGGGCATCCCCGGCGACCTCGTCACCCCCGAGCAGTACCAGCCCACCTCGCCCCTGGTCGTCGACGGCCGTCCGCAGGTCTGGGAGGCATGCCAGACCATGAACGGATCCTGGGGCTACGACCGCGACAACGTCGACCACAAACCGGCCGTCCTGCTGGCCCAGATGCTCACCGACTCGGTGTCGATGGATGGCAACATGCTGCTCAACATCGGCCCCGACGGCCGGGGCGCGATTACGTCGAACGATGCCGCCGTCCTCGCAGAACTGGGCGCCTGGATGGAACTGCATCGCGACGCCGTCGTCGACGCTGGGCACGCACCCTTCACCCCGCCGCGCGAGGGCGTCTACACCCTGCGCGGCGACAGACTGTACTTACACCTGCACACCTGGCCGCTGGGCTTCGTCCACCTGCCGGGGCTCGCGGACCGGGTGACCTACGCGCGGCTGCTGAACGACGGATCCTGGCTTCGTACCAGCGTCTCCGACCCCAACCAAGCCCCCTCACAAATGACGCCGGCGGGCGAGGCGGCGGGCACCCTCACGGTGCACCTGCCGGTTCGGCGCCCCGACGTCCTCATCCCCGTGATCGAACTCACCCTGACCCCGGAAGGAACCGACGCACCGTGACCACGAGGCCATCCGCACACGAGATCTGGATGGGGCCGATCGCCCCGCTGTCCCCCGGCGGGCTCGAGCGACCCCGGATCGGCATCGCTGGCATCTCGATCGAGTCCAGCACCTTTTCCCCGCACCTGTCTGATGAGCGGGCGTTCACGGTCCGCACCGGCGCCGACCTGATCGGCTACTACCCGTTCCTCGACGAGGGCCAAGAGCCGCGTAAGGCCGCCGACTGGGTGCCGCTCACCCACGGCCGCTCGCTGCCCGGCGGGGCCGTGCCGATGTCGACCTACCTGGGCATGAAGGACGCGATCCTCGCCGGCATCGCGACCGAAGGCCCCTTCGACGCACTGTTCCTCGACATCCACGGCGCGATGAGCGTCGTCGGCATGGACGACGCCGAGGGCGACCTGGCCACCGCCGTCCGCGTGGCGTTGGGGCCCGACGCGCTCGTGTCGGCCTCGCTGGACCTGCACGGCAACGTGTCGAGGGAACTGCTGGACGCCGTCGACCTCATCACCTGCTACCGGATGGCGCCGCACGAGGACTGGATGAACACGAAGGAGCGCGCGGTGCACAACCTGCTGGCGCGGCTCCGCGGCCCGCACGGCGCCGACCCGCTGGCTCGTCGCCCGTTCAAGGCCTGGCGCCAGGTGCCCGTCCTGCTGCCCGGGGAGAAGACCAGCACGCGCCTCGAACCCGCCAAGGGCATCTACGACCAGGTGGCCGACGTCGCGGACCTCGACGGCGTGCTCGACGCCGCCGTCTGGGTGGGCTACGCGTGGGCCGACGAGCCGCGCTGCCAGGCCGTCGTCGTGGTCACCGGCGACGACCGCGAGGTGATCGCCCGCGAGTCCGAGAATCTGGCCCGCCGCTACTGGGACGCCCGCGCGGACTTCGTCTTCGTCGGCCCGACGGCGTCCCTGCACGAGGCCCTCGACCTGGCCCTGGCCCCGGGGGCGACGCACCCCTACGTGATCTCGGACTCCGGCGACAACCCCACCGCAGGCGGCGCCGGCGATGTCTCCTGGACGCTGGGCGAGCTGCTCGAGCGCGAGGACCTGCGTGAGCCCGTCCGCGTCGTGATCCACGCGTCGATCTTCGACGAGGCCGCCGTCGCGCAGGCCGCCGCCGCGGGTGTCGGGGCCACCGTCACGCTCGAGGTGGGCGGCCGGGTCGACCCCGGTCCGCGCGGGCCGGTGACCATCACCGGCGAGGTGTTCTCGGTCACCGAGGGCGACGAGACGGCCGGCACGCAGGTCGTCGTCCGCGCCGGCTCCGTGCATGCGATCATCACCGAGCGCCGCAAGCCCTTCCACGAGCTGCAGGACTTCCGCATGCTGGGCCTCGAGCCCACCGAGGCGGACATCGTCATCGTCAAGATCGGCTACCTCGAGCCCGAGCTGTTCGAGCTGGCCGACGGCGGGGTCAACTGGACGCTCGCCCTGACTCCGGGCGGCGTCGACCAGGACCTGCTGCGCCTCGGCCACCACCGGCTGCAGCCAGGCGTGTACCCCTTCGACCAGAGCAACACGAACCCCGACCTGACGCCCGTGGTGACCCGCCGCGGGGAGGAGAGCTGACATGCCCCGCTTTGAGAAGCGCATCGGCCCGGACTTCGGCGCCGACGCACCGGTCTACCCGCCCCGCCGGATCCCCGAGTGGTACCGCGACGCGAAGCTCGGCTTCTTCATCCACTGGGGCCTGTACTCGGTGCCGGCGTGGGCGACGGCGCACGGCCCCGGCGGCGTGCCTGACGAGGACGCCTACACGCATCACCAGTACGCCGAGTGGTACGGCAACACGGTGCGCATCGCCGGCTCCCCCACCTGGGAGCGGCACCAGCGCCTGTACGGCGTCGGCACCTCGTACGAGGACCTGGCCGACCTCTGGCACGCCGAGGCGTTCGACGCGGACGACCTCGTCGCCGAGCTGGTCGGCGCGGGCGCGCGCTACGTCATCCCCACCACCAAGCACCATGAGGGCTTCTGCCTCTGGGACACCCCGACGACGGGCTTCAACGCCGTCCGCCGCGGCCCTCGTCGCGACCTCATCCAGGAGCTGCACGACGCCACGCGCAAGGCGGGCGCGCGGTTCGGCGTCTACTACTCGGGCGCCCTCGACTGGCACGTCTCCGACTTCCCGCCCATCGAGTCCGACACCGACCTGTTCCGGTTCCGGCGGCACGACGAGCAGTTCTCGCGGTACTCCGCGGAGCAGCTGGAGGAGCTGATCGAGAGGTTCTCCCCCGACGTCCTCTGGAACGACATCGAGTGGCCCGACGGCGGCAAGGACAAGGCGGAGTACTCGCTGGCTGCGCTGTTCAACCGCTACTTCGCGGCGGTGCCTGACGGCGCCATCAACGACCGGTGGGGCGTGCCGTACCACGGCTTCCTGACGCGCGAGTACATGGCCGTGAACGGGATCCAGGACGAAGTGTTCGAGGCCACGCGCGGGCTCGGATACTCCTTCGGCTACAACCAGGACGAGGATGCCCGGCACTCGCTCTCCGGCGCTGCGCTGATCCGGCTGCTGGTCGACGTCGTCAGCAAGAACGGCAACCTGCTGATCAACGTCGGCCCACGCGCCGACGGGTCGATCCCCGAGCTCCAGCTCGCCGCGATGCGAGAGATGGGCGCCTGGCTGCGCGTCAACGGCGAGGCGATCTACGGCACCCGACCGTGGATCCGCGCCGGCGAGCCGATCGGCACGCCGGTCTCCTACACCACGAGCGGCGACGCGGTGCACGTCCACGCGCTCGACCCCGCCGTCGGAGCCGTGGATCTGCCCACCGAGCTGCGGGATCGCCAGAACTACCGCTGGATCGGGGCGGGCGAAGCCGAGGTGGCCGGCGGCACCGTCGAAATCCCCGAACCCCTTCGCGGCTCTGCGGTCGCCGTCCTCACCGTCAGCTAGGCACCCTCAGCGCACCCGGAGCGCCAGGGTAATCTTGGCCGCGATGACCAAGGAGATCCAGACCCTCCCACCGATCGAGGTGCTGAGCAGGGCTACGCCCACCAGCCCTCGCACGGGTGAGCCGCCGCGCACGGCGGAGTTGTGGGTCTCGTCCATCCTGCTTCATCTCGCCTCGGCGGCATCGGCCGGCGCCTACGCCTGGCACTGGTGGCAGGCCGCACATCCGGACAGCTACGCCACCTCGGCGCGGATGATCGCCTGGTTGGAGCCCGACCCCGGCAAGTGGCTCTCACTGCTCATCGAAGGACTCCTCGCTCTGGCCTTGGTGCTGGCCGCGGGGGCCTGTTCGGTCGTCGGTCTCCAGACCTGGAACGGTTGGCGGCTGGCCCGCAAGGTCTCTCCGCTCGCCGTGCTGCTGACCGGGCTCTTCGCGCTCGCGCTCAACCAATGGGCCCTGATCGGCGTGGGCCTCGCCGTCGTCGGAGTGGCTCTGCTGTGGCTGCCCGGGGTCACCAGATACTTCGTGCGCTGGGACGAGCTGCGCTCGGTCAAGGCCGACGGATATCGCCGGCCGGACTCCATCTACTACGGGCGACTGCCCCGTTTTCGGTAGGGAGCTAAGGACGTGCCACACCGGATGAGATATGTCGCCTAGGGTCTGTTGCGGAAGTGGTGGCCGTAGCGAGCGGCGTCATGGCGCGTCAGCTGCAAGGCGCAGGAGGAAAACGCTAGTGGTGCCTAACGTTGACGAGTGCAACGAAGCAGATGGCGTGCCAGGGCGTCGCGTAGTAGGCCACTTCCACTTTCGTAACAGGCCCTAGATCTTGTGTGCGTATCGGGTCATGCCCGTCGCGCAAGATGTAGGTGGCGTGAGACTCACCCATGTGGTGCGCCACAGCCGGTGCCTTCATTGATCAGTTCTTCCCTAGACCACAGACAAGGACAACATGGACCTCCTCGGAATCGCCCGCCAGCTGGGCCGGCTTCTGCTGGTGCCTTCGTCGCAAAGAGCCCCCAAGGCCCCGGCGAAGACACCAAAGACACCGGCGAAGACACCAAAGTCACCGACGAAAACCCCCAAAGCATCGGCGGCGACCCCGAAGCCCACCGCCAGCTTCAAGCCCAAGCAGGACGCGGTCCCGACGGTTGACGCCGGCTACCCGGGCGACTACACGCAGCTTCCCGAGATCGTCTACGACCCGCACCCCGACGGTCGCCCCGATCCGGGCGAGATCGTCTGGACCTGGGTGCCCTATGAGGAGGACCACTCACAGGGCAAGGACCGTCCCGTCCTGCTGATCGGCCGCGACGGACGCTGGCTGCTGGGCCTTCAGGTCACCTCCCAGGACCACGACCGCGACGCCGCCCAGGAGGCCCGCGCGGGTCGTCTGTGGATGGACATCGGCGCTGGCGAGTGGGACCAGAAGCGCCGCCCGAGCGAGGTACGCGTCAACCGGATCATCCGCATCGATCCCGACGGCGTACGCCGCGTCGGCGCCATCCTCGACCGAGCCATGTTCGACGCCGTCGCAGAGGAAGTGCAGAAAAACTACGCTCTTTGAGGTGCGAAGGCCCCGGGCGAGGAACGAGCCCCAGGCCTGAGCCTCGAAAAGAGCTACCGGCAGCTGAACGACGACCTCGACCACCGTGGCCTCGTTTCTGCGGACTCTCGCGCTGGCTCTTTTCGAGGCTCGGCCGCGGACGGCCTCGCACCTCAAAGAGCGTGGATGACGAACACCTCGGAGAGCGACAAGTGGCCGGCCCCTTTCGGGACCGGCCACCTTTTTGTTGCCTAGTTCAGCGAAGTGAGGTCACTTGCCGATCGAGGTCCCGGCGGAGCGGAGCGCCTGGCAGGCCTCGACCACGCGAGCGGCCATGCCGGCCTCGGCGGCCTTGCCCCACACGCGGGGATCGTAGGTCTTCTTGTTGCCGACGTCGCCGTCAACCTTGAGCACGCCGTCGTAGTTGCGGAACATGTGATCCGCGACGGGACGGGTGAAGGCGTACTGGGTGTCGGTGTCGACGTTCATCTTGATGACGCCGAAGTCGACCGCATCCGAGATCTCCTGATCGGTGGAGCCCGAGCCGCCATGGAACACCAGGTCGAACGGCGATTCCTTGCCGTACTTGGCGCCGACGGCGTCCTGGATCTCCTTGAGCACTGCGGGGCGCAGCTTCACGGCGCCCGGCTTGTACACGCCGTGCACGTTGCCGAAGGTGAGGGCCGTCATGTAACGACCCTTCTCGCCCAGGCCGAGAACCTCAGCGGTACGCAGGCCGTCCTCGACGGTGGTGTACAGCTTGTCGTTGATCTCGGCGGTCACGCCGTCTTCCTCGCCACCGACGATGCCGACCTCGATCTCGAGGACGATCTTCGCGGCAGCGGTGAGGGCCAGCAGCTCGTCAGCGATCTGCAGGTTCTCCTCCATGGGAACGGCCGAGCCGTCCCACATGTGGGACTGGAAGATCGGCAGGCCGGTCTTGTTGACCTGCTCCTGCGACAGCGCGATCAGCGGACGCACGTAGGTGTCCAGCTTCTCCTTGGGGCAGTGGTCGGTATGCAGGGCGATCTGCACGCCGTAGTTCTTGGCCACTTCCTGAGCGTAGGCCGCGAGGGCGACAGCGCCCGTGACCATGTGCTTGATCGTGGAGCCGGAGGCGTACTCGGCGCCACCGGTGGACACCTGGATGATGCCGTCGGAGCCGGCCTCAGCGAAACCCTGGATCGCAGCGGTCACCGACTGCGAGGAGGTGATGTTGATCGCGGGGTAAGCGAACTTGCCGGCCTTGGCGCGGTCCAGCATCTCTGCATAGACCTCGGGAGTTGCAATGGGCATTGTTGCCTCTTTCCTTTTTCCTTACGGTTCGAGACTCAAACTCTCGCGACTCAGCCTAGCGCGTGAACCTTACGGATTCTTGGGCAGCCCCCGAATCTGGATGTTCGCACCTGCGGAGACGCTCCGAGCGTCGCGCAATCGCGTCAGACAAGGGCGTCCAGGGCCGCCGCGTCCAGTCGGATGCGACCCATCGAGTTGGCCTGCACGGCCAGGTCGATCACCGATGCCGACGCGTCGAGGAAGCTCAGCGGCACGGAGACCGTCTCAGCACCGTGGGCGTGCAGCACCAGGTTGGGTCCGGCCCCCAGATGGTGGCCCTGCACGCGCAGCGCATCGACGTCGCCCCACATCACCGCCACGGGACGCGGCCAGACGAATTCGAGGCCGTGAGGATCGACGAAGAACACCGGTCCGTCCGGGATCCGGGCCAGGTCCCGTTTGGCGCGACTGAGGCCGACGGCCGAGACGATCACCCAGAACACCGTGGAGAACCCCCAGAGCACGCCCACCAGCACGTAGACCCAGGGCTCCCATGCCGGACGGAACCACCAGAAGGAGATGGTCAGAAGGATCGCGGACAGGATCATCGACCCGATCCGCCAGCGCAGCACAGAACGCTGCCGGGCGACCCGTGCCGCCGTCGGCATCGGGGTGAGCCCCACGGCGAATCGCTCCGACTGCATGCGCCTCATCATAAGGGGGCACCTGAAACCTTCGCTCTCCCGCTCCACGCTCTTTGAGGTGCGAAGGCGCAGGGCGAGGAACGAGCCCCAAAGCCGAAGCCTCGAAAAGGGCCAGCCGGCAGCCGAACACCCAGCCCGACCATCGCGGCCGACTTCCTGCCGATTCTCACGCTGGCTCTCCTCGAGGCTCGGCCGCAGGCGGCCTCGCACCTCGAAGAGCGTGGATATGACGCTCTTTGAGGTGCGAAGGCTCAGGGCGAGGAACGAGCCCCAAGCCGAAGCCTCGAAAAGAGCCCCCAGCAGCCGGACGGCATACCCGACCACACGTCCCTCATCGCCGTCGCACCTCGGAGAGCGTCAGCGTGGGCGATGCTGGAGCGACCAGTGGTACATCGCGATGGCGGCGGCAGCGCCTGCGTTCATGGATCGGGTGGAGCCGTGCTGGGTGATCGCGACGAGGCTTTCGCATCCCGCGACCACCTCGTCGGTCAAGCCCGGGCCCTCAGACCCGAACACCAGGCAGCACTTCTCCGGGAGCTGCGCCGTCTCAAGCGGCACGGACCCGGGAAGGTTGTCGACGCCGACGGGGGTCACGCCTTCACCGGCGAGGGCGCGGAACAGGTCGTCGGCGGTCTCGTGGTGCACGACGTGCAGGTAGCGGTCGGTGACCATCGCGCCGCGCCGGTTCCACCGTCGTCGTCCGACGATGTGCACGGCGGCGACGTTGAACGCATTGGCGGTGCGCACCATGGAGCCGATGTTGAAGTCGTGCTCCCAGTTCTGGATGGCGACGTGCAGCCCCGCCCGCGTCTTGTCCAGCTCGGCGACGATGGCCTTGAGCGTCCAGTAGCGGAAGCGATCGAGCACGTTGCGACGGTCGCCGTCGCGCAGCAACTCACGATCCCACCGCTCCCCCTCGGGCCAGGGCAGCGGATGCGGCCCCACGCCGACGGTGGGTGCGGTGGGATCGTACGGGTCAGAACTCACCCGGGGAGAATACGCCAGAGCGCCCATTCCACGCCCCCAAGCCTCGGAATAGGCGCCCACCCGAGCCCGACCCAATCCAGGAAAATCGGCCACTGGCCGGTTTTGCGGTGTCTGATGCCGAAAGTCGACCAGTGGCCGATTTTCCTGGGTTGAGCTTGGGTCAGGGTCAGGGTCGAGGACCAGGAGCGTCAGGCCTGCTGGATGGCCGAGATCTCGAACTCAAGGGTGACCTTGTCGGAGACCAGGAAGCCACCGGTCTCCAGGGCGGCGTTCCAGGTGAGCCCGAAGTCGGAGCGCTGTACCTGCACCGAGCCCTCGAGGCCGACGCGGGTGTTGCCGAAGGGATCCTTGGCGGTGCCGCCGAACTCGAACGGGATGGTGAGGCTGCGGGTGACGTCGCGGATCGTGAGGTCGCCGGTGATCTCCACCACGTCGCCCTTGATCTGGTAGCCGGTGCCGACGAAGGTCATGGTCGGGAAGGTGTCTGCGTCGAAGAAGTCGGCGGAGCGCAGGTGCGCGTCGCGATCGGCGTTACGGGTGTCGACGGAGGCCACGTCGATCTCGACGTTCAGCGCGAAGGCGGAGCGGTCGTCCTTGTCGACGGTGGCCTGGCCGCTGAACTGGGTGAAGGAGCCGCGCACCTTGGTGACCATCGCGTGGCGGGTGACGAAGGAGACGGTGCTGTGGGTGGGATCGACGACGAAGGTGCCGGACAGATCGCTCAAAGACATGGGGAGTTCCTTTCCGAAGAAGATAGTTTCACTTTAAACCACTTTGGTTCAAAGTTCAACTACCCATCTCCCCTCTCCACCAGCCCAGGTTCTGGCCGATTTCCCGGCGTCCCATGCCGAAAATCGACCAGTGGCCGATTTTCCTGGATAGACACCGGAAAATCGGCCACTGGGTGGGTCGGAGACGACGAGATCAGGAGTTGGCGGCGGCCTCCAGGGCCTCGCGCTGGGCGGAGACGCGGTCTTCCAGCTTGCTGAACAGCCACGACGCGACGACGCCGGCTACCAGCAGCGCGATGGCGAAGCCGATCGCAGCCCCAAGACCGAGCCCCATATCCGCCAGACCCGCAGGCGCGAAGGCGGGGAACACCACCGTCGGGAAGATGGCCAGCGACGAACCGATCACCATGCCGAGGATCAGGTGGTACATGCCGGCGTAGTAGTTGTCGAAGGCCCACGCGGCGGCGCGACCGAGCAGCAGCACGCACACCACCACGCCGAGGAAGAGCGGGATGGCCACCGTCATGTCGAAGTCCTTGATCCCCGCCGCCATCTTGTCGTAGAGGCCGAAGTAGATGAGGAAGTTCGACGGGCTGAGGCCGGGCACCACGACGCCAAGGCCGATCAGCGCACCAGACCCGAACCACACCGGAATACTCGGCGGCACCTGGAGCAGCGCGGAGCCGCCGGCCAGCATGATGACGAAGATCACGGCCGCACCGATGCCCATGATCGCCCAGTGGATCGGCGCACGCCCCTTCTTGCCGGCCTGGCGGAACAGCGACGGGAAGGTGCCGATCACGAAGCCGATGAACAGGCAGATGAACTGGGGGGCGAAGCGCCCGAAGGCCGCGTCGACCACCACCGAGAACAAGACGATTCCAGCCACGCCGCCGACGCCGATCGGCACGAAGTAGCGCACCTGAGCGCCGAAACGGTGCAACGGCTTGGAGAGGAAACGGATGATCGGGTCGTAGATCCGGAAGATCACGGCGAGCACGCCGCCCGACAGGCCCGGCAGGATGAAGCCGATGCCCACCATGATGCCCTTGAGCAGCCGGGTGAGCCACGCACCCGCGGACTCCGGTTCGTCGAGGTAGGCCATCGGGTTGTCGACGGCGTCGTGTTTGGGCTCACTCATCAATAAATCTCTCTCGGTGCTGTACGCGACGATCGGCCCCTCCGCGAGGTGTCGCGGAAGGGGCCGACGGTGGCTAAGGGGTTGCTAGGGGTTAAAACTGCTGGTCAGGACGCGTTTGCGGCTGAGCCTGCTGCTGCGGGTTCACCTGCGGCGCCTGGTAGGGCTGCGGGGCCTCGGCGGGCGGGAGCTGCGCGGGCTGACCGGGCTGCGCACCGGCGGGACGCTGGCTGATCTCACCGAAGTTCACCGTGGGAGCCTGGCGCATCTGCGCGTCGTTGACCTCGAAATAGGAGGCCTTCTCGAACTTGCCGAAGCCGGCGATGATGTTGCTCGGCACCGACTCGATGCGGGTGTTGTAGTCGCGCACATTGGCGTTGTAGAAGCGACGCCCGGCCGCGATCCGATCCTCGGTGTCGGTCAGCTCGCGCTGCAGTTCGAGGAAGTTCACGTTCGACTTGAGCTGCGGGTACGCCTCGACGGAGACCATCAGCGAGCGCACCGACTCCGACAGCTGGGCCTCGATCGCCGCGCGCTGATCCGACGGTTCGCCGTGCGCCTGGTTGGCCAAGGCCGCCGCCTGGTTGCGCAGCGCGGTGATCTGTTCCAGCGTGTTGCGCTCGTGCGCCG
Source organism: Tessaracoccus caeni (assembly GCF_029211185.1). GTDB lineage: Bacteria > Actinomycetota > Actinomycetes > Propionibacteriales > Propionibacteriaceae > Arachnia > Arachnia caeni. The sequence continues at coordinate 50,871 of NZ_JARGDO010000014.1, forward strand.
CGTACCCGCGGACGGTCTCGATCAGGTTGGGAATCAGGTCGTAGCGCCGGTTCAGCTCGACGTCGATCTGGCGCCAGGACTCCTGGATCACATTGCGACCACGGATGAACTTGTTGTACGCCGAAACCCCCCAGCCGCCGACGAGCAGCACGACGAGGATCAGTACGACGAAGATGACGAGGATGGCTTCCATCAGATCTCCTTGAACGGGAACGCCTCCCAGTATCCCAGGAAGGCAAGCTTACGGTCGTTGAGGTGCGACGAAGTCGCCTCGAAGCGACCCAGCCGGCAGCCGAGTGCCAGACTCAGCCAAGAGGTTGCGCCGGCTCTTTTCGAGGCTCCGCTGCGCTCCGCACCTCAAAGAGCGCCTATGGTGCTTCGCGCTGGTCTTGATTGTCGAGGCTCCGCTGCGCTCCGCACCTCAAAGAGCGTCAATGGCGCTGCGCGCTGGTCTTGATCGTCGAGGCTCCGCTGCGCTCCGCACCTCAAAGAGCGTGCGTCTGATTACAAGCCCAGGTCTTCGAGGCCGACGGCGTAGCGGTACTCGAGGCCGGCCTCGGCGACGCGCTCGGCGGCACCGGTGTTGCGGTCGACGATCACCGCCACTGCGACCACTTCGGCGCCGGCCTCGCGGACGGCGTCGACGGCGGTCAGCGCGGAACCGCCGGTGGTGGAGGTGTCCTCGACCACCAGCACCCGCCGGCCCTTCACCTCGGCGCCCTCGATCCGGCGCTGCAGCCCGTGCGACTTCGACTCCTTCCGCACCACGAAGACGTCGAGCCGACCGCCCGCGGCGGCGGTGGCGTGCAGCATGGCGGTGGCCACCGGGTCTGCCCCGAGGGTGAGTCCGCCCACGGCGTCGAAGTCGAGGTCGGCGACCAGCTCGTTCATCACCCGGCCGACGAGCGGCGAGGCGGCGCCGTCGAGGGTGACGCGGCGCATGTCGACGTAGTAGTCGGCCTCCTTGCCGGAAGCCAGCGTCACCTTGCCGTGCACGACGGCAAGGTTCTTGATGTGCTCGATGAGGTCGGCGCGGTCGGTGTTGGTCATTTCTTGAGCTCCGTATCGGTTAGGACGCCGAACCCCACTGAGCGGTCCGGCGAGCGGAAGAAGTCTTGGCAGGTGGTGAGCGTGATGACGGACTCGGACGGGACGACGCCCTCCTGGCCGGGCACCGGGAGCAGCACCCAGGACTCGGTGTCCTGCACCGTCAGCTCACGAGGAGCGGAGTTGATCTCGTAGGTGAAGATCGCCTCCGCGGTCTCGACGATCACCTCGTCGCCTACTTCAAGGTCGAGCAGGTGACGGAACGGTTCGCCGTTGGTGACGCGATGACCGGCCAGCGCGAAGTTGCCGATCTCGCCCGGCAGCGCGGAGGTCGGATACCAGCCGACGCCGCGCGTGAGATCGTCCGGCTCGACGCCGGCCACGATCGGCCACTCGTAGTCGTCGCCCAGGGCCGGAATGCGCAGCAGCCACTCGGCCTGCCCCGCGGTGGGCTCCTCCTGGACGGCTTCTGGTCGCTCCCATCGCGCTGCGAGCCCGGCGCGCTCCTCGTCGGCGGCGCGCTTCGAGATCCAGGTGGTGCCGTAGAACTCCCAGCCCACGTAGCCGAGGCAGCCGAGGCCCGCGACGAGCAGCACGACCCCGAGAACGGTCAACGGCGAGAGGCCCCTTTTCTGAGCCCTGCGCGGGCCCCGCCCCTCGTCGCCATCGGTCATGCGCCCCATTCTTGCCGACCGTCCCCCCGGAGACGAAACTCTCGCCTAGAGGTTCCGCAGGTAGGTGGTGCTGTGAGCTAAGAACCTCTTACATCACCAGATCCGCGTGGGACGCGGTGAGGGGCGGGCGTCGGCGTCGGTCCAGGGCTCGGCTCCCCCGATCCACCCCGTGAGTTCCCGCCCGTCCAGCCACCGATAGCCCGAGGGGAGCTTGGCCGACTCGCGACGCACACCCGCCAGGTCGACGGGGCCCACCGACGCCGCGAACACGAGGTTGCCGAAGCGGCGCCCCTTCAGCACCGACGGCTCAGCCCCGACGACGACGCGCGGCCGGCCCTCGACGAGTCCAGCGGCGACGCGCTTGGCCCAGTCGAACGGCGCGAGATCAGTGACGTTCGCGATGAGCAGGCAGTCCTCCCGTTGGATGCGCCGGACCTGCTCCAGGAACTCCCTGGTGACCAGTTCGGCGGGCACGTGGTCCTGGTCGAAGGCGTCGAGGATCACGACGTCGGCCCAGTCGTCGGGCATGGCCGCAACTCCTGTGCGCGCGTCCACGTCGCGCACCTTGATCCCGGAATGCCGGCCCAGCGGAACCTTTCGGCGCACCTCTGCCGTGAGTTCGACGTCGGGCTCGCAGACCACCTGCGCCGTCGCCGGCCGTCGCCAGGCCACCCAGCGGGGCAGGGTCAGTCCGCCGCCGCCCAGATGCACGACGCGTAGCCGTCGGTCGGTCGGGGCGCGCAGAGCGGAGTGGTCCAGCAGCATCGCGATGTGCTGCACGTATTCGAAGACGAGGTAGTCGGGACGCTCTGGATCAACCCAGGACTGCTGGGTCTGCCCGAACTCGACGATGAACGCACCCGGCACCACGCCGTCGGGATGCACACGATCGTTCACCTCGTAGAGCCTAGTAAGGTCGGGCGGGCTATGCACCTGACTCGTCGGATTCTCGCCCTCGCCATTCCCGCCTTCGCCGCGCTGATCGCCCAGCCGTTGATGCTGTTGGCGGACACCTGGGTGGCGGGCTACCTCGGGACGGACTCGCTGGCGGGCCTCGGCGTCGGCTCGGGTCTGCTGACGACGGTCACCGGTCTGATGATCTTCCTCGCCTACGGCTCGACCTCCGTCGTGTCGCGGCAGCTCGGCGCGGGCAACCGCACCCGCGGCCTGGAACTGGGCGTGCAGGCGATGTGGCTGGCGCTGGTGCTGGGCTCGGCCCTTGCCATCGTGGCGTGGATCGCGGCACCGTGGCTGGCCGCCGGCCTGGGCGCGACTGACGCAGTGCTCGCCGAGGCCACCTCCTACCTCCGCTGGTCGCTGCCGGGACTGCCAGGGATGCTGGTCATGCTGGCCGCCACCGGCACCTTCAGAGGACTCTCCGACGCCCGCACTCCCCTGGTGCTGCTGATCTGCAGCGCCGCGCTCAACCTGGTGCTGAACATCCTCTTCGTGTTCGGCCTTGGCGCAGGGTTGGGCGGCGTCGGGCTCGCTTTAGCTCTGGCGGAACTCGCGCTGGGCGGTGTCGCCTGGTGGCTCGTGACCCGACGCTGCCTCGCCGCCGGGGCACACCTGCGCCCCTCGCTCACGGAGATGCGGCACAGCCTGGCCGTGGGAACGCCGCTGCTGCTGCGCACGGTGACGCTACGCGTCGCGCTGCTGATCACCACCTACGTCGCGACGGCGCAGGGTGCGGTGGCGCTGGCCTCCCACCACATCGTGATGCAGGTGTGGGGGCTGCTGGCCTACGCGCTGGATGCGCTGGCGATCGCCGGTCAGACCATCATCGGCCTGGCCCTCGGCGCCGGCGACAAGGCCGAGGCCAGGGCGTCGACCCGGCTGATGACGATCTGGGCCGTCGGCGGCGGTGCACTGCTCGGGGTGGCCGCCATCCTTGCCCGCGGCCCCATCGCAAACTTCTTCGCCCCGGAGGACGCCGTCGCAACTCTCGCAGCCCGGCTGCTGATCATCGTCGGCCTCACCCTGCCGCTGGCCGGCTACGTCTATCTCCTCGACGGCGTCCTGATCGGCGCCGGCGACGGGCCGTACCTGGCCAAGGCCGGCATGATCACGCTCGCGGTCTACGCGCCGGCGGCCTTCGCCGCCCTGCTCGCCGAACCCGGCGTCGAGGGTTTGACCTGGCTGTGGATCGGATTCACCGTCGGCTTCATGGGCGCCCGCGCGGCCACTCTCGGCCTCCGCGCCCGCGGCGACGGCTGGATGAAACTGGGTGCGGCCTAGCGAAGCACTGACAGTTCCGCAGGTAAGCGGCGCCTCCCTGCGGAACCTCTTAGACCTCTTAACCTGGACCCCCTGTCAGATGGATTACCTCAGGTGGTTTGATGGTGCCCATGAGCAACCTGTATGAAGTTCGGTCTGACTACCACGGCGATCCGCTGCCCGAGGATCTCACCGGCATCGACCCCTGGGCGCTGTTCGACTCCTGGGTTCAGGAGGCGCTCACTCACGCCCCCGAGCCCACCGCAATGGTGCTGAACACCGTCGACGCCGACGGCCGTCCGCAGTCCCGCGTGGTGCTCCTGAAGGAGTACTCCCCCGAGGGCCTCACCTTCTTCACCAACTACGACTCCGCCAAGGGCCAGGAGATCGCGAACAACCCGACGGTCGGCGCCCTGCTGTGGTGGCCGTCGACGATGCGCCAGATCCGCGCCATCGGCACCGCCGAGAAGGTCTCGCGTGAGGAGTCGGAGGCGTACTTCGCGGAGCGTCCGCGCGCCAGCCAGATCGGCACCTGGGCGTCCAGCCAGTCGAACGAGATCCAGTCGCGCGACGATCTGGCGTGGGCCGCCGGCGAGGCACAGCAGCGCTTCGCGGGCCGCAACGTCGAGTGCCCGCCCAACTGGGGTGGCTACCGGATCAAGGTCAGCCAGCTCGAGTTCTGGCAGGGCCTCCCCAACCGGATGCATGACCGGGCCACCTTCGTCCTCACCGACACCGGCTGGGAACCCCGCCGCTTGGCCCCGTAAAGCCCACCCCCACGCCGCGCCACTGACGCTCTTTGAGGTGCGAGGCCGCCCGCGGCCGAGCCTCGAAAAGAGCCAGCGCAAGCCGGGGCAGAGACTGCTCTTCGGCTGGCGGTGGCTCTTTTCGAGGCTCCGCTGCGCTCCGCACCTCAAAGAGCGTGAAACAGCACCTCGAAGAGCGTGGGTGAGCGTGGTGTCAGGAACCGAGTTGGCGTTCCCAGAGTTCGACGGACTGCTTCGCCGTGCGTAGATCGGTGCCGGTGAACTCGCGGTAGCGCTTGATCGCCTCGATCTTCCTGCCCGCTCGGATCAGAGCGGTGATCTCTTCCTGTTCCCCGTAACCCAGGTACTTCACGGGAGCGTTGGGATCCGGTTTCGCGTCCATCCTCGGCCTCAGCAAGGTGTAACCGAGGGCGATGACGATCATGACCGGGATGATGTTTCCTCGCATCACGCCGAAGGCGACCACCGCGATGACGATCATCCACCACCACTGCTGCCAGAACGTCTTCTGGGGCACGACCGAGTACGCCAGGTAGTCCGGCACCGCCGCCGGGTGAGGCGGCCGTGCTTCGACGGGTACCGGATAGGCCGGCCCCTCCAGCGCGGGAAGGTCGAAGAAGAGTTCGTTCAGCTCGGCTCGGGTGCGCGCCTCGAGCGCCTTGCCCATCCGGTCGGAGAACTCCTCGCTACTGAGCCTGCCCGCGGCCGCGTGCTCGCGCAGTTTGTCCACCGCGTCGTCTCGCTCGCCGTCGCTGACGCGAATACTGCCCGGGTCGTTCATGGGCTCAAGTGTAGGACGGGCGCGACGATGACCAACACGGAACCTCCTAGACTGATCACCGACCAGGCGAGCCGACCCAGACGGGAACACGAAATGGTTTCGACCGGCCCTTCGCCACGCGCGTGGTTGATGTGGGCACTCTGCGTCCTCGCGTATGCGGCGGCGGTGTTTCAGCGCACCAGTTTCGGCGTCGCCAGCGGACTCGCCACGGAGCGCTTCGCCGCGGGAGCGTCGGTCACCAGCCTTTTCGTCGTGGTCCAGCTGATCACCTACGCCGCGATGCAGGTGCCCGTCGGGCTCATGACCGACCGTTGGGGAACCCGCGCGATGGTGAGCACGGGCGCGCTGCTGATGTGCGCGGGACAGTTGGCGCTCGCCGTCAGCCCCGATCTGACCTCGGCGATCCTGGCGCGCGTGCTCGTCGGCGCCGGCGACGCGATGACCTTCACCGCCGTGCTGCGTCTGCTCCCGTTCTGGTTTCCTCCGGGTCGCATTCCGCTGCTGAACCAGATCACCTCGATGCTCGGCCAGTTCGGGCAGCTCGGCAGCTCTCTCCCACTCGCGGCGCTGCTGGCGACGGCCGGCTGGACCCGATCCTTCCTCGCCGCTGCGACGGTGTCCGCGGTCGTCGGCGCGCTGCTGCTGATCGTGCTGCGCAACTATCCCGACGCGTCGTCGGCTCGCCGAAGCCGCGCGGGCGATGCCAAGCGGAGCGTGCGCGCCCAGATCGTGGATGTGTTCTCACATCCTGCGTCGCGGGTGGCCTTCTGGATCCACTGGATGTGCGGCTTCTGGCCCATGGTCTTCGCGCTCATGTGGGGCTATCCGTTCCTGCTCGATGGGCAGGGCTACTCCTCTCAGGTGACCGCCGGCCTGTTCACGCTCTATGTCTTCGCCGGTGTTCCGGCCGCGATCGTCGTGGGCATCGTCAGCCGACGCGCCCCGCTCCAGCGGGTGAACCTGGCGTTGATGTTCTCGCTCCTCGCGGTGCTGCCCTGGCTGGTGGTGCTCCTTCTTCCTGGCCCGGCTCCGGTGTGGCTGATGGCCGTCCTGATGATCGGCATCTCTGCGGCCGGCCCCGGCTCTGGCATCGGGTTCGACGTCGCCCGAGCGAGCAACCCCCTGCGCTCCATGGGCACCGCCACCGGCATCGTGATCGTCGGCGGATTCACGGCCGGAGTGCTGGGGATCTTCGTGATCGGATTGGTACTGGACGCCTTCGGAAGCTACTCCCTGACCGCCTTCCGCTGGGCGATGGCCGCCCAGTTCGCGGTGTGGGGCGTCGGGGTCGTCGGTGTCTACGTCGAGCGACGACGGGCACGCCGACAGGACGCTCGCCGCGGGGTCCGGTATCCGTCGCTGCGCACGGTGCTGGTGCGCGAGCTGTCCGCGCTCGGAGATGTGAGGTTGCGACGCAACCTGCCGACCGACCACACCCCGATGCCGCACCTGACGCTCCAGGTCCGCGACGGCCGCGAGGTGGCCGTCGCGGCCGTCCTGCCGGGAACGGGACGACGACTGGTCGCGATCGACCTGCCGCCTGCCGACGCGGACGCGACGTGGTGGCGGCAGCGGGTGCGCGACTATCTCGATCTCGTGGCGACGCCTCGCCTGGAGATCGGCGGCATCGAGGTGCGCTGCCCCACCCGAGCGGCCCGCCGCCAGGCGCAGGAACTCATCGCCGACGCGCTCAGCGGCGAGACGGAACCACTCACCTACGAGGTGGTCGTGGTTCCGTATCACCCCACATAGTCAGACCTGGGTAGTCAGACGAGCGCGATGCCGTCGCCGTCGCGATCGACCCGGACGGTCTGGCCGTCGTGGATCTCGCCGGCCAGCAGCCCACGGGCCAGGGCGTCCTCGACGGTCGACTGCACCAGGCGGCGCAGCGGCCGAGCGCCGTAGACCGGATCGAAGCCCACATCGGCCAGCCAGGCCTTGGCGTCGTCGCTCACCTCGACGGTTATCCGGCGGCTTGCCAGGCGCTTGTTGAGGCGCGCGAGCTGGATGTCGACGATCTGGCCCAGCTCCGCCTCGGTCAGGGCGTCGAACAGCACCACGTCGTCGAGCCGGTTCAGGAACTCGGGACGGAAGTTCTGCCGCACCACCGCCATCACCTGGTTGCGCTTCTCCTCGGCCCCCAGCAGGGGGTCGGCCATGAACTGGCTGCCAAGGTTGGAGGTCATGATCAGCAGCGTGTTGCGGAAGTCGACGGTGCGGCCCTGGCCGTCGGTCAGGCGGCCGTCGTCGAGCACCTGCAGCAGGATGTTGAACAGGTCGGGGTGGGCCTTTTCCACCTCGTCGAGCAGGATCACGGAGTAGGGGCGACGACGCACCGCCTCGGTCAGCTGACCGCCCTCTTCGTACCCGACGTAGCCGGGAGGGGCGCCGACGAGCCGGGCGACGGAGTGCTTCTCCGAGTACTCGCTCATGTCGATGCGCACCATGGCCGACTCGTCGTCGAACAGGAAGTCGGCCAGCGCCTTGGCCAGCTCGGTCTTGCCGACGCCGGTGGGTCCGAGGAACAGGAACGATCCGATCGGCCGGTTGGGGTCTGAGATGCCTGCGCGCGAGCGGCGCACCGCGTCGGAGACGGCCTTGACGGCGGCGTGCTGCCCGATCAGCCGGGAACCGATGCGCTGCTCCATCTCGAGCAGTTTCTCCGACTCACCCTGCAGCATCCGGCCCACCGGAATGCCCGTCCAGGCCGAGACCACCTCGGCGATGTCGGTCTCGCTGACCTCCTCGGAGACCATCGACGGCGTGGCGTCGGAGGCCTCGGCCTCGGCCAGCTCTTTCTCTGCGGCGGGGATCTCGCCGTAGAGGATGGCGGAGGCGCGGGTCAGGTCGCCCTCGCGCTGGGCCTTCTCGGCCTCGGAGCGCAGGTGGTCGATCTTCTCCTTCAGGTCACCTACCTGGTTCAGGCCCGACTTCTCCTGCTCCCAGCGCGTCTCCAGGCCGCGCAGCTTCTCTTGGCTGTCGGCCAGCTCCTTGCGCAGGGCGGCCAGGCGCTCCTTGGACGCGTCATCGGCCTCCTTGGCCAGGTGGAACTCCTCCATCGTCATCCGGTCCACCTCGCGGCGCAGCATGTCGATCTCCTCCGGCGAGGAGTCGATCTCCATCCGCAGCCGCGACGCAGCCTCGTCGACCAGGTCGATGGCCTTGTCAGGCAGCTGGCGCGACGTGATGTACCGGTTGGACAGCTCGGCGGCCGCCACCAGCGCGGAGTCGGTGATGCGCACCTTGTGGTGGGCCTCGTAGCGCTCGCGCAGACCACGCAGGATGGCGACGGTGTCGTCCACCGACGGCTCGCCGACGAAGACCTGCTGGAAGCGTCGCTCCAGAGCCGGATCCTTCTCGATCCGCTCGCGGTACTCATCCAGCGTGGTGGCGCCGATCATCCGCAGCTCGCCACGAGCCAGCATGGGCTTGAGCATGTTGCCCGCGTCCATCGCACCCTCACCCGAGGCGCCCGCGCCGACGACCGTGTGCAGCTCGTCGATGAAGGTGATGACCTGGCCCTCGGCCTCCTTGATCTCGTTCAGGACGGCCTTCAGGCGCTCCTCGAACTCGCCGCGATACTTCGCTCCCGCCACCATCGACGCCAGGTCCAGCGAGACCAGACGTCGGTTCTTCAGCGAGTCGGGCACGTCGCCGGCCACCAGGCGCTGCGCGAGGCCCTCGACGACGGCAGTCTTGCCGACGCCGGGCTCGCCGATCAGCACGGGGTTGTTCTTGGTGCGCCGGGCCAGCACCTGGACGACGCGCCGGATCTCGGCGTCGCGGCCGATGACGGGATCGAGCTTGCCGGACCGGGCGCGCTCGGTGAGGTCGATCGAGTACTTGTCGAGCACCGACTCGCCGCCCTCGCTCTCGGCGGAGGTGACCCGCTTGCCGCCGCGCGACGCCTCGAACTGGCCAGCCAGGGTGTCGGCCGTCACACCCGCGCGCTCGAGGATCTTCTTGGCCTCGGAATCGACGGTGGCCAGCGAGATCAGCAGGTGCTCCGTCGCGACGAACTGGTCGCCCAGCTTCTCCGCGAGCGTCTCGGCGGAAGCGAGCACGCGCGCGAACGGGCCCGACAGCGCGGGCTGGGTGACCGACGATCCGCTCGTCGACGGCAGCTTGGCGATGGCTGCGGTGGCGGCCTGGTCCACGGTGGTGGCGCTCGCCCCGAGCGCTTCGAGCAGCGGTCCGACGGTGTTGTCGGGAGTCAGCAGCAGGCCGTGCAGGAGGTGCACCGGCTCGGCATTGGGGTTTCCGTTGGTCAGAGCCTGACGCACCGCCGCGGTCACGGCGTCGCGAGACTTCGTGGTGAGCTTCTCAGTGTTCATGCAGTCCCCTTCAAAGGCCTTGTTCAGAGTTGAGTCTACCTCGCTCAACGTCGAGAACAACCCAGAAATTCCACCGTTGCTCAAAGTTGAGCCAGACACACTCAATCGGGAATCCCACGGAACCGGCACATCGTCGAGCGATTGGCAATAGCATCGGACGAGAGAGGGCTTATCGACGCACCGCCGCGGTCGGAGTCTCGTGGCGGTCATCGGGAAGACCGCGGGATTCTTCGGGTCCGTCCTCTCGTGTCGTTCAGCGTCGACGAGGAGAATAATGTCCATCCAACATCCCCAGGCAGCCAGCCAAGTCCCCGGCCTGATCGAGTGGGTCGAGGAGGTCGTGAGCCTGACGAAGCCCGACGAGGTCGTCTACTGCGACGGGTCCGAGGAGGAACGCTCAGAACTCACCCAGCTCCTCGTCGATAAGGGCACCGTCGTGCGCCTCAACGAGGATCTGATGCCCAACTCCCTCTACGCCCGCACCGACCCTGAGGACGTCGCGCGCGTCGAGGACCAGACCTTCATCTGCTCCGTCGACGAGGCCGACGCGGGCCCCACCAACAACTGGATGAACCCCGACCAGATGAAGGGCATCCTGACCAAGCTCTACGACGGCTGCATGAAGGGCCGCACGCTGTACGTAATCCCGTTCTGCATGGGACACCTCGACGCCGAGGATCCCAAGTTCGGCATCGAGATCACGGACTCCGCCTATGTGGTGCTGTCGATGCGCATCATGACCCGGATGGGCCAGGCCGTGCTCGAGCGGATGGCCGAGCTCAAGGCCTCCTTCGTGCCGGCTCTGCACTCCGTCGGCATGCCCCTGGACGAGGGCGTCGACGACGTGCCCTGGCCGTGCAACGACATCAAGTACATCGTGCACTTCCCCGAGGAGCGGATGGTCTGGAGCTACGGCTCCGGCTACGGCGGCAACTCGCTGCTGGGCAAGAAGTGCTACGCGCTGCGCATCGCCTCGGTGATGGGCCGCGACGAGGGCTGGATGGCCGAGCACATGCTGATCCTGCGGATCATCTCCCCCGAGGGCAAGGCGTATCACGTGTGTGCCGCATTCCCGTCGGCCTGCGGCAAGACCAACCTCGCCATGCTGCAGCCCACCATCCCAGGCTGGACGGTCGAGACCCTCGGCGACGACATCGCCTGGCTGCGCCCGGGATCCGACGGGCGGCTGTGGGCCGTGAACCCCGAGACGGGCCTGTTCGGCGTCGCCCCCGGCACCGGAGCCAAGACCAATCCGCATGCCATGACGGCCATCGAGAAGGGCAACTCGATCTTCACCAACGTCGGCCTCACCGCCGACGGCGACGTGTGGTGGGAGGGCCGCACCAAGGAGCGTCCGGCCGACCTCGCCGACTGGCATGGCCGGCAGTACGGTCCCACCGAGGAGCGCCAGGGCCGCACCGTCGCCCATCCCAACAGCCGCTTCTGCACCCCGATCGAGCAGGTCTCGATCCTCTCCGATGCCTACGACGATCCCCGTGGCGTCCCCGTCGACGCGATCATCTTCGGCGGCCGGCGCGAGAACACCATCCCGCTGGTGTCGCAGTCGCGGAGCTGGGCGCACGGCGTCTTCATGGGAGCCACCTGCTCGTCGGAGACGACGGCCGCAGCCAAGGGAGCCGTGGGCGTGCTGCGCCGCGATCCCATGGCCATGCTGCCCTTCATCGGCTACCACGTCGGCGACTACCTGCAGCACTGGATCGACATGGGCAACGGCACCGAGGCCGACAAACTGCCCAAGATCTTCTACGTCAACTGGTTCCGCCGCGACGCCGACGGCCGCTTCATGTGGCCGGGCTTCGGCGAGAACTCGCGCGTGCTCAAGTGGATCGTGGAGCGCTTGGAGGGCAAGGTCGACGCGGTCACCACGCCCGCGGGTCTGCTGCCGAAGCCGGATGATCTCGACGTCGATGGCCTCGACATCCCAGAGAACGACCTGAAGGCAGTCATCTCCTACAGCCCCCGAGAATGGGCCGACGAGCTCCCGCGGATCCGCCAGTGGCTCCAGTCGCTGGGAGACAAGACCCCCGCCGAGATGAACGACGAGCTCTGGCTGATCGCCGAGGCCATGGCCCGCCACGGCCTGTGACCCCACCCACGCTCTTCGAGGTGCGAGGCCGTCCGCGGCCGAGCCTCGAGGAGAGCGTGACGGTGCCTGGGGGCTTGTGGTCGGTTTCGGTGGTCTCGTTCGTCGTGTTACGGATGGGGTCCGCTCCTGCCCGGCCGTGTTCCGGCGCTTCGCGCGGGCTCACGGCTTTACGCCCACCAAACCCACTCGCGAACCCCATCCTCCACACGACTACGCGTTCGGCTGACGGTCGCGCTCTTCGAGGTGCGAGGCCGTCCGCGGCCGAGCCTCGAGGAGAGCGTGATGCGGCTAGACTGACGAGCGACGCCGGGGTGCCTCGAACACGAGGCTGAGAACACACCCGTCGAACCTGATCTGGATCATTCCTGCGAAGGGAGCGACGCTTTGTCTGCTTATACCCACATCCTGTCTGCGCTGCGCGAGATGCAGCCTCTGGTGCACTGCATGACCAACACCGTCGTGCCGGAGATCACAGCCAACGTGCTGTTGGCCGTCGGTGCGGCGCCAGCGATGATCGACCTGCCCGAGGAGGCCGAGGCCTTCGCGGCGATCGCCTCGGGACTGCTGATCAACGTCGGCAACGGCTCTGCCGAACAACATGAGGGCATGCGACGGGCCGCGGCCTCCGCCGACCGCGCGGGCACCCCCTGGGTGCTCGACCCAGTCGCCGTCGGCGGGCTGCCCGTGCGCACCGCCCTGGCCCGCGAACTGCTCGCACATCGACCGACGGCCATCCGCGGCAACGCGTCCGAGATCCTCGGCCTGGCCGGCAGCACCGCCGGTGGTCGTGGGGTCGACGCCACCGACGAGGTCGAGGCCGCCATCGACACCGCCCGTGCACTCGCCGAGCAGCATCACACCGTCGTGGCCATCTCCGGCCGCGTCGACGTGATCGTCTCCCCCGGTCGCACTACGCGCGTGACCGGTGGCAGCAAGCTGATGCCGCTGGTGATCGGCACCGGCTGTTCGCTGGGCGCGGTGGCGGCCGCCTGCGCGGCCGCTCGAGGCGATGAGTCCGCACACGACGCGACCGTCGCGGCGCACGCCCTCTTCGGCGCGGCTGGGCGCGCAGCGGCCCGAGAGGCCCAGGGCCCCGGATCCTTCCGCACGGCATGGCTCGACGCGCTTTACACGTTGAGCGTCGACGAGGTGCGGCTGCTCGTCGAAGTGACCGACGACTGATGCAGGCCCGAAGAGGCCTTGCTGAGGCCGTGGACTGGAGGCTCTACTTCGTCACCGACACAGCGCTCTGCGGCGGACCGGATCGGGTGCCGTGGGTGGTCGAGAAGGCGGTGCGCGGCGGCGCCGGCGTCGTGCAGGTGCGCGACAAGCACCTCTCCGACGACGACTTCCTGGCTTTGACCCTCTCGTGTCTCGCGGCGCTCGAGCGGCTGCACGACGAGACAGGCAGCGAGGCGCGGCTGGTGGTCAACGACCGGCTGTGGGTGGCGGCGGAGCTCGGCACCGATCTGCACATTGGGCAGAACGACGGCGACATCCGTGTCGCTCGCGAGACGCTCGGGCCGGACGCCCTGATCGGCTTGTCAGTGAGTTCGCTGGCAGAACTCGAGGCCGAGTTGGCGGATCCGACGGCCGATGTCGTCGGGCTGTCCCCCATCTGGGACACCCCCGTCAAGACCGACACCCAGCCCGCCCTGGGCCTGGATGGCGCCCGCACCTTGGTCGCACGCACCGGGGACGCCGTGAAGACGGTGGCCATCGGCGGCATCAACGCCGGCAACGCCCGCTCGGTGATCGAGACCGGCGTGGACGGCATCTGCGTCGTCTCCGCCATTGCCACCGCCGCCGATCCTCGCACCGCCGCGCAAGAGCTGCTCTCACTCTGGAGGCCCTCATGACCGCCCTGTCCATGCCGCCGGTTGTGCTCAGCATCGCGGGCTCCGACCCCAGCGGAGGCGCCGGCATCCAGGCCGACCTCAAGACCTTCACCGTTCTCGGCACCTACGGCTGCGCCGCGCTGGCGGGCCTCACGGTGCAGAACACCCAGGGGGTTCGGGCGGCGGTGCCGGTCGATCCTGCTCTGGTTCGAGACCAGGTGATCGCGGTGCTCGACGATCTTCCCGTGGCAGCCACGAAGCTGGGCATGCTCTCCAACGCGGAGGTCGCTGCGACGGTGGCAGATCTGATCGACGAACGCCGTGCCGACTTCGGCGTGATCGTGCTGGACCCGGTGATGGTGGCCACCTCCGGCGACCGGCTGCTCACCGAGGACGCGATCGCCGTGGTGCGCGACCGCCTGATGCCCCAAGCCGACCTGATCACCCCCAACCTGCCGGAGGCCGCAGTACTGCTGGGGGTCGAGCCTGCCGCCGATGCGGGTGGGTTGGAGGCCCAGGCGAGGGCACTGGTCGCGGCCGGAGCCCGCGCGGCGCTGGTGAAGGGCGGGCATCTGCACGGGGAGCTGATCGACGTGCTGGCCACGCCAGACGAGACCCTGGTGCTGCGCGGCACCCGAGTGGAGACCCGCAACACCCACGGCACCGGCTGCACCTTGTCGTCGGCCATCGCGGCCTCCGCCGCGCGGCTAGGCGACACCGTCGCGACGGGCATCCGGCCGCCCAGCGTCACCGCCGCCCAGGACTACCTGGCGCGAGCCATCGCCGGCGGCGCCGACTGGTGCCTCAGCCGCACCCCAGACACCGGCCACGGCCCCGTCAACCACCTGGTCACCCTCTGACCCACCGACCTGCGTGCACAAATCTGCGCCGACGCGAAGGCCTCGCTATATACGGGAGGCCGAGACGCATGCGCAGATTTGTGCTCGGGTTGGGTGGGAGGAAGGTCTAGAGGTGCCACCTACCTGCTACCTGCGGAATCTCTTAGGGTTAGGGACATGAGCGCGAAGTTCCTGGTCACCTACCCGTGCCAGAACGAGTGCGGTGCAGTGAAGACCGGCAAGGTGGTCGACGGCGACCCCGTCTACGAATGCCCCGGTTGCGGTTCCGAGTGGATCGAGATCACGCAGCTCCCGCAGCCGAAGCGCACCCCGGAAGAAGAAAACCCGTTCCTAAAGCCACGTTAGCTGCGGCCCAGCCGGTCCTCCCAATAGCCCGGCTGCCGTGCCTGATGTGCGACGGCAAGCACCGTCAGCCTGTTATCCGCGACGACGTACACCAGGCTCTGATTGAAACCCCGAAGCCCGAAGACGCGCACGGCATCATCTGCGGCACTCCAGGCATGTCCGGCTGTGGGCCAGGTGCGAAGGGTCTCCATCGCGTCATTCACCGCAACCTCGAACCGGTCCCCCAGACCCATCGCCTGCTCGTCATACCAGTCGATGGCGGCATAAAGCTCCTGCAGCGCCTCCGAATGGAAATAGGCTTCCCGCGTCATGCTGAGCGGCTGGCTCGACGCGCTCTCAACTCCTGCTTCACGACGTCCCAGGGGATGGTCTCGACCCTGCCTTCTCGCACGTCGTCGAGCCGACGCTGAATCTCGTCGTCCCAGCCATGCGGCAGACTCTCATGTCCAGCTTCGAGGCTCGCCAGCAACTCTCGGGCAAGCTCAGCACGATCCCTCTCACCGAGCATCAGCGCTGCTTCCCGTATCTCCTCTACCCCGGCCGTCATGACGCCATACTACGTCGGCGTCGGGCACTTCACGAGGCACGATCATGCTCTCCTCGAGGTGGTCCCTGAGGAGGGAGCGAAGCGACCGTCTCGAAGGGCTCGGCCGCGAGCGGCCTCACACCTCGAAGAGCGTAGGTGGGAGACCTCGCAGGCAGTACGGAGGTGGAGCTACGGAGAGGGCAGGGCGAGGCGACGGCGGATGCGAACGCGGCCGTGGTGGACGGCGCCCGTCGACTCTGCAGTGAAGATCCGGGAGCCGGTGTGCTGCGACTGGATGCGCTGCAGGGTCTCGTTCAGGCGCTCGACCTGGCCTTGGAGCGCGTCGACCTGCTCCTCCAACGCGAGGATCCGGCGGATGCCCTCCAGGTTGATGCCCTCCTGTTGACTCAAGTGCTGGACGTGGCGCAGCTTGGCGACGTCGCGCAGGCTGTAACGACGCCCGCGACCCGCAGCCCGCTGGGGCACGACCAGGCCAAGCCGGTCGTAGCCGCGCAGCGTCTGCGGGTGCATGTCGGCCAACGTCGCCGCCACCGAGATGGGGAACACGGCGGCGTCGGGATCGTACGGCTGAGGCAGCTGACTCATCGCGGTCACCCGTTGAACAGCGACGCGCGAGGATCGGCCTGCTTGGCCTTGGCGGCGAAGTCACGCAGCGCCTCCTTGGCGTCGGCCCCGAGTTCGCTGGGCACCTCCACCTCGAAGGTGACCAGCAGGTCGCCCGTCGCGCCATCCGCCTTGCGCACGCCCTTGCCGCGGACCCTCACGGTGCGACCGCTTGGAGTGCCGGCCGGGACGCGCACCTTCACGGGCGGCCCGCCCAGCGTCGGCACCTGCACCTCGGCCCCGAGCGCCGCCTCGTCGAAGGTGAGCGGCACGTCGATGGTGAGGTTGGCCCCGCTGCGGCCGAACAGCTTGTGCGGCTCCACCTCGACGGTGACGTACAGGTCGCCGGAGGCGCCGCCGTTCTCGCCGGCCGCGCCCTTGCCCTTGAGCCGGATCCGCTGACCGTCCTGCACGCCCGCGGGGATGCGGACCTGCATCGACTTGGCCGCGCGGCCACGACCCGAGCCCTCGCAATCGGGGCACGGAGTGTCGACGATCAACCCTCGGCCGAGACAGTCGGAGCAGGGCTCACTGATCTGGAACACCCCACCGGAGGTGGACGACGAGCGCATGCCCGAGCCCTCGCAGGCCGGGCAGACCCGCGGCAGCGTGCCGGACTTGGCGCCGGTACCCCGGCACGACGAGCACGGCTCGTCGGAGACCGTGCGCATCGACACCGTGGTGCCCTCCACGGCCTGCTCGAAGGTGAGCTTGGCCTCCGACTCCACGTCGGCACCCCGACGCGGACCCCGCTGAGTGGAGCGACGCTGCGCGCCGCCACCCCCCTGGAACAACCCGCTGAACAGGTCTCCCAGTCCACCGTTGCCAGGTGAGGCGTTGCGGAACAGATCCTCGAAGCCAGCGGTGCCGGGCTGCGCGCCGCCCTTCGGGAAGCGGAAGCCGCCTCCGCCGAAGAGCGAGCGCGCCTCGTCGTACTCCTTGCGCTGCTTGGCATCGCTCAGCACGTTGTAGGCCTCGGAGGCCTCCTTGAAGCGAGACTCCGCAGCCTTGTTATCCGGGTTCTGATCGGGGTGGTTGTCGCGGGCGATCTTGCGAAAGGCCTTCTTGATCTCCGATTCGGAGGCGCTCTTGGACACGCCGAGGACCTTGTAGTAGTCCTTCTCCATCCAATCCTTCGCGCTCATCTAGAGCACCTCCTTCTTCGTATCGACAACCACGATCACGACGGTCCCCTCAGGGGTTGGCAACGGCGACCCGGGCGGGGCGAATGACGCGACCACCCAGCTCGTAGCCCTGCTGCATCACCTGCGAGACGGTCACGACGGTGACCGGCTCGTCGAGTGGCGCCTGCATCAGGGCCTCGTGCTTGACCGGGTTGAACTCCTCGCCCTTGGCGCCGAAGGCGTTCAAGCCCCACTTGCCGGCGACCTTGGCCAGCTCGTCGGCGACCATCTTGAAACCGTCGCCCAGGTCGTCGTGCAGACGGGCCAGCTCGATGGAATCGAGCACGGGCAGCAGGTCGAGCAGCACGGCCTCGATCCCGGCCTGACGAGACAGGTCGCGATCGCGGTCGACGCGCCGCTTGTAGTTCACGTATTCGGCCTGAAGGCGCTGCAGGTCGGCGGTGCGCTCCTGCACCAGGGCCGCGTAGTCGACCTCGGGCTCAGCGGGCGCAGCCGCTTCTTGGGGAGCCGCAGGGGCGGCCGCCTCGTCGGCGGCCACCCCCTCGACCTCTTCGTACGCGTTGGCGTCGGTCACTTGTTGTCCTTCTCGTCGTCAACGATCTCGGCGTCCACCACGTCGTCGGCGTTGTCCTCGGAGGACTGCGACTCGGCGCTGGACTCGGCCTGAGCAGCCTGGGCGGCGGCGTACATGGCCTGGCCCATGGCGGCGGCCTTGGAGTTGAGGTCGTCCATCGCCGACTTCACGGCGTCGATGTCCTCGCCCTTCAGGGCCTCCTTCAGCTTCTCGACGGCCTCGACGACGGGCGCCTTGACGTCCTCGCCGATCTTGTCCTCGTTCTCAGCCAGCAGCTTCTCGGTGCGGAACACCAGAGCGTCGGCCTCGTTGCGGGTGTCGACGGCCTCGCGGCGCTTGCGATCCTCCTCGGCGTGGGCCTCGGCGTCCTTGACCATCTTGTCGATGTCGTCCTTGCCCAGGGCGGAGCCACCGGTGACAGTCATCGACTGCTCCTTGCTGGTGGCCAGATCCTTGGCGGAGACGTGCACGATGCCGTTGGCGTCGATATCGAAGGTGACCTCGATCTGCGGGACCGAGCGCGGCGCCGGCAGGATGCCGGTGAGCTCGAAGTTGCCCAGCGACTTGTTGTCGCGGGCGAACTCGCGCTCGCCCTGGTACACCTGGATCATCACGGCGGGCTGGTTGTCCTCAGCGGTGGTGAACACCTCGGACTTGCGCGTCGGGATGGTGGTGTTGCGCTCGATGATCTTGGTCATCACGCCGCCCTTGGTCTCGATGCCGAGGCTCAGCGGGGTGACGTCGAGCAGCAGCACGTCCTTCACCTCGCCCTTCAGCACGCCGGCCTGCAGGGACGCGCCCAGGGCCACGACCTCGTCGGGGTTGACGCCCTTGTTGGGATCCTTGCCGCCGGTGAGTTCCTTCACCAGATCGGCGACGGCGGGCATGCGGGTGGAACCGCCGACCAGGAGAACCTGGTCGATCTTGTTCACCGACGTGCCGGCGTCGGAGATCACCGCGTTGAACGGGGCGCGGCAGCGATCCAGCAGGTGCTGGGTCATGCGCTGGAACTCCGCACGGGTGAGCTTCTCGTCGAGGTGCAGCGGGCCCTCGGCGGAGGCGGTGATGTAAGGCAGGTTGATCGAGGTCTCGGAGGCCGAGCTGAGCTCGATCTTGGCGCGCTCGGCGGCCTCCTGGAGACGCTGACCGGCCATCTTGTCCTTGAGCAGGTCGACGCCGTGCTTGTTCTTGAACTGCGTGGCCAGCCACTCGACGACGACGTGATCCCAGTCGTCGCCACCCAGGCGGTTATCGCCCTTGGTGGCCCGCACCTCGAACACGCCGTCGGCGATGTCGAGCAGCGAGACGTCGAAGGTGCCGCCGCCGAGGTCGAAGACCAGAACGGTCTGCTCCTGGTCGGCCTTGTCGAGGCCGTAGGCCAGCGCGGCCGCGGTGGGCTCGTTGATGATCCGGTCGACGGAGAGGCCTGCGATCTCGCCGGCCTCCTTGGTGGCCTGGCGCTCGGCGTCGGAGAAGTAGGCCGGGACGGTGATCACGGCGTTGGTGACCGCTTCACCCAGGTAGGCCTCGGCGTCGCGCTTCAGCTTCTGCAGCACGAAGGCCGAGATCTGCTGCGGACGGTAGTCCTTGCCCTCGATGGAGGTCTTCCAGTCGGTGCCCATGTGGCGCTTCACGGAGCGGATGGTGCGGTCGACGTTGGTGACCGCCTGACGCTTGGCGACCTCACCGACGAGCACCTCGCCGGAGTTCGAGAACGCCACCACCGACGGGGTGGTGCGGGCGCCTTCGGCGTTCGGGATGACGGTGGGTTCGCCACCTTCCAGAACGGCGACGACGGAGTTGGTGGTGCCGAGGTCGATACCTACTGCACGTGCCATGGGTTCCTCCTACGAGTGGTTGGTGTCACGCTGGATATTCAAAGTCATGCCCCCTTGAGCGGGGACGACTCAAGTTAAGCACATGAGTCAAGTGGACTCAAGTCAGAGTTGAGTCGGACACGCTCAACCCTCACGCTCCGCGCCTCCCCACCTCACCACTCCACCATTCAAGGAAAATCGGCCATTGGCCGATTTTGCGGTGTCTGATGCCGAGAATCGGCCAATGGCCGATTTTCCGGGATTGGGGTGGGGCGGGTGGGGCGTCAACGGGTTCCGCCTTGAGAGCGCCGTCGGGCGGTGAGGGGACGATACAGTTGATGAAAAGCAGGAGCGAAGGGGGCACGGTGGCCTCACCAGATGAACCAGGCGGCTGGAAACCCCAGGAGTGGAAGCCTCAGGAATGGACCCTCGGCCAGGAGTGGAAGCCGGCATCCTGGAGCGTCGGCACCCCAGCCAGCGACACGCCCCGCACCGCCGCACCGACATCGGCACCTGCGCCCAAGCCCCCGGTCACACCCGCACCCAAGCCGCCGTCCACGCCGACCGCCAAGCCCACGGCACCTGCGAAGCCTGACCGGCCAGCATCCACGAAGCCGACCTTGAGGACGGGCTCCCAGAAGTCGGCGCCCACACCCCAGGCCAAACAGCGCACGGACAGGCCGGCGCCCGCACCCCAAGCACAACAGCCACCCAAGCCCACTGCCGCTCAGCCACCCGCCGACGGCGGCTTGCCGCCCTTCTCCTCCCGCGTGCCGACACTGCCACCGCCGGCGAGCGGCATGCCGGCTCACCTGTCCGACGTCGACCCCGATCTCGACATTCCTCCGTCGACCTGGCTCCCCGCCCCACCGACCCGGACGGACAACCCCTTCGCGCCGGCACAGAAGAAGGGCAATCCGTTGGCCTTCGTCATCGCCGGCATCGCGATCGTCTTCGTGGTGGGCCAGCTGATCTCGTCGTGCACCTCCAACGATCCCTTCAATCAGTTCGGCATCGACACCTTCCCCAACGGCGACGACGTGGAGTGGATCCCTGAGGACGAATGGGAGTCCGACGACGAGTTGGGCTACTTCGACGCCCCTGGCCCCACCCAGGAGCAGATCCTCATCGGGCCGGCGCTGCTGCCGGTCCCGGAAGGCTGGGAGCAGAACTACGTGACGCGGGAGACCGGAAGCCAGTCTCTGATTCTGGTGCCGGAGGACGCTCTTGGCTCGGAGCTCCGCATCGCCTGGCAGCCCGAGACCGACGTCTACGACGCCAGCGAGCTGTGCGCCTCGACGGTGGCCGACCTCACCACCGGCGCCGACGACTACTCGATCGACGACGCCGTCGAGATCGTCGGCACCATCGACGATCCCGAGGGCTTCAACGCGGCGATCTGCCGCGCATCGGTCGCTCACGGCGCGTCGTCCGTCGACTACCGGGTGACGGCCTTCTACGCCTCCTCCATCTCGGAGTCAATGGTCGCGATCTCGCAGCGCAGCACGGAGGAGCCCATCGAAGAAGACTTCGACCAATGGGACCACTACCTCACTTGCTCCGTCAGCGAGCAGGTGGGCATCGCGCTGGACTACTGCTGGTAGCACAGCCGCGCGCCCAGCGCCGTCCTGAGCAGAGGCTCTACACGGTGACGTACGTGCTGGACAGCACGAGCGCGGCGCAGCCGAGGATGGTCATCTGGTCGGGTTCCTCGGCGAAGAGCACCGTCGGATCCTGACCCCGACGCGGGGAGCCGGACACGAGTTCCCGCTCGATGACCGCCCGGAGGTCGTCGCCTCCCTGCACAGGGGCGCCGTGCACGATGTAGCTGCCCAACCCGAGGAGCTGCTCGATGTTGGCGAGCCCCACGCCGAGCATCCGCCCATATGCCTCGAACAGCTCCCCGGCCACGGGATCGCCCGACGAGGCCAGCTGTGCGAGACCGGAGACCGTCGTCACAGGGACTCCCCGACGGCGCCCCTCCTCGCGAAGCCAGGGCAGCGTCGCGACCGTCTCCCAACAGCCGATCCGCCCGCATACGCACCGTTGACCGTTGACGTCGACCACCATGTGTCCCGCCTCGCCGCCTGCGCCCTCGAACCCCCGCGTCACGCGGCCGTCTTGGACGATGCCCACACCCATCACCTCGCCGGCAAAGAGCGAGACGAAGTCGTCCAGCTCGCGCCCGAGCCCGAACCACTGGTCGCCGATGCACTGCACGCGCGGATGAAGATCGACCACCGCCGGCACGCCATACCAGCTGGTCAGCAGCGGACCTACGGCGTAATCGGTTGCCACGGGGGCCCGGTGGCTGACCAGACCACGCCCCTCGACGGTGTTGACGGTGCCGGAGATGCCCACTCCGATGCCCAGCATCTTCTGACCACCGAACACCTCGTCGAAACGGGCGCGCAGCAGCTCGCGCTCGTCTTCGCCCGGCTCCGCCGCGAAGGGGGTCTGGACCAGTTCGAGGATGCTGCCGTCCGCCGACACCAGGCCGACGTCGACACGAGTCTCGGAGAGATGGATCGCTCCGATCCGGACCTCGCCGAACCACAGCGGCTTCGGCGGCTTGCCGCCGGCCTTGGTCACCGCCACCTGGGGGAGCTCCTCCAAGGTGCGCGACTGCAGCATCGGCGTCACGATCGCCGTGATCGTCGCACGGCTCACTCCCAGCTGGGCGGCGAGCGCCGCCCTGCTCAGCGGCCCGTGCCGATAGAGCGTGCGCATCACCCGCGCCCTGTTGGTCTCGCCCACGTCGGCCGAGTTCAGCAGCCGTTTCTGCACAGCCATCTCCTCCCACGCCCCGAGCCGGAGCCCACCGTACCGGAGAAGCCTCGAGGGCCCCACCAGGGGTGCCCGAATAGGCCCTCGAAACAATCTCCAGAAATCTATAGACACGACCGCCCTAGGTTTGTAATGTTCTTTAACATACGCGTCACAGTGGAGGCGTAGGTTGCATTCGACGAAGAATCGGGAGGCCAACAAGCACATGACCAATCCACTCAAGATCGGCGTCGTCGGCGGCGGGATCCGGGGGACGATGTACGCCCAGGCGATACGAGAGCACCCCTCGGCCGAGCTCGTCGCCTTCTGCGAACCCTCCCCCACCAGGGCGGAAGCGCTGAAGGCCGGCTACGACGTCCCCGTCTTCCCCTCGCTCAGCGCGCTGCTGGAGTCGGCGGACACGCTGGACGCGGTGATCATCGCCACGCCCGATCATCTGCACCTCGACGCAGGGCTCACCGCGCTCGACGCGGGCCTGCACGTCCTGTTCGAGAAGCCCCTCGCGACCACGCTGGAGGATTCCTCAGCCCTGCTGGCTCACGCGGTGAACGGGGGCAAACACACCGTCGGGTTCGAGAACCGCTGGCACCCGAAGTTCCAGACGGTCAAGGCGCTGCTCGACGAGACAGGCGCCCCCATGGTGGCGCAGCGCGCCATGCTCCAGGACACCGACTTCGTGCCCCGCACCATGCTCCCCTGGGCCGGGCAGTCCACGCCGGGCTGGTTCCTGATGCCGCACAGCCTCGACATGGCCATGTGGCTCAGCGGCACCACCCCCATCGAGGTGTTCGCCCGCGGGGTCCGAAAGATCCTGGAGCCCGACGGCATCGACACGTTCGACCGCATCACGGCGAGCTTCCGGATGTCCGACGACTCCATCGTCACCCTCGACTCCGGCTGGGTGCTGCCCGCCGCGCGACCAGCCGTCTTCGAGTTCCGGTTCGAGGTGGAGACCCGCGACGACCACTTCGAGGTCGAGATCGACCGCAGCGGGATCACACGGTTCACCGCCGACGCCGCGAACTACGTCGGCCTGGCCGGCCGCGACCACCGTGGACGACTGCAGGGCTCCCCCATCGAGATGACCAAGGACTTCATCGATTGGTGTCTCGGCGCCGACCTGTCAATGCCCAGCCTCGAGCACGGGCACCTCGTGACGAAGGCCATCCACGCCTTGCACGAATCCCTCCGCACCAGCAGCAACTGCCCGATCGACTGACCAACCCGAAAGACAACGACCATGCGACTTTCATCATCATTCAGCTCTGTCTCACGCCGCACCGTCCTCGGCACCGGCCTGGCGGCGGGCGCCGTCGGATTGGTGGGATGCGTCGATCCCGCCGGCACCGCCTCCTCCGATCCCTCGGAGTCCGCCCTCGACCCCGCGGGCGAGGCGTCCGGGGAGATCTCGATCCTCGACGACAACACCAACCTCGTCTTCAAGAACGGCCTGATCGAGACGTTCGAGAAGGAGACCGGCATCAAGGTCAAGACCTATGAGATGGCCAACTTCAACGACCTGCACGACCGTTTCGCGACGCTGTTCGCCGCGGAGGACTCGTCGATCGACGTGATCATGACCTGGGCCGGATGGTCCGCCGAGTTCGGACAGGCCGGCTGGCTGCATGAGCTGCCCAACGACGCGATCCCGAGCGACCTGATCCGCCCCGCCCTCGACGCCGTCTCGTGGGACAGCAAGGTCTACGGGCTGCCGAAGTTCGCCAGCGTGCAGACCATGTTCTGGAACAAGGAGCACTTCACCAAGGCCGGACTCGATCCCGACACCGCGGTGGAGACCTGGGACCAGTTCGTCGCCGCCGCCAAGGCGCTCACCACCGACGGGCGCTACGGCTACACCTGCGACATGGGCAACCCGGCCGGCGCGTACCAGAACTTCCTGCGCACCCTGCTGCTGGCGGGCGGCGACCTCTACGACGATCAGTGGAACCCGCAGCTCGACTCCGAGGCCGGCATCGAGGCGCTCACCAAGCTGGTCGAGCTGCTGCACCTGCACAAGGCCATGGACCCGGCGTCGCTCCAGATCACCAACGCCTCCGATCTGGTGGAGGTGTTCTCCCAGGGCAACACGTCGATCGTGTTCAACTGGCCCTTCCAGTGGGCCACCGCCACGGCGGAGGGCGCGGTGACCACCGCCGAGACGACGGGCAACGGCCTGATCCCTGGCATCAACGTGCGCTCCGCGTCGATCGACGGCTCCGAGGGCTACGCGATCAACACCTACTCGAAGAACAAGGCCGCCGCGCTCAAGTGGCTGCAGTTCGCCTCCAGCGCCACGACGCAGCGGGAGATCGTCGGGCAGGAGGGCTGGTTCCCAGTGTCGCAGGAGATCCTGGACGATCCGGCGACCCTCGAGGCGCTGCCGGTGGTGGAGACCTACAAGCAGTCCACCGAGTACGCCACTCGCCGCTGGGGAACGCCCTGGTCGAACGAGCTGGATCAGCTCCTGTCGGTGCGGATCAGCAACGCGATGAACCAGCGCGAGACCCCCGAGGAGGCCCTGAAGGCCGCCCAGGAGGAGCTCAAGCCCATCGTCGACAAGTACATGGGGTAAAGGGTGGCGGCCACCAAGCTCTCGGCAGCAGAGCGGTCGGACCGGCGTTTCGCCGCGCTGGCCGCTCTGCCGGCCGTGCTCACCATCGGAGCCTTGTTCCTCTACCCGCTGGGCTACGCCATCCTGTTGAGCTTCTATCACCTGAACGACAAGATGCCGAACGCCACCCGCATCGTCGGCCTCGCCAACTACCTGGCGCTGTTCTCGGATCCGAAGTTCATCGATTCGCTGCTGCGCACCGCGGTGTTCTGCGTGTTCACGGTGTTCGGCGGGGTGGCGTTGGCGATCGCGATCGCGGTGCTGCTCAACCGAAAGTTCCACGGCCGCGCCCTCACCCGGGTGCTGCTGCTGGTGCCGTGGGCGGTGCCGCCGGTGGTCAACGGCATCATGTGGAAGCTGATCTTCGACGGCTCCTACGGGGCGGCCAACTACCTGCTGATGTCGCTCGGCTTCACCGACGAGCGCATCCAGTGGCTGGCCCAGCCGGAGCTGACGATGTTCGTGCTGATCTTCGCCGAGCTGTGGAAGCTCACGCCGTTCCTCACCCTGATGGTGATCGCGTCGTTGCAGGCGATCCCGGCGAACATCTACAAGGCCGCCGCGATCGACGGGGCGACGCCGTGGAAGCAGTTCTGGCGGCTGACCCTGCCCAACCTCAAGGGCACCATCATGTTCCTGCTGATCGTGCAGTCGATGTGGTCGATCAAGGTGTTCGACTCGATCTACGTGCTCACCGGCGGATCCGGCGGACCGGCCGAAGCCACCACGACGATCAACTTCTACGCCTACCTCACCACCTTCAGCTACCTCGACCGCGGCTACGGCGCGGCCATGTCGATCGGGATCATGGCGATCGTCTGCCTCGTCGCGGTGTTCTGGGTGCTGGTGCTGGGCCGTGACCGAAAGGATGTGTCGTGATGGCGACCGAACGCATCGGGCGACGTCGGATCGGCGGCACCATCGTGCACCGCATCCTGGTGCTGCTGCTGGTGATCTACCTGCTGGTGCCGTTCCTCTGGATGGTGATCTACAGCGTCTATCCGTCGACCAACCTGCGGGCCACCCCGATGGACTTCACCCCGTCGGACATCACTCTGACGAGCTATCTGAACCTGCTCTCCGACGAGTCCTTCACGACGGCGATGCGCAACTCGTTCATCGTCGCGATGTCCACCACGGTGATCTGCATGTTCCTCGGATCGCTGTGCGCCTATGTGCTCTCGCGATTCAAGTTCCGGGGCAGCCACACCCTGCTGCTCGCCATGATGACGGTGCAGGCGATCCCCGCGATCGTGCTCGCCGTGCCGCTGTTCGTGCTGCTGCGCGCGCTGCGCCTGTTCGACACGCTCGGCGGCCTCATCCTCACCTACACGGCCTTCATCCTGCCGCTGGTGATCTGGATGATGGTGAGCTTCTTCGACTCGATTCCCATCAACCTCGAGAAGGCCGCTCGCATCGACGGCTGCAACCGCATGACGACGCTGATCCGGGTCGTCGTCCCGCTCTCCGGCCCCGGCTTCGCGGCCACCGCGATCTTCGCCTTCATCACCGCATGGAGCGACTTCTTCCTGGCGAAGATCCTCACCTCCAACAACGCTCCGACTCTGCCCGTCAGAACGGCCGCCTTCCAGGGGCTGTTCGCCATGGACTACACCTCCGCGGCCACCGCCGGCGTCATCACCGCACTTCCGGTGCTGGTGCTGGCCCTGGTGGCACAGCGGTGGATCGTGCAAGGCATCACCGAAGGCGCCGTGAAGGGATAGCACAATGGCACAGATCAAACTCGAACACGTCAGCAAGCAGTACGGCGGAAAGCACTCCGAGGACTACGCGGTCAAGGACGTGAGCTACACCATTCCCGACGGGCACTTCGTCTCGATCCTCGGCCCGTCGGGCTGCGGCAAGTCGACGACGTTGAACATGATCGCCGGCCTGGAGTCGGTCACCGGTGGGGCGATCTGGATCGGCGATCAGCGCGTCGAGCAGCTCGAGCCGCACCAGCGCGACCTGGCCTTCGTCTTCCAGGACTACGCCCTGTATCCGCACCTCAATGTCTACGACAACATCGCCTTCGGCTTGAGGATGCGCAAGATGCCGGCCGCTCAGGTCGACGAGCGGGTGCATGACGCCGCCGCGAAGCTCGAGCTGGAATCGCAGCTGAAGAAGAAGCCCCGGGCGCTTTCGGGCGGCCAGCGCCAGCGCGTCGCCCTGGCTCGGGCCATCGCCCGGCGACCCGGCGTGCTGCTCTTCGACGAGCCCCTGTCGAACCTCGACGCGCTGCTTCGGGACAAGACCCGGTCGGAGCTGAAGCTGCTGCATGCCGACATCAAGTCGACCAGCGTCTACGTCACCCACGATCAGGAGGAGGCGATGTCCCTCTCCGACGCGATCGCGGTGATGAGCCGGGGGCATCTGGAGCAGTTCGGCACCCCCGACCAGATCTACCGCGAGCCCGCCACCGAGTTCGTGGCGACCTTCGTCGGCAAGCCTCGGATGAACATGTTCACCATGAAACGCGACGGCTCTCAGTTCGTGCTGCCCGGCACGAGCTTCCGGGTGCCCGCATCACCCTCGACCTGGAGCGAGGTGCGGG
Source organism: Tessaracoccus caeni (assembly GCF_029211185.1). GTDB lineage: Bacteria > Actinomycetota > Actinomycetes > Propionibacteriales > Propionibacteriaceae > Arachnia > Arachnia caeni. Next base: position 78,479 of record NZ_JARGDO010000014.1, read on the forward strand.
TAGGATACCGTCCCGGCGAATGCGGGCTGTCCACCTGCAGCGCCGCCGACTCGGATGGCAGCGTCCTCATGGTCGAACCGCTGGGGAGCCACACCGACGTGACGGTGGACCTCGGCGCGGCGAACTTCGTGGTGCGACTCACCGGCTTCACCGCCCTCGCGCCAGGGGATCCGGTGCGGATCGACGTGACGGACGCCGCGCAGCACCTGTTCGACGTCGCCACGGGACAGCGCCTCTAGAAGGGCGACAGACAACAGATAGAAGCGACGCCGGCGGCGAGTCACACGACTCGCCGCCGGCGTCGTCTGCCGGGTTCAGACCCCGGGCGGGGCGGGAAGCTGGGCGATAGGGGCCGGGCGACCGTTCTCTTCCCACTTCCTCATGGCGCGACGATCCCACCAGTTGGGATGCCTGACGACGACGGCGCCGGCGAAGTTGCCCCGCAGGATCAGCCGGGGCATTCCCTTCTCAGGCCTGGTGCGCACGGTGGAGTCCATGCCGGCCACCTGGCCGCCGTCGGCGGTGAGGCCCTGGCTGTCCACGCCCCATCCTTCGGGGACGATGATCCTGATCGTGCCCTTGCCTGCCAGCACGATGTCGGCCACCGGCGCCAGCACCCTGGCTTTGACGAGGTTGAGGTTGATCGTCGCTCCCGCGGAGACGAGTTCGGTGAAAGGGGGCAGCACCCACTCGCCGATCTGTTTCACCGAGTCCCACTTGGTCTGGATCACCCAGGGCTCCTCCCAGCTGAAGCCGACGCCGACCCCGAGCGGCGCGTCGGCACCCACGACGGAGTCCATCTGGGCGGCGGGCACCAGATCCTTGAGCACCGCGATCAGATCGCCGCGCGTGCGCGCGCCCAGCACGGCGGGCAGCCGGGCCTCCAGCTCGTCGAAGTCGATCCGCTCGTCGGCGGCGGCCTCCCTGAGTTCGGCCGCGGCGTGGTCGCGCTGGGATGCCGTCACCCGGAGCTGCGCGTCGGGATAGTTCTCGCTCATCAGAGGGGCCTCCATCTCACTTCGACAACCGGACCGTGCTGCCGCCCCAGAAGAGGAAGCCGCGCAGGACGAGGGTTCCGTTGGAGCCGTCGCCGCGGGCCTTCTTCTTCACGTCGTTACCGGCCATGATGGCGATCGTCTCGTCGATGACGCGCACGCCTTCGGGGATGGTGACGTCGAAGCCTCCCATCACGGCGCTGAGGGTGAGGGTGAAAGTGACGCCCGGCGCCATCGCCTGCGTGAGATCCAGGTTGTCGCCGCCCCAGAAGGCGAAGCCGGACGCCTCGGTGGTGCCGCGCTCGAAGGTGCGGTCGCGACCGGACATGACGGCGATGCCCAGCCCAGCATCGGTGGGGCCCGTCGAGGCCAGCGGCATGTACTGCGGTGCCGCCGGGACCGGCGACGCGTGATGGGTGGGCGCCACGAGCGTGCCGCCCTCCGGGAGATCGGCGAGCAAGCCGGCGACCTCGTCGACATAGGTGATCTTCAGCGCCTTGTCCTGGCGTTCGCTCATCTCCTCCAGGCTCAACCGCCCGGCCTCATAGGCGCGCTGCAGCGCCTCCAGCGCGGCCTCGCGTTCGGCGTCGCCGGCACGGAGCCGTCGCTCGGGCGGTTGCGCGGTCATGATGCGTCCACCGCCTCGACGATCACGCGACGGATGGCGTCGGCCGAGTTGGGCACGTCGACGACGTGTCGTGGCAGCTTTTCGATGCCATCGAAACGCGACGGGCGGGGCGGGATCTGCCCGGTGGCCTCGGTGATGGTCTCGGCGAACTTCACCGGCAGCGCCGTCTCCAGCACCACGACGGGGCCCTCGACGCCCAGCGCCCGCACGGCTTGCACGCCGTCGGCCGTGTGGGGATCGATGAGGCGCTGGTCCTCCGCCCAGATGCGACGGATCTGCGCCAGGCGATCCTCGTGGGTGGAAGCGGCGGAGACGAAGCCGAAGCGCTCGCGCTGGGCCTGGAAGGCGGGGTCGTCGCTGAGGTCGAAGACGCCATCGGCGGCGAGCCGGTCGACGAACAGCTCGCGCACGCGGGCCGCGTCGCGTCCCAGCAGGTCGAAGACGAAGCGCTCGAAGTTGGACGCCTTGGAGATGTCCATCGACGGCGAGGAGGTGGCCAGCGTCTCGGCCGCGCCGCGCACCCGGTAGACGCCGGTGCGGAAGAACTCCTCCAGCACGTTGTTCTCGTTGGTGGCCAGGATCAGGGTGTCGATCGGCAGCCCCATCTGGCGCGCGATGTGACCGGCGGCGATGTTGCCGAAGTTGCCCGACGGCACAGCCACGCTGATCGGCTCACCGTCGGAGATCTGCAGCCAGGCGGCGAAGTAGTAGACGATCTGGGCCATCAGCCGGGCCCAGTTGATCGAGTTGACGGCACCCAGCCGGTAGCGCGCCTTGAAGTCGGCGTCGTTGTTGAGCTGCTTGACCAGATCCTGGCAGTCGTCGAAGACGCCCTCGACGGCGAGGTTCACGATGGCCGGATCGTCGATGGAGAACATCTGCGCCTGCTGGAACGGCGACATCCGGCCCTGGGGCGACAGCATGAAGACGCGCAACCCGGGCTTGCCGCGCAGCGCGTACTCGGCGGACGACCCCGTGTCTCCGCTGGTGGCGCCCAGGATGTTCAGTGCCTCTCCACGGCGGGCCAGCTCGTAGGCGAACAGCTCCCCCAGCAACAGCATCGCCATGTCCTTGAAGGCTGCCGACGGGCCGTTGGACAGGTGCGCCAGCCAGGTGCCGTCGGAGAGCTTGGTGACCGGCACGATCGCCGGATCGATGAAGTTCGACGGCGCGTAGGCCCGCTCGCAGATGCCGCGCAGATCGTCGGCGGGGATGTCGTCGACGAAGAGCGAGACCACTTCGAACGCGAGCGCCGCGTAGCCCTCAGAACGCAACACCTCGCGCCAGCGGGCGAGGGTGTCGCCATCCACGGACGGGTAGCTCTCCGGCAGGTACAGCCCGCCGTCGGGCGCCAGCCCTTGCAGCAGGATGTCGCTGAACGGCAGGGCCGCACGGCCTTCGGTGTCGCGGGTCGAGACGTATCGCACGCGACAAGGCTACCTGTTGAGGCCTCTGTTAGTTCTTGATGTCGCGACGACTGAAACTCAGATAGCCGAGCACACCGAGCAGAACGAGCCAGGCGACGGCGATCCCGAAGGCCATCGGCAGGCTCACCAAGAACTGCGATTCGACCGTGGCACCGGGCGGCCGATAGTAGATCTCGGCGGGCGGCTCGATGAATGCGGAGACGGCCACCAGCGGATTGATCAGCGACAGATAGGGGCTGGCGTGGAACTCGCCGTAGGGCAGCCCCCAGGGCACGGTGAACCACGACGTGATCACCACGGCCACGGCCAACGCGGCCCCTAGACGCGCGTCGCCGCCAAGGAACACGACGAACGCTGCGGCCAGCGCGAGGATGCCCGCGAGCAGGATGGTGCGCGCGGCGTCCGGCACCAGGCTGGGCCAGGGGCCCACCTCCTGGTAACTGCGCTGCGCGATGAACCCGACCAGCAGAATGGACTGGCACACCACGTGCCCGAGCAGCATGAGCGACATGCCCCCGGCCGACGCGACGAGCGACTTGGCCGCCATCACCCGGCCCCGGCTGGGGGTGAAGGTGAGCTGGGTGGCCAGCGCGCCGCTACTCGCGTCGGAGCCTACGAGGAGCAGCGAGAACCCCACCACGAGCACGCAGAGGAACAGGGTCACGCCCTGCGAGCCATCGCTGCTGAGGTCGTCGAGGCTGTACGGGTGCTCCGAGAAGATGGTCGAGCAGTCCTCGTTGGCGCAGGTCACCTGTATGCCGTCGAAGCTGAAGGTCTGCACCTGTCCATCGGCGGAGGTCGTCATCACGCCGGGTTCGAACTCCCAGACCGGCTCCCCGTCGCTCATGAGCGATTCCTTCGCGTTCCCTGGCTCGTCCAGCGAATACTCTTCGTAGCTGTACTCCAGATACCCCTGGGAGGCCGCGTAGTCCTGCGGGTTCTCCCGCGCCGACTGCTCCTGGTCCCGCAGCCAGTTGTCTTCGTACGGCGACGCGTAGCCGACGATCGTGGCCGCCACACCCGCGCCGATCAGGAGCGTGAGGATGAATGCCGCCATGCTCACGGGGCTCACCTGCAGGCGTCGCACCTCGGCCCGCATGAGAGACAGGAAACTCATGCCGCATCCTCCCCGGCCGACCCGCTGCCACGGGTGAGTTCGAGGAAGACCTCCTCGAGGTTGCGCTTGCGGCTGACGAGCTGCGTCGGCCAGAGGTTCGCCCCGCCCAGGCACCGCGCCACCTGCGACGGATCGACGGCGCGTCCGTCCGCCGAGCGCACAACGAGCCCGTCGCATCCCTGCTCGACGAGGAAGCCGGCGGTGCGCAGCACCTCGGTGGCGTGCAGCCGAGGCTCGACCTCCACGAATACATGCGGGGCGGCATCGGCGAGGAACGCGTCCATCCATCCCTCCGCGACGATGCGCCCCTGGGAGATGATGGTGACCGAGTCGGCGATCTGCTCGATCTCGGAGAGCAGGTGGCTGGACACCAGCACGGTGCGCCCCATCTCCGACAAGGCGCGCATGGTGGAGCGGATCTCGTGGATGCCTGCGGGATCCAGGCCGTTGGTGGGCTCGTCGAAGATCAGCACGTCGGGACGCTTCAACAGCGTCGCCGCGATGGCGAGCCGCTGCTTCATGCCAAGGGAGAGGGTACGGAATGGGCGCCCCGCCGCCTCGATCAGACCCACCTCCAGCAGCACCTCGGTGACGCGGCGCGTGGGAGCGCCGATCGACAGCGCCAGCACCTCCAAATTGTTCGCGGCCGAGACGTTCGACATGAACCGCGGCGACTCGACGATCGCCCCCACCCGGGGGATCACGGCGCTGAGTTCGGACGGCACGGGGTGGCCGAGGATCTGCATCTCGCCTTGCCCCCGGACCAGCCCCAGCAGCATCCGGATCGAGGTGGTCTTGCCCGACCCGTTCGGCCCGAGCAGGCCGTGCACGCCGCCGTAGGGCACGCGCAGATCGAGCCCGTCGAGCACCCGCCTGCGGCCGTAGCGCTTGACCAGGCCCTGAGCCTCGATGGCCCACTCGTCGGGGCGGGCGCCCCACGCCAGCGTCGTCATGGCAGCAAACCTATGCGCCCGCCCGTCCCGGGAGAATCAGACCGCGGTCTCCAACGGCGCGAAACCCGTGCGCCTCCAGTGCCACCAGAGCGGCACCAGGAGCACCGCGACGATCTCCATGGCGATGTACGGCGGCAGGATGTCCTGCAGCGCGGGCAGCAGGGCGAAGCCGATCAGGATGAGCAGCGCGGCCCGATCCCGGCGCGGCGCGAATCCGCAGAAGAGGTAGAACGGGATCAGCCAGGTGAGGTACCAGGGCTGGAACGCGGGCCCCAGCACCCCGAAGGCGAGCAGTCCCAGCGTGACGAAGGCCCAGGGGTTCCCGGGCTCGTCGGCGCGCGGGCCGAAGCGCACATACAGCCAGACCAGTGACGCGACGATCAAGGCCAGCCCGACCGCCGTGACGACGGCGTTCACCGTCGGGAAGTCGGCCAGCTCGTGGTAGCGCCCGAAGGAGGCCACCCACGACAGCGGGGCGTTGCTGGTGGCCGAGATCGGGTTGCCGGCAGTCTCGGCGTTCCAGCCGAAGCCCAGCCCCGTCGCCATCGATGTGGCGACGAAGACCGCCACCGTCACCGCCCCTTGCACGACGGCGATCGCGGCGAGCCGACCCCAGCCTCGACGTCCGGCGGCGAGTTGCGTCTGCCAGGTGAGCGCGACCAGCCCCAGGCCAGCCAGCGCGGCGGACTGCTTGAAGCTCATCGCCAGTCCCAGTGCCACGGCAGCCAGCACGACGGCGGGCCACCGCGATGCCGCCTCGCTCGTCGCGACGACGAAGGCGAGCGCGAGCAGCGCCACCATCACCGAGTCGTTGTGGCCGCCGCCGATCCACTGCACCAGCACCACCGGGTTGGCCAGGCCGAGCCACAGCGCGAGCGTCGGGTCCGCGTCGAAGCGGCGCGCCAGCCGGACTAGACACCACCCCAGCAGGACCAGCGCCAGCACGCCTTGCAGCCGCATGCCTGCGGCCGCCCAGAACACCTGATCGCCGAACAGGGCCGAGTTGGTGCCGAAGCTCTGCACGGCCAGCGCGGGATAGACCGAGGTGGTCTTGTACCAGTGCACGCCCACCAGCAGCCCGGGCGCCCCGGCCTGTCCCGAGGGAACGAGATAGGGATCCAGGCCGTGGTTGAGCAGCCAGCCCTGAGCCGCGTACGAGTAGAGGTCGCGGCTGTGCATGGGCAGGGCGAACAACATGGGCAGCGACCAGATCGCCGCCAGCCACCCGGGATGACGCCAGCCGGACGACCGTCCCTGCAGCGCGGGCGGGGCGAGGCGCCACCAGCTGTACATCAGCACGGCGTGGGCGGGCAGCGTCAGGAACGGCCGCCACCACGACGCGCCGCGCTCGAGCAGCCCGTTCGCGTCCATGGCCTGCGCGAAGATGATCAGCAGCACGGCGAGGAGACCGGTCCAGATCCACAGCCACGACGCCGACCCGACTCGGGACGGTTCGCCACGAGAGAAACGCGCGGCGGTCACTGGCATGGGCGGAGGCTCCTTGTGTGAGGGGGGACGGCCGGCATGCGGCGCGGCGATGACCCGGAAAGGGTACCCGAGGACGCCCGCTCTCCGGAGTCCGCAGACAGCTCGGAAAACGTTCCAAGAAAATCGGTCTTGCGAGATGGCCGGACTGTCACGTTAGGCTGCATCTTATGCAACGTCACCGTACCGTAATCATCGGCTCCGGCTTCGGAGGCCTCTTCGGAGCCAAAGCGCTGAAGAGCGCCGACACTGACGTCACGATCATCGCAAAGACCAGCCATCACCTGTTCCAGCCGCTGCTGTATCAGGTGGCCACCGGTGTCCTCAGCGAAGGCGATATCGCCCCCGCTACGCGCGAGATCCTGCGTCGCCAGTCGAACGCCGAGGTGCTGCTCGGCCTGGTGGAAGACATCGACCTGACCAACCGCGTCGTGCAGTGGCGCTTCCACGACGCGTACCACGAGACTCCCTACGATTCGCTGATCGTCGCCGCCGGCGCCGGCCAGTCGTACTTCGGCAACGACCAGTTCGCCACCTTCGCCCCCGGCATGAAGAGCATCGACGATGCGCTGGAGCTGCGCGCCCGCATCTTCCAGGCCTTCGAGGTGGCCGAGTTCACCAAGCCCGGCAAGTACCGCGACGCGCTGCTCACCTTCGTCGTCGTCGGCGCGGGCCCGACCGGCGTCGAGCTGGCCGGCCAGATCCGCGAACTCGCCACCGGCACCCTCCGCCGGGAGTTCCGCAACTTCGATCCGGCCTCCGCCCGCGTGATCCTCGTCGACGGCGCCCCGCAGGTGCTGCCCCCGTTCGGGCCCAACCTCGGCAAGGCCACCCAGGAGAAGCTGGAGAAGATGGGGGTCGAGGTGATCCTCGGCGCCATCGTCTCCAACATCGACGAGCGTGGCGTGGATCTCAAGCACAAGGACGGCAGCATCCAGCGCATCGATTCGGTGTGCAAGGTGTGGGCCGCCGGCGTGCAGGGCAATAAGCTGGGCAAGACCCTCGCGGAGCAGTCCGGCGCGGAGCTCGACCGTGCCGGTCGCGTCGTGGTGAACGAGGATCTCACCCTCCCCGGCCATCCCGAAGTGTTCGTCATCGGCGACCTGGCCTTCGTACCGGGCGTCCCCGGCGTGGCGCAGGGCGCCATCCAGGGCGGCAAGCACGCGGCCAAGACCATTCGGGCTCGCATCGAGAACACGGGCGAGCCGGGTGCCTTCACCTACTTCGACAAGGGCTCGATGGCCACCATCGCCAAGTTCTCCGCGGTGGTGAAGATCGGCAAGATCGAGTTCACGGGCTTCTTCGCCTGGGTGAGCTGGCTGATCCTGCACCTGCTCTACATCGCCGGCTTCAAGCAGCGCGTCACGACGCTGATCTCGTGGTTCATCACCTTCGTCTCGAACGCCCGTCGCGAGCGCGTGGTGACCAACCAGCAGATGGTCGCCCGACTCGCTATCGAGCAGCTGGGATCCCGCACCTCCGGCTCCCTGATGCGCGGCAAGTCCGTCGTCGCCCCGAAGGACGAAAAGGCGGAGGACGAGGCTGCCGACCAGGAAAGCTGATCCACAGCCGAGTCACAGGTTGGGCTGTCAGAGTATGGGCATGCCCCACACAGCTGAACCCTTGCAGCGCCCCGACGGCACGCCGATCCGGGTGCTGACCGTCGACGACGAGCCCAGCCTGATCGAGCTGCTTTCGATGGCCATGCGCTACGAGGGCTGGGAGGTCTCCACCGCCCAGGACGGCGCCACCGCAGTGCGCGTCGCCCGGGAGGTGAAGCCCGACGCGCTGGTGCTCGACATGATGCTGCCCGACTTCGACGGGCTGGAGGTGATGCGTCGCATCCGGGCCGAGCAGCCCGACGTGCCCGTCGTCTTCCTGACCGCGAAGGACGGCGTACGCGACCGCATCCAGGGCCTCACCGCCGGCGGCGACGACTACGTCACCAAGCCGTTCAGCCTGGAAGAGGTGATCGCCCGGCTGCGCGGCCTGCTGCGTCGCTCCGGAGCCACCACCGTGCGCAGCGACACCCAGCTCGTGGTGGGCGACCTCATCCTCGACGAGGACTCGCGCGAGGTGACCCGCGCCGGGGAGCCGATCGTGCTCACCGCCACCGAGTTCGAGCTGCTGCGCTACCTGATGCGCAACCCCAAGCGCGTGCTCTCCAAGGCGCAGATCCTCGACCGCGTCTGGAACTACGACTTCGGCGGCCAGGCCAACGTGGTGGAGCTCTACATCTCGTATCTGCGCAAGAAGATCGACGCCAACCGCGAGCCCATGATCCACACCATGCGCGGCGCCGGGTACGTGCTGAAGCCGGCCGGCTCGTGAGCCGATCCCGCCCCGGGAGCCAGACCCTGGCGCGGCGGCTGCAGCGGCAGGTGACGATAGCCGTCGCCACGATGGCGATCCTGCTGTCCTTCATCACGGTGGTGACCGCCCGCTCGCTGATGATGTTCTCCCTCGACCAGGAAGTGACCTCGGTCAGCCAGCAGATCCCGGCCGGGATCCGCGGGGCGTCCTCCCCCTGGGAAGGCCTGCCCCCCGGCGCCGTGGTGGCGGTTCCGACCGAGAACGGCGTGGTCGCGGCGTTGATGCGCAAGGGCAAGGTGCGCGACATCCCGGACGAAGCGATCACGCAACTGCTGGAAACCCGCGTCGACCGACGGGCGCACACCGTCGAGCTCCCCGAGATGGGAAGCTATCGCGTGCAGGCTCGGCTGGAGGGGCAGCAGATCATCGTGGTCGGCCTGCCCATGTCGCGGATCGAGAACGATCTTCGCCGGATCGCGATGTCCGCCGCGCTGATCAGCCTGTTGGCGATCGCCGTCACCTCCTTCGTCACCAGGGCCATGATCAACTCCTCGACGCGGCCGCTGAAGGCCTTGTCGGAGGCCGCTTCCGAGGTGTCGGAGATGCCGCTCGACCAGGGCGAGGTGAACCTCCACACCCGGGTGGACGTCTCGATGCTGCCGCCCGAGAACGAGATCGCGCGCCTCGGCGAGGCCTTCAACCACATGCTGAACAATGTCGAGAGCGGCTTGGCCGCCCGCGAAGCCTCTGAGCAGAAGCTGCGGCGCTTCGTCGCGGACGCGTCGCACGAACTGCGCAATCCGCTGGCCGCGATCCGCGGCTACTCGGAGCTGGCCGAACGCTCGCCCGAACCGCTCAGCACGGACACCTCTTTCGCGCTGGGCCGGATCAGTGCCGAGTCGCAGCGCATGACCAAGCTGGTGGGAGACCTGCTCCTCTTGGCCCGGCTGGACGCCGACGCTCCCGTCGAGCCGCAGCCGGTGGACGTCGTCGAGGTCGCGCTCAATGCGGTCAGCGACGCCCGAGCCGCCGATCACGAGCACCGCTGGCAGCTGGAGCTGCCCGACGCCGCCATCTCCGTGCTCGCCGACCCCGACCAGCTGCATCAGGTGCTGGTGAACCTGCTGTCCAACGCCCGCGTGCACACCCCGTCGGGGACCATGGTGACCACCTCGGTGTCCGCCGAGAACGGGCAGTGCGTGATCCAGGTGCGCGACGACGGCCCGGGCATCCCCGCCGATACCCTGCCGCGGGTGTTCGAGCGCTTCGCGCGAGCCGATAGCTCCCGCGCCCATTCGGCGGCCCACTCCACGGGCCTGGGCCTGGCCATCGTCGACGCGGTGGTGCGCTCCTTCGGCGGCACCGCCGAGGTGGCCTCCCGCCCCGGCGACACCGTCTTCACGGTCCGGCTCCCGCTCCACACCCCCTGAGCCAGGCCAGCCCTCGGCCTTTCCGGGCACAGATCTGCGCCCACGCGTCGGCCTCGCTATATATGGGAGGCCTTCGCGTATACGCAGATTTGTGTGCGAAGGAGCGCCGTCAGCCCGTTGCGGACGGATAGGCTCGGGGCGAAGAAGGAGGCCTCCATGACCATCGCCCGCGAAGACCTGGCCCGCATGATCGACCACACCCTGCTGCGCACCGACGCCACGCCCGCCGAGGTGCGGGCCTTGGTGGCCGAGGCGCGAGAACTCGGCACCTACTCGGTGTGCGTCTCGCCGTCGATGCTGCCGATCACCGACGAGCTGGGTGACGTCAAGGTGGCTACCGTCTGCGGCTTCCCCTCGGGCAACCACACCCCCGCGGCGAAGGCGGCCGAGGCTGCTGAGTCCTCGCAGCTGGGTGCCGACGAGGTGGACATGGTGATCAACATCGGCCTCCTCAAGCAGGGCCGACCCGACCTCGTCGAGGCCGAGATCGCCGCGGTGCGCGCTGCCACGACGGGGCTGCTGAAGGTGATCATCGAGTCGGCGGCGCTCACCGACGAGGAGATCGTCGAGGCGTGCAAGGCCGCGGAAGCCGCCGGCGCCGACTTCGTCAAGACTTCCACCGGCTTCCATCCCGCGGGAGGCGCCTCGGTGCACGCGGTACGCCTGATGGCCGAGACCGTCGGCGACCGGCTGGGCGTCAAGGCCTCCGGCGGCATCCGCGACTTCGCCACCGCCGCCGCCATGGTGGAGGCCGGCGCCACGCGTCTCGGCCTCAGCGGCTCGGGTGCCGTCCTCGACGGAGTCACCGCCGACGACGCCTACTGAACACCTCTCCTCACCCACCGCCCCACCACCTCTCCTCACCCACCGCCCCACCACTTCTCCGCCCCCACCAACCTGACCCACCCCCTCAATCCAGGAAAATCGGCCAATGGCCGATTTTCCGGTGTCTAGGGACGAAAATCGGCCAGAACCCTGGTGGATTCTGGCCGTATCGCCGCTGCCAACGTCTACTTACCCAACCCCTCCCAGAAGATGTCGAAGTGCCGAGCCATCACCAGGAGCGGCTGGGTATAGGTGGCCACCTCGGTCTTGTCCTCGGGGTCGGTCCATGTGCAGGTGTACTCCCCCGGCCAGTCGATCGTCACCGCTGGGCGCGCGTCGCGTCCCTCCGGGATCTGACCGGCCTCTGCCTTCCGGTCGGCGGGGAGGGACTCATAGGTCCAGACGCAGAGATCCTTCTGCCGCAGCGTCGCGAAACCGAACACCCCGTAGGACGCGAACAGCAGCAGCACCGCCGACACGACGGCAGCGGTCATCACCAGCGCCCGCATCGCCCATCCCTTGCCCCAGAAGCCGGAGATGATCACCAGAACCAGTAGCACGAGGATCTGAGGAAAGAGCGGAGGGAAGTTCCACACCCACTCCGGCTCCCGGTAGGACTGCACGAGCTGGGCGATCAACGCCAGCAATCCGGCCAACGTCACCAGTCTGATCGCGCTCGGCACCACCTTCTCCATCGACCCAGACTAGGGGCCGAAGGGGCCAGTGCGGAGGAAAACGACCTAGTCGGCAGAGCTAGTCGGCGAACTGCGTCGCGTAGAGCTTGGCGTAGGCGCCGCCGGTGTCGAGCAGTTCGGCGTGCGTGCCTCGCTCGATCACGCGTCCCGACTCGACGACGAGAATCTGGTCGGCCTTGCGCACCGTCGACAGGCGATGCGCGATCACCACGACGGTGCGGCCCACCGCGGCCGCGTCGAGCGCCCGCTGCACCAGCACCTCCGACTCGGAGTCGAGATGGGCGGTGGCCTCGTCGAGCACCAGGATCGGCGTGGCCTTGAGCAGCAGCCGCGCGATCGCGACGCGCTGGCGTTCTCCGCCACTGAGCCGATAGCCCCGGTCGCCCACGACGGTGTCCAGCCCGTCCGGCAGGCGACGCACCACGCCGGCCACTTGGGCATCCTCCAGCGCAGCCCAGAGCTGGTCGTCGGTGGCGTCGGGGCGTGCGTAGCGCAGATTGGCGCCGATGGTGTCGTGGAACAGGTGCGCATCCTGGGTGACGTAGCCGACGTGGTCGCGCAGGGATGCGAGCGTCGCGCGGCGCACGTCGGCGCCGCCGATCAGCACGGCCCCGGAGTCCGCGTCGTAGATCCGCGCCAGCAGGTGAGTGATGGTGGTTTTGCCGGCGCCCGAGGCCCCCACCAGCGCGACGGTCTGCCCGGCGTCGGCGCGGAAGCTGATGCCGCGCAGCACCGGCTCCGACGGTGACTCATGGGTGACGCTGCCAGGACCGAGCGACGCCAGCGACACGGCCGAGGCCGGAGGGTAGGTGAACCACACGTCGCGGAACTCGACGGTGGCGGGGCCGTCGATGGGGTGCGCGTCCGGCGCGTCCTTGATCGCATGCGGCAGGTCGAGGATCTCGAAGACCCGCTCGAAGCTGACGAGGGCGGTCATCACGTCGACGCGCAAGGACACCAATTGCATCAGCGGCCCGTAGAGCCTGGCCAGCAGGGCCACCAGCGCGGTCAGCGTGCCGACCGTCAACTGCTCCCGCACCGCCGCGACGCCGCCGAAGCCATAGAACATCGCGGTGGCGAGAGCGCTGACAAGGGTCATCGCCGTCATGTAGACGCGGGTGGTCATCGCGATCTTGACGCCGCCGTCGGCCACCTCGCTCGCTTGCGCCGTGAACCGCTCCAACTCCTTCTCGGGCGTGCCGAAGAGCTTCACCAGCAGCGCACCGGAGACGGAGAACCGCTCGGTCATCGTCGCGGACATCTCGGCATTGGCCTGCATCCGGTCCTTCGTCAGCCCGGCCAACCTCACGCCCACCAGCCGCGCGGGGATCATGAACAGCGGCAGCAACACGAGCGCGGCAAGGGTGAGCGGCCACGACAGCACCAGCATCGATCCCAGCACCAACGCCACCGTGATGCCGTTGCTGACCACCGACGACAACGTCGACGTGAAGGCCTGCTGCGCGCCCGTCACGTCGGACTGCAACCGCGAGACCAGCTTGCCCGTGTTGGAGCGGCTGAAGAAGGCGATCGGCATGCGTTGCACGTGGTCGTAGATCTGGGTGCGCAGCCGCAGGATCAGCCCTTCACCGATCCGGGCGGAGCACCAGCGCTCGACGACGCCCAGGCCGGCGTTGACCACCGCCATCCCGGCCACCGCGAGCGACAGCGTCACGATCAGCCGCGTGTCACCCGCCAGCACCCCGTCGTCGATGATCCGCTGGAAGAGCAGCAGCGGAGCCACCGACAGCGCGCTGGCGACGACGACCACGACGAGGAAGATCAGCAGCAGTCCCGTGAACGGCTTTCCGTAGGCGACGACACGACGCAGCGTCCCTCGAGACAGCTTGTGGTTCTTCAGTTCCGGGTCGGCGCGCATCCGGCCGAGTAGTCCTCCCCCGCCGCGATACCCCACAGACATGCCGTCTCCCCTCGTCCGCCGTCCACCTCTAAGCCTTCTATGATCAACGACGCACGCGATACCGCGTGTGAAGCACGCGAGTCCCCTGGATGACAACGTCTGGGTCTTCCAGGAGCTGCTGCACGTCGACGGAGCCGAAGTACCTTTTGCCGGACCCGAACACGACGGGGGCGACATCCATGCGTACTTCGCTGACGAAGCCCGCGGCGAAAAGCTGGCCGCCGACATCGCCTGCAGCGACCTCAATCACGCGATCGCCCGCGAGCTCCTGCGCTGTAGCGACGGCTTCCTCGACGCTACCTACGAAATGAAACGGTGCCTCGTCGTTCCAGCCCTCGGGTGCCGGACGGTGCGTCACGACCACCACATGTTCGACTCCGCTGGGAGGCGTGCCGTCCCAACCATCCGTGAGGTCGAAGACGTGGCGACCGACGATCGTCACCGCGATCTCGTCCCAATAGGGACGAATGTAGTCATAGGACACCTGCGACACATTCAGGGCGCCGCTGTCATCCAACGGCACCTCGCCGCTGACCAACCATTCGAAAAGCGGGCCGGGGTCATCGTTCGTGTCGGCGATGAAACCGTCAACCGATACCGAGGCGTTCATTACGATATTGCTCACAAGGGGCTCCTCTGCGTGATGCGTATCTCCAAGTGTGGAGCTCGGCGAGCTATCGGTCTTGTAAGAAATCAAGCGGCAATGCCCAGCCGTCGAGAACGCTACCGGGGTGTTCTCGCATGAAACGCCGACGTGCTTCGATGTACTGAGTTGGCGTGAGACCGGTGAATCCCCGGAACTCGTGGCCGAAATGTGCCTGATCGAAGTAGCCTGCGCCGGCCGCGACCTCGCTCCAGTCGATCGGCTCGTCCGGGTCGATCGCCAGCATGGTCGAGGCAAAACGTTGGGTGCGGGCCAGACGTTTCGGGGTCACTCCGATGAGCTCCTTGAATCGCAGCGCCAGATGGGTGTTGCTGACGCCGGCTACGTCGCTCAACTCGCCGATTGCAACCGCCCCGCTGGTCTCGGCGATGAGCTTGCTCAGGTGGCTAACCATGCCAAGACCTGCGCTCTGGCGCAGCCGTTGTATCAGCGCGTCTTCGAGCAGATTCAACATTTCGGACGGCCCGTGCGCAGCGGCCAGTCGGTCTCGCAACTCGGCTACGGCAGCCCGGCCCCAGACATGCTCTATCGTGACGGGCCGGTCTCGCAGTTCTGCCACCGGCATCGGCAGGAACGGCGCCAAGCCCCAGGGCTTGACGTGCGCGCCGACGGATGTCGTCCAGAGGGGGTAGCTGAAGTCCCATGCGCGAGTGGGTGTAGCAACCACACAGCCGTCGGCATACTCGGATGTTTCGACATCGTCGCCGCCGCGGATTCGGAATGGTGCCCCGAGATTGACGATGAACAGCGCCGTCGGTGCGGGCGGCAGCATCAGACGAGTGTATGGCGGCGACCCCTGCAAGTAGTAGAGGTCATCGATCAGCCCGTTCAGCGGTGGCCGCGGCACTCTGGACACGTATTCCATGCATCCAAGTATCCGGTTCTCGCCGGCTCGTCGGCCCGCGCTGCCACTAGGCTGCTGCCATGCTGCTCAGCGACCGCGACATCCTGGCCGAGGTGGCCTCCGGCGGAATACAACTCGACCCGTGGGACGAGGCGATGGTCCAGCCCGCCAGCGTCGACGTGCGCATCGACAAGTACTTCCGGGTATTCGAGAACCACCGCTACGCCACCATCGACCCCGCCGAGGAGCAGCCCGAGCTGACCCGCCTGGTCGAGCCGCCGAAGGGAGAGCCCTTCATCCTGCACCCCGGCGAGTTCGTGCTGGCCTCGACGCTGGAGCTGGTGACGCTCGGCACCGGCGTCGCGGCGCGCCTGGAGGGCAAGTCGTCGCTCGGCCGTCTGGGCATCCTGACGCACTCGACGGCGGGCTTCATCGATCCCGGCTTCTCCGGTCACGTCACCCTTGAACTGTCCAACATGGCGACGCTACCGGTGAAGCTGTGGCCAGGGATGAAGATCGGCCAGCTGTGCTTCTTCCGCCTCACCTCACCGCCGGAGAACCCCTACGGCTCCGAGAAGTACGGCTCGCGCTACCAGGGCCAGCGCGGCCCGACGCCGTCGCGGTCTTACCTGAACTTCCACCGCACCGAGGTCTGACTGGCAGGACGTCTGACGCCGTAGCGCAGAAACCCCAGGCGCCTAACTAACAGATTTCGCACTCTGAATCATGCAGATTTCCAGGTTCGAATCATGCAGATTTCACGCTACGAGCATGGACATCGCCGACTGCCAGCCGCCGGTGCAGTGGCTACGAAAACGTACGGGCCATCCGGGCGACGGCCTCGCGGATCACGTCGGGCGAGGCGGCCAGGTTGATGCGCACCCATTGCTTCGCGTCGAGGGAGAAGTCGGTGCCAAGGTTGAAGCGCACGCGGCCCACCTCATGGAACTGCTTGGCCGGGAAGTCCAAGCCCAGCGGGGAGCAGTCCACCCAGGCCAGGTACGTGCCTTCGGAGGGCTCATAGGTCAGGCCCAGCTGCGCGGACAGTTCGTCGGCGAGCAGCCGCTTGTGCTGCGCGACCTCATCGGCCACCTGCAGCGGCCAGTCGCGCGCGTCGTTGAGGGCCGCGGTGTGGGCGATGATGCCCGCGTAGCTCGCGCACTCGCTCACCATGGGATGCAGGGCATTGAAGACACGACGCGCACCCGGCCCCGCGACGATCAGGCCTGCCTTGTAGGCGGCCAGGTTCCACGACTTGGAGGCCGAGGTAACCACATACGCGTTATCGGCGCCGGGCACCTCAAGGTAGGGGATATGCGACGCGGGGGTGAGCGGAGCGTGGATCTCGTCGGCGATCACCACGACGTCGTGATCGGCGGCCAGCCTGGCCACCGCCGTGAGCTCCTCCAGAGTGTGCACCGTGCCGTTGGGATTATGCGGAGAGCAGAGCAGATAGGCCGTGGGCTTCACGCCACGAGCCCCGCTGAAGGCCTCGGCAAGCCCGTCGAGATCCAGCCGGCCGGCCTCCGTCAGCGGCACCTCCAGAGTCTGGCGTCCAGTGGCCTTGCAGATGCCACGGAACGGCGGGTAGATCGGCGGGTTGATCACGACGTGGTCGCCGGGCTCGGTGACCGCGGCCAGCACGTCGCGCATGCCCTGCATCACGTCGCCGGCCAGCTTGATGTCGGCGCCGTCGATCTGCCAGTTCCAGGTATCGGCGGCGTAGGCGATGAAGGCGTCTTGGTAGTCGGGCTGCTCCGGGTAACCGCTGTCCGACAGCGCGATCGAGCGGGTCAGCGCCTCGGCGATCGGCTCGGCCAGCCGCGCGTCCATTTCCGCGACGAACATCGGCAGCACGTCAGGCTCGAACCGGCTCCATTTGATGGAGCGACGACGACGCAGTTCCTCCAGCGGGACATCGAAGATAGCCATGCGCCCATCCTGCCCCCAAGCGAGGCACCGCCGCCAACGCCGTACGCAACCAGAGGAAAACCCAAGAGATCCCGCCAGTAGACGGCAGAATCTCTAAACAGGAACTGTAAATTTTACAGTAATTTACAGTTCGCTTACACTTGGCGAATGAGGCTACCCAGCAAGCCACCCAGCGTCGCCACCCTTCTTACCAACCTGGATCCCTCCACCTTGGTGAGGGCAGTCGAGGCAGGACGCCAGGTGTCCGACTACCCGAGCTGGGACAAGGTGCGACGGCGCCCCGCGCCGGACGGCCTCACTCCCGAACAATGGTGGGTCGGCATCAAGTTCAGCCGGGCCACCGAGCCACTTTCACTCCGAGACAAGGAAGGCCGGCCTTTCGTCGTCGCAACCCCTCCCGACGTGAACAAGGCTCTCTACGAGATCTGCATCGCAACCGCAGGACGACTCGGCACCGGAGAGAAAGTGCTCGGAGACGCCCAACGGGACCGCTATCTGATGAGCTCCCTGCGCGAGGAGGCGATCTCGTCAAGCCTGCTCGAGGGCGCAGCGACGACTCGGCGACAGGCCGCTGAGATGCTGCGCACCCGGCGTCGGCCGCGGACCAGGGGGGAGCGCATGGTCGCGAACAACTTTGCCGCCATGCAGTGGATCCGCGAACACACCCACGACCCCATCACCCCCGAAGCCATCCTCCAGCTGCATGCCATTGTCACCGAGGGAACGCTCGACGACGCGGCAGACGAGGGACGGATCCAGCAACCGGGCGAGGACCGCGTCGTCGTCGGTGGCGAGGACGACACCATCGCCCACGATCCCCCACCGGCCGACCAACTTCCAGAGAGGCTCGAGCAACTCTGTCAGTTCGCGAACTCCACCGACGCAAACACGGGGTGGCTACACCCCCTTGCCCGGGCGATCATCACGCACTTCATGATGGGCTACGACCACTACTTCGTCGACGGCAACGGGCGCACAGCCCGGGCGCTGTTCTACTGGGTCGCTCTACGCGAAGGCCACTGGCTCATGGAGTATTTGAGCATCTCCAGCCTGCTCTACGCCGCTCCGGCGAAGTACGCGAAGGCCTATCTGGACACGGAGACCGACGACGGCGACGTAACCTACTTCCTTGTGCACCAGCTCGACGTGATTCGCCGTGCACTCGAGGCGCTCCAGAGCTACCTCGACGAGCGGCAGACAGAGTTGCGGGAAGCGACCACCTGGGCGCGGCACCTGGGCCTGAACCATCGGCAGGTGGCATTGGTCCAGCGCGCCATCGCCGACCCGAACACGGTGTTCACCGCCCAGAGCCATGCCTCCAGCCACGCGATCACGCTCCAGACCGCACGCACCGATCTGAATCACCTCGAAGAACACGGGATCCTCGAGCACTTCCAGCGCGGACGACGTATCGAATGGGCGCCAACCGCGGATCTGACCGCTCGCCTCACCGACGAATCCTGACCCCAACACTCGCATTAACATGTAAATTTTACAGTTATTTACACTTATTTACAGTTCGGGCGGGACGGGGACCTCTAAGAGCAAAGAGCCCTGGCGGCCAGGTCGACGTCGGAGGCGTCGTTGAAGACGTGGAAGGCGACGCGGGCGCGCCCGTCGCGACCGGAGGCGACGATGCCAGCGGCGGCAAGGCGAGCGAGATCGGCACCGTCCGGATCTTCCCAGGTGACGATCGCGCTGGGATGACTGGGCTCGGGCAGCCCGAGGCGCTCACGGAAGGCCGCAGCGAGGCCTGTGGTGTAGGCATACAGCTCATCGCGATCGAGGCCGGCGAACAGTTCCAACGCGGGCTCCGCTCCAACGAAGGCCTGCCAGGCCGGAGAGACGTCGAAACGGCTAGCGTCAGCGGCGAGCTCGACCTCACCGCCGTAGCAGGACGACCACGGATCGGAGCCTGCGTACCAACCGGCATGCACGGGGCGCAGGGTCGCCGCGAACTCATCCCGGAGCGCGAGGAAGGCCACCCCTCGAGGCGCACACAGCCACTTGTAGGCGTGACAGACGAGGGCGTCGAAGCGGGAGGCATCGACGGGCAGCCACCCGACGGCCTGGGTGGCGTCGCACAACGTCCTGGCGCCACAGCTCGCGGCGGCGGCGACGATCGCATCGGCATCCGCAACCTCGCCGGTGGCGGACTGCACGATCGAGAACGCGACGAGGTCGGTGCCGGGGCGGATCGCGTCGACGAGCCCGTCGAGAGGCACAGCCCGCACCCTGATGCCGCGTCCCGCATGCACGAACGGCAGCACCATCGAGGAGAAGTCTCGGTCGGGCACCAGCACCTCCGCGCCGTCGGGCAGCGAGGCCGCGATCAGCGAGGCGAGCACGGAGGTCTGCGATCCGATCGCGACGCGGTCCGGCGAGACCCGGACGAGGGAGGCGAAGTGCGCCCGGGCGCGCTCGGCGACCGCCTGGTAACGAGCGGCGTTAGGTCGCCCAGCGGCCGCCTCGTTCAGGTCGACGATCATGGCCGCACGAGTCGCCCGCGTCGGCAGGCCGGTGGTGCAGGCCGCCAGGTAGCCGCGCCCACCAGCGAACGCGTCGCGTGCGTGAGCGATCGTGGGGCGGGAGCGGAGCGACTTCAACATGCTTCCAGCCTGCCGCTCCACATTTCATTCGTCTAGAACAGGTATCGGATGAGATACATGCTGTTTCCTTATGATTGAGGAATGGATGCTTCCGATCTGGAACCCGAACTCGACGTGCAGTCCCTGCGCGTCCTGAAGGCGATCGCCGACCGCGGTTCCCTCACCGCCGCTGCGGAGGCATTGGGTTTCAGCCAGCCCGCGGTGAGCCAGCAGCTCAAGCGGCTGGAGCGACGGATCAAGCTTCCCGTGGTGGAGCGGATCGGCCGCACGGTGCGGCTCACCGAGGCCGGCCGCATCCTTGCGCGCCACGCCCCCGCGGTCACCACGGCGCTCGACGCCGCCGCCGAGGAACTGGCGGAGTTCCGTGGCCTGCGCGCCGGCCGGGTGCGTCTGATCGGGTTCCCCTCGGCCTCCCCTACCGTGGTGCCGCGGATGCTCGCCGATCTGGCCGACCGGCACCCCGGACTCGCCGTCACCTACGTCGAGGCGGAGCCACCCGAGGCCGTCGACGCGGTGCGCGACGACCGCGCTGACATCGCGCTCACCTTCAGCTACCCCGGGGATCGCAACGATCCGCACGATCCGAGCGCGCACGGCCTGTCGGTGCGCTCGATCGGGGGCGACGACCTCCTCGCGATCCTCGCTCGCGACCACCCCGCCGCCCGAGGCACCGGGATCGATCTCTCCGACCTCGCCGGAGAGAGCTGGATCGCCGGTTGCCCGCGGTGCCGCGGCCACCTGCTGGAGGTCTGCGACCGAGCAGGCTTCACGCCACGGATCGCCTTCGAGACCGACAACGTCGCCGCGGTCGAGGGCCTCGTCGCTCAAGGCATCGGCGTCGCCCTGCTGCCCCGCATGGCCGTGGACTCCTTCCCCTTGCTGCCGGGCATCGTCGCGAAACCACTGCCCACTGCGGATGGCCGCACGATCCACCTGGTCACGGCCCGAGGCGCCGACCGCGTCCCCTCGGTGAAGGCCACCATCGACGCGATCATCCGCGCCGTCCACCCGTGACGCTCTTCGAGGTGCGGAGCGCAGCGGAGCCCCGAGGAGAGCGACCGGCAGCCGAACGCGTAGTTGTGTGGAGGATGGGGTCCGCCCCTGACGCTCTTCGAGGTGCGGAGCGCAGCGGAGCCTCGAGGAGAGCCACCGGCAGCCGAACGCGTAGTCGTGTGGAGGATGGGGTCCGCCCCTGACGCTCTTCGAGGTGCGGAGCGCAGCGGAGCCTCGAGGAGAGCGACCGGCAGCCGAGGAGCTTAGTTGCATGGAGGATGGGTTTCTGCGGATTCTCGCGCTGGTTCTCCTCGAGGCTCGGCCGCGAACGGCCTCGCACCTCGAAGAGCGCGGGTGTTTGCCCGATGCAACCTCCTGACGCATAATGGCCGTTGCATCCGCAAGGCATTGATGAGGCCATCACCTCGGAGCTGCCGGAAGAACGGTCCCGCCCAGTCGGGGCTCACTAGAACCGGCCGCGGGCGACAACTGAGCGGGACGTCGACGCACGCCGACGTCCAAGAAGGGTGGTACCGCGGGCTTCGGCTCGTCCCTTCGCCGATGACGACGAAGAGGAACCGATGACCACCCCCAGTTCTGCAAACCTGTACAACGCGGTCCCCGCCCAGGTGGACTTCCCCGCGATGGAACACGACGTGCTGAAGCTCTGGCAGGAGCGCGGCACGTTCGAGGCGTCGCTGGCCAAGACCGTAAACGGCCAGCCGTGGACCTTCTACGAGGGCCCGCCCACCGCCAACGGCATGCCCGGCACGCACCACATCGAGGCGCGCGTGTTCAAGGACCTGTTCCCCCGCTTCCGCACCATGCAGGGCTATCGCGTCGAGCGCAAGGCCGGCTGGGACTGCCACGGCCTGCCCGTCGAGATCGCCGTCGAGCGCGAGCTGGGCTTCTCCGGCAAGCAGGACATCGAGGCCTTCGGCATCGAGCCGTTCAACGCGAAGTGCCGCGAATCGGTGCTGCGCCACGTCGACGCCTTCACCGAACTGACCGAGCGGATGGGTTACTGGGTGAACCTGGACGAGGCCTACGTCACGATGTCGACGCCGTACGTCGAGTCGGTGTGGTGGGGCCTCAAGCAGATCTTCGACAAGGGACTGCTGGAGGAGGACTACCGCGTCGCGCCGTACTGCCCGCGGTGCGGCACCACGCTGTCGGATCACGAGCTGGCGCAGGGCTACGAGGATGTCACCGACCCGTCGGTCTACGTGCGCTTCCCGCTCACCTCCGGCCCGCACGCCGGCGCCGCAGACCTGCTGGTGTGGACGACGACGCCATGGACGCTGGTCTCCAACACCGCCGTCGCCGCGCACCCCGAGGTCACCTACCGCCTGGCGACGCACCCCGAGCAGCGTTCGGTGATCATCGCCGAGCCGCTGGCCGAGAAGGTGCTGGGCGAGGAGTGGACCCTCACCGACTCGTTCCTTGGCAGCGAGATGGAGTCCTGGACCTATCAGCGCCCGTTCGAGCTGGTCGAGTTCCCGGCGCCGGCTCACGTCGTCGTTCTTGCCACCTACGTCACCACCGAGGACGGCACCGGCCTCGTCCACCAGGCCCCGGCCTTCGGCGAGGACGACATGGCGGTGTGCCGTCGCTACGGGCTGCCGTTCGTCAACCCGATCCGCCCGGACGGCACCTTCGAGGAGAGCGTCGGCCTGGTGGGCGGGCAGTTCTTCAAGGACGCCGATCCCACGCTGGTCGCCGACCTGGAAGAGCGCAGCCTGATGTTCCGGGTGCTCCACTACGAGCACTCCTACCCGCACTGCTGGCGCTGCCACACCGTGCTGATCTACTACGCCATGCCGTCGTGGTACATCCGCACCACGCAGCGCAAGGACGAGCTGATCGCGCAGAACGAGGCCACCAACTGGTACCCCGACTCGATCAAGCACGGCCGCTACGGCGACTGGCTGAACAACAACATCGACTGGGCGCTGTCCCGTTCGCGCTACTGGGGCACCCCGCTGCCGGTCTGGCGCAACGACGACGATCCCAAGGATCTGATCTGCATCGGCTCGCTGGCCGAGCTGGGCGAGCTCACCGGTCGCGACCTCAGCGAGCTCGACCCGCACCGCCCGTTCATCGACGACGTCGTGATCGAGCGCGACGGGCACACCTACCACCGGGTGCCCGAGGTGATCGACGCGTGGTTCGATTCCGGCGCCATGCCGTTCGCACAGTGGGGCTACCCGCACGCGCCCGGCTCCGCCGAGAAGTTGGAGAAGAACTACCCCGCCGACTTCATCTGCGAGGGCATCGACCAGACCCGCGGCTGGTTCTACTCGCTGATGGCGGTCGGCACGCTGGTGTTCGACGAGTCGAGCTACAAGAACGTCGTGTGTCTCGGCCTCCTGCTGGCCGACGACGGGCGCAAGATGAGCAAGCACTTCGGCAACATCCTGGAGCCCATCCCGCTGATGGACAAGCATGGAGCGGACGCGGTGCGCTGGTTCATGGCCTGCTCCGGCTCGCCATGGATGGCCCGCCGCGTGGGTGACCAGACGCTCAGCGAGACGGTGCGCAAGGTGCTGCTGACCTACTGGAACACCGTCGCCTTCCAGTCGCTGTACGCGCGCGCCGCCAGCTGGGCGCCGATGGGCGAGGCGCCGGCCGTGGCCGAGCGCCACGTCCTCGACCGCTGGCTGACCTCGGCCACCCAGGCCCTGATCCGCGACGTCACCGCCGCACTCACCGACTTCGACACCCAGCGCGCCGGCATCCTGCTGGCTGGCTTCGTCGACGACCTCTCGAACTGGTACGTGCGGCGCTCCCGTCGTCGTTTCTGGGCCGGAGAGCCCGGCGCGCTGTGGACGCTGCACGAGACCCTCGACGCGGTGACCCGCCTGCTGGCGCCGATCATGCCGTTCGTCACCGAGCGTGTCTGGCAGGATCTGTTCCACGCTGCCGATCCCGAAGGTCCGGCGTCCGTGCACCTGGCCGACTGGCCGGTGGCCGACGAGTCGCTGCTCAACCCGCAGCTCGAGCAGGCGATGCAGCTCACCCGCCGCGCCGTCGAGTTGGGCCGTGCGGCGCGCGCCGAGTCGAAGGTGAAGATCCGCCAGGCCCTCGGCCGAATCCTGGTGCCGAGCGCCATGATGGAGCGCCTCTCCCCCGAGCTGCAGGCCGAGATCAAGGCCGAGTTGAACGTGGAGAACGTCGACTCCTTCGCCTCCGCCGGCGACCTCGTCGACTACTTCGCCAAGGGCAACTTCCGCTCGCTGGGCAAGCGCTTCGCCAAGCGCACCCCGCTGATCGCCAAGGCCATCGCGGAGCTCGACGCCGCCAAGCTGGCCGCCGACCTGCGTGAGGCCGGCAAGGCCAGCTTCGAGTTCGACGGCGAGACCATCGAGGTCACGGCCGACGACGTGGTGCTGAGCGAGCGGCCGCGCGAGGGCTGGTCGGTGATCAACGAGCAGGGCGAGACCGTCGCGCTCGATCTGGAGCTGACGCCCGAGCTGATCAAGAGCGGCCTGGCCCGCGAAGCCATCCGGTTCATCCAGGACGCCCGCAAGAAGGCCGGCCTAGAGGTCACCGACCGCATCGTGGTGCGCGTCGAGGCCTCGGGCGAGCTGGCCGAGGCGATCGCCGCGCACGCATCCGCGATCGCCGACGAGGTGCTGGCCGTCGAGCTCACCCAGGGTGAGGTGGCCGAGCCTTCGGGCGAGGATCCGGAACTGGGCATCCGGCTCACGCTCCGCAAGGCCTGACCCGCTCCTCACTCGACTACCCACCCCGCCAACCGGCGCCCCTCCCCAGGGTCGCCGCTAACCAGGAAAATCGGCCAATGGCCCATTTTCGGTACGAGACACCGTAAAAGTGGCCACCACCCCACCTCCCGCTCCGGCGGACGTGCAGGGTAGTGGCCGATCTTCGGCGATAGACACCGGAAAATCGACCAATGGCCGATTTTCGGTATGAGACACCGTAAAAGTGGCCACCGCCTCACCCCCGTCCCGACGGGGATGCGGGTAGTGGCCACTTTTCGGCAACGGACTCCGGAAGATCGGCCAGTCTTGGTGGATCTTCCTTGTTTGGAGGGTGGCGGGAGGAGGAGAATCGGGCGGTGGTCGATTTTCAGCTGAGACGCAGAGTAGGGATGGTCGGCGCGGGAGGGATCGCCAGATCCCATCTGCCTGCCTGGCTCTCCCTCGGAGCCGATGTCGTCGTCTACTCGGAGGCTGGGGCCGACGCCCTGGTCGCGGAGTGCGGGGGCGGCACCGTCGTCGGCAGCCTCGACGAGGTGCTCGCCGCGAGCGACATCGTCGACATCGTCACCCCCACTCCGACGCACCGCGAGTTGGCCGAGCGGGCGCTGCGTGCGGGTAAGGACGTGGTGTGCGAGAAGCCGCTGGGCCGCAGCGCCGAGGACGCCCGGGCGTTGGCCTCCCTGGCGGCGGACCTGGGCCGCCAGCTCTATCCCGGCCACGTGGTGCGGTTCTTCCCCGAGTACGCGGCGATGCACCAGGCGGTCGTCGACGGCACGATCGGCGCCCCGGCGGTGGCCCGCTTCACCCGCACCGGGAGCTTCCCGACGTGGGCCGAGTGGTTCTCCGACGAGGCGCAGTCGGGTGGCGTCGTGCTCGACCTGATGATCCACGACCTCGACATCGCGCGCTGGGTGATGGGCGAGGTGACCGAGGTGTATGCGACGGCATCACGAGGGCGCTCCGAGTCCGGGGCTGAGGTCTCGGTGGCCGACGCCGTGCTCACCCACGCCTCCGGCGCGATCAGCAATGTACGGGCGGTGTGGGGCGCTCCTGGAACCACCTTCTGGACCTCGTTCCACGTCGCCGGCGACGGGGGCGTGCTGCGCTTCGACACCCGCGACGAGAAGTCGTTCCGGCTGGATCGCGGCGCCTCTGCCGCGGCCGGGGCGATGCTGCCGGATCTGGGCTTCGTCGAGTCGCCGTATCTGACGGAGCTGCGCGAGTTCGCCGAAGCCTTCGCCGGCGGGCCCGTCCCGCGCGTCTCGGCGCACGACGGCTTCATCGCAGTACGCCTCGCCCTTGCCGTCCTGGAGTCGATCGAGCGCGGCGCGGCCGTGGCTTTCGAGGAGGTCGCCTCATGAACCTTGGATCCGGAAGACGTCGTAGCCAGTTGATCTCGGCGACGAGGCAGCCCCAGTGTCTGCCGATCGGACACGGCGAGGCCGTTGTTCTCCAGGAGGTTGCGCGATGAAGATCGGCCTGTTGTCTTTCGCGCACGTGCACGCCGCGGGCTACGCGTCGCTGCTGCGCGAGATGCCCGACATCGAGTTGCTGTGCGCCGATCCCGACGGGGCCAACGGTCCCGCGGGCGAGGTGCGCGGGCGTGCCTTCGCCGACGAGCTGGGCGTGGCCTACGTCGATACCTACGACGAGCTCTTCGCCTGGGGGCCTGACGCCGTGGTGGTCTGCTCCGAGAACACCCGGCACCGCGACCTCGTGCTGCGCGCCGCCGCCGAGGGGGCGCACGTGCTGTGCGAGAAGCCGCTGGCCACCACCGTGGCCGACGGCGATGCGATGGTCGCCGCCTGCCGCGACGCCGGCGTCTTCCTGATGACCGCCTACCCCGTGCGCTTCTCTCCACAGTTCGCCGCGCTGAAGGCCCTGGTCGATCAGGGCGGCCTCGGCCACCTGCTGCTGGCCACCGGCACGAACAACGGCCAGATCCCCGTCGGCTCGCGCTCATGGTTCACCGATCCGGAACTCTCCGGAGGCGGTGCGATGGCGGACCACGTGGTGCACGTCGCCGACCTGCTCGACGCGCTGCTGGGCGGGGAGCAAGCCACGTCGGTGCGGGCGGTCAGCAACCGGATCCTGCATGCCGACAAGCCGCAGGTGCAGGCGGAGACCGGCGGCCTGGTCAGCGTCTCCTACCCGGGCGGACTCAACGCGACGATCGACTGCTCCTGGAGCCAGCCCGATCACGCCCCCACCTGGGGCGGCCTGACCCTCGAGGTGGTGGGCACCGAGGCCAGCGCAACCATCGATCCCTTCGCCCAGCACGTCGACGGCTTCAACGAGGCCACCCGCAACGGCGTCTGGCTGAGCTACGGCGTCGACCTCGACCGCTCGATGCTGGACGCCTTCCTCGACGGCGTCCGCACCGGTGTAGCCCCGCAGCCCGACGGCGAGGTGGGCCTCCGGACCCTCCGCATCGTCGCCGCCGCCCAGGAGAGCGCCGCCGCCGGCACCGTCGTCGCACTGTGAAATGACGCTCCTTGAGGCGCGGAGGCCCCAGGGCGCACTTCGAGACGCTCGTTCCTCGCTCCTCAGCACCCGGAACGAGCCCCAGGGCTGAAGCCTCGAAAGGAATATCCGGCACCCAAGAAACAGAACCCGGCCACGAGCGCTAGGGTCTGTTGCGAAAGTGGAAGTGGCCTACTACGCGACGCCCTGGCACGCCATCTGCTTCGTTGCACTCGTCAACGTTAGGTCCACTAGCGTTTTCCTCCTGCGCCTTGCATATGACGCACCATGACGCCGCTCGCTACGGCCACCACTTCCGCAACAGACCCTAGTTGCTTCGACACGAACGCGAGCATGGTCTCGAAGGGCAAGCGCAACCAGCAGGGTGCCACCAAACTTGGTAGCCCCCTAACCTCCAACCCACTCTTGTCATTCACATAACCTGAATCTATTATCATCTTTTGTGAAGACTGCACCCTCGGCGCTCACCCCGTTCCTGCGTTCCGACGCACAGGGAGCGGTCCTTGCCGAGACCATGCTCGACCCAACCCAGGAACTGTCGATCTCCGAGATCAGCCGACGCACAGGTCTGCTTCCTGCTGTCGCACACCGGGAGGTAACTCGCCTGATCGACGCTGACGTCCTGCGAGACCGACGTGAGGGCAACAACCGCTTGGTCCGTGCAAACACCGAACATCCTCTATGGGCACCGATGTCCCAGATCATCACCGAGACCTACGGGCCCGAACCACTGCTCCGCGCCCTGCTCTCACACGTGCCTGGAGTAGACAAGGCCTACATCTACGGCTCCTGGGCCGCGCGCCGCACAGGACAGACCGGCCCCCCACCCCGAGACCTTGACGTGCTGGTCGTGGGCAACCCGTCGAGGAGCACACTGCTAGATGTTGCCGAGGGAGCAGGGCATCGCCTTCACACCGAAGTGAACATTCACAGAGCCTCGCCCGACGCCTGGCACACCCAAACCGACCCCTTCCTCGCGACCGTCACATCCCGACCTCTCATCACCCTGATCGACGATGAGGAGCATCATGCCTGACCGCCGTCCGTCCCATCCTCTTGACTGGCGTCCCGACGCCCCGGCCACCGACTTTCTTGTCCAGCGCGGACAGTTGGAACGAGTCCAACCCAACCGAGCACACGCTCAAGCGCTTCTGGCGGAATCCCGACGACACCTTGCATCGGCCCGCTTGCTCGCAACAACCGACGGCGTGTCAGCGGCTTTCGTCACCGATCGCTGAGCTGCCCAACCGACCTGAGGGATGACGAACTGGACGGTCGCGTACATATGGCTGGCTATAGTCCTCGCTCTGTACGTATTACACAGTGCGACCAACCCAGCCAGCCATAAATCCAGACCTCGGCTCCACCGCCATCCGGAACACGACGGTCCCGACCACCAGACCCTGACCACCAGTCCTCAGACGCGGTCACGCTCTCCTCGAGGCTCGGCCGCGAACGGCCTCGCACCTCGAAGAGCGTGGTGTGAGGCGCCGTGACGCCACCGGAGACAGGCACGTCGAAGAGCTTGACACAGCAGAAAGGGAGGGTTTCCACCGAAGACGGTGGAAACCCTCCCTTTCTAGACCCCGCTGCCCCCGCGAGCCCTTCGAGACGATGTCCGCTACTCAGCCATTCGGCTCACGACTGTCTGCCGGGCGGACATCCCTCAGGGACTGGTGGGTGGGGCAGCCGATCGAAGCACCGACTGGGTGTTCCAGATGCGCTTCAACAGGAACCCGTGGTTGGGGCGGCCGGTCAGAGCATCGGCTGGGTGTTCCAGATGCGACGCAGGTAGTCGCGCATGGAGCGGTCAGAGCTGAAGTAGCCGGTGCGGGCGACGTTCAGGATGGCGGAACGGGTCCACAGATCCTGGTCGGCGTAGCGCTCCTCCACCTTGCCCTGGGCCTCGACGTAAGACGCGAAGTCGGCCAGGGTCATGAAACGGTCCTGGTTCAGCCAGTTGTAGGCGACGGAGTCGAACTGGTGCGGGTCGCCCTCGGAGAAGTGGCCCGACAGGATCAGGTCGATGGCGCCGCGCAGCTGCTCGTTGGACTCGTAGTAGGAGCCGGGGTTGTAGCCCTTGGCGCCCAGCTCGGCCACGGCCGGCTCGTCCATGCCGAACAGGAAGAAGTGCTTGTCACCCACCAGTTCGCGGATCTCGACGTTGGCGCCGTCGTCCGTGCCGATGGTAAGCGCGCCGTTGAGGGCGAACTTCATGTTGCCGGTGCCCGAGGCCTCCATGCCGGCCAGGGAGATCTGCTCCGACAAGTCGGCGGCGGGGATCAGTTTCTCCGCCAAGGTCACGTTGTAGTTGGCCGGGAAGGCCACCTTCAGGCGACCCTCGAGGATCGGATCGGCGTTCACCTTGGCGGCCACCTTGTTGATCAGGTGGATGGTGTCCTTGGCCATCTTGTAGCCGGGAGCGGCCTTGGCGCCGAACACGACGGTGCGCGGCGTGAGGTCGGCGGCGGCGAGCTTGCCGGAGAGCACCTGCTCGTATAGCGAGACGATGTGCAGCAGCTTCAGCGACTGGCGCTTGTACTCATGCAGGCGCTTGACCATCACGTCGAGCAGATGGCCGTCGGGCAGCTCGATGCCGTCGCGCACCTTCAGCAGCGCGGTGAGGCGGCGCTTGTTCCAGGCCTTCACCTCGGCGAACTTGGCGCGGAACTCCGGATCGTCGGCGTAGGGCTCCAGCTCCTTCAGGCGCTCCAGGTCGGTGACCCAGCCGGTGCCGATGGCGTCGTTGATCAGCTCCGAGAGCTTAGGGTTGGCCATCCGGACGAACCGACGGGGGGTGACGCCGTTGGTCACGTTGGTGAACTTCTCGGGCCACAGCTCGGAGAAGTCGGGCAGCACCTTGTCGCGCAGCAGCTGCGAGTGCAGGGCCGCCACGCCGTTGACCTTGGTGCCGGCGACGGTGGCCAGGTAGGCCATCCGGACGCCCTGCTCCGGGTGCTCGGCGATCATCGACATGCGACGGGCGCGCAGCTCGTCGCCGGGGAACTGCTCGCGCACCTCGACGAGGAACTGCTCGTTGATCTTGAAGATGATCTCCAGGTGGCGCGGCAGCAGGCGGCCGAGCAGGTCGGTGGACCACACCTCGAGTGCCTCAGGCAGCAGGGTGTGGCAGGTGTAGGCGAAGCACTGCTTGGTGACTTCCCACGCCTCGCGCCACTCGAAGTCGTTCTCGTCGATCAGGATGCGCATCAGCTCCGGCACCGCGATGACGGGGTGGGTGTCGTTGAGCTGGAAGTGGATCCGCTCGTGCAGGTTGTGCAGGTCGAAGTCCTCTTCGAGCTCGTTGTCGAGGAAGTCCCG
The DNA here is from genome assembly GCF_029211185.1 of Tessaracoccus caeni. Lineage (GTDB taxonomy): Bacteria > Actinomycetota > Actinomycetes > Propionibacteriales > Propionibacteriaceae > Arachnia > Arachnia caeni. Next base: position 108,840 of record NZ_JARGDO010000014.1, read on the forward strand.
CAGCGAGCAGGCCACGAAGAAGTACTGCTGCTGGAGGCGCAGCTCCTTGCCCTGCGGGGTGGAGTCCTCGGGGTAGAGCACCTTGGAGATGTTCTCCGCGAAGGTCTGGGCGCGCACGGCCTGGGCATAGTCGCCGGAGTTGAAGATCTGCAGGTCGAACGCCTTGGTGGCCTGTGCCGACCACAGGCGCAGCGTGTTGACGCGGCCGTTGAGGTAGCCGGGGACCATGTAGTTGTAGGGCACGCCCAGCACATTCCAGCCCGGAACCCACTTGGTGCGCTCGCGGCCGTCGGAACCGACGTAGCTCTCGGTATGTCCGGCGAAGTTGACCTGGACGGCCGATTCGGGGTGCGGGAACTCCCAGGGAGCACCCAGCTGCAGCCAGGTGTCGGGCTGCTCGACCTGACGGCCGTCGACGAAGGTCTGGCGGAAGATGCCGTACTCGTAGCGGATGCCGTAGCCGATGCAGGGCACGTTCATGGTGGCGAGGGAGTCGATGAAGCAGGCGGCGAGACGACCGAGGCCGCCGTTACCGAGGCCGGGCTCCACCTCTTGCGCACGCAGGGTGGCGAGGTCGAGGCCGCAGAGGCGCAGCGCGTTGTCGGCGATCTCGTTCAGATCGGCGGCGAGCAGCGCGTTGCCGAGCTGACGGCCCAGCAGGTACTCGGCGGAGAGGTAACCGACGGTCTTGGTCTTGGCCTCGTGGGTCTTGCGGTTGGTCTCGAGCCAGCGCGCCATGAGGTAGTTCTTCACGGTGCTGGCGAGAGCGAGGTACTGGTCGTTGGGGCTCGACTGCGACAGCGTCACGCCCTGGTTGGTGTTCAGCTCGTGCAGGAACTCGCGCACGAAGCCATCAACCGAGTGAGCGGGAGAGCCGACGGGCGCGGTGGCCAGCGGGTGCGTGGGAGTCGAGGTGGGACCGAGTGCGCGCACATCGGTGTTCGGAGATTCGTCCGCAACGTGGTTCTGTGTGTTCGAGAACTCAGGCATGGCGGACAGCCTAGTGCCTGAATCGGAAACGGGGATTATCGACGAGGGTCAGGGCGGGTGCGGATCCTCGCGCTGGAACCGTTGGACCTGCGCGTCTGCTCCTTGTCGAGGCTCACTCCTTCTCGAGTTTCGCTCCTTTCGAGGCTCGCTTCGCTCGCACCTCAAGGAGCGTTACTGAAGATCCTCGGACATGTCGGCTTCGGTGTGGCTGACGCCGGCATAGCGGAGGCAGTCATCGAGGATCCGCATCACTTCGAGGGTGTCGTCGAGGGGCATCGTCGGCGACTCCGTCTCGCCCGCGAGGATCCGCAATGTGGCCTCGGCGAACTCGTGGCAGTAGCCGTGGCCGGTGGGTGGTGCCTCGATGATCCTGGGCAGCACGCCTTGCCGGTTGATCGTGACGATGCTGGCGTGGTGGAAGCGCGGGTCGATCTCGACCCAGCCCTTCGAGCCGACGATGATCATCCGACCTGGGCCCGGACCGTCGAGCCCGCAGGCCAGCGACGAGAGGCCATCGGCGGAGTGTCGCAGCGTGATGCTGGCGGCGGCGTCGACGCCGTTGGGGTACAGCCGGGCCTCGCATCGGGTCTCGCGGACGTCGCCGAGGAAATCATGAGCGAAGCTCACCACGTAGACGCCGACGTCGAGCAGCGCGCCGCCGGCCAGTTCCTGGGCGAAGAGCCGGTTGGTGGGGTCGAAGTCTCGGTAGGCGAAGAGGTCGCCTTGCACGGCGAGCACCTCGCCGATGCGACCCCAGGCGACCACCTCGCGGGCAGCCGAGATCGCGGGCAGGAACCGCGTCCACATGGCTTCCATGGCGAAGACGCCCTTGGCGCGTGCCGCGTCGACGACCCGCTGGGCTCCCGCATAGGTGGCGGTGAAGGACTTCTCCACCAGCACGGCCTTGCCCGCGTCGATCGCGGCCAGGGCGAGGTCGTGGTGATGGGAGTTGGGGGTGGCGATGTAGACGGCGTCGATGTCGGGGTCGTCCAGCATCGCTCGATAGCTGCCATGGGCTCTGGCGACGCCGTGCCGACGGGCGAAGGCCTGGGCCCGCTCGGGGGTTCGCGACGCGACCGCAGCCAGCTCCGCGTCGGCGACGAACTGGAAGTCACCGGCAACCGCCTGCGCGATGCCACCGGTGCCGAAGATTCCCCATCGAACGCTTTCCATGGCCCAACTTTACCCGTCAGAGGCCGCCCGGTTAGGGCTTTCGAGCGAGCTCCTATCCCGCGGGACGCGCGACGCCGTGACCTCCGCTGCCACACGCTCTATCCTTGACCCGGCAAGAGGAGGAAAGCTATGGGTCGCATCGTCCAGAAGTTCGGCGGATCGTCAGTGGCGGACGCGGAGTCGATCAAGCGCGTCGCGCGTCGCATCGCCCGCACTAGGGCCGAGGGCAACGAGGTGATCGTCGTGATCTCCGCGATGGGCGACACCACCGACGAGTTGATGGACCTCGCCCTGCAGGTCTCGCCGTCGCCGAAGTCGCGCGAACTGGACATGCTGCTGACCACCGGGGAGCGGCAGTCCGCGGCCCTGCTGGCCATGGCGCTGTCCGACATCGGCGTCGAGGCGATGAGCTACACGGGCTCTCAGGCCGGCGTGCTCACCACGCCCACGCACGGCAACGCCCGCATCATCGACATCACGCCCGGCCGCATCGTCGCCTGCCTCGAACAGGGCAACGTGGCGATCGTCGCCGGTTTCCAGGGCGTCTCCCAGTCGACGAAGGACATCACGACGCTGGGTCGCGGCGCGTCCGACACCACCGCGGTGGCGCTGGCCGCCTCGCTCAAGGCCGACTACTGCGAGATCTACTCCGACGTCGACGGCATCTACACCGCCGATCCGCGCATCGTGCCCAGCGCCCGCCACATCCCCGAGGTGGGCTACGAGGACATGATGGAACTGGCGGCCTCGGGCGCCAAGATCCTGCACCTGCGCTGCGTCGAGTACGCGCGCCGCGAGAACGTCGCCGTCCACGTTCGCTCTTCGTTCACCGACAAGCAAGGCACCTGGGTGAAGAACCAGGACGAGGTCCGGAAGGAACCGCACATGGAGGAAGCCATCATCACCGGCATCGCGCACGATCGCGGCGAGGCCAAGATCACCGTCGCCGGAGTGCCCGACCGGATCGGCGAAGCCGCCGCCATCTTCAAGGCCATCGCCGACCACGACATCAACATCGACATGATCGTGCAGAACGTCTCCAAGCTCTCGGACGCCCGCACCGACATCTCCTTCACTCTGCCGATGGCCGACGGCCAGAAGGCGATCTCCGCGCTGGAGGCGATCAAGAAGCGGATCGACTACCAGGAGCTCCTCTACGACGATCAGATCGGCAAGGTCTCGGCCGTCGGCGTCGGCATGCGCTCGCACCCCGGCGTCTCCGCCCGGTTCTTCGACGCGCTCGCCGGCGCGGGCGTGAACCTGCAGATGATCTCCACCTCCGAGATCCGGATCTCCGTGGTGGTGGCGGCCGAGGACGTCGACCGTGCGGTGCGCGCCTCGCACAGCGCCTTCGGTCTGGACGCCGAGGAGAACGCCACCGTCTACGCCGGCACCGGGCGGTAACGGAGAGCCTCGGCACCATCCAGGACGACGAGGCATCGGGGTGAGCGACACCTGGCGGTCACGCGCTATGGACGTGGCCCGCTGGCTGGTCGTCCAGCCGCGGCCGGGCCAACCCCCGTTCGAGCGTCCCGTCGAAGTGGGGGTGGCGGTCTTCATCGCAGGCGGCCTGCTGCGTTTCGAGAGCGAGTTCGGCAATCCAGACCTGCCGTTTCTTGCGCACGTGGGGCTGGTGCTGATCTTCGGAGCCCAGGTGCTGCTGATCGCGGAGTGCCTGCGCCCGATGCGTCTGCTCCCGGCGGTGTTGGGACTGGCCATCACGGGCTTGGTGCTGATGATGGTCGCCCAGCTGGGTTGGGACGGCACCGTCATCTGGCGGGTCGACGTGTGGCTGGTCAGCCTGCTGGTCTATCTGATCCTGTTCCGGCCGCGCAGCATCGAACTCGCCCTGCTCGCGATCGCCGCCATCGGCACCACCGTCGTCGTCATCGCGCAGGCGAAGTTCGACTGGCGCGACCAGCTGCTGATGTGGGTGTTCACCCTGGTGACGCCCCTCATCCTGACGCTCGGCACGAGGGTCGTGGCGGCGATGGTCGACGATCATCTGGCCTACAAGGACAGCCTGCAGCAGAGCACCAAGACCGATCAGGCCGTGCAGGCCCGAACGGACGCGTTGTCCCGGCTGCGCCGCGAGATGCACGACTCGCTCCTGCACTGTCTTCAGTTGGTGGCCTCCCCTTGGGCCAGCATGACCCCGGATGAGGCCCGGTCCCTCTGCGCCGCGACGATCACTCAACTGCCGGAGGTGCCTCACGAGGAGAAATGGGCTCGCAGCGAACCCATCGGCGGGTATCTGCGCCAAATTCTCGACGACGAACCCTGCCTGATCACGTGGAGCGGGACCGGCGAACGCATCCCCTTGCTGCCCGCCACCGCCATCGGGAAGGCCGCGCGCGAGTGCGTGCGCAACGTGATCAAACACTGCACCCGGGCCGAGGCGGCGGTGAGCATCCGGTCGGAGAACGGGGCGGTGCGCGTCGAGATCGCCGACTCCGGTCCCGGTTTCACCACCGACGACGCGATGTCGCGCGGCGGAGGATGGCGTAACTCCATCGTCGAGCGTATGACCAGCGTCGGCGGCTCGGCAGAGCTGCACCGCAACGAACGGGGAGGCACCACCGTCGCCCTGAGCTGGCCCGCCCCCATCCCTCCCCTGCCCGAGCCACTGAGCAGACGCGCCCGGCGCAGGGTGGCCGTGACTCCGGTTCCCCTGGTGGTGGCGAGCCTGGTGAACGTGCTGACGAGCCATCAGGGGGTGGACATCGGAGTTGCGCTCGGCGTCTGGTTCGGCCTGAGCCGCCCCCTTCATTCGGTCCGGACGCTCTGTGAGTCGTCGGTTTCCATTTGATGGGTGCACTTTCGAGCGTACTCGGCTGGGGGTAGGTAGCCGAGCGAGGAGTGCCGGCGGTGGTGGTTGTA
>NZ_JARGDO010000015.1 GCF_029211185.1 Tessaracoccus caeni
TGGTGGCCTGCTGGTCACGGGGAGAGCGAAGGGTCCCAAACAACCAAGTCTGTTACACGTGCTTATAGCAACAATCCGCGCTTCTGCGCATGCTCTCCACCACCAAGCTCGAAAACGGGCTCCCAGGAGGGGCCCCAAGGCTGACTACCGGGGTTCGACCGTGACCAAGCACTACCACCATGAACCCGACCCCCCGCCCAACGCAACCCCTCCCGCCACATCTTCTGCTCCCAGGCAGGGGCCCCTCCAGGGCCCCTGGGAAGCTCGAAAAGAGCGCGACCATGCGTGGGGACGTGTGGTCGGGTTCCTGCGGATTCTCGCGCTGGCTCTCCTCGAGGCTCGGCCGCAGACGGCCTCGCACCTCGAAGAGCGTAGGTGGGATGCACCTCGAAGAGCGTGGGTGGGCGGCTAGCAGCCCTCGGGACCGCAGGCCTCTCCTTCTCCGCCGACGTCGATCAGCTTCGGCCGCTGGTCAGCGAGCGCTCGTTCCAGCACCTGGGTGAAGACCTCCGACGGTTGGGCCCCGGAGACCCCGTAGGCGTTGTTCACCACGAAGAACGGCACCCCGCGCACACCGATGGTCAGGCCATCCTGCACGTCCGCGTCGACGGCGGCGTCCAGTTCGACGGAGTCGAGCGCTGCCCGCACCGTCGTCTCCTCCAGTCCGGCTTCGGCGCTCAGCGCCACCAAGGTGTCCACGTCGCCGATATCGGCGCCGTTCTCGAAGTGGGCGGAGAACAGCGCCTCCTCCAGCGCGTCGGTCCGACCGCCACCATCGGCCTGATCGGCGCGCTTGGCGGCCTGCAGCACGCGATGGGCGCGCCGGGAGTTGGCCACGACGAGCCGGCCGAAGTCGTAGGCCAGGCCCTCGCCCTCAGCCTGCTGCCCCACGTAGCCGATCATCTCCTGGATGTTCTCTCGCGGAATGCCCTTGGCGGCGACGAGGTAGTCCACCTCGCTGCCGTCGTAGTGCTCGGGCAGCGTCGGGTCGAGCTGATAGCTGCGCCAGGTCACTCGCACCTGATCTCGTTCGGGAAAGGCGGCCAGCGCCTTCTCGAAGCGCCGCTTCCCGATGAAACACCAGGGACAGGCGATGTCGGACCAGATCTGGACGTCGATGCTCATGTCCAGATTCAACCACCACCCGCAAACCCGGCCGGCTTGACAAAGGTGTGTAGTGCACTACACACTAGTGACAGCTAGGCGGGCCGAAGACGATCGGTTAACTTCTAACTTGCGGGTCCGGGGTTCGAGCCCCCGCTGATTAATCAGTAGCTCAGTTGGTAGAGCAGCAACCAATCCCGGTTGTCACACACCTGCCCGCCTAGCCCCATGAAGCGAGGGGGCGGGCCGGAGTCGATCGGTTACCTCTGCATAGGGCCGGTCCAGACAGGACAGGACACCCGGTTGGCACGACACGCCCGCCCCCGCCCCCGCCTCGTGGCTCACGGACATCGGAAGGAGGAAGAGGAATGGACATTTTGCGCACCTTGGGGTTGCGTCGCACGCCACAGAACGAGGCGGCGAACCCGAAGCAGGTCGCGAACTCGGCGGGTGGCTACACCTTCATGATCGACGACGCAGCCAGGCTGCGCCGGTTCCTCACCCTGGGTGTCGACGGCGGCACCTATTACGCCTCCGACCATGCCCTCGCTCTCGACAACGCCGCGGTGCTCACGCGCATGGCAGCCGACGATCCTGAGGGTCTCGTCGCTACCATCGTCGAGGTCTCGACGAGCGGCGCCGCACCCAAGCAGAACCCGGCCCTGTTCGCTCTGGCCTACGCGGCCTCGGTGCCGGAGTCGGCTCCGGCCGCGCTGGCGGCCCTGCCTCAGGTGGCGCGCACCGGCACGCACCTGTTCCTTTTCGCCGGCTACGTCGAGCAGTTCCGCGGTTGGGGTCGCGGACTGCGTCGCGCGGTGGCCGGCTGGTACACGTCGAAGGACGTCGATCAGCTCGCCTACCAGCTGGCGAAGTACCGCCAGCGCGAGGGCTGGTCGCACCGCGACTTGCTGCGGCTGTCCCACCCGCAGGCATCCGCGCCGACGATGCGGGACATCTTCGAGTGGGTGGTGCGCGGCACCGTCGGCGCCGAGATCCCGCGGCTCATCCAGGGTTTCACCGCCGCACAGCAGGCCACCGACGCAACCACCTGGACGCGACTCGTGCGCGAATACGGATTGTCCTGGGAGATGCTGCCCGACGCGGCGCTCGCCGAGCGTGCCGTCTGGGACGCCCTGCTCGACGCCGGTCTCCCGCAGACGGCGTTGCTGCGTCAGCTCCCCCGGCTCACCCGACTGGGCTTGCTGCCGGAGATGGGCGGACGCACCGCCGAGGTGACGGCTCAGCTGGTCGACGCCGAGCGTCTGCGGCGAGCGCGCGTGCACCCGGTCAACGTGCTGGTGGCGCAGCGCACCTATGCTGCCGGCACATCGGCGCGTGGCTCGTCCTCCTGGGAGCCCACCCAGAAGGTGGCCGACGCATTGGATGCGGCGTTCTACGCGGCCTTCGGCGCCGTGCGTCCGTCGGGGAAGCGCACGCTGCTGGCGGTGGATGTGTCGGGGTCGATGGGGGCGCCGATCTCGGGCATGCCGATCACCGCCCGCGAAGCATCGGCGGCACTGGCCTTGGTGCAGCTGGCCACGGAGCCGTCGTCGATGGCGGTGGGCTTTGGGGCCGGCCTCGCCTGGGGAACGAAGCTGAAGACGCTGGCGATCTCGCCCCGGAAGCGTCTCGACGATGCGCTGCGGGTGATCGACGCGATGCCGTTCGGCGGCACCGACTGCTCCCTGCCCATGCTGTACGCGGCTGAGAAGGGAATCGAGGTGGACACCTTCGTGGTCTACACCGACAACGAGACCTGGGCCGGCAAGGTGCACCCGCACCAAGCGCTGCGCGCTTACCGCGAGCAGACCGGGATCCCGGCCAAGCTCGTCGTCGTGGGCATGACGGCCACCGCCTTCAGCATCGCCGACCCCGACGACGCAGGCATGCTCGACGTCGCCGGCTTCGACGCAGCCGTGCCCACCCTGATCGCGGACTTCGCCCGTGACTGAGCGGCCCAGCGCAGGCGGCACCCCTCAGCGGGGTGCCGCCTCGCGTCGTCGTGGGGGCGTCTCCGACGCCCGACTCGCCCGCGCGAGGGAGCTGCATCGCAAGGCCGCGGAGGCCGAAGAACTGGCCGCCCGTCTCCGCGCGGAACGCGATTCCCTGATCAAACGCCTGCGCGCCGAGGATCCGGAGAAATGGTCGTACGGTTCGCTCGCCGCCGGCATCGGCTGCAGCCGCGAACTCGTCGCCCTGGTCATCAAGCGCAAACCCGCTCGCCCGAGCTGAGCCACAAGAGCTCGACCGGACTGTCATTGACGACGCTTCGGGCGTCGAAGACTCTTGCTTCGCGGTACCCGAAGGAGGATAGTGACGCTCACAAGCACAGCTGCCTGCTGCGGAAGGGGTCCGCAATGAACGGTGTTGACGTCCTCAGGCTACTGTTGGCCGCCCGCGACCCGGATGTAGAGATCACGGGGCTCGACCTCACGACGCTGCGTTTCGTGGTCGAGTTTCAGACGGTCGTCGACGTCGATGCCGTCAAGGGCCAGATCGCCGAGCTCCTTGAGACTGAGCCCGATTCCTTCCAGTTCTACCCGTTGTTCGACGAAACACCCAGCCCCGGCGACCAGCCCCAAGGGCCGTCCGACGGCGAGTTCGGCGAGTTCTACGTCCTGCAGTTCCCCGGGCTGGAGCGCACCGTCGGCAACGAGATGCTCTTCGCGATGGCCTACGAACTGGCCGACGCCCTCGGCGCGGTCACCGTCGAACCGGACCTCGGCACTCAGATCTACGTCGAGCCACTCCCGCCGGACGCGGCACCGGAGGGCGTCATCGCTCGTGCCTTCGCGGGCACCTGCTTCGTGGAGGGGGACGCTCCGACCGACAAGCTGTGGGCGCTCGAGCGAGCGGGCGTGCTTGCGGCGTGGGCACAGTCACCTGCCCGCGGGGCCGGCGTCACCATCGCACAACCAGACACTGGCGTGACGCACCACGTCGAGCTGTCCGACGTCGTGCAACGCGACGGCCTCAACGTCCTCACCGACACTCCCGACGCCGCCGATCCCATGGGCACCAGCGGTTTCCCCGGACACGGCACGGCGACGGCGAGCGTCGCCGTCAGCGGCCCCGGGGGCGACGTGAAGGGCTCCGCGCCCGGCGCGACGCTCATCCCCATCCGCGCCATTGAGTCCGTCGTCCTCCTCTTCAACGGCTCCGCGATCGCGAAGGCCATCGATCACGCCCGGCTCCGCCGCGCCAACGTCATCACCATGAGCCTCGGCGGAACGCCGAGCCGGGCGATGCGGCGCGCCATCGACCGCGCCATCGGCGAGGGCATCATCGTGTTGGCGGCCGCAGGCAACTGCGTGCGGCTCGTCGTGTACCCGGCCCGGTACGACGAGGTGATCGCGGTGGCCGGCAGCAACGTGCACGACCTGCCATGGCAGGGATCCTGTCGCGGTGCCCGCGTCGACATCACGGCTCCCGGAGAGAACGTCTGGCGCGCCATCGCGGGGCCTTCGGGGGCGGACATCGGCGGCGGCCAGGGCACCTCCTTCGCCGTCGCCCTCACGGCGGGCACCGCCGCCCTGTGGCTCTCCCATCACGGGATCGACGCGGTCCACGACGCCGCGGCCCGTCGCGGGATCACCGTGCAAGAGCTCTTCCGCGAGTTCCTCGTCGCGACCGCCCGCACCCCCGCGAACTGGGACACGTCCGACTTCGGGCAGGGCATCGTCGACGCCGGGGCTCTTCTCGCCCGGCCGCTCAACAGTCCGCCCCCGATCCAGCTGGAGGCCGCTCCGGGTGCCAGCGCTCCCGACACGCTCGAGCTGCTCGCCGAGGCCTGGGGACCGGCCGACGCCGTCCGGCTCGGCGACGTCGCCACCGATCCCCGGTTCCAACTGGAACTCAGCGCGCTGGCACTGGAGGACGCCCGCGTCGGTGCCGCGGAGCCGGGTGGAGCCGAGTCGAGCATGACCAGGAACGGCATCAGCCCGCAGCTGGCCGCCGCGATCGGCCCGACGGCGCCGCCTCCTGGCGGTCACGTGCGGCCGACGGAGCGCACCGAGCCGGCCCACGCCGCCGACCCGGTCGTCATCGTCGCCGCCCGCGCGGGCGGGTTCGAGTCGACGGCGGACATCTCGCCCGAGGCGGCGCGGGACCTGCTCGCGGCCAACCGGGACGCCCCGATCGACGCGATCAACGCGCGGCTCAAGAGTGTGCGCGCGTCGCTCGCCAAGACTGAGCGTGCCGCGCAACTAAAGCCTCTGCACGATCAGTTGTTGCGCGATACCCGACGCGTCGTGAAGCGACTGAGCGCAGGCAAGCTCATCCCCGACGACATCGACGCGCAGGTCGGGCTCGAGGCGCTCGTGCAGCTCGAGGGACGGCCAGCGCTGCGGATGACCGACGACGTCGTCGACCCCGACGATCCCGGCCTCGGCGAATGGGCCGGCGCCGTCCTCCTCCAGGAGGCCCGACTCCGCGGGATTCAGGGCTCGATCGGCCGGATCGATACCGCCGCCGGGATCCACGCCGGAACGGGGTTCGTGGTCGGCGACGGCCTCATCATGACCAACCGCCACGTCCTGGAGGCGCTCGCGTTCCCGGCACCGCGCCGCGTCCAGCCGTCGATGTGGGTGCTCCACGGCCGGCCGACCATCAACTTCTCCGCCTCCGCGAAGGACCCGTCGCAGAGCTTCGAGATCGTCGAGGTGGCGTTCAGCGGTCCGAACCCGGCGGACGTCGTCGACTACCGCAACCTCGACCTCGCGCTCCTCCGAATCGCGAAGACCAACGCCCACGGCGAGGCACCACCGCCCCTGCGGCTCTCCGGCAAGCCCGCCGGCGGGGGCGCGAAGCTGTTCGTGATCGGGTACCCGGCGATGCCCACCGCCCTCCCCTCGGACGAGGAGGGACGACGGCGGATGGACGTCATCCGGCGCCTGGGTGAGATCTACGCAACGACGTTCGGCGTGCGCTACCTCAGCCCGGGGCTCGTGATGCAGACGCCGACGCAGTTCCGTCCCGACGACCCCAACCCGCGCGTGTTCACGCACGACGCCACGTCGCTCGGCGGCAACAGCGGATCCTGCGTCCTCTCCTTCGACGACAACCTCGATGTCGCCGGCCTCCACTTCGCGGGCGACTGGCTGCGCGCGAACTTCGCCCACGCGATCGACAGGGTTCGCGGCGAGATCGCGGACTTCCTGCGATGACCGACACCGAGGCCGGTGCGGCGCCGCCCCTCGACCTGCGCGACCTGGCCGGACAGGTCACCTGCAACAGGAAGGACTTCGAGCGTCTCTACGACGAGGTGCGCCCCAAGGATCGCGAGACCCGCTCCTTCATGGTGGCCGCGTTGGGCGCGAGCAGCGACGGCCTCGCGTTCGAGGCTGCGCTCCGGCACGCGGACGAGGAGGGCTGGTTCACCCAACTCGCCGAGCGGCTCCTGCGCGACGGCTTCCTGCGGTCGGGTGCACCGCCCGTCACCAACCTTCAAGCCGTCGTGAAGCGCGAACTGGGGTTCCCCGACACCGCAGAGGTGGAACGGGGCGGCCTGCGGGCACGCGCTCGGCTGTGCCGCGTCGACGTCGAGATCGACGGCCGGCCCGGAGCGGTCACCGGCACCGGGTTCCTCGTCGGGACCAGCACCGTCGTCACCTCCTTCCACGTGGTGTCGGCGCTCGTCGACCCCGCCACGGAGGCACCGCGACCCGACGCGCATCGCCAACTCACCGTCCGTTTCGACCACGCGACCGACGCGAACCAGCCCAGCCTCTATCGCGTGCCGGAGAACTGGCTCGTGTGTTCCCGGCCTCCTCACCCCGACGAGGTCAGCAGGACCCAGGCGGGCGGCGTCGAACTCCACGAGCCGAACGCGCTCGGCGCCTTGGCCGGACACCTCGACTACGCCGTGATCCTCCTCGCCGGTTCCCCCGGTGCGGAGCGCGGGTACTACGACCTCGACGCGGCCGTCGAGCCGGTCATCGGCGGCCCCATCCACCTCTTCCAGCACCCGGAAGGCGTCCAGCAGCGGCAGGCCTCGGGCACGCTCGTCGGCTTCCGCCCGAAGTCGCCGAACGAGCGAGTCGACCACGACGCCAACTCCCTGCCCGGGTCGTCGGGCGGACTGCTCCTCGACGGCACCTACGCGCTCGTCGGCCTGCACCAGGGCGCCTACGGCAACCCGCCCATCAACACCGCCATCTCCGCCACGGCGATCCGCGCCGACGTACGCAGCCAGAACATCGATCTGCTCGAGAGCTCCTACGCGCAGGCCTACCGACTGGTCGACGGCAGCCGCCCCATCCTGGGACGCACCCGGTGTCAGGAATGGATCCGGCGCGCGCCCCAGCCCCTCGTCCGCGTCAAGGCCGCGCCCAGGGACAAGGGGGTGAGCTTCACCGTCGAGATCATGCGGGCGTGCCTCCCGCCCGGCAGCCACGCGATCCAGACGTTCAGCGCCAGCGAGTTCCACTCCGACGCCCTCCGCACCGCGGAGCTCATCCTCGGCTGGTTCGGCGTCGACACGGCAGGACTTCCGACGATCGCCGAGGCCAACTCCAGCCGCGGCGTGTGGATCAGCAACCTGGCGACGGCATTCGTCACGCGCCTCGCCGCAGCGTTCCAGGGCCGCACCGTCTGGCTTGTCGTCGACGACCTCTCGAAGCGCAAGCTCGCGGTCCCCGACGGCAGCGTGCAGGACTTCCTCTCCGAGCTCTACCGCCGATCGTCGGGATTCGCGAATCTTCGCATCGTGCTGCTCGGGCTCCGCACCGTCCCGAGCGGCTTCCCGAACGGGCTGGCGCACAGCGAGGATATCCTGCCGCCCCAGGCCGCCGATGTCGCGTCCTACATCCGCTACGGACTGACGGCGAAGGGGCTCGCGTACTCCACGCAGGAGATTGACCGGCTGACCCGGCTTGTCATGCTCACGGCGGGCACGAGCATCGGAAAGCTGAGCGACTACGTCTCGGACAAGGTGGACCGCATGCTGTCCGACGCCGAGGATGCACGATGAGCGCGATGCCGAACCCGGGACTCGACCAGCTGGACGCCGGCCTCCGGCTGACGGCGGCGGTGTCGACGACCTTCGACCCGCTTCAGTTCGCGGCACAGCCGATCGGCGCGATCAACGCTCTCGCCGCGGTGTGCGAGGAGGTCGACGTCGCCGGCGCGAGCCACCGGCAGTGGCAGATGCAGGGAGACGCGCGGCGGGCCGTGCTGCGATCGCTGAAGAAGCAACCGGACTTCGCCGAGCTGCTCAGCTCGGTGGAGGTGTCGTCGGACGACCGGTTCGCCGCCTACGTCGTCGATGGCCTCGCGGGGACGCTCCCGACCAAGCCCGCCGCCCCTGGCGCGGGCGGTCCGTCGGATGCCGTCGACCTCGACGACCTCCTCCAGGCCGTGCGCCTGCTCGACGACATCTCCGACGCGGAGAGCAGCTACGAGGACACGGCGGCGACCGTGCGTCGGCAGATCGCGCTCAACGACGCCGACGACGCCCTGCTGGCCGTCATTCCCCCGCGACTCATCGGGCGCGACGACCATCTCGCGCGGCTCTCCACCTACTGCGCCACCCCGTGGCCGACATCGCGCTGGGTGCCGAGCCTCGTGATCGAGGGCCCCGGAGGAGCGGGGAAATCCGCGCTCGTGTCCACCTTCGTCTACACGCAGCGACGCGACCCCAGCGCCGCTCCCCTCGTCTACTTCGACTTCGACCGCGCCCGGCTGATCGGCGCGGGCCCCATCGACCTGACCATCGAGTTCACCCGGCAGTTGGGGCTCGCGGACGCCACGCTGGAGCCGGCGCTCGCCGAGTTCCGCGAACGCTCCGAGGCGCTGCTCAGCGACAGCGATCCCGCCATCGGAGTGGACTCCACCGGAGGAACGGCGGCGGCCGCGCTGCGCGACCTCGGCTCCGTCCTCAGCGGGTGGCCCCGAAGGGAGGGTCCGATCACGATCGTGCTCGACACGTTCGAGGAGGTCGCGATCCGCGGGTACACGGCGGTGCGAGACGTCCTCCAATGGGCGGCCGACCTGAGCGACAGCGCATTCCTGCCGCAGCTGCGCCTCGTCGTCTGCGGGCGGGCCGTGATCCCCGACGCGCCCCACGTGTCGCCCAAGGAGGTGCGCGCGATGTTCAACGAGGTCGTTCCCCCGCTGTTCGTGGGCGACCTCTCCGACGGCGACGCCACGACGCTCCTCATGGAGCTCGGCGTCGACGGCGTCACCGCGTGGGACCTTCCCCCTGTCTTCGGCGGCAACCCGCTCGTCTTGAAGCTCCTCCACCGGTTCATCGCGGCCAACGACACGGCGGGCGTCGCGCAGCTCCTCAGCGACGGCCGGGCCGCGCGACGCCAATCGCCGACGGCGGAGATCGGGCTGCGCTTCGTGTACGAACGCATCCTGAAGCGCATCGAGAACCCCGTCGTGCAGGCGCTCGCCTACCCCGGAGTCGTGCTGCGGCGCGTCACCCCGGAACTCATCCTCCAGGTGCTGGCGCGGGCGTCGACGATTCCGCTCGACGTCCACACCGAGGAGCGGGCCCATCAGGCGTTCGCGGAACTCGCCCAGCACGTGTGGCTTGTCAGCCGGGTGGGCGACGACGTCGTCGAGCACCGCGCAGACGTTCGCCGCCTGCTCGTTCCCGGCCTGGAGACCAGTCCGGAGATCGACGCCAGGAGGATCCACCAGGAGGCCGTCGCGTACTACGCGGCACAGCCGCCGTCGGTAGATGCTCGGACAGCATGGGTCGAGGAGAACTACCATCTCGGGTTCCTCGACGACGACCTCTGGAGGCTCACACCGCCGGAGGCGGAGGAGATCGTCCTGGCGCTCGGGCCGGATATCGAGTTCTGGCCGCTGCGTGCACGGGCGAAGGCGAAGTCGTGGGCCGGGAGGCACGAGACCCTCTCCGAGGAGGAGGTCGCCTCGCTGGGTTGGGAGGACCAGTACGCGACCCGCGACGCGCGGATGGACAAGTACCGCAGCCTGGGCGATGTCGGCCATTCCAGCTGGGAAGAGAGGCAGCTCGACGCCGCCAGACCTGGCGGAGGGACCATGGCAGTAGCTGCGACCACGCCGACGATTCCCAACTCGCGGTGGGTGCTGCTCTTCGACCGCGGGGAGTTCGAGTTCATGCGCGACTCCGCCCGCTCATTGCACACCGTCGACCGGTTCTTCGAGGATCGGCCCCGCCACGGGCTCTTCCTCGCAAACACCCACGATCATCCGTGGTACATCGCTCTCGCGTACCTGATGCTGGACAATCGGAGCGAGCGGCTCCTCGCAGCGGAGACGTTCCCCGCCTTGGAGCCGCGTCCCGCGGCTGTCCGGCTCTACGGAGCAGCGCTGACGGCAGTAGCCGGGGACCGGGCGGGGCACGAACGCATTCTTGAGTCTCTGGGTGCCGCTGAGTTGCAGGGATACGCCAGTTCGCTCGGCATCTCGGAGCGGACCCTCGGAGAGGTCGACGAGGCGATCATCGTCCAAGCGGCCCTGTCGGCAGGGGGGCTCACCGAACTGCGCACCATCGTGAGCGGCGATGCCTTCGACATGTTCCGCCTTTCGCATCTCTCTGAGATCGCAAGGGCCACCCGCGACTCGCGAGCTCCTGAACTCCTTGCGGAGTTCATGGAGCAGCATGCGCGAACGCGTCCGGCCACCGGTGACCTCAACCGCCTCCGCGTGACTCTCAGGCAGGAGACACCGCACCCGGTCCTCGACGCGGCGGGACTGCGAGCCGCGCCGACGCTGCTGTCCTTCCTCTACGGCGCCATCAGAGCCACGCTGGATCCGCTCGACCAGGCCGCGCTCCTTGAGGTCATCGGCGGCATCGAGAACCGGTCGATCTTCTGGCCGTCGGACCAGACCGCCGAGGCCATCGGCAGGATGAGAGCCGGGCTCTCCCCCTCCACCCTCACGGGGCTGATCGAGACGGCCGACCGTTGCGGACTCCTGATCGACCTGGTCGACGCCGCCGCGTCGCGGACGGGCACCCGGCTCGCGCACCAGCTGCTCGCAGGCATCAAGCGCCTCGAGAACCTGCTGTTCCCGTTCGCGAAACCGCGCGGAGAACTCCCCAGCTTCCGCTGAGGAGCGCATTGGACTTGTGCGGGGGTTTGTACCGAGGGCTGCCACAACGGGCCCATAGCGTCGCCGGAGGTGCTCCCTCCGCAGCGTGATCAGCCTTCCTTCTGTCCTCGCTTGCTGAAGAACGTACCGAGGCTGAGGGAGACCGCCAGCACGGTGGCGCCGTAGATGAACGCGGCAATGTAGTCGCGGTCCGTCCCCCACGGTTTGTCGAAGTAGAACGCCTCAAGGCCCCCGTAGAAGGCGACCACAGCGGTGATGAGGTAGAGGAGCCAAGGGGCCACTCCTCCCGCAACGACTGCGGCTGCTTTGGTCAGGCCGTCGAGCATCTGGGAGAGACCGGGTATCAGCAGGCCTCCCTCGATGACCGCTTTCACCTGGGGTGGGACTGCTCCTTCGGTGTCAGCCCCCAGCTCGCTTGCGCGGGCCTCCCCGTTCACGGACACGAACAGGGCGGTGCAGTTCGCCCGGACTGCTCGCACAGACTCGACGAGGCCCCCCGTCAACAGAGCAGCTGCATCGTCGGCGTCGTCCACCAACTCGGAAAGTCGCTCGATCTCAGCGCGAACGACCCTCAGGGCAGCGCGCTCGGCCTCAGGTAGCAGCGGCCCGCCAAGGGACACAGCGATGTCCTTGATCTTCTTGAGGTCCGCCCTCAGGATCGCGACCTGAGTGAGCGCACTGATCTTGGCGATGGTCTCGGCGCCGCGGTACTTCCAGCCCGGCGCCGTGGCAAAGAACCGGTCCGCCTGTTTGCGCAGCGGCTTGTTCGGGACAAGCCCCTGTCTCCGCGCATCCAGGGTCTCGAGGGCGTCGACCAAGCTATCCACGTGTGTTGCGTCTTGCTGTCGCTCGCCTACGGCCTTGTCGAGCTCCGCTGCCGCGGCGGACGAGAGAACGGCCACTAGCGGCCAGATGATCTTTGGCTTCATGTAAGAGGCGACGCGCGCAAGCTCCGGGCCTATGTCGGGCGACATCGCCCGAAGGGCGAGGACGATCTCAGGCCGGGGAGGGTTGCCTTTGATTCTCTGCTTGGTCGCCTCGAGTGTCTCAGACTCCGCTGCTCTCAGTCTCCCGTGTGCCCGGGCGAGTGGACCCACGATCGTCCACAACGAGGTGGCGATCCAGACCAGCAACATGCCACTGGTTGCGAGCAGTAGAGCCGTCCAGAACGGCCGTTGCTGCGTGAGTGTGACGGCCAGCTCGGCGTCGCCGAACTTGACGGTCCCCGAATACAGCCCTGGCCTGATGCCGTCGCTGGCATAGGAGACCTGGAGTTGACCGTCCAAGTTGCAGATCACCCTCGCCGGCACAGAACCGCTACTGCCGGCCAAGACAAGGTCTTGGGACGTCCACTGGCTGCATTCCGCCTTTTGCGGAATGTTCATGCGCACACAGGTGACCTCGTCGCCCTGCCCCTTCGCATCAGACTTCAGATCTAGACAGTCCTTCTTTGTGGCCTGAGCCTGGGTGAAGGTCACGGGCTGCTCGTCGCGAGCAGCGGTCCGCCGTTGAACCCAGCTGCTCAGTCGGCCGGCACCCCACGTGCCTTGGGTGACCTTCCACTCGCTGACCGCAGGCTGTGGAGCCTTCGAGTCATCCTCGGTGACGGTGGAGACCGGCAGTTCTATAACAGCCACCTGGGCCTTGTCTGAAGCCGCAACCGCTGTGACGAGGACCACGCCATCGTCGACACCGGTCGCGCCGATCTCGAACTCCTCGACGTCGCCTATCTCAAGCGTCTTTGGCCCCGAGAGAGTGCTCGGGGCCACCTTCTTCGCGTCCTTGTCTCGTAGGACAGCGGTGAGTCGGACCTCGATCGGCTGGTCGGTTCCGTTTCCGATGGTGATGGTCGCTGTCGCGGGGCCGGCGCTGGTCGGCTGGCTCAACACGAGTTCGTCGCCGGGGACGACACTGACACCAGTGGGCGGAGACGCCTCGTCGGCCCGTGCAACCGCTGCGCCTCCGAAGAGCAAGACGACAAGCGCAAAGAGGCCGATGCGCGCAAGAAGGCGGTACATAGCGAGACTCTAGGACACCCGACATCCTCTCGGATAGACCCAGGTGAGTTCCGTCAGACCTGGCGTCGTGCACCGCATCCAGATCAAGCTGTAACATACTGTATAAATGTTACAGTTACTGCATGGCTCCTTCTGACGTTGACCGCGCACTCTCCGAGTCCCCCACAGACGCCGCCCAGAAGCTCTTGACGCTGCCCGAAGGACAGTGGTTCGAGCGCAAGTCGGGGCGGATCAGTCCAAAGGATGCCGCCATCGCACTGGTCGCCCTTGCCAACGCCGACGGCGGCGTCGTCGCGATCGGACTGCACGACGGCAAGATCGACGGGGTCTCCGACCAGCGCATCAACGACCTACGCCAAACCGCGTTCGACCACACCGTCCCTCCAGTGCGCGCTCACACGTCAGAACTCCGCGTCGAAACGCCTGACGGAAAGCCGGTGACTCTCTTGGTCATTCGCGTGGACCCCGGAGACCAGGTGCACACCCTCACCAACGGACAGTGTTACCTCAGGGTGGGTGACGAGTCTCGACGCCTGAACGCGGCCCAGCACCAGGAACTCATGTTCGACCGGGGCGCCGCGCCCTATGACTCCACACCAACGACGCTCCAGCAAGGCGATCTCAACCAGGAGCAACTCCAGTCCTACGCCACGATGATCGGTTCATCATCTGTCGAAGACATGCTGCACGCGCGCGACCTGATCAACCGTCGGGGACAGCTCCGGGTCGCGGCAGCACTTCTTTTCGACGCCCATCCCCAAAGCGAGTTCCCTAGCGCCTACGTCCGAGTGCTGCGATACGACGGCACCGAGCGCGGTGTCGGATCGTCGATGACCCTCGAAGAAGGAACCGACCTCCGCTTCGGAGGCCCCCTGCCTACCCAGATCAAGGACGCGGCAGAAGTGATCGAGGCGTGGGTTCCCAAGTGGCAAAGACTGGGCGACAACGGACGCTTTGGACCGGTACCAAAGATCCCAAGAGAGGCCTGGCTCGAAGGCCTGGTCAACGCCGTTATCCACCGTTCATACAGCATGATGGGCGATCACATCCGAGTGGAAATCTTCTCCAACCGGATCGAGATCTCCTCCCCCGGCCGCTTCCCCGGCATCGCCGATCCGCATCGACCACTCCAGATCTCACGCTACGCCCGCAATCCACGCATCGCCCGTGTGTGCTCAGATCTCGGCATCACCCGCGAACTGGGCGAAGGGATCAAGCGAATGTTCGCCGAGATGCGGCGTCGCGGCCTTGACGCTCCGATCTACACACAGTCGGCGGAGGGAGTCCGCCTCACACTGCTCACCACCGATGCCCTTCCGGACGACGTGCTCACCAGGCTCACCCCGAGCGCCAGGCAGATCCTTGACGCTCTCCGACTATCGGGAACGCCGCTGAGAACCGGACAACTCGCGGAGCTCACCGGAGTAACCCGCATGACCGCGACCCGCGCTCTGAACCTGCTCAGCGAGGAGGGTCTCATTACCTGGCGGGGCACCTCGAAGCGCGATCCCCGAGCCGTTTGGGAGTTGTCCTGAGCGCAAGACCAAAGAGCTGTAACATACTGAATAAATGTTACAGTAACGCACCCACCCGGAAGCGCCTTGTCCGACTGCACCAGGGGCAGTGACTTCCACGCATTGGATTCGAGGAGGGGCACTATGGCCGGGGTCGGCTTGCCGTCAGGCCCGAGCGGATAAAGCACCGCGTCGAACTCCGACAGTTCACCCAAGCGCTCGACGGAGATCTCTTCGAACGGAGCACCGTTCGCCGCATCCTGCGCCGCTCCGGGGAATTGCAGTCCAGCGTCGCCGGCGTAGGTTGTGCAGGTCGAGTTCGCGTACTCGCGGTAGAACGATCCCGGATCGCTCCCCCACTGGTTCACCGCCGCGAAGGTCATCGAGTCGATTGCCTCGCCATACTTCTCGCGAAGATCCGCGACGACCGCCTCATAGGCTTCCTTCTGTTGCGTCTGGACGTCGATCACGCCGAGCGCCTCCGCCAGCGTGGCAGATTTCTCCTTCCACTGTCCGGGCTCGATCGTGTAGAAGATGGTCGGTGCTATCGCCCCGTTGTCGGCCTGGAAGGTTTGGGTCTCATCGGTCACAGCCTGAGAATCATCGCTCGCCGGTCTCGAACCGTCATCATCGCTGCCGCAAGCAGTGAGGACGAGAGCTGTGCTCAACAGCGCCGCAGCCAGGGCGGATGTACGTCGCCTCCAGGGTGTCATCATGGAAGGGTTCTTCTTTCTCTTGATCGTGTTTCTTGGGCGTGGGGATGTCAACGGGTAACGACGGGCACCAGCTCATAGACGGTGGTGCCCCAGCCGACGGTGTGCTTGGCATTGAGGATCAGACCAGCGCGGAAGATGACATCCTCAAGCTCAGCCGGGGTGCGTAGGCCGGAGCCGTGCATGGTGAGAGCGATCAGATCCGCCTCACCGTCGTGCTCGTCAGGACCGTCCAGGCGCTCGGTGTCGAAGGTGTCCTCAACGAGCAGGATCCGCCCGCCCGGAGTGAGGTTCTCGGCCGGCAGTGCGCAGATCGTTACCCGTAGATCGGGATGGGCGGCGATGAACTCGCGCGCCTGAGCGCCGGCTCCACCGGAGTGGATCACGAGATGATGCACACCGCGGAGCAGATCTGATTTCGCGATCGGCTCAGCGAGTAGTGGTTGAAATTTTGCGAGCCGCTCCAGATAACGGTCTTCGTAGTCCTGCTCCGTCCGCACCTCGGCGAAGGTTTGGCCCGTGGCCGAGGCATAGGACGCCTTGCCCGTGCGGATCGACTCGGTCAGCGCAAAGATACCGAGCATGCCGCGGCCATATACCCCAGTGGGTTGCAGTGCATCTATGACGAAATCAATGGTCAGGCCTTCGCCCATCGCGGTCAGACCGTAGCTACCAGGTGCGGTCTCGGTCAGCACGTCGAGGGCGTGCAGGTAGCGAAGCAACTTGCCCAGGGCTCGTTCGTCACTGCCGGTTCTGACGGCCAGGTCCGCCACGCTCGTGATGCCACGGGAGATCAGCTCCGGGACGCCGAGCTCGACGGCGGTGCGCACGGCGATCGGGGGAACCACCTCGACCAGTTCGTGCAGCCGGTCAAGCGCCTCGGTGTTCTTCTCCGGATCCGGCACCGCAGCGTCCTCTTCGAGCGCAACCACCTCGTCACGACGCCAGTAGCCGGTGAACTCGATGTCCTCCTTGGCCACACCGCGCTGCTCGACCAAGTGGCGGCGAATATCGCGTACGGTCGACTGCTCCCCGGCGACCCACGCGAATGGCTCACCCTCCCACCAATCGGCCTCCTTGACCGCACCCAGCAGCAGCGTGCCGATTCCCGCCTGAGAGCCGTCGCGCACCAACCATGTCACCGCGACGTGCGGCAAGCTCCGCAAGTCCAGCCGATGTGCAGCCTCGGCGACCTCGATGAACACCTGCGCCCGGGCGTCGTCGGGAAGGTCCTCGAGCAGGCGTGCGATCGCGGGGATCGCGGTATCGTCGCCGGCGACCAGGAGCCAGTCCGCCTCTTCTGGAAGTGCACGCGATCCGCTCGGCCCATAGAGGTGGATGCGATCTCCAGGCCTGGCCCTGTATGCCCAAGTGGTGCCCACCCCGATGCCGTGCTTCACGAAATCAACGTCCAGTTCTCGGGATTGCGGATCCCAACGACGCACCGTGTACACCTTGGACATTGGCCGGGGCTCCCTCGGTAGGTCCAGGCCCTTCTCGTCGCCTCGGCTACTCCCACCTGCCGGCCTTCAGCAGCGCATTCTCACGCTTCCACGGACTCTCACCACGCGACTACCAAGAACGCGAACGAAACACATCACATTGACGGGCCACACCGCCGACCATGCGGGCGGAACCATCGGCGAAATCAGTGTTGCCAGAGCGAGGTCACCGGCAACAGGTTGAGCCAGCCACGCACCCTCCACGCGCGCGAGCCCGTGTGGAAGCACACGCCGACGACCTCACGGTCCGCAAACCGCTCACGGAACCGTTCCAGATTTCGCCAGGCCCTGGGGGTCAGCTCGGACGCCGACTTCACCTCGATCGCGACCAGCCGGCCGTCGGCGAGTTCGAGCACGATGTCCACCTCCAGGCCATCGGTCTCCCGATAGTGGAACATCCGATAGGGCTGGTCACTCCAGCCATTCTGGGCATGAAGCTGGGTCGTGACGAACTGCTCGACCAGCACGCCGTAATACTCACGCCCACCGAGCGAAAGGGCGTGGGCCTCGGTGAATCCTGCCAGCGCTGCGGTGAACCCGGTGTCGTTGAGGGAGGTCTTGGGACGACGGGCGACCCGCCCCCGAAGGCTGCGACCCCACGACGGCAACGTCAAAACAAGACGCATCGTGGCCGCGGTGCGGAGGTAGACATCGACGGTGTTCTCCGCGATGTCCAGATCCCTCGCCAATCGCGCTCGCACGATCTCTTGCTGCCCTCCCGCCGCGAGAATGGCCAAGAGCGCCCGCAAATGGTCCGCGTAGCCACCGCCATGCAGCTCTCGGGCATCGTGATCAGAAAGCCGCCCGGCATACGACGCAAACCAGTCGCGCGCGCGTCGGGGCAGACGCGTCTGCACCTCTGGGTAGCCACCACGCACGACAGAAGCCGTATCGAGCGGGTCGAACTCTCCGAGCACGGGTTCAGCGAGCAGCCACGAGACGAAGTCTTCAGGCGTCGACCTACGTCCCAGCTCCCCCTGGCTCAGGGGCTGGAGCTCGAAGGTCTCTGCCCGTCCAGCTAACGAGTCACCAACCCCCTTGACCTGCAGCAGATCCGCAGATCCCGTCAACAGGAACCTTCCGGGGCGGCGATCCCGATCGACAGCTGCCTTGAGCGGAAGAATGAGCCCGGGCGCTCGCTGCGCCTCATCGATCACGAGCATCCCATCTCCGGCCTGAGACACGAAGTAGGAAGGATCGGACTCTGCCACCGCGAGAACACCCGGGTCGTCGAGCGTGACCACCACCGCTGGCCGATCAGCGGCAAGTTGGTTGGCGAGCGTGCTCTTCCCCACCTGCCGGGCACCCTGCAGAATCACCACAGGGGTGTCCGTAAGCGCTTCCGACAAGGATCTCCACACGTGGCGGGGATAGACAGCACCAGGTTCCATGGCCCCATCTTGCCACGCGACTTGAAGATCCACGAGCCTCAACTTGAAGATTCACGACGCTCAGCTTGAAGATTTGCGGGGCTTTTCTTGAAGATTTGCGAGCCCCTCGTGGAGCGGGTCCGGGCACAAATCTGCGTATGCGCGAAGGCCTCGCTATATACGGGAGGCCTTCGCTCATACGCAGATTTGTGCTCGCCGTCAGCGAGCGCGAGGCCTGGACGAGGTGGGGAGGGGCTGGGCGACGGTAGAATCACGTCGCGTGAGCCTGAATCTGTATGACACCGCCACGCGCACTGTGCGCGAGTTCGTCCCGCTCGTCGACGGCAAGGTGTCCATCTACCACTGCGGGCTCACCGTTCAGGCGTCGCCGCATCTGGGTCACATCCGCAAGGAGGTGGTCTTCGACGTGCTGCGCCGATGGCTGGAGCACAAGGGCCTCGACGTCACCGTCGTCGCCAACGTCACCGACATCGACGACAAGATCCTCGCCAAGTCGGCCGAGGAGGGCGTCGAGTGGTTCGCCCATGCCTATAAGTTCGAGCGCGAACTGCACGACGCCTACGCCTCCTTGGGCTGCAAGCCGCCCACCTACGAGCCCCGCGCCACCGGACACATCCCCGAGATGCTGGAGCTGACGGAGGCACTGATCGAGCGTGGCCACGCCTACGTCGCCCCCGACGGTTCGGGAGACGTCTACTTCGACGTGCGCTCCTGGCCCCGCTACGGCGAACTCTCCGGCATGAAGGTCGACGAGATGGAGCCGGCCGCCGACGCCGACCCGCGCGGCAAGCGCGACCCCCGCGACTTCGCCCTCTGGAAGGGCCACAAGCCCAGCGAGCCGCGCACCGCGTCGTGGCCGTCGCCCTGGGGACGCGGCCGCCCCGGCTGGCACCTGGAGTGCTCCGCCATGGCCGGCAAGTACCTGGGCGACACCTTCGACATCCACGGCGGCGGCATCGACCTGCGCTTCCCGCACCACGAGAACGAACTGGCACAGTCGGCCGGCGCGGGCCTCGGCTTCGCGCGCTACTGGATGCACAACGCGTGGGTGACCATGTCGGGCGAGAAGATGAGCAAGTCGCTGGGCAACACGGCGCTCGTCTCCGAGGTCACCAAGCGCCACGACCCCCGCGCGGTGCGCTTCTTCCTGCTGGCCCCCCACTACCGCTCCACCATCGAGTTCTCCCCCGACGACGAGGACTCGCGCGGTTCGCTGGCCGAGGCCGAGAAGGCGATCGAGCGCATCGATTCGTTCATGTCGCGCGCCGGCGAGGAGACGCAGGTCGGCTGGTTCGCCTACGCGCCCAGGACTGATCCCACCTGGGTGGCCTTCGAGACCGCGATGAACGACGATCTCAGCACCCCTGCCGCCGTCGCCGCCCTGTTCGACGCCATCCGGGCGGGCAATCAGGCTCTCGCGACCGGCGACCAGGCGGCTGTCCTCGTCGCCCACTCGACGGTCTCGATGATGCTGAACGTCTTCGGCATCCATCCGGATGCTCCCGAATGGGCCGACTCCGGCTCCGACGACGACCTCCGTCCCGTCGTGGACGGTCTGGTCGGCGCTCTGCTGGAGCAGCGCGCCAACGCCCGGGCGGCGAAGGACTGGGCCGCCGCCGACGCCATCCGCGACACCCTGGCCACCCTCGGCCTCAAAATCACCGACACCCCCCAGGGCCCCAAGTGGTCCCTGGAGAAGTAAGCAGGACACATCATGGCTGGTAACTCCAAGCGCCGCGGCGCCACCACCAAAGGCAAGAACAAGGCAGCCGGCTCCGGCGGCCGCAACAAGCGCGGCCTCGAGGGCCGCGGGCCGACGCCCAAGGCGGAGGACCGCGTCTATCACAAGGCCCACAAGGCCAAGCAGGCCGCGCAGAAGCGCCAGGCGACGCAGCCCCGCAGGTCGGGCAAGATGCTGGCCGGCGCCGACTGGGTGGTCGGCCGCAACCCCGTCTACGAGGCGCTGGTGGCGGGCATGCCCGTCAAGCAGGCCTACGTGGCAGAAGGCGCCGAGCGCGACGACCGGCTGCGCGACATCCTGCGCTTCGCCGCCGAAAACTCGCTTCCGCTGCTGCAGGTGACCCGCGGCGAGCTCGACCGGGTGACCGGCGGCCTCGTGCACCAGGGCGTCGCCATCCAGCTGCCGGCCTATGACTATGCCGACGCCGAGGATCTGCTGGCCGACGCGGCCGAGGAGGACGGCATCGTCGTGTTCTGCGACGGCATCACCGATCCCCGCAACCTGGGTGCGATCATCCGCTCCGCCGCCGCCTTCGGTGCACAGGGCGTGGTGATCCCGGCGCGTCGTTCCGCCTCGATGACCGCCGCCGCGTGGAAGACCTCCGCCGGCGCGGCAGCCCGGGTGCCCGTCGCGATGGTCACCAACCTGAACCGTGCGCTGGAGCAGGCCTCGCGGATGGGCTTCACCGTCGTCGGTCTGGCCGGCGAGTCGGACGTCCCGCTGACGGGTATCCCCGGCGTCGACGGACCGCTCCTGGTGGTCGTCGGCTCGGAGGGCGAGGGCCTCGGCCGACTGGTGCGAGAGCACTGCGACGTCTTGGTGTCGATCCCGATCGCCAGCGAGATCGAGTCGTTGAACGCCTCCGTCGCAGCGGCCGTGGCACTCTACGAGATCTCGCAGCAGCGCGACCAGGGATAGTCCTCTCGGTCGTCACGGGCCCTTCCACGAGAACTCACGCGTGGTCGGCGAGATCCTCGAAGCGGGCTAGGCGCTCGCGGTAGTACTCGGCACGGCCGGCGACCGGTTCGACGCGGGCCCGCACCGGAACCTCGGCGAGCGGCTGATCGCTGACCTGCTCCAACGCCAGCACGGCGGTGCCTCTCATCGTCGCACGCCGGATGTCGATGTGCTCGACGGCCTGCCCCAGCGCATCGGCCAGGATCTGCAGCCACCCCGGGACCAGGTTGGTCATGCTGCCGGACAGCACGATGCGCTCGGGAGTTCCGCCGGCGTCTTTCATCTGGTCGGCGATCCGCAGGAACGACAGCGCCAGGCCCTCGACGGAGCCCCGCAGCCACTGCTCGGGCGTGGTCGCGGCGCTGACCCCGGCGAACAAGGCGCGCACACCGTCGCGCCACTTGGTGCCGCGTTCTCCCGACAGGAACGGCACCACCAGCGGCGTGCCCGACGACGGGTCGGCGGCGAAGAGGGAGTCGGTGTTGAGCTCCTCGTAGGGCGGCAGCCGGAAGGTGTTCTGGGCGAAGTCGAGCACCCGTCCGCAGTCGCTCATCGCGGAGCCGAAGAGCGTGCGCTGCGCGTCGACCCGGTAGGCCCACAGCCCGCTCGGGAGCGAATCGATAGAGGTGTTCAGCAGCATCCGGATGGCGCCGGACGTGGCCGTCGAGATACCCCAGGTGGAGCCGCCCTGCGCTCCGGTGCCGATGTTGGCGCCGAGACCGTCCCCGACGACGGGCACCCACACGGCGTTGGCCACCTCAGGCACCAGCTTCGCCAGCGGCGAGCCGGCGACCGGCACCACGTCGCTGGGGTCGTGCGGTGCGCCGAGCGAATCGGGATCGACGCCCGCCGCCTCGATCAGCTCGGGCACGTACTCGCCGGTTCGGCGGTTCAGCATGCCGCCCCACGCGGCAGCCGCGGTGCCGATGGCCGGCGTGCCCAGCAGCTTGAAGGCAATGTACTCCCCCAGCGCCATGAAGTGCCGGGCGCGAGCGAAGACATCGGGGTGGTCCTCGCGCAGCCACACCAGCCGGGGCGTCATGTAGGACGCGGCGATGCGCGCGCCGGTGAGGTCGTGCAGGGTGGCGACGTCGAGGCTCTCGCGCAGCTGGGTCACCTTGTCCCGCGACCGGGTGTCGGCGTAAGTGATGCAAGGCCCCAGCGCATTGCCGTTGGCATCGACGGGCACCAGCGTCGACGCGAAGGTGTCGATGCCGATCGCGCTGATCGGCTGAGGGATCTTGTCGACGGAGCGCTCGATGCACTCCAACAGTTCGGCCACCACCTGGTCGGCGTCGATCGTCGACGTCCCATCGGTGCCGGAGTTGAAGACGTGCTCCACCTTGAACCGCCGGCCCTTCACCTCCCGGCCTGTGGCGTCGTACACGGCGGCCCGGGAACCGCCCGAGCCGACGTCGAGGCCCAGCACGTACGGGGCCGTCGCTTCGGCCTTCGAGACCCGGAACCGCGTCGGCGAGAGCGAAGGTGTGAATCCGATGGTCATGACAGACCCTCCTCAGAGCATCGTTGCGTCGTCGTTGCCTTGAACTCTCCCACATCCAGCCGCCCGCTGGGGAGGGAGGTCACACAAATAGGGCCAAACGCGGCGGAACACTAAGCTGTGACGCACGGACCTTTATGAAGGAGAGACGTGACCGACGCCCAAGCCCTGAGCGGCGCTTACCAGACCATCCTGAGCGCCATCGAAGAAGTCGAACCCCGTATTGCGCAAGCCACCCGCGCCGAGTTGGCCGATCAGCGAGGTTCGCTGAAGCTGATCGCCTCCGAGAACTACGCCAGCCTCCCGGTGCTGGCCACCATGGGTACTTGGCTGAGCGACAAGTACGCGGAGGGTACCGTCGGGCACCGCTTCTACGCCGGTTGCCAGAACGTCGACACCGTCGAGACCGTCGCCGCTGAGCACGCCCGTGAACTGTTCGGCGCCGACTACGCCTACGTGCAGCCGCACTCCGGCATCGACGCCAACCTGACCGCTTTCTGGGCCATCCTGGCCCACCACATCGAGCGCCCCGCCCTCGCCGAATTCGGCGCCAAGGGCGTGGCCGAGCTGTCCGAGGCCGACTGGGAGACGCTGCGTCGTCGCTTCGGCGATCAGCGCCTGCTGGGCATGTCGCTGGACGCCGGCGGTCACCTGACCCATGGCTTCCGCCCCAACGTCTCCGGCAAGATGTTCCACCAGCGTTCCTACGGCACCGATCCCGAGACCCAGCTGCTCGACTACGACGCGCTGCTGGCTCAGGCTCGCGAGTTCAAGCCGCTGATCCTGGTGGCCGGCTACTCCGCCTACCCGCGTCGCGTGAACTTCGCCAAGATGCGCGAGATCGCCGACGAGGTGGGCGCGGTGCTGATGGTGGACATGGCCCACTTCGCCGGCCTGGTGGCGGGCAAGGTGTTCACCGGCGACGAGGATCCGGTGCCTTTCGCGGACGTCGTCACCACCACCACGCACAAGTCGTTGCGCGGCCCGCGCGGCGGCATGGTGCTGGCCACCGAGACCTACGCACCGTCGGTCGACCGCGGCTGCCCGCTGGTGCTCGGCGGCCCGCTGTCGCACGTGATGGCGGCCAAGGCCGTGGCGTTGGCCGAGGCCCGCACCCAGGCCTTCCGCGACTACGCCCAGCAAGTGGCTGACAACGCCAAGGCGCTGGCCGAGGGCCTGCTGCGTCGCGACGTCACGCTGGTCACCGGCGGCACCGACAACCACCTCGTGCTGCTCGACGTGAACAGCTTCGGGCTGACCGGCCGCCAGGCCGAGGCGGCGCTGCTGGACGCCGGCATCGTCACCAACCGCAACTCGGTGCCCAACGATCCCAACGGCGCCTGGTACACCTCCGGCGTGCGCGTCGGCACCCCGGCGCTCACCTCGCGCGGCTTCACCACCTCCGACATGGACGCAGTGGCCGACCTGATCGCCGGCGTGCTGAAGAACACCACGCCCACTACCACGTCGAAGGGCGAGCCGAGCAAGGCGAAGTTCGTGCTCGACGACGCCACCAAGCAGGCCACCCTCGACGGCGCCGCGGCGCTCGTGGGCGCGCACCCGCTGTACCCCGGCCTCGAGCTCTGAGTTAGCTCGAGAACGCGTACGGGCCCCGGCTTCACAGCCGGGGCCCTTGTCGTTTCCTGCCAGAGGCCAGTCTCAGGCGACCTCTTCCGCCAAGGTAGTGGTGATCAACTGCATGTCCTCGCCGCTCACGTCGAGCCCGTAGGCCATCAAGGTGCCCTGCGACTCAGTGTCGACAAAGCAGAGGTATTCGCCTTCGCTGTCGCCACAGAAGGCCTTGCCATCGGCCAGTTCGGTCCGGTCCACGATGCCCTCGCGCCAGAAATCGAAGTCCATGTCGCCCGACCCGAGGTTTCCGACTCCCATGATGGTGACCACGCTCGTGAAGCCCTTCATGTAGCCAAGGAAGCCGAAGGAGCTATCGAGTTCGTAGTCGCCGATCTTCTCGGGGAAGACGGACGCGTCGAGATCGGCGATGCCGAGATCGCCGAGGCCTTCCAGGTCTGCCAGTTCGTCCTCGAAGTCGGGGAGGCCCTCCGTCGGCAGCGAGGCCGGGTCGGTGGGCAGCCCTCCGGGATCGGTGGGCTCCGGATCCACCGGGGAGTCGGACTCCGGCGGCGTCGTCTCCGCGGGATCGGTCGCGACGGGAGTCGACGGCGTGGTCGCCGTCGACGAGGGCTCCGGCTTGGCTTCATCCGAGCGTCCGCTCAACGCCCACACCACCCCGACCACCACCAGCAGTAGCCCGAGCACACCCGCGATGATCGCGATCACCGGCCCCTTGCTCCGCTTGGGAGGTTGACCGCCTGGCTGGCCCGGCTGACCGCCGTACGGCGGCTGGGCGTATCCCCCGGCAAAGCCCTCACCCTGCGGAGGCGGGTAGCCCGGCTGCTGCGGCGCACCGTACTGCGGTTGGCCGTACTGGGGTTGGCCGTGCGGCGCCTGCCCGTATTGAGGCTGTCCATACGGCTGCTGAGGCGGCGGGTATCCGCCGGACGAGGGCGGAAGGTATTGCGGCGGCTGCTGAGGGTAGCCCTGCGGCGGCGGGTAGCCGGGGCCGGGGTTGGTGCCCGAGTCGTCGTTGCTCATGGCGCCCATCTTGTCATCCGGCTCTGACACAAACCTAGAGATCCCGCAAGTAGATGGCACCTACTGCGGCGCACTGGATGGCGACCTGGCTACGTTGTCCAACTCACTGGCATACCCAATGCGAGTTTCGTTCTCCGCCTTGCCAGCTCATCCATCCAGCACGTCCTCGCAACGGCACCACCTACTTGCGGAATCTCTTAGCGTCCGAACAGCTCGCCCTGAATGGTGTGGATGAACTGGGTCAGCGACGCGGGAAGGTCGCGCAGATGCCAGGTGTCCGGAGCGTGGTACCAGGAGATGGCGGTGGGGTCGGGATCGTCGTCGCGGTCGGCGTCGGCCATGGCCTGGATCCAGCGGTCCTTGCCGCCCAGCACCACGGCGTAGGGCAACAGTTTGGACAGCTCCTGGAGCTCACGGCCGGCGGGCGCGTGGTCGGTGGGGTGGGTGGCCAGCAGCACGGAGAGCGCCTGCAACGAGACGAGCACCTCGCTGCCGGCGATAGTGCGACGCGGCATCCGGTCGGACACCCAGATCAGGCCCAGAGCCAAGGCGACGAGCACCAGCGCCAACAGCCCGAAGCCGGTCAAGGCGATCAGCAGCACCGCAGCCACGACAGCCGCCCCGAGCGCCGCATAGCCGCGGGTCCGCCACGAGTTCCGGGTGGAATCGGGGCGTGACTCGAACCACCCACGCGCCACCACCTCGTCGTACAGATCGTCCTGCACCTGGGCCAGGGCGGGCGCCAACTGGGCCGGAAGCTGAGACGCGAGCACCCCGTCGCCCACCGAGGCCAGCAGATCCCGCTCGAACGGCAGCAGCTCGTCGCCTGCGGGCGGGTTTTCGGTGCGGGTGAGCCGCCAGTCGAGCAGGCCGTGCAACTCGTGCGGCAGCTCGGTGATCAGCAGATGCCCGCGCACCGCGAGGTCGAGCAGGGTGGCGGTGACATCGACGGGGTCCACCCGCTCATCGGCGACCGTGCCCACCAGGCCGGGACGGAGCCCCTCGGCCACGACGAAGACCGACTCCCCGTGCCCGATGGGCTGGAAACCGCCGATCGCCGTGGTCTCACCGGGCGCGAGATCGGTGCCTCCGCGCCGGTGCAGCAGGTAGAGGCCGGCGGCGCCCAGCAGCGCCACACCCAGCGCGATCAGGATCTGGTTGGCGGAGAAGCCGAAGGCCCGGTCGAGCGACCACCGCACGTGCACCCGCTCCGTCGCCGCGACGGCGTCCGGCGGGAACGCGGTGGTCAACCAGACCTCGTCTCCGGCAGCGAGAGAGGCGTGCGAGAAGGTGGGCTGCGGCGAGTCGAACATGCCGGCGGCGTAGGCGTCGCACTTGGCCACCGAGCCCGGCTGTCCCGCCCGGCAGTCGATGAGCTGCACCGGCGCCTCCGCGTTCAGCACGCCCTTGGCGCTGGTCACCGCGACGGACAGCCCGCGCACCACCGGCCACTCGGCCATGGTGAGCATGTGCCCTTCGCCCTCGACGGTGCGGGTGGCTCCCAACACGCGGTACGACACCTCGACCTCATGCGCACCATCGGTTGGGATCGTGAGCGTCATGTCCTCGCTCCCGGTGGCGGTCTCCGGCTCGACGAGCGCGCCGTCGACGCGAACCGTCACCTCGTCCACCTCGAACAGCCGGCTGTCGTGCCTGTTGAGTTCTTGGGCCACGGGAATGGCCTGGGTGAGTTCCTCGGGGGCTTGGCCCTCGGCGAAGGTCACCGTCTCGGTGACCTTCAGGACGCCGTCGGAGCTCAGCCAGCCCTCGAACTCGAACGACTCCGCGGTTCCGCCATCTGCCCGCGCCGGCAGCACGACGCCCACCGCGAGCAGCGTCGCCAGCACGGCTCCCGCGCCCAAGCGGCGGGCGATCCGGAGGCAGCGCGAGGAGGGGGCGACGGTCATGGTCTGGTGGATCCTTCAGCTGGTGGAGGCGGGCATCAGGCAGGCTACCGCCATGGCGGCGACGCCCTCTCCTCGACCGGTGAGGCCGAGTCCGTCCGTGGTGGTGGCCGACAGGCTGACGTGCGCCCCGAGTGCCTCCGACATGACGCGTTCACCCTCGGCCCGACGCGGCGAGATCTTCGGACGGTTGCCGATCACCTGCACCGACACCGAGGCGATCTCGAAGCCCGCGGCCCGCACCCGGCGAGCGGTCTCGCGCAGGAACGACACCCCGCTGGCTCCCGCCCATTCGGGCTCCGCCGTGCCGTAGTTGGATCCCAGATCGCCCAGGCCCGCGGCCGCGAGCAGCGCGTCGCTGGCGGCGTGGGCGGCGACGTCGCCGTCGGAATGCCCAGCAAGCCCCAGGGGCTCGTCGGCGAAGTGCAGGCCGGCGACCCACATCTCGACGCCGGGTTCGAGACGGTGCACGTCGGTGCCGATGCCGACCCTCACCGGTTGGTCCCGCGATGACGCGGGCGCCAGAATCGACGACCCGAATGGTGACCGAGGCTCGCACGGGTCAGCCACAAGGCTCGCGCCATCGAGAGATCAGCCGGCTCCGTAATCTTGATCCCCATCTTCGACCCCGGAACCAACGTGACCGGGTAGCCGTTTCGCTCGCAGCACGTGACGTCGTCCGTAAAATCCAGTCCACGCTCGGCCATCGCCTCGTGGCTCTCAAGCAGGACAGCTAGGTCGAAACCCTGGGGCGTCTGGATCGCGCGTAGTCGTGACCGATCGACGGCATGATTGCTCTGCTCATCCTCGGACACTTCCCTGACGCTGTCAGCAACCGGAACCGCCGGGGTAACGGCAACAGCGCCACCTCTGACTGCATCGATGACGCCTTCAATGACATAGGCCGGCATCAGTGGTCGCACAGCATCATGAACCAAGACGATCTTGGCCTTCGAGAGTTCTGGGTGGTTCTTCACCACATCGAGGCCGCGTTGCACTGACTGCTGCCTTGTCTCCCCTCCCGGCGTGGTGATCACCGGAATAGGTGTCCCTTGCAGCGCCGTGCGGTAGAGCTTCGACAGCTTCCCATTGATGACCACGACGGCGTGGGTGCAGCCTCCCGCGGCCAGGCCCTCCACCGCGATACCGACCACTGCACGCCCCAAGATTCTCAGAGTGGGCTTCGGCTTAGTCCCGCCATATCGAAGCCCCAGACCGGCGGCGACAACAACAGCAACGACGGGCTCGGACATGGCGCCAAGTATGCCACTGCAACCGACCCCAAATGCACCGCCCAGCAGTAAGCGCCCTACTCTCGTGCCGTTGCCATCGAGAGCACCGTGGCGGCAAGCGCCTCGTCCACCACCAGGATGTCGAAGGCCCCGGTGCGCAGCGCCCCGAGGACGCCAGGCGCCTTCTCCTTGCCTGCGGCGAGACCGGTGGCGATCTGCATCTCGCGAATCTCGTCGATGTCCGTGCCGATCACCCGCTCGGATGCCGGAGGGCCTAGCGGATTTCCTTCGATGTCGAACAGGCGTCCGGCAAGATCACCCACGGGCTTCGCCCGGAGCACCTCGGACCACTCAGCCTCTGTCAAGTGCATCGCGTCGACTGTCTGCTTGCTGGTCTGGACGCCGAACGATCCGATACCGACGAACGCGAGGTCACAGTCCCTCGCCCGGGCCAGCGCTCCTCTGACCGTCGACTCAGACATCATGGCGTGAAACGTCGCCGCCGATTCAACGACGGCCGGGGCATCGAATCGCTCCGCAGATACGCCGCACTTCTCAGCGAGGGTCTGGATATAGGAGTTGCCGGACGGACCGGTATCGAGGAGAGGCATTCCCCCAACCAAGGGCGTCAGCTTGGTGGCAGAGCGAAGCGTCACCTGGGGAATCGCCTCGACCAACTGGCCGACGGTGAACCCCCAGCTGAGCCCGATCCTTGTCGCCGTTGCGCTCCTTCTGGTGAAGACCTGACTGGCGAGTTGACCGACGGCGCGCAGGCTCGCGCTCTCAGAAGAGGTCTCGGCGACCAGCGCCTCGCGCAGCCCGAACTTCCGCACCAGAGCGCGTTCGAGATCGCGATTGCGCGAAACGTGCTCATCACCGATGATGCGCACCTGAACGACTCCGAGTTCTCGTGCCTTGGCGAGAATTCGCGATACCCCCGAGCGTGAGAGTCCAAGACGTCGCCCTACCTGGCCTTGATCGAGTCCCTCTACGTAGTACATGCGCGCAGCGTCGATCAGGAGTTGCTGGTCACGCTTGGCAGGCATTGTGTCCTCCTAGGCCACCTTCCAAGGTGGGTACGCGAGCCAGTGTGCAGAGTACTCGGTCTTTGCGCAAATTTGTGAAGATGGGTGGGGTTCCGAGAACACCTCGGGCCCCACCCATCACAACTCGCCTGAGTGACTCAGTTTCCGATCACCCCGCGCTGGATCAAGGAGTCCTGCAGCCGGCGCATGGCGACGATCGGACGCGTCTCATCGATCTCAAGGTCGGCGTAGGTGATGATCTCGTCCTGGCTCTTGGCGACCTTGAGACGGCTGTGCTGCAGCAGCCCGATCGGCACGGCTCCTAGCTCGCCGGCCTTCTCGGCGGGGATCGCCCAGCCGTAGAAGTGGTTGCCGCCCAGGCCCTCCAGCGTCGTTTCCGGCTCGAGGTCACCCTTCGCCCGCCCGACAACCTCCGTGCACGCGTAGCGGGACTGGAAGTCCGAACGACGATTAAGGACCGCTTCCCCGATGGACAGGTGGGCCTCGATGGACGCAATGTGCCATGGCCGGAACAACAGGTAGTAAGGCCCTTTGCCCAACTTCAAGTAGTCGAGCTCGTGAGTCACCACTTCGGACTCCGACTTCACGATCACGAAGATGCCCGGCGCGACATCTCCTGTCACATACTCGACGACGGGGCCCTTCTCGAAAGACAGGATGCCACCATCGGCCGCAGGAATCAGCTTGGTCGCCAGATCCTTCAGCATGATCTCCTGGCCGTGCATGCCATCGACTTCCACAGGGAAGTTGGTGGCGTTAGACAGCGCCGCCATCTCCAACTGGGTCTTGGTGCCGTCGGTGAACTCCGTCAGCATGCGCGGGCTCATCTTCTTGCGCGCGGCCTCCTCCTCGTTGTCCGCAGGCACTGAATGGATGATGTTGACGTTGTTCTTGCCCTTGCCCGCACAGATCACGGTGAGGCCGAGGTCTTCGGCATACTCGACGAGCTTCAGACACTCGACCGGCTCGTCGCCCCGCATCACGGTGTAGACAGAGTTGCCGGCGTTGGCCATGCTGCTCAGCAGCACCCCGACGGTGATGTCGGCCTCGACGGTCATCAAAGCCACATCCTTGCTCCGAGTGATGCAGGTGTAGGCGATCTGCGCAGCGATCTCCGGAACGCCGGAAACCTCCACCACGATATCGACCGGCAGGTCTGGCATCCGCAGCCCGTCCCGGATCACCACAGCCTTGCCATGGGAGACCGCCTCGGCGGCAGCCTCCAGGTCGTCGCCCGCGACCACGACGTCATCGCGGCCGGCGTTGCGCAGCGCGGACTCGGCCTTCTCCATGAAGATGTCGGCGACCGCCACGACGGCCAGGCCCGGCGCCTTTTGGATGGAAGCCACGAGGCCGGAGCCCATCTGGCCGGCGCCGACGACGCCGACGTAGACGGGGCGCCCCAGCTTCTGCTGACGTTCGAGGAGGCCCTTGGTGTAACCCATTTTTCTCTTCTTTCTACGTAGGGATTCAGGAGGTCGCGGGGGTTCGACGTGCCCGCAGCACGCGTGACGTCTTGGTCTTCGGCAGTGGCTTGGCCGGCGCCGTCTGGGCGAGAGCCATCTCGACGGCCGCCTTGGAGGGCTTCCCTTTCACCCGCTCGACGGCGCCCTCCACCGGCCCGAGCAGCGCTGGTGCGAGACGGAACCGCGCGAACACGCTGAGCCCGGACAGCTTCGACGCGGCGACGATCTCCCGGCGCATCATGTCGACCACCAGAATCACGATCGCTCCGCCGCGCCAGGTTCGCCCCCGTCCGGAGACGAGCCGCAGATGCTCGCCGCTGTTGTCCTTCAAAACCCTGTTGAGTTCGCGGACGTAGGCTCTCTGCTGGAAGTAGGTGAGGAGGACCCCGAGCAGCATGGCCACGATCAGGATCGCGGGAAACTTCCAGTCCGGCATCTCATGCCTCGCTGAAAGAGATCGTGCTCCCAACAGCCGGCGTGTCGTATGCGGGCCCCGTCACTTTGATGGCCCCAGGCAGCAGGGTCTGCTGCGGTTGGTTCACGTACAAGACGATGTGCCCGAGGGCGGTGAGGTTCTCGCACGCCCGATCACCGACCTCATCGAGCGTGTAGGTCTGCCCGGCAAAGTGGAAGAGATCTCCCGGCCGGAGAGTACGCGAGAGCGGGCTGGCGCCCTCGTGAACGACGCTGAACTCGGCCAGGGCATCGGGAACCGGATGGCCGAAGAGGATGAGGACGCCGGCCTCGATCATGCCGCCGGCTTCACTTCCCACGAGGCTGGCAGTGGTGCTCCAAAGGGTGTTGGACATGGATGTTGTCCTTTCATGAGGATGTTTGAAATGAGTGGCGGGCGTCCAAGAGACGCCCGCCGCTAGGGCTAGACCAGAAGGAAAGACACCAGGTAGGCAAAGGCGACCGCGAGGGGCGAGGTCACCATGCGGGTGAACAGGATGGCGGACACTCCCACCGACACGGTTTCCGGCTTTGCCTCACCCAGAGACAGACCGACAGGGATGAAGTCGCAACCAACCTGACCGTCGATGGCGAACAGCGTCGGCAGCGCGTATTGGACGGGGAGCGCACCGGCGCCGATCTGAGTGCCCATCAGCACACCGACCACTTGAGCGATCGCCGCACCGGGGCCAAGGATCGGCGACAGCAGCGGGATCGCAACGATGAAGCCGAGCAGCAGGAGGCCGAGCGGATTGCCCGCCAACGGCGCCACCCAGTTGGCCAGCACATTCGACACGCCCGTGAAGTTCACGATGCCGATCAGCAACGCGACGTAGGCCATGAACGGCAACACGGTCTGCATGATGATCTGCAGGGCCTGGCGACCGGACGACAGCAGCGTGTTGATGACGTAGCCGATGAAGTTGCCGAAGCGCACGACGAGGGACATGAAGCCACCCTTCTCCGCCTGGGTCTGGCTCACCGTCTTGGGTCGCGCCTCCGACGCAGCTGCCGCAGCCGCGGCCTTCTCCTGCGCCGCATCGTTGGCAGCCTGGGCGGCATTCACATCGACGGTGCTGGCCACGCTGATCTGATTGACACCGACATCGGAGACGAAGATGTCCGGCGTGATGAACTGCGCCAGCGGCCCCGTGGGCGAACCAGGGTAGACGTCCACCGTCGGGATGCGCTTCTTCGGGTACACCCCGATCCGCGCGGTACCACCGCAGTTGATGACGACGGCCAATACGCGGGAGTCCTCGACGTGGTTGTTGAATCCGTCGACGGCCTCGCCGCCGCACAGCTCCGCCATGCGCGCGGCCACGGCGTGCACCCCACCGCCGGTGACAGAGAGGATGACG
The DNA here is from genome assembly GCF_029211185.1 of Tessaracoccus caeni. Lineage (GTDB taxonomy): Bacteria > Actinomycetota > Actinomycetes > Propionibacteriales > Propionibacteriaceae > Arachnia > Arachnia caeni. The sequence continues at coordinate 32,564 of NZ_JARGDO010000015.1, forward strand.
TTCTTCTCGTCGGTCGGGGTCAGGACGAGTCCGTCTCCCCAGCCGCCGGAACCCTTGACGACCTTGATCGTTTCGTAGCTCATTCTGCAACCCCCTGGATGTGGCCGGCGGCATACGCCTCGTCGTAGCGCTGGAAGGTCTCTTGATGCCCACCGCGCTTGATCAGGTACCCGGTCATCCACTGAGTGGCGATGCCGCGGAAGAGGATGACGACAAGGCCGGTGAGGAAGTACAGGATCGCCAGAGTGGCGTACTTCTCAGGGGCTGCCGTCATGACGCCGGCCGATACGCCGGCCCAGACGAAGATCTCACCGGCGTTCGCGTGCGGGAACAGCGCTGTGATCGGGTGGCAGAACGACACGGTCGCGTCGTAGAAGGCGGGCTTGTAGCGCTCCGGTAGGAACCGGCCGAAGGTGTAAGCCATCGGGTTGGTCAACAGCAGCATGGACAGGAACGGCATGATCGTGTAGCGGGTGACGGCCCAGCGGCCCGCCCACTTGACGGCGCGTGTGACGCGCTCCTCACCGATCCAGGTTGTGATGGCATACATTGCGGTCAGCATGACCATGAGCAATGGCACGATGCCGGTCACCAGGCCTGTGAACGAGGTTGCGGCCTCGTTGAACAGCCCGATGAAATGCTCGGCAAACCACGTGATGGCTTTCATCACCGGGTTGTCTCCCATGGGGACTCCTATGTCTATAAGTGGGATCTCATTTGAACGCCGACGGTGCACCTTCCTCAGCGGCACCGCCCTCGGCTAGGGCTAGGTCTCTCCTCCTCTTCTTTTCGCTCTTCTTTTCGCATGGGGCGGGCCCATCGCTGCCATAGCAGCTCCCGGTGGGGCCCGTCCTTCGTTCCTTCGTCGTTCCGCGTGCCCCCCACAGAGTTCGGGGCACCGGGATCACTCGCCGATGATGGTCACCTGACACCGACGCCCACGGGCGCGGGCACGATCCCAGTCGGCGAAGAAGATGTAGCCGGTGACACCGAACCCGAGTTCGCCGTCGATCACGGGGAAGACCTGGCTGCTACCCATCAAGTTCGCCTTCAGGTGCGCATCGGCGTTGAGCAACTGGCTGCGATCCCCGCCTGGTAGGTATTCCTTCGCACTGGGCCAGCTCTCGACCGCGACGAAGTGCTCCTCCCCCGGGTAGTTGTATCCATCGGCGGGTGGGAAGCCCTGCTGATCAGGAACGATCTTGCCCAGGACGTTGTTGAGATCCTGCTGAAGGAAATCGGTGCCGTCTTCCAGTCGATCGTGGGCCCACTCGTCGTAGTAGACCGAGCAGGTGGTGTGCGGGGAGATCACCGCGCAGATCCCGTTGGCGATGCCGCTCTCGGCCACCGCGCGGCGGACATCGCCGGTGATGTCGACGAAGCTGGGGGTGCCGCCGTGCGAGGTCAGCGACAGCGTGGTGTGGTGCACGGTCATGGTGGTCGTTCTCCCTACTTGGTGGTGGCCAGGGTCTTCACGAACGCCTCCACATCCGCCTCGACGCCCTTGCGAGCGGCAGCGGCCAGATTGGAGAACAGGATGACGTTGTCGTCCTCGATGAGCGGAACGACGGCGTCGTAGGCCGCCTTCGCGGCGTAGGTGTAGTAGTTGATCTTGCGCACGCCGTGCCGGACGCTCTCCCGGTACTCCTCATCGGTCAAGCCCGAACCGCCGTGCATGACGATCGGCACACCGGTGTCGCGGCGCAGCGTCGCGATGAGCTCGTAGTCGAGCTTCGGCTTCTGCCGGTAGACGCCATGCACCGTGCCGAAGGAGGCGGCCAGGCAGGTGACACCGGTCGCCCGCACGAAGTCGCGAGCCACCGCAGGGTCCGTATACAACGACTCGTCCGCGACGCCCTGCGACGGGTCGCCGTTCTCGTTGCCGGTCATCATGCCGATCTCGCCCTCGACCCCGATGCCGCGCTCACTCGCCAGGTCGACGACCTCGCGCGTGACCCGCACGTTGTCCTCGTAGCTGCGGTGGGAGCCGTCGATCATGCACGAGTTGAACCCGATGTCCAAGCCCTTCTTGATGTAGTCGATGTCGTCGCCGTGGTCGACGTGCACCACGAACGGAGCCGAGGACCGCTTTGCCAGCTCCACCATCACGGGACCGATCTCCTCGATGCCGACGATGCCCTCATGCACCTGCGCGAACTGCAGGATGATCGGCACGCCGGTACGCTCCCCGACGTCGATGGTGGCCAGCAGCGCCTCGAAGAACGGCGTGTTGATGGCAGCCAGCCCCACATTGTTGTCTTCCGCGTAGGCGAGCGCCTCGCCGAGTCCGATGAGCATTGCCGTGTCCTTTCAGGCTTTGTTCTTGTGGTCGGCGATCGCCGTGAACATCTCGGTGAGGATGGCGCGCCAGTCCGGGTGGCTCACGATGCCGCTGGTTCCACCCGACCCATCGGCGCCTTGAGAGAGCACCCGCGCCACGTCAGCCCCAGTGCTCACCCCGGCGGCCTGGATCACCAGGATTGACGGATCGACGTCCTTGACGATCCGGGTGGTGCGCTCGATGTAGTCGCCGGCATCCATCTGGCCGGTGCCGATGTTGGCGGTCGGCTCACAGATCATGACGTCGGGCCCCATGCCTGCGATCGCCTTGCACTGCGCGTCGGAGTCGGCGCACACGATCGTCGCCAACCCGACCTCACGCGCCCGCCGGATGGTTTCGTCGAGCACCGCGAGCGTCAGCGAATGCTCTGCGTGGTTCAGCACCACCGCCCGCGCCCCGGCTTCACGCAGGGAGTCGGGGAGGATGTGCCCCATCCCGCGGCCCTTGACGATCGGGTCCATGTGCTGGGCGGTGACGACGAGGTGCTGGGTGTTCTCAGCCACCATCCGCAGATCGACGTGCTGCGCGGTGAAGATCACGTCGATGCCGAACTGGGCCGCCAACTCGTCCGTGAGGCGGGCCAGCTCGAGGGTGTCCTGACTCCCCAGATATGCCTTCGGATTGACGATCAGGAAGGGGGACCGAACCACCTGCTGTCTGGACATGAACACCTCTCCTCTGAGATCAGCACATATTTTCATCTATGTGAACGAAGTTGCTAAACCCAGATGGTTCCACGTCCCGTGACCAATAGCAATAAGTTGCATCGCATGAGCAAGTATTTGCTTATCTCAGCGTCTGGTGCACCTGACTACGGCCTACGGCGGGCTCGCGGCAGCCAGGTGAGCCCAAAGATCCGCGTCTCCCTGGGATCTGTTGCGGAGGTGGTGGCCGTAGCGAGCGGCGTCATGGTGCGTCAGATGCAAGACACAGGAGGAAGGAGCTAATGGTGCCCACCTTCGACGACTGCAACGAAGCAGATGGCGTGCCAGGGCGTCGCGTGAGTCAAGCCACTTCCACTTTCGCAACAGACCCTAGTCCTGGACACGAACAAGGGCGGTGGGAGAAACTCCCACCGCCCTTGAGGCTGTTGTTTGACTTACTGACGCACCGGTTGCCTAGGAGGCGAGAACCTCGTCCAGCATGACCTCGGCACGATCCTCGTCGACCTTCTCGGCGAGCGCGAGTTCGGCCACCAGGATCTGACGGGCCTTGGCGAGCATCCGCTTCTCGCCAGCGGAGAGGCCCTTGTCGCGATCGCGACGCCACAGGTCGCGCACGACCTCGGACACCTTGATCACATTGCCGGAGTGCAGCTTCTCCATGTTGGCCTTGAAGCGGCGGGACCAGTTGGTGGGCTCCTCGGTGTGCTCCGCACGAAGCACGTCGAAGACCCGCTCGAGGCCGTCGGCGTCAACGACGTCGCGCACCCCCACCAAGTCCAGGTTGTTGGCCGGCACTCGTACCACCAGGTCGTTTTGACCGATGATCCTCAGTACCAGATAAAGCCGATCCTCCCCCTTGATCTGCCGGTTCTCGATGTCTTCGATGACTGCGGTGCCGTGATTGGGATATACGACCGTCTCACCAATAGAAAAGCTCATGTGTATCTGGGCCCCTTTCCACAGACCAGTCTAGCAGGCTCACCCTGGGGGCCCCAGTCTGCTGCCAGAACGACCTGATAAGGTGCCCGCCCACACTCCCGTTCTGTCGCGCAGGGCGCCCCATTCTGGTTAGGATGAGCCCAGACCTGACCGGAGGGATTTTCGATGAGCGTGCGCTTCCTCGGCCGAACCAAGGCACTGCTGGCCGCAACCGCACTGACGGCGACGATGGCCGTCGGCTGCACCGCTGGGCAGTGGGAGCCCAAGGCCCCGCCCGCGGCCGGAGTCCAGACGACCACCGACGACGGCTTCAAGGTGCGCAACCTGCTGATCGTCTCGGACGATGCCGGTAACGCCGTGCTGGAGGGTTCGATCACCGCCAACCGGGCCTTCACCCTGAACGACGCCGGCTACTCGGCCGAGCAGCCCGACGGCACCTGGAGCACCGCAGCCCAGCTGCCCATCTCGCAGGCCACGTCCCAGCAGAACAAGCTGACGCTCGGCGGCCCAAGCAACGCCTTCCAGGCCCCCGAGCTCACGCCCGGTCGTCTGGCCATCGTCGGCCTCCAGTTCGACGAAGGCGTCCAGATCCAGCTCGAGGTGCCGGTCTACGACGCCTCCCACCCCGACTTCGCCACCGCCTGGGCCGAGGCGACGCAGGGTTAGCCCTCGAACTTGTACCCGAGGCCCCGCACGGTGAGCAACCGGACGGGGTTGGCGGGATCCTTCTCGATCTTCGAGCGCAACCGCTTGACGTGCACGTCGAGGGTCTTGGTGTCGCCGACGTAGTCGCTGCCCCAGATCCGGTCGATCAGCTGGCCTCGGGTCATCACGCGGCCGGCGTTGCGCACCAGCAGCTCGAGCAATTCGAACTCGCGCAGCGCAAAGGCCACCTCCACGCCGTCGACGCTCACCTGGTGGCGCTCCACGTCGACGCGCACCCCCGCCGCCTCGACCACATCGGGCAGCACCGCCTCGTCGCGGCCGCGGCGCAGGATGGCGCGGATGCGGGCGGTCAGTTCGCGCTGGCTGAAGGGCTTGGTGACATAGTCGTCAGCGCCGAGTTCCAGACCCACCACCTTGTCCACCTCGGCGTCGCGAGCCGTCACCATGACGATGGCGACGTTGCCGCGGACGCGCAGCTCCCGGCACACCTCGAGCCCGGACATGCCGGGCATCATCTGGTCGAGCAGCACCAGGTCGGCGCCGGCGCGATCGTACTCGGCGAGCCCGCTGCGGCCGTCGGGCGCGGTGGCCACCTCGAAGCCCTCCTTGCTCAGCATGTAGCTGAGCGCCTCTCGGTACGACTCCTCGTCCTCGATGATCAGGATCCGGCTCATATCAGGTACTCCTCCGACGTGGGGGCAAGACAAAGGGGAATGCGGATGGTGAAGGTGGAGCCGTCGCCAGGACGCGACCACACCGTCACCGTACCGCCATGGACGGCGGCGATCTGGCGCACGATCGATAGACCCAGCCCGGTGCCGCCCGTCGCACGGCTGCGGGCGTCGTCGACGCGGTAGAAGCGCTCGAAGATCCGTTCCAGATCCTCGGCGGCGATGCCGATGCCGCTGTCCGCGACGCGTACCTCGGCCCACTTGTCGCCGTTGTCGGCGACCTCGGAGATACTCACGGCCACCCGGCCGGGGGCGTCCGAGTAGCTGATGGCGTTGTTGATCAGGTTGGTGACGGCGTCGACGAGCTGCCACCGGTCGCCGGTCACAGTCACGGGCGCAAGGCTGGTCGCGATGGCGATGCCGCGCTTCACCGCCCGCGGGTGGGTTCGGCTCACGGCCTCCTGGACCACCTCGATGAGGTCGACCTCGTCGCGGGCCAGCACCGGATCGCTGGATTGAAGCCTGGACAGCTCGATGATCTGACCCACCAGATCCGCCAGGCGCTGTGTCTCGGCGGTCAGCCGCGCGGCGAAGTGCGCCACGTCGTCCGGGTCATCCTTGGCCATCTCGACGGCCTCGGCGAGCACCTCGATGGCGCCGATCGGCGTCTTCAACTCATGTGAGATGTTGGCGAGGAAGTCGCGACCCACCGCCTCGATCCGCTTGTGCGCGGACTCGTCGATGGCGACCAGGAGAATCAGCCCGCCGGTCAGCGGCTGCACCTGGCCTTTGAGGTCGACGCGCTCCTGGCCAGGCCTCGCGGGCCGAACCAGCGGACCCGAGTACGGCTCTCCGGTGGCCTGCACCTGGTGCACCACGTCCAGCAGCTCCGGAAACCCCACCCGAGTGCCGCGCACCAGGTTCATGGGCTCCGCATGCTGATTGTGATGCAGCAGTTCGTCGTGGGAACCGACCAGCGCCGCACCGACCGGGAGCGCGTCGAGTGCCTCGGCCAGCTCCACGGGAACGGGCGGGCGATCCTCGCGAGACTCGAGTTCGCGACGGTGCTGGAGTCCGACGCGAACGACGTGCACCAAGACCCAAAGAGCCGCGACGATCCCCGCGCCGACGAGCGCCGCAACAACAGGTGGCATGTGGTTCATCATAGGAGGGTCTCCATGGGCCCCTGAGCCACTGCGAATCCCACAGCCCAAGACTTCACGACTCGTTCACGCCAGGTTCATTTAGCGGACACAGCTCGTCAGCCCCGAGGCTTAAGCTGGTTCACCGGGGTTCCGCCCCGTTCGACGCACCGATCAACAGGAGTAAAAGGGATGCGCACTAGCTACCGCGACGAGCTCAATTCCGTCATCGAGGATCTCGTCCACATGGCTTCGCTGGTGGAGGTCGCCATCCGCGACGCCTCCGAAGCGCTGTTCGCCGCCAATCTCGACAAGGCCGAGTCCGTCATCAGCAACGACCTCAGGCTCGACGAGCTCCATGAGGAACTGGAGTACAAGTGCCTCTCTCTGATCGCACTTCAGGCTCCCGTCGCCGGCGAGCTGCGCACCGTGGTCTCCGCGATCCGCGTGGTCTTCGAGCTGGCCCGCATGGGTGACCTTTCGGCGCACGTCGCCAAGATCGCCCGCCTGCGCTTCCCGCACCACGCGGTGCCGGAGCAGTTGCAGGACAACTTCCGCTCCATGGCCGAGATCGCTCAGAAGATGATCACGCTGGCCAAGGACGCCCTGGCCAGCAGCGACGCCAACGAGGCCATCCGCCTTGCCGACGTCGACGCGCAGATGGACACGCTGCGTCGCGCCCAGTTCACCGAGCTGCTCGGCGCCAAGTGGGACGCCACCGTCGAGGAGGCCGTCGACGTGGCGCTGCTGGGCCGCTACTACGAGCGTTTCTGCGACCACGCCGTCGCCGTCGGCCGCCGCGTGATCTACATCAGCACCGGCGCCGTGCCCGAGGGCGAAGACTGGCCGAACGCCTGAGAGATCCTGCCCTGACCACCCTCCGAGGATGGGTAGGCGTAGAGTCGATTCTCAAGTCTGCCCATCCTGGAGGTTGAATCATGGGGTCGTCCCGCCGCGTCGCGATCGCGGGCCTGTCCATCGTCGCGCTGCTCGCAGGAGCGTGCGCGCCCGTCGAGCTGAGCGCGAGACCGTCGACCTCCCCGCGGCAATCGAGCAGCCCGAGCGCCTCCGCCACCCAGACGTCGACACCTTCGCCGTCGCCCTCACCCTCATCGTCGCCATCGCAGAGCGCCACCTCGACGCCCTCCCCCACGCCGACGCATCTGCCCACCGAGCTCATGCCCGGCACCAACCACAACTACGCGGCGGAGGCCTATGCCTATCCCGCGAAACTGGTGCAGAAGTGGCTGAGGGGTAAGAAGGAGGCCGACGAGAAGGTGGTCTTCCTCACCTTCGACGACGGCCCGAACCACTCGATCACCCCGGAGATCCTCGACATCCTCGCCGAGGAGAAGGTGCCCGCCACCTTCTTCCTCGTGGGCAGCGAGATCGAGGACGCCCCCAACATGCTGGAGCGGCAGATCGCCGAGGGCCACGCCATCGCGTTGCACAGCTACACCCACGACTACTCCAAGCTCTATCCCGGCCGCTACGCGGACGCCGCGCGGGTGGCGAAAGAGTTCGACGACACCCTGGCCGAGGTGCGGGCCGTCCTCGGCGAGGACTTCTCGACGGGCGCCTGGCGCTACCCGGGAGGCCACATGTCGTGGAAGTCCATGGAGGGCGCCGACAAGGCGCTGAAGAAGCGCGGCGCCTCCTGGATCGACTGGAACTGCATGACCGGCGACGCCGAGCCGGCGAGCCGGCGTCCCACCACGGTCAGCGGCATGCTCTCGATGGCGACGGACCCCATCGATGACGACGTCAAGGTCGCCGTGGTGCTGGCCCACGATTCGATCGGCAAGGATCTCACCGTGAAGTCGCTGCGCAAGATCATCAAGGCCTACAAGGAGGCCGGCTACACCTTCGGGGTCATCTCCTGAGCCACCCCGATCACGCCCACACCTAAACGCTAGGATCTGGCCATGACGTACAAGTTGATTCTCCTCCGCCACGGCGAGAGCGAATGGAACGCCAAGAACCTGTTCACCGGCTGGGTGGACATCGACCTCAATGAGAAGGGCATTGCCGAGGCCAAGCGCGGCGGCAAGCTGCTGGCCGAAGAGGGCCTGCTGCCCGAGGTGCTGCACACTTCGCTCCAGCGCCGCGCCATCCACACCGCCTACCTGGCGCTGGACAACTGCGATCGCCACTGGATTCCGGTGCGCCGCAGCTGGCGGCTCAACGAGCGCCACTACGGCGCCCTGCAGGGCAAGAACAAGGCCCAGACCCTGGAGCAGTACGGCGAGGAGCAGTTCACGCTGTGGCGCCGTAGCTTCGACGTTCCCCCGCCGGTGATCGACGTCGACGACGAGTTCAGCCAGTACAACGACCCGCAGTACGCCGACATCCCCGAGGATGAGCGTCCCCGCACCGAGTGCCTGAAGGACGTCGTCGTCCGGATGCTGCCGTACTTCGAGTCCGACATCAAGCCCGATCTGGCCAGCGGCAAGACCGTGCTGATCGCCGCCCACGGCAACTCGCTGCGCGCGCTGGTCAAGCACCTCGACGGCATCTCCGACGCCGACATCGCCGGCCTGAACATCCCCACCGGCATTCCGCTCTACTACGAGCTGAACGAGGACTTCACCCCCGTCACCCCCGGTGGCCGCTACCTCGACCCCGAGGCTGCTGCCGCCGCGATCGAGGCCGTGAAGAACCAGGGCAAGAAGAAGTAGTTCCAGGCAGTTCCCAACCGAGGTGGGCGTCCCGATGATGGGGCGCCCACCTTGTTTTTCCCCCGGATACGGGCTCGTCCTGAGCGAGTCCGCTCGCAACCCAGAAATTTCCCAAGTTAAATCCAACTTAAGGGTTGCATTTGACTTGGATCTATTGCAGACTTACAACCACGAGGTGGCAGCGCAGCTCCACCAACCACCAAGGAGGTGACTGGGATGGACATCGAAGAACGGCAGAGTGAGATCGCCAAGCTCATCCAGTCCAAGAAGCGGGTCAAGGCCCTCGCCCTGAGTCAGCTGTTCGATGTGTCCGTCGAGACGATCCGCAAGGATCTGCTCGACCTGCAGGAACAAGGAGTGCTCGTGCGGGTGCATGGCGGCGCCCAGATCCGTCCGGTAGAGCAGGAGAGCGCCTACGAGCGCCGACGGGCGGTGAAGGCCGCCGCGAAGGAGGCCATCGCGAAAAAGGTGATCACCATGATCGAGGAGGGCTCGACCATCTACCTCGACTACGGCACCACCACCTACGCGCTGGCCGCAGAGCTGTTCGCCAGCCAGCGCCGGGTCCGGGTGATCACCAACTCCATGCCGATCGCCAACCTGCTCGGCGAGTCGGACGTGATCGAGACGATCCTCCTTGGCGGCATCGTGCGACGCAACGAGCGCTCCCTCTTCGGCCCCATGGCTGAGAAGGCGCTCGACGCGACCTACATGGACATCGGCTTCTTCGGCTGCGCCGGCGTCCATCCGGCGGCCGGCGTGACCAACCACCACGCCTTCGAAGCCGCCACGTCCTACAAGGCGATGACGCACTGCTCCACCGTCGCAGTATTGGCCGATTCCCAGAAACTCGAGACCATCGCGGTCAACAGGCTGGCAGATCTCAGCGACATCGACGTCCTCGTCACCGACGACACCCCCAGCCCCGAGCTGTCCGCGGCCCTGGAGCTGGCCGACGTGACAGTCACCATCGTCAAGGAGTAACACCTATGGACATCACCCCCGACCTGCTCTTCCCGCACTTCACCGCCGCCAGCCGCGACGAGGTGCTGGAGAAGCTCGGCCAGGCCGTCACCGACCGCGGCCTGGCCCTCGACACCTACGTGCAGGCGCTGAAGGACCGGGAGGCCGAGTACCCCACCGGCCTCGCCATCTCCGGAGGCGTCGCCATCCCCCACACGTCAGCGGAGTACGTGACCGGCAACACCATCGCCGTCGCGACGCTGACCTCGCCCGTCACCTTCCAGGCGATGGGCGACCCCGACACCGCGGTGGAGGTCTCCACCGTCGTGATGCTGGTCTTCGCGGACAGCTCGCAGCACCTGCCGCTGCTGTCGAAGATCGTGAAAAGCCTGCAGGACCAAAGCTTCGTCGATGCGATGCACGAGGCCGGAGGAACTGAGGAACTGTCCGTCGTCCTTGCCGGGAGGCTCGGCGACTGAAAGAGGCCCTGCCTCAAAGGCTGCACGGCCGCCCGGCCGACAGTCCCCGCACAACACCATTCACCCCGAAGGGAAACACAATGAAGCGAGTCCTCGTGGCCTGCGGTGGCGCCGTCGCCACCTCCACTCTGGCAGCTGACCGCGTCCGACAGCTCTGCAAGGACAACGGCATCGCCGTCGACGTTCAGCAGTGCCGGATCAGCGAGCTTGGCGGCCGGGCGGAACAGGCCGATCTCATCGTCACCACGGCCAAGGTGAGCCGCGACTACGGCGTGCCGGTCATCCACGGCATCGCCTTCGTCTCGGGCATCAACGTCGAGGCGACCGAAGCCAAGATCCTGGAGATCTTGGGCTAGTAGAACCAAGCAGGGGCGCTACCTCCGGGCAGGGAGGTAGCACCCCCTGGAGCACCGTGGACGGGCAATGCCCGGCTGCGGAGTTCCTAGTAATCCCGCGAAAGGATCTTTTCAATTATGGATGCTTTTCTGAGCGTCATCCAATACATCGTCGATCTGGGCCCATCCGTGATGCTCCCCCTGATCATCTTCATCATCGGACTGTCGCTGCGCCAAGGCGTCGGCAAGTCGCTTCATGCCGGCCTGACCATCGGCGTCGGCTTCGTCGGCCTCGGTCTCGTCGTCGGCCTGCTGACCAGCGCCCTCGGCCCCGCCGCCCAGGCCATGGCCGAGAACTTCAACCTCGGCCTCACCGTCGTCGACGTCGGCTGGCCCGGCAGCGCTCCCATGGCCTGGGCCTCTCCCATGGGCCTGATCGCCATTCCCATCGCGATCCTGGTGAACGTGGTCATGCTGCTGATCCGCGCCACCCGCGTGGTGAACGTCGACATCTGGAACATCTGGCACATGGCCTTCACCGGCGCCATCGTGCAGGTGGCCACCGGCAGCTTCTGGTGGGGCATCGTCGGCGTCGCAGTGCACGCCGCCGTCGCCTACAAGCTGGGCGACATGTTCGGGCAGGTGACCGACAACTTCTTCGGCCTGGAGGGCGTGTCCATTCCCCACGGCACCTCCGCCTACATGGGCGTGCTCGCCTCGCCCATCGACGACCTGTTCGAGAAGATCCCCGGCGTTCGCAAGATCAACCTCACCACCGAGAAGCTGGAGCAGCGTCTGGGCACCTTCGGCGAGCCCTTGCTCATCGGCACCATCCTCGGCGTGGTGATCGGCCTCCTCGGCGGATACAGCGTCGGCGCCTCGGTGCAGCTCGGCGTGCAGATGGGCGCCGTGATGATCCTGATGCCGCTCGTGGTGAAGCTGATCATGCAGGGCCTGCTGCCGATCGCAGAGGCCGCGCGCTCGATCCTGCAGAAGCGCTTCAAGGGCTCCGAGTACAAGATCGGTCTCGACCCGGCGCTGCTTCTCGGCCATCCTCAGGTGATCTCCGCCAGCCTGATCTTCGTGCCGCTGACCATCGTCATCGCCGCCCTCATCCCCGGCAACCGGGTGCTGCCGTTCGGCGACCTGGCGACCATCGGCTTCTTCGTCGCGATCGCCGTCGGCGTGCACAAGGGCAACATCTTCCGCACCTTGTTCTCCGGCACCGCGATCATGGTGATGACGATCTGGATCGCCAACCAGATGGTCTCGCTGCAGACCGAGCTGGCGAAGAACACCGGCCTGCTGCAGAACGCCACCGAGGTGTCGTCGCTGGATCAGTCCGGCAGCCCGATCACCTACCTGCTCGCCAAGGGCGCAGCCGGTGAGCTGTCCATCGGATGGTTCGTCATCCTCGGCCTGTGGGGTGCCGGCTTCGTCTACACCTTCATCAAGTACCGTCGCCAGACGCTCTACGTCGAGTCGCTCGAAGCGGCCGACGCCTGATCGGGGGGAGCGACACACATGTCTTCGACCATGAAGACCGTCGCGGTCACCGGGATCCAAGAGCTCTCGGTGATCCCCACCCCGGTGCCGGAATGCGGCCCCACCGACGTGCTGGTGCGCGTCGCCTACTGCGGGATCTGCGGCTCGGACGTGCCTCGCTACTTCGACGGCGGGGTGCACTCCTTCCCGCAGGTGCTGGGACATGAGTTCTCCGGCGTCGTCGAACGCGTCGGCTCCGACGTGACCAGGGTGTCCCCCGGCGATCGGGTGGCCGTCGCCCCACTGGTGCCGTGTCATCAGTGCGACGAATGCCTCGCCGGCCGGCCAGCCTTGTGCCCGAACTACTCCTTCATCGGGTCTCGCCAGCAAGGCGCGCTCGCCGAGTACGTACGGGCGCCGGAGGCAAACGTGGTGCCCGTCGGCGACCTCGACCTGAAGGTCGCGGCGCTGATCGAGCCCCTCACCGTCGCGATCCACGGCGTGGAGCGACTGCCCGTCGAAGCCGGTCAGGACGCGGCCGTGCTGGGAGGTGGCGTCATCGGATTGATGGCCGTCATCACCCTGCGGGCGAAGGGCATCCGCAACATCACCGTCGTGGACGTGAACCCGTGGGCGCTCGAGATGACCAAGAAGTTCGGCGCGACGCACACCGTCAACGTCGCCGAGCAGGATCTGTCCGAGCACTTCGCCTCGATCGGGGCGCCTCAGGTGGTCGTCGAGACCGCCGGAGCCACCCCGACGCGTCGCCAGGCGCTGGAGATCGCGGCGCGCAACGGCGCCGTGGTCTACATCGGCACTCCCACCGCCGATCTCACGTTGGATCCGGAGACCTTCGAGCACATCCTCCGCAAGGAACTCCTGGTCCGAGGCTCGTGGATGTCCTACTCGGCGCCCTTCCCGGGCGGCGAATGGACCCAGGCACCCCGTCTCTTGGCCGACGCCTTGGGGGATCCGGCCGAGATCGTGAGCCACGTGTTCTCCCTTGATGAGGTGGCCGACGGGTTCGCCGTCATGCGCGAACGCAACGCCCACCGACTGAAGGTGATGTTCCGCGTCGGCGGAGGCCAGTAACACCAACCCCGACGAGGCCTGCCAGCGGATGGCAGCCTCCACGGCCCGCCGGGGCCCGCCCACCGGAACCGCTGAACGGCGGCGACCGACGGGCCCCGGCGGCCTCTCCCCCACGCGCACCGTGGGTACTCCAACCCCCAAGCAGGGAACCCGAAAACGGGTCGCCCCGGCGGGAGCGCGCTCAAAAACAGCTCAACGAGTCACGAGAAAAGGGAAACACCATGACTCAGGACCATCTCCGCCAGATCCTCGGCCAGAACAAGGCCGGCCAGAAGGCCGGGATCTACTCGGTCTGCTCGGCCCATCCCCTGGTCCTGGAGGCCTCGATGCGGCAGGCGAAGCAGGACGGCAGCGTGCTGCTGATCGAGGCCACCTCCAACCAGGTGGACCAGTTCGGCGGCTACACCGGCATGACCCCGGTGGACTTCCGCGAGTTCGTCTACGGCATCGCCGAGAATCAGGACTTCGCCAAGGACCGCATCATCCTCGGCGGCGACCACCTCGGCCCGAACCGCTGGCAGAAGGAGTCCCCCGACACCGCCATGGACAAGGCCGAGGATCTCGTCCGGGCCTACGTCGCCGCTGGCTATACCAAGATCCACCTCGACTGCTCCATGTCGTGCGCCGGCGATCCCGTGCCGCTGACCGACGAGATCGTCGCCCAGCGCGCTGCCCGGCTGCTCGTCGTCGCCGAGCAGGCGGCGAAGGACGCGGACCTCGCTCTCCCGGTCTCTTACGTGATCGGCACCGAGGTGCCCGTTCCCGGCGGCGCTCACGAGACGCTCCACGCCCTCACCCCCACGTCGCGAGAGGCCGCCCAGGAGACGATCGCCGCCCACAAGAAGGCGTTCGCCGAGGTGGGACTCGCCGAGGCATGGGAGAAGGTCGTCGCCATCGTCGTGCAGCCTGCGGTCGAGTTCGATCACGTGCAGGTGATCGACTACGTGTCCGCGAACACCACCGAGCTCCAGACCGCACTGGCCGACGAGCCCACCCTCCTGTTCGAGGCTCATTCGACCGACTACCAGACCGAGAAGAACCTGAGCGATCTGGTCGACGATCACTGGGCGATCCTCAAGGTCGGCCCCGGCCTGACCTTCAACCTGCGCGAGGCCTTCTTCGCCCTGGACGCCATCGAGGGACACCTCGTCGACGATCCCGCGAAGCGCTCGGACCTCGTCGCGGTGATGGACGAGGTGATGGTGAACGATCCCGGCGACTGGGCGTCCTACTACGAGGGCTCCGCGCACGAGCAGGCGATCGCCCGCAAGTTCAGCTACTCCGATCGCATCCGCTACTACCTGCCCAACCCGACCATCGTGGCCGCCTACGACCGGATGGTGGCGAACCTCACCCAGACGGGCATCCCGGAGCCGTTGATCAGCCAGTACCTGCCGAAGCAGTTCGACCGCGTGCGCGAGCAGCAACTGGCTCCCACCGCCCACGAGCTGATCGTCGACCGGGTGCGGGACGCCCTTCGCCCGTACGCCGCCGCCTGCGGCTTCTGACCCGACTACCGGCCGCCCTGGGCGGATTGACCTCCCTGTCAGAGGCACTGATCACCCAGGGCCGCCGGTTCTCGGCGCCTTCCACCTCGCACGTCAAGGAGAATCGATGCTCGCGCCCCTGAACACACTCGCCAACCAATGCCGCGCCCGCAGGGTCGGGCTCGGCGCCTTCAACGTCATCCACCTCGAAAACGCCGAGGCCATCATCGCTGCGGCGGAACGAACCGGCCTGCCGGTGGTGCTCCAGATCTCTGAGAACGCCGTGAAGTTCCACCAAGGCAACCTGGAGCCCCTGGCCCTGGCCACTCTCGCGCTCGCGAAAAAGAGCAGGACGCAGGTGGTCGTCCACCTCGACCACGCCAAGGATCTCGGCCTGATCCAGCAAGCAATCAAGCTGGGCTTCACGTCGATCATGTACGACGGATCCCACCTGAACGACGCCGAGAACCGGGCGACCACAGCCCAGGTCGCCGGATGGTGCCGCCTGCGGGGCGTCTCCCTCGAGGCCGAACTGGGCGAGGTGGGCGGCAAGGACGGCGCGCACGCCCCCGGCGTACGCACCAACCCCGCCGACGCGAAACAGTTCGTCGCCGACACTGGCGTCGACCTGCTGGCGGTGGCCGTCGGCAGCTCACACGCCATGACTACCCGCAATGCGGCCCTCGACCTCGACCTGATCCACGACCTCGCCCAAGAAGTGCCCGTTCCGCTGGTGCTGCACGGATCGTCGGGCGTCAGCGACGAGAACATGGCCCTGGCCATCCAGGCAGGCATGACCAAGATCAACGTGTCCACGCATCTGAACAAGGTCTACACCGAGGCAGTGCGCGCGACGCTCGCCTCGAATCCCGGCGTGGTCGACACCCGCAAGTGGACGGCCCCCGCCTCGCAGACCTTGTCCGACGAGGTGGCCCGGCTGCTGACCCACTACCAGTCGGTGCCTGTGAACTAGGTCGTGTTGCGAAAGTCGGCTGGTTGGTCGCGTGTCGCTGACGAGTGAGGGAGGTCTCATGGGGTAGATCGGGTGGTGTCTAGCCGTCCTCCACTTCCCCAGGAGACCTTGATGCCCACGATAGACGCTGCTCGTCGTCATGACCTCACCGATGCCCAATGGACACTCCTCGAACCGTTACTACCCAAGGTGTCGCGGCTGGGCCGTCCACGGCAATGGCCCTTGAGAGGCCTGATCGACGGAGCCCGGTACCGGGTCAGGGTCGGCTGTCCATGGCGGGATGTCCCGGCCTGTTACGGGCCGTGGTGGCGCGTCTACAACGTGTTCTCCCGCTGGCAGACCGCAGGGGTATGGCGACACCTCAACGACAGGCTCCGCGCGGCCGCACAGGCCGCTGGCAAGGTGAAATGGCAGGTATCTGTCGACTCCACCACCAGCCGCGGACACGTCCACGCGGCCGGAGCCCGACGCGACTGTGTTGTCACAGTCGAAGGTGAACCGGCTGACCACGGGTTCGGCCGATCGAGAGGGGGCTGGTCCACGAAAACGCACCTGGCCGTGGACCAGGATCGTGGAGTGCTCGCGTTCCACATCACTGCAGGGCAGCGTAACGACAGCCCGGAGTTCGTCGCCGTGCTCGACGCGATCAAGGTCGCTAACGTGGTTGGAGCACCGCGACGGCGACCAGACCGGGTGCTGGCCGACCGGGCGTACTCTTCCCGCGCGAATCGGTCATGGCTGCGCGAGCACCGGATCAAGGCCACAATCCCGTCGCCTGCCGACCAAGCCAGGCACCGGAAACGACCGGGCCGGCGCGGGGGCCGACCACCGGCGTTCAGCCCCGCGGTCTACAAAGACCGACACGCGGTCGAATGTGGCATCAACAAGCTCAAACACCAGCGAGCGTTCGCGACCCGCTACGACAAACCCGCCGTCCGCTACACCGCGACCGTCCAGATCACCGTCCTCAACAGCTGGCTCAAACGACTTACGTAACAGGACCTAGCGGCGAGGAGCCGCAGAATCTCGAGGTCACTTGCGGTGAAGTCAGAAAAGTCACTGTCGGTCATGATTCAGCCTTCTCTCAACGGGCTGTGTGGGGTGCAGCGAAGGACACACTGGAAGAGGGGTGGGTTCGTATGCCGGGGCACCGCGAGGCTGTACTCGCCCTCGGACTCATGCAGACGAGCGATGACGCCCTCATCGGTCTCACTCCGCATACGTTTCAGCTCCCGCGCGGCCACGACAAAACTCGATGTATCGACAGCCCATCCTCTTCTTGTTCTGCCGAGCTCCACCCCGGCCTTGTGGAGCAGCATGCGTGCCGTCGCGTCCAGGCCATGCCCGTCGATGTAGGCCACATCGAACAGCCGGTCCATCTCGTCCGGATCATCGACGGAAGCGTGCGGCGGAGCGAGTTGGGCAAACAAGTACAGCGCGACGCGCACACGAGCAAGGATGGTATCCACGGCGGCGGAGAGCTTCTTCTCGTTCATCCCGTCGAGCTGTGCGGAAAGCTCCTGGCGCCAGGTCCTTTCCTCAGCAAAGACGTGAGCCTGCTCCGCTTCTTCCTGACGCAGCGCGAGGAGCCCATGGTCTATCTCCAGAAGGAAGGCCAGGATCGTGAGATCCGTGTCAGTCAGTTGGGGCTTCCTGGCTCGCCCGGCCATCACCAGCACCGCTCGGCTGACAATGGCGCCAACCACCGTCTCCGAAAGCCTGGTGAGGGCCGCCGTCTCCGGATCCTCGGGCACCGACGCAACGGAGACCACCGGAACGCGTCCCTTACGTTCACCGGCCTGGACGTGATCGGTGACGTCGGCATCACCATTGGCCACCCACGGGTTGCTCTTCGCGTTGTGCTCCCGCTTCAGATCCGTGTAAGCGTTACTCTTCGCGCGGGTGTAATACTGCTCGGATGCCTCTTTGGGAACAGCCGTTCCATCGATCGACCACCGCGTCTCAAGGTTTCACACAACGCTCTCGCACGCCCTGGAGGCGGCCAGGATCAGGTCGTCGCTCTCCGAAGTCTGCTGATGCTGGAACCGGTCTCGCACCGTCGCGAAGTACCCCTCGACCTGGGTGATCAGGCCATCCAACTCATCGCGCGTCACGGGGCGGCTACGCCCAAGATCGTCCCACTCATCTTCTGAGAACCTCTGGTACCGCACGTCTATCCCTCCCCCTTACTCGGCACGTACTCGATCAGATCACCCGTAGACAGCTTTCCATCAGCCAGCAGTTCCCGTGCGGCATCGAGGTATCCGACGCCCCACTTCGTCGCTCGCAAGAGGCGGATTTCCTCGACGGGGCGCTCCGCGAGATCCAGCAGGCCGCTCAGATAGCCGTGGTCCTTCGTGAGCCCACCATGCGACTCCGGATCAGCAAGCCCTCGACGCAGGCGCAATGCCAGCTCTGCAGCGTCATCGGCGTCGAGATATCCGCACAGGAACTCGGCCAACGACACCAAACCCCGCCGCTGTGCCTCTACCACCCCGAGCACTCGCACCGCATATCGTCGCAGGTTCTCCGCGCTCTCGAGTCCCTGCTCTCGTTCTCGTAGAGCTGCGAGGCCCTCCTCCGTGGCGGCGGTGTTCCTGAACGGGAAGGCGGCCAGCGGCTCGGCCTGACGTCGCGCGTTCTCCCACCGCAAGACATGCCCACCCACCTCATGAGCCACGAGTCGATGCACCTCGCGTTCCATAAGTTCTATGCCTTCGCGGACACGGATGCGTCGCAGCGCTCCGTTGACGCTCGCCATGGCGGCCATGTTGGCGCTGATCTCGACGCGCCACCCCTCCACCGAATGGCGCTCGAGGGCATCGAGAATCGCCGACTCAAGATCCCGGGTACCGAGTTCACGAGGCCCGTCAGTGAGGTGCTCTGGTTGCCGAAGAACCTCGCGTGCCGCGTTCTGTATCTTGACGGTTGGCAGCCCTGAGTCTTCGACGGCCCATGCCGCGTACAAGGCATCATCGCGCGATACGACAGCTGCCACTTGGGCGGCGATCCCATCGACATGCTCACGGACGAGGCGCCGAAGGACGGCGGGCAACGACGCGGACTCGCGCTCCACCGCCGCGAGCGCGGCAGCCACCCGATCCTGGTCGACGCCCGGGAAGGAGAACGGCTCGCGGTACGGGCCGAAGTCGCCTTCGCGCAGTCGCGCGCCAAGCACCCAACGATGCCGCTCCAGGTCGAGCGGCGTCGTCCACTCGGTCGGCGTGAAGACCTTCCCCAGCTCCTCCAACGCTGCCGTCAGGTTGTCCCGCTCCGTCACGTCGCTGCCCTCGCTCCCCGTGCGATACCAAGCCAACGCTGGCGTGGGGGATCATCGTCGCCATCTACGATTCTCAATTGTCCCCCTTCTGCGGACAGGCGGCCCAGTTACAGACATACGTGGACAAGACAGCGGCCAACTCCATGTCGGTCAGCAGCACCCCACCAGCCTCGGCCGCGTCGAGAGTGCGGATGAGCTTGTCCTTGAGTTCGACGACGGCAATGCTCTTGCCCTGCCTCAGCGCCTCCCGCCGGGCATCATCCGCGAGCAAGGACAGCGCCTAATCGTCGAACTCGCTGCGCCACTGAGCCACCGTGCGTCCCTTCATCTGCTTAGAGGTTCCGCAAGTAGGTGGCACCTACCTGCGGAACCTCTCATACACGACCATGACGGACAGGCATCGGGCCTTCCTCGTGGACCGGAGGATAACCCCTACCAGGAGCCCGATACGATCAGGCGCAGCGCCATGAATACGAACGAAACTGACGGCATTGCAATGGGGTTACGCAAAGCCATCGAGGGCCTCGGCACCCGGGGCATTCGGCGCGTCACGAGCTTTCCTCCGGAGTTGATCAGCGCCCTCCATGTGGACGGTGCAGCTCCGTTCCACATCCTGCAGGAGCATGTCGGCCGTAGACTTATTGCGGTTGCGGAGACTCTTCCTCCGCCGCTGCACACAGCGTTCGTCATCGTAGGCGGCTTCCATCAAAACGCACCGTCGAGTGTCTCCGAACGCGTCCGCCAAGCCGCGACAGAACTCGATGTCTCCGCGCGCACCGTGCGGCGTCGGTTTGAGGAGGCGGCGCACCAGATCTCTTTGTCACTCGCCCGTCGAGGAAATGAGTCGGTACTGGCCGACATCGACTACTCCTTCATCGCGTCACGCACCGGCATCGACCTTCGGCACGACCGCCCAGTGGTCGCGACGCAGCGCACGATCGGCACCAGATCAGACGGCATCGACCACATCGACGACCAGATCGGGCTGCCTTCCTACCACGGTGACACTCTCTACGTCCGCGCTGCCGAGGGCTGCGAGGTCGCCAGCACGACACGGGTGAGCCCCATCCATTGGGTCCGGAGGCTGCGCTTTCCACGCCCGCTGAAGGCTGGCGAGGACCACACCTTCGTCGTTTCGTTCGAACTACCCAGCCAGGATTGCCTCGACCCGATCGCCGGCTTCATGCCGCGCACCAACAGCTACGACGCCTCACTGGAATTGAGATTCGGCCCCCGGCGTCCCCAGGTGCTGGAACACTTCTGCACCCCTCCACCGGCGGAGCAGCTCACGGTTCTTATTCCCGGCTCTCGCCTGATCACCGACGTCGAGGCGCGCCACGTCTTCACCTTCAACCAAATGCAGCCGGGCTACTGCTACGGAGTGAAGTGGCATTGGGGCGGCCCTCCCGCCGAAGAATTGCCATGTACGCAAGGAAAGGCATGGATGAACCGACGGACTCCACTATGACCATCAACGCATTCGTGAGCTTCAAGTCAGAAGACCAAGGAGCACGAGACGCACTAACAAACTCGCCCGAACTCTCCCGGGTTAGCTTCATATCATATCCAAATACCGCACCTTGGGACAACACTTGGCAAGACACTTGCCGAGAAATACTATCTCTCACATTCGGAACAATCGTCCTTGTTGGAAAGAACTCACACCACTCCACTCCCATCACATGGGAGATATCCGAGACAATCCGCTTAGGAAAACGGATCCTCGGCGTACAAATCGATCCAACGACTATTCACCCTATTCCTGACGGACTACGTCCCGAACTTGTAGTCAACTGGAACCCCCACTGGATTTCACGAGAGATCGAGGCCTGGAGGAGCGCTCCGCCGACACAGCAAGAACTATCCAGGCCGGCAGAATCCCAAACCAGCGCACAAGCCAGCTATCGACGACCCACAGGAGAACTCAATGAGCGATGAGGCATCGACATTCGACGACACACTGTTCCCTAACGGCCCACCTCGAAACAAGGGGGAACTAGACCAGCTCATAGAGTTGTACAAGCTGATGGTTGCAAGCTCCGAGACCCTGGTCAGTCGCCGACAGAACGTGAACACTTTCTTCCTCACAATAAACACGCTACTTCTCAGCGCATCGGGAATCGTGATCAACGCTGGGAGCGACAGTAGCTTCAAGGCAGCAGGCCTCGCGATAATTGGCATGACCGGTGGAATTCTGTCGATCACCTGGCTTCGCCTTCTCAAATCACTTGGACAACTAAACCGAGGGAAGTTCGCGGTCATCAATCGACTTGAGCTCACGCTCACAGCGGCGATATACCTTGCAGAATGGCAAGCATTGGGCGAAGGTAAAGACCCCAAGAAATACAGTCCATCGACCTCGCGAGAGGCCTGGATACCGTGGACATTTCTCGGTCTCTACTGCCTGACAACGATCTGCTCGGTCGCCGTCGCAGTTGGCGTTGTCGTCATCTGAACTAGCTCAGTGGGCCACACGAAGCCGTACCGGACGCGTTGGAGAGCACGGGAACGGAGCACACCGTCAGCGCAGTGTCGCATTCCTGCTAGCTCCGCAGTAGATCGTGCGCAATGCTGGGGTCATGCACACCGACCGGGAGGCCTGTCTCCGCGCGATCTCAGCCAAGGACGCACGGTTCGACGGCGTGTTCTTCACCGGAGTCACGTCGACGGGGATCTTCTGCAGGCCATCCTGTCCTGCACGCACCCCAGCGGCGCATAACGTCGAGTTCTATCCGACCGCGGCCGCCGCGCAGCTCGCAGGGTTCCGTGCCTGCAAGCGCTGCCTGCCCGCGGCATCGCCGGGTTCGCCGGAGTGGGACGTGCGGGGCGACGCGGTGGCGCGCGCGATGCGTCTGGTCGACGACGGGATGGTGGATCGCGAGGGCGTCACCGGGCTGGCGGCCCGACTGGGCTACTCGCCTCGCCAGGTGCAGCGCCTGCTGGCCGACGGCGCGGGCGCCGGTCCCCTCGCCCTGGCTCGCGCACGCCGGGCCCAGACCGCACGCACCCTCATCGAGGCGAGCGACCTGTCGATGTCCGACATCGCCTTTGCCGCCGGCTTCTCCAGCATTCGTTCCTTCAACGACACCGTGCGCTCGGTGTACGCCAGCACCCCGTCGGAGCTGCGACACCACCGAAAAGGCGCGCGGGCAGCATCGTCGTCGGGACTCACGTTCATCGACCTGACGCTCGCCACCCGCCAACCCTTCTGCCCGTGCAACGTGTTCGGCCACCTCATCGCGACGCGCATCGACGGCATCGAGACCTTCACGGATGGTGCGTACAGCCGTACCCTTCGACTGCCCGTCGGCTGGGGCGTGGTGTCGCTGCGTCCCGACAAGGGCGGCGTGCACGCACGGCTCGGGCTCTCCGAGGTCTCCCAGCTGCCCACCGCGGTGGCGCGGCTGCGTCGCCTGCTCGATCTCGACGCAGATCCCGTCGCCATCGACGACTTCCTCTCCGAGGATCCCGCCTTCACTCCTCTGGTCGCGACTCACCCCGGGCGGCGCATCCCGCGCGGCATCGACGGCGACGAGATGGCAGCGCGGATCGTGTTGGGCCAGCAGGTCTCGACGGCCGCCGCTCGCACCCACGGCGCCCGACTCGTGGCCGCGCTGGGTAAGCCCGTCGACACCGGCATCCCGGGGTTGACCCACCTCTCCCCCACCTCCGCGGAGATCGCGGAGGTTCCCGACGAGGCCCTCGCCTTTCCGCAGTCGCGGCGCGACACGCTGCGTCGCGTGGCCGCCGCATTGGCGGATGGCACGATCGACCTAGGCCCCGGCGCTGACCGCGACGAGGCCCGAGCCAACCTGCTCGCCCTCAAGGGCATCGGGCCATGGACCGTCGAGATGATCGCAATGCGCGCGCTCGGCGACCCCGATGCTTTCCCCACCACCGACCTCGGCGTGATCAAGGCCGCCCACGAGCTAGGCATCTCCGACCTCGCCGCCCACGCCGAACGCTGGAGACCCTGGCGCTCGTACGCCACCCAACACCTCTGGACCCTCAGCCCCCACGCCGTCAACACCATTCCCGGACATCCGGGTTGCCAGGAGGCATCATGAAGCACTCGATCACCGACTCCCCTGTCGGTCCGCTGATCCTCGTCGAGCACGACGGAGCATTGGTCGGCCTCTACCTGGAGAACCAGCGGCACTTCCCCACAACCAGCCTCGGCGAGCGCGTCGACGACGCCATGCCGGCCGCTCGGGAGCAACTCGAGGAGTACTTCGCCGGGCAGCGTCGCACGTTCGATCTGCCGCTGGCCCCCGTCGGCACAACGTTCCAGCAGTCGGTCTGGGCCTTTCTGCAAGAGATCCCATACGGCGAGACCACCACCTACGGCGCGCTCGCCCTGCAGCTCGGCAAACCCCAGGCCTCTCGCGCAGTGGGCGCCGCAACCGGCCGAAACAGGGTCAGCATCATCATCCCGTGCCACCGCCTCGTCGGCAGCACCGGCAGCCTCACCGGCTACGCCGGCGGCGTCGAGCGCAAGCAATACCTGCTGGCCCTCGAGCAAGGCCTCGTCGCGCCGGAAGTAGGCGACCTCACATAGCGCGCTTCCATGTAATTCCTGGCGCTACACCCGGAATTGCATGGTAGTCTCAAGGCATGCTCTCGCGTCCACGCGCCACAGCGGAACTCATGACGGCTCTTGCACGATCGCCGATCGTGCTGCTCGTCGGGGCACGCCAAGTAGGCAAAACGACGCTCGCTCGCACCATCACAAGGAGGGGGTCCGCCGAGTACTTCGACCTCGAGGATCCCGTCGATCTCGCACGCCTGGAGCAGCCCATGCTCGCGCTCGATGGTCTCCGTGGCACGATCGTGATCGACGAGGTTCAGCGTCGCCCGGATCTCTTCCCCATCCTTCGCGTACTCGCCGACCGAGAAGACTCCTCCGCGAGATTCCTGGTACTGGGCAGCGCCTCACCCGAGGCGTTGCGCCAGGCCTCTGAGTCCTTGGCAGGACGAGTCGAGGTCATCGAACTCAGCGGCATCGGGGCCGAAGACGTCGCCGACAACACCGACGAACTTTGGCTGAGGGGCGGCTACCCCCGATCATTCCTTGCCGCCAGCGCCGGAGATTCCCTGCGCTGGCGCGAGTCCTATATCAGGACGCTCGCCGGTCGCGACCTCCAAGATTTCGGGATGGGGTTGCCCCCGGCAACCATCGAGCGCTTCCTCGGCCTGGTCGCACACACCCACGGGAACCTCTGGAACTCAGCAGCGATCGCTCGCGCCCTGGGAATCAATGAGACCACAGCACGTAAGTACGTCGACGGGCTCGCGGACGCGATGCTCGTGCGAGTGCTCCAGCCCTGGCACGTGAACAGCGGCAAACGGTTGGTGCGTTCTCCCAAGGTCTACTACCGCGACACCGGCCTCCTTCACGCCCTCTGGGGAGGGGTGAACACTCAGGAGGCCCTGCTCCGACACATCGGCGTGGGCGCTTCTTGGGAGTCCTTCGTGCTGGAGGAGGCGATTCGGCGAGCCCCTACAGCCCGTCCCTACTTCTGGCGCACCAGCAACGGCGCCGAGCTGGACCTTCTCCTGGACGGCACGCCTCGGATCGGCATCGAGGTCAAGCGGGCCGATGCTCCCAGGCTCACCGCATCCATGAGGGCCGCACTCGATGAGTTGAAGCTGGACGAACTCTTCGTCGTCTACCCGGGCACTCGCCGATACCGGCTGGCCGAACGCGCCACCGTCGTTCCGTTCTCCGATCTCGTGGCCGCGCAGACCATTGACGATCTGTCGTCCGAGTAGGACTAGGGCCTGTTACGAAAGTGGAAATGGCCTACTGCGCGACGCCCTGGCACGCCATCTGCTTCGTTGCACTCGTCGAAGGTAGGCACCACTAGCTCCTTCCTCCTGCGCCTTGCATCTGACGCACCATGACGCCGCTCGCTACGGCCACCACTTCCGCAACAGACCCTAGCGCTGGCTGAGGTTCTGGAGCACGGCCAGGGCGTCGATGACGCGGTCGGACGGCACCAGGATGTGGTCGTGATAGAAGCCGGCCAGCATGTTGCAGGGCACGCCCTTCTGGGCCAGCGCTGAGGAGACCGCGGCGGTCAGACCCACGGCTTGCAGCGACGAGTGCACCTGCAGCGTGATCCAGGCGAAGGTGCCCTCGTAGGAGAGGCCGGCCTCGTCGGCGACCGCCTGCTCCACCACCAACGATCCGCCCTCGCGCTCGACGACAGAGGCGTGCGATGGCAGCGGGAGGTCGGTCACCACGTAGACGAAAGCCCCCGCGCGGACGCTGGGTCGGAGGGTGCGCAGGATCTCGTCGAGATCGGTGAGGCCGGTCATGCCTCCAGGCTACTGGGGCGCGTCCCCGGGTCGGACGACGCCGTGCTCGTACGCCGCAATGACCAGTTGGGCCCGGTCGCGGGCGCCGAGCTTGGTGAGCAGCCGACTGACGTGTGTCTTCGCCGTCGCATAACTGATCACGAGCCGCTCGGCGAGCTCCGCATTGGACAGTCCCGACGCCACCAGCGCCAGCACTTCGGTCTCACGCTCGGTGAGTCCGTCGAGAGAGCCGCCCGCAGCCGACGGGGGTGTCAAGCGTCGGAACTCCTCGATCAGCCGACGGGTGGCGTGAGGAGCGAGCAGGCATTCCCCCGCCGCGACCACCCGCAGCGCCTCCAGTAGCCGCTCCGGTTCGGTGTCCTTGGGCAGAAAGCCAGAGGCCCCAGCACGCAGGGCGGCGAAGACGTTCTCGTCGTGGTCGAAGGTGGTGAGCACCAGCACCCTGACCTCGCCGACCTCCGGATCCTGGGCGATCCGCCGGGTGGCCTCGATGCCGTCGATGCCTGGCATCCGAATGTCCATCAGCACCACGTCGGGCCGATGCTCGTGGGTTTGGCGCACGGCTGAGAGCCCGTCGGAGGCCTCGGCCACGACGTCGAAGCCGGGCTCATGCCGCAGCAGCACGGCGAGCCCGCGACGCACCAAGGCCTCGTCGTCGGCGATCAGCACGCGGATCATGACGGCGCCTCCTGTGGACCGGGCGGGTCGTCGCGCAGGGTGTCGAGCAGGTGGCGAACCTGCCGCAGCGACTCGCGGCTGGTCTCGGCGATGGCGTCGAACGCGGCCCGCGCCTCGGCCGGATCGTCCTCCACCACCCGAGCGCCGACGCCGGCCTGCAGGGCGATCACGGCCAACGACTGGCCCGTCACGTCGTGCAGTTCGCGGGCGATCGCGAGGCGCTCCTCCGCCAAGGCCATCCGGGATCGCTCCCGCTCGGCCTGCTCGATCAGCGCAGCGCGTTCCGCTTCCAGTCGGACGGCGGCGCGATGCGTGCGCGCGCCTCGGCCGAGCACGAAGGCACCGACGAACAAGGCGAGATTGGTGGCGCCCTCGCCAAGCGACATGTGTTCGGGGAAGGCGACCACCACGACGATCAGCAGCACCAGGCAGAACGCCGCGGCCCCCAGCATCGGACGCAACGACCGCCGAGCGGCGACGGTGTACGCGGCGAGGAACAGTCCGGCTCCGATCACCGCCGTGGTGAACCCGAGCCCGATCATCGTCACCACGAGCGTGCCGGCGACGACGAGCACCCCCACCGGAAACCGGCGGCGCCATGCGTAGCAGGCCGCGGTCACGATCATGAACAACTCGGGCAGAGGGCTCGCACCGACCGGGCTCCGGTTGGACAGCAAGGCCGCGACGAGCAGCGCGAGCGCCAGCACCAGGTCGAGCACCCAGGGCCGCTCGTCGTCGAGCTCACGCAGTCTGCGCCACATGACAAAACGCTATCCCCCGCCCGGCCCGTCCACAATGGCCTGGAGCCGTATCCGGGCGTCATTCCCCAGACGGATGCGCCCGCCCGCACGACGCCCCAGACGCAGCGGGAAGATCGGGCCTCGGCCCGACGCCGCCGTCACCCCGCCGGGCGGATCCTGACACCATGACCACCTCATCAGGCCCCTCCCCCGCTCCGAGACGCTGGTGGCGGGCGAGTGTCTCCGCACTGTGCGGCGCCGCGTTCGGCGCCCTCGCCGCCTGGCTCCAGCCGCGCGGACCGGTCACCGCCACGGAAGCCCTCGCCCTGCTGGCCGGCGGCCTGGCCACCGGCCTGATCGCGGGGGCCGCGACGCGCTCCCGCTGGGCCATCGTCCTCACTCCCATCGGCTTCCTGCTGTTGTTCGAGCTGCTGCGCCTGGGATCGACGCTGCCCACGGTCGGCCCGCTCGACGCGACCTCGGCTTTCGGCGTGCTGGCCTTCGTCCTCGGTCGTATCGTGGCGTGGCCGCTGGTGTGCCTGTCCGTGACGGTCGGCGCCCTGTGGGGCATCGGGCGTCCAGGGCTGCGGATCGGACTGATCGTCGCCACC
Organism: Tessaracoccus caeni; assembly: GCF_029211185.1. Taxonomy (GTDB): domain Bacteria; phylum Actinomycetota; class Actinomycetes; order Propionibacteriales; family Propionibacteriaceae; genus Arachnia; species Arachnia caeni. Next base: position 60,110 of record NZ_JARGDO010000015.1, read on the forward strand.
GCCATCACGGCGCTGATTGCCGGGTCGCTTCTCATGACGCCGAGCTCACCGCCAGTTCGGGACGCCCGGGGCGCGCCCGTGGTCGGGGAGGTCTCGGAGCTGATCCCCGTCGAGGTGAACGGCCGCGAGCAGTGGATCGAGGTGCGGGGCGCGAGCGACGAGCTCCCGATCCTGCTGTACCTCAGCGGAGGTCCAGGCCAAAGCGACCTCGCCTACTCGCGCGTCCTCTTCGAGCCACTCGCTCAAGACTTCCTCGTCGTCGGCTGGGACCAGCGCGGCACCGGCAAGTCCTACCCAGCCCTCGATCCCGAGACGCTCACCCTCGACGGCGCCGTCGCCGACACCGTCGAGCTGGCGCGCTGGCTGACGCATCACTACGGCCAGGAGAAGGTGTATCTGCTGGGCGAGTCGTGGGGATCGCTGCTCGGCGTGCTCGCCGTGAGGGAGGCACCGGAGTTGTTTCATGCGTTCGTCGGAAGCGGTCAGATGGTAGCGCCGCTGGAGACCGACGAGGGCATCTATCGCGACCTCGTGACCACCGCCATGGGCACGGGCGACGGCGCGCTGATCGCGAAGCTGACCCGCATGGGGCCGCCGCCGTACCGGAGCGTCTTCGACTACGCGACGATCATGTCGCTCTACCCGCTGCTCGAAGGGCCTTACATGCCACCCACCGACTACCTGCGCCGCGGCCGGGAGAGCAACCTTGGGCCGTACGGGATCTTCGGTCGCGAGTACTCGCCGATCGAGAAGGTCAGCGTGCTGCGTGGGCTGCTCGACGTCTTCTCGGTGCTGTATCCGCAACTCCAGGACGTTGACCTGCGACGCGACGCCGCCACCCTCTCGGTGCCGCTGGTGGTGCTCGCCGGCGAACACGAACTGGCGGCCCGCACCGCCCCCGCGCGCGAGTGGTTCGACTCGGTGGAGGCGCCCGCCAAACAGTGGATCGATCTGCCCGATGCCGGCCACTCCGTTGCCTTCGAACAAGCCGGCGAATTGCGCAAGATCCTGCTCGAACTCGACGCCGATTAGCCCGGTTTGCCCGCGTCAGGGATAGTGGAGGTGGTTCGAGATTCGGGAGGTGCGGTGAGGACCAGGCGCGAGGGCGGGGACATGCGCGGAGATCTGCCACCCACGAGACATGAGGTGCCGCACGACGACGCTACCCCCACGCAGGCCTTTGACGCGGTCGATGCCGCTGCTACCCGCGTGGTCAGCACTCCCGATGCCGCTGTTACCCGCGTCGTCGAGTCCCTCTCCGACGATGTCACCCGTGTGATCGGCACCCCGGACACAGCGGTCACTCGCGTGGTGAGCGGTCCCGACGCCGCGACGACCCCCGTGATCGGCGTCCGCGACGCCGCGGAGACCCGCGTGGTGGCTCGCGACGCGGCAGGCACACAGCCCCTAGGCCCCGACGACGCTGCACCCACCATGCACGTCGACCCTGCCATTTACGGCAAGAGCCCCCACGGCAACCGACTCGGCCCGCAGCTGCGGCGCCTGCCCGCAGAACTCGCCGCCCGGTACCGCTCCCTGCGCGACCTGCGCGGCGGCAGCCAGGCCGACGTGGTGGTGGCCGAGGAACGCACCACCGGTCGCGAGGTGGTCATCAAGCTCTACCGCATGCCCGGCGACCCCTACGACGCAGCCACCCGCGCTCGGCTCGACCAGGCCGATCCGTCGTACGTGGTCACCGTGCTGGAGCGGGGCAGCTCTGATGGCTACGCCTGGGAGGTGCAGGAATACTGCCAGCACGGCACCCTGCTCGAGGCGCCAGAGCTGCTCCCGCTGCTCTCCGACGAGCGGTTCCACACCGTCGTGACGCAGTTGGGCGGCGCCCTCGTGCACCTGCACGGACTCTCGATCGTGCACCGCGACCTGAAGCCGGCCAACGTGCTGGTCCGCAGCACCGCTCCGCTCGACTTGGTTCTCACCGACTTCGGGCTGTCCACGGAGATGGCCATGTCGATGGATGTGGGCACCATCGCCGGCACCTTCCCGTACATGCCGCCCGAGGCGCACTACGGCGAGATCGGGCGCGCGGGCGATTGGTGGGCGCTGGGCGTCATCGCCTACACCTTGCTCTCCGGGCGGCACTTCCTGGCCGACTCGACGGGTCGTCTGCCCAACGACGCCAAGCTTCGGCACGCCATCGCGACCGGCGACTACGTGCTTGAGCGCGTCGGAAACGATCGTCAATGGCTGCTGCTGCGCGGCCTGCTGACGCGCAACCGCAAGGCCCGATGGGGCAGCGCGCAGTTCCGGGAGTGGCTCGCCGGCGGGTCGCCGACGGTGGTTCCGGATGCACCGCCCGCCCCCGCCGCGCCGGCTCCCGAGCTTCCGCGTACCGTCGTCGCGGCGCCTCCCATGCCCCCGGCCACCAGGGTGATGCCCCAGGTGCGCCACGCCCCGCAGCCCATCGTCTCGTCTCCCATGTCACCGCCTGCCGCGCCGGTGTCCGCGCCTCAGGCGCCGTCACCGTCACCGGAACAGGCTCAGCCCGAAGTGAACCCGGCAAAGATCCGGCGCCTGGTGCGGCGGGCCGCCGAGCGGGCGCAGCGTCAGCAGTGGCGGCAGTCCTTCGTGGGGCGCACGATCGGTCGATTCGTCTGGGCAGGCGCCTGGTGTCTCGCTGCGGGGTTGTTGATGATTGCCGCGACGATCCTCTCCGGTTCGCTCTCGGAGTTGCAGGCCAACGCCGGCGACGTTCCCGCGATGTTCGGTCGGTACGCCCCGGCGGCGCTGATCGCGGTGGGCGTCGCGACCCTCGCTGAGACGCTCTTCCTCCGCCGACAGTGGCCCAACCGGATGCTCGGGCTGACCGCTGCCGTGGTCGGCTTGCAGGGCAGCTTCTCCGACGACGGGGTGTTCCTGGGCCTGCCCACCGAAGTGCCGCTGTACTTCATCGGTGGCTGGACCTTCTCGTTGTTGATGGGGTGGTTGACGGCGCTTCTGGGTCAGACGCATCCCAACGGCGTGCCGCTGACCCGCTTCGACTCCAATCGCCAACGCTCGAGGCTGGCACGCTTCTTCCTGCCCCTAGCGCATCTGAGCGGCGCGGTGGCCGGCGGCATGGGTCTCGCGAGCTGGTTCTTCTCCGTGGTGCCCTTCCCCGGAGGCGCGGATGCGGTCATCGAACGCATCGGTGTGTTCACCTCCGCCAGCCGTTGGCTGGACCGCACGATCCCGCAGATCGACATCCTGGGGCTCGCCAACGACCCGATCCACCTGACGATGTTCGGCCTTCTCGCTTACCTGCTGATGCTGACGGCCAACGATCTGCAACGCTTGGCGCCGTCCCTCATCTGGGTGGGGATCGTGGGCTCGTTGCTCGCTGCGGTCATTATCGTGTTCGCCGTGCCGGCGCTGCTGCCGCTCGCCGTGGTGCCGTCTCTGATCGCCCTGATCACGATTCGCTGGACCGAGCGGTCCACCCCTCCGCCGCTGGCCGCACCCGGCTACATGGGCTGATCCCGAACATAAAACTGGCTGAGCGACCCCTATCTGTGCAATAGGTACAGATAGGGGTCGCTCAGCCACTTTTATTTCTGCAAGTCAGCGGTCTTGGAAGGCGACGATGCGTTCGATGGCCTGTCCCGAGGCTATCGCTCGGGGTGTCGCCCCGGGCTATCCACCCCCTCCATCGCCGCCACCGCCACCGCCGTCAAAGCCACCACCGCCGTCGCCTCCGAAGCCGCCGTCCGATCCGCCGAAGCCGTCGATCGACCCCACATCGAGCGCGTCGCCGAGGTCGATCGGACCACCGCCGTCGACATCCCCGAAGGAGGAGACATCGGCCAGATCGATCCCGGAACCGTCTATGCCCCAGCCGTCGATGTTCAGCCAGGGCACGGCGAAGCCGCCCGTGTATCCGTCCGTCTGAGCCTGCGCGGCCAGGTCGGCGAACACCTTGGTCCAGTGCTCCGCGACGCCGAGCGAAATGGCGTAGGGCAGATACTTCGAGAAGATCCCGGCGGCCTCCTCGTAGGAGAACTGCTCCTTCTCGGCGGTCGCGAGGTACTGCTCGAAGCCGAGCACCTGGATCCGCATCGCGGTGCCTTCCGCGTTGAGGACCGGGTGCTGGTTCGTCTCCCCGATGGCGGCGGCACCGGCGCAGAAGACGAGAAACCCGCCGATGATCGGGACGAAACCTTGCCCCGCGAGCCCAGCCACGGCCAGCCCGCCGGCCCCCACCCAGATCCACAGCAGGGGCGGCTTGTACTGGATGTCCCGCGTCCAGCCTCGGTCGGCGAACTCCCGAGACAAGGCGTCGCGGTGGTCCTGAACAGCGGTGTTTCCGGCGCCGGACAGCTCCGAAAGCCGCACCTCGGGGCCGTCGACGAAGAGCTGATCCAGCAGTTCCTTCTCCGCAGGCTCCGTCGGCACCTCCGGCGATGGGTCGGTGATCCGCAGCACCCAATCGCGCCCTGACCGCGCGTCGGAGTCCTCGACGATGGTGATGGTCAGAAACCCTCGCCGCGCCAGATCGACGATGGTCGCGACCGCGTCGCGCGCCCGAGGAGCACCGAAGACCAGCATCCCCGCCAAGCCCGGCCGCACGTCCTTCGGCGGGGCGAACGCCACCGCGATCTGGCCCTTATATCCGCCGACAACAGGAAGCCTGGCCGCGTCGGTGCCGGGCGCGGGCAGCAGACCGGGCGTCAGTCCGTCGAAGACCTCGCTGGCGTAGGCCTGACGGGTCTTGCGCCACGACCAGACCGCGCCCACCAGGATCAACGCGCTGAGCAGCACCCAAAGCACAACCATGCGAGAAGCTTGGCAGGCGACGAGGCTCTTCGCGAAGGGGTCTTACCGGCGACGCAGCAAATAGATGTCGAAGACCCAGCCCTTGCGCTCCACGGCCTCGGCGCGCACGCGGAGGATCTCGTCGCGTTTCTCGGCCAGGTCGCCGGCGATCAGGATCTCGTCGGCGGTGCCCAGGTAGGCGCCCCAGTAGATGTCGATGCCGGTCGGGTCGATGAGGCTGAAGGTCTGTTCGCCGTCGAGCATCGCGACGGCGTCGTCCAGGCCCTCGGGCAGCCCGTCGGCCAGCAGGCGCGCGGGCATGATCTGCACGGCACGACCCTGCCGGTTGAGCGGGATCTGGTGCGCGGCAGTCAACGCATGCACGCAGCTCACGCCGGGCAGCACCTCCAGCCCGATCGGCGACGACGAGGCCGCGATCAGCTGCTGGACGATGGCCAGGGTCGACTCGAACAGCGACGGATCGCCCCACACCAGGAAGCCGCCGGTCTCGCCGCCGCCGAGGTTCTCGGCCACGGCCGCTCCCCACTGCTCCAGGCGCTGCCGGCGCCAGAGCTTCACGGCCGCGTTGTAGTCATGGGCGGTGCGCCACGGACGCGGCGGATCCTTCAGCTCGACGGTGCGCAGCGGTGTGGTGCGGTAGCGCTCGATCAGCACCCGCCGCGCCTCGACCAACTCGTCGAGGCCGTCTTCCTTGAGCACGGCGAACAGCACGTCGAGCCTCTCGATGGCGTGAACGGCCTTGACGGTGATCCAGTCCGGATCGCCGGCGCCGATCCCGATCAGCACCAGGGCGCGGCCGACCCCTTCTCCGGAGTCGACCGCGCCCTGGCCGGACATGATGGGGGTCACCTGTGGTACCAGGACGCGGCCTGGTTCTCCTTGGCCTTCCACTCCCGGTAACCCGGCTCGTCGGCCATGAAGGCCTCCACCTCGGCGGTGCTCGCCTCCAGCTTCGGGTCGTTCTTCAAGTACGCACGGGTCTCCCGGGCCACCAAGCCGGAGAGGATCAGCATGCCCACCAGGTTGGGCAGTGCCATCAGGCCGTTCATCACGTCGGAGAAGTTCCAGACGACACCCAGCGTGGTGGTGCACCCGATGAACACGATCAGGGAGAAGAACACGCGATACGGCATCACCGCGCGCCGGCCGGCGATCTTCTCCATGGTGCGCTCGCCGTAGTAGGCCCAGCCCAGGATGGTCGAGAAGGCGAACATGGCCAACGCCAGCGTCACCACCCAGTGTCCCCACTCCCCGGGCAAGCCGTGTGAGAACGCCTGCCCAGTCATCAGCGACGCGGAGATCTGCGCGCCGGCCTCGTCGGTGAAGGCGTAGGCCCCCGTGGTGATGACCACCAGGCCGGTCATGGTGACGACGATGATGGTGTCGATGAAGGTCTGGGTCATGGAGACCAGTCCCTGGCGCACCGGGTGACTGGTCTTGGCAGCGGCAGCCGCAATGGCGGCCGAGCCCATCCCGGACTCGTTGGAGAAGATGCCACGCGCCACGCCGTACTGGATGGCGATGATCAGCACCGATCCGGTGAAGCCGCCGACGGCCGCACTGCCCGTGAAGGCGTCGGTGAAGATGAGGCCGATGGCCGCTGGAACGTCGCCGATGTTGACGACGAGGATGTAGAGGGCCGCGAGCACGTAGAACACGATCATGACCGGCACCAGGCCCGCCGTCACCTTGCCGATGGACTTGATGCCGCCGACGAGAACCAGCAGCGCCACGACGGTGAGCACGGCTCCGGTCGCCCACGGCGGCACGGAGAAGCTGTTCTCCATGTTGGCGGCGATCGAGTTGCCCTGGGTCATGTTGCCGATGCCGAACGACGCCAACACGGTGAAGATGGTGAACATCCAAGCCAGCGTCTTGCCCAGCGGGCCCTTGATGCCCTTCTCCAGGTACTGCTGCGGGCCGCCGTTGCGCTCACCGGCGGAGTCGACGGTGCGGTAGCGCACCGCGAGGAAGGCCTCGGTGTACTTCGACGCCATGCCCAGCAGACCGGTGACCCACATCCAGAACAGCGCGCCAGGACCGCCGATGCCGATCGCGGTGGCGACGCCGACGATGTTGCCGGTGCCGACCGTAGCCGCGAGCGCCGTCGTCAGGGCCTGGAACTGAGAGATATCACCCTCGGAGCCGTCGTCCCGGCGCTTGATGAGGCCGAGCCTCAGTGCCGGTCCCAGCTTGAGGAACTGCACACCGCCGAGCCGAATGGTCAGGTACAGACCCGTTCCCAACAGCAGCGGAATGAGCAGATACGGACCCCAGACGATCCCACCCAGCCAGCCGAAAAACTCCTCGACCTGCGTGACCATGCGCTGTCTCCTTTGCTCGTCGCGACCCCTCACGGCGTCGCGCATCAGACTCGGCAGATACTAGGGCACGTCGTAGTAGGTCAGCGGCGACGGGGCCGACTTTGACTCACACCTGTAACAGTCACAGATCGTCGCGATACGCCGGTCAGGCGAAGATCTGCTCGATCAACGTCGTGGCCCATGCCAGGTAGTCGCCATCGGGTTTGGGGACGAGGATCTGGTCGACGGCCGACTTGACCGTCGCACCCGGGTACAGCCGCTTCAGCCTCATCTGCCGGGACTCCAGCAGCGACACCGGTGAGAAGCGCACCACCTTGCCCTGCGGCACGATCTCCTGGATGCCGTGTTCGCGGCACAGGTTGCGCAATCCGGCGACGCCCAGCAGGGCCTCCACCTCGTCGGGCAGGGGGCCATAGCGGTCGAGCAGCTCGGCGCGGGCGGCGTCGATGTCCTCGGCCGTGCGGATCTCGGCGATCTGCTTGTACATCTCCAGCCGCAGTCGCTCCGACTCGATGTAGCTCGTCGGCAGGTTGGCGTCGACGGGAATCTCGACGCGCATCTGCGGCTCGGGCTCACCCTGCTCGCCGCGGTACTGGGCGACGGCCTCGCCCACCATGCGCAGGTACAGGTCGAAGCCGACGCCCTCGATGTGGCCCGACTGGTCTTCGCCCAGCAGGTTGCCGGCGCCGCGCAGTTCGAGGTCGCGCATGGCGATGGCCATGCCGGCGCCCAGGTCGGTGTTGGCGGCCATCGTCGCCAGGCGCTCGTGCGAGGCCTCCGACAAGGGCTTGTCCGGCGGATACAAGAAGTAGGCGTAACCGCGCTCACGCGACCGTCCGACGCGGCCGCGCAGCTGGTGCAGCTGAGACAGGCCCATGGCGTCGGCGCGGTCGATGATCAAGGTGTTGGCGCTCTGGATGTTCAGGCCCGCCTCGACGATGGTGGTGCAGACCAGCACGTCGGCGCGACGCTCCCAGAAGTCCTGCATCACCTGCTCCAGCCGCGACTCGCTCATCTGGCCATGCGCCGTCGCGATCCGGGCCTCGGGCACCAACTCGCGCAGTTGCGCGGCGGTCTTCTCGATGGTGTTGACGCGGTTGTGCACGAAGAACGCCTGCCCCTCGCGCGCCAGTTCGCGGCGGATGGCGGCCTTCACCTGGTTGTTGTCGTACGGACCGGCGAAGGTGAGCACCGGGTGCCGCTCCTCCGGCGGGGTGGCGATGACGCTCATCTCCCGGATGCCGGTGATCGCGATCTCCAGCGTGCGCGGGATGGGGGTGGCCGACATCGACAGCACGTCGACGTCCACCCGCATCGCCTTGAGGCGCTCCTTGTGGTCGACGCCGAAGCGCTGCTCCTCGTCGATGATCACCAGGCCCAAGTCCTTGAACTGGATCTCCTTGCTGAACAGGCGATGCGTACCGATGACCACATCCACCTTGCCGGTGGCCAGGCCGTCGACCACCTTGCGGGCCTCGGCATCGGTCTGGAACCGCGACAGCTGCGCGAGGTGCACCGGGAAGCCGGCGAAGCGCGAGGCGAAGGTCTGGTAGTGCTGCGTGACCAGCAGCGTCGTCGGCACCAGCACCGCCACCTGCTTGCCGTCCTGGATGGCCTTGAAGGCCGCGCGCACCGCGATCTCGGTCTTGCCGTAGCCGACGTCGCCGCAGATCAGGCGGTCCATGGGCACGACATTCTCCATGTCGGCCTTGACCTCCTGGATGGCGGAGAGCTGGTCGGGCGTCTCGACGAAGTTGAACGCGTCCTCCAGCTCGCGCTGCCACGGGGTGTCCGGCCCGAAGGCGTGCCCCTTCGTCGCCTGACGGGCGGCGTACAGCTTGATCAGCTCCGACGAGATCTCGCGCACGGCCTTGCGGGCGCGAGCCTTGCGCTTGGTCCAGTCGGCGCCGCCCATCTTGTCCAGCGACGGCGACTCGCCGCCCACGTAGCGACTGAGCTGGTCGAGCTGGTCCATGGGGACGAACAGCCGGTCGCCGGGTTGCCCGCGCTTGCTGGGCGCGTACTCGATCACCAGGTAGTCGCGGGTGGCACCCTGCACCTCGCGTTGCAGCAGCTCGACGAAGCGGCCCACGCCGTGCGTCTCGTGCACGACGTAGTCGCCCGACTTCAACTCCAGCGGTTGAATCGCGTTCTTGCGCCGGGCAGGGAGCTTGCGCTCGGCCCGATCGGTCGAGGCCTGGCCGGTCAAATCCTGGGCGGTGATCAGCTCCAGCAGGGCCGGCTCGACGCGCCAGCCCTGACGCAGCGTCGACTGCACGACGGTGACCCTGCCGTGCGCGGGAGCACCGGACAGATCGTCGAAGACGGCGGGAATGCCGGCGTCGCCCAGCAGTTCCACCATGCGGGTGGCCAGGCCACGCCCCTCGACGCTGAGCAGCACGGCCCAGCCGTCGGAGACGCGCTGGCGGATGTGCGCGGTGGCGGCCTCCGTGTCACCGCGGAAGATGTCGCCCTGCATGACGTGCAGCGTGCGCGAGTGCACAGAGTCGGCGTCGTAGGGCTGATCATCAGGGGCCTCGTCGGCGGCGAACGGGCTGAGCGACCACCAGCGGTGACCGCGCTCGAGTGTGTGCGCACGAACGTCCGCAAGAGTCCAGTAGGCCGACGCACCCAGATCGATGGGCGACTGGCCGCCCCCAGCCGCCGCGGCCCAGGAGGCCTCCAGGAACTCCTGGCTGGTCTGCACCAGCTCGGCGGCGCGGGCGCGGATCAGCTCAGGCGAGCTGGCCAGCACGATCGATCCCTTCGGCAGCACGTCGACCAGCAGTTCCAGCTGATCCACCAGCACCGGGGTGAGCGCCTCCATGCCCTCGACGGCGTGGCCTTCGGCGATGCGGGTGAGCATCTCGCCCAGCTCCGGGTGCTCCAGGGCGAGCCGCTTGGCGCGCTGGCGGACGAAGTCGGTGAGCAGCAGCTCGCGGCACGGCGGGGCGACGATCTCGTCGAGCGTCTGCCCCGTCGAGCGCTGGTCAGCGACGGTGAAGGAGCGGATCTCGTCCACCTCGTCGCCGAAGAAGTCGACACGGAAGGGGTGCTCGGCGGTGGGCGGGAAGACGTCGACGATGCCGCCGCGCACCGCGAACTCGCCGCGCCGCTCCACCAGGTCGACGCGGTTGTAGGCCGCTCCGACGAGGTCGGCGAGCAGGTCGCTCAGCTCGTACTCCTCGCCCTTGACGATCCGCACCGGAGCCATGTCGGCCAGGCCCTTGACCTGCGGCTGCAGCACCGAGCGGACGGGCGCGACGACCACCTTGGGCACGGAATTCTCGTGGCCGGCGAGGCGGCGCAGCACGGCCAGGCGACGGCCGACGGTGTCCGCGCGCGGGGACAGCCGCTCGTGGGGCAGCGTCTCCCAGGCCGGGTAGTACTCGACGGCATCGTCGCCCAGCAGCCCTTGCAGCTCCGCGGTCAGCTGCTCGGCCTCGCGGTAGGTGGAGGTGACGAGCAGCACGTGGCGCCCGGAACCCTGAGCGATGGCCGCGGTGACGATGGGAAAGAACGCCTGCACAGCGGTGACGTCGAGGGTGGTCACCCCGGCCGAACGCGCGTCGTTCAGGGTGTCGACGAGTGCTTGGTCGGCGTCGAGCGCAGCGAGGAGACCGGGAAACTTCACGACGACAATCCTCCCACCGTGGTCAAATCATCGACACTCCTCGCGGCGCGGGCTCACGCCACGCTCTTCGAGGTGCGAGGCCGCCCGCGGCCGAGCCTCGAGGAGAGCGTGAGTGGGGCACACCTCGGAGAGCGCGGGTTGTACTAGTCCAGGCGGCGGGGGTGGACGGAGCCGTTGTAGACCTTGAAGTATTCGACGTTGCGGTGGCCGCGATCCTCCAGGGCCGAGGCGAGGATGCGGATGGCGTCGCCGTGCGAGACCAAGGCGACGTGATCCTGGGAGCCGAACTCGGCACGTAGCAGCTCGATCAGGCGCAGCATGCGCTGGTAGACGTCGGCGACGGACTCTCCCCCACCCCAGGCGATCTCGGAGATGTGCTGACCCTCGGGGACGGGCTCTTCCTTCATCTCACTGGGCAGCAGGCCCTCCAGCGCACCGAAGCAGTGCTCGCGTAGCAGCGGCTCGGGCTGCACGTCGAGGGCGTGCGCGGCGGCGATCACCTGAGCGGTCTGCAGGGCCCGCACCTGATCGCTGGACCAGATCGCGGTGAGCGGCACGTCGGCCAGCTCGTCGCGCGCCTGGGCGGCCTGTTCCAGCCCCAGGTCGGTCAGCGGCACGTCCATGGTCTGTCCCTGGAGCCGCTTCTCGATGTTCCAGGTGGACTGCCCGTGCCGCACGATGTACAAGATCACCCCGGGAGTCTATTCGGCCCCTCACCCCGTGGCGCTTCTCCCCCTCCCCGCAGCCCTCTCGCCCCTCTCCCTCCTCACGACACCCCCTCGCCATTCTCCCCCTCTCCCCTCACCCCCAAACCCACACACCCCTCTCGTTCCCTCACCCATCCCGAGCACAAATCTGCGTATACGCGAAGGCCTCCCGTATATAGCGAGGCCTTCGCGTATACGCAGATTTGTGCTCGGGTCTCGCGGGAAAGTGGCGGTTGGAGGGGGCCACGCGAGAAGATCGGTCCATGACTGAATCCCAGGAGACCCCGCAGCTCGACCCCGTCGATCGCCTGATCTGGGACGAAGCACCCAAGACCGCCTCGGCCGTCGCAGTGCTGGACGCGCCCGCGCTGGTGCCGTTCGCCCTGGAACTCACCGACGACGTGCGCGTGTTCTGCGACGACATCCGCGACGCGCTGCTCGTCCCCGAGCACCTGCTGGTGGAACACCCCAGCGACCTCGCCGGCGTCGATCTGGCGCTGGCCCGGCTGCCCAAGTCGCTGGCGGCGCTGGATGAGATGGCGGTCAGCGTCCAGGGCGCGCAGGACGTCACCTTCATCGGCGGCGCTCGGATCAAGCACATGAACCTCTCGATGAACGAGGTGCTGACCAGGCATTTCACCGCGGTGAACGCCAGCCTCGGTCGGCAGAAGTCGCGGGTGCTGCGGGCCTGGGGTCCGGAGGGTCGCGAGTCGGAATGGCCCAAGGTGCGCCATCACGACGACCTCAACATCACCGTCGCCGCCCACGGCGCCACCTTCAACGGGGCCCGGATCGACGCCGGCACCAAGCTGCTGCTGGGGCAGCTCAAGAAGCTGGAGGGCACCGACGTGCTCGACTTCGGCTGCGGCAACGGCGCCCTGTCCATGTGGCTGGCGCGGCGACATAAGAAGGTATCGGCGGTCGACGTGAGCTGGTCGGCCGTCACCGGCACCATGATCGCCGCCGTCGAGAACCGCGTGAAGGTGGACGTCTCCTGGGCCGATGGCACCTCCGGCTACGCCGATGCTTCCTTCGACGCCATCGTCACCAACCCGCCCTTCCACGACGGAGTGGCCAAGGACTCCACCGCCACCCTGGCCATGTTCGACGACGCCGCGCGCCTGCTGCGCCCCGGCGGTCAGCTGTGGGTGGTCTACAACTCCCACCTGCCCTACCGCAAGCACCTCAACCAGGTGCTCGGCCAGACCCGCCTGGTCACGCAGGACCGCAACTACACCGTCGCCGTCTCGACCAAACGCTGACTCGAAAGGCCCACGGAGCCCCTTTCGGTAGGATCGGGGCCGTGGCACGCAAGACAACGGCGCAAGACGTGGCCAAGCTGGCCGGCGTCTCGCGTAGCGCTGTGTCCTTGGTGCTGAACGAGCGCGCCGACGGATACCTGGCGAAGGACACCCAGCAGCGCATCCGGAAAGCGGCGGCAGAGCTCGGCTACAAGCCCAACCTCATCGCCCGCAGCCTGCGCAATCAGCGCTCGCGGGTGATCGGGCTGCTCTCCAACAGCGCGGTGATCAGTCCGTTCGACGGTGCGATCATCGCGGGCGCCGACGCCGTCGCAGAGGCGCACGGCTTCATGATCTTCGCCACCGACGCGGAACAGCACGCCGACCAGGGCACGAGAGCCATCAACACTCTTCTCGAGCGCAGCGTCGACGGTCTGATCTCGCTGACCGTCGGCCTGCACGAGACCACGGTCCAGGAGTCCTTCCTCAGCGTGCCGTCGGCCTTGGCCAACTGCTATCCGTCCCCCGATTCACCGGAGGCGGCGTTGGCGCTGCCCACGTTCCTGCCCGACGAGGTGGGTGGCGGCAAGGCCGGCGCGGAGCATCTGATCGGGCTCGGTCACACGCGCATCGCGCTTCTCCGCGGCGCACACGACTCCCCGGCGTCCGAACTCCGCGAGCACGGATTCCGGCTGGCGATGGCCGACGCAGGGATCGACGTGCGGGAGGATTGGGTGCACGACGGCGGGTTCCGGATCGACCGCGGCCACCAGGCCGCGATGCAGGTGCTCGACGTGCCCGCCGTCGGACGGCCCACGGCGATCATGGCCGGCAACGACCGCGCGGCCATCGGCGTACTCCTCGCGGCCGCGAGCCTCGGCATCCGAGTGCCGCAGGATCTCTCGGTGATCGGCTACGACGACGAGCACATCCTTGCCGACACCACCGTCCCCGCGTTGTCCACCATGGCGCTTCCGCTCGTCGAGATGGGACGGCGGGCGATGCAGGCCGTCCTCGCCAGGCTCGAGCCCGACTCCGACGCCTACCCCCCGCCGCCCGTCGGCCAGGTTCTCCTCCCCTGCCCGCTCGTCCCCCGCGGATCGACAGGGACGGCACCCCTCGCTCCCTGAGGTGCACCTCGCTCTGGCGAGGTGCCTCGAAAGGAGTGACCGGCAGCCGAACTCCAGTCCCTGTTCAAGGTCGCGCTCCTTTCGAGGCTCGGCCGCAGGCGGCCTCGCGCCTCAAGGAGCGTTATCGCTGTCTGTCAGGGCAGCCGTAGCTCCCACGCCTCGACCGAGACCTCCGGACCGACGACAAGGCGGTAGGCCTCGCGGTCGTCGGGGTAGGCGCGCAGTGTCACGGCGGTGGCGCCCTCCGGGAAGACCTCGATCAGCGAGGCATCGATCAGGACGCGCACACCGCCGTCGACGTCTCCGCGCCAGATCAGCTGGCCTTCCTCACCGTCTGCACCCAAGCGCAGCTCCGCCTCGCCGGTCCCGCTGAGCAGCACCTCGACCTGATCGGGCAACGTGTCAGTGGCGACGGGCTCACCGCGCAGACCGGCGAGTTCACGCGCCGGCACCGTGTATACGGCATCGCCGTCGACGACGAGCTCTCGCGGGAAGGTCAACGCGCCCGACCAGCCAACCGCGTCAGCGTCTTCCTCGGTGCGTCCACGCACGCCATCGGCCGCCACCTCCCGGGCCCAGCCCCACACCAGCACGCGCTCCGGACCGCCGTCGGCGCCGCCCGCCTGCACCGCCTGGGGCGCGTAGTAGCTGGGGCCGCCGTCGAACAGGCCGCTGGCCCGGGGCGTGAATCGCGGCGCGTCGGTGGCCTCGTCGAGGTCGAGCGAACCGACCAGGTACACGACGTCCGTGGTGTGAGCCGCCACCCAGAGCGACACGATGAGCACCCAGTCATCGCCCACTCGCACAAGCTGCGGGCACTCCCAGATGTTGGCCGGCCGCACTGTCTTGCACACGGGCAGCATGGAATGAGTGAACACACCTCGCGGGTGCCAGTCGGTGAGGTCTGAGGCGTCGTACAGCAGGATGGCACCGATGCCCGGGGCATGGCTCGCGCCGATCAGCCCCCACCGGCGTCCCTCGAACTCGAAGAGGAACGGGTCGCGCTCGGCCAGCACCTTCCGGCTCTCCGGCGACGGCGCCGCCACGCGTTCGGCTTTCACCCAGCCCCCGCCATCCGCGGCGGGCCGGGCGAGCATCACATCGGAGTGTCCCCACATGTCCGCTACACCAGAGTAGACGAGTGTCGGCACGCCGTCGTCGATCACTGCGACGCCGCTCCAGCAGCCGTATTCGTCGGGCGTGCCCGGCTGGGGCTCCAGCGCGACTCCCTCCTGCTCCCATCGCAGCAGATCGGTCGAGCTCATCTGGCCCCAGGTGATGCTCGCGTGTCTGGCCGAGTGGGGGTTGTACTGGAAGAACACCTGCCAGCGCCCGTCGGCGTAGTGGATGCCGTTGGGATCATTCAGCCATCCCTTCGCCGGGCGCGGATGAAGGCGCGGAAAGCTGCGATCCGGGTGCGACACGTGGTGGGACATTGTTGCCTTTCTCAGAGATGGGCCGACGAACCAGGGTAGAGGGTCAGCGCGGTTCTGCGGGTAGGTGGCGCCGCAGTGCCACCTACCCGCAGGACCTTCTAGGCGGCGGGTTCGTCGGGGGCCGCCAGCGCGGTGCCCGGCGCGTCGGACGGCGGGGTGTAGCGTCCGCAGCGCACCCAGTGCTCCGCGGTGCCGCCGACCTTGTGGAAGACCGCCTTGTCGGCCGTGCACGGGACGTCGGGATCTCCGGCGAAGGCGCACGTGTCCGCCGACATCACCTCTCGACGCAGCTGCGCACGCTCGACGGGATCGTAGCCGCCCTCGCGCTCCGGGTCCGGGGCCGCCGAGATCAGCAGCCTCGTGTACGGATGCGCGGGGTTGGCCAGCAGCTCCATCGACTCGCCGCCCTCGACGAACTCCCCCGCGAACATCACGACGATCCGGTCGGCGAGATAACGCGCCGAGGCCAGGTCGTGGGTGATGTACAGCATCGAGATGCCTTGCTCGACGCACAGCTTGCGCATCAGGTTCAGCACGCCGATGCGCACCGAGACGTCGAGCATCGAGGTGGGCTCATCCGCAAGGATCAGCCGCGGGTTGACGGCCAGCGCCCGCGCGATGGCGATGCGCTGACGCTGACCACCGGACAGCTCATGCGGATAGCGGTCGAGCAACTCGGCCGGAAGATCCACCTTCTCCATGAGCCGGCGCTTGGCCTGCTCCAGCCCGTCGCTGCCGGCGGGAGCCCCGCCGTGCAGGCGCAGCGGACGCTCGAGGAAGTGACCGATCCGATGCACCGGATTCAGCGAGCCGAACGGATCCTGGAAGATCATCTGCACGGCCGAGCGGTACTCCTTGCGGGGCCGCTTGGCCTGCGTCTTCATGATGTCCTCCCCCTCGAACAGGAAGGTTCCGCCGGTGGGCTGCTCCAGCCGCGCGATCAGCCGCGCGAAGGTCGACTTGCCGCTGCCCGACTCGCCGACGAGCGCGACGACCTCACCATGATCGATGTCGAGGTTGACGCCGCCGAGCGCACGCACCTTCTTCGACGAGAAGAGCCCGCCGATGGTGAACGTCTTCTCCAGATCCCGGGCCGAGAGCACGGGGGTCTTCTCTACCGTCACTTGGTCACCTCCGTCAGATTCGTGTCACCCGCGGGGGCGACGAAGTGCCCTGGCCGAACCTCGACCAGATCGGGAATGGCGCCCAGCCGAACGCCTTCCCCGAGCCCGCGAAGGGGCACGCGGGGCCCCGACATGGGTGGGAACGCGTTCATCAGCGCCTTGGTGTACGGGTGCGCCGGCTCCGAGAAGATCTTCTCCGCCGGAGCGGTCTCGACGAAGCGCCCCGCGTACATCACGGCCATCCGGTCGGACAGCTCGACCATCAGGCTCATGTCGTGCGTGATGAACAAGATGGCGAAGCCCAGTTCGTCCTGCAGATCCTTGATCTGCGCCATGATCTCCTGCTGGACCACGACGTCGAGCGCGGTGGTCGGCTCGTCCATGATCAACAGGGGTGGCTTCAGGGCGGTCGCCATCGCGATGACGACGCGCTGGCGCATGCCGCCCGACAGCTGGTGCGGATAGGACTTCAGGCGGTTGCGCGGGATACCCACCAGATCGAGCAGCTCCCCCGCCTTCACCAGGCATTCCCGCCGCGAGAGGCTGGTGTGGGTGGAGAAGATGTCGAGGATCTGATCGCCGATCGTCATCACCGGGTTCAGCGAGTTCATGGCGCTCTGGAACACCATCGCCACCTGCTTCCAGCGGAAGTCGCGCAGCCCGGCGGCACCGAGCTGCAGCACATCGGTGTCGCGGAACCGGATCGATCCGCCCGCCACGACGGCAGGGTCGCGCAGCAGCCGCAGGATCGCGTTGGCGATCGTCGACTTGCCGCAGCCCGACTCGCCGGCCAGACCGAACACCTCGCCCTCCTCGAGCGAGAAGGTGACCCGGTCGACCGCTCGCACGACGCGCTCGTCGGTGACGTACTCGACGACCAGGTCCTTGATCTCCAGGAGTGGCTTGCTCATGAGGCCTCCTTTGCAGAGGTGCGCACCACCGGGGTGGGCGCGCCGATCTTGGTCTTGCGACGCGGCTTGCGCAGCCGGGGATTGGTGGTCTCGTCCACGCCGTAGTTGACCAGCGCGAGCGCGAAGGCCACCAGGGCGATGCCGACGCCCGGGGGCACGAAGACCCACCAGGATCCGGTGAGCAGAGCGCCGTCGTTGCTCGCCCAGTAGAGGTTGGTGCCCCAGCTGATGGTGCTGATGTCGCCGAGTCCGAGGAACTCCAGGCCGGCCTGGGCACCGATGGCGCCGATCACGCAGGCAAGGAAGGTGCTCATCACGATCGAGGCCATGTTCGGTAACATCTCGCGGAACATGATCCGGGGCCAGCGTTCGCCGGTGATCTGCGACGCGGCCACGAAGTCCTTGCCGCGGATGGACAGCGCCTGCGAGCGCAGCACGCGGGCGGAACCGGCCCAGCCGGTGATGATCAGCACCACGATCACGGTGCCCATGCCCGGCGGCAGGAAGGCGGCCAGGATGACCAGCAGCGGAAGGCTAGGCAGCAGCAGGAACACGTTGGTCACCAGCGACAGCACATTGTCGACGGTGCGGCCGAAGTAGGCCGAGGCCAGGCCCACCAGCAGGCCGACGAAGGTGGCCGCCGAGCCGACGACGAAACCGACGAACAGCGAGGCACGAGCGCCCCACACGTTCAGGGCGAACACGTCCTGCCCCTTGGGCGTGGTGCCGAGCCAGTACTCGGCCGACGGCGGTTGCGCGCCGAGACCTTGGATCAGCATCGGGTCGCCGGGAGCGATCACGGGGGCCAGGAGGGCGACGATGACGAAGATCGCCAGGATGATCAGGCCGACGACGGCCTTGACGTTGCCGAGCAGACCGCTGACCAGACCGCCCTGCTTCTTGGGCTTGCTCAACTTCCCGCCGGTGTCTGTGGAATGAGACATGGTTGTTCTCCTCTCAGTTGACGCGCACGCGCGGGTCGAGCTGGACGTAGAGGATGTCGACGAGGAAGTTCGCGGCCAGCACGGCGGTGGTGATGGTCAGGAACAGCCCCTGCATCAGGGGGTAGTCGAGGTTCTGCACCGCGGACAGCAGCTGATAGCCGACGCCGGGGTAGGCGAAGACCACCTCGGTGAGCAGTGCGCCGCCGACGACGAAGCCGAGCGACATGCCGAACGCCGTCACCGACGGCAGCATGGCGTTGCGGGCCGCGTAGCGCAGCATGATCCGGTTGGGCTTCAGGCCCTTGGCCTCCGCCATCACGATGTAGTCCTCGGCATTGGTGGCGATCATGGTGTTGCGCATGCCGAGCATCCAGCCGCCCACCGAGACCAGCACGATGGTCAGCGCCGGCAGCACGAGGTGGTAGGCCACGTCGGCCATGAACCCAAACGAGAACGACGGCGAGGTGCCGACGGTGAATGCGTGCCGCACCGGGAACCAGCCGAGGTTGACGCCGAAGAGCCACAGCGCCCCCATGGCGAGCCAGAAGTAGGGGAACGAGCCGATGAACACCAGGAACGGCGGCAGCGCCGAGTCCAGCAGGCTGCCGCGTCGCCACGCCGCCATGATGCCCAGCAGGTTGCCGACGACGGCGGCGATGATCAGCGCCGTGAGGCCGAGCAGCACCGTCCAACCGATCTGGCTGCCGATCACCTCGGTGACCGGCGTCGGGAAGCGCGAGATGGAGAACCCCATGTCGCCGGTGAACAGCTGCCCCCAGTAGCGGGAGTAGGACTCTACGAGCCCCGCGTCGTCGAGGCCGAAGGAGGCACGCAGCGCCTCGATCTGGTCGGGGCGGATCTGCCCTTGAAGGCGCGCCACCATGCGGGAGACGGGGTCTCCTGGCATGAGGCGCGGTAGCACGAAGTTCAGGGTGATCGACACCCAGAACGCGACAAGGTAGAACCCCAGTCGCCGAAGAATGAATCCCATGGATGAGCTCCTTCGAGAAGAGGGCGCGCCGACTCAGGGTCGGCGCGCCCTCGCTCAGGTGGACGTCAGCTGACGACGGGTTCCAGGCCGGTCAGCACCAGCACGGTGGTGCGAGACCGGGTGGACAAGGTGGCGTACGGGTTCTCCGCGTTGGGCCAGCCGGTGAACCGGGTGGTGTTCGCCGCGCCCCACTCGGGACCGGTGAACAGCGGGGCCACCGGAGCCTCCTCGTTGAACAGCGCCTGAAGCTCGTTCATCACGCGCTTCTGATCGGCCTCGGCCGGCGATGCTGCGAACTCCTTGAGCAGCGCGTCGGCCTTTTCACTGCCGTAGCGGTGATAGTTATCGAAGGTCTGCTCGTTCACGGCCTTGACGGTCTCCGTCGACATCACGCCGCGGTAGTACTGCCAGGGCGTGGGAGCGCCCGCGCTCCACACGATGCCGGAGTCGAAGGTGCCGTTCTCGTAGCCGGCCACGATCTCCGCCCAGTCGCGCGCACCGACGGTGACGGTGACGCCCAGCTCGGCGAGGTTCTGCGAGATCACATTGCCCACCGAGACCCAGTCGCTGGAGCCGGAGCCCACGGAGTACTCGAAGGCGAACGGCGAACCGTCGGGAAGCACACGCTTACCGTCGGCGCCCAGCGTGATACCGGCCTCGTCGAGCAGCTTGCCGGCGGCCTCGAGGTCGCGCTTGGTCCAGTCGCAGGAACCGGCGAGGGTCGCGTCGCGCCACGAGTCGTACAGGCCGCTGAGGCCGGTGCAGTCGGCGGGCGAGGTGTAGCCCTGCATGCCGATCGCCGTGACCTGATCACGGTCGACGGCCATCGAGAGCGCCTTGCGGACGCGCACGTCGTCGAACGGTGCCTTGGTGGTGTTGAACATCCACTGGATCATCGAGCCGGTCTGCGGGAACCAGTAGAACCGGTGATCGGGATCCTTGTCGACGAAGGCCTGCTGGATGTTCGGGATGAACTGGGGCGCCCAGTCGACGTCGCCGTTGGCCGCGGCCAGGTTGGCACCGTCGTTGCCGGCGAAGGCGAGCACACGGATGCCCTCGATCTTCTGCTTCTCCGGCTGCCAGTAGTTGGGGTTCTTGCCCAGGTCGAAGGACTGCGCGGCGAAGTTGGTGATCTGCGTGTACGGGCCGGTGCCGACCGGATCCGCGTTGGTCTCCTTGTTCGGATCCTCGAATTTGCTCCAGATGTGCGCCGGGGCGATGATCTGCTGGCCGATGTCCATCAGGCCCGGGGTGAAGGGCTGATTGAAGTCGAACTGGACGGTCTTCTCGTCGACGGCGGTGACCGTCTCGAGCCACTCGTAGCCGCCGCGCAGCTTCTTCTGCAGGTCGAAGGAGAGCACCACGTCGTCGGCGACCAGCGGCTCGCCATCCGACCACTTCACGCCCTCGCGGAGGGTGAAGGTGGCGCCGGTGCCGTCTTCCTTGGACTCCCACTCGGTGGCGAGCCAGGGAACGACCTCACCATTGGCGGGGTTGAAGATGAACATCGACTCGTAGATGGCCTGGTTGGTCATCGGGAAGTCGGGGTTGGAGAACGGGTTGAAGTTGCGGTCGAAGGTGCCGGTGTCCTCGCGGGGGATGGTCAGCAGCTGCGAACCGTCGAGTCCGGAGGACGCCGGGGGCGTGTCGCCGCCCTTGTTGTCGCCCTCTCCGTTGCCGCCGCAGGCGGTCAGGGCGAGCGTGGCTGCGAGGGCCAAAGCCCCTGCCCTCACCAGCCTCGTGAATCGTGCCATGATGGTCCAGTTCCTTTCGTCTGACTGGAAGTGGGGAAGAACGCTCGTCCCGAGGGATGTCCAGTCACACGGACGGGCGTTCCAGTAGCGGGCGGTCCGCCATCACCGTCTTGGTGCTGGTCGGTACGCCCGCCTGCTGTCGGGTGCGGATTTCCGCACCCGGCGCGCCCCTCTGGTCGAAGGGCATCGCCACCGTCGTCGAACCGGGCGTCGGGAAGGCCGAGAACACATCCCGATCGTCACAGCCGATGACGGCGACATCTGTGGAAACTCGAAGGCGATGGTCCGCGCTCGCATTGACCACTGCACACCTCGCCTTCGAACGTTGCACACGGAGCTAACTCGTGTTAGCTGACACTAACTCGTGTTAGTTTTTCGCGTCAAGGGCTGTTATCAAACTGAGATATTTCCGGTTCAAACCATTGACACACCCCGAAACGGGTGCCTATTTTTGGGGACCAGAGGAGCTCAGTCCACTCCTCGTCACCCCGCCGGTCGACCTCCCGAGAGGGTCATCCCCATCTCGCCGCGCAGACGCGACGAGCACCCGAACCCGGCGGACAAACGATCGCCCACGCAGCGCGTGGATCCCAGAGGTGCCACCTGTGCGCGGGATCTCTGTGACCTGCCTCCGCTGCGCCGATCTCCGATTCCCCTCTCTCGACGTAAGGACACGATCATGACGGAAAACCAAGGCGCGACGCGTCGCCTGTTTCTCGGCGCCGGCGGCGCCACCCTCGGCGGCGGGGTGCTCAGCCTCGGCTTCCTCGGCACGGAAACGGCCGAGGCGCACGGCAAGGGCGGAGGTCGCGCTCCCCAGCTGAGCCTGCGCCCCGCCTATCACTTCAGCACCCCGGACAACTGGAAGAACGACCCGCAGCGCCCCATCTATGTGAACGGCGAGTACCTCTACTACTACCTCTACAACGCCGACTACATCGCCGGCAAGGGCGGCACGGCGTGGCGGCTGGCCAGCACGAAGGACCACGTGAAGTTCAAGGACCGCGGCGTCGCGATCCCCAAGTTCACAAACGCCAACGGCGACTGCTGGTCGGGCTGCGTCGTCGTCGACAAGGAGGGCACGGCGGGCTACGGCAAGGGGGCGATCGTCGCGATCGTCACCCAGGCACCGGAGGGCAAGCAGGCTCAGTACCTCTGGTACTCCACCAACGGCGGGCGTTCCTTCAAGGCCGGTGGCCTCGACCCGGTGCTGCCCAACCCCGGCACCTGGGACTTCCGCGACCCGAAGGTGATCTGGGATGCCGAGCGCCGGCAGTGGCTGATGGTCAACGCGGAGGGTCGCAGGCTCGCCTTCTACTCCTCCCCCAACCTCAAGAACTGGAGCTACGTCGGCGACTTCGTGCGCGAGGACATCGGCACCCTCGAATGCCCTGACATCTTCCAGATGACCGCCGACGACGGCACCTCGCACTGGATCCTCGGCGTCGGCGCCAACGGGAAGGGCCGCGGGCTGCCCGCCACCTACGCCTACTGGGTGGGGGCCTTCGACGGGACGCGCTTCACGACCGCCCACGACGAGCCGCAGTGGCTCGACTGGGGCTTCGACTTCTACGGAGCCGTCACCTACCCGCACCACGATCGTCGCGGCAAGGAGGATCCGACGCTGCGTCGCGCCTTGGGCTGGGCGAACTTCTGGGACTACCCGCACAACGCCCCCACCGTGTTCAGCGACGGGTACAACGGCGACGACATGATCGTGCGCGACGTGCGCCTGAAGAAGGGCGACGGCGAGTACTACCTGGCCTCGACGCCCACCAAGGCGCTGCGCGACTACGTCACCAAGACCCATCGCCTCGGCACCATCGACGTGGTGGGCACCGTGGACCTGAAGGTGAAGGCGGCCGCCTACGAGATCACCTGCGAGCTCGAATGGAAGGAGGGCGTCCAGCCCAATGCCGGCTTCGAGGTGCGCCGCGCGGCCGAGACAGGGCGGCACATCGCCGTCGGCGTCTACGTGCCCGCGCCGTATGCCTACATCAACCGGCGTCCCACCTTCTACCCGGGCCCGGATGAGTCGAAGACGCCGTTCGACACCTCGACGCGGAGCGTGAAGCTGCGCATCCTGGTGGACAACACCAGCGTCGAGCTGTTCGTCAACGACGGCCGCCACGTGCAGTCCAACCGGGTGTTCCCCTTCCCGGCCGACACCGGGATCCGGCTGTACGGCCACGACGGCGGAGCCACCTTCCGCGACCTGGTGATCCGGGAGCTCAAGGTCCGCTGAACCGAGTCGTCGCGGGGTCTGCTTCTTGAGCCGCCGACCCCGCGGCGGCGCTCGGCCTGCCAGTAGGCCACTTCCTGCGAAATCACCTCGTCGGGCGCGTTCTCCGCACGCGGGCGTCGAGCGCGGCAGGATGGGGTCATGACGGAACCGCTGGCCTTCACCTACGTCGATACCCATGGGGTCGAGATCACCGCGTATCGCTACGACGCGGAGCATCCGAAGGCGGTGGTGCAGATCGCCCACGGCGTCGGCGAGCACGCGCGTCGCTACGACCATTTCGCCGAGCGACTGGTCGAGGCGGGGTACACCGTCTACGCAGACGACCATCGCGGACACGGCGAGACGGGGCGACGCCAATGGGGTAGCGACCTCAGCCGGCTGGGTCGCCTAGGCCCCGGCGGCCTGCGTGCCACCGAGGACGCGATCGTGCAGTTGACGGCACGCATCCGCGCGGACCACCCCGAGCTGCGGGTGGCGATCTTCGGGCACTCCTGGGGCTCGCTGATGACCCAGCGCATCCTCAACCGCGCACCACGAACCTGGGACGCCGTGGTGCTCTCCGGCAGCGCCTATCGCACCCCGCTGCACCTGGCCAGCGGCAACTTCAACAAGCGCTGGGGCGGCCCTCGCACGACGGGCTACGAGTGGCTGAGCCGTGACCCCGCCGTCGCCCAGGCCTTCGCCGCCGACGAGTTGTGCTTCGACGCTGACATCCTCAAGCTCTTCGGCCCTGCCGACGGCATGCGGCTGTTCGGCGTGCCGGCCGAGGGTCTCTCCCCCGACGTCCCGATCCTGATCGCCTCCGGCTCCGATGACCCGCTCCAACTGCAGGACTCCCTGGCAAGACTGGCCCGCGCCTATCAGGAGCGCGGCGTCGGCGACGTCACCCTGACCGTCTACCCGGAGGCCCGCCACGAGATCGTCAACGAGACCAACCGCGACGAGGTGATCTCCGACGTGATCGGATGGCTCGACCATCACGCTCTCAGTGACCTCTGAGCGACCTCACAGGCGGCTCATAGAATCGAGGAGTTACCTGAATCACGTCAAGGTTTTCAGGTGTGGAGGAACACGATGAGCAGCAATGATTCGGGTCAGTTCGACCCGCGGCCCAATCCCTGGAGCAGGGAGGCCGGTGACCCTGTGACGCCGGGCGGGCAGCCGCTGCCGAACCCGCAGCCGGCCTACGCCCAGCAGCAGCCGCAGGGCTGGCAGGCCCAGCCCGCGACGCAGCGCCTGAGCGCTCCGCGGACAGACCAGACGATGCGTCAGCCCGACCTCGCGGCCTATCTCCCGCCGCAGACCGGCTACGCCGCGCCGCCGTCTCAGCCCCGGAAGAAGGGGGTCGGCGCGAGGGCCGCGGGGCTGGTCGCGGTGGCCCTCGCCGCGGCCGCCGTCGGCGGATTCGGCGGAGTGGCCGCCACCACCTACCTCGCCGACGGCAATGATCTCAGCAGTGCGGTCAGCAACACCGTCGTCCAGGCGGATCCCAACGAGCCCAACTGGACCGAGGTCGCCGCTGCGGCAGAGAACGCCGTCGTCGCCATCCAGGTGGAGGGCTCCGGTGGTTCGGGTCAGGGCTCGGGCGTCGTGATCGACGCGGAGGGCCACGTCGTCACCAACAACCACGTGATCTCCAGCTCGGGCGGCCAGGCGAATCTCACGGTGATCATGAGCGGACGCACCTACCAGGCGACGGTCGTGGGCACCGATCCCAGCACCGACCTGGCCGTGATCAAGCTGGTGGACCCGCCCGAGGATCTCCAGGTGATCGCGTTCGGCGACGAGTCCAAGCTGCGCGTCGGCGACCCCGTGATGGCCATCGGCAACCCGCTCGGCCTCGACGGCACGGTCACCACGGGCATCGTCTCCGCGCTCGACCGCCCGGTCACCACGCGTGCGGTCGACACCAACCAGAGCATCAACGCGCAGTCCAACACGGTGGTCACCGCCGCCATCCAGACCAACGCGGCGATCAACCCCGGCAACAGCGGTGGCGCGCTGCTGAACTCTGCCGGTGAACTGGTGGGCATCACGTCGTCGATCGCGACGCTCAGCCAGTCCTCCGACGGCGGCACGGGCGGCAACATCGGCATCGGCTTCGCGATCCCGGCCGACCAGGTGCGCTACGTCGCGGATCAGCTGATCCAGAGCGGCACCGCGCAGCATCCCCAGATCGGCGTGTCCGCGACCGACTCGCAGGAGCAGGGACGGCTCGGCGCGCAGATCGCCGAAGTGGTCTCCGGCTCGCCCGCCGAGGGCGCCGGGATCCAGGTGGGAGACCTGATCACCGCGGTCAACGGCCGTAACGTCACCTCGACGGAGTCGCTGGTGGCCCTGGTTCGGGCGCAGCGGGTCGGCGAGCCGATCACCCTGACCGTCGTCCGCGGCGGCCAGGAACAGCAGATCGAACTCACGCCCGTCGCTTCGGGTCGCTGACTTCACGCTCTTTCAGGTGCGAGCGAAGCGAGCCTCGACAATCCGGAGCGGCGAAGCACCTCATTCACGCTCTTTGAGGTGCGAGCGAAGCGAGCCTCGAAAAGAGTGACCGACGCTAAAGAAAGGCCCGTCCACAGGCGACTGTGGGCGGGCCTTTCGTCTGGGCCGGTGACTACGGGGCGATCCAGATGGTCGACTCGGCAGCCAACACGTCGGACAGCGCGACGCTGGACAGCGCCACGTCGTCCGACGTCAGGCCCAGGTCGGCCAGCGGCACGTCGACTCCGCCGAAGTTGGTGACGATCTCCCAGCCATTCGGACGACGGAAGCGCAGCACGTCGTCGCGACCGGTCTCGACCCACTCCAAACGCTCCTCGCACTCCCACTGACGACGCAGCTTCAGCGCACGGCGGTAGAGGTTGAGTGTGGAGCCCGGATCCTCGTCCTCCGCCTCGACGGAGAACTGACCCATCCACTCAGGCTGCGGCAGGTGCGGGGCGGCGTCGCCGAAGCCGAAAGCGACTCCCTCGCGGGTCCACGGCAGCGGCACGCGGCAGCCGTCGCGACCCACGTTCACGCCGGGGCTGCGGAAGAACGTCGGATCCTGGCGGGCCTCGTCGGGGATCTCCGCCACCTCGTGCAGGCCGAGCTCCTCCCCTTGGTACAGGTAGGTGGAGCCGGGCAGGCCGAGCATGAACAGCGTGGCGGCATGGCCTCGACGGGCGCCGCGCTCGCGGTCCAGCTCCGGCTCGGTGCCGCCGGACAGCAGCCATTCGCCGCCGTGCTTCACCGGCAGCGAGCCGTCCTCGCCGCGCGCGGGCACGGGCAGGCCGTAGCGGGTTGGGTGGCGCACCACATCGTGGTTGGACAGCACCCAGGTGCTCGACGATGCGGATCGCTCGGACAGCTCGACGTTGTGCGCGACGATCCCCCGGAATTGAGCGGCGTCGAAGTCGGCCTGCAGCAGGTCGAAGTTGAAGCACTGCCCCAGGCTGTTCGGGCTGGCGTACAGCGGCACCCGGTCGGAGGGCACCCAGGCCTCCGCGACGGCGGTGCGCGGCGGGT
Source organism: Tessaracoccus caeni (assembly GCF_029211185.1). Taxonomy (GTDB): domain Bacteria; phylum Actinomycetota; class Actinomycetes; order Propionibacteriales; family Propionibacteriaceae; genus Arachnia; species Arachnia caeni. The sequence continues at coordinate 86,825 of NZ_JARGDO010000015.1, forward strand.
CATAGGAGTTGAACACCTCGCGCCAGGTCGCGTAGATCTCGTGCACGTCGTCGCGGTCCCAGATCGGATGATTGCCGTCGCCGGGCAGCGCCTCGAGCTCGGCCTGCGACGGCAGTGGCTCGGTGAGGTCCTTGGTGAGCAGGTTGGCCACGTCGACGCGGAACCCGTCTACGCCGCGGTCCGACCAGAAGCGCAGGGTCTTCAGGAAGTCGTCGCGCACCTCGGGATGGTTCCAATTCCAGTCGGGCTGCTCGGGCGCGAACAGGTGCAGGTACCACTGGCCGTCCTCGACGCGCTCCCAGGCGGATCCGCCGAAAGCGGCTACCCAGTCGGAGGGCGGCTCGGAGCCGTCCTCGCCCTTGCCCTCGCGGAAGATGTAGCGCTCGCGTTCCTTCGAGCCGCGGCCGGCCGCCAGCGCCTCCTGGAACCAGACGTGCTGGTCGGAGCTGTGGTTAGGGACGATGTCCACCACCACCTTGATGCCGCGGGAATGCAGCGCCTCGGCCATCTCGTCGAAGTCGTCGAGGGTGCCCAGCTTGGGGTCGACGTCGCGGTAGTCGGCCACGTCGTAGCCGCCGTCGGCGAGCTCCGACGGATAGAAGGGGCTCAGCCACACGGCGTCGATGCCGAGTTCCTTGAGGTAGTCGGCGCGTGCCGTGATGCCGCGCAGGTCACCCAGCCCGTCGCCATCGAGGTCGGCGAAGCTGCGGGGATAGATCTGGTAGACGACAGCCTGGCGCCACCATTCGGGCGCGGTGAGGTCGGCGGAGGGCGTGGTCATGGGGAGGAGGGCTCCTGGAGTGAAGAGGTGTGCGACCGTGAACGGGCACTTAATTCGGGCCACGAATTAGTACCTGTCATCAACTCAAGCACGGCGCGCGGGACAGATCAAAATCGAAGATCGGGAAGGGATAAACGCGGTCGCTACCGATAGCCTGTCGCCATGATCCGCGTGACCATGATTTCCCCCTCCTCCCCCGTTCCCCGCGCGCTCCTGATGAGCCTCGACAAGGCGATGACGCAGCCTCGGATGACGGGCGGAAGGCTGGAGACCGGGCACGTCGTGCAGGTGCTGGGTGAGTGCTCGGATCCGTGGGCGCTGCGCGACGAGCTGCGCGGCCAGGCGGGCGACGTGGCGGTGGCCGTCGTCGACGAGCCGCTGGCCTCGACGCCGGCACGCCTGGTGATGCTCGACGTCGACTCGACGCTCACCACCACAGAGGCGATCGACCTGCTGGCCGAGTACGCCGGGGCCGGCGAGAGGGTGGCCGAGATCACCGAGCGCGCGATGCGCGGCGAACTCGACTTCGGCGAGTCGCTGCGGGAGCGCGTCGCGACGCTGGCGGGCCTCAGCACCACCGTCTTCGACGAGGTAGCCCCCCGCATGACGCTGTCCCCCGGGGCAGAGAACCTCGTCGCGGCGGCCAAGGCGGCGGGCGCGAAGATCGGCGTCACCTCCGGCGGCTTCACCCACCTGGTGGCACCGCTCGCCGAGCGCCTCGAGCTGGACTTCTACAACGCCAATGTCTTGGAGACCGAGTTCCAGGGCGGCGCCGAGGTGCTGACCGGGCGCGTGATCGGCACCGTCGTCGACCGGCAGCAGAAGGCCAAGGATCTGCGTCGATTCGCCGCCGAGCACAGCATCGACCTAGCGCAGGCCGTCGCGGTGGGCGATGGGGCGAACGACCTCGACATGCTCGCCGCCGCCGGCCTCGGCATCGCCTACTGCGCGAAGCCCGTCACCGCGCAGGCGGCGGACGCCTCCATCGGCTTCCCTCGCCTGGACGCCGTCGCCCTGCTGGCGTTCGGCATGCCCCGAGCCTGAGTTCAGTCGAGTCCCATCAACCTGGGGGTGTTGCTCCACCGCACGGGGCACGTCGGTATGGTTAGGGGCGCACCACATTCTCAAGGAGGACAGATGTCAGGTCGCATTCGTAACGATGCGTTGCGGGGAAAGGTCATGTCGGCTCATGACGCCGCAGCCCTCGTCGAGAACGGATGGAACATCGGATTTTCCGGGTTCACCGGCTCGGGTTACCCCAAGGAGTTCCCGGAGGCTCTGGCCGCCATCATCGACGCCCATCACAACAAGGGTGAGGAGTTCCGGATCGGCGTGTGGACCGGCGCCTCGACCGCTCCCGAACTCGACGGCGCCCTCGCGCGCACCGGCGGCGTGTCGTACCGCATGCCGTATCAGTCCGATCCCGAGATGCGCACCGCCATCAACCAGGGCGTGTCTTACTACCAGGACATCCACCTCTCGCACGTCGGCCCGCAGGTCTCCCAGGGCTTCCTTGGCAAGCTGAACGTCGCCGTCGTCGAGGTGACCGCGGTCACCGAAGAGGGCTGGCTCATCCCGTCGTCGTCGGTGGGCATGAACCGCACCTACCTCGACTACGCCGACAAGATCATCCTCGAGGTGAACTCGTGGCAGTCCGAGGGCCTGTACGGCATGCACGACATCTACTCCCCCATCGGCGCCCTGCCGCCCAACCGGGTGCCGCTGCCCATCCAGAACCCCGGCGACCGGATCGGCGAGCCCGTCTTCAAGGTGGACACCGACAAGATCATCGCGATCATCGAGACCGACAGCCCCGACCGGAACACCCCGTTCAAGCTGCTCGACGACGACTCGCGCGCCATCGCCAACAACCTGCTCGACTTCCTCGGCAACGAGGTGAAGCAGGGTCGCCTGCCCAAGAACCTGCTGCCGATGCAGTCGGGCGTGGGCAACATCGCCAACGCGGTGCTGCAGGGCCTGCTCGACGGCCCGTTCGAGCAGCTCACCTCCTACACCGAGGTGATCCAAGACGGCATGGTCGACCTGCTGGACTCCGGCAAGCTCACCGTCGCCTCCGCCACCGCGTTCTCGCTGTCGCCGAAGGCCGCCGAGAAGATGAACGACAACGCGGCGCACTACGCCAAGAAGATCATCCTGCGCCCGCAGGACGTCTCCAACCACCCGGAGGCCATCCGCCGGATGGGCGTCATCGCCTGCAACGGCATGATCGAGGCCGATATCTACGGCAACGTGAACTCCACCCACGTGATGGGCTCGCGGATGCAGAACGGCATTGGCGGCTCGGGCGACTTCACCCGCAACGGCTGGATCTCGTCGTTCGTCACCCCGTCGACGGCCAAGGGCGGCGCGATCTCTTGCATCGTGCCGATGGTCAACCACGTCGACCACACGGAGCACGACGTCCAGGTGATCATCACCGAGCAGGGCCTCGCCGATCTGCGCGGCCTGGCCCCGCGTCAGCGCGCCAAGGTGATCATCGACAACTGCGCGCATCCCGACTACAAGGAGCCGCTGCGCGAGTACGTGAAGCTGGCGGAGAAGAAGGCCAACGGCATGCACACGCCGCACGACCTGGCCACCGCCCTCGGCTGGCACGTCCGCTTCCTCGAGACGGGCACCATGGCTCAGTGAGTCCCTTTCACGCTCTTTGAGGTGCGAAGGCTCAAGGCGAGGAACGAGCCGCAAGCCTGAGCCTCGAAAAGAGCCAGCCTGCGGCCGAACGACAGTCCCTATCCAGAGGTCGCTGCCTAAGGTCGCGCTGGCTCTTTTCGAGGCTCCGCTGCGCTCCGCACCTCAAAGAGAGTAGATGGGGTTCTTCGCCCTCCCCCTGACCGTCGAGGCTCGCTTCGCTCGCACCACAAAGAGCGTGATCTGGTCGCACCTCGAAGAGCGTGATGGGTCAGACCAGGGTTGCGCCACCATGATTCCCGGATAAAGTGAGGAATACCTAACCTTATTCAGGAGATTGCATGCCCCCGAAGAATCGCGTCGCGCGTCAGGCCACCGTCGTCGAGGTGGAGCGGATCGGCCCCCAGATGGCGCGGCTGACGTTCGAGTGCCCGGATCTGGTGGGTGCGGCGCTCCCCCACACCGACCACTACGTGAAGATCCTCTTCCCGCCGGCCGGCGCCGACTACTCGTGGCCCTTCGATCCCGACCAGATCCGCGCCACCAATCCGGAACAGGCCCCGGTGACCAGGACCTACTCGATCCGCAGCTACGACCCCACCACCGGCCGCGCGAAGATCGACTTCGTCGTGCACGGCGACACCGGTCTCGCCGGTCCGTGGGCAGCCAAGGCGCAGCCGGGTGACCAGGTGGGCTTCTTCGGGCCCGGCGGCGCCTGGCACCCCACCGAGGACTACGAGCACTTCGTCCTGGCCGGCGACGAGGCCGCGGCACCGGCCATCGCAGCCGCCATCGACCGCCTGCCCGCCGGCACCACCGCGACGGCCTACGTCGAGATCGCCGACGCCGACTCCACCTTCGAGATCCCCCAGCCCAACGGCGTCGAGCTGGTGTGGGTGACCCGCGACGGCGCATCTTACGGCTCGGAACTCGCCCGCACGGTACGCACCGCGGGCGTGCCGGCCAAGCGCACCGGCTGGTTCGTGCATGGCGTCGCCGAGATGGTCAAGGATCTGCGTCGCTTCCTGTTCGTCGAGCAGGGCGTCTCCCGCGGAGACGTGTCGATCAGCGGTTACTGGCGCACCGGCATGAACGAGGATCGCTGGCAGAGCACGAAGCACGAGTTCGTGGAGTCGATGGAGTCCGAGGAGGCGGCAGCCCTCAGCTGACCACCGTCCGCCCACCGTCGACGAGGCACTCACGTTTGGTGGAGACGACCCGCCGTCGTCTCCACCAATGCCAGAATGTGGCGATGAACACCGTGATCTTCGACATCGGCCAAGTGATCATCCACTGGAATCCGCGGCTCGCGTTCGAGCAGGCGATGCCGGCGGACGAGGTCGAGGCGTTCATGACCCACATTGGTTTCGACGCCTGGAACAAGTCCAACGACGCCCGACCCAGCACTGCGGAGGCCACGGAGGAGCTGGTGCTCCGCTTCCCCCAGGACGAGGCGAAGATCCGCGCCTATCTCACCCACTTCCCGATCACCATCACGGATCTCGAGCCGGGTACCAGCGAGGTGATCGCAGATCTTCAGGCCGCGGGGATCCGGCTCGGCGCCGTCACGAACTGGGCGGCCGACACCTTCCAAATAGCGTTTCGCACTCACGACGTACTCCAGCGCTTCGAAGAAATCGTCGTCTCCGGCGTCGAGGGCGTGATGAAGCCCGCCCCCGAGATCTTCCTGACGGCTTGCTCTCGTCTCGGCATCGAACCGGCGGACGCGGTCTTCATCGACGACTCCCCCGTCAACGTGACCGGCGCGGAGGCCGTGGGCATGACCGGCATCGTGTTTCAGTCCGCGGCACAGCTCCGCGCCGACCTCGTCGCACTGGGGCTGCTCTAGGGGCTGGTGAGGCGCCGACATCCCTCGTTTTGCGCTTCTCCACAAGACCCGCGTATAGTTTCTTCCCGCACCGATCAAGCGCTCGTAGCTTAATGGATAGAGCATCTGACTACGGATCAGAAGGTTGGGGGTTCGAGTCCCTCCGAGCGCGCCACGTGAGCTGAACCCCAAGGCAATCGCCTTGGGGTTCAGTTTTACCTCCGGCGTCCAAGGTGCCAGGCTGGTCCCATGACTGAGATCTGGGCTCACCGCGGAGCTACCGAGTTCGCTCCGGAGAACACCCTTTCCGCCTTCGCCAAGGCCATTCAGCTGGGGGCCAAGGGCACCGAGCTCGACGTGCAGCGCACCCGCGATGGTGAGCTGGTCGTGATCCATGACGAGACCGTCGACCGCACCAGCAATGGTTCCGGGGCGATCGCCGACCTCACGTTCGACGAGGTGCGCGCGCTCGACTTCAGCAACGGTTACGCGGACCACGCCGGAGTCCAGATCCCCACGCTGCGCGAGGTGCTGGAACTCCTCGTGCCCACGAACCTGCAACTGAACGTCGAACTGAAGGACAGCATCGAGCTCTACCCCGGCATGGGCCATCAGGTGGCCGATCTGGTCGACGAGGTCGGCATGACCGAGAGGGTGCTCTACTCGTCCTTCAACCATGTCAGCATCGCCGGCCTGCGCGACCGGATCCCCGCCGCGCAGCTCGCCCTGCTCTACGAGGGCATGCTTCACAAGCCGTGGGCCTACGCTCGGACGGTCGGGGCGGGGGCGATCCACCCGGTCGGCTTCGCTCTGCAGCATCCCGACCTGGTGCGACGCTGCCACGACACCGGCATCGCGGTGCGCACGTGGACGATCAACGACCCGCGGCACATCGTCGCCATGGCGGAGATGGGCATCGACGCGATCATCACCGACTTCCCCGACCGGGCTCTTGAGGCTCTGGAAGGACGCTGACCCATGACCAACCCGTTCAATCCCGAGCTGTGGGACGCCGTCGAGGGCTTCGACTTCACCGACATCACCTACCACCGCGCCAAGAACGTGCCGGCGGTGCGGATCGCCTTCGACCGCCCCGAGGTGCGCAACGCCTTCCGGCCGCACACCGTCGATGAGCTGTACCAGGCGCTGGACCACGCACGGATGTCCTCCGACGTCGGCTGCGTGCTGATCACCGGCAATGGTCCCTCGCCGAAGGACGGCGGCTGGGCGTTCTGCTCCGGCGGCGACCAGCGGATCCGCGGCCGCGCCGGCTATCAGTACGCCGAGGGCGAGACCTCGGAGAGCGTCGACGCGGCCAAGCTCGGCCGCCTGCACATCCTCGAGGTGCAGCGCCTGATCCGGTTCATGCCCAAGGTGGTCATCTCCCTGATCAACGGCTGGGCTGCCGGCGGCGGGCATTCGCTGCACGTCGTCTCCGATCTGTCACTGGCCTCCCGCGAGCACGCCAAGTTCAAGCAGACGGACGCCGACGTCGGCTCCTTCGATGCCGGCTTCGGCTCCGCCTACCTGGCGCGCCAGGTGGGCCAGAAGTTCGCCCGGGAGATCTTCTTCCTCGGCGACGTCTACACCGCCGAGGACGCCCACCGGATGGGCATGGTGAACAAGGTGGTCGACCACGCCGACCTCGAGAACGAGGCCCTGGAGTGGGCGGCCAAGATCTGCGGCAAGTCCCCGACGGCCCAGCGCATGCTGAAGTTCGCCTTCAATGCCATCGACGACGGCCTGGTGGGCCAGCAGGTCTTCGCCGGCGAGACCACCCGCCTCGCCTACATGACCGACGAGGCCGTCGAGGGCCGCGACTCCTTCCTGGAGAAGCGCTCCCCCGACTGGTCCAAGTTCCCGTACTACTACTGAACCCGAGGCCGTCCCGTAGATAGGTGACAACTCGACGTCTAGAGCGGCCTTCAAGCCTGCATAAGGCCTGCAACACCTCCATCCACAGGCGGTAGCTGGCTACCGATGTCCGTTGAGGCCGCATGGTAAACTCAGGTCACTGGGTTGGCGGAGACGTCTAGACCCACATGGTGGCGGGGGAAGTCCCCCGCCATTCCTTTTCAAGGGGGATCGTGGCCGAACTCAGCATCTTCATCGATGAGTCCGGCCATTTCGACTCATCTCGCGCGGGCTACTACGTCCTCTCCCTCGTCCTCCATGAACAGCGACACAGCATCGCCACCGAGGTCGCCGTTCTCGACGCGACGTTGGGCAGTCTCGGTTTCACGAGCGGGCACGTCGTCCACTCCGGGGCAGCCATTCGTGGCGAAGAGGGCTATCGGGGTATGGACATCGCCGAGCGCAAGGCGATCTTCACCCGCTTCCACGGTTTCGCACGCCGGGTGAATGTCAGCTACCAGCACTTTGTCTTCAGGAAGAAGGAGTTCGGCGACGCCCTCAAGCTCGAAGGTGCGCTGGCTCGCCAGTTGGGGCTGTTTCTTCGTCAGAACGCTGAGTATTTCCTATCCTTCGACAAGGTGATCGCCTACTACGACAACGGCCAGACCGAGGTGACACGGACGCTGAACTCCGTGTTCAATGCCTTCTTCTTCGACGTTGACTTCCGCAACGTAAAGCCGAAGGACTACCGGCTCTTCCAAGCGGCGGACCTGTTCTGCACACTCGAACTGCTCCGAGCGAAGCTGGAGGACAGCGCCCTGTCACGATCAGATCTGTTCTTCTTCCGGTCCAAGCAGGCACTACAGAAGGACTACCTACGCAAGATCATAAAGAAGCGATTTGGCTCATGAACCCCCTAACCGCTTGCTAACCCACCGAAGTCGGTGGGTTAGCAAGCGGCTAAGCCGGAGGTTCCGCGTGGCACGACGAGCGCGCAAAGAGAATCGGCCGCCCAGGTGAGACCTGGGCGGCCGATTTCCGCTGGCGGAGGTGGCGGGATTTGAACCCGCGAGAGGGTTGAAGCCCTCAACCCGCTTAGCAGGCGGGCGCCATAGACCGGACTAGGCGACACCTCCAGCTTCGGGCAAGCCTAGCCGAGCGACGATCAGCCCGCCAATCGAGCCGATCTGTGCCCGCCGAGCCTCGACAGGAGCCCTCAAAGCAGGCCGACGACGCGGGGTCCGGCACACCCGACCTCGCCGCTGACAGGGCCTGTCACCGCACGCCACTACACTTGCCCGGAGGAGGAGAGACACATGAGCGAGCCCAACTCTCAGGATGCCCGGCGCGGCCTGCCCTCAGACGCGCCCGCACCGAGTCCTGAGGCGGACGACAAGTACGCGGTGCCCCGCTTCGCCCTCGGGCGCCCCAAAACCGTCTACTCCGACACGACGCCCACCAATCGCCCTGCCGCCAGGCCGAAGGCCGCACCTGCACCGTCGCCGCGTGCGAGGACGGGGTCGCGTCGCTCGCACCGTTCCGACACCGACCGGCGCTTCAAGAACAGCCTCGCGCTGACCGCCGCATCCACCGTCGTTCCCGGGTCCGGAATGCTGGGCGCACCGCTGCGCCGCACCAAGGCGATCGGCGCGGTGTTGGCCTTGGCCTTCCTCGCCGTGATCGCCTACCTGTTGCTGCGCGTGCTGCCCAACTGGCGCTCCTACGCGAGCCTCGCGATCAACCGCGGGTTCCTGTCCATGGTCATCGTGGGCGCCATCTTCTTCGGCCTGCTGTGGGTGGCGACGATCACCGTCACCCATCTCGTCACCCGGCCCCGCGGCCTGCGTACCACGCAACGCCTGATCGCAGCCGGCGTGGTAGCTGCGCTCTGCAGCGTCGTCGCCGTACCCAGCGCCCTGGCCGCCCGCTACTCCTACGACACCATCAAGGCGCTCGGGATCTTCAACAAGTCCGACGACATCAAGGCCGACAGCCGGCCGACGCTCGACGCCGAGGCCCACAACCCGTGGGAGGGCCACCCCAGGCTCAACATCCTGCTGCTCGGCTCCGACAACGACAAGAAGCGCGACTACAACAACACCGGGCTCGGCATCCGCACCGACTCCATCATCGTGGCCTCCATCGACACCTCGACTGGCAAGACCACGCTGATCCAGATCCCGCGTCAGACACCCTACGCACCCTTCCCCGACGGTTCCGTGCTGGACCAGCAGTTCCCCGACGGCTTCCTGCGCTGGGACGGAGCCGACGCTGCCCAGCTCAACAACCTCTGGTCGTGGTCGGAGCAGAACAGCGACCTTTTCCCGGGCGCCACCTACCCTGGGGCCGAGGGCCTCAAGCTCGGCATCGAAGGCATCACCGGCCTCGACATCGACTACTTCATGCTGCTCGACATCGACGGCTTCAAGGAGCTGGTCGACGCGATGGGCGGGGTCACCGTCAACATCAACCAGCGGTTGAACATCGGCGGCGACACCCAGGGACGACCGCCGACGGGCTACCTGGAGCAAGGCCCCAACCAGCACCTCGACGGTCACGACGCCCTCTGGTACGGCCGCAGCCGGAGCAACACCGACGACTACGACCGGATGGCTCGCCAGTCCTGCCTGATCAAGGCGGTGGTCGACCAAGCCAACCCGGTGACCCTCGTCACGCGCTTCGAGGCCATCGCCGCCGCAGGCAGCGACATGGTGATCACCGACATCCCGTCCGAGATGCTGCGTCACATCGTCGACCTGGCCCTGAAGATCCAGGATCAGTCGATGAAGCGGCTGGGCTTCACCCTCGGGAAGAACGGCTACAACTACGCGAACTCTAACTTCGAGGAGATGCGCCAAGCCGTCGCCGACGCGATCAACCCGCCGAAGAAGGATCCCAAGCCAGAGAAGACCGAGTCGTCCGAGCCGGATCCGAGCGGGAGCAGCAACCCCGCCGATCTGGGTGAGGGCACCCAGGATGTCAACGACGCCTGCGCCTACCACCCCGTCGAGGAAGAGCAACCCTGACGCCAGTGACAAAGAACGACGCCTGCCGGTATCCGGCAGGCGTCGTTCTTCTTGTGAGAGGTTGGAAAGTCAGGAACGCTTGCGTTTGGCCTCGGTGATGCGAGCCTTGACGTCATCGAGGACGACGGAGATGAGTTCGGGGTCGCCAGGGCCGGGGAAGATCAGGTGCGTGCGACGGACGTTGCCGTGGTAGATCGTCACGTGCCCGCCCTCGACGGACTGGGTGATCTTGGAGACGTCGTGCCACTGCCCGTCGTGGGACTGCAGGGTGCCCTCGATCCGGTAGCCGTCATCGTCGAGCGTGACGCGCACGGTGTTGCGCTGCGTGGAGACCATCGCCAGCACCAACAGCCCCATGCCCAGCAGCAGGACGATGCCGGCCAGCACCGTCACGGCGGCATGCCACCCGTTGGAGAAGGAAAGGACGAGGAACAAGGCCCCCACGAGGGAGGCCACGGCGGCGATGCCGTACGCGCGAACGGGTGGACGCGGCTTGAGGAGGTAGATCTGTTCACCCATGCCCACACCCTACCGGGAGCCGCCGACAGTCGGCTCGGATGGGGCCTTCTACGACGGGGTGTGTCGCGACGACGGAGATCGAATCGGCGGCGAGGGTGGGATTCGAACCCACGGAGCGTTTCCACTCGGCCGCTTTCAAGGCGGCTGCACTAGTCCACTATGCGACCTCGCCAGGCCCCCTATGTTAGCGGCTCAGCGCCAGGGTGCGACGCTGGGCATCTTCCAGGCGATAGGGGCCGGCCTCGCGGGGAGCGGTCACCGTCCGGCGCGCGGTATCGACGACGCGGCGACGCCCGCCGCCGCCCACCAGCACCAGGCCGGCGGCGTCCAGCGCCAAGAGGTCGTCGCCGTCGCGAAGCAGGATCGGGGCGGTCATCACGCGAGGCCGGCCTGCCCCGTCGACGATCTCCGCGTCGGCCGTGATCGTGGTGCGGCCGGCGGCCATGGCCTCCAGCAGCGCCTCGGCAGAGTCGTCCTCGGCCAGCACCCAGGTGGTAGGCAGCCCGGGGCGAAGCGGAGTCGAGCGGTGGTGGAAGTCGCCGCCGCCGATCAGGGCGGTGTCGCGCCCCGCGTACCAGGCCAGGGCGCCGGTCGCGATCGGGTTGGCGTACCAGGAACCGTGGTAGAGCTCGACGCCCCACGGCGCCTCGTCGAGCGGGTGCAGCCACGCGCAGTCGTCGGCCACAGGATGGTTGATCGACAGCAGCCCGCCGCGCTCGGCAACGGTCGAGACCCATTCGCCGGCCGGGCGCCGGAAGTCGACAAAGCCGATCTCGCCGTAGGCGTTGGCGTGGCCGCGGTGGGTGGTCACCTCCTGGCCGGGCACCAGGGTGATGCCATGGCGCCTCCCCACCGCGGGCAGGTGCGCGTGATGGCTGGTGGTGTTGTGGTCGGTGACGCAGAGGAAGTCGAGGCCGGAGCATACGCCCTCGTTGGCCAGTTCCCACAGACTGAGGGCGCCGTCGGAGTGCAGCGAGTGGGAGTGGGTGTCGCCGGCGTACCAGGTGAGTCCGGCGGGCGCGGGCAGCCCACGCTCCGAACCGCGGATCTCCCGCGGAACAGGCGCTTCCACCGGTCCGTGGTCCGGCGGCCGGGGCGACGGCGTCTCCACCGTCACTCGGACGCCGGCCTCCCCCGCGGGCAAGGAGTGCAGCCCGACGACGACGTGCCAGCGTCCCGGCCGCAGGTTGCCCGGCAGGTAGCCAGGGGTGGCGTCGTCGCGGGTGATCACGAAGGACGACCGGGCGCCGCCCGACCAGCCACGCCACCCAGACGGATCCTCGCAACCGAGGTCGATCACGGCCTCGCCGTCGACATCGAGACGTACCTCGAACGACTCGGCGCCTTCCGGCACATCGAACGGGATCCGCGGATAGCGGTCCTCGGCCTGGTCATCGAGACGCACCCGGCGTTCCACCACAGCGATCATGGGGTCACTCTACGAAACGGACGTCGTCACAGGTCGTGGACCGCGAAGCCGCCGTCGAGGGGACGATACGTGCCGGGCGCCCGGGGCACGTAGCGCGCATCCAGCACCACCGAAGCCGCACCGATCGCACCGACGTTCTCGCCCATGGCGGTGGACAGCAGCTGCACGACCTGCGGGCCCCGCGCCGACGGCTGGTCGAGCGCGTCACGCAGCACGGGCTCGTAGAGCGAGCGCACCGGTTGCCAGAACGGCCCTCCGACGACGACGGTGTCGGCGTCGACCATCTCCGTGGCGATCACCGTCATGGCGGCGATTCGTTCGGCGGCTGAGAGAAGCAGGTCGCGGGCCCCTGGGTCGCCGTCGAGAGCCAGCGCGCACAGCACATGGAAGTCGGCCTCCATGCTGCACAGATCCCGCCGGTCGGGCACCGGGCCGGGCAGGATGTCCTGCTGGTGAGCCCGTTCGACGAGCACCACCACGTCGTTGTCCAGGCCGGCTCCGCCCTGGGTACCGACCGCGACCAGCACCCGGCCCACTTCTCCGGCGTTGCCCGAGAATCCGAGCACCGGTTCACCGTTGAGGGAAAGGCCGAGGCCGGTTCCGGTGCCGATGTAGACGAACACCATGGTGGAGTCCAGGCTGGCGCCCGCCCGCACCCAGTTCTCGCCGATCACCGCGGCCAGGGTGTCCTTCACCACGGGCACCCTCATGCCCAGCCGTTTACCCAAGGCCTCACCCGGGGCGGATCCGGTCCATCCCGGCAGCCACAGCGACTCCCGGATCGACTGCGTGGGATGGTCGATGCTGCCCGGAACCGCGAGGCAGGCGCCCTCGGCCCGAGAGCGGTCCATGCGCGATCGTTCCAGCAGACGCAACGTGAGATCCGCGACCAGGTCGATGGATTGCGCGGGATCGTCCGGATCGACGTCACGACTCATGGCGGATGCCACGACGCTGCCCCGAAGGTCCAGGATCACCGAGGTCATCACGGACGGATCGACGTGGATGCCCAGCGCGAAACCCGCGGACGCCACCAGGTCGAGGATCACCCGAGGGCGGCCTCGCCCGACGGATTCGGTGCGCACCTCCCGCAGATATCCCCGGGTGATGAGATTGCGCACGATGCTGGAGACCGCCTGCACCGAAAGCCCCGTGGCTCCCGCGATCTCCGTTTGGCTGGTCGGCCCCAAGCCGCGCAGCGCGTGAATAACCGCATTCTCGTTGTATTGGCCGACATGCGAAAGACTGGCCCCAATCCGCATCATTGCCCCCTAGTTCTGATGCATCTGCCCCAGAGACTACTGGAGAATCGAACATGCCGCCCCACTCGCCCCTCCCCCCACGCCATGGGCTCCAAGCGGCATGGGTGCGCACGCCGGATCACGACCCCTCCCATCCCAAGCCCTGGCCGACGATGCGCGACTTCCTGAAGCACAAACTCGCCCCTATCCGTGACGACGTCGACCGCCTGCTTGCCGAGGGCGCCTTCGTCGACGACCGTGGGCAGGCCTGGACCGGCGACGAGCCGTATCGCCCGCACACGTTCGTCTGGTTCCATCGCGAGTTGCGCGACGAGCCGGAGGTGCCCGGGGAGTTGACGGTGCTCTACCGCGACGAGCGGATCGTGGTGCTCGACAAACCCCACTTCCTGTCCACCATCCCCCGCGGGCGGCACGTCGTCCAGAGCGCGGTGGTCAAGGCCCGTGCGGCACTTGAGCTGCCGCAGCTGTCGGCGGCTCATCGCCTCGACCGCGGCACCGCCGGCGTGCTCCTGATGACGATCGAGAAGCGGTGGCGCGCCGCGTATCAGGACGTCTTCGCACAACGTCTCGTCACGAAGACCTATCAGGCCATCGCGCCGGCCAGGCCGGAGCTGGACTTCCCGCTTTGGGTGAGCTCACACCTCACCAAGAAGGTGGGCGTGCTGCAAGCCGAGGAACTCCCCGACGAGCCCGCCAACTCCACGACCGACATCGAGCTGGCCGAAGTGCGAGGACGGTGGGCGCGTTATATCGTGCGGCCGCTGACCGGCAAGACCCATCAGATCCGGATGCACTTCCTGAAACTCGGCATCCCGCTGGCGGGCGACCCGCTCTACCCCGACATCCTGGACACCGATCTCGACGACTTCTCCACTCCACTCCGCCTGCTCGCCTGGCGCCTCGAGTTCACCGACCCCGTTGACGGCACGCCTCGTCGCTTCACCAGCCGCCGCCACCTCACCTGGCCTGACGGGCGGTAGCCTGGGCGCATGCGAGCTGTCATTGTCGAGACTCCCGGCGACGTCGATGCGCTGACCATCGGCGACGTTCCCACCCCCGCCCCCGGCCCCGGCGAAGTTCTGGTGAAGACGGTGGCTTCGGGTGTGAACCGGGCCGACGTGCTGCAGCGGCAGGGCCACTACCCGCCGCCGCCCGGCATCACCGACATCATCGGCCTCGAGGCCTCCGGCGTCGTGGCGGGCGTCGGCGAGGGCGTCCGGCGCTGGAGGGAGGGCGACGAGGTGGTCGCGCTGCTGGCCGGCGGCGGCTATGCGGAGTACTTCGTAGCACCCGAGGGCCAGCTGATCGCGCCTCCGGCATCTGTCGACCTGATCACGGCGGGCGGCCTGCTGGAGGTGGCCGCCACGGTGGTGTCCAACCTCGACGTCGCGCAGTTGAAGGGCAGCGAGACCTTCCTCGTGCACGGTGGCGCCGGCGGCATCGGCACGTTCGCCACCCAGTACGCCAAGGCGCTCGGCGCCACGGTGATCGCCACGGCCGGCAGCCCGTCGAAGCTCGAGCATTGCCGAGCCCACGGCGCCGACGTGGCCCTGGACTACCACGGCGACTGGGTCGCGGGCGTCAAGGACGCCACCGGCGGCCGGGGCGCGGACGTGATCCTCGACATCATCGGAGCCAAGTACCTGGAGTCGAACGTGAAGGCGCTGGCGCGCCGCGGCCGGATCGTGGTGATCGGCCTCCAGGGCGGCGTGAAGGGAACCCTCAACCTGGGGCTCTTGCTCAGCAAGCAGGCCACCATCACGGCCACCTCGCTGCGCTTCCGCCCGGACGCGGAGAAGGCGGCGATCTGCGCGGCCGTCGAGGAGAAGGTGTCGCCGCTCATCGCGGACGGCACCATCGTCGCCTCCCCCGAAACCCGGATCCCGTTCGACGAGGTGGTCCGAGCCCACACCCAGCTGGTGGCCGGCGACAACGTCGGAAAGATCGTTCTGGTGCACTGACGGGCCAACGACACGGTCCGATGCGGTGAACGCCGGATGCCCTTTCGGTGACCTTTCGATGACCGAGGCAATTCGGCCGCCCAAAAGCCACGCGGTATGCTCCCAGCAGTAACCGACCCGCAGCAGGGGTCCGCGCGCCCGCATGTGGCGACGGATGCCCCGGTTCGTCGCGGCGTCGATTCTTCTGTCTAGCGAGTTTTACGAGGAAGAGCCAGTGGCAAGCAACAAGACGGTGTATATCGCTATGTCGGCGGATGTCCTGCACAAGGGACACTTGAAGGTCATCCAGGCGGGTGCCGAGTTGGGGCAGGTGACCATCGGTCTCCTCACCGACGAGAGCATCGCCACCTACAAGCGGCTGCCGATCGTCGACTGGGACTCCCGCAAGGCCGTCTTCGAGGCCCTGTCGAATGTGACCCACGTCGTTCCGCAGAAGTCGCTCTCCTACGCCGACAACCTCCGCGAACTGAAGCCCGACTACGTGGTGCACGGCGACGACTGGCGCAACGGCGTCCAGGCCATGGTGCGCGACGAGGTGATCAAGGTGCTCGCCGAGTACGGCGGCCAGCTGATCGAGGTGCCCTACACCGAGGGTGTCTCCGGCTCCGAGATCGACCAGGCGCTGCGCCCCATCATCAACACCACCGAGCTGCGCCGCGCCAAGCTGCGCCGGCTGCTGGCCCTTCGCCCCTACATCCGCGCGATGGAGGTCTCCAACGGGTTGTCCGCGCTGATCGTCGAGAACGTGAAGTCGGTCTCCCCCGACCGCCCCGGCGTGCGTGAGTACGACGCGTTCTGGGTGAGCAGCCTCTGCGATTCGTCCTTCAAGGGCAAGCCCGACATCGAGCTGGTCGACTGGTCCAGCCGGATGGAGACGATCGACGAGATCATGGAGGTCTCCACCAAGCCGATCATCGTCGACGGTGACACCGGCGGCCGCATCGAGCACTTCAAGTACACCGTCAAGACCCTTGAGCGCGCGGGCGTCTCCGCCGTCATCATCGAGGACAAGACCGGCCTGAAGCAGAACTCGCTGTTCGGCACCGACGCGGTGCAGGTGCTCGACGACCCGCACGCCTTCGCCGAGAAGATCAACGCCGGCAAGCAGGCCCAGGTCACCCGCGACTTCATGATCATCGCCCGCCTCGAGAGCCTCATCGCCGGGGCCGGCATCGACGACGCGATCGAGCGGGCGAAGATCTACATCGAGGCCGGCGCCGACGGCATCATGATCCACTCCCGCCACAAGGACGGCAGCGAGATCCGTGAGTTCATGGCTCGCTTCCGCGAGTACAGCACCGACATCCCCGTCGTGATGGTGCCCACCTCCTACAACCACCTCTACGAGGAGGAGTTGAACGAGATCGGCGCCAACGTCATCATCCACGCCAACCACCTGCTGCGCAGCGCCTACCCGGCCATGCTGCGCACCGCCCAGAAGATCCTGGACGCCGGCCGAAGCAAGGAAGTCGACGACGAGATCATGTCCATCAAGGAAGTCCTGAGGTTGATCCCCGAATGAGCACCATCGATACCAGCGCGTTCTACGACCACCTGACCACTCAGGGCGTCGAGCTGTTCACGGGCGTTCCCGATTCGCTGCTGCAGGATCTGTGCGCCTGCATCTACGAGCGCACGCCGCGCGAGGCCAACATCGTGGCCGCCAACGAGGGCAACGCCGTCGGCATCGCCTGCGGGTACCACGTCTCGACCGGCAAGTACGCCGCGGTGTACCTGCAGAACTCCGGCCTGGGCAACATCGTCAACCCGGTGCTTTCGCTGGCGCACTCAGAGGTCTACAGCATCCCGATGCTGCTGATCATCGGCTGGCGCGGCGAGCCGGGCGTGAAGGACGAGCCGCAGCACGTCGCGCAGGGCCGCCTGACCCCGGCCATGCTGGACGCCATGGAGGTGCCCTATACCGTCGTCGATCCCGAGTCCTGGGAAACCCAGATCGACGACGCGCTGGCCCTGATGAGGGAGACCAACGCCCCGGTGGCGCTGCTGGTGCGCAAGGGCATCTTCAGCAAGTACCCCTTCGCGACGCCCAGCAAGGACGGCCTGACGCTGAAGCGCGAGGAGGCCCTGGCCGGCGTGCTCGAGGCGATCGGCCCCGACGCGTTCGTGGTGTCCACGACCGGCAAGACCTCCCGTGAGGTGTTCGAGCTGCGCGAGGGCCGCGGCGAGGGACACGCCCGCGACTTCCTCACCGTCGGCGGCATGGGTCACAGCTCGTCGATCGCGATGGGCGCCTGCCTCGGCACCGAGCAGCCCGTCTACTGCATCGACGGCGACGGCGGCTTCCTGATGCACACGGGCGCCGCCCCGGTTATCGCGCAGCGGGCCCGTGACAACTTCCGCTACATCCTGATCAACAACGGCGCGCACGAGTCGGTAGGCGGCCAGCCCACGGTCGCGTTCGACATCGACATCCCCGAGATCCTCCGCGGGGCCGGCTTCGAGCACATCGAGCTGGTCACCGAGGGCGACGCCATCGCCGGCGCGGTGGCCCGGGTCGCGGCTCAGCCGCGCTCGGCGCTGATCATCGAAACGCAGCAGGGCTCGCGGGCCGATCTGGGACGGCCGACGGTCTCCCCGTCGGCCAACAAGGTCGACATGCTCAAGGAATTCGAAGGGGCTCGTCGTTGAAGGCTCTGATTTTCAACTCCGGCGTCGGTAACCGGATGGGTGATTTCACCCACAGCAACCACAAGTCGATGGCCGTGCTGTCGAACGGCGAGACCATCTTCGCCCGCCAGCTGCGGCTGTTGTCCCTGGCCGGCATCACCGACGTGGTCGTCACCTCGGGCCCGCATGTGGAGCAGCTCGAAGGCGTCGCCGCGGAGTTCCCCGCGTTGCAGGTCTCGTTCGTGCCCAATGAGGTCTACGCAGAGACCAACTACATCTACTCGATGCACCTGGCTCGCGAACTCCTCGACGACGATGTGCTGATGCTGCACGGCGACCTGGTGTTCAACCGCGGCGCGTTGCAGGCCATCCTCGCCGACCCGCGCCCCAACCTCGGTGCCGTGAACCGGGCGCTGCCCCAGCCGGAGAAGGACTTCAAGGCCCGACTCGACGGCGACCTCATCACCGAGGTCTCGGTGACCATCCACGACGCCGACTGCGTCGCGTTCCAGCCCATGTACAAGTTGAGCCGCGAGGCCATCGGTGCCTGGCTGGCTCGCGTCGCCGACTTCGTCGAGGCCGGCAACACCGGGGTCTACGCGGAGAATGCACTCAACGAGATCGCCCGCGAGGTGGACATCCGCGCCTTCTCCTACGCGGACCACTTCGTCAACGAGATCGATACCCTCGAGGATCTCGCCGTGCATTCGGCGGCGCTGCGACTACGCGACTTCGACGAGCAGCCCATCCTTTCCGAGGAGGGTTCCGTCGAGCGCATCCCCGAACTGCTGGCCGAGGTGCACTCCTCCAAGCCGATGGTGGTCGGCGGCCGCAGCTTCCAGGGCTCCCCTGTGCAGCGCGTGCTGGACGACGCCGGCATCGATTACGTGCTGTACTCCGGCTACTCGTCCAACCCGAAGCTGCCCGAGGTGCAGGAGGGCCTGAGCCGGTTCCGCGCCGAAGGCTGCGACGCCATCATCGCCGTCGGCGGCGGCAGCCCCATGGACGTCGCCAAGTGCATCAAGCTCCTGGCGTCGGCCGACGTCGATGAACTCCCCGCCTTCGGTGCGCCCATCGTTCGCAACGTGCCGCAGATCTTTCTCCCGACGACGGCCGGCACCGGCAGCGAGTCCACCCACTTCGCGGTGGTCTACATCGAGGGTGAGAAGCACTCGATCGCCCACGATTCGACGCTGCCCGACTACGTGATCCTCGAGCCCGAGCTGCTGCGCAGCCTGCCCGAATATCACAAGAAGGCCAGCATCCTCGACGCGCTGGCGCAGTGCGTCGAGTCCATCTGGGCGAAGGGTGCCACGGAGCAGAGCCGTCGCTACGCGCGTCGCGGTCTCGAGGCGATCCTCGACAACCTCTTCCCGTACTTCCACAAGGGCACCGGCTTCGATCCCGAGGTCACGCGCCGGATGCAGCTCGCCGCCAACGACAGCGGCAGGGCGATCAACCTCACCAAGACCACCGCCGCACACGCCATGAGCTACGGCCTCACCTCGCACTACGGGCTGGCCCACGGCCACGCCGCGGCGCTGAGCCTGCGCGGGGTGTGGAGCTACTACAAGGCCGTCTCCGAAGAGGCCGGGCCTGAGGCCGATCAGCTGAGGCGGGCCCTGGCCGAGCTCAACGAGATCTTCGGCGTCACCTCCACCCAGCGTGCGCTCGGCAAGCTCGACGCGATCCTGGACACCCTTCAGCTCGACGACGTGATCGACGTCGACGAACTGGTGGGCGGGGTCAACGCCGAGCGGCTGGGGAACAGCCCCGTGCCGATGACGCCCGAAGACCTGCGACGCGCCTACGAGTTCGCCTTGGGTCTGCGCGCCTCCCCCGGGCTCCGGCGCTACCGCGGCCGGCAAGGCGGGCGGTACGAGAAGGTCGACCACCGTCGTCTGCCCGAGCTCCAAGCCGCAGAGTTGAAGATCCTGCAGCAGTTCGACGAGTTCTGCCGGCAGCACGGTCTCACCTACTACCTCAGCGAGGGCAGCATGCTGGGCGCCGTCCGGCATGGCGGCTTCATTCCCTGGGACGACGACATCGACGTGATGATGCCGCGCGACGAGTACGACAAGCTGATGGACCTGAACAAGCAGGGTCTGCTTCCTGCCGGGCTCAACATCGACTGCTTCGAGACCAACCCGAGGCACTGGGTGTTCGGCGCGAAGCTCCAGTCCACCGAGCCGAGTGCTTTCGCGCAGCCGCAGGTCGCTCACGTCTCCAGCTACCCCGGTCCGCACATCGACATCTTCCCCGTGGATCCCGTCGAGAAGACCAGCGGCTGGAAGTTCATGCTGCAGGCGTATCTGCTGCGTGGACTGCGCCGCGCCTTGTTCATGAGCTCCGGTCGCTCCCGAGGGCTGCGCAAGAACCTGCTCGCCCGGGTTCCGCTCTTCCTGGTGACCCGCCTGGTGCCGACCTCCGTGGTGCACGGCTGGGTCGTCTACATGCAGACGAGGTTCAACGCCAAGCCCACCTCGGCGCATTGGGCGAATCTCTGCAGCTATTACGACCTGCGCAAGCAGATCTTCCCGAAGGAGTGGTTCGGCGAGGGCAAACGTCTGCCGTTCGAGGGCCTTTCGATCTCCGTACCCAATAGGGTGGAGGACATGCTCACGCAGATCTACGGCCCCAATTGCATGGGAATCCCGGTTCCCGGTGCAGGACACCGCAAGCACGACTTCTACGTGAAGTCCCTCGATGTCAGCTCTGCGGGGCCTGAGGGATCATGAGCACCAGCCCCCAGCGGGGCCGCGAGATGCCCAAGGTCTCGGTTGTTGTACCCGTGTACAACACCGAGGCCTTCCTCGCTCAATGCCTGGATTCTCTGGTGGGGCAGTCGCTGGAGGAGATCGAGATCGTCGTCGTCAACGACGGCTCGCCCGACGGCAGTCAGGCGATCATCGACGAGTACGCCGAGCGCTACCCGGACAAGATCGTCGCACTGACCCAGCCCAACGGGGGCTTGGGCAGCGCACGCAATCTCGGCATCGCCCATGCGACGGGACGCTACATCGGGTTCGTCGACAGTGACGACTTCGTCGAGCTCGACATGTACCGTCGCCTGTACGAAGAGGCGGAGCGCACCGACAGCGACGTCGCCATCTGCCGCTACCGTCACTACAGCCTCGACAAGAGCTACGACGTGGTGGGCGGCAACTTCCCCTTCCCCGAGGGCGAAGTGTTCTCCAGCGAGGGCTTCTTCCTGAACTCCCGCGTGATGATCGTGGTCAACAAGATCTACCGCGCGGAGCTGGTGCGCAGGGTGCCCTTCCAAGACACCTGGTTCGAGGACGTGGCGTGGTCGCCGGTGGTCATGTCGTACGCGGACAGCATCTCCTACACGCCCGAGATCTTCTACCACTACATCCTTCGCGACGGCACCATCACCACCAGCCACGACAACGTCCGCACCCTGGAGGAGGTCTCGTCGCTGCGATTCGCCCTGGCCAACGCCAACCCCGAGCGCATCGACCAAGTGGCCTACATGGCCGCCCAGCGGCTGCTCTTCGACGCCCGAGTGCGTCCGGCCTATGCGGACAAGTTCGCGCTGGCCGTGCACGAGTTCCGTGACATCATCGGCAGCTCACAGCACGTTCTCGACGAGCCCAGGCTCTTCGTCCGTCTCCAGCCGTATCTGGCAGAGGACTTCCAGACCATTCCCAAGACCGTGCTCTTCTCGTCGAGCGGACGTGCCGCCGACGTCGACGGCGCCTGGATGGACCGGTTCGGCTACGCCGCGGACACCAACTACCTCGACGTCGACTCCTGGGTTCCCCCCGCCGAGGACCCGGTGGCGACGCAACTCGCCCACCGCCCCAAGGCGCTGCGCAACTACCTCCAGCTCAGCCACCTCTCCGCACACGGGGGTATCGTCGTCGGCGACGACCTCGAGACGCTGGGGCCGATCGCCTGGGCGCTGCACGCCAGCCGCTCGTTCTTCGGGTTCGAGGAGCCGGGCAAGGTCTCGACCCGCATCTTCGGCGCCGTGCCGGGAGCAGAGGTCATCGACGATCTGCTCGCGCTGTTCCGCCAGCACCTGGAGGACGCCGATCCGCTGGAAGCGGCCTTCGATGCCTACTTCGCCGGACGCGCCGAGTGGGACTACGACGCCATCGAGAGCGACTTCCGCGCACCGTATCTCGAGTTGCCCGACTCCTGCCGGGTCTACGCCACCGGCGTCTTCATCAACGACTTCGGCCTGGGGCTGGCGACGACGTCGCTCTACCCCGCGCCTGTCACGGGCGACGACGGCGAGCTGCTGCACTATCGCACCTCGCCCTCCCACCATGAGATCTCGCGACGCATCTCCCTCGACTACGCGAAGTGGCTGACCGCGAAGGCCAAGCGGAAGAAGCCGCCCGCCAAACCGGCCCCCAAGCCGGCCGCTCAGCAAGCCCCTCCGGTGGAGCCGCCTGCTCCCCCGGAGCCCGAAACGCCGCAGGAGACCGAGACCAACACCCCGAGCCCGCAGCCACCTAGACGACGGGCGCTGGGCCGCTTGGTGGCGCTGCCCAAGAGGCTGTTCGGCCGCCGGGACAAGAGCGGCGCCGCGGCAAAGGAGGACGCTCCACCGTCGACGCCGGAGGCTACCGAGGAACCCTCGGTCGCTGCTGCCGCGTCAACCCCTCCGAGGCCTCTGGTCGTCGGCGATCCCGACGCGGGACTACGGATTCTGCTCTATGTCGGAGGATTCACCACCGACACCTCGGCGCAGCGGGCCCGCTCGCTCACCACCTGGATCCGGGACATCCACGGGTCCGGCGCCGACATCGGGGTGCTGTTCACCGACCGGAACAAGGAGGCCAGAACGGCCCGCGCAGAGGCGCTGCTCGCCGACGGCATCCGGCTCGTCCGTCGTACTGCCAGCCCGGAGACGGACGAGAACCCTTCGCTGGAGTGGGGACGCGCGCTCCAGGACGAGCGCTACGACCTGCTCGTCGTCGCCACCCCGAAGGGCGGGCTCACCGAGGCCTCGATCCTTGCGGCCGCACCGGCAGGAACCCGAGTACTCGCTCGACTGGGCCAGGACTACCCGGAGTCGCTGGAGGCCACCTTCGACGTGGTCGTCGACAAGCTCTCCCAGGTGCACGCCTGGGTCGAGTCACACCGTTCGCCGTCACACTGAACGCGGCGTCGTCACGCCCTCTGCGGGGTGGCATCGACGGGCATCTCGCGAACCGCGACGTCGGGAAGGCCGCCGTTGCGGCATTCGGCCTGCTCCACCAGCCGTCCCACCAGCGCACCGAGCATCTCGAGCCGGAGCGTGAGCGCGCCGAGCTGCTCACGCAGCTCCGACAGCTGCCGGTCATGATGCTCCGCCGCTAGGCGGGCCTGATACCGCGCATAGTCCACGCGGACAGCCAGCCGCTCGGTCTCGCTGGCTCCGACACCTGCGAGCAGTTCCTCGAACGCCGAGTCCCTGATCACGAGATACCTCTCGTACTCGGAGCGATCGTAGAAGTAGTCGCGTGGCATCAGGTCGAACCCGAACTCACGGAACCAGTGGTCGCGCAGCAGACCGAGCAACGCCCAGCGCCCCGGCCCCTCGAGCGAATCGAGGTGGTAGAGGAACAGCGACAACGCATAGTTGGTGAGATCCCGGCCGTAGGTCGGCAGTAGCCCGCGCGTCGCGAGCTCGTCGCGCAGCATCGCGAGCGAGTCCCGGATGCAATCGAGATGCGCGATCTTGGTGTCCGCGTTGGACAACGATCCGGAGTTACGCAGTCGATGATGGGCCAGCACGCTGTCGAGCACCGAGATGCGGTTGGCAGCCAGGAGCGCGGTGTAGGTGAACACCATGTCGTTATGGACGCGGATCTCCTGAAAGGTCAAGCCCGCCTCTCGCACGAAGTCCGCCCGAAACAGCTTGTCCCAGGCCCACCCGATGGCGGATCGGAAGACGTTGGGGCGGATCTCAATCGGAGCGAACACCTTCTTTTTCGGCAGCCGGGTGGTCTTCAGCGCCCAATCGGCGCGCTCGAAGACGCCGGTCGCCTCCACGAAACGGTCCGAGCGAAAACACACGACGTCGGCCTGCGTCTGGTCGGCAAGATGCACCGCACGCTCGAGCATCGAGGGCTCGAAGAAGTCGTCGGAGTCGAGAAAGGAAAGGTACTCGCCGGTCGCCACACGGAGGCCGACGTTGCGCGCGACCCCCGCTCCTTGGTTCTCCTGACGGATGATCGTCGCCCTGGCATCACCCTCGCACACGGCCCGCGCGATCTCCGCCGACCCGTCCGTGGACCCGTCGTCGACGCAGATCAACTCGAAGTCGGTCAGGGTCTGGCTCAGGATGCTGTGCAGGCACTGTTCCAGGTAGGCGGCGACATTGTGGAACGGCAGCACCACCGACACCCGCGGCGCCATCAGGCGGCCTTCTTTCTCGCCACCAGCCGTCGTCGAAGGGTGCCTGGGACACGGGTCAGCACACTTCCGATGCGGAAGGACGTCGACTCCCTGACCATGCGCACCTCCTTGGTGAGGCTCGCGTTCTTCTTCCGGAGCCGGGCGAGCTCCTTGTCCCTGGTATCCGGCTTCTTCTTGACCGGCGTCGAGGCCGCTGCTTCGGCCCGCCTCGCGGCAGCCGCCAACGCGGCCCGTCGCGCCTGCTGCATCGGGGGCCAGACGGTGTTCAGGAAGAGGTCGAGGTAGAGCGGGGAGATCCGCTCGACGAGCGCCCGCACCTCAGCAGGATCCACCTTGCCGCCGTAGACGATGGCAGACCGACGAACCTCCTTGAGGTGACCGATCACCGCAGCCGTGATGCTCTCGGGCCACCGATAGGGGATCGCGAACGCGGTCATCTCGACCCAGCAGGCGAAGTAGCCGAGCGACTGCCTCGGAGAGACCACCGAGGTGACGGTGGAGTTCTCCCGGATGCGACGCATGAAGAGGGCGGCGTTCTCGTGCGATACCCGGCCGGCCTGCATCAGCAGGGTGAACATGAAGTGGTTGTCCTCGAAGATGATGCCTTCGAGGAACCGGACCCGGCTGGCCCGGAGGAAGTCGTGGCGGATCAGGGCCAAGCACGGGGACACTCGGTAGGTGTCGTCCCGATACATCTGAGCGAACATGTCGGGGCCGGTCATGATGTCGGAGTGCGACACCGGCCGACGGTACCGGTCGTTGTACTCGCGGAACGAGCTCTCGAGGTCTGGCGAGTCGAAGAACGTCTGGCCGTCGAAGAAGAGGATTTCGGTGTTGCGCTTGTCGGCCAGCTCCACCATGGTGCGCAGGGCGCCGGGAGCCAGCTTGTCGTCGCTGTCCAGGAAGTAGACGTACCTGCCGCCCACCTCGCGCAACGCTCGGTTGCGGGCGACGGACTGACCCCCATGCGGAATCCGCAGCACGCGCACCCGGTGGTCTCGCCGCTCGTAGCCGAGCAGGATCATCAGCGACTCGTCGGTCGAGTCGTCGTCGACGCAGATCACCTCGAAGTCGGCGAAGTCCTGCGCCAGAAGGCTGTCCAGGCATTCCTCGAGATACTGCGCGGAGTTGAACACCGGCACGACGACAGATACGGCGCAGGAGGGCTCGAGTTCCTCCGGCGCCCTAGTCGCCGGGCCTGCGGAGGCCACTCGCACCTTCGTGAAGTAGTACTCCTCGGGGTCCGCCACGATCTCACGGAAGACCGACGTCTCGTGCGCCGAGAACCGAGAAGACAGCCGTTCGTCGTCCACCACCTCGGCGAAGGCCTCCGCTTCGCGCCGTAGGAAGTCGCGCCTGAAGGTGTCGTCGATGCGAGGGAAGGTGAAGAGCAGGCTGCAGGCGAAACGATGCCAATACAGCGGCTCGACCTCTGCCCACAACGGCAGGTGAGCCACCCGTCCGCGCGCGTACTCATACTCATCGAAGGACGAGAAGGCCAGGCCGCGGTTATGGATCGACGAGTTCGGGTTGTCCTTGCGGTAGCAGTAGAAGGCGTCCTGGATCAGGCGGATCGAACGCGCCAAGGCGATCGTCTGGAACCAGAATCCGATGTCCTGGTGCGCTGCGCCGGGCGTCTCGTTGTGGCGGATCTCGTGCCGGCGCAGGAAGTCCGTGCGAAACAGCCCGAGCACGTTCATCATCGGCACGTAGAACACTCGCGGCTCGGTGCGGAACTCGAGGTCGACCCCATAGAGCGAAGAGTCTTCGGTGAGCTTGCGGTACGTCTCCACCAGCCGATCGCCTTCGCCGACGACGTCGTAGTAGTCCCCCTTCACGATGTCGGCCGAGTGCTGCGAGGCGTCGGCATACAGGGTCGCGTAGGCGTGCGGCTTGATGTAGTCGTCGGACTCGAGGAACGCGACATATTCGCCCCGGGCCGCCGCGATGCCCCGGTTCATCGTGAATCCGTAGCCCGCGTTCGCATGATCGAGCACGACGACCCTGTCGTCGCGAGCTGCATACTCCTGGAGGATGGCGAGCGTGCCGTCGGTGGAACCGTCGTTGACGCAGATGACCTCGATCTCTCGAAGGGTCTGCGTCAACGCGCCGTCAAGGCACTGCGACACGTAGTTCTCCACGTTGTAGCAGGGAACGATGACGCTGACTTTGATGATGCCTGTGTTGGTCATGACGCTCGCGACTTCCTTCTCTCCTCCAGCCCTACTCGGTCAGCTGAACTGTTCCCGTGCGAACGCCAGTGCATTCGACACGGTGTCCTGCATGTCCGTGTACTGGTACGTCCCCAGGCGTCCGCAGAAATGGACTCCGGTTTCTTGCGTTGCGATCGCGGCGTACTCCGCATAGTGACTGTCATTGGTCCGATCGTTGTGGGCTGACCCCGTTTCGTAGGTCCAGTCGTTATGAGGGTCGTCCTGTTGCCCGCGGTCGCGGGCAGGGAGACTGGTCAGATCATGACGAACAGCAGGAAGCGTCACACCCCGGAGCAGGTCGTCCG
>NZ_JARGDO010000016.1 GCF_029211185.1 Tessaracoccus caeni
GCTGGTTCATCGTCGAGGTCCTCGGAACAGGGAGTGTGGTAACTCCTGATCCTGAGGGCCTCGACCCCTACCTCAGCACACCACCCTCACCCAGCGTGTCGCCCACCCACCGCAAGTACGAAGAGCCCGTTTGCGCCAGTTGTTGAGAACGCTGATCTAGACGGTGGTGGTGTAGCGCACAGCGAGTTTGTCGTAACAGGTCGCGAACGCTCGTTGGTGTTTGAGCTTGTTGATCCCGCATTCGACCGCGTGACGATCCTTGCACACGGCGGGGCTCAACATCGGCGCCCGCGCCGGCCCCGGCGTTTCCGGTGCCTCACCTGATCAGCAGGACTCAGGGTCGTGGCCTTGATCCGATGCTCGCCCAGCCATGACCGGTTCCCTCGCGACGAGTAGGCCCGGTCAGCCAGGATCCGGTCAGGTCGCCGTCTGAGTGCCCAACCGGGCTACTGAATCGGCCTGGTGTGGTCGGAGGGCGTTGTTAGGCGCCGACGGGGTTGTCGTGGCCTCGGGTCAGGTTGAATCGGCCTGAACCGGCCTGGGGTTGCCGGAGGGCATGATCTAACACGGAAGGAAAGGGATCATGCCAGCAACGAAGAAGTACGACGACGAGACCCAGGCTCGGGCGGTTCGGATGTATACCGACCGGCTCGCCGAGGGCGGGGTGTCACAGCGTAAGGCCCGCGAGGAGGTCAGCGAGCTCCTCGGGATCAATGCGTCGACGCTGTGGAACTGGGTCCGCCGGGACCAGGGCGAGGGAACCACCCCTGCTGTGGGCGGGGAGTCACTCGATGCCGAGGTGGTGCGGCTACGACGCGAGGTCGCTCAGTTGAAGCGGGCGAACGAGATCCTGAAGACCGCGTCAGCGTTTTTCGCGGCAGCGTAAGTGCGATCCGCAAACTCGGACAGTGACCTGTCTACATCCGGCAGCACGCCGAGGTGTTCGGGGTCGAGCCGATCCTGACGGTGCTGAACGAGCATGGTATCGGGATCGCCCCGTCGACGTACTACGCCTACTCTGCTCGCGGGTTCGGACCCACTCAGCAGGAACTCGACGACGCCTACCTAGCCAACGTCTTGTTCACCCTGTGGAAGAAGAACCGGCGTCTGTACGGGCGACGGAAGCTCTGGAAAAGGGCTCTGCGTGCCGGCATCGATATTGGCCGTGACCAGGTGGAGCGGTTGATGAAACTCGCCGGCATCGATGGTGTCCGGCGCGGGAAACGCCGAACGGTCACCACGAGCCGTGATGATCGGGCGCCCCGGCATCCCGATCACGTTCGGCGACGCTGGGCGTGGCCGTCTAGGCCTGATCAGTGGTGGGTCGCGGACTTCACCTATGTGTGGACACCATCCAGGTTCTGCTACATCAGCTTCATCACCGATGTGTACTCCCGCCGGATCCTCGGCTGGCGCGTCATGACCTCGAAAACAACCCCGCTGGTGCTCTCCGCGCTGGAACAGGCCCTGTTCACCCGCCGACGCACCAGCATGGAGTTCACCCCGGACGGGCTGCTGCACCACTCGGATGCCGGTTCCCAATATCGAGCGGTTCGCTATACCGAACGCCTCGCCGAGGCCGAGGCCGTCGCGTCTGTCGGGCCCAAGGGGGACAGCTATGACAACGCGATGGCCGAAGCGTTGAACTCGCTGTTCAAGGCCGAGTGCATCGGTAACGCGGTCATGCGCCCTGCTGGTGGCTGGAAGTCAGTGGTAGACATCGAGATCGCGGTCGCCGAGTACGTCGACTGATACAACCATCGGCGCCTCCACGGCGAGATCGCGCTCGTCCCTCCCGTCGAGTTCGAAACGAACTACTGGGCATCCCAGCCTGGAGAGCACTACCGTAAGAACCCGATCCTCACCGAGGTCGGAACCAACTAACAGAGCCTCCACAAAACCCGGGACGATTCACATCTCCAGCTACCACGACCTATGGCATGTTGAGCAACAGTGCCGGATATCGAAGCACGATCTTGCTGCCAGGCCGATCTACCACCAAACCCGTGACTCCATCGAGGCGCACCTCACCATCGTGTTCACCGCCCTCACGATCGCCCGCGACCTCCAAACCAGAACAGAGTGGAGCATCAAGAGACCCAATTCTGGTTGGAGCGCCGACTAAGACAATACTGGATTACCTCCTGGAGAGTACGTGATGTGGAAATCGAGTATTCGACTCAAACCTATTTCAACGATTCCGCACACCCGCTACGGACAATCTTCATAAGATAGCGATGCGCGCGGCCCCCTCGACCCTTGATACTTTCCCGAGTAGAGAACCTTTTCACCTTCAGGGATCCAGAATGTTACTTGCCCGATCAACATCTTCGGGTATATACGCAGCGGCTCTATCGCATGAAACTGAAGTGTCCATTGATTCACGGACCCAAGGTCAATGAGATCGGCGGTCATATTTATAAAAAGCCCCAATCTAGCCAAAGATGACTTTCCTCGAATAATAGGAACATAGAATTCACTACCCATTGTTTCTACAGTACACCCGAGATAGACACGATCAGGACGTAACACAAGACCGCCCGGTGGAAACTCGATCATTTCTGATGGGTTCAACACCGCCGAATCCAGCATGCGGTCTGTATAGCACAATAGTTCTTCCGACAAGCGAAAATCATAGCTATTTGGATTGATTTGCCCAGGATCGAATGGCTCAATGACAATACGGCCCGCTTCAACCTCTTCCAATATCTTTGGGCCTGTAAGAATCACACCAACTCCCTATCTACGCAGGTCTCCCTCATTAGGCGCCGGAGAGAAGTGGCGGCCATAATTCCCATCATAAAGTTGCGAAGCACCAGAGACCTTCCAGAAGCTCACTTGCCCAATTTTCATCCCAGGGTACACCCAAATGGGTTGCACACAGTAAAGCTCCAGAGTCCACCGATGAACAGCTCCTTGATGTCCGAGATCTGCAGTTACTTGCACAAACAGTCCGAGCCTACCCATCGAGGATCTCCCAATAAGGGAGGTAACATATTTATGGCTCCCAATTATCTCAAAGGTACTACCCAGATAAAGTCTTCTTTCCTCCAGCAAGTATCCACCCTGGGGCATACTGACAGGAACCCATCCAGGAGTCGCACTAGCATCGAACTCTTTCTGCTGACTAACTAAAAGCGTGTCACCCAGTCGGTAATTATAGCTGTTGGGATTTATCATAGAATGATCAAATGGATCGATGACAATGTCACCGTTTTCGACGGATTCCCTGATTTTTAACCCAGTCAGTATCATCTTAACTTAACACACTAGACCAAAAGGCTTGGACCGATCGAAAAAGATCATCCACAGAACCATTATTGTCGATCTCTGCAAAAGTTTGCTGCTGTTCTGGCCAGATCTCATTTGGGTCATGAAGCGAACCCAGGGAAATATCACCTCGTCTACTTCTTCTATCGACCGCCTTCTCAGGAAACACATCCACTCTAACCAGTTTGAACCCAAATTCACATAAGAACGAAAAATCTGGCGGTCTAGCGTCGTCGCAAACGATCACATGCTCCCCCGGTGCAGAATCCACGGCCTGTCCTAGAAGCACAATGCTACTCCTCGCGTGATCGGCTAAGACTTGCGGGTTGATCCGCCGCATCTCTACGCCTAATAGATTAAGGAGTTTTCCATCTTGCACCTCAGAATCAAGTAGTGACCGCCCGGCAATACGATATATCGCTTCCTGAGCCGCGTACAGGGGGTCAGCCAACCGCAAATGATGGACTGTAAACCCGAACTGGTTCGCTACACGCTGCGACAGCCTCCTAACCGTTGACTTCCCAGAACCCGGCGGGCCACATAAAGCGATCCGATGATTTAGAGTCACGCCCCAGTCCACCCAAGCTCATCATCGATTTTCTTAATTGCCTCACCAACAGCCTGTTCGATATTCTGAATATCGCCAGGCTTTAGGGGACGACCGAAGAATGGAGTTTGCTCGAGACCAAATAGCCGCCACGGAAAATTGTTCATTTCGACAAATTCACAGGCACTTATCGCAACAACGGGATAAGTCCTTCTTTCCGCCTTCAGTTTCACGACTTCACCCAACTCTGAAACTATCGCACCCATGGGATCATCACGAACACGATCTCGATAGGCAGTCGAGGTAATCATGAGACAGGCCTCTCCCTGACGGGCAAGTTCCCTACTATTATAGCCAGGGGTACCACCGATGCCTTGAAAAGCGCCAGCTAGTAGTACATAACGACGTCTTCTCCGATATAATTCATCGGTAATTGCCGCCACGAGCGGTAGATCCGCATGGCAGTATGAGATAAAAATCGCCGGGCCAGCAAATCCATCAAAAGCTCGCGTATCAACTTCCCTAACCGACCCTTTAGCAACAAGCCCCGCTTTGATACCGGCCCCCAACCAGCCCTCCTTCAACGCTCTGCGATAGTCGGATGAAATAGTGCCATTCTCTGGCATATAAACTAAGACATCTCCGCGCATCGGGAGTTGGGATTTAGAATCCTTGAGAACCCTTGAATAGGGACCATTCATTTCACCCAAATCTTTGTCAATAATTTCACCAGCAGATTCCGTCCTAATTCGCACACCAATGCCATCTGCAAGTCTTGTTTGCTGGAAGTATTCGCCGAAAGCCCTAGGGGGAAGGCTGACTTCCTCTCCATTAGGTGAATCGTCCTCAGTTGAAAGCCAGAACTCTTTATAGTTATTTGACTCTCCACTGAGCACGGACAATGCGATCTCGGCTCTTTCTGACAGCCTATGCTTACATGAGGAAATTCTCGCCTTCGCTACAAATTTTTCTATTTCAAGGTCGTCTAGTTGCAGCAATCCGGCGCTTGTGAAGACCAGCCCGGAGTCGCCAAATACGTCCTTCCTAATATCACCCCCCGCAGCATCAATAGCGTGCAGTAGCTCCTTTACCAACATCACTCTAAATCGGTTCGGTGCAGAATAGTAGACCGTTGAGTAAAGGTGAGCCCTCAAAGCAAGAAGACTAGCAACACTGGCAGGGTCTGAACATATGACACCCTTATCATCAACATCGCGAATACTCGCGACTATTGCCTTAATATCCAGGTGCCCGTGTCCTGTATGATGAGCGTCCCGCTTGACATAATCAATTCTGTCAGCATCGAGTACTCCATTAAGAAGATGCATCGCAGGCTCAAGCCCGTGTATCCGCTCCTTCCACAAACTACCGGTGATGAGATAGGACAAAATTCGGCTGTCCATGTCCTTAAGGACGTCACCCAGTCGCTCGATACACGCTACTGTAAACACAGCCTTGGTTGGCCAGTTCGTTGCATCTTCCCCGGTCAGAGCCTTTACCGCACCTAGGACATCATCATCTGGCTTAATCAACGATGATGTTGCGAACGCGTAAGGCAGCTCTCCGCAGTCCTGTAGCAAGGCCGCAACCAGCATGTGCTGGCGGGCGTATTTACGCCGACTCCGGCCTTTAATATCAATTTTTGATGCGAGCTGGTCAAGATATTTTTTGTTCATACTAGACGAATCAAGAATCATGCGCATGACATGCATCGTGCCAAGGGCGTGAGAGAATCTTGAGTGATCTGCACCCGAGAATTCAAAGGACGCAAATCCTAGTTGCTTGATTCGTCTAAGGCGCTGAACCTGAGAAGATAGCACTAATTCCCGGATTATCTTCGTCCTGGTTGGCATTTCATCAGTCAGGTCAATCGGGCCATGCACGGGGCAACGGATATCCACGGTCAGAAGCGAGTGGTCTTGAGGTGCCGCCATTACTAGAACCTTCCTGGTTGTGCTATCCGTTCATCCGATAGCAGAATTACGTCACAGTACAGTATTTACACCACGGATCGCCCGGTAGCAAATATAAATAATTCCGGTCTTTCTGGAAAACGCTTTTGTAACATTTAACCATTCACGCGGTAGACGTCGTAGACGCCGGGGACCCTGCGCATCACGTTGATCACGTGCTGCAGGTGTCGGGGGTCTGGCGATTCGAAGGTGATCCGGCCGCTGAACTCGTGCTGCTTGTTGGTGCGGATGTTGGCCGACAGGATGTCGATGTGCTGCTCCGACAGCGCGGAGCTGACGTCGGACAGCAGCCTGGCGCGGTCGATGCCTTCGATGTGGATGGTCACCAGGTAGGCGCCCTCGGTCTGCTCGGTCCACTCCACCTTGATCAGGCGCTCGGGCTGCTCGCGCAGCGCCGGCACGTTGGAGCAGTCGGCTCGGTGCACCGAGACGCCGTCGCCACGGGTGACGAAGCCGATGATCGGGTCGCCCGGCACCGGGTAGCAGCACTTGGCGAACTTGGCGATCACGGAGTCGTCGCCGTCCACCAAGACCTTGGCTTCCTTGGATGCCCGACGAGGCCGCCGCTCGACGATGACGTCCTCGCTGACCGTGTCGACGGCCTCGTCCTCGCCGCCGTGCAGCGCGATCAGCTTCTCGACGACGCCCTGCGCCCCGACGTGCCCCTCGCCGATCGCGTTGTACAGAGCGGGGACATCCTTGTGTCCGAGTTCATTGGCGACCGCCGTGAGGTTCTCCAGCGTCAGCAGCCGCTGCAGCGGCATGCCTGTGCGGCGGATGTCCTTGGCCAGGATCTCCTTGCCGGCCTCGATGCTCTCGTCGCGCCGCTCGCGGCTGAAGTACGACTTGATCTTCTGCCGAGCCCGGCTGGAGACGACGAAGCTGAGCCAGTCGCGGCTGGGGCCTGCATGCTCGGACTTGGAGGTGAGCACCTCCACCTTGTCGCCCTGCTGGAGCTTCGTCGAGAGCGACACCAGGCGCCCGTTCACCCGTGCGCCGATGCAGCGATAGCCCACCTCGGTGTGCACCGAGAACGCGAAGTCGACGGGCGTGGCGCCGACGGGCAGCGCGATCACCTCGCCCTTCGGCGTGAAGACATAGATCTCGTCGGCATTGATCTCGAACATGACGGAGTCGAGGAACTCGGAGGGATCCTCCGTCTCCTTCGACATCACGCCCAGCTGATGCATCGCCTTCAGACCGGCGTCCTCGGGCGAGACGCCGGCACGCAGGTCTTCCTTGTACTTCCAGTGCGCCGCGACGCCGTACTCCGCGCGACGATGCATCTCGTGGGTGCGGATCTGGAACTCGACCGGCTCGTTCTGATCGCCCAGCACCGTCGTGTGCAGCGACTGGTACATGTTGAACTTGGGGTTGGCGATGTAGTCCTTGAACCGTCCCGGAATGGGCTTCCATGCGGCGTGGGCCACGCCGAGCACCGCGTAGCAGTCGCGCACCTCGTCGACGAGCACCCGCAGCCCGATCAGGTCGTAGATGTCCCTGAAGTCGCGGCCGCGCACGATCATCTTCTGGTAGATCGAGTAGTAGTGCTTGGGCCGGCCGTACACCGTCGCCTTGATCCTGGCCTCTGCGAGCAGGCCCTGGAACTCGGAGATCAGCTGCCGCAGGTACCGATCGCGGCCAGGAGCCTGCCCGGCCACCATCTCGACGATCTCGGCGTAGAACTTGGGCTCCAGCACCTGGAAGGACAGATCCTCGAGCTCCCACTTGATGGTGTTCATGCCCAGCCGGTGGGCCAGCGGGGCGAAGATGTTGAGGGTCTCGGTGGCGATCCGCGCCTGCGACTCGGGCTTCATCGCGCCGAGGGTGCGCATGTTGTGCAGCCGGTCGGCCAGCTTGATGACCAGCACGCGCACCTCTTCGGAGGTGGCCATGATCATCTTGCGGATGGTCTCGGCCTTCGCCGTCTCTCCGTAGGTGAGCTTGTCCAGCTTGGTCACGCCGTCGACCATGTGGGCGATCTCTTCGCCGAAGTCGACGCGCAGCTGATCCAGCGTGTACGGCGTGTCCTCGACGGTGTCGTGCAGCAAGGCGGCCGCCAGCACCGGCTCGGTCATGCCGAGCTCGGCCAGGATCGTCGTCACGGACAGGGGGTGGGTGATGTAGGGGTCGCCGGTCTTGCGGGTCTGGCCCTCGTGGTAGCGCTCGGCGGTGCGATAGGCGCGCTCGATCAGCGCCAGGTCGGCCTTGGGATGATTGGTGCGCACGATCCGGAACAGCGGATCCAGCACGGCCGACTTCGGCTGCACCGCGCCGAGGCGTGCCAGCCGATGACGCATCCGAAGGCGTGGCGGCGGCGGAACAGCCGCTCCGGAACCCGACGCCGTCGCGCCATAGCTTTCAGCCATCAAGCCCGTACCCCTCCCTTGTCAGCCAGGTCAGCCACTCTGCGTGCCCATGATACGCGGGTAGAGGTCGGCATCGGCTGAACATGGCGCCGCTAGTCGGAGTTCAGGTCGCGCAGCGTCTCGCGGCGGGTCTGGCTGGCCTTGCGCACGACGATCAGCTCGTCGCCCACCTCGATCCGCGCCGCCGTCGAGTCGTAGAAGCGGCGCAGCGTGCCGCGCCTGATCAAGCCGATCACGCGTTCGCTCTTGATCGCCGACGGCGGCTGCCCGGCCTCCTCCGACGTGGCCAGCCGCTGATGCACCTCGAGCCCCTCACCGCCGGTGAGCAGATCCTGGATGATGGTGCCCAGCTCGGGACCGATCGCCGACAGCCCGACCAGACGTCCGACGGTCTCCGACGACGTCACCACCGACGTGGCCCCCGACTGTTTCACCAACGGCACGTTCTGGTGCTGGCGCACGGCGACGACGATGCCCGCCGACGGGTTCAGCTGCCGCACGGTCAGCGTCGCGAGGATCGCGGTGTCGTCGCGGCCGAGCGCGATGATCACCTCGCGCGCCTTGGAGATCTCGGCCCGGCGCAGCAGGTCGCGGCGCGTGGCGTCGCCGAGGAAGGACGCGATGCCGTCCATGCTCGCGTCCTCGATGGCGGTCTCGTTGTTGTCGATCACCACGATCTTCTGCACGGACTCGCCGTGCCGACGCAGCGTGTTGACGGCGCTTCGGCCCATGGTGCCGTACCCGATGACGACGACGTGGTTGCGCATCCTCTTCCTCCATTGCATGTCCCGGATCGCGCGGCTTCCCTGATTGGCCAGCACCTGGATGGTGGTGCCCACCAACAGCACAAGGAAGCCGATGCGCATGGGCGTCATCACCATCACGTTGATCAGCCGCGCCTGTTGTGTGATCGGCGTGATGTCACCGTAGCCCGTCGTGGTGAGGGTCACCGTCGCGTAGTAGAGCGCGTCCACGAACGAGACGCCGTCGCCCGCGACGTTGTCCACATAGCCCGCCCGATCGACGTACACCAGCAAAGTGGCGGCGAAAAGCAGCAACAACGCCAGCAGCGCCCTGCGCGCCAGCTCCGCGATGGGCGAGCGGGCGATCCGCGGGAGGTTAACCAGCGAGTGGGGTGCACCGGCCGGCGGGCGCGAAGGAGCCATGGCTCATACTTGCAGCAAAGCCGAGAAGGCGTCGATACCCGCCGCTGCGAGCCGCTCGCGTCCGGAGAGTTCGGTGAGCTCCACGACCACCGCGATCTGGGCCAGCTCGGCCCCAGCCTGGCGCAGCAACGCGGCCGTCGCCGCCACCGTTCCGCCGGTGGCGAGCACATCGTCGACGATCATCACCCGAGAACCCGGACGAATCGCGTCGGTGCGCATGGTGAGCGTCTCGGAGCCATACTCCAGCTGATAGGACTCCTCGAACAGCTCCCCCGGGAGCTTGCCCGGCTTGCGCACCGGGACGAAGCCGGCGCCCAATGCCAGCGCGACGGGCGCCGCGAAGATGAAACCCCGGGCCTCCATGCCCACCACGTAGTCGACGCCCTCCGGCGCCCCCGCCACCAATTGATCGATGGCGGCCCGAAAGCCCTCGGCCGAAGCCAACAGCGGAGTGATGTCCTTGAACAGCACGCCGGGCAACGGATAGTCCGGGAAGTCCCGGACCAAGGCCCCGATGTCGATGCTCATCAGTGCCGCTTCCGCTCCGACCGGGTCTGCTTGGCACGGCGACGCTCCCGCTCTTCGCGGCTTTCGCCATGCTCGGCGAGGAACTCGGCCGACGGCACGGAGACGGTGGTCACGATCGGGGCCTCCGCGACGTCGTCGCGATGCTCCACGCGACGCTGTGAGCGGGCCGCGCGGCGTGCCAGCTTCTCACGGTGCGCGACCATGGCGGGCTCGCGCTCCTTCAGCCACACCAGCAGCGGAACCGCGAGGAACAGCGACGAGTAGGCGCCGGCGATCATGCCGACGAGCAAGGCCAGGCCGAGGTCGGCCAGCGGCGCGCTCTGCAGCCAGCTGCCCGCGATGAACAGCGCGGCCACCGGCAGCACGCCGATCACCGTGGTGTTCAGCGACCGGATGATCACCTGGTTGGCCGCGTGGTTGGCCTCATAGCCATAGGTGTGGTTGCCGTCCTCCAGGCCCTTCGTGTTCTCGCGCACCTTGTCGAACACCACGACGGTGTCGTAGAGGGAGTAGCCGAGGATGGTGAGCACGCCGATCACGGTCGACGGGGTCACCGTGAAGCCGACCAGGGCGTAGACCGCGACGGTGATCAGCAGGTCGTGCAGCACCGCGGCGATCGCCGAGATCGACATCTTCCAGTTCCGGAAGTAGAGGCCGATCAGCAGCATCACCAGGCCGAGGAACACCACCAGGGCGACGAAGCCCTGCCGGGAGATCTCCTTGCCCCACGAGGCGCCGATCGAGTTGTAGGTGACCTGGTCGGGCGCCACGCTCGCCACGTCGGCGATCTCGGTGCGCAGCGTCGCGGTCTCATCGGCCGCCAGGATGCGGGTCTGGATCCGCACCGACTCCTCGCCGATGGAGAACACCTGAGCGTTCAGATCCGGCACGGAGAACTCTTGGACGGCGTCGCGCACCTCGTCGACGGTGGTCTCGGTGACCGTCATCGGCACCTGGAAGTCGGTGCCACCGGTGAACTCGATGCCGAGGGTCAAGCCCCGGAACACGAGGATCAGCACGGTGATCGCGAGCAGCACGCCGGTGACGGTGAACCACAGCTTGGTGTGCTTGACGAAGTCGTAAGAGACCTGGCCGGTGTAGAGCCGGTGCGCCAGCGTCTGCTTCTTGGGGGTCTGAGCGGTTTCCATCTCATGCCTCCTGAACGGCGACGGCGGAACGGCGACGGCCACGACGGCCGAGCAGCGAAGCGCGACTGACGCCCATGTGCTCGGGATCGAGGCCGGAGAGCTTGTGGCCCTCGCCGAAGAACTTGGTCTTGCCCAGCAGGTGCATCAGCGGCACGGTGAAGAAGAAACACACCGCGAGGTCGATCACCGTGGTGAGTCCCAAGGTGAACGCGAAGCCGCGCACGCCGCCGAAGGCGAGGAAGAACAGCACGACCGCGGAGAGCAGCGACACCGCGTCGGAGATCACGATGGTGCCACGGGCCTTCTTCCAGCCCGAGCTCAAGGAGGAGGTCAGGCTGCGGCCGTCGCGGATCTCGTCGCGGATGCGTTCGAAGTAGATGATGAACGAGTCGGCGGTCACGGCGATACCGACGATCGCGCCCGCGACGCCGGGCAGGTTGAGCGCGAAGCCGACCGCCTCGCCCAGCAGCACCATCACCCCGTAGGTGGCGGAGGCCGCGACGGCGAGCGAACCGACCACCACGATGCCGAGCCCGCGGTAGTAGGCGAAGGAGTAGACGGCGACCGCCCCGAGGCCCAGCAGGCCCGCGATGACGCCGACGCGCAGCTGCTCACCGCCGAGCGTCGGGGAGACGCTCTCCACCTGGGAGGTCTCGAAGTCGAGCGGCAGGGCGCCGAACTTCAGAATGTTGGCCAGCGAGGCCGCCGAATCCGCGGTGAAGCCGCCGCTGATGGACGCCTCGCCGGTGGGGATGCGGGCCTGCGCCGACGCATAGGAGCGCACGACGCCGTCGAGCACGATGGCGAAGGTGCGGTTGGGGTAGTCCTGGGACGCCCAGCTGGTCAGCTCGTCCAGCGCCGTAGCGCCGGTGGAGTCCACCTGCAGCGAGACGGAGTATGTCAGATCGCCCTGCTGGATGCCGGAGGTGGCGGTCGTGACGCTCTGCCCCTGGATGGCCACCGGGCCGAGCAGGAACTTCTGCGCGTTCTCCTCGTCGCAGGCCACGGTCGGCGCGTCGAGTCGCTCGACGACCTCGTCACCGCAGCTGAAGTTCTCAAGCGTCTCCAGATCGGCCTCGGTGGGCTGGTAGGCCACCACGTCGGCGACGGGCAGCATCTGGTCCTCACCGCTCGGCGTCGCATCGGCGTCGTCCTCGGACTCGGTGGGTTCGGGCTTGGGCAGGCCCGGCACCGTGGGTTCGTCGCTGGGCTCGGCCTCCGGATCGACGACGCCGTCCGCAGCCGTCGCGGTGATCACCGGACGGAAGGACAGCTGGGCCGTGGCGCCGACCAGCTCGACCAGATCGTCGCGGCTGATATTCGGGGCCGAGACGACGATGTTGCGGTCGCCCGCCGTCGTCACGGATGCCTCACCGACACCAAGGCTGTCCACGCGCTGCTGAATGATGCCTCGCGCCAAGCTCAGCGACTCCGCCGGAACGACGTCGTTGGTGGCGGTCAGCGTGATCGTCATGCCGCCCCGCAGGTCGAGGCCGAGTTTCGGCGTCCACGTGCTGGTGGACGCCATGATCACATAAAGGAGAGCGATCACGCCCAGGAAGACGGCGAGCGTCCTCCCTGGGCGTGACGTACGCGCGCGTGTAGCCACGGTGGGTCAGATTCCCTACTACTTGGTGTTGGTGTCGTCTTCGGGGGTTCCGGCGACCTCGTCCGCCGGCGCCGCGGGCGCCTCGGGTGCGTCGTCGCGATCGAAGTTGGCGGCGATCTCGTCGAAGCGATCCAGCTCGGCGGACTCGGCCTCGTCCTGGACCTCGACGGCGCTCTCCTCGGACAGCTCGTCGGTGAAGACGAACTCCTCGTCGCTGTCACCCACGACGCGAGCGACGTTGCCCTTCAGCACGGTGATCTCGGTGCCGGGAGCCAGTTCGACGATCAGCTGGCGGTCGCCCACGTGCACGACGGTGGCGAAGATGCCGCTGGTCAGCAGCACGCGGGTGCCGGCCTCGATCGAGTCGATCAGAGCCTGGTGTTCCTTCGCCCGCTTCTGCTGGGGACGGATCATCAGAAAGTACATGATCGCACCGAAGGCGACGATCATCAGGAGCATATCCATGGTTCTCAAAACCTATTCGTATCGAAATTGGTGGTCGGCCATCCGTCAGGATAGCCGATCAGGTGAGGGGGTCGTCGAACAGCCCCGGCGCGGCGGGCTCCGGCGCGGCTAGCCCGAGATGGCGGTAGCCGGCGGCGGTGGGCACCCGGCCCCGGGGGGTGCGCAGCATCAGGCCCTCACGGATGAGGAAGGGCTCCGCGACCTCCGCCACGGTGTCGATCTCCTCGCCGACGCTCAATGCCAGCGTGGAGAGCCCGACGGGGGCGCCATGGAACTTGATGCAGAGGGCCTCGAGAACCTGACGGTCCAGCCGGTCGAGGCCGCGCTCGTCCACCTCGTAGAGTTCCAGCGCCAAGCGGGCGACGTCGACGTCGAGCAGGTCGCGGCCGTGCACCTGGCCGTAGTCGCGAACCCGGCGCAGCAGCCGGTTGGCGATCCGGGGCGTGCCACGGGACCGTCCTGCCACCTCGACGGCCGCCGCTGGGGACAGTCGGACGCCGAGCTTGTCGGCCGAGGTGGCGACGATCCGGGCCAGGTCTGCGGGCTGGTAGAAGTCGAGGTTGGCGGTGAAGCCGAAGCGATCGCGCAGCGGACCCGGTAGCAGGCCAGCTCGCGTGGTGGCGCCGACCAGGGTGAACTGCGGCAGCTCGATCGGGATGGCGGTGGCTCCTGGCCCCTTGCCCACCACCACGTCGACGCGGAAGTCCTCCATCGCCAGGTAGAGCAGCTCCTCGGCGGGGCGGGACAGCCGGTGGATCTCGTCGAGGAAGAGCACCTCGTGCTCGTCCAGCCCGGACAGGATGGCGGCCAGGTCGCCGGCGTGCTGAATGGCCGGACCCGACGAGATGCGCAGCTTGGTGCCGAGCTCGTTGGCGATGATCATGGCGAGCGTCGTCTTGCCCAGTCCGGGGGGCCCGGACAGCAGCACGTGATCGGGCGCCGTGCCGCGATGACGGGCGGCGGCCAGCACCAGGGACAGCTGGTCGCGCACGCGCGGCTGGCCGTGGAAGTCGTCGAGCCGCTTAGGCCGCAGGGCCGCCTCGAAGTCGTGCTCCTCCGGCATGGCCTCGGGATCGATGGGCCGCTCCATCATCGCCTCGCCAGGGTGTTCAGCGCGGCGCGCATGAGCTTGGCGACGCCGA
The DNA here is from genome assembly GCF_029211185.1 of Tessaracoccus caeni. GTDB lineage: Bacteria > Actinomycetota > Actinomycetes > Propionibacteriales > Propionibacteriaceae > Arachnia > Arachnia caeni. Next base: position 14,218 of record NZ_JARGDO010000016.1, read on the forward strand.
TGTTAGGATCCTCCGCGACGAGCGGCGCCACGGCGTCGCAGGCGGCACCGGCGTCGCGGGCCGACCAGCCGAGGCTCTGCAGGCCGTCGATCACCTGCGTGCGCCACAGCTCGGCCTCGGCTTCGGCGACGGTCGGCGTGACCGGCTCTTCGTCAGAGGCGGTCAGCACCAGCACCTTGTCCTTGAGTTCTAGGACCAGTTTCTGCGCGCCCTTGCGGCCGATGCCGGGCACCGCGCACAGTCGGTTGAGATCCTCGGCCAGCACCGCGCGGCGCAGCTCGGCCGCACCAAGGGTCGAGACGATCGCCACCGCAAGCTTCGGGCCGACTCCGGAAGCCGTCTGCACCAGCTCGAAAGCCTCGCGCTCGTCCACGCCCTGGAAGGCGAACAGCGACAACGAGTCCTCGCGCACCACAAGGCTGGTGAACACCGTGACGGTCTCCCCCGGCCGCAGCGCCGCTGCGGTGGCGGGCGTGGTGGTGGCGCGGAAGCCGACGCCCTGCACGTCGATGACGAACCACGTGGCGCCTGCGGTGACGACGGTTCCGGTGAGCTGCGAGATCATCGCTTTCCCTTCGCTGCAGCGATCGCTGCGGCATAGCGGTTGGTGGCGGGGGCCCGCCAGAGGTGGCACATCGCGATGGCCAGCGCGTCGGCGGCGTCGGCGGGCTTGACCGGCGCCTCCAGCTTGAGCAGGCGCTGCACCATGAGCCCCACCTGCGCCTTGTCGGCGCGACCCGAGCCCGTGACGGCCGTCTTCACTTCGCTGGGCGTATGGAATGCCACAGGCAGCCCGGCCCTGGCACCTACCAACGCTGCTACTCCGGCTGCCTGCATGGTGTCGGCCACCGAATGCAGGTTGTGCTGGGCGAAGACCCGCTCGATGGCCACGGCCTCGGGGCGGTGCTCGTCGATCCATTCCTGCAGCCCGGCCTCCAGCCGCACCAGGCGTCTGGCGACGTCGAGCTCGGCGGGCGTGCGCACCACACCCACGGCGATCAGGCGCGGCGGCTTGCCCACTGTGCCGTCGACGATGCCGATGCCGCAGCGGGTCAGGCCGGGGTCGATGCCGATGACGCGCATGGGGAGGGGACGGCTAGTCCTCGTCCTCCAGCGCGGCCTCCACCTCGGGGGTGAGATCGATGTTGGTGTAGACGTTCTGCACGTCGTCGGAGTCTTCCAGCGCGTCGATGATGCGGAACACCTTCTGCGCCGCCTCGACGGTGTCGATCACGGTGTCGTAGGAGGCGACGAACTGCACCTCGGCGGAGTCGTAGTCGTACCCGGCGGCCTGGATGGCCTTGCGCACCTCGACGGTGTCGTTGGGGTCGCACACGGCTTCCCAGTTGACGCCGTCGTCGTTGACCTCTTCGAGGCCCGCCTCCAGGGCCGCCTCGAGCACGTCGTCGTCGCTGATCGCGCCGCTTGGCTGCGCCTTGGGCACAATGACGACGCCCTTGCGGGAGAACAGCCGCTGCACCGAGCCGACGTCGGCCATGGTGCCGCCGTTGCGGGTGACGGCGACGCGCACGTCGGACGCCGAGCGATTGCGGTTGTCGGTGAGGCACTCGATCAGGACGGCCACGCCGGCCGCGCCATAGGCCTCGTACATGATGGTCTCGTAGTCGGCGCCCCCGGACTCCGCACCGGAACCGCGCTTCACGGCGCGGTCGATGTTGTCGTTGGGCACCGAGGACTTCTTCGCCTTCTGGATGGCGTCGAACAGCGTCGGATTGCCTGAGGGATCGCCGCCGCCGAGCCTCGCAGCCACCTCGACGTTCTTGATCAGCTTGGCGAACAGCTTGCCGCGCTTGGCGTCGATAACAGCCTTCTTGTGCTTGGTCGTCGCCCATTTGGAGTGTCCGGACACAGGGCTCCCTTCAGATCATCACTCTCGAATTGCCACGCACACTCTACCGGCTCCAGATACGGCTGCCCTTTTCGACGGGGCGTGGCGCGCCCTGACGCCACAGCCGCTGCCAGCGAGGCGCCACCTCGGGTTCGTCGGGCTCCGTGACGCTGCGCCGACGCTCGACGTCCCACCAGGACAGATCGCCCTCGGTGACGAGCCGCTCGACGCGGGAGCCCAGCAGCTCGGTGGCGTCGGCGAGGTTGCGGCCGCGCACGTAGATGGGGGCGCCGAACCGGATCGAGACCTTGGGCTTGGTGCTGAGGGCGAGTCGCAGGATCTCCCGCAGGCCCACCGTGCCGACCAGGCCGACGGGCACGAGCGCCACGTTGTGCTGGCTGGCCAGCGACGCGGCCTCCGAGTCGAACTCGCCGACGAGCCGGCCGCCCGACGGGTGCTCCGACATCACGACGGCGTTCTTGCCCTTGCTCAGCGCACGGCTGGGCTGCTGCAGCCGCGGGCGGAGCCGCCCGGGCAAGGACATGCGGAGGATCTGGTAGCCCAGCTGTCCGCAGTGGTTCACGCCGAAGACGAACGGCGTCTGGAGGCCGGTGAGCGCGTCGGCGCCGACCACCTCGAAGTCGACGCGTAGGTTCAGCCAGCCCGTGATGTGCGGGGCGAGCACATCGGAAAGGCTCACCCGAAGGTCGCGCGACTCGCGCGGCGGCGCTCCGGTAGGAGGCTTGGTGCGACCGCCCCATCCGGAGCGGGCGAAGCGGACGAGGTCTCCGGGCAGCGTCACGCGCGGACCGCGTCGCTTGGGCCGGTCCAGCGCCCAGGTGCTGAGTTCGCGCGCCATCATCGCACCACGCCCAGCACCTGTCCGGGGCCACGCAGGTAGGTGATCGCGGGGTGCGAGCCGACCGAGTCGGAGGCGATCTCCAGCGCATCGGCGTAGGTGGAGGCCGCGCGATGGCCGAGCAGCGCCGCCGTGCGCCGGTTGCCGCCCACCCAGATCACCTGGCCGAGGTTCTTGCCGGCCTCGGCGATGCGATACCAGGTCTGGAAGGTCTGCAGCGGGTGGTCGGAGAAGTCCTTGCGGTAGAGATCGAGGTACCACTCGTCCGAGCAGGCCTTGTCCTCGAAGGAGGCCCGGATCTCGTCGGGATCGGTGGTGGCGGGCAGCACCGTCGCGAAGAAGTCGGACGCGGCGGCCTGGCGACGGTTCGAGAAGCGCGGCGCCAGCGGGTGGAAGGCGATCAACGACGCGCCCTCCCGCGCCAGCGGCTTATCGTCGTGGCAGCCGGCGAGCTGCACCAGGGCCCGGTTGGCGGCGCCGATCGGCGAGCCATCGGGATCGCCTTCGTCGAAGGTGGCGCCCCACACGGAGGTGACCAGCACGTCGGCCTGTCCCTTGACCTCCACGGCGTTCGCGACGCGCCACGCCTCCCGGGCCTGGGAGACGACCTGCTCCGCCGCGCCGCCGATCACGTCGAGCACCGCGTAGTCGGCGATCTGCTGACCGTAGAGCTGCTGGGTGCCCTGCCTTGGCAGCGCTGCGACCAGCTGCCGCGCGCCGGCGAAGGCCAGCTGATCGCCGATCCGCCACTCCCACTCGCGCTTGGCGGCGAACCGCAGCGACGGCACGGGAAGCGGCTGGCCCAGAACCGCCTCTACGGCGAACCGGTTGACCGCCGTCTCGACGACGCCCGCCACCTGGTCGGCGACGGCGCGGGAGGCACCCGGCGCACCGACGGCGCGCAGCGTGGCCACGTCGACCAGTCCGGTGGCGAAGGCGGAACCGTCACGGCTCGACGCCCGCGCGCCGACGCTGACCACCAGATCCGACTCGGCGACGCGACGGTTCAGCCTCACCGAGACGCCGTCGACCTCGCCGATCTCGACCAGATCGTCAGCCGTGGCGTCGTGGCTGGTGATGAGCCCGTCGGGGAGGAAGGAGGTGGCGACCCGCTCCCCCAGCGCACGCGTGATCTCAGGCACGCTCCATCGCTTGGCCAGGCCGTTGGCGATGACGATCTGCACGTCCTCGACGCCCGCCCGGGCGGCCAGTTCCAGCACCCGCTCGACGATGCTGCGCCGCACGTCGAAACGCATGCGGGGCTGCAGCTGCGGCTCCTCCAGCACGACGATGGTGAGCGTCGTGGACGGCGCGAGCACCCCCGCGAGCGGCTCGATCCCGAGCGGCGCATCCAGCGCGGCGTCGATCAGATCCACCGGGTTGGCCGAGGCGACGGCGTCGGCGGGATAGATCACCTTGGTGCCCAGGCCGAAGCGCTCCAGCCGGATGCCGGCGCCTGCCATGGTCAGCAGCGCCGGGGTCTTGTCGTCCACCTCGAGGACGAAACCGGGACGAGACATTGATCTCCTCAGTCTTTCTTTTGGGGCGGCGCCGCCTAGATGGCGGGCATCTTCCAGCGCGGGATCGGGGACATGGAGGACCATTCGACGATGGACCAGCCGCTCTGCCGGGCGGCGCGCATCAGCGGCACGTCGGGGCTCACGGCGACGGGGTTGCCGACGGCGCGCAGCATGGGCAGGTCCACGTGGCTGTCGGCGTAGCCATAGGACTGCGAGAGGTCGATCTCGTGCAGCTTGGCGTAGTGGTTGAGCCACGCGGAGCGCGACTCGCCGACCATCGGCGGCCCACTCAGGAAGCCCGTGCACAGGCCCTGATCGTCGGTGGCGAGGTCGGCCGCGACGATGGTGTCGAACAAGCCCTCGAACGGGCGCGTGAGCGGCCGGATCACGCCGGTGATCAGGATGGTGGTGTGCCCCGCGTCGCGGTGCTCGCGGATGCGGCGAATCGCCTCCGGCGACATCCGGTCGAGGATCAGGGGCGCCAGGCGCTCGTCGACGTAGTCCTCCAGGGCAGCCAGGTCGGCACCGGCGTAACGTCGGTAGATGGAGCGGAGGAAGACACCGCGATCCCGACGCTCCGCACCAAGGTAGGTGGGCAGCTTCCCGATCACGGTGGCCAGCTCCCGCACCCGGCCGAGCGGGCTGAGTTCTGGCAGGCGAGCCCAGAGATAGGTCTCCACCACGTTGGTGGCCATCACGGTGCCGTCCAGGTCGAAGGCCGCAAGAACGGTGCCGGGCTCGGCGGGCCGCAGCCGCTTGAAGGTGGTGGCGCTGGCCTTGCGTCGCTTGCGAGCCGCCTCCAGCCGGCGCACCGGGTCGGTGATCGCCGGCACGTGCACCTCTTGCAGGTAGTGCGTCCAGTCGAAGGAGCCCGAGTCGAAGCCGAACTTCTCCTTGTCGTCCTCGTGCAGCGAGTGGTGCAGCGCGAGCGTGCAGTCGTCGACGAAGTGCAACTCGGACTGCAGATACTCGCCGTACAGCGTCAGGTACTTGTTGAGGAACTCGAGCTGCTTGTCGGTCTTGTCGATCTGCGTCGCGACGTTGCGGGTCAGCGTGCTGCGCGGCGCGAAGGTGAGCGCCCGGTTGGCGACCCGGGTGGCGACGCCGCCCAGCTTCATCAGCCGCTCCACGGGTTCCGCACCGGGGAAGTTCCAGGTGGACAGCGGCGTCGAGCCTTGACCGGACACATAGGGGTGATTCTCGAAGTAGGCCCGGATGTGCTCGTAGATGCCGCGGAAGGTCAGCGGATTCCGCGCTCCGGAGCTGCAGTGGTAGAACTCGGGCTCGCCGACCTTGGGCTGCGTCGCACACACCGCGACGATGGCGTTGACGACGAAATCGCAGGGGATGATGTCGATCACGGCGTCGGGCGAGGCCGGGAACTCGGGAAGCTGGCCGCGACCGTAGGCCAGGATGATCGGGTCGGCCATCTTGAAGCCCTCGATCCACCCTGGGAAGGGGGCAAGCAACGACGACTCGACGATGGCGGGGCGTACCACGGAGATCTGGATGTCCTTGCCCATGTCGGCCACCACGCGCTCGCCCATCGCCTTGGCGAAGGTGTAGACGTCGGTCCAGCCCAGCGAGCGCGCGCGCTCGGTGCCCGCGGCCACCAGCTCGGCCTTGACCCATTCCTGGCGACGGCGCTCGGTGTCCTCGGAGGTGGTGAGGTAGCCCGCCTGGCGGTGCAGCTTCTCCGCCTGCTTGCGCAGGATGGTGAGCTGCTCGGAGCTGCGGGAGCGCGCCTCGACGTGCTCCTTCATGGCCAGCGCCGACGCGGCCTCCTTGTCGTAGTCGACGTCGTGGATGTGCGCGGCCTCGGGGATCGCGCCGCGACGCCGACCCGCCGTGTAGGCCGTCGAGATGTGCACGTAGTGCGGGATCCGCTCCAGGTTGCCGTCCGCGTCGGAGCAGGACTCCAGGAAGCGGCTGAGCAGCGCCTTGGTGCCCACCACGTTGGTCATGAAGGCCTGGTCGATGGGCGGGTCGAAGGACACGTCGCCGGCGCAGTGCACCAGCACGTCGATGTCGCGGGGCAGCTCTGGCACCTGCGGCAGATCGCCCTCGATCACCTGGACGCGCTCGGCCATCAGCTTCTCGACGCCACCGGACGCCTCGACGATGCCCTTGAAGATCTTCTTAGCGAGCAGTCCCTGCACCCGCCGCTCGGCGGTGAGCGAGCCCTTGCGTCGCACCAAGACAGCGGTCTTGGTGTCGGGGCAGTCGCTGAGGAAGCGCCACAGCATCTGTTCGCCGATGAAGCCGGTGACGCCGGTCATGGCGATCTTCTTGCCGGCCAGCAGATCCGCGATCCTGCCTTCCAGCAGCGGCGGCGTGTGCAGCGTGCGGGCCTGACCGAACGTCGATGCCGGTGGCTTAACCATGCGCGGACTCCCCTCTGGCCACCCGCAGCGCGTCTGCGAGGGTGAAGTTGCCAACATACAATGCGGTGCCGATGATCGCGCCCTCGACGCCCAGGGGAACCAGCTCCCGCAGCGCCGCCAGATCGTCGAGCTGAGAGATCCCGCCGGAGGCCACCACCTTGGCGTCGCCGCGGTCGCAGACCTTGCGGAGCAGCTCGTAGTTCGGACCCGAGAGCATGCCGTCGGAGGCGACGTCGGTCACGACGAAGCGCTGGCAGCCGGCTGCGGCGAGGCGGTCGACGGTCTCTTCCCAGGGTCCGCCCTCGGTGGTCCAGCCGCGGCCGGCCACCTTGCCGTCCCGCACGTCGATGGCGATCGCGATCCGGTCGCCATGGCGACGCAGCGCCTGCTCGCACCATTCCGGGTTCTCCAGGGCGGCGGTGCCGATGTTGACGCGGCGGCAGCCGGTGGACAGCGCGCGCTCCAGCGACGCATCGTCGCGGATGCCTCCGGTGAGTTCGACGTTGATGCCCACCTCGGCGATCATCCGGGCCAGTACCTCGGCATTGGAGCCGCGGCCGAAGGCGGCATCGAGGTCGACCATATGCAGCCACTCGGCGCCCTCGTCGCGCCAGCGAAGCGCTGCGGTGAGCGGGTCGCCGAACTCCTTCTGCGTGCCGGCTATGCCTTGCACCAGCTGGACGGCCTGGCCGCCCTGCACGTCGACGGCGGGCAACAACTCCAATGCGTTCACGAGGCCATACCTTATCCGACCCCGGTGGATACCCAGGAGACCTCGCGCGGCTTCCTTATGTTTCTCTGCGACGCGTCGGCGACGCGCCGGCGCGCGAGACCAGTTGCTCCACCAGACGGTCGCGCATCCGGTCGATCGCCACCATCATCGCGCCGTCGCGCACGGCGGTCTCGGAGTCGGGGCTGAGCAGCACTTTCGGGGCGGTCAGACTGACCTCCCGGATCTCCTTCTCGAACACGTCTCGCAGGCTCTGTCCGGCCTGGGCGAGCGGCCCTCCCACGAGCACCGTGTCGGGGTCGAGGGCCAACACGATGGGACGCAGCCCGTGGGCGACGCAGGTGGCCATCTGCGTAGTGACCTCTTGAGCCTCCGGATCGCCCTGACCCGCGTCGCGATAGATCTGATGAACGGAGCGACCGAGCCGCTCGATTCCGGTCCACAGCGCGCGTTCCGCCTCGTGGAACTTGTTGTCGGATTCGAGGTACACCTCGCCGGCCGCACCGTGGGCGCCCTCGAGGATCTGCCCCTCGATCACGATGCCGCAGCCCACCGAGACGTTCATGTGCACGGCCAGCACCAGGCCGACTTCGGCACCCGACGCGGACGCCCGGCGGTACATCCACTCGGCGGCGAGCTTGGCGTCGTTGCGCACCACGATGTCGGCCTCCGGCCAGCGAGACAGGATGGGCGCGCGGATGGCCTCGATCGTCGCGGGATCGCCGAGCTCCGGATGCCGGCTCGAGTGCACCACGCCGCCCTGGTGCACGATGCCCATCACCGCGATCACGGCTCCCATCGTCGTCGTGCGACGACCGTCGATCGTGCGCTCGAGGACGGCCGCCACCTGCTGCGCGAGCGGGACGCCCGTGACGAGGTCTTCGCGCTCGGTCAGGATCACCCGCCCGAACACGTCGGCCACGGCCACCTCGACCCAGTGGAAGCCCACCACGACCACGCAGAGCTCATGATGCTCGGGCAGCGGACGGTAGACGCTGAGCGGGCGCCCGATCCCCGAGGCCGGCCGATCCGAGCCGTGGGTCACCAGACCGATGGCCGTCATGAGCCGAAGGGTCTGCGTGAGGGTCGGGCGCGACAGCCCCGTCAGATCCACGAGTTCGCTGAGCGCCACCGAGCTCTCGTCCGCGAAAACGGCGTCGACGACAGTGCGCGTGTTGGCCTCCCGTATCCCGGCCAACGACGAATGGGTGCTGCTCCGCGCCATGGCGACATGGTAGCGGTCCGTAACGCGACTTTTACAGACCCCTTGCGAAACCCCCTTTTATATCTGCAATACTGTCGCCATCGACCATCAGAGAGGTGGCGATTGCACACGATGGAGTTGCACATGAAGAAGTGGAAGTCAGTGGCAGCCGGTCTCGCCGCGGTCGCGCTGCTCGCGACGGGCTGCGGTGGTTCCGGCGACGACAAGGGCGGAGACGCCTCGGCCCTCGACATCTGGTTGCCGCCGCTCGCGGTGGACAACGTCGACGCCGAGCTCTGGGAGGACATCCTGAAGCCCTTCGAGGAGGACAACGGCATCGACGTCAACGTCACGATCGTCCCCTGGGACGCGTTTGAGACGAAGTACCTGACGGGCGTCTCGTCCGGCCAGGGCCCGGACGTCGGCTACATGTACACCGAGATGATCGGCGACTACATCGCCAAGGATCAGATCGTGGCGCTCGACGACAAGGTCACCGACGCGCAGCGCGAGAACCTGATCTTCCTCGACCGGGGCGAGATCAACGGCTCGCAGATGATGATGCCCTTCGTCGTGGGCGGCGCGCGCGTGCTGTTCTACAACAAGGAGCTCTTCGCCAAGGCCGGCATCACCGAGCCGCCGGCGAACTGGGACGATCTGGTCGAGGTGTCCCTCGCCCTTCGTGAAGCCGGCATCGAGCCGCTGGCCATGCCCTGGGGCGACCCCAACCGCGGCTCCATGAACGCGCAGTTCTTCCCGTTCGTCTGGCAGGCCGGCGGCCAGCTGTTCGAGGCCGACGGCTCCGCCACCAAGTTCGACAGCCCGGAGATGCTGAAGGCCGCGGAGTACCTGAAGCGGCTGAAGGACGAGGGCGTCATCGGTGACTCGGTCACCGGCCTCACCACGGAGGTCGCCCGCAAGACCTTCGAGAGTGGCGACGTCGCGATGTACATCGCCTCCGAGGCCGACGCCCCCTACTTCGACAACGCGGGCATCGACTACGGCTTCGTGATCTCGCTGACCGATCAGCAGCAGGGCACCTTCATCGCCCTCGACTCGCTGGTGATGCTGAAGGGATGCTCCGACCAGGAGGCCTGCTACAAGCTGATGAGCTTCATCACGGAGGGTCCGCAGATGACCAAGTTCCATGCGAAGACCAACTTCCCGCCGATCGGCCGCGACGAGCAGAGCAACTACCCCGAGGAGATGCTGGCCATCTACACGGAGAACACCGACATGCTCTACCCGCTGCCGGTGGTGGCGAACGGGCCGGCGGCCTACAACACGCTGTACTCCAACCTGCAGCAGATGCTGGGCGGCAGCAAGACGCCCGAGCAGGCTCTGGCCGACGCCGCGGCCGAGGGCAACACCGCTTTGTCCCAAGGCGTCCAGTGAGCGTGACCGCCACGCATAGCAGGGGGCGCCGCTCCGGCCTCAACCGCTGGGGCGGCGCCCTCTACGTCCTGCCGTCGCTCGCGATCCTCTGCCTGATCGCGCTCGCCCCGATCGTGTACTCCGCCTACCTGTCGTTCACCAACTACGACGTGCTGGGCGACCCGATCTTCACCGGGGCGGCGAACTACGAGCGGCTCATCGCCGATGCCAACTTCTGGTCGGCGCTCAAGAACACCGCGATCTTCACCCTGATCTCGGTGCCCCTGCAGATGTTCATCCCGATGGTGCTGGCCGAGGTGCTGGCGCGCTACTCGGGGCACGGCTTCTCGCAGGTGGTGCGCTCGGTGCTGTTCGTGCCCGTGGTGGCGTCGATGATCCTGATCGGCACGGTGTGGCAGTTCATGCTGGCCCCCAAGACCGGCTTCTTCAACACCATGCTGACCGCGATGGGGATGGACGAGGTGAACTTCCTCGGCCGTCCGTGGCTGGCGCTGGTGTGCGTCGCTCTGGTGAGCGTCTGGAAGAACATCGGATACTTCCTTGTGCTGTTCTACGCCGGCGTGCTGGACATTCCCGCGGAGCAGTTCGAGGCCGCTCGGGTCGACGGGGCCACCGCGATCCAGCAGTTCTTCCACATCACGCTGCCAGGGCTGCGTCCGGTGGTCCTGTTGTGCACGGTGTTGGCCACCATCTGGTCCTTCCAGGCCTTCGACCTGGTCTACGCCATGACCGGAGGCGGACCGGGTGGCGCCACCACGACCCTCGTGATGGCCATCTACTCGGCCGGCTTCCAGTCGTTCCAGATGGGCTATGCCTCGGCGATCGCCATGGTGCTGCTCGTCGTCGTGCTGCTGATCTCGATCGTGCAGCGCCTGCTCCTCGGAAGGGGTGACAAGTGATGGGACGCAAGATCGGCATGACGGTGCTCTACCTGGTGATCGCGGTCCTGCTCGCACTGGCGGTGCTGCCGTTCGTGCTGATGGTGATCACAGCCATCCAGGAGACCACCACGCTGCGCTTCACCGTCGACTTCGACAAGGTGACGCTGGCCAACTTCGTGAAGCTGTTCACGGTGCATGACTTCGGGTCGGCGCTGACGACGTCCATCGTCGTGGTGGTGATCGCGGTGGTGCTGAACAACGTCGTCTGCTCGTTGGCGGCCTTCGCGTTCGCGTTCAAGCCGTTCCCTGGCAGCGGGGCCGTGTTCAGCCTCTACCTGGCGACGATGATGGTGCCCGCGCAGGTGACCATGATCCCGATGTTCATCATGTTCCGCGAGATGGGGATCCTCGGCGGCTATCTGTCGCTGGCGCTGCCTGTGGTCAACGCGTTCGGGGTGTTCCTGATGCGCCAGTTCATGACGTCCATCCCGCCGAGCCTGCTGGAGGCGGCACGGATCGACGGTGCCCATGACCTGCGGATCTTCTGGTCGATCATCGTGCCCGCGATCAAGCCGGTCCTGATCGCGCTGACGGTGTTCACCTTCCTGACCACCTGGAACGACTTCCTGTGGCCGTTGGTCTCCCAGCAGTCGGGCGAGAACGTCACCCTGACCCTCGCCGTCTCCCAGCTCAAGGGCTCTTTCCAGACCCAGTATGGGATGGTGATGGCCGGCACGACGATCGCCTTCCTCGTGCCGTTCCTGGTCTACGTGTTCCTGCAGCGTCAATTCGTCGAGGGCGTCACCGCCTCCGGCATGAAAGGATGATCCGTGTCTCTCGAATCTCCCCGCCTTGTCCTCGTCGACTCGCTCACCAAGGTCACCCCGTCGTGGCAGCCCACCGCTCCCCTGTCCGGTCTCAGCGGGTGGCAGGGCGAGACGGTCTCCTTCCAGGTGGCCTGGCGTCCGCAGCGCACCATGCCGACCCGGCTGCGCAGCACTTTGCGGATCGAGATCGACGGCTGCGACCAGGCCGAGTTCTTCGCCGTCGATCTGGTCCCCACCCAGCTGCCGTGCTTCGACGGTGCGAGCGAGGGCTACATCGCCACGGAGGCGGCGATGCTCCCCGACGTGCTGCGTCCTCTCGCCACATCGGCTCCGGGTCGGATCCAGGTGATGCCCAATCACATCGGCTGGCACTCGGTGTGGGTGGATCTGCCGCTCCCCTGTTCTGACGTCCGGCTTCGGGCGTGGGTGAACGACGAGCTGCTGATGGATCAAGAGCTCGACGTGCTCACCGTCCCGCGCCCCCTCGAGCCGGCTCGCGTCAGCTTCGCCCAGTGGTTCCACAGCGATTTCCTCGCTGCGTACTACGGCGTCGAGATGTGGAGCGAGGAGCTGTGGACTGCGATCGAGTCCCAGATGGTCTCCGCCGCCCGGATGGGTACCACCGCGCTGCTGACGCCGGTGTTCACGCCGCCGCTGGACACCGCCGTCGGAGCAACCCGTCCGACGGCCCAGCTGCTGGACATCTCGCTGGAGGATGGCGTCTACCGGTTCGAGACCCCGCGCCTCGACCGGTGGATGCAGACCCTGGAGCGCGCCGGCATCCGTCAGGTGGAACTGCCCCACCTGTTCACGCAGTGGGGGGCCAAGGCCGCACCGCAGATCCATGTGAGCGTCGACGGTGTGAGCCGCCAGATGTTCGGGTGGGACACGCCGGCCTCCGATCCGGCCTACCAGGAATTCCTACTTCAGCTGGTGCCCTTCTTGAAGGAGTATTTCGACGCCCGGGTGGGCAGGGAGAACACGCTCTACCACCTCTCGGATGAGCCGATCCTGGAACACCTGGAGGGCTACTCCACCGCGCGCACCGCCGTGTGGGAGTCGCTCGAGGGCTGCATCGTGATCGACGCGCTGTCCCATCCCGAGTACAACGACCTGGTCGGCACTCCCGTCGTCGCCAACGACGCCGTGCCTGCGTTCCGGGAGCACGGCATCGAGCCGAGCTGGGTGTACTACTGCGTGGCGCAGTGCGTCGGCGTCTCCAACCGGTTCATCGCCCAGGATGGGGTGCGCACCCGGGCGATCGGCTGGCAGATGTACAAGGCGGGCGCCGAGGGGCTGCTGCACTGGGCGTTCAACTTCTACGCCACAGAGCTGTCCTCCCGTCCCGCCAACCCCTTCGCCGACACCTCCGCCGGAGGCGCCTTCCCCGGCGGAGACGCCTTCATCGTGTACCCCGGACCGGACTTCACCACCTGGGAGTCTCAGCGGCACCGCCTGATGGCCGGCGCGATGGCCGACATCGCGGCCGCACAGCAGGCCGAGCAGATCCTGGGACGCGAGCGCGTGCTGCGCCTGATCGACCCCGACGGCGATCTGGACTACGCCGACGGCTGGGTGACCAACCAGGAGTGGCTGGCACGACGACGCGCCCTGGACGAGGCCGTGGCTGCCGTGTCCCGATAGGGAGCCGCTTTTCTGATTGCCGGTGCGCCGAGACGGGGCGCCCGCGGATCTCCTCCGCGGGCGCCCCGTCGAGCATGACGCAGGTGCTCCCCCGCTCAGATCCGCGGCGAGGTGGCGGAAGGTCCAGAGGTTTCTCCGCCTCGTGACCAAAGCTGGCCAAGCATTCCGTGAGACCGACTCAGGTGGGCCGCATGACGGGTTAGCCTGCCGGGAACCGCGGGCAGTGAGGCCGACACTGAATCGCACTCACGCGGAACCCGGGGTGTGGGAGGAACAACCGTGCCCAGGACATCCAATGATCGTCACGGAAGCCGGATTCGCCGAGGATGGGCGATCGTGCTCAGTCTTGCCCTCGCGCTGAGCTCGGGGCTGCTCACCACCGTGACCGCGCACGCCAACGCGACCAGCTTCGGCCTCAACGGACACACCTTCGGCCCCAATCAGTACGTGGTGATCGACTTCGGCACCCTCACCCGCGACTGCGACACGTTCTGGACCACCTCCGACATCTACGTGGTGCCCAGCGGCAGCGTGGGGGCGGGAGGCACATTGAGCGACGTCTCGGGTTCGCCCAACACCGTGCAGGGAACCGGTCTCGGGTCGGGCGTGATCAGCGAGTTGATCGGCATCACCGCCCCCAGCGGCACGCTCGGCCCTGGCAGCTACGACATCATCGAAGACACCTGCCAGAACCGGGTCTTCGACGGTTCCGACACCATCTTGCCGAATGCCTTCGAGGTGGTGATCCCGACGGATGTCCCCGTTCTTCCTGATCCTCGGATCCAACAGCTGAAGTCGAGCGCCACCGCCCAGGCCGAGCACTGGCTCGACGCAGCCAAGGCGTACGCCATCTTCTTCACCCTCACCACCGCGTACTCGATGGCGAGCGACGCCACGAACCTGCAAGGCTTCTACCTCACCTATGTGTGCAGCTTCCTCCCGGAGATTCCGGATAGTCCCGTCAGTCCCTGGTGCCCGACGGTGAGTCCGCGCGACCTGATCAAGCTGCAGGCCGACGTGGTGAAGGTGATCGTGGACAGGGCTTCCCACTACCGCGGGATCGCCGCCGATCCGCCAGATCCGAACTTCGCCGACCCCAGCGTGCCCGCGGCACGCACCACCTTCACGCCCCCGCCCAGCGACAGTCCCCTGTGGCACGCGGTGGCGGAGTGGGCGGAGCACGTCGACCAGGTCAACGTCCTTTCGGCGGCCTTCCTCGGCTCCCTCGAGAAGTATCAGGGCGCCGCACTGGCCGACGACACCGCCGCGGCCCTGATGCACGCCTACGACATCCAGTCCTACGCCGGGCTGCTGAGCAGCGCACTCGCCAACGAGAGCAGCGCCCTCAATACCGTCAGTTCGGCGGCGAGCAGCAGCGGCATCAACCTCAACACCGGCCTCACCCGGTTGCGCGCGGTGATGTCGGAGGTCGAGGCCAACGGCATGAGCGCCGACGACGAGCGCGTCCTGCGCAATCTCGGAGCCACCCCGACGCAACTCGACGCCTTCGTCGAGGCCATGCTGGAGGAGATCGACCCCGACGTGATCCCCACCACCTTCTCGAGCTACTTCGCCACGCAGACGGATGTGAACAACCAGATGGCCGCCGCCTACGCGGATCTGGGCAACGCGATGAACGCGATCATCGCCGAGCTGACCGCTGTGGTGGCCGGGGAAGGAGCGACGGCGTATCCACGCCTGACCTCGCTCCGCGTCACCGCCACGATCCCCGCCGGTGCGGAGCGTCAGCTGAGCGTGGTCTGCACCGGGTGCGCGACGCTCGAGTGGGATCTCGACGGCGACGGGGCCTTCGACGATGCCACCGGCACCCCTGTCGACCACACGTTCACCACGCCGGGCCGCGCCCTCGTCGGCGTACGAGGAACCGACGCCGCCGGTCGCCATGTGGTGGCCTTCGCCCAGCCCCAGATCACCACGAACAACCGTCCGCCGGCCAACGGCGTGCCGGATCCGGCCGCCGACACCCTGGTGGAGGTGGAGTTCGGACAGTCCCGGACCTTCACCGTCTCCCCCACCGATCCCGACAACGACACCCTGACCACCCAATGGTTCGCCGCGGACAAGGCCGTCGCCACGGGAACCAGCTACACCTATACGGCCTCCCCCGCGGACGAGGGACGGGCGATCGCGATCTTCGCCCACACCTCGGACGGGAAATCGCGCTCCGCCACCACCCGGTGGGTGGCGCTCCCGGTGCACCCGGATGCCGACGGCGACGGCTGGCGGGCCAACGTCGACTGCAACGACGCCGACCCCGACGTCCACCCCGGGCGGACCGAGACTCCAGGCAACGGCATCGACGACGACTGCAACCCCGCTACTGCCGACACGGGCCCGCCCACCGCCAGCTTCGACGTCGACCCGGAGGTGGCGATTCTCGGCGAGGAGGTCACATTCACCAGCACCTCCTCCGACCCCGACGGCCCGCTGGCCTCGCTGGGCTGGGACTTCGACGGCGACGGCACCATCGACTCCACCGAGGCCGAGACCACACACACCTTCGCCGCCGGCGGCGCCCATCAGGTGCGCCTCACAGTCACCGACGGCGACGACCTGAGCGATACGGTCACGCGCACCATCACCGCCACCGACCGGCCAGTGGCCTCCTTCGGCTACGCGCCCACCCCGGTGGTGATCGGCAACCCCGTCGCCTTCACCGACACGTCCACCGACGCCGACGGCATCGCCTCCTGGGAGTGGGACTTCGACTACGACGGCGTGAGCTTCACGGTTGATTCGACGCAGCGGAACCCCCAGCACGCCTTCGGCGCGGCGAGCGTCGTGGCGCTGCGAGTGACCGACCTCCACGGCGTGGTCTCCGACGTCCACAGCGTCACCCTCGCCGCCTCCGGACCGCCGATCGCGGCGTTCAGCCCCCTCCCTGCCACCGGGCTCGGCGACGTGGCGCGCGTCGAGCACGGCGGCCGAGCGGTGCTGTCGAGCAGCTACACGAGTTCTCTGGCCCCGGAGGAGATGATCGACACGGACTACCCCAGCGGCGAGCGGGGGTGGCGCACCGCATCCGGCACGCCCACCAATCAGTGGGCCGTGATCGACCTGCACGGGCAATGGCAGTTGGAAGCCGTCGCCGTCCAGCCGACCAGCGTCGGCAACGCCCGGCCCGCGAAGGTTCGATTCGGGATCTCGAACACCGGGGCCGGCCCGGGTGGATTCACGACCGTGCTCGAACACGAGCTCACCAACGACGCCGCGCTGCAGCAGTTGGACATGCCGGCGACGCCGGCCGCGCGCCACCTGCGCTACGACATCCTCACGAACCGCGGCAACGCCGGCTACACCGAGACCACCCGGTTGCAGGCCCTGACCGGGCAGATCGGCGGCGCCGAGGTGCGCTTCACGGATCGCTCCACCGACGCCGACGGCGACATCGCGTCATGGCGGTGGGAGTTCGGCGACGGCGCCACCTCCGCCGAGCAGAATCCGACGCATACCTACGCCGCCCCCGGCGACTACACCGTGCGCCTGACCGTGACCGATGGCGACGGTCTGACCGCCACGAAGACCCTGCTGCAGCGCGTCGTCCCGCAACTCAAGGAACCGGACTTCAGCACGCCCGCGACCGGGGCCGAAGGCCAGAGCCTCAGCTTCTCCGATCTGACGCCGGCCTCCCTTGACGACCGCGCGATCGTGGATCGGACATGGGATTGGGGCGACTCGCAGACCACCGCCGGAACGCTGTCGCCCCGTCATACCTTCGCCGATGACGGTCGCTACGACGTGACGCTCACCCTCACCGACTCCTTCGGCTTCACACGCAGCAGCACCCAGACCGTGACCGTCGACAACCTTGCCCCCACCGTCGCCGCCGGCACCGACTTCCGTGCCTACGTGCGCACGCTCCCGTCCGGCCAGGTGGGAGCCGTGTGGACGCCCGCCCCCTCGGTCGGCGATCCCGGATCCGTCGACCGGCAGAGCCTGACCTGCGTGTGGGACTTCGGCGACGGCAGCCCCACCCAGACGATCCAGCCGTGCACCTCCAGTTCGGCCAGGGTGAGCCACGAGTACGCCGTCGGCGAGTACACCGCTACGTTGACGGTCTCCGACAAGGACGGGGGCTCCACCAGCGATGCAGCCTCAATCGTCGCGGAGAAGGCACCCACCTACCTCAACGCCTACCGGGTTCCCGGCTCGGACAACGGCTCCACCGTGGCCGTGCAGGTCAAGCTCTGGGAGGCTGTGACCTTCGGCGCGATCGCCGGCGAACGCATCACGATCGCCCTCGACGGCGAAACCCGCACCGTCACCACCGACAGCAACGGCCAGGCGCTGGTCACCCTTCCGATCGGCAGCGGACGCGCGCTGAGCGCCGAGTTCGCCGGCTCCGGCACCTTCCTGCCCAGCAGCGACAGTGCGACCATCCCCGCGGTGCAGCGCCCGCCGGGCGACATCGTGTTCACCATCGACGAGTCCGGCTCGATGGGTGGCGTGCAGGCCCGGATCCGCGACAACGTCGTCACCATCGCCAACCAGCTGGCCACGCAGCTCGACTACCAGATCGCCGTGATGGGCTTCGGCGGCGGCTTCCCGACGGTCGACGGCCGGCCCGGCTTCCTGCCCCGCATCATCGTGCCCGCCACCGATGATCTCGACGATGTCGCCGCCGCGGCCGCTGCCCTCACCACCGGTGGTGGCACCGAGCCCGGCATCAACGCCATCATCGATGCTCTCGGGCCCCAGGTCGGTCTGCGGGCCAGCGCCGGACGCTGCGTGGTCCTGGTGGGCGACGAGCCCGATCAGCGCTATCAGGCCAGCAACGAGGACGCAGCGCAGGCGTTGGCCGACAACGGCGCCATCCTGTTCTCCATCATCACCGTGAACAGTTCCACCCAGGCCTATCAGAACCTGGCCACGAACAGCGGCGGGGCCTTCTTCCCGATCGGCGAGTTCGCCGCCGACCCGCAGCCCGTGTTGCAGAGCCTGCTGGACAGCTGCGCCACGGCGCTGGTCGAGCGGCCTGACCTCACGGTGGCCATCGACGACGGCCGGACCGAGGTGTCCTCGGCCGACGAGGTGACCTACACCGTCACCGTCAACAACGTCGGCCCGATCAAGGCCACTGGAGTGGAGCTGCAGGTCACCCTCCCGGCCGGCGTGACCGTCGTCGACGCCGGCGACGCCACGGCGTCGGGAGACACCCTCACCTGGCCGCTGTTCGAGGTGGCCGGCGCGGGCAGCACCACGCGGGAGTTCGTGGTGCGCGTCGATGAATCGGTCGACGTCGGCAACACCCTGGAGGTGACCGCCGAGGCCTTCGATGACGGTGCCAACGGCAGCGACCTCACGCCCACCAACAACGTCGCCTCCGACGTCGATACCGTGGTGGCCCCGCCGGTCCGTACCGGATCACTCACGGTGGTCACGAACGTCACCAATGACGACGGCGGCATCGCCCAGCCTTCGGATGCCACCATCACCGTCTCCGACGGCGGTGGTGTGCTCGCGAGCGCCCAGGGAACCGTCTCGGGCACCAGCCACGACCTCTCGGCCGGCAGCTACACCGTGACGAGCAGCGCCCTGCCGGGCTACACCGTCACGATCGGCGGCGACTGCGCCGTCGACGGCACGGTGGATCTGGAGGCGGAGGACGAGCTCACCTGCACCGTGCTCTACGACGACGACCCGGTCGCGCCCCCGGTGAAGGGCACGCTCACCGTGGTCACCACGGTGATCAACGATGACGGCGGCACCGCCCAGCCCTCGGACGCCACGATCACCGTCTCCGATGCCACCGGAGCGGTGGAGAGCGATCCGGGATCGGCGACCGGGGCCAGCTACGACCTTGCGCCCGGCGGCTATGCCGTCAGCGCCACCGGTCTTCCGGGCTACTCCCGCACGATCGGCGGCGACTGCGCGATGGACGGCGCGGTGACCGTCGAGGAAGATGCCGAGCGCAGCTGCACCGTCGTCTACGACGATCAGCCCGCCGCGGAGCCGACCGCCGAGCTGACGGTACGCGCCGTCGTGATCAATGACGACGGCGGCGCCCTGACGGTGGCCGACACCACCATCCAGGTCGCGGACGCCACGGGCGTCATCGCGGGCGGGCCAGGAAACGAGACCGGCGAACTCTACGAGCTCGCCCCCGGCAGCTACACCCTGAGCGGAACCGCCCTTCCCGGCTACGCCCGCAGCATCGCCGGCGACTGCGTGGCAGACGGCAGCGTGGAGTTGGCCGACGGAGACGAGCGCGCATGCACCGTCACCTACGACGACATCCCCGGATCGGTGACCGTCTCGCTCACCGTCGACCACAGCGGCTACGAACCCGACGATCCGGCCACACCCGACGACTTCGCGGTGACCGTGAACGGCGTGGAGGCGAGCCTCGGAACCGCGATCACGCTGCCGGCCGGCGCGCACACCATCGCGCTCGCCGGGCGCGCCGACTACCGGGTGGCTCTGCTGGGCCGGTGCGCGTCCGGCGAGGTCGCACTGGGCCTCGACGAGCATGTCACCTGTGAGGCCGTGGCCACGCCGATCCCGCCGGTCGCCGAGCCGGGCGCGCTCACCGTCCGTACCGTCGTGACCAACGACGACGGCGGCAGCGCGCGGCCCTCCGACGTGACGATCCAACTCACCCGGGGCTCTTTGCTGGTCTCCTCCGATCAGGGCGACACGTCCGGAACCGCTCACGAGCTGGAACCGGGTGACTACGCCGTGGGTGCGCCCGCCATCCCGGGCTACCTCCGCACGCTCAGTGGCGACTGCGCGGCCGATGGATCAGTGGCCATCGGCAGCGGCGACGAACGAGCCTGCGTCGTCACCTATGACGATCAGCCAGGATCGTTGACCGTACTCTTGACGATCGACCATAGCGATGGCGTCCCCGACGAGCCTGCGGACGAGTCGGACTTCTCCCTCGTGGTGAACGGCACCGCGTCGGAGTTCGGCCGCGCGGTCGTACTCCCCGCGGGAACGCACGGTTTCACCGTCGACGGTCCCGATGGCTACACCATCACGCTCGGCGAGGCCTGCCTCGGTGGCGACGTGTCGCTGGCACTGGGCGAGCAGCGCACCTGTCAGGTCGTCGCGAAGGGGATCGTGACCCAGGAGCCGAGCCCCACGCCGGAGCCCACACCCTCTCCGGAGCCGACGCCTTCGCCGGAGCCGACACCATCTCCAGAACCCACACCGAGCCCTGAGCCATCTCCCACGCCCACATCCAGCCCGGATCCGACCCCCAGCCCCAGCCCCTCGCCGAGCCAGACGCCCGATCCGGATCTGCCCTCCACGGGGTCCGGCGAACACACGGGCCTGTTGCTGGCGATCGGCCTGGTATGCGTGACCGCCGGAGCGGTGCTGATCAGAGGGTGGCGATCCAGTTACTGATCAGGCGGGCGCCGGAGGCGCCGGACTTCTCCGGGTGGAACTGCGTCGAGACCACGGGGCCTGACTCGACGGCGGCGACAAAGGTCTCGCCCTCCTCGGTGCAGGTGGCCTGGAGGGCGTCGCCGTCCCACGGGCGCGCGGCGTAGCTGTGCACGAAGTAGAACCGACGTCCGTCCAGGCCGGCGAAGAGCGCCGAGCCCGGAGGCACCTCGACGGTGTTCCAGCCCATGTGCGGCAGTCGTTCGATGCCCAGCTTGTCCACCTGGCCGGGATACAGGCCCACGCCGTCGGTGTGCAGGCCGTGCTCGTTGCCGCCTTCGAACAGCACCTGATGGCCGACGCAGATGCCGAACAGCGGACGCCCGCCGTCCACCCACTCGCGGATCAGATCCTCTCCCCCGGCCTCGCGCAGCGCCGTCATGCAGGCCGCGAAGGCGCCGACGCCGGGCACCACGAGCGCGTCCTGGCGGCGCAGCTCGTCGAGGTCGCCGGTCACCACCAGATCGGCACCTGCGTTCTCAAAGGCGCGCGCCGCGGAGTGCAGGTTGCCCGATCCGTAGTCGAACAGGCCGACCTTCGGGCTCACAGGGCGCCCTTCGTGCTGGGGATCCCCGCCTGGCGGGGATCGATCTCGACGGCTTCGCGCAGCGCCCGGGCCAGCGCCTTGAACTCGGCCTCGACGATGTGGTGCGGATCGCGCCCCGACAGCAGATTCACGTGCAGGCAGAGCCCCGCGTTGAGGGCCAGCGACTCGAACACGTGATAGGTCATCGAGCCCGCGTAGGGCACCCCGCTGCCGCCGATCAGCGCGTAGGCCTGCCCGTCGGGCTCGCCCTGGCAGGTCACGTACGGCCGGCCGGCGACGTCCACCACGCAGGACGCGACCGCCTCGTCGAGCGGCACCACGGCGTACCCGTAGCGACGGATGCCCCGCTTGTCGCCCAGCGCCTGCTTCAGCGCCTGGCCGATCACGATCATGGTGTCCTCGACGGTGTGGTGGCCGTCGATGTGCAGGTCGCCGTCGGCCTCCACGGTCAGATCGATCATGGAGTGCTTCGACAGAGCCGTCAGCATGTGGTCGTAGAAGCCCACGCCGGTGTTGATGGTCGAAGTGCCGGTGCCGTCCAGGTCGAGGCTGACGGTGATCGTCGACTCGCTGGTGGAGCGGGTGATGGTGGCGGTGCGGTTCATGCCTTGTTCTCCTTGAGAGGGTCGATCTCGTCGAGGGCGTCCTTGAGGGCCTGCATTTCGGCGGGCGTGCCGGCGCTGGCGCGCAGGTATCCGGCGGGGCCGGTCTCGCGGATCAGCACGCCGCGGTCGAGCAGCGCCTGCCAGACGGCGTGCCGGTCGTCGAAACGGCCGAAGAGGACGAAGTTGGCGTCCGAAGGCACCACGTCGTAGCCGCGATCACGCGCCCAGGCCTGGAACTCGCGGGCGCTGGCCCCCAGTTCGGCCACCCGGGCCAGCAGTTCGTCGGCATGCCGCAGCGCGACCCTGGCCACCGCCTGGGTCTGGGCGCTCAGGTGATACGGCAACCGGACGATCCGGCACGCGTCCACCACGGCGGGCGCGGCAGCCAGGTAGCCGAGGCGTCCGCCCGCCAAGGCGAAGGCCTTGGACATGGTGCGCGAGACGATCAAGCGCGGGTGCTTCGCGAGCAGCGTGACGGCCGAGGGCTTGGTGGAGAACTCCTGGTAGGCCTCGTCGACGACGATCAGCGCGCCGCTATCGGCGGCCCGCGTGCAGATCTCGTCGATCACCGCGAGCGACGTCGAGGTGCCCGTCGGGTTGTTGGGCGTGGTGATCAGCACCACCGTCGGCTTGTGCTCGGCGATCGCATCCAGCGCCAGCTCCGCGTCGACGGTGTAGTCGTCGCGGCGCGGCGCCGTCACGTAGCCGGTGACGGTGTTGCGCGCGTACTCCGGGTACATCGAGTAGGTGGGCGTGAAGGCCAGCACCGTGCGCCCCGGCCCGCCGAAGGCGGTGAGCAGGTGCGACATGATCTCGTTGGAGCCGTTGGCCGCCCAGATGTTGTCGGCGGTGAGCCCCTCCCCCAGGTAGGCCGCGAGATCCGAGCGCAGGCTGAGCGCCTCGCGATCGGGGTAACGGTTCAAGGTGGCCGCCGCCCCCGTGATCGCCTCGGCCATCTCCGCGGCGATCGCCGGGCTGGGCGGGTACGGGTTCTCGTTGACGTTGAGGGTCACGGGCACGTCGAGCTGCGGCGCGCCGTAGGGTTCCTCGCCGATCAGGTCGGTGCGCAGCGGCAGCTCGTCGAGGGTGATCTTGCTCATCGGGGCCTCCGCACCGTGATCGCGTTGGCGTGCCCGGGCAGGTCTTCGGCGAGCGCGAACCGCTCGACGGAGTCGGCCAGGTCGAGCAGGCCCTGTTCGGTGTAGTCGATGACGTGCACGGTCTTGATGAAGCTGCGCACCGTCAGGCCCGACGAGTGGCAGGCGCAGCCCGCCGTCGGCAGGACGTGGGTGGAGCCGGCCGAGTAGTCGCCGAGCGACACCGGCGAGTAGTCGCCGACGAAGATGGCGCCCGCATTGCGGATCCGCGCCGCGACCGCCGGGGCGTCGGCGGTCTGGATCTCCAGGTGCTCCGCACCGTAGGCGTTGGCCACGGCGATGCCCTGCTCCACGTCGCGCACCAGCACCACGGCCGACTGCTCGCCGCCCAGCGACGTGCGGATCCGGTCGGCGTGCTTGGTGACCGCGATCTGGGCCTCCAACTCGGCCTCCACCTCCGCGACGAGCGCCGTCGAGTCGGTGATCAGCACAGAGGCCGCCATCGGGTCGTGCTCGGCCTGGGAGATCAGGTCGGCGGCGACGAAGCGTGGATCGGCGGTGCCGTCGGCGAGGATCGCGATCTCGGTGGGACCGGCTTCGGAGTCGATGCCCACCAGACCGCGGACCAGGCGCTTGGCCGCCACCACGTAGATGTTGCCGGGACCGGTGATCAGTGACACCGGCTCGCACAGGCCCTCGGCACCGTGCGCGAACAGGGCGATCGCCTGCGCGCCGCCCACCGCGTACACCTCGTCGACGCCGAGCAGCCGGCACAGCGCGAGAATGCTGGGGTGCGGGTAGCCGCCGAAGTCCTTCTGCGGAGGCGAAGCGACGGCGATCGACGTCACGCCCGCCACCTGGGCCGGCACCACGTTCATGATCACCGACGAGGCCAGCGGCGCCAGGCCGCCGGGTACATACAAGCCGACGCGTTCGACAGGGATGTTGCGCACCCCGACGCGGGCACCGGGGGCCAACTGGGCGGCGGCCGGGTCGACGTCGCGCTCCAGCGTCTCGGCCACCAGCCGGCGACGGCGAATGGACTCCTCGAAGGCCGCGCGCAGCTGCGGATCCAACTGGGCTTCGGCGCGCTCCAGCACCTCGGCCGGAACCCGGAGATGTTGCGGGACCACGCCGTCGAAGCGCTCGCAGTACTCGCGGACCGCTTCTTCGCCCCGAGCCGCCACGTCCTCGACCACCGGGCGCACGGCATGGAGCGCGGCCTCGACGTCGAATGCGGCGCGCGGCAGGTGACGGCGGTAGTCGCCGCTCACCCCTGTCAGATCAACAACTCTAGGCACGTCGCAAGAGTCTACTTCTCAGCGAGACCTCTATCCCGTACCTCACCGGCGCGTCCGCGTCGCACGGGCTTCTCGGGAAGGAAGGCGGAGGCGATCATCACCGGCAGCACCGCGAAGAACGGACCGCAGACGAGCGCCGCGAGCGCGCGCAGTTGAAGATCGGTGCGCACCAGGTCGCCCGGCTCCGCGGCGGACAGCCGGGACGCGAAGCCCGCGCCGTCGATCAACAGGCCGAACCGCCACGCCACCAGGGCGGCGATCAGCCCGCCGCCGAGCGCCATGAACACGCTTGTCAGGTGTTCGTGCGAGAACCACACCCAGGCCTGGATCCCGAGCACCAGGCCGAAGGCGGCGGACAGGACGACGAAGTAGACGTCGGCCCCCACCATCGCGGCCAGCTCGCGCTCAGGAATCGTGGCTCGCAGCGCCTCGGAGATCGAGTAGGTGGGTCGCGGCGCCAGCAGGAACCACACCAAGCCCGCGACGATGCCCGCCACCGCGCTGCTCGCGAGGTAGACGATCACGCGGATGCTGAGGCGGCCCCACACCTCGTCGCGCGGGTTGCTCGACGGCAGCACCACCGGGGTGACGGTGCTCATTCGCTGGACACCATTCCGACGCAGGACGGCCCGAGCAGCGCCTTCAGGTCGGCGAACAGCGGCGAGCCCAGCTCCACGCGGTAGCCGGCGCCCAGCCGGTAGGTGGTGAGACGCTCGGGCGAGCGCAGCTGGAGATGCACCTCAGCCGCTCCGGGGTACTGCGACAGCACGCTCTTCAGCTTGTCCACCACTCCAGGGGTGCAGCGCACCTCCGGCAGCGTCACCAGGACCGGTCCGACGGCGCCCTCGGCGCTCAGGTGCGGGGTGGTGACGTTCTGCGCGCGCATCCGGCCGCGGCCGTCGCCGTCCTCGACCACGCCGTCGACGGTCACGATGGTGTCGGGCGCCAGGTGCATGGCGACCCGGTCGTAGACGCGCGGGAACACCGTCACCTCGATCGAGTTGGTGAGATCCTCCACCATGATCTGCGCGTAGATGGCGCCCTTCTTGTTCACCCGCCGGTTCACCGACGTGATCAGCCCGCACACCGTCGTCTGGCCACGGAAGCCGTCCTCGGCCACCACGGCTGAGATCTGGCGTTCGCCGTGCTGGGTGAGCACATGCTCTAGGCCGTTCAGCGGATGATCGGAGACGTAGAGGCCCAGCATCTCGCGCTCGAACGCCAGCTTGGTGCGCTTGTCCCACTCGTCGAGTTCGGGGATCTCGATGTGCGACGACGACTCCTCTTCGTCGCCGAACCCAAAGCCGAACAGGTCGTCCTGCCCGTTCTCGGCATTGCGCTTCAGGTCGATGATCGAATCGACAGCACCCTCGAAGACGTCCATCAGCGAGCGCCGGGTGTGGCCCAGCTCGTCGAAGCCGCCGGCCTTGATCAGCGACTCGATGACGCGCTTGTTGCAGATCGGCAGCGGGGCCTTGTCGAGGAAGTCGTTGAAGTCCTTGGCGGGGCCCTTCTTCTCGCGCTCCTCGATCCAGGCGATCACCACCTTGTCGCCCACGTTGCGCACCGCGCCCATGCCGAAGCGGATGTCGGTACCGACGGGGGTGAACGCCGTGGCCGACGAGTTCACGTCGGGCGGCAGCACGTGGATGCCCATCCGGCGGCATTCCGCCAGGTAGATCGAGGACTTGTCCTTGTCGTCGCGCACTGACTGCAGCAGCGCCGCCATGTACTCGACGGGGTAGTTGGCCTTGAGATACGCCGTCCAGTAGGAAACCACGCCATAGGCCGCGGAGTGCGCCTTGTTGAAGGCGTAGTCGGCGAAGGGCAGCAGGATGTCCCAGAGCGTCTGGATGGCAGCCTTCGAGTAACCGCGCTCGAGCATGCCGCCGGAGAACAACTCGTACTGCTTGTCGAGCTCCGACTTCTTCTTCTTGCCCATGGCCCGTCGCAGCAGGTCTGCGCCGCCCAGCGAGTAGCCGGCCAGCTGCTGGGCGATCGCCATCACCTGCTCTTGGTAGACGATCAGGCCGTAGGTCTCGCCGAGGATGGGCTCCAGCGCCTCGGCCAGCTCGGGATGGATCGGCTCCACCTGCTCTCGGCCGGTCTTGCGGCGCGCGTACTTGTTGTGCGAGTCGGCACCCATCGGTCCTGGTCGGTAGAGCGCGCCGACGGCGGAGATGTCGTCGAAGCAGTCGGGCTGCATCGAGCGCAGCAGCGCCCGCATGGGGCCGCCGTCGAGCTGGAACACGCCCAGCGTGTCACCGGCCTGCAGCAGCTCGTAGGTCTTGGGGTCGGTCAGTTCCAGGGACTCGAGGTCGACGTCGACGCCCTGGTTGGCCTTGATGTTGCGCACCGCGTCGTCGATCACGGTGAGGTTGCGCAGGCCCAGGAAGTCCATCTTGATCAGGCCCAGCGACTCGCAGCCCGGGTAGTCGAACTGGGTGATGATGGCGCCGTCGGCCTCGCGCTTCATCAGCGGGATCACGTCGACCAGGGGCTTCCAACTCATGATCACGCCGGCCGCGTGCACGCCCCACTGGCGCTTCAGGCCCTCGATGCCCATGGCGGTGTCGACGACGGTCTTCACGTCGGCGCTGGAGTTGTAGAGCTCGCGGAACTCCTGGGCCTCGGCGTAGCGCTTGTGCTCGGGGTTGAACAGCTCCGGCAGCGGCACGCCCTTGCCCATCACGTCCGGCGGCATCGCCTTGGTGATCTGCTCGCCGACCGCGAACGGCATGTCCAGGACTCGGGCGGAGTCCTTGACGGCGGCCTTGGCCTTGATGGAGCCGTAGGTGACGATCTGGGCCACCTTGTCGTTGCCGTACTTGCGCGAGACGTAGTCGATCACCTCGGAACGGCGACGATCGTCGAAGTCGATGTCGAAGTCGGGCATCGAGACGCGCTCGGGGTTGAGGAACCTCTCGAAAAGCAGGCCGTGCTCGATGGGGTCGAGGTCGGTGATGCGCAGCGCGTAGGCGCAGATCGAGCCCGCGCCGGAGCCTCGGCCCGGGCCCACGCGGATGCCGTTGCGCTTGGCCCAGTTGATGAAGTCGGCGACCACCAGGAAGTAGCCGGAGAAGCCCATCTGGCTGATGATGCCGGTCTCGAACTCGGCGCGGTCGCGTACCTCTTGGCTCTGCCCGCCCGGGTAGCGCTGCGCCAGGCCGCGCTCGACCTCCTTGTGGAACCAGGAGTCCTCGGTCTCGCCCTCGGGGCAGTCGAACCGGGGCATGTAGGTGCCGATGCCCTCCTCGAAGGAGGTTTCGATCCGCTCGGCGATCGCCAGTGTGTTGTCGCAGGCCTCGGGCAGCTCCTTGAACAGGAAGCGCATCTCCTCGGGCGACTTCAAGTAGTAGCCCGCGCCGTTGAACTTGAACCGGTTGGTCTCGGCCTTGCGCGATCCCGCCGAGACGCACAGCAGCGTGTCGTGGGAGTCGGCGTCGTGCGCGTGCACGTAGTGCAGGTCGTTGGTGGCCACCAGTGGGAGGTTGAGATCCTTGGCCAGGCGCAGCAGATCCTTGCGGACCTTGGTCTCGATGTCGAGGTCGTGATCCATCAGTTCGACGTAGAAGTTGCCCTTGCCGAAGATGTCCTGGAACTCGGCGGCCGCCCGTACCGCGTTGTCGTATTGGCCGAGCCGCAGGTAGGTCTGCACCTCGCCCGACGGGCACCCGGTCGTCGCGATCAGGCCGTTGCCGTACTGGTTCAGCAGCTCCCGGTCGGCGCGCGGCTTGTAGAAGAACCCCTCCAGCGAGCTGCGGGTGGAGAGCCGGAACAGGTTGTGCATGCCCTCGGGGTTGGCCGCCCACATCGTCATGTGGGTGTAGGCGCCCTTGGAGGCCACGTCGTCGCCGGTGCCGTCGCCGAACTGGACACGCTTGCGCTCGCTGCGATGCGTGCCCGGCGTGAGGTAGGCCTCCAGCCCAATGATCGGCTTGACGTCGTACTTCTTGGACGTCTTGTAGAACTCGTAGGCGCCGAACAGGTTGCCGTGGTCGGTCATCGCGATCGCCGGCATGCCCATCTTCTCGGCACCTCTGAAGAGGTCGTCGACGCGGGCAGCCCCGTCGAGCATCGAGAACTCGGTGTGAGTGTGAAGGTGCACGAACGAGTCCGACAACGCCACTCCTTAAGGTCCGGTCAACTGCCTGGCCACTCTACCCGCCCGGAGAGCAGACTGGTTGACGCCCACCGACTTGTCCGATCGACCACCCGGTTCACCTCGCCCCCACTACTCTCTAGCCATGGACGAGAATTTCTCGCGCCGCACTGCGGGCCGACCGTGTCGCCGACTGCCCTCGCGTCCGCCACCATGGCGCAACTTCCCTAAATCAACCAGGGGTCTCCTGCAGCAAACCAACAAAACCTGGCGCTCATCATCCTAATCAACACACTACTGGCGCACTCTCGACAGAACGCAACTCTCCAACACTCGACTAACTCTACCTTTCTGGAATTCTAACTATATCGCACCTACTGACCCGATCGCCCCCTTCGTCGGCCAGTAATAAGATCATGATCACTCTAATGAAGGAGCGTCCGTTGGACCAGATTCAGAAACCCATTCGAATGGGTTACGCACCTTCCCCGCCCCGCCCGCTTGTTGATCGCTCAGAGCAACGTCAGATACTTGAGATCTGGACACAAGAGGACCAGCATCAGCCCATGATAAGACCAATAGTTGTGCTTACAGGACCTGGCGGCATCGGAAAAACCACCATCGCCGCCACCATATACGAAGAGTTAGCACCAGATTTCGCTCTAAACCTGTGGATTAGCGCACACAGCCTCGACTCGGTAATAGATGCGTACTATAAGGCCGAGTTGACTTTAAGCGGCGATGCGCACTCTACTGAGATCGCCAGCACCAATTCCACCCGCGAGCAACTGGCCTTACAATTTCTTGACCGACTGCGCGATCACGACTCCCTGGAAAGTTGGCTCCTGGTTTTCGACGACACTGCACCTTGGGCATCTGAGCCAAATAACGAACGTTGGCTACCAGAAGCAAGCGAACATGGTCATATTCTCATAGTTACCAGGTCAAAAATTCCAAATATCGAAGGCAAACCAAACGTCCGCAGCCTATCCATCAGCAGGATACCGATTTCAGACGCCCTTTTGTTTCTACAGCAGGCGGTACCTGATGAACGAACAGTTGACCCCAGCACCCTAACAACACTTGCTTATGAAACACAGGGGCACCCCCTCGCAATGAACACGGTTGCAACACTCCTGAGATCAGGAGATTCCTCACCAGAGGAAATTCTCGATCAATTAGTGACACCGGCGCGGTCCGCGCAAGACATGATTTATACCGGGCACCCAAAAGAGGCGCTAGACGAGTTGAAGCGCCTTCTGGATACACAATCCAAGCTCTTAGGGCCCAATCACCCAGACACTCTTATCACTAGAGCCAACATCGCCCGTATTGAGGCAGAGACAGGGGACATTGGGAACGCCTCAAAGCACTTCATCAGCGTCCTTGATAATCAACAACGAATACTTGGACACGATCATACCGACACTCTCGCAACCCAGGGTAATTTTGCGCAGTTCATGGCCGAAATCGGCGAAATCGACACCGCACTCAGTCTTTTTGAACAGGTTCTTGATTCCCAGCAAAGACTTCTTGGCCAAAGCAACCCTGCAACTCTCGCCACTCTCAACAACATCGCATCATGGAAAGCAGTCTTAGGTCAACTTGACGAGGCCCAAGCCATATTCACCCGGGTTTTAGAAGACCAGATTTCCATTCTCGGGCCAGACCATTCTGACACAATTACTACCCAAGCCAATATTGCCCAGGTTCTTGCCAAAAAGGGGGATGTTAACACTGCAGCAGACCTCACCGAACAAGTGATTTCCCAACAATTGCGGATCCTCGGCCCAGATCACCCGGACACATTGACAACACTCGCGAACTTTGCCAACCTGCAGGGACTAGGCGGCAACGCTCCTGCCGCGGTGCGGCTACTCAAAGAGAACCTTCAAGCCCGACAGAGGACATGGGGCCCCAAACACCCAGCTACGCTAGCAACTCAAAGCGCGCTTGCTTCTTGGTTGGCGGAAAGCGGCGACTTGCGAACTGCTCTCAACCTTTTTAAGCAAGTTCTTCAAGACCAACAACAGATACTTGGCAATGATCACCCGGATGTACGTTCTACACGCCAGGAACTCGCCCATTGGTTAAGTCGTGCGGGCGACCCTGTCGCAGCACTGACAGTACTAGCGAATCACCCTACATCTACCGAGCCGCGCTCCGCAGCCGCGCGCTATGGAGCTGGTCATGAGTCGTGACCCTCACCAAAGAGTGCCACCACTAGGACGCACCGAGCCCAAGCCGCTGGCTGCGGCCCTCTCGTCTTACAACATGATGACCACGCGTCCCTCACGCGACACCGCCCAGCTATTTCAAGAGGTCGCGGCATCTATGAGTTCAGAACTCGATGGACTGCGGGCTGAACACCTCGTCATAAAAGTCAACTTAGCCGCTGCAAACGAACGCGAGGTAGCGTTAAGGACACGGCTTGAGTCTGTTCGCCGCCTGCAGGTTTTCACATCGGCAATCAACATGATCGGAGCAGTTCTAATCGGTTTCGGCGTGAATTATCTAACCGACGAGAATGCCACGATCAGACTGCTCACCGGCGGATGGATAATGTTGGGGGTCGGTGTCACTATACAGCTGGCAACCCTGATCGCACCATTTATCCATCGAGACGATAGTTCTCATCAATCCACCCCCTAGCAACTTCTAGGCACGCGCAGCAACTGACCTAGTTTGTCACCACTCCTGACCAAAGCTCGGAATGTCTTGACGCTTTACCAGTCGCTAGCCGCACACCGAGGGCACTCGTCACGGGCGAGCATTCATATCTAACTGTGCGTAACGCAAATAGACATCGACAGTTTCACACGAGAATTAACCGGATTTCCAAAGGCTACCGACGCCACGTCGCCGAGCTACCCGGAATCATCCGGATCGTCACTCAACTAAACTAAGCCGAAGCGACTGTTAAGCAAACTCATGGACAACGTCGTGGGCGTTACGCCCAGGGTCAGAACTCGCCCAATAGTCTTGCCTGACTACTAGCCAACAGTGGGCATAATGGGATTGTTTGTTACTGGCTATTCCCGGTGCACGCGCGGTCGCCACGCCTCTCCCCAAGGATCAAACGCGACTTTCGTATAGTTCCGTAGCCGCATGGATGCTATAAGAATCAGTGCACGATGTTGGCGATGATCCGCTGGCCAAGCGTGTTGGTCGCTGAGATTCGAGCGTCCATGTAGAGGGACGACCCGATCGAGAGACCGGGTTGTCCGGATATACCTTAGGACACAAATCCGCGCGTGCGCTAAGCGACGT
Source organism: Tessaracoccus caeni (assembly GCF_029211185.1). Lineage (GTDB taxonomy): Bacteria > Actinomycetota > Actinomycetes > Propionibacteriales > Propionibacteriaceae > Arachnia > Arachnia caeni. Next base: position 45,843 of record NZ_JARGDO010000016.1, read on the forward strand.
AGTTGCCACCTGGCCGCAGCCTGTCATGCGGCGAATTGCATTCCCGCCTGAGGCGCGATGACAAGCCGGTTCGGACGGAGAGTTCAGGGACACGCGCCCGCGATGCTTCCCTAAAGTCTGCCTTCGGGAGCCTTTCTATATCTTCGGCCGGAGCGAGGAACGCGGCGGCGAAGGCCCGCTCAAACCTGAGTTTCACACTTTTAGTGCCCCAGAGTTCTAAGCATCTTGGCGGTCGTGTCGGGGATTGCGGGTTCGGCTTGTATGTGTTGGTCGCCGATACGGATGGTGACGTGTTGGAGCGGGCGGAGGGTCTTGATGATCTTGCGGATGCTCCACCCCGATCGGGCTTGGAGGTCACGGGCGATCGCCAGGGCGGTGAACACGATCGTGAGGTGGGCCTCGATCGCATCCAGGGTGCGGTGGAAAATCGGCCTGGCTGCCAGATCGGTCTTCGACATCCGGAACGACTGCTCCACGTGCCAGAGGTCGTGATAGCTGGCGATCACCTCAGTTGCGGGCATGACCTCGGCGGTGATGTTGGTGACGTAGCCCTTCAACCCGACCAAGGCGCGGGCCCGTTCCAACGAAGCGACATCGAGGCTGGTGGTCTGGCCGCTGGTCTTCACGAACCGGGCCTTCTTGACAGGTGATCGGCCTTCGATGATGTCCAGGGCCCGGTTCTCCTGCGCTGTGAGCGTGTGTCCGTCCCGGACGGCTCGTTTCCGAGAGTATTGCCAGATGGCCCGCCAAGCGTCGGGGTGTTGGGCAGGGTTCCAGACTGGCTCGCGGCGGGTCTTGACCCGTTCCAGGTCTGGCTTCTGGCGGCGCATCGTGATGGTGTCGATGATTTGTCCGTCAGCAAAGGCGTCGCCGTGCCAGTGGAAGTGTTTGGCTAGGTCGTGGGGTGCTTTCGTGACCCTCGAGCCGACGATGAACCGCAACCCGGCCCCGTTGATGGCTTCCAGGTTCTTGTTCGACAGCATCCCGGCGTCAGCAACCACGACCATGTCAGCGACCCGGTTGCGTTCCTGGAAGGCGGTCACGATCGGCAGGATCGTCAACGTCTCCGCTTTGGACCCTTCGAAGCAGGCGATCTCCAACGGGAACCCGGTGCGGTCCACCAGCAGCCCAACCACGATCTGTGGATCCACGCGACGTTCCTTCGAGAAGCCGACCTTACGGAGGTCGTCGGCGTGCTCGGCCTCGAAATACAGGGTGGTCACGTCATACATCAACAGGCTCACGTCGCCACCGGCACCGGACCACACGTGTTCGAAGCAGGCCGTCTGGACCAGGGCCCGGTAGTCCTTGGTTACACACCGTTTCAAAGCTTTGTAGTAGCTGTTGTGATGCAACGGCTCCAGGCCAAGCTCTTCGATCACGCGCAGGCTGTCGAGTTTCGAGGTCGGCTCCACCAACCGTGCCAGCACCAGCTGGAAGAACGCCTCGTCCTTCACGACACCGAACCCGAGCAGCTCCCACGAGCCGCGGATCACGTCGACCAGCAGCTGCGAGGACTTGCCCTCCACCACCGCCACACCAGCCCGGGGACGGCCACCAGTCCCGGCATCGAAGTCCAGCTCCGGCTGGTTGGCCGCCAGCTTGACCCTACCGGCATGCATCAGCGCCGCCAGCTGGGCATCGGTATGGGCCGAGCCCAGGTGCTCCACGATCCTGCGTTGACCGTGCTTCTTCTCCACGATCTGCACGGCCGTGGCCCCGGAAGCGGTCTTCACCTTCCGCAGGAACGGGCTCATGGCCCCGATCCTACAGAGGTTTTTAGTGCCCCGAACTCCCCACACAAACAGCCTTGACTAGCACCTTCACCGGATCAATACCCAGAACCCGGCCGCTGGTGTGAACTCAGGTGCGGCGAATTGCATTCCCGCCTGAGGCGCGATGACAAGCCGGTTCGGACGGAGAGTTCAGGGACACGCGCCCGCGATGCTTCCCTAAAGTCTGCCTTCGGGAGCCTTTCTATATCTTCGGCCGGAGCGAGGAACGCGGCGGCGAAGGCCCGCTCAAACTTGTCGGTATATCGACCGCCACGCGCAAGCAGACAAGAGCTGGTATGGGAAGGGGTGATCCGCCGGGCAAGGGTTCGCGCGCCGACGATGTCGCCCGCGCGGAGTGCCTGGCCCGATGCCCGGTCCCACAACCACTCCCATCGCGTCTCCATCGATCCGCGCAAGCACCTCAGTGGTACCCGGAGACTCCGTTGTCGCACTGGCGAGGCGGACCAGTTCTTCTTGGGTGGCCCGGTTCGGAACATGTCACGGGACGCGCTACTTGTGGCACACGCGAAACTGATATCCACCCGTCCGCCGAGAGGGTGCGGCCATCACCACTATGAGCGCTAGGCGTCCGCCCGGTGATCCGATCGCGACTATCGTCACGTCGTCGCCTACTTGATAGAGAATGCGGTAGTCGCCACGTCGAGCACTATGCAAGCCCTCGAACTCACGTCGAAGCGGTTTACCCACGCGCTGCTGACTACTGGCCAGCGGACCGTAGATGAACTCGATCGCGGCTGCCGCCACCCTTTCCGGCAGACGTCTCAAGGCGCGCTTCGCCGTCGGGGTCCACGCGATCTCGTGCGGGGTGTCGCTCATCGCGCAAACTCGGCCAGCAACTCTTCCTTGCTCAGGGTCTCAGCCTCACCAACCGCCAACTCTCGAAGGCTGTCCTGGATCTGCTGCGTGAGATCGTCAGGCCCAGCGATGTCGAGAGTCTCTCCCAACGACTCCAACTCGTCGACGCTCATGACGACCGCAGCAGGTCGGCCATGGCGAGTGATCACGACACGATCCCGCTCCCGGGCAACCTGATCGACAACCTCGGACAGCTGGTTCTCGACGTCCCTCAGTGGCATCGGATTGGTGATGGGCATGACACGAGCGTAACCGCAAAATGGCCTCAATCGCGGCTACGCACACGTGGGCCAGATCGCTCCCTGATCACGATGTCGGCCTCAGCCGATCACGAACGTGTCTGCGTCGCCCCGCCTCGAGTCACGCGGCGAGTTGGTTCTCCACTTGATGTGCAACGACAAGCTGGTTCACGCCGAGGGTTTCTGCAACCTGCGCCTGTGCTGATTCGCTGTAGTCGCCCCGGAGCAGCTTCTCGATGCCTTCGGCCGGAGCGAGGAACTCGGCGGCGAACGCCCGCTCAAACTTGTCGGTATACCGGCTACCACGCGTCAGCAGAGAAGAGCTGGTCTGCGGTGCGGTGATGCGGCGGGCCAGCGTGCGCGCGCCGACGAACCGACCTCTCGGGGTGGCTGGCCCGATGCCCGGTCCCACAACCGCTCCCATCGCATCTCCGTCAATCCTGACGAGCGCCTCGACGTTGACCGGAGGCTCGGTCGTCGCACTGGCGAGGCCGACAAGTTCTTCGATCGCGACCGGACGCTCCGGTGTGAGATCAAGTGCGTGTCTGAGCCGACGTGCTCTCTCGTAGCCTTCCCTCCACGGGGCGGAGCCAGACACATCAGCCAGGGGCTCAAGGAGTGGAACTCCCAGACCCTTCGGCAAGCGCGTCGGGGCCGTGCGCTCGAGTGCGTCTCTCACCCACCGGTCTGCCGAACCGAGCTCAGAGATCGGCACGGCACGCGACAGATCGGCAAGCAACGCGCCATCCCCCAACGTGTCAGCCGCCGAAAGCAAGGCGCGCGCGTCATCGTCGCTGATGTTGTAAGGGTCGAAACCCCACGAGGCAGCGACAATCGCGAACTCTCGCTCATCGGTGTCGCTTGACTGGATCGAGGCCCATTCCTCTTGCAGGAGGGTGTCGGTGACGTTGCAGTCCTCAAGCCGACGCACGGTGGCGTCGATGAATCGGCTCAACGCGTGGCGAACCTCATCAGCGTCAAGCACCGCGTCGACCGAACCGAGCACGCGCACGCGCTGATTCGGATCGTTTCGTCTTGGCGACTGAATCCACATTTGCTGTCTATCCGACCGCAAGGTCATGGACGGCCACGGGAAGCCCTCACCCGCACCACTGAGGTTCAGGCCGCCATACGTCGGCAGATGGGAGGCTGTCTCTAGATCCCACCAGTTCAAAGCAAGCCATTCCGCCAGAGGATAGGCCGCAGCGTCGATGCTCTCCCGGATCTGCGAAGGAGACTCCAGTTCTTTCACGAGAGTGACGATCTCGTCGCCGATCATGATCCGCAGCCTGCCCCAGGTGGCCCGTAGCTCAGGGGCACGAACACCGGAGGCAGACTCCCAATCGCAGGTGATGGTGAGTGTCATGACAACCGCTCCCGTAGTTCGCGAGGAATGCTGGCCTCCGTGACCGGATAGCCCTTGTAAGTACCCGCCGTAGCGTTCACCAGTCGCGCCTCAAACCAGGTTCCATCCAGCTTCGCCCAGACATAGCGAGGAAAGCACTCTTGATCTCGAAAAGCGCTGACGTTGCCCTGAAGGATCGCGTTTCGTAGCCAGCCACAGATCATGTCCGCATCCTTGTACTCCGTGGGACAAGGAGTGGCATCCGAGCGGAGCTTTGGACGTCCGGCAAACGATGGATAGGTTTTGTGCTCTGGTGAACCGACGTAACGGACGGTCGCGGCCCAGGCGGCCAGATCTTCGGAACTCGGCGCAACAGCCAGCGCCTGCGGGCGAGGGCGCTTCCTGCTGGGAGTCTTCACCTCTCGATCCTAGCCCGATACGAGTTCTCGACTCGTTACGGCCCGGAAGCCGGTCGCATCAGAGTCAATCGAGATGAACGACGCCCTACTCAATCAACGACCGGTTGAGTTCGAAGAAGGTGAAGATGTCGGCGCAGCTGCGGAACCCTGACACCACGAGGGTCGTCACAACAACCGTCGCACGTCGTCGACCACGGCTGTCGCTCACGCCCACCTCACTGCGTGAGGTCTATTCTTGCCAGGTGCCTGAGACGCATCCGCATCCCACTGATCCAGCGCCACGGCTTCCCCGTCGCACATGAGCGGAGCAGTCCTTTTGGCCGTGCTCGCATCGGCCCTGATGCACGCGGCCTGGAACGTGATCGCCAAGGCGATCCCTGATCGGCTGGTGTCGTCGGCCCTCATCGGGCTGGCCTATCTGGTCGCCGGAGCGATCGGCTGCGTGATCCTGCCGGTGCCGGAGCCGGCGTCGTGGCCCGCGCTGATCGCCTCGGCCTTCCTGCAGAGCCTCTATCTCTTGCTGCTCACCGCCGCCTACGCGCGCACCGACTTCAGCGTCGCTTATCCCCTCACCCGAGGGCTGGCCGTCCTGGGTGTGACCGTGCTCTCCCTCACCGTGCTCGGGGAACGGCTGCACGCGCTTCAGATGATCGGAGTGGTGCTGGTCATCGGCGCCCTCCTCGCGCTCGCCTTCCTCCGCCACCCCCGCAGCACGCGCACAGGGTTGCTGCTGGCGCTCGCCGTGGGCGCCTGCGTGACCGGCTATTCCTTCGTCGACGGCGTCGGCGTGCGGGTGGCGGGAACGGCGCTCGGCTATGCCGCGTGGCTGTTTCTGCTGCAGGGCGTCGCGATCCCCCTCAGTTGCCTGCTGCTGGCGCGCGACCGTCGCGCACACCTCCGTGGCATTCGACGCCACGCGCGCATCGGGATGGTCGGCGGGCTGTTGTCTCTGGCCGCCTACACGATCGTCGTGTGGGCGCAGTCCGTTGCTCCCCTGGCCTTGGTGTCGGCGCTGCGCGAGACGGGGGTGCTGATGGCCGGGATCGCCGGGATGATCTTCTTCCGCGAGAAACCCGGAGCGGTAGGCATCGTCGCCACCCTTGTCACGGTCGGTGGAATCGTCCTGATAAGGCTCGGAATGTAGGGGGTTTCGCGGCTCTGGATTGCGCTGATCACGAACGGCAGTGGCAACGGTTCGCCCCCGCTGGCCGGCCTCGCTACAGTCCTGCGCATGGATGTGGTGCAACGAGTTCGCGCGGGACAAGGCGGTTTCCTTCTCTTCGGCATCACCCCGCCCAAGATGTCGACGCCCGCCGACCGTCTCGCCCGAACCACTGCGACGACGCTCGCCCGACTTCGGAACATCGATCCCGACGGGGTGGTGCTCTACGACATCGCCGAGGAGCAGGACCGGAATCCCGAGACGCGCCCGTTCCCCTTCCTGGCGACGCTCGACCCCTCCGACTACCTGGACCGGCACCTCACCGAGTGGCAGAAACCGACCGTGATCTACCGCGCCGTCGGCAAGTACACCGAGGCTGAACTCACCGCGTGGTTGCAGTCGCAGGACGCCGACCGGGTTTTGACCGTGCTGGTGGGGGCATCGTCGAGCCAGCAGGTGGGAGCGACGACGCTGCGACGCGCCTACGAGCTGCGCAACGAGCTGCGACCAGATCTGCTCACCGGGGCCGTGCTGATCCCCGAGCGGCACACCGCCAAGGGCGACGAGCACCTCCGGATGCTCGCGAAACAGGACGCCGGGGTCTCGTTCTTCGTCAGCCAGATCCTCTACGACGCCAATGCCGCCAAGAACCTGCTGGCCGACTACATCGACGAATGCGAACGACGCGACGTGGCGCCCAGGCCGGTGGTGTTCACGCATTCGGTGTGCGGCTCCGTCAAGACGCTCGAGTTCCTCGACTGGCTCGGCGTGCAGGTTCCGCACTGGGTGCAGCGCGACCTTCGCCGCGCCGATGACACCCTCGACACCTCCGTGGAACAGGCGAAGACGATCGCCCACGACATGATCCAGTACGGTCGCCGGATCGGCATGCCGGTGGCCCTGAACGTGGAGAGCGTCTCCACCCGTCGCGTCGAGAACGAGGCAGCCGCCCAACTCGCCGTCGATCTTCGCGCTGCACTTGCGGAGTAATCTCCTTTCCGGCCGCGTTCCAACCGCCGCGACGCAATCTCGGCCCCAGACCAAAATCGGCCCCAACGCCACCGGCTCCGCCTAACCGGAGGCAAAAGGCCTGCACGTGACACTGCGGGTATACACGGTTCAAGATCACCGGCCCACGACAGGAGGCAAGAGATGTCAAAAGACCGCGCAGTCGCTATCTGTTTTGCTGGGGATTCGGTCCTCGTCATGCGACGTTACAAGGACGGCCGGACGTATACCGTGCTGCCCGGTGGCGGGGTCGAGAACGGCGAACTGCCCGCAGCGGCGGTCGTGCGCGAGTTGTACGAAGAGACCAGCCTCACCGGAGTCGTCTCCCGACACCTGACCACCATCCAGCACCCCGACAGAACCGCCCACTACTTCCTCGTCCAGGCTCAGCCGGGCCAACTGGTCGTTGGAGGTCCGGAATCTGCCCAGCAGTCCACTGAAAACAGCTACCAGCCGTGCTGGCTACCGCTAGACGAATTGCAGGATGAGCCCCTCGTTCCCGACGAGGCTCGCGCTGTCATCGCGAATGCCCACGCGAGCGTCCGTCGGACGCCCGGCTGATTCACTTCACGATCGCCTGGAGTACGGCTTCAGGTCCGGCAGTCGTTGGCCGCCTTTCTCGCATCCACCTGCCGCTCCGCATCGAATGAATCTGGCGTTGATCATTCCAGCGATACACACCTTCACCAGAGCAGGTCGGCGACCTTGCTGGCCGAGTCCGAGCGGCTGATCGCAGCTCGGAGCAGGGATGCTGCGTCGTCGGAATCGAAGGCGGAGAGGTAGCCGTCGACGAGCAGTCGCGGTAGGCGCGCGGCGACGCCTTCGAGCACGCCGCTGTCCCCCAGGAGGCCGATCGCCCCGGCGGCCTCTGCCGCTGCCTTCGCACGGACCTGTTCCGCGCTCAGCCGCTTGGTGCCGAAGAGGACGGCGCTGTACTGGCTGTCGCTCTGGCAGGTCTCGAAGTACACGCGGGCGGAGTCACGGAGGTGCTCGTCGATCACGTCGTGCGCACCCGCGTCGAGAACGGCCTTCACGGGCTTCTGCCCCAAGAAGCCGGACACCGTACGACCTGCTCTTTTCATTCCGCCTCGCGTCCGCGCCTGCTTACCCGCGACGATCAGTTCGATCCAGAGACCGAGGAAGCGGTCGATGTCGCCCTTCGGGCCACGACGGTAGGCCTCCAGCTCCGGATACTCGCTCATGACCCGAATCCTAGTGGGATCTCTGGATATGCCGATGAGTTCAATGACGAAGCCAGGTCGCCGCTCGGTGTGCCGCCATAGGTACCACCTATCCGCGGGATCTCTATGTCATGAACCCACCGAGGACCGCAGCCACGACGACGATGCCGACCATGTGGTAGCCGCCGGTGACGGCACCGAAGACGTAAGGGTGAGGGGTATGAGGAGTCAGCGCGTTGTTCATCGACACCGGTAGCGCGACGCCGCCGCCCACGATGACCCCGACGATGAGGGCCTCGCTCATGCTGGCCGGAGCGGCGACGGCGAGAAGCACCCCGAGGGCGACAGAGACCAGCACCGCGCTCACCAGCGGGACGATGTAGTAGTCGGCACCGAACCGGCGAGCACCGGAGACCTCATGGCCGATGGCGCGATCCCAGGTCTTGCCGAACAGCGGCGTGAACCAGATGGCCCCGAGAATGTAGTAGGCCAGCGCCGCGAGGGCGACCCCGAGCCAGCTGACGTGGGCGATGACGTCGAACATGTTCCGCGCCTCTCAAGTTCTTTCGACGCCTGTGGCGCTGACGACGTGGTGCAGGTTTTCCATGCGCCCAGTCTTGTGACCGACCATGAGCGACGATAGGAAAAAGGCGACAAGCCAGGAAGACTGATCCCATGATCGATGTGCACTCAGCCGACGAGGCGAGGCCGATCGCGGTCGACGAGCGCTCCGGCGTGCTGCACCCTGATCGTCTGGTCCGGTTCGCGGCGGGCTGGATCGACCCCGCCCCGACGGTGTCCGCCGTGGTCGATCAGTACTGGCACGTGTCGTGGGCGCTCGACGATTCCGAACAGCTGGATCAGCGGATCATCGACCTGCCCGCAGTCACACTGACCGCCGAAGCCGGCACGGTGCCGGCGCCGCTCGTCGTGACTGGTGTGCAGGATCGGGCTTGGCGCCGCACCATCCGAGGCACCGGCGACGTGTTCGCGATCCGCCTCCGACCGGCAGGGCTGGCCGTGCTCAGCGATCTCGTCGTCACCTCGGTCGCGAATCGCACGATGCCGTTGACCACCACGCTGGACGCTCGACTGCACGCCCTCATGAGCGCCGTGGCAGCAGAGTCGGGTGCCTCCGACAGGGCCGACGCGGCCAACAGGCTGATCGAACGGCTGCTGGCGGAGCACCCACCCACGCCCGCCGGCCTGCTCGCCAACGACGTGCTGGATGAGATGAGAACCCAGCTGCATCACAAGACCGGCCCCTCCCTCGCCCAGCGATTCCACTGCAGCGAACGCACGATCCAGCGGGCCCTCGCCTCGACCCTCGGCCATGGTCCTAAGTGGATCAGCCGGCGCATCCGACTGCAGGAGGTGGCCCGGACGCTCGTCACCAGGATGGACGCCGACGTGGCCTCCATCGCCGCCGACCTCGGCTACACCGATCACTCGCACCTGACGAAGGACTTCCACGCCATCGCCGGCGTCGCCCCAGATGCCTACCGTCGCGAGGTGGAACGCCTCCGCTGACACTCACGGTCGTCGACGTGCGGCCCAGCCGAGGAGCGTCGTCACACCAGGAGTTGGCGGACCTCCGGGCCGATCGGGCGCGGCAGCTTGGAGGAGCCGGAGAGGAACTCGTCGACTCCCTTCCCGCAACTGCGACCCTCGGCGATGGCCCACACGATCAGCGACTGACCACGGCCGGCGTCGCCACAGGCGAAGACCTTCGGCACACTGGTGGCGTAGTTCTCGTCGCGCGCGATGTTGCCGCGGGGGTCGAGCTCAACACCCAGCTGCTCCACCAAGCCGGCCTGCTGAGGGCCGGTGAAGCCCATGGCCAGCAGCACCAGCTGCGCGGGGATGTAGCGCTCGGTGCCCTCCTGGGGGACGAAGCGGCCGGCGTCGAACTTCACCTCGACGATGTCCAGGCCCGCGACGTTGCCCTCGTCGTCGCCGACGAAGCGCACGGTCGAGACCGCGTAGACGCGGTCGCCGCCCTCCTCGTGGGCCGAGGTGACCTTGAAGGTCATCGGGTAGGTGGGCCACGGCTGCCCGGTGGGGCGAGCCTCCGGCGGCATCGGCATGATCTCGAGCTGGGTGATCGAGCGCGCTCCCTGACGGATCGCGGTGCCCAGGCAGTCGGCGCCGGTGTCGCCGCCGCCGATGATCACGACGTCCTTGTCGGTCGCCAGGATCTGGTTCTCGACGTCCTGGCCGACGGCGACGCGGTTGGCCTGCGGCAGGTACTCCATGGCCTGATGGATGCCGCCCAGCTCGTCACGCCCGGGCGCCGGGAGGTCGCGGGGCATCGTCGAGCCGATGGCCAGCACCACGGCCTCGTACATGTCCAACAGCTCGGGGCCTGTGATGTCGACGCCGATGTTGACGCCGGTCTTGAACTGGGTTCCCTCCAGCACCATCTGCTTCAGGCGGCGGTTGAGAACGGCCTTCTCCATCTTGAACTCGGGGATGCCGTAGCGCAGCAGGCCGCCGATGGCGTCGGCCCGCTCGTAGACGACAACCGTGTGGCCGGCCCGCGTGAGCTGCTGAGCCACCGCCAGGCCCGACGGACCCGAGCCGATCACGGCCACCGTCTTAGCGGTATGCCACGCCGGCTGCTGCGGCACGACGCGGGAGTCATCCCACGCCTTGTCGATGATCGACACCTCGACGTTCTTGATGGTCACCGGATCCCGGTTGATGCCGACGACGCAGGCCGTCTCGCAGGGCGCCGGGCACAGCCGCCCGGTGAACTCGGGGAAGTTGTTGGTGGCGTGCAGACGCTCCAGCGCCGGCTGCCATTCGTCGCGCCACACCAGGTCGTTCCACTCGGGGATCAGGTTGCCCAGTGGGCAGCCGTTATGGCAGAACGGGATGCCGCAGTCCATGCAGCGTCCGGCCTGCTTGGTGATGATCGGCAGCAGGGCGCGCCCGGGGGTGCCGGGGTAGACCTCGCGCCAGTCCTCCACCCGCTCCTCGACGGGCCGCCGGTCGGCGACCTTGCGAGGGGTGGTCATGAAGCCCTTCGGATCAGCCATGAGCCGCCTCCATCATCATCTTGGTCATCTCTTCGTCGCTCAGGCCCTCGGCGGCCGACTGGGCGGCCACCGTCATGATCCGGGCGTAGTCGCGCGGCACCACGGAGGTGAACCGCACGGCCAGTTCCTCGTCGCTCAGCTGCAGCAGGCTGCTCGCAACCGGCGATCCGGTCTCGTAGCTGTGCTCCGTGAGCAGCTCGCGGATCCGGTTGAGATCCTTGGCCGTCGGACGCAGCGCATCCACCAGCTCGGTGTTGAGGCGCTTGGGGTTGAGGTCGAGCACCCAGGCGGTGCCGCCCGACATGCCCGCCGCGAAGTTGCGCCCGGTGCGTCCGAGCACCAGCACCTCGCCGCCGGTCATGTACTCGCAGCCGTGGTCGCCCACACCCTCGACCACCGCGGTGGCGCCCGAGTTGCGCACGCAGAACCGCTCGCCGACGCGACCGCGCAGGAACAGCTGCCCCGACGTCGCGCCGTAGCCGATCACGTTTCCGGCCACGATCTGCTCGGACGCGTCGAACGAGGCCTCCGGCGGCGGGGCGACGATCAGGCGTCCGCCCGAGAGGCCCTTGCCGAAGTAGTCGTTCGAGTCGCCGATCAGGCGCAGCGTGACGCCGCGCGGCAGGAAGGCGCCGAAGCTCTGGCCGCCGGTGCCGTGCATGGTGAACTCGATGGTGCCCGGCTCCAGACCGCGTCCCTCGGTGGCCTTGGTCACCTCGTGGCCCAGCGTGGTGCCCACCGTGCGGTCGACGTTGCGCACCGCGACGGTGTGGGCCACCTTCTCGCCCCTGGTCAGCGCGGGCTCGGCGAGCTTGATCAGCTCCACGTCCAGCTTGGTCTCGAGACCGTGATCCTGGCCGACGACGCTCTTCAGCGGGGCACCCTCGGGCAGCTCGATCTTGGTAAGGATCGGCTCCAGGTCGAGGCCCTGAGTCTTCCAGTGGCCGACGGCCTTCGACACGTCGAGCAGGTCGACGCGGCCAATCGCCTCGTCGAGGCTGCGCAGGCCCAGCTCGGCCAGCAGCTCGCGGACCTCCTGCGCCATGAAGCGGAAGAAGTTGATCACGTGCTGCGGATCGCCGGCGAAGCGCGAGCGCAGCTCCGGGTTCTGCGTCGCGACGCCCACGGGGCAGGTGTCCTTGTGGCAGACACGCATCATGATGCAGCCGGTCACCACCAGCGGGGCGGTCGCGAAGCCGTACTCCTCGGCACCCAGCAGGGCGGCGACCAGCACGTCGCGGCCGGTCTTGAGCTGACCGTCGGCCTGCACGACGATGCGGTCGCGCAGCCCGTTGAGCAACAGCGTCTGCTGGGTCTCGGCCAGGCCGAGCTCCCACGGTGCGCCGGCGTGCTTGACGGAGGTCAGCGGCGCCGCACCGGTGCCGCCGTCGTGGCCGGAGATCAGCACCACGTCGGCTTTGGCCTTGGACACGCCCGCCGCCACGGTGCCCACGCCCACCTCGGAGACCAGCTTCACGTGGACACGGGCCGACGGGTTGGCGCACTTCAGGTCGTGGATCAGCTGCTTCAGATCCTCGATCGAGTAGATGTCGTGGTGCGGCGGTGGCGAGATCAGGCCGACGCCGGGCGTCGAGTGCCGGGTCTTGGCCACCCAGGGGTAGACCTTGGGTCCGGGCAGCTGGCCGCCCTCGCCGGGCTTGGCGCCCTGGGCCATCTTGATCTGGATGTCGTCGGAGTAGGTGAGGTACTCCGAGGTGACGCCGAAGCGGCCGGAGGCCACCTGCTTGATGGCGGAACGACGGCGCGGGTCGTGCAGTCGCTCCGGATCCTCACCGCCCTCGCCCGTGTTCGACTTGCCGCCGATCTGGTTCATCGCGATGGCCAGCGTCTGGTGCGCCTCCATCGAGATCGAGCCGTAGCTCATCGCGCCGGTGGAGAACCGCTTCACGATGGAATCGATCGACTCCACCTCGTCGATCGAGATGGGCTCGTTCTCAGGCGCGAAAGTCAGCAGTGAGCGCAGCGTCATGATCCGCTCGGAGTTCGAGTTCACCAGCGAGGTGTACTTCTTGAACGTGTCGTAGGAGCCAGTCCGGGTGGCGTGCTGCAGGCGGAACACCGTCTCAGGGTCGAACAGGTGCGGCTCGCCCTCGCGGCGCCACTGGTACTCGCCGCCGATCGGAAGGCTGCGGTGCGCCAGCGGGATGCCGTCGGCCGGGTAGGCGGTGAGATGACGCTGCCGGATCTCCTGCGCAAGCTCGTCGATGCCGATGCCGCCGATCCGCGACGTGGTGCCGGTGAAGTAGCGCTCCACCAGTTCATCGGAGAGACCGATGGCCTCGAAGATCTGCGCGCCGGTGTACGAGGCGACGGTGGAGACGCCCATCTTGCTCATCACCTTCAGCACGCCCTTGGCCAGCGCCTTGGCGACGTTGGCGATGGCCTGCTCCGGGGTGGCGCTGACGTACATCTCGCGGCGCGCCAGGTCTTCGGCCGATTCGAACGCCAGGTACGGGTTGACGGCCGAGGCGCCGAAGCCGAGCAGCAGCGCGACGTGGTGCACCTCGCGCACGTCGCCGGCCTCGACGATCAAAGCGGCCTGAGTGCGACTCTTCTCGCGCACCAGATGGTGGTGGATGGCGGCGGTCAGCAGCAGCGACGGGATGGGCGCCTGCTCCGGCGTCGAGTGACGATCCGACAGCACGATGGCCTTGGCTCCCCCACGGATTGCCGCGGAGACCTCCTGGCACAGCTCGTCGATCTTCGACGCGAGCGCGCGCCCCCCGCCGGCCACCTTGTAGTGACCCTTGATGACGTGGGTGTGGTAGCCCGGCAGGTTGCCGTCCTCGCCCAGGCGGACGATCTTGGCCAGCTGCTCGGAGTCGAGGATCGGCTTGGCCATGGTGATCACGCGGGCCGACTCCGACGACGGTTCCAGCAGGTTGCGCTCGGCGCCCAGCGTCGCGGTCAGCGACGTCACCAGCTCCTCGCGGATCGCGTCGAGCGGCGGGTTGGTCACCTGGGCGAACAGCTGCTTGAAGTAGTCGAACAGCATCCGCGGGCGGTTCGACAGCACCGCGATCGGCGAGTCGGTGCCCATGGAGCCGATCGGCTCGGCGCCCGAGTTGGCCATCGGGGCGACGATCAGGCGCAGGTCTTCCTCGGTGTAACCGAACACCTGCTGGCGGCGGGTGACGGAGGCGTGCGAGTGCACGATGTGGGCACGGCCGGGCAGCTTGTCCAGCTCGATGCGGTTGGACTCGACCCACTCGCCGTACGGGTGCGCGTCGGCCAGCTCGCCCTTCACCTCGTCGTCGGAGAGGATCTTGTGGCGCTCCAGGTCAAGCAGCAGCATCCGGCCCGGCTGCAGGCGGCCCTTGCGCACCACCTGGTCGGCGGGGATCGGCAGCACGCCGGCCTCGGAGGCGAAGACCACCAGGCCGTCGGCGGTCTCCCAGTAGCGGCCCGGACGAAGCCCGTTACGGTCGAGGCAGGCGCCGATCAGCGAGCCATCGGTGAAAGTCATACAAGCGGGGCCGTCCCAGGGCTCCATGATCAGCGAGTGGTACTCGTAGAACGCGCGGCGCTTGGGGTCCATCTCCTTGTGCGACTCCCAGGCCTCGGGAATCATCATCAGCACCGCATGCGGCAGCGAGCGACCGCCCAGGTGCAGCAGCTCCAGCACCTCGTCGAAGGATGCCGAGTCGGAGCCCGACGGGGTGCAGATCGGGAACAGGCGCTCCAGGTTGCCGGGGATCTTGTCGGAGGTGAGCAGCGCCTCGCGAGCCCGCATCCAGTTGCGGTTGCCGCGCACCGTGTTGATCTCGCCGTTGTGCGCGATCAGCCGGTAGGGGTGGGCCAGCTCCCAGGCGGGGAAGGTGTTGGTGGAGAAGCGCGAGTGCACCAGGGCCAGCGCCGACTCGATGCGCTCGTCGTGCAGTTCGGGGAAGACCTCTTCGAGCTGGTCGGTGGTCAGCATGCCCTTGTAGACGAGGGTGCGCGAGGACAGCGACGAGAAGTAGACGCTCACCTCGTGCTGGACGCGGCGGCGCAGCACGAAGGTGTAGCGGTCGAGGTCGATGCCGCCCTGGTCGGAGCGACCGGCGACGATCAGCTGCTCGAAGTGCGGCATGGCGCCGATGGAGATGGGCGACAGGGTGGAGGTATCGACGGGCACCTCGCGCCAGGCGAGAACGTCCAGGTCTTCCTCGTCGGCGATCCGCTCGATGGCGGCCTTCGCCTCCGCACGGCGGTCCTCGTCGACGGGCAGGAAGGCCATGCCGACGGCGTAGTGGCCCTCTTCGGGCAGCTTCACGTCGACGACCTCGCGCAGGAACCGGTCAGGCACCTGGATCAGGATGCCGGCGCCGTCGCCCGCGGCCTCGTCGGCACCGGTGGCGCCGCGGTGGTCGAGGTTGCGCAGCGCCTCGAGGCCCTGCTCGACGATGGTGTGCTTCGGCACCCCGTTCAGGTGGGCGACGAAGGCGACGCCGCAGGCGTCATGCTCGTAGGCGGGATCGTAGAGGCCAACCTTCTCACGCTGCGGAAACACACTGGGTGCCATATCTCGTCCCTTCTGTCACACCGCACCTCACGGCCGCGGCAGGACGACGATAGGCGCCTCAAAACCCGCGAAACAATCCCGTTCGGGCTCCAGCGAGAACTCGTAAAAAACCTGTTACGTCACTGAAACAGGTCACGCTCAGCGGCCTTCCACGCCGTCGAATAGTCGTTACATGCGCCGAGCCACTAAATTGTGTCGTGGTTCGTCTGAGATCCCTACTTCAGCCTCAGGAGGCAAGGGTCATGTCCGTGTCCAGTCCGGCTCGTCGCGTTCACCCCGTCGATCAGGTTCCGCCCGCGCCCCAGCTGACGGCGCTCGGACTCCAGCATGTGCTGGCCTTCTACGCAGGTGCCGTGATCGTGCCCATCGTGATCGCGGGCGCCCTCGGCCTGTCCACCCACGACCTGATCCACCTGATCAACGCCGACCTGTTCACCTGCGGCATCGCGACGATCATCCAGTCGGTGGGCTTCTGGAAGGTCGGCGTGCGGTTGCCTCTAATCCAGGGCGTGACCTTCACTGCGGTCTCCCCCATCATCGCCATCGGGTTGGCGGCCGGCGGCGGCACCGAAGGGTTGGCCGAGATCTACGGCTCGATCATCGTCGCGGGGCTGGCGACGTTCTTCGTCGCGCCCTACTTCTCCCGGTTGATCCGCTTCTTCCCGCCGGTGGTGACGGGCACCCTGCTGACCATCATGGGCACGACGCTGATCGGCGTCTCCGCCGGCGACATCGTGCGCGGCGCGACAGGTGAGACGGCCACCGGCGGCGAACTCAGCCGCAACCTGATGTACGCGCTCGGCACGCTGGCGATCATCGTGCTGATGCAGCGTTTCTTCAAGGGCTTCATGGCCACTATCGCGGTGCTGATCGGTCTGGTGGTCGGCACCCTGCTGGCGCTTTCGCTAGGCGACACCAGCTTCACCAGCGTCGGCGAGTCAGCCTGGCTGGGCGTCACCACGCCGTTCTATTTCGGCTGGCCGAAGTTCACCGTCGGCGCCATCGTGTCGATGCTGATCGTGATGGCGATTACCGCCGTCGAGACCACGGGCGACGTCTTCGCCACCGGGGAGGTGGTGGGCAAGCGGATCACGCCCAAGCACATCGCTGGCGCGCTGCGGGCCGACGGGCTGTCCACCGCGCTCGGCGGCGTGCTCAACTCCTTCCCCTACACCTGCTTCGCGCAGAACGTCGGTCTGGTGCGACTCACCCGCGTGAAGTCGCGCTGGGTGGTGGCCATGGCCGGCGTGTTCATGATCATCCTCGGGCTCATTCCGAAGGCCGGGGCCATCGTCGCCGCCATCCCCGGCCCTGTGCTCGGCGGCGCGTCGCTGGCCATGTTCGCCAACGTCGCCTTCGTCGGCATTCAGACGCTGATGAAGGCCGATCTGCACGACAACCGCAATCAGGTCATCGTCTCCACCTCCGTCGCGCTCGCGCTGCTGGTCACCTTGCAGCCCGGCATCGCCCAGGCCGTGCCCGGCTGGGCGCAGATCTTCTTCGGCTCCGGCGTCACCATCGGCGCTATCACGGCGATCGGGCTGAACCTGCTGTTCTTCCACATCGGACACCAGGCCGGGCCCTCCGTGGCGCAGATCGGCAGCCGGAACATCAGCCTCGACGACATCAACCGGATGGACGAGGCGCACTTCATCGCCACCTTCAGAAGTCTCTTTCCTCGATCGGTCACCTGGCCCGCCGAGCGCGCCTATGCGCAGCGTCCCTTCGCCAACGCCGCCGAGCTCCGGGCGGCCTTCCAAGGGGCGCTGATCTCCGCCGACGAGCAGGAGCAGCGCGAGCTCATCCTGCGCTACCCCGACATCGCGGATCTGCTGCTGGACCACACCGAGACAAACACCCCCGAGGACGTCGCCGCCCTGGTGGCGACCGGATCGCTGGCGTCCGACCGGATGGACGACGTCGACCGCGACAGCCTGATGGCCGTCTCAGCCGCCTACCAGGACAAGTTCGGCCTGCCGCTGCTCTACACGATCTCCACCACGACGACGCTGCCGCAGATCCTCGCCGACAGCTGGCGCCGCGTCGAGTCGTCCCCGAAGCGGGAACTACGCCGGGCCGTGGGCGAGGCTGCCAACATCGCCGATCGCCGCTTCGAGGTACTGGTCGCCGACGCCAACCCCATCCGCTCGGCTTGGCGACGCAAGTTCGAACAGCTCGACTGACTGGGTGCCGTTCACAAAAGTGGCTGAGCGCGGGTGATCTGTACGTATTGCACAGATACCCCCCGCTCAGCCACTTTTATTTTTGCCATCTCCTCGACGAGGAGTACCGCTAGCCTCACGCAGCCCCGTTCCCCGCGTTACGACTCGCCAGGTCCATGGCGACTCTTCCGAGCTGCTCGACGTGCTTTGTCGAACTCAGCGACGATCTCATCTTCGTCGGCACCATGCTCAGCCATCAGCGCACGCAGCCGTCCCGACGCTGCCTGGTACGCAGCAACAGCCTCTTCACGATCCCCATGGGTTGGGATGAAGACGCCAACCCTCCGGCCATGCCGGGTCACGGTGACCGGTTCATCCCCGTCGATGTAGTCCGCGAGGTCACGACGGAACTCCCGCACCCCCCACACTCGTACTCATCTCAACCACCTCCAGTTTGTGTAATCCCTGTGTACACAAGTACAGATGCGAACGCCGTAGGGATCCACCAAAAGATCCGTGTTGTCTATTCGGCCAACGTTGACCAGGAGAGGCTATACGGTGGTGATCAATGTCTTGCTCCGGGCCACGGCGGTCCGGCACTTCTCGTCCAACCCAGGAACGCGGGTGAGATAATCCTCCTAGTAGCCGCCGGTTGGGAGAATCCCCACCAGCTGATCACGCCATGGGGTCACTTGAGTCTGTTCGAGCAGGCAGTTCCTGTCGAAAAGCAGGAGTCTCAAGGGCGACTCTGACTGCACGAGATCCCACCTGCACCCCAACCTCGCGACCGGTGCCCTTGGCCACAATGGCGCTGGTGGCAAGCCAAGCGGAGTTCAAGGCCCGCACACGCAAAACTTCCGCAGGAAGCAAAGTCAACTCGCGGAAAGCCGTCCGCCGCTCTATAGCTTCAGGATTGACCTCATCAGCGGACAGGTTCGCGAGCGCACCCGCAAAAAAGGAGACCACCTGATCGAGTACGCCAGGTTCCTCGGCCTTCTTCGCTTCTGTGACAGCTGGCAGGACACTGGGGAACACGCGCTCAGTGAATCCGTTCGCGTGGAGCAGCGGTTCCGCGAACTCGTGGTCAAAGCCTCGCTTCCCTCTGGCTCCTAGCGATGCTTCCAACGCCCGCGCGGGGTCTTTTCCGAGTTGACGGATGAAATCCAAGTTGAAGCGTCTGCCGGGCAATGCCTCACGGACAGCTCTGTCAAGATCGACAACCTGACTTGCCGCCAGTTCCTCAAACTGCGTAAGAATCAGCGAACGGAACGCCCCTAGCGAGTCCTGGATCTCCCCAAGGTCGCAAAGCAGGGACTGGGGAAAGGTCACCTTCTTGTTGGACACGAGTACGTTCATCGTTTCCTTCGCCTCGCGAGCAAGGTGTTCGGTGACGCGTAGGTTCAGGTGGTCACCGTCCTTATGCTCGGCTGCCCAACGAACGATCATGTCGCCGAGCCAGAGGACTCGCCTGGACTCCTCGTGTCTGGCTTCATCGAACAGTCGCCGCTGGTGCTCCTCCCACCACATCCCAACCATTGACGCTGCCTGCCCGACCCCGGCGATGGCCTGAATGCCCGATATGCCGGTTAGCAGACTCAGTCCACTCTGGACTGTCGAAGCGACCTCCGAGGCTGCATGATCGGTCGTCGGGCTGCTGGGCGGCGTTGTTGGGAAAGAACCAGCCCAGAGGTCAGTCTGGCTGCTTATCGGAGTCCACTTGACGCCGCTGCTGGTGTAGGACATCCACCACATCGTGCCGTCGTCCTTCTGCACTGTGAACTGCCTGACCATGCTCTCCTCCGCTTCGTCACGACCGACCTCCTTGGCGGCGCTCTCACTCTAGCGGTCGCCCCACCACGACATACACGGCACCTATCCCGGACGCGTAGTTGTTGGGCGTCGGCTTTGCCGCATCAGCAGATGGGGCTGACTCCGTTTGTTGCACGGGCCAAGCCATATAGCCAGTCTTGTACGTCGCCTCGCCCACGATTGGGGCTGCGCCGCTCAGCCGAGGTCGGCGAGGAGGTGTTGTAGATCGTCGCGCATGTCGGCGATGGATGGCTGGCTCCAGACCATCGCCATCCGGCGATTGTCGTCGAAGGCCAGGACCTGGGTGGAGTGGTCCACTTCGTAGCCGCCGCTGGGCAGTTCCTTGCCCTTGTCGACGGCGATACCCACCTGCTCGCCCGCTGCGACGATATCCTCCAGGGGGCCGGTCAAGCCGATAAAGCCCTCGTCGACGCGCACCAGGTACTCCCCCAATGCTTCGGGGGTATCTCGTGCCGGGTCGGTGGTCACCAGGATCAGGCTGACCTTCTCGGCGTCCGCGGGATCGAGGCGCCTACGCGCCGTCGCCATGTCGGCGAGGATGCCAGGGCACACGTCGGGACAGTTGGTGTAGCCGAAGAACACCATCACCACTGGTGTGGTGGGCGAGGTGGCCAGGTTGAACTCCTGGCCGTTCTGGTCGGTCAGCACCACCTCAGGCAGGGCCCGACCGTCCTCGACGCGGGTTCCCTTGAAATCGTCGCCCTTTTCCACGAGTGCGACAGGCTCGTCATTCCCGCTCGCGCAACCGGAAAACACCAGCGACACACCCGCGCCCGCAAGAATCACCCGGCGGGAGATCATCACCGCGCCTACCGACGCGCCCGCGCCGTACCCGCCGCCAGATCGGCGATCAGGGCGCGGAGGTTGCGCAGGTCGCCGTCCAGGTCGGCCCCGTCGGTGGTCATCGTCTTCAGCAGCGCCGAGCCGACGATCACCAGGTCGGCGTAGGCGCCGATCTCGGCCGCCTGCTCGCCGTTCGAGACGCCCAGACCGATGCCGATGGGCAGCGTCGGATCGATGCTCCGGGCCCTCTCGACGATCACCGGCGCGGCGTCCGACGTTGCATCGCGGGCGCCCGTGACGCCCATCACCGACGTGGCGTAGACCCAGCCCCGGCACGCCTCCATGGTCAGCTTGATCCGCTCGTCGACCGACGACGGTGCGATCAGGAAGGTGCGGTCCAAGCCGTGCGCGTCGGTGGCGGCGAACCACTCGGGGCAGTCATCCGGGGGCAGATCGGGGGTGATCACGCCCCCGCCGCCGGCAGCCGCCAGGTCGCGCGTGAAGGCGTCGACGCCGTAGGCCTCGATCAGGTTCCAGTAGGTCATCACCATCGGCATGGCGCCGGCCTTGGCGACGGCCTCGACAGCGGCGAAGGTGTCCTTGGTCCGCACGCCACGATCCCGGGCGATGCCGGTGGCGTGCTGGATGACGGGGCCGTCCATCAGCGGATCCGAGTAGGGAATGCCGATCTCGACGATGTCCGCGCCCTGCCCGTCGACGCCCTGCACGATGGCCTCGACCGCGGCGATCGAGTCGGCCACCGTCGGGTAGCCCACCGGGTAGTACCCGACGAGCGCCGGCCGGCCCTGAGCCAAGCATTCGGCAACGACCTTGCCGGAGCGGCCCAGCCGCGCCTCGTCCGTGAACTGCTGCATCACTGGCCTCCCACCACTGCGTCGGGCTTGCCCTCGAGGCCGAACCATTCGAAGGCCGTGGCCACGTCCTTGTCGCCGCGCCCGGACAGGCAGACCAGGATGGTCGGCCGGGCGTCGGGCTGCTCCTCGGCCAGGCGGCGGCCCAGCCGCATCGCGCCGGCCACTGCGTGCGCCGACTCGATCGCGGGGATGATGCCCTCGGTCTGGGTGAGCAGCTTGAAGGCGTCCATCGCCTCGGCATCGGTGATGGGCTCATAAGTGGCGCGACCCGTCTCGGCGAGCCAAGCGTGCTCGGGGCCGACGCCCGGGTAGTCGAGGCCGGCGGAGATCGAGTGCGACTCGATGGTCTGGCCGTCTTCGTCCTGCAGCACGAAGGTGCGCGCGCCGTGCAGCACGCCGGGGTGCCCGGCGGTGATCGTCGCGGCGTGACGCCCGGTGGGGATGCCGTCGCCCTCGGCTTCGAAGCCGTAGAGCTGCACCGACTCGTCGGGGATGAAATCAGCAAACATACCGATGGCGTTCGAGCCGCCGCCGACGCAGGCCGCGACGATGTCGGGCAGGCCGTCGTGGTCGGTGAGCATCTGGGCCCGCGCCTCGGTGGAGATAATGCGCTGCAGTTCGCGCACCACCAGCGGGAACGGGTGCGGGCCACCGACGGTGCCGATCAGGTAGTGCGTGTTGTCGACGGTGGTCACCCAGTCGCGCATGGCCTCGTTCATGGCGTCCTTGAGGGTGCGTGAGCCGTTGGCCACGGCGATCACCTCGGCGCCGAGCAGCTGCATGCGCGCCACGTTGAGGGCCTGTCGCTGCGTGTCGACCTCGCCCATGTAGACGCGGCACTCCAAGCCGAGCAGCGCGGCGGCGGTAGCGGTGGCGACGCCGTGCTGGCCGGCGCCAGTCTCGGCGATGACGCGGGTCTTGCCCATCCGCTTGGTGAGCAGCGCCTGGCCGAGCACGTTGTTGATCTTGTGCGCGCCCGTGTGGTTCAGGTCTTCGCGCTTGAGCAGGATGGTGGCGTTGCCGCAGAGCTTCGAGAAGTTCGACGCGACGGTGATCGGCGTCGGGCGGCCAGAGTAGTCGCGCTGCAGGCGGGACAGCTCGGCGTGGAACTCCGGGTCGGCCTCAGCCTTGTGGAACTCGTCTTCCAACTCGTTCAGCGCAGCTTGCAGCGCCTCGGGCACGAAACGACCGCCGAAGCGGCCGAAGTGGCCGGCGGCATCAGGGAGGGACATATCAATCAGTTGCTTTCTGCCGCAGCATTCAGGGAGTTGCTGCCGCGGCCATAAACGCTTTCACGGCCTCGACGGGGTTGCCATGGCGGACGAGGGCCTCGCCCACCAGGATCACGTCGGCGCCTTCGGAGGCCACCCGACCCGCATCGGCCGCGGAGAGGATGCCGGACTCGGCGACGCGCACCGCCCGGTCTCCGATCCGCTCGGCCAACGGCGCGAAGGTCGCGAGGTCGACGTCGAGGGTCTTCAGGTTTCGGTTGTTGACGCCGATCAGCTCGGCGCCCGCGTCGAGGGCGCGGTCCACCTCATCGGCGGTGTGGGTCTCGACCAGCGGGGTCATGCCCAGCTGCCGGGCGAGGTCGAGGAAACGGGCCAGCTCACCGTCGGTCAGCGACGCGACGATCAGCAGCACCATGTCGGCACCGTGGGCGCGGGCCTCGAAGAACTGGTACTCGTCGACCATGAAGTCCTTGCGCAGCACCGGCGTCGACACGCGAGCGCGCACGGCGTCGAGGTCGTCGAGGGTGCCGTTGAAGCGGCGCTGTTCGGTGAGCACCGAGATCGCGGCCGCCCCGCCGTCGGCGTAGCTGGCGGCTAGCGCAGCCGGATCTTCGATGGGGGCCAGGTCGCCCTTCGACGGGGAGCGGCGCTTGACCTCCGCGATCACCGCAAGCTCGGGCGCCCGGAAACGTGCCATGGGACTCATCGCAGGAGTGGCATCGAGCGCAGCGCGCTCGACCTGCGCCAAGGAGACCCGTCCTCGGCGCTCCGCCATGTCGATGCGAACCCCGGCGACGATGTCGTCGAGGACGGACATCAGGGCTGCCCGTATCCCATCGCCTTGAGGATCATGGTGCCAACGATGGCGACGACGATGATCGCCACGCCGATCCACAGCACGGTCCACATGGGGCCGATCGCACCGATCGCAGTGACGACGGAGCCGATGGCCCCCGTGATCGAACCCGCCCAGGCCGCGGGGCTCCGGCCGTGGTGGTAGTACTTCGAAGTAGCCGCCATGGTGCTCCGCCCTCTCAGATCGTTTGGTTTCGCCCGAGACTACCGCGAATCGCCGCCGGTGGGCATATCCTCGCCGTCCGTGGGATCGATCCCCTCGTCGATTTGCTTCCAGAGGTCTTTGGGCGGGGTGGCCCTGTCGGCCTGGGCCAGCACCCACCTCGGCCCGAAACGGAACAGGAGGACTCCGGCCGCCACCACGGCGAGGAAGCCTGGCAACGCCACCCAGCCCCACAGTTGACCGTCGGTCGCGACGGAGCCGCTGAGCACACAGCCCAGCAATCCGAGCAACGCCACGGCGGTGCCGATCACCCGCAACCCGACGCCTCGCAGCATCAGGCTGAGGCCGAACCCGGCCGCGATGGCCAGCGCGATCGTACCCAGGGCCCCCGAGGCCGTCTGGCCCGCGAAGCCACCGAGCGCGGCCCCCAGCAGGCCGAGCAGCAGGGTGCGTGCTCGGGTCACGGCCTTGCCATCGATTCCGCCCGCCCGATGGCCGTGATCACCGCTCGCGCCTTGTGCTGGCACTCCGCGTCCTCGGTCTCCGGCACCGAATCGGCGACGATGCCCGCGCCGGCCTGCACATGGGCGATGCCGTCGCGCAGCACCGCCGTGCGGATGGCGATGGCCACGTCGGAGTTGCCTGCGAAGTCGAAATACCCGACCACGCCGCCGTAGAGGCCGCGCCGGCTGAGTTCCAGCTCGTCGATGATCTCCATGGCCCGCACCTTGGGCGCCCCTGAGAGGGTGCCCGCGGGGAAGCAGGCCAGCGTCGCGTCGAGAGCCGTGCGGCCTTCAGCGACGCGGCCGCTGACCGCCGCCTCCAAATGCATGATGTGGCTGTAGCGGTGGATGTTCATGAACTCGTGCACCGTCACGCTGCCGGGCTGGGAGATCCTCCCCAGGTCGTTGCGGCCCAGGTCGACCAGCATGATGTGCTCGGCGCGTTCCTTGGGATCGGCCAGCAGCTCGGCAGCCAAGGCGGAGTCCTCCTCCGGCGTGGCCCCGCGCGGCCGGGAGCCCGCGATGGGGCGCGTCGTGGCCAGGCCGTCCTTGACGGTGACCAGCGCCTCCGGTGACGAGCCGATCACGGAGAAACCGGGCAGCCGCATCAGATACAGATACGGGCTGGGATTGGTGAGGCGCAGAGCGCGGTAGACGTCGAGGGCGTCGGCGGCCGTGGGCACGTCGAAGCGCTGCGAGACGACGATCTGGAAGGCCTCCCCCGCACGGATCTCCTCTTTGGCAGCCTCCACCATCGCGCAGTATTCCTCGCTGGTGCGCTGCCGCCGGATCTCGGGCAGCCTGGCCTCCGCGAGCGGAGCGGCCAGCGACAGACGGGGCTTCGCCAGCTCGGCGGCCATGTTCTCGATGGCGGTGACCGCGCGCAGGTAGGCGCGCTCGACGCCGACATCGGTGCCGTCGTAGTTGATCGCGTTGGCGATCAGCCAAAGCTCGCCCTTGTGGTGATCGAGCACCGCCAACTCGGAGGCCAGCAGCAGCGTGAGCTCCGGGAGACGGAGGTCGTCGACGGTGGTCTCGGGCAGGCGCTCCAACCGCCGCACCACGTCGTAGCCCAGGTAGCCCACCAGACCCGCATGGAACGGCGGCAGATCCTCGTCGGCCGGCGTGGCCAGCTCTTCGAGCGTGCGACGCAGCACCTCCAGCGGATCGCCGTCCTCGATGCCCACCAGCTCACGGCCCATCCACTTGGCGCGACCGTTCTGCTCGGTGAGCGTCGCCTCTGCTCGCACACCGACGATGGAGTACCGCGAGAACACCCCCGCGTCGGCGGACTCGAGCAGGTAGGTGCCCTCGCGCGCACCGCAGAGCGCCTGGTAGAGCGCGACCGGGGTGAGATCGTCGGCCAGGAACTTGGTATAGACGCTGATCACACGACGCGTGGCGGCGATCTCCTGGAACTCCTCCAGCGACGGCTTCACCGCGATCATGCCGGCTCACCTTCCAGGAGATCCGTATAGAAGCAGGTGCGGTTGCCCGTGTGGCAGGCGGCTCCGGTCTGGTTGACGCGCATCACGATGGCGTCGCCGTCGCAGTCGAGGTGCAGGGACACCACCTCTTGGGTGTGTCCAGAGGTCTCGCCCTTCACCCAGTACTCCTGCCGCGAGCGCGACCAGTAGGTGGCCCGCCGCGTCTCGATGGTGCGCCGCAGCGCCTCCTCATTCATCCACGCGAGCATCAACACCTCTCCGGTGCCGGCATCCTGCGCGATGGCCGGCACGAGGCCGGCGTCGTTATACGCGATGGGTCGATCCATGGCGCCCATTCTTGCGCACCGGTCCGACAGTCGTCACGACGAGGCGCTGCACCCGCAAGACTCGCCCGCCAGGAACTCCATGGGAAACAGACGATGGTCCGGGCCTGAGTCCTGGTCTACGAGCGAGGCGACCGCCGCATCGGCGATGTCTTCGAAGGGCTGACGCAGGGTGGTGAGGCGCGGTGTCGCATAGTTGGCCTCGGGGGTGCCGTCGTAGGAGATCACCGCCATGTCGTCGGGGACCGCTATGCCTCGGTCCCGCAGGGCGCGGAGCACACCGATGGCGATCAGGTCCGAGCCCGCCAGAATGGCGGTGGGTGGATCCGGATGCCTGAGCAGCTGCTCGACGGCCGTGTACCCGCCGTCGCGGCTCCACGAGGTGATCGCCGGCGGGATGCGGACGAGTCCGTGCTCATCGAGCGCCGCCTGCCATCCCTCGACCCGAAGCCCGACGATGGACGGCTGCAGCGGCCCGCACACCAGCGCGATCCGCTCATGTCCATGGGCGACGAGGTGCTCGGTCGCGCGGCGCGCCCCGTCGACGTGGTCGGTCCCGAACGCCGTGAAACCAGGCACCGGCGCACTGCGATCGAGCAGCACCTGCTGGGTGCGGCCGGTCGCTGCGGTGTAGAGCCGCTCGTCGTGCAGGTGACTCAACAGGAGCAGCCCGTCGACGCCTCGCTCGATCAGATCCCGAAGCAGCGTCGCCTCGCGATCCGGGTCGAGCCGGGTGACCGCGAGCAGCAGCATCCGGTCCCGTCGCGCCGCCGCCGCATCGAGGGCATCGATGAACTCCGAGTGGTAGGGGTTGAGGATCTCCGGCACCAGCAACCCGAGCATGCCCGTGGTGCCCCGCTTCAAGGCTCTCGCATTGGCGTTCGGGAGGTAGCCCAGGGCCTCGATCGCGCGCAACACCTTCGCCCGAGTCTTCGGCGCCACGGGGCGCGGACCGTCGTTGATGACATAGCTGACCACCGCGGTGCTGACCCCGGCCAGCCGGGCGACGTCGACACGCGTGGCCGGTCGCCGATTGGGTGCTGATTCGGTCACGAGCACCTCCTCCCTGCTCTGGATGGTCTGGCGGGCAAGATACCGTCTCCCGTCGGACTGAGTCTATTCGAGTTGACTGTTGCTCGTACCTCTTCCTCCCAGCTGCATGAGCCTGCTTGTCACTACTCATACGAGTTGACTCGATTCGTATCTACTGGAGTAGATTATGGCCATCGATCTTTCACTCCAAGGAGCCACCGTGCCTCTCGACGCACACCCCGACCTCGTCCATCTCCAGTCGGCCGGACTCTCTTTCGTCGTGCGCACCGGCGCGGGTCAGACCCCCGAAATCGTCTATTGGGGCGAGGGTCTTGGCGCCGCCACGGCGCGCACCATCCGCTCCTTGTCGGAGGCGTTCGACGACACCTACGACGGCAACATGACCAACGATCCGCTTCGCGTCGGCATCATTCCGCTCGCCTCGGCCGGGTGGATGGGGCGGCCCGGGCTGGTCGGTCATCGCGACGGCGGCACCAACTGGGCGCCGCGCCTGCGCGTCGCAGGGGTCGAGATCGATGCCGAGGACGTCGTCGTCGACGGCGCCGTGCTCAGCGCGGGCGCCGGCTCGTTGCGCCTTACCCTCAGTGATCCCGCCTGCGGCCTCGAGGTCGTGGTGACGATCGAGCTCACCACGCATGGCCTCGCGCGGGCTCGCGCCCGGCTGACGAACACCGTCGATGCGGCCTATCACCTCGAGGAGCTGTCGCTGGCCCTGCCGCTCCCCCTGGAGGCCGACGAGATCCTCGACTTCTCCGGCCGCTGGGGCCGCGAGCGCGAACCTCAGCGCCACACTGTCGAGCTCGGCACGCGGCTGCGCGAGGGCCGCCACGGCCGCACCGGCTTCGACGCGCCCATGATGACCTTCTGCGGGCCGGCCGGCTTCGACTTCCGCAGCGGCCGCGTCTGGGGACTGCACGTCGCCTTCTCCGGCAACCACCGCACCTGGGTGGAGCGCTGCATCAACGGCCGTCAGGTCATCGCCGGCGGCGAACTGCTGCTCCCCGGGGAGGTGAGCCTGGCGCGCGACGAGAGCTACGAGTCCCCCTGGATCTACTTCGCCACCGGCGACGGACTCGACGACGTCGCCCGCCAGGTGCACTCCTGGCTGCGCGCCCGCCCCGATCACCCCGACGCCGAGCGGCCCGTCAGCCTGAACGTCTGGGAGGCCGTCTACTTCGACCACGACCTGCCCAAGCTGAAGAAGCTGGCCGACAAGGCTGCGGCTCTGAGCGTCGAGCGCTACGTCCTCGACGACGGCTGGTTCCATCTTCGCCGCGACGACACCGCCGGGCTCGGCGACTGGTTCGTCGACCCGGATGTCTGGCCCGAGGGACTCACCCCGCTGGTTGACCACGTGCGCAGCCTCGGCATGCAGTTCGGGCTGTGGGTGGAGCCCGAGATGGTCAATCCGGACTCCGACGTCGCCCGGGCGCACCCCGAATGGATCATGTCGGCCGGCGCGGTGGGCGACGCGCTGCCCATGGAATGGCGCACCCAGCAGGTGATCAACCTGGCAGTCCCGGAGGCCTACGAGCACGTGCGCGGCCAGCTCGACGCGCTGCTCACCGAGTACGAGATCTCGTACCTGAAGTGGGACCACAACCGCGACCTCATCGACGCCGGCACGCAGTCCCTCGGCGGCCGCGCGTCGGTGCACGACCACACCTTGGCCTGCTACCGGCTGATGGACGAGCTGCGCGCCGCGCATCCCGGCTTGGAGATCGAGAGTTGCGCCTCCGGCGGCTCTCGCGTCGACCTCGAGGTGGCGCAGCACACCCAGCGCTTCTGGCTGTCCGACTGCATCGACCCCCACGAGCGCTACGGCATCATGCGCTGGAGCGAGCAGCTGCTGCCGCCGGAGATGATGGGCACCCACGTCGCCTCCGACCGCTCGCACACCACCGGCCGTCGCCACGACCTCTCGTTCCGCGCCGCCAGCGCCATCCTCGGCCACTTCGGCATCGAGTGGGACATCTCGGATCTCTCCGACGAGGAGTCCGCGCAGCTCGCCGAGTGGATCGCGTTCTACAAGAAGAACCGCGGCTTCCTGAACTCGGGCCTGCTCGTCCGCGACGATGTCACCGACGGTTCGCTCTGGCTGCACGGCATCGTCGCGCCGGATCTCACGCGCGGCCTCTACGAATTGGTCACCCGGGAACGCTCCCCCATGTCGCCGCGCGGCCGGGTGCTGCTGCCGGGTCTGGACGACGACACCGAGTACGAGGTGCGACCCGTCTTGGTCGGCGGCGGCCCGAAGGGCTTGCAGCCCACGCCGTGGATGCGCGACGGCGTCGTGCTCAGCGGCCGCGCCCTCCGCCTGAGCGGCCTGGCCATCCCGTTGATCTTCCCCGAACAGGCCCTCCTGATCGAGGCGACGGCGGTCGCGGACTGACCTCACTGGGCGCGCCACCCGGATGGACTCTCCTACTTGACGAGGTTCCGTCCGGGTGTGAGGGTTGGGCCATGACCCAGCACTGACCTGTACTGATACTGACAAGCGACGTTTTCGTCGCGAGTGCGTCTCGCCTGCGACTTTGATGCCGCAGAGCGTGTCGATGTTGCGCCTTCCGATGGGGGCCACGCGCAGGGCCAAGGAGGCCCGGTGACTGGGCCCGTCGTTCGTTGCGCAACATCGCTTCGATCCAGAATCAACCAGGTGTCGCCACCAACTGGCGTCCTCCGCTGTGCCCCAGAAGGTCCCTCCATGACAACGAATCAGACCAACCTCCCATCCGCCCAGGTGATTACTGCTGACGGGCCGCTTCCCGTGCTCTGGCTCTGCGGAGCCCCAGGGTCTGGCAAGTCAGCGACCGCATGGGAACTGTTCAGCGCCCATCAGGAAGAACAGATCGCCTACGTCGACATCGACCAGCTCAAGATGCTCGCTCCCGGGCCGAGCGACCCCTTCGATCTGGCCGTCGCCAATCTCGTCAGCCTCGTCGCGATACATCGCAGCCTCGGCACTCAAGCATTGATCGTCTCCGGCGTCATCGACCTCGAGCAATTGCCGATCCTCGAGGCCGGTGTGGCTGGCAAGGCGGTCGTGACGTGGTGCCTCGTCGACTCCGACGACGAGACGCTGCGCCGTCGCATCCAGGAGCGCGGCTGGCCCGAAGAACTGGTCGACCTGGCCCTCGCCGATGCACAGGCCTGGCGGGCGGCGCCCCTCGCAGCCCGCATCGACACCTCCGTCACGACTCCCGCGGACGCTGCGAGAGCAGCCGACGCTCTCTTGGCGCCGCGCTCGACCACCACCAGCCGGGCGTTTCCGGAGCCCGAACTGGGCGACCGCACGGACCTCGTCGTCATCCACGGACCGCGCGCGGTCGGAAAGTCCACGATCTCCTGGGGCCTGTTCATGGACTGCGCTGGCAGCGACGAACCCACCGGCTACCTCGACGCGGACCAGCTCGGCTTCATCCATGCCGACGCAGCGGTGCGCGACCGGCTAATCCTCCGTGCCGTGGCGTCCATGGCGCAGAACTTCGCCGACGCCGGTGCCGTCCGCACCATCGTGAACGGCAATCTGACGCCGGCCGTGGTCGCGTCCCTCCAAGGTTCCCGAGTTGCGCTGGTGCAGCTGGATGCGCCGCAGGACGTGCTCGCCGCGCGTATCGCTGCCCGCAACGAAGCCAACAGTGCCCGACTCACCGGCGACGATCTGATGGGTGCCACCAGCGATACCCGCACGGCCGTGCTCGAGCACGCACTGCGGCAACGCGAGGAGTACGCCGCCTCTGACTTCTCTGCTCGCGTCGTCGACACCAGCGACGCCGACCCCGACGGACACGTGAGAACGATCCGCGCCCTGCTGACCCGCACCGGGACCGGTTCCTCCAGCGAGCCTCCAGCGACGGGCATCGACCACGGCGCATGCTGCGTGATCATCACCGGGGCACCGGCCAGCGGCAAGAGCACGCTGACTCGCCGGCTCGCTGAACAGCTGGAACGCTCGGCGTGGCTCAACGGCGACCAGATCCACTCGCTCGTCGTCGGCGGCCGCGTGTGGGCGCTGGGCGAGCCGAAGGACGAGGCCCAGCGTCAGACCCGACTGGGCAACCACAACCTCATCACTCTGGCGAAGAACTGCGCCGAGGCGGGCTTCACGCCGGTCATCGACTGGATCATCCCGGACGGCGAACAGCTTGCTCAGTTCGTCGAAGGGCTCGCACCGCTTCCGCTGTGGCTCATCGCCCTCGACCCCGGCGCCGAGGCGTGTCGCGAACGAAATCTGCAGCGCAACGACCCCTTTGCCTTCGACGGGTACGACGAACTCATCGGCGAGATGAAGCGCGCCTTCGGATCCACCGCCTGGTGGATCGCCTCGACCGATCAGAGCCCCGACGAGACTCTCCGGCTCATCCTGGCCAAGGCCCACCCCAGTCATCAGGACGGATCCCGCCCGCCCGAGAAGGAGTGACCCCCTAATACAGACGGGCGGCCATCAAGACCCCAACAAACTCGCTCGTCATTCCGCGAGCGAGACCGCAGTCAGAGCATCAGCGCGCGGAGACACCACCGATCGCGGGGGCAATGTGGTCGACGAAAAGGGGCGCGAGTGTGCCGTCGTGCAGGTCTTCGTCCGTAACCCAGCGGACCTCTTCGATCTCGGCGGTCGGGGTGACCTGGGCGGAGACGTGCTCGGGCCAGTCGAAGACGTTCGCGACGACGGTGAAACCTGCCTCGTTCGCGGCGGGAGCGGCAAACTCGCCGAGCGGCAGTAGTCGGGCGGGATCGAGCCGCAGGCCCAGCTCCTCGGCCACCTCCCGCGCCGCGCACTCCGCCGCCGACTCGCCCGGCTCAGGCTTTCCGCCAGGGTTCATCCACATGGAGGTGCCGCGCTTGCGCACCATCAGAACCTGGCCGCGCTCATCGCGCAGCACCACCGCTGAGACCCGAATGTTCACCCGCCCGAGGCTACGCCCTCGTCGAGATTCCATGGGCAGACGACAAGCAGTCTCAGCCGAAGGTTGCGTCTGCTCTTTTCGAGGCTCGCTTCGCTCGCACCTCAAAGAGCGTCGTAGCCGGTAGGTTTTATCCATGAGCTTCGCCGACCGTCAACGTGCTGCCCTCACGACCCTCCTCGACGAGTTGGGGCCCTTCGCTCCCACGCGCTGCGAGGGCTGGAACACCGGAGCGCTGGCGGCCCATCTGTGGGTGCGCGAGCATCGCGCCGACGCCCTACCCGGCATCGGGCTCCGGCGCTTTGCCGGTCACACCGACCGGGTCCAGAAGGAGGCGCTGCACCGCTGGGGCTACCCCAAGCTGGTCGCCGACCTCCGCAGCACCCCGATCTGGCGGCGCCCCGTCTCCCCGCTCATGGACGGAGCCGAGTACTTCATCCACCACGAGGACGTGCTACGCGCCAACGATCGCTCCCAGGAGCTCACAGCCGAAGAGCAAGCCTCGCTCTGGAAGATCGCCAAAATCCTCGCCCGCAAGGCGCAACTGCGCAAGCCTTACCGGCTGGCCGTCACCCCCCTCGGCACCGCAGACCGCGTCGCCTTCGGGCAGAGCACCCGGACTGTGCACGTCACCGGGCTTCCGAGTGAACTGCTGCTGCACTTCAGCGGCCGCGACGCCGACGTCACCGTGACCGCCGAGCCGGGCGTCCGCGACGACTACCTGGCCAACCTCGGAGGGCTCTGACTCACCTACCTGCGGACCCTCTTAGCCTCGATCCACCGACTCATCTGGAGGCTGAGGGGGTGCCGTGACGCAGAAATGCCTCTCTGATCAGGGAAGATAGAGCTTGTCTAAGGTTCTAGTTCTCTGAAATGAGAGGCATCTCGTAGATGCAATTCAAGCACACCTCCGCGGCGGTGTCCGCGGTGTTCGATGATCCGAATCTCGTGTCGGCCGCAGGTCTGGTCCCCGTGCTGCGCCTCGCGCGGCACGCAGGGCTTGATCGGCTCTCGCAGTCGCGTCTGAGCGTTCCGACGGACAAGGGCTCCAACGCTGGCGCGAAGGTGATGGCGCTGGTCGCGGGGATGCTCGCGGGTGCGGACTCGATCGACGACATGAACGTGCTGCGTCACGGCGGGATGGGCCGCTTGTTCGACCGGAGGTATGCGCCCTCGACGCTGGGATCGTTCCTACGCGAGTTCCGGTTCGGGCACGTCCGCCAACTCGACGCCGTCGCCTCCCGTGTCCTGGTGAACCTCACTGACCACGCGCCGCTGCTGCAGGCCCGAGCAGATGAGCCGGTGATGGTGGATCTGGACGACACGATCATCGAGGTCCACGGACACAAGAAGCAGGGCGCCTCGTTCGGGTATTCCGGTGTCCGCGGACTCAACGCACTCCTCGCGACGGTGTCGACGACCTCGTCAGCGCCGGTGATCCTGGGGCAGCGGTTGCGGCAGGGGAAGACCGGTTCGCCGAAGGGAGCGGCCAGGATCGTTGGTGACGCTCTGGCGACCCTGCGCCGCATGAACCCCACCAGCAGTGTCCGGCCGTTGCTGCGGGCGGACTCCGCGTTCTACGGCCACGCCACCATCGCAACCGCGATCAAGGCGGGCGCGGACGTGTCGGTGACCGTCCGGATGGACTCCGCGGTGAAGGCCGCGATCGCGACGATCCCCGAGGAAGCGTGGGAGATGATCGAGTACACCGACTCGATCCGTGACGATGCCACCAGCCGGTGGATCTCCAAAGCAGAGGTCGCCGAGGTGCCGTTCACCGCGTTCCGTTCACGGAAGAAGACCGAACGGGTCGAAGGCCGTTTGGTGGTGCGGCGGATCCCTGACCTGAACCCGATCAACCTCGACGCGCCGACGTTGTTCGACGTCTATCGGCATCACGGGTTCTTCACCACCACCGACAACACGACGATGGGAACCGTCACGGCGGACAAAACCCACCGGGCGCACGCGATCATCGAACAGGTCCACGCCGACCTGAAGGGCGGACCGCTGGCTCACCTGCCATCGGGAGTGTTCACCGCGAACAGCGCCTGGCTCGTCCTCGCCGTGATCGCGTTCAACCTCACCCGCGCCGCCGGACTCATCGCCGACCACGCCGGCCGGCTCGCCAAAGCAACAACCTCGACGATACGCCGCACCCTCATCACCATCCCGGCACGCCTGGCCCGGTCAGCGCGCCGGATCATCCTGCATCTGCCCCAGGCCTGGCCCTGGCAAACCGCGTTCGACCGGCTGTTCACCGCCACGCACGCACCGCCAACCGCCGCGACCGCCTGACCACCGCCGCAACCTGCGGCACGACCAAGAACCCAGTGGAACACCCCGGACAGCGAGGCCCGGAACTACCCCCTGCCCACAGCCAGCCAAACCACACCGATCACGCTGAGCCCGACCACCCAAGACCCATCGGTGGATCGAGGCTTAGGGCCCGACAGGAAATTAGTGCGTGTGTGTCGGTTTCTGGGCGGGATGGATAACAAGGCGGAGGTTCGCCCTCGTAGTGGGGCTACGTGGGCGTGGCCGACAACGAAGTCAGGCGCCCGACCCAGGAAGCGACACGCACCGATAATTTACTGGAGGGTCCTTACCTCTGAACGTTCATGAGAGCTTTCTCATTTGGCTCTCATGACGATCTCACTCGGTACCGATGGACTGACTCCCATGACGCGGTGAACCCGCCCGATTCAAAGGAGACATTCATGAGGACCATCTCGAAGCGGAAGCTCGCAGCAACCGGATTCGCCGCGGCGCTCGTCGGCAGCTTCGCCCTGACCCTGTCGCCCCTCACGGCGGAGGCCGCGAGCTACACCTGCAACGGCAAGAAGGCCACCATCGTCGGCACCAACGGCGACGACTACATCCGTGGCACCAGCGGCAACGACGTGATCGTGACCCTCGGCGGCAACGACGAGATCGACGGCCGCGGCGGCAACGACACCATCTGCGCGGGCTCCGGCTACGACGAGATCGACGGTGGCTCGGGCAACGACTGGATCGACGGCGGCAGCCAGGGTGACGAGATCGACGGCGGTTCCGGCAACGACACCATCTACGGCGGTTCCGGCCACGATGAGATCGACGGCGAAGAGGGCAACGACAAGATCTACGGCGGTTCCGGCCACGACCAGATCGAGGGCGGCAGCGGCAACGACACCATCAAGGCGGGCTCCGGCCACGACCACGTCGAGGGCGACTCCGGCAACGACAAGATCTGGGGCGAGTCGGGCCACGACCTCCTCGAGGGCAACAGCGGCTCCGACAGCATCTCCGGCGGCAGCGGCACCGATGTCATCGTGCAGGGTTCGGCCTCCGATCGCGTGGAGGACCGCTGGGAAGAGCGCTACGGCCTCGACGACTGATCACACTGAGCTAGAAGCCCCGATCTAGCTCGGCATCACACAAGCGGAAGCCGCCTGCCGATCACGGCAGGCGGCTTCCGTCATGTTCGTACGTTCGAGGACGTGGCCCGCTCGCCGTCCCGTGCGCCGCAGCAGCTACACCCACCCGCAGAGTCTCAAGGCCTACCAAGCAGGACGGGCGTCACACGTCGAAGATCGAGAACAGGTCGCCGACTCCCTCGACGACGCCGCCCACGAGTTCCGCGACACCGCCCACCCCGTCGGCCAGGTCGGACACGCCGCCAATCAGGTCGACCGCACTCAGCACGACATCGGCGGTCCACAGGAGATCGGCGCCCAGATCGACCCAGCCCAAGGCATCCGCCCCGAACTCGGCCAGCGCGGGATCGCGGGACAGCACGTCGCCGAACACCTTGGCCCAATGCGCGGTGATGCCGAACACCAGCGCGTATGGGAGATAGCGGCTGAAGGTGCCCAGGGCTTCCTCGGTGCTGAGCTGCGCGGCCTCTGCCGTCTCCAGGTACTTCTTGAAGCCCAGCGCCTGAATGCGGATCGCCGTACCGGCCGCCGTGCGAGGCACCCGGCTCCCCAAGCGTCGATAGGCGAAGACGCCGGCGGCGATGACGAGCACGCTCGCCAGCACGGTGATCCACCCGGGCGCGGCGATCAGCATCAGGACGCACCAGAGCAACAGCACGCCCACCATGAGCGTGGGGAGGCACCCGCGCCCGGACGTGTGCGGGTTGCGGGGATACCAGTTGTTCTCCACCGTCTGGCGGTAGAGCTCGTCGCGAAGCTGGGTGATCGCGTCGCGGTTGCTCTTGCTCCAGGCCTTCATCGCGATCGTCTTCGGCGCCAGCAGCTGCGCCCCGAACATCGACTGCAGCAGCGAGACCTCGAAGAAGTCCAGCGTGTCGGCCGGCTTCGGCGCCACCAGGGTGATCTCCCAGTCGCGATCGGTCGGCTTCGTCTTGCGCTCGCCAGGCTGCGTCGCCCCGATGGCCTTGATCCGCAGGTGTCCGCGGATGGCGAGGTCGACGATGGTGGCCATCACGTCGCGCATCTCGGCCTCGCCGTCGACGATGGTGCCCACCAGCCCGGGCCGAAGTCCGCGCGGCGGTGAGAAGGCGACGGCCACCTCGCCCGAGTACTCGCGCCCCGGCCCCACCTTCACCACCGGCGGCTGCTGACCGCGGGCGGGAAGCAGTCCGGGCGTCAGCCCCTGGAACATCCGGTCGCGGAAGAACCGCTGCCGCAGCGCCCCCAGCAGGAAGAGCGCGACGCAGAGCGCCGCCGAGATGACGACCAAACCCAGCTCGACGGTACTCATACCCGGACCTTAAGACAGCTTCTCGAGGATCAGCTCGCGCACCTTGGCCGCATCGGCCTGGCCGCGCATGGCCTTCATGACCTGCCCGATCAGCGCGCCCGCAGCCTGCAGCTTGCCGTCGCGGATCTTGGCCGCGATGTCGGGGTTGGCGGCGATCACGTCGTCGACGGCTGCGCCAAGCGCCCCGGAGTCGGAGACGACGGCGAGGCCGCGCTTCTCCACCACCTCGGCGGGTTCGCCCTCACCGGCGAGCACTCCCTCGAACACCTGGCGCGCCAGCTTGTCGTTGATCTTGCCGGCGTCGACGAGACCTTGCACCTCGGCCACCTGCGCAGGGCTGATGGCCAGATCCTCCAGCTCGACGCCCGCCTCGTTGGCACGGCGTGCCAGCTCGCTGACCCACCACTTGCGGGCGGCCTGAACGCTGGCGCCGGCCTCGACGGTGGCGGCCACCAGATCGAGCGCACCGGCGGAGACGACGTTGCCGAAGTCCACGTCCGACAGCCCCCAGGCTTCCTGCAGGCGACGACGACGCTCGGCCGGCGGCTCGGGCAGCGTCGCGCGCAGCTCTTCGACCCATTCGCGGCTCGGCGCGATCGGCATCAGGTCGGGCTCTGCGAAGTAGCGGTAGTCCTCGGCGTCCGACTTCGCCCGTCCCGACGACGTGCTGCCGTCGGACTCGTGGAAATGCCGGGTCTCCTGCGTCACCGCACCGCCCACGTCGAGGATCCCGGCCTGGCGGCACATCTCGTAGCGCACCGCACGCTCGATCGAGCGCAGCGAGTTGACGTTCTTGGTCTCCGTGCGGGTTCCCAGCACGGTGGCTCCGTTGGGGGCGAGCGAGACGTTGGCGTCGCAGCGCAGCGATCCCTGCTCCATCCGGACGTCGGACACGCCGAGCGCCTTCATCAGGTCGCGCAGCTGTGCGACGTAAGCGCGCGCGACGGCCGGCGCCTTGTCGCCGGCGCCGAGCACCGGCTTGGTGACGATCTCGATCAGCGGCACGCCCGCGCGGTTGTAGTCGATCAGCGAGTAGTCGGCGCCCTGGATGCGGCCCGAGGTGCCCACGTGCGTGGCCTTGCCGGCGTCCTCCTCCATGTGCGCGCGCTCGATCTCGACGCGGAAGGTCTCGCCGTCCACCTCGACGTCCATCCAGCCGCTGAAAGCGATGGGCTCGTCGTACTGCGAGGTCTGGAAGTTCTTGGTCATGTCGGGGTAGAAGTAGTTCTTCCGCGACATCCGGCACCACTCGGCGATCTCGCAGTTCAGCGCCAGACCGATCCGGATGGCCGATTCCACGGCCTTGCCGTTGATCACCGGCAGCGACCCCGGCAGACCGAGGCACACCGGGCAGACCTGGGTGTTGGGGGCACCGCCGAACTCGTTGGCGCAGCCGCAGAACATCTTGGTCTTGGTGTTCAGTTCGACGTGCACCTCCAGCCCGAGCGCGGGCTCGTAGCGGGTCAGCAGATCGTCGTAGTCAACCAGGTTGTCGCTCATGCGAACACCGCCTTCGATCCCTCGGCCTGCGGGGCCTGCTCCAGCAGCGGGCCGCCCCATCGTCGCTCCAACTCGCGTTCCAGCACACCGCCGACGCGGTACAGCCGCTCGTCGGCCAGCGGCGGCGCGATCACCTGGAGGCCCACCGGAAGCCCATTCGACAGCCCGATCGGGAACGACGCCGACGCGTTGCCCGCCAGGTTGGACGGGATGGTGCAGAGGTCCGCCAGGTACATCGACATGGGATCGGCCATCCGCTCCCCCAGCTTGAAGGCCGTGGTGGGTGTGGTGGGCGAGACCAGCACGTCGCACTGGACGAAGGCCGCGTCGAAGTCGCGGATGATCAGCGTGCGCACCCGCTGCGCCGAGCCGTAGTAGGCGTCGTAATAGCCGCTCGACAAGGCGTAGGTGCCGATGATGATGCGCCGCTTGGCCTCTTTGCCGAAGCCGTCCTCGCGGGTGAGGTTCATCACCTCTTCCGCCGAGCGGGTGCCGTCGTCGCCGGAACGAAGCCCGTAACGCATGCCGTCGAAGCGGGCCAGGTTGGAGCTCAGCTCGGCCGGCTGGATGACGTAGTACGCGGGCAGCGCGTAGTCGAAGTGAGGGCAGGAGACCTCGACGACGGTGGCGCCGCGGTCGCGCAGCGCGTCCACGGCCTCCTGGAAGCGCGCCAGCACGCCTGGCTCGTAGCCGTCACCCTGGAACTCCTTCACCACGCCGACGGTGATGCCCTCGAGATCGTGGGTGATCGAGGCCCCCACCAAGTCTCCGATGGGCTCGCGCAGCGACGACGACTCGTGCGGGTCGTAGCCACCGATCACCTGATGCAGCAGGGCCGCGTCGGTGGCGTTGCGCGCGCACGGACCAGGCTGGTCGAGGCTGGAGGCCATCGCCACCACGCCGTAGCGCGAGACCGCGCCATAGGTGGGCTTGATGCCGACGGTGCCGGTGACGGCGCCGGGCTGGCGGATCGAGCCGCCGGTGTCCGAGCCCAGGGCGAGCGGCGCCATGAACGAGGCCAGCGCCGCGGCCGAACCGCCGCCCGACCCGCCCGGGATGCGCTCGGTGTCCCACGGGTTGCGGGTGGGGCCGAAGTAGGAGGTCTCCGTCGAGGAGCCCATCGCGAACTCGTCCATGTTGGTCTTGCCGAGGATCACCAGGCCGGCCTTGCGCAGGCGTGCGACGACGGTGGCGTCGTAGGGCGGGATCCAGCCTTCGAGCATCTTCGACGAGCAGGTGGTAGGCAGGTCGGCCGTGCAGAAGTTGTCCTTGACGGCGATCGGCACGCCGGCCAACGGACCCAGCTTCTCGCCGGCGGCGCGACGACGATCGATCTCACGGGCCGCGGCGAGCGCGCCTTCGGCGTCCACCGTGACGAAGGCGTTGATGACGGGGTTCAGGGCCTCGATCTGGTCGAGGTGCGCGCGGGTGATCTCCTCAGAGGTCGCCTCGCCGTTGTGCATGAGGTCGGCCAGTTCGACGGCCGAACGGGTGATCAGGCTCGTCATCGTTCTCAGTCCTCACTCAGGATCTGCGGCACGCGAAACCGGCCGTCTTCGGAGTCGGGCGCGCCGGAGAGCGCCTCGTCGTTGGCGAGACTGGGCAGCACCACGTCGTCGCGGAACACATTGCTGAGCGCGATGGCGTGCGTGGTGACCGGCACCTCGGGCGTGACCACCTCGCTCACCTTGTTCACCGACTCCAGGATGATGTCGAGTTCGGGGGCCAGGTCCACGCATTCCTGCTCGGACAGCTGGATGCGAGCCAGGTTTCCGAGCCGGGCCACATCGGCGGGTGTCAACGCCACGGGGACTCCTTCTACGAGATGAGTTCGCGCGCCAGTTTAGCGGTGCCGACGCACCCCGCTCTCACGCCCCGATCAGCAGCAGGTAGAAGTAGCGGCCGAGGAAGAACAAGCCGACGGCCACCGCCACCGCGACGATCGGCACGACGATCCGCAGCCATTTCTTCGCTCTCGTGCTGGGCACCTCCAGCGGCCCCCATTCGCCGCGCTGCGGCTGGGCGCGCAGCGGGGTCTGGCCGTCGAGGCTCAGCTTCGTGAACACCGGAGCCCGAGTGGGGTCGTCGGGGCGAGCACGCTTGGCCGCACGATCACGCTTAGCCACGATGCATCGCCTCCTCCACCAGCGGCGCGGCGGCCGCAAGCGCTCGCAGTTGGGTGACCACGTCGCGCTGCTGCCAGCCGGCGAGCCCACAAGCCGTGCCCAGCACCGTGTGCTCGGTGGCATCGTCGATGCTCAGCGCGCGCAGCATCTTCAGGGCGCGCGTGACCACCTCGTCGGTGCTCTGTGGGCGCCCCGAGGCCGTGGCGACGACGCCGAGGATCAGCTCGCGCCCCTCGTCCAGCCAGGCGGCCAGCTCGTCGTAGTCGGCCAGGGCCGCGTCGACGGACACCCAGCGGAAGCCCGCGGACCGCGCCCATCCCAGCCACCGGCCCGGCGCACAACAATGCAGAACCCCGTCGGCGAAGGGCTTCAGCGCCGCCACCAGTTCGGGCGCGTCCACCCGGCGATGCTTGGAGAAGCCGCTCGCCGTGGAGATACCGCCCCCCGCTACCGCGACCAGACTGGGTTCGTCGAGTTGGATCAGCACGTCGGCGGCCGGCAGGCGTCGGGCCAGATCTGATCGCAGGGTCCGGACACCCTCGGCCAGCGCCTGAGTCAGCTCGCGCCGGGCGCCGTGATCCGCCAGCAGACGATCACCCGCGAAGCGCTCGACGCACGCGGCCAACGTCCATGGCCCCGCGACGCCGACCTTCAGAAGGCCCTCGAAGCCCTGGAGCAGTTCTTCCGCGTCGTCCAGATCCTGGCGCCACTGCGCTCTGGCCTTGCGATGCTCCGACGACGAATGGGGCGTGAGCCGCCAGCCGGCGGGCTGCAGGTCGAAGCCCAGGTCGTCGATCAGGCCCAGAGCGCGGCCCACCATCTGACTGCCGATGCCCCGCTCGGGGAGCTCCGGCAGCGGCAGCAACTCCGGCAACGCCTCGCTCATGGCAGACAGCGCACCGCGGAAGTCGGTGCCTGGGAGCGATCCGGCGGCAGTGATTCTCATGCGAAGGCCTCGGCGACGGTGGCGCTGCCGACCACGCGGTCGCCGTCGTAGAACACGGCGCTCTGCCCGGGCGCGACGCCGGTGGTGGGCTCGTCCAGCTCGACGCGCACCTCCTGCCCGTCGAAGCTCACGCCGGCCGGCAGCGCGGCGCCGTGCGCGCGGTATTGAATCAGGCCCCGCCAGGTACCTCGCACCTCGCCCTCGGTCCAGGTGGGACGGATCCCTCGCATGACGGTGACGGCCAGCTGCTCGCGCGAGCCCACCACGACGGTGTTGCTGACCGGCTCGATCCGCAGCACGTAGCGCGGCTCGCCGGTGGGTGCCGGCACCCGAAGATCAAGGCCCTTGCGCTGCCCGACGGTATAGCGATACGACCCCTGGTGCTCGCCCAGCACCTGCCCGGCCACGTCGACGATGGGGCCGGCCTCGGCGCCGAGGTGGCGCGCGAGGTAGCCCTGGGTGTCGCCGTCGGGGATGAAGCAGATGTCGTGGCTGTCGGGCTTCTTGGCCACGCCGAGGCCGAGCGCCCTGGCCTCCTCGCGGATCTGCGGCTTGGGGGTGTCGGCCAGCGGGAAGACGCAGCGTCGCAGCTGCTCCTGATCCAGCACGCCCAGCACATAGGACTGATCCTTGGCATCGTCGACCGCCCGATGCAGGCTCACCCGCTCGCCGTCGCGGTCCAGCCGCGCGTAATGGCCGGTGGCGACGGCGTCGAAGCCCAGCGCCACGCCCCGGTCGAGCACGGCCGCGAACTTGATCTTCTCGTTGCAGCGCAGGCACGGGTTGGGGGTGCGGCCGGCCTGGTACTCGGCGACGAAATCGTCGACCACCTGCTCCTTGAACTCCTGCGCAAAGTCCCACACGTAGAAAGGAATACCGAGCTTGTCGGCGGCGCGGCGAGCGTCGTGGGAGTCCTCCAGCGAGCAGCACCCGCGAGCCCCCGACCGATAGCTCTGGGGGTTCTTCGACAAGGCGAGATGCACGCCGGTGACGTCATGCCCGGCCTGCACCATTCGGGCAGCAGCCACCGCCGAATCGACCCCACCGGACATCGCTACGAGAACACGCACCGCGCCAGTCTACGAGCTTCTCCGCCGATCAGTAGGCGCGTTGGGCCTGGGGAACCACCACCGGCAGCGCCTCGCACAGCCGCGCGATGTCGTCCTCGGTGGTGCTGTGGCCGAAGGAGAAGCGCAGAGTCCAGGACGCCTCATCGACGCTGCGCCCCATCGCCATCAGCACCTCGGACGGCTGATGCACCCCCGCGCGACAGGCTGAGCCGACCGAGGCATAGATCGAGCGCTGGTCGAGCAGGAACAGCACGTCGTCGGCGCGCGCCTTCGGGAAGGTGACGTTGACGATGTGCGGCGCGTGGGGCGCCTCGTGCGAGTTCACCCGTCCTCCGAGCCCCGCGCACACCTCGGCGACGCGATCCCCCCAGATCCCCCACCGAGCGGCGAGATCCTCCCGCGCCGCCACCGCGGCGCTTGCCGCCGCCGCGAAGGCCGCCGCGAGGGCCACCGGCAGCGTGCCGGAGCGGACGGTGCGCTCTTGTCCCCCGCCCAACCCGATGGCCGCCAGCTTCACGTCTCGTTTGGCGATCAAGGCGCCGATCCCGACGGGCGCTCCGATCTTGTGCCCAGACAGGCTCATCAGGTCCGCGCCGCTCTCTCCGAACGACAGCGGCAGGTGGCCGAGCGCCTGCACCGCATCGCAGTGCTGCCAGGCTCCGGCCGCCCGCGCAAGGCGGCCCACCTCGTCGAGCGGCTGGATCACGCCCGTCTCGTTGTTGGCCGTCATCACCGAGACCACCGCGACGCGCTCGTCGATCACCGCAGCCAGCGCCTCCAGATCGACGACACCCTGCGACGTCACTGGTACCGGCTCCGCGCCCCGCTCCACAGCCCCTAGCACGGCGGGGTGTTCCACCGCCGAGACCAGCACCCGATCACGGCCCGGTCGGGCGCGCCAGCCGCCCAGCACCGCCAGGGAATCGGCCTCCGAGCCTCCCGAGGTGAAGATCACCTCGCTCGGGTGCGCATCGACGGCCGCCGCCAGCTCCTCGCGGGCTTCCTCCAGCCGGGCTCGCGCGCGCTGACCGGCACGGTGCAGCGCCGAGGCGTTACCCACGACGCGGCTCACCTCGAGGAACGCCCGCTCGGCCTCAGGCAGGAGAGGGCTGGTCGCCGCGTGATCGACGTATGCGGGAAGTTCAGCCATGATCGGCTAGGGTACCGACTCGGGGGTGGAATCAGCCGTATCCAGCTATACGAGCTACCGCCGAACCTTGGCAAATGTGCAACGGTTTTCGTTCTCGCTGCACGATCTTGCAGGGGTAACGACGCGGTGCGAGTACGACGCAAACTTTCCAGTGAGATGCCACAATTGGGCTTTCGCATCTGGGCACCGGGCACGGATACGGCATGCATAGGGTTATGAGCGACTATTACTCAGAGGACACGACACCGGTAGACCAGCCGCAACGGCTGGGAGCAGAGGTCACGCCGGAAGGCACGCACTTCCGGCTGTGGGCGCCCAAGGCGAGCGCCGTCGACCTCACACTCATCGACCGCAACGGCAGTCTGAGACAGCGCGACGTCTCCATGACACGCGGTTCGAAGGGCGTGTGGTCGGTCTTCGTCAACGGCATCGGCCACGGTCAGCTGTACGGCTTCCGCGTCGACGGGCCGTGGCAGCCCCACCAGGGCCTCCGGTTCAACCGCAACCTGCTCCTCGTCGATCCCTATGCGCGCGCGGTGTTCGGCGGCGTCGACTACGACGGCCCCATCTACGATCACGTGCCCGGCGATCGCTGGCAGATGTCCACCACCGACTCGATCGACAGCGTGCCGCTCAGCGTCGTCGTCGAGGACACCCCGCCGCCCACTCCCATCGCACGACGCCGGCCGATGTCGGAGAGCGTCGTCTACGAGACCCATCTCAAAGGCTTCACGAGACGTCATCCTCGGGTTCCGCAGCACATGCGCGGCACCTACGCCGGCATGGGCCATCCGGCGGTAGTGCAGTACCTCGTCGACCTCGGCGTCACCGCGGTGGAGTTCCTCCCGCTGCACTCCTTCCTCCCCGAGCGCTTCGTCTGGGAGAAGGGGCTCACCAACTACTGGGGCTACAGCACGCTCGGTTTCTTCGCCCCGCATGCCGATTACGGGTCTCGCGGCGAGATCGGCGAAGAGGTGCTGGCCTTCAAGAACATGGTGTCCGCGCTCCATGAGGCCGGCATCGAGGTCATCCTCGACGTCGTCTACAACCACACCTGCGAGGGCGGCAGCGACGGACCGACGCTGTCCATGCGCGGCATCGACCCCGGCTACTACCGCCTCACCCACCACGGCACGGAGGACTACGACGTCACCGGCTGCGGCAACTCGCTCAACACCGACCACCGGACGGTGCGTCGCCTGGTG
This sequence comes from Tessaracoccus caeni, assembly GCF_029211185.1. Taxonomy (GTDB): domain Bacteria; phylum Actinomycetota; class Actinomycetes; order Propionibacteriales; family Propionibacteriaceae; genus Arachnia; species Arachnia caeni. The sequence continues at coordinate 90,252 of NZ_JARGDO010000016.1, forward strand.
CTCGACTCGCTGCGCTACTGGGTCACGGAGATGGGGGTCGACGGGTTCCGCTTCGACCTGGCCACCACCCTGATCCGGGACGGCCAGCATCACGTTACGCACCACCACGCGTTCAAGGAGGAGCTCAAGGCCGATCCCGTCTTCGACGACATCAAGATCATCGTCGAGCCGTGGGACATCGGCCCGTTCGGCTACCAGGTAGGCGGGTGGGGACCGGGCTGGGCGGAGTGGAACGACAAGTTCCGCGACTTCATCCGCGAGTACTGGCGCGGCGCCACCCACGGCGTCCAGGAGCTGGCCACCCGGCTGGCCGGCTCGCCCGATCTGTTCGACCGCGAGGGACGCGGCCCCCAGGACTGCGTCAACTTCATCACGGCCCACGACGGCTTCACCATGCGCGATCTGGTGAGCTACGAGGTCAAGTACAACCGGCCCAACGGCGAGAACAACCGCGATGGCACCGACAACAACCGGTCGTCCAACCACGGCGCCGAGGGCGAGACCGACGATCCTCAGATCAACGCGCTGCGCCGTCGTCAGGTGCTCAACATGATGGCCACCCAGGTGCTGGCGGTGGGCACCCCGATGATCACCGCCGGCGACGAGCGGGGCCGCACGCAGCACGGCAACAACAACGCCTACTGCCAGGACTCCGAGATCAGCTGGATGGACTGGAGCGCCTCCGACGAGTGGGCCACCCTGCATCCCAGGGTGCGCGATCTGCTGCGCCTGCGGTCCCGGCATCCGGTGCTGCGCAGCCCGGAGTTCGCCCATCACAACGAGATCCTCAGCCGACGCGGCGAGAACCTGCACCGCGTCGACCTCACCTGGATCGACGCCAGCGGCTCCGAGATGAGCACGCCTGCGTGGCACGACGGCTCCCGCCGCCTGCTCGGCATGTACCAGTCCGACGAGAACGAGGCCTTCCTGGCCTGGTTCAACTCCAGTGAGCACGCGGTCACCGTCACGCTGCCGGGCATGCCCTGGGCCTATGGCTACCACCTGGCCTGGACCAGCGCCGACGACCACGAGTACCCGTCGAAGGACTTCCCTCCGCACGAGAAGCTCGTCATCCCGGGCCGCACCGTCACGCTGCTGCACTGCCTGGTGCCGCGCGATCATCACGAGCTGCTCGACCTCATGCAGATGGAGCGGGAGACCGGCTCATAGAAGGCCGACGAGGTTCCGCAGAATTACCTGTCACCCCTCCCCCTGGCCGCGAGCGTCCGTTAGGCTCTGGGCTGTGAGTGCAGACTTCCCATCCCCGGCCCTGTCCCCTCGACGCCTGGTGCGCACGGAAGGCGGCTTCGGTCGCATCCCCGTGACGGGTGTCTCGCCCGTGATCGCGGGCGGCGCCTATCCGGTCAAGGCGGTGGTCCACGAGCGACTCCGCATCCAGGCCAACGTGTTCCGGGAGGGGCACGACTCGGTGAACGCGTCGGTCATCCTGACCTCCCCCGAGGGGCAGCAGCGTCGCGTCGACATGCATCAGATCGAGCCCGCCGGCCTGGACATCTGGGAGGCCTACGTCCGCATCGCCGAAGAGGGCGAGTGGACTTACCGCGTCGAGGGATGGTCCGATCCGTGGGGCACCTGGGTGCATCAGGCCGAGAAAAAGCTGCCGCTCGGCATCGACGTCGAGCTGGTCTGCATGGAGGGCGTCGCGCTCCTGCAGCGCGCCGTCGCCGCCGCTCAGGCGCAGCGCTCCCCGGGCGCCGCCGAGCTGCTGCAGGGCGCCGCCCACTCGATCGGCACCGATGCCGATCCCGACGAGATCGTCGAGCTGGTCACCTCTGCCCCGATCGGGCGCGCGATGGCCCGCTTCGGTCCGCGCGAGTTGGTCACCCCCACCGACGAGTACCCGATCCTGGTGGAGCGCCGCCGTGCGCAGTACTCGTCCTGGTACGAGTTCTTCCCACGCTCGCAGGGCGCCTGGCAGGACGATCAAGGCCACTGGCATTCCGGCACCTTCGACGCGTCGCACGAGCGCCTCGAGGCGGCTGCCGCGATGGGCTTCCACATCGTCTACCTTCCGCCGATCCACCCCATCGGGCACGCCTTCCGCAAGGGTAAGAACAACACGTTGGAGGCCGGCGACGGCCCCGGCTCGCCCTGGGCGATCGGCTCTGCCGACGGCGGCCACGACGCGATCCACCCCGATCTCGGCGACTTCGAGGCCTTCGATCGCTTCGTCGCCAAGGCCAAGTCGCTCGGCCTCGAGGTGGCGCTGGACTTCGCTCTGCAGGCCTCGCCCGACCACCCATGGGTGGAGTCCCATCCCGAGTGGTTCACCACGCGGATGGACGGCACCATCGCTTACGCGGAGAACCCGCCCAAGAAGTACCAGGACATCTACCCGATCAACTTCGACAACGACCCCGTCGGCATCTACCACGAGTCGCTGCGCCTGCTGAGGTTCTGGATCGACAAGGGCGTCACCGTCTTCCGCGTCGACAACCCGCACACCAAGCCGGTCGACTTCTGGGATTGGCTGATCGGCCGAGTGCGCGAGACCAACCCGGAAGTGATCTTCCTCGCCGAGGCGTTCACCCGTCCGCAGATGATGGCTGCGCTCGGCAAGGTCGGCTACCAGCAGAGCTACACCTACTTCACCTGGCGCACCGCCAAGTGGGAGCTCACCGAGTACCTCACGGAGCTCTCCGGCGAGATGGCCAACTACTACCGGCCCAACTTCTTCGTCACCACGCCCGACATCAACCCGTTCCACCTGCAGTCGGGCAATCACGCCGCCTTCGCGATCCGCGCGATCCTGGCGGCGACGATGTCGCCGTCGTGGGGCGTCTACTCCGGCTTCGAGCTGTTCGAGCACCTGCCGGTGGCCCCCGGGCGGGAGGAGTACCTGGACTCGGAGAAGTACGAGTACCGGCCCCGCAACTTCTACCAGGAGCCCAACCTCAACCTGCTGATCGGCACGCTCAACCAGATCCGCGACGATCACCCGGCCCTGCAGCAGCTGCGCGACGTGGCCTTCCACCACGTGCCGAACGAGCAGATCTTCGCGTTCTCGAAGAAGGACGGCTCCGACGTCGTTCTCACGGTGGTCTCGCTCGATCCCGACAACTGGGTCTCCTCCGAGGTGTACCTCGACTACGAAGCCCTCGGGTTCGAGCGCGGCGTTCCGGTGCAGGCGCACGACGAGCTGACCGGTGCGTCCTTCGTCTGGGGCGAGCAGAACTTCGTGCAGCTCAGCCCGCAGCAGCCAGCTCACATCCTGCATCTCACCCAGCAGTGATCGACCTGCTGGGCCACGCCCAGGGCACGCGGTGGTTCGGCTCCCGGCCGGCCGCCGTGATCGCCACCGCGCTCACCGGCTGGTGGGTGCGCCCCGAGGGCGAGGACGGCGTCGGCGTGCGCTCCGCGTTCCTCGACGTCGTCTTCGACGGCGAGCCCGCGCGCTTCCACGTGCCGTTGGGCTACGTTCCCGCGGGCAGTGCCACCTCCGAGGTGCTGGGCACCGAGGAGGTGGACGGTCGGCCCATGCACGTCGTCGACGCCACCGCGGAGCACCGCTGCCGGCTGGCGCTCTTCCGGGCGCTCGCCGACGGGTTGCCAGGTTTCGAGCTGGTCCGCCCACTGCCGTCCACGGACGCCGAGACACGACGCTTCGGCGGAGAGCAGTCCAACACCACGATCGTGCTGGGCGACGCCGTCATGATGAAGGTCTTCCGCCGTCTCGAGGCCGGGCCGAATCCCGATCTGGAATGCCATCGGGCGCTCGCCGAGAGCGGAGCGGTCGCCGTCCTCTACGGGCGGTGGCATCACGAGGGCCAGGATCTGGCACTGGCGGTCGAGCTGCTGCCCGACCCCGTCGACGGCTACGTCGCCGCGGTCGACACCGCCACCTCCGGCGGTGACTTCCGCGACGAGGCCAAGGCGCTCGGCGTCGCCCTCGCGCGGGTGCACCGGGAACTCGCCGACGCCCTCGGCACGGACTCCGTCGACGGCGGCGAACTCCGCGCGGCCCTCGAACAACGTCTCGTCGAGGCGGTCGCGGAGGCACCGGAGCTGGAGCCAATGGTGCCGGCGTTGCGGCGTCACTACGACGCGATCGCTCCGACGGCGCTGCCCGCTCAGCGCATCCACGGCGACTGCCATCTGGGCCAGGCGATCAAGGCGCGAGGGTCGTGGTACTTCGTCGACTTCGAGGGCGAGCCCATGGTGTCGCTGGCCGTGCGCAGGCGGCCCGATCTCGCCGTGCGCGACGTCGCCGGCATGCTGCGCTCCTTCGGGTACGCGGCCGCCTCCGGCTCGCCCGAGTGGCTGGCCGACTGCCGGACGGCGTTCCTCGACGGCTACGGCGCACTCACTGAAGCGGAGCAGCAGGTTCTTCTCGCCCTGGAGATCGACAAGGCCTGCTACGAGGTGCGCTACGAACGACGCTACCGACCCGACATGGTTCACATACCGATGAGCTTCCTGCGCGAGCTCGTCGCCGGGTAGTTTCTCCAACGATTTCAATGCCTCGGATCCGATGCCGGGGTGGGCACGCTAGATTGGGCGCAACGGCCAACCGAATAGGGAGCAGCAATGACACAGGATCGTTTTGGCGGACTGACGGGGACCGATCTGGAGGGCTTCCACTCCGGTGGCGACACCGAGTTGTGGCGCCGTCTCGGCAGCCACGTTGTCACCGTGACCAATGACGACGGTACCGAGGTCACCGGCGTCCGCTTCGCCGTCTGGGCACCGAACGCGCAGGCCGTCCAGGTGATCGGCCCGTTCAACTGGTGGACCGGCGACGACATGGAGCTGATCCCCGGCTCCGGCGTCTGGGGACTCTTCGTCGCCGGCCTCGGCGAGGGCGAGCTGTACAAGTACAAGGTGCTCGGCCGCGACGGCGTGTGGCGCGAGAAGGTCGATCCGCTGGCTCGCTTCAGCGAGCAGGCCCCGGCCAACGCGTCGATCGTCTACGAGTCGAAGTACATCTGGTCCGACGACGAATGGGTCGCCAAGCGCGCCGAGACCAAGGCCCACGCGGCGCCGATGAGCGTCTACGAGCTGCATCTGGGCGGCTGGCGACGCGGCAAGTCGTATCTGGATCTGGCTGAGGAGCTCGTCCAGTACGTGCAGTGGCAGGGCTACACCCACGTCGAGTTCATGCCGCTGGCCGAGCATCCGTTCGAGCCGTCGTGGGGCTACCAGGTCTCCGGCTACTTCTCCCCCACGTCGCGCTTCGGCAAGCCCGACGACCTGCGCTACCTGATCGACCGTCTCCATCAGGCCGGCATCGGCGTCATCATGGACTGGGTGCCCGGCCACTTCCCCAAGGACGACTGGGCGCTCGGCCGATTCGACGGCACCGGCCTCTACGAGCACGAGGATCCCCGCCAGGGCGAGCACATGGACTGGGGCACCTACATCTTCAACTACGGCCGCAACGAGGTGAAGAGCTTCCTCATCTCCAACGCGCTGTACTGGATCAAGGAGTTCCACATCGACGGCCTGCGCGTGGACGCCGTCGCCTCGATGCTCTACCTCGACTACTCGCGCGAGCCCGGCCAGTGGGTGCCCAACCAGTACGGCGGCAACGAGAACCTCGAGGCCATCGACTTCCTGCGCTACGTCAACAAGCACCTCTACCACCGCGAGCCCGGCGTCGTGATGATCGCCGAGGAGTCCACCAGCTTCGCCGGCGTCACCAAGCCGGTCGACCAGGGCGGCCTGGGCTTCGGCATGAAGTGGAACATGGGTTGGATGAACGACTCGCTGCGCTATCTCGAGCTCGATCCCATCTACCGCCAGTACGAGCACAACCTGCTGACCTTCGCGATGGTCTACGCCTACTCGGAGAACTTCGTGCTGCCGATCAGCCACGACGAGGTCGTGCACGGCAAGGGCTCCATGATCAACAAGGTGCCGCAGGACGACTGGCGCAAGTTCGCGACGCTGCGCGCGTTCTACTCCTACATGTGGAGCTTCCCCGGCAAGCAGCTGATCTTCATGGGCTGCGAGTTCGGTCAGCGTCCCGAGTTCAACGAGTCCACCAGCCTCGAGTGGTGGGTCAGCGAGCTGTGGGGTCACGGCGGCCTGCAGCGGCTGTTCCGCGATCTCAACCACATCTACCGCGACAACGCGCCGCTGTGGCAGCTCGACAACGATCCCACCGGCTTCAGCTGGATCAACGCCGACGACGCCAGCCACAACACGCTCAGCTGGGTGCGTCACGACGAGGACGGCAACCACGTCGCCTGCATCACGAACTTCTCGCCGGAGCCGCTCGAGGACTACGAGATCGGCCTGCCGGTGGGCGGTGACTGGGAGGAGATCCTGAACACCGACGCCCCGGTCTACGACGGCTCGGGTCAGTTCGGCAACCTGGGCATGGTGCACGCGGTGGACGAGCCCTGGAGCCACTTCCCGGCGCGCGCGAACGTCACCGTTCCGCCGCTCGGCTCGGTCTGGCTCCGCCGGCAGGCGTGAGCGACTTCACCGTTCACGTCGACGTCGAGGACGGCCTCGGCCGGCTGCGCTGGGATGCGCAGCTGGTCGACGCCGAGACGTTGCAGCGCGCGGTCTCCCTGGCCGCCGACGACGCCATCCTCGCCCACGACGTGCGCCGGATCACCGTCGAACTCCCGGAGACCGACACCGCCGCTCGGGTGGCCGTGCAGCGCGCCGGGTTCCGGTTGGAAGGCCGGCTGAGGCAGGCCTACGAGCCGATCACCGGCGACTACATCGACGTGATGGTCTACGCGCGGCTGGCCACCGACCCGGTCTACGGACCCCATGGGTTCTCCGGGATGATGGATGCCGCGCTGCCGAAGAAGCGTCTGATCGGCCACGCCCTGTTCCGCGACGCCGACGGCCGGGTGCTGCTGCTGGAGACGTCGTACAAGACCGATTGGGAGTTGCCCGGGGGCATCGTCGAACCCGGCGAGTCGCCGCGCGCCGGGGCCGAGCGCGAGATCCGCGAGGAGCTGGGCATGGAGGTGTCGCTCGGCCAGCCCCTGCTGGTGGACTGGATGCCGCCCTACCTGGGCTGGAGCGACGCGCTGGAGCTGATCTTCGACGGCGGCATCGTCGGCCCTGAGCAACTGCAGATCGACGGCAAGGAAATCCTGGCGGCCCACTTCGTCGCCGCGTCCGACCTCGACGACCACGTCACCGAACTCTCCGCCCGACGCATCCGCGCCCTGCTCGACGGCCACACCGGCTACACCGAGAACGGGATGCTGGATCGCTGAGGCGCGATAACCCCCACCCGTGTCCGGTCCCCGCTTCGGCGAGGCGCTGGTCGTAGCGCAGGGAGTCTTCTAGTCGTCGCCCAGTTCCTGCGACGCTGCCAAGTGGAGAATCTCGAGGCTGCGGAGGATCGACGGGTCGAGAAAGGGCGCCGTCTCGAAGGTCGTGGCGGAGGGGGTGACGAGGATCAGGGCATCCAGGACGCACTCATTGCATCGCCCGAAACGCCCGGCTCCCGCTGATAGATTCGCGGCCACGGAGCTGCGGGTGCCGCAGCGTGGCGAGAGGCCCAGCCATGAAGCCTTGGCGGTTGATGTGCCTGCTATGCGCAGTCGCCGCAACCACCTCCGTCGTGCTGCCATTCGCGGCCGTCGACCGGGCCAGGGACGCCGCGCTGCTGAGCGGATCGGTCTCGAGGTCGGAGGACGCGGAGCCCCCTTCGCGCAGCGCGGATCTCGGTATCCGAGCCTTTCCTCTGCTGAGCGCCGCCATCGAGCGTCATGTCTCTCCAGATGGCCGCGTGTTGGACGTGGACGCCGTGGAGGCGGCAGGAGCCGAGACGGCGGAACGCCTCGGGTTGGACTGGCGCGAACTGATTGCCACCCTCGGAACGCAGCCCCATGGTGACCAGGAGCATTACGGCGAGCCCGCGACCTACCCGTTGGTGACAGCTCACGTCGAAGAACGCGGGGCGATCGCCCTCTTCGACCAAGACCGAGAAGCCGTGGTCGACCTCGCCGGGCTCGTCCTACTAGCCGATCCTCCCTATGCCGGAGGGCTTGCCGAGGGACTGCTCCAGATCAACGATCCGGGCACGGCCACCTGCGACGAGGCGATGAGCCTGGTATTCATCGACTCTGCCAGTGCGTACGCCTACTCCAACCCCGTTCGTGATCTCGACCAAATGGTTTCCCTTTGCGCCGGCACTCCCACGGCGCTGTGGCTGGCCGCGGACACCGCTCGAGCTGACATCCGCCACATGACCTGCACGTTACCGGGCTACCCCGCCGCGGAGATCCCCACCGAAGCCGTCCGCTACGCCCGCGCTTTGCAGAGTGCCCACCCAGATCTCGCGGCGGGCTGGGCTGTGGAAGCGGAGATGCTGATCGACCAGGCGCTGGAGGAGGCCGGCTTCGGACTGAGACCCTTCACCGCGCGAGAACGTTGGACCGACGCAGGGGAACTCCTCGCTCATGCCGCGTCGCTATCCACCAGTCCCCATATCGCGCTAGCGCACGCGCGTGTGTTGGTCGGTTTGGGTCGCTACCAACACGCGACAGATGCCCTGGCATCCGTCAGGAGCGAGTCGTTCGACACCCCCGGTGCCGCGGTGACCGCAGCCTGGGTCGGCATTCAGGTGGGAGACTTCGATTCCGCGCTCCAACACCTCCTCCGGAAACCGCCGGCGCTACGTGCCCTCGCCCCGATGGGACGGGCTCAAGACCTCCCGCGCGTCGGGGGGCCGGCCGCAGCAATAGCCCACTTCTTCAGCCGCCCCGCCTTGTTCCGGAGTGCTCGATTGGCCCCAGCATGCGGGAATGCCTCGGGGGTCTTCGACGGCGGCTTCCTTCCGATCAGCCGATTAAGCAGTCTCGAGCCGGGACGCTTCATCACGCCTCAAGTCGCCGATCTCCAATACCTCCTTCGTGACTCCGCCGGACTCACTCGCACGTGCGCCGAGCGAATGGCTCTGAATCAATCGAGACGAGACGCCTGCGGCGCCGACCCGGACCTCGATCCGGAGTGGACGGTGTTCTTCGAACAGGACACCCGTCGCGCGATTGGCGACCTCGACGGGGCGGCCGACATCCTGCACCAGCGGCTGGCGGTCTCGGACTCACATCAGGCACATGCCCAGTTGGGCGAGGTACTGCTGTTGCAGGGCGACCCCGCGGCCGCGGCGTCCGCCTTCGAGAAGGCGCTCGACGAACCGTGGTCGTTGGACGCCCTCGACATCGCCGGCCTCAGCGCCCCATGGGTAGAACTGCGCCTGGGTTACGCCTACGAGCGCGCCGGGGATCTCTCCACCGCCCGCGAGGCCTACCGACGCGCCGTCATCCCCGGGGCCGTGGATCCGGCCGACCGCTCCACCGAGAGGCCCGCTCTCGCCTACTACCGGTCCATGCAACTCGGCGCGCTCGAGCAGCTCGACGGCAATCTCGATGAAGCGCTGGAATGGTGGAGAACCGCAGCCTCTGCCGCGGAGGAGTTCGCGACACGGGCACGACAGACCTCCATGCCGGGCCCTGCCCCGGGCGTCGTGAACCAACGTTTGGCGATGGCGGCCACCCTCACCGGTGACGCCGACCTGGCGCTCACCCAGGCCGAGATTGCGCTGTCCCAAGACCCGGCCAACCCGCTGTACCGCGAGACGCTGACCGAGGTACGACGAGGCCAAACGATCAGTCGCGCCGCAGAGCTTCAGCCCGCCCGCCACGATCCGAAAATCGAGCCCCCGGACCTCGACGACCTCATCGACACCTACCGCTGGTCCATCGAGGCCGACGCCACTTTGTTCTCGTCATGGAACAACATGGGCGTCCTTCTCTCGCGCACGGGTCGACATGACGACGCCCTCGACGCCTTCCGCCATGCCATCGCCGCACGCCAGGACTACGGGATGGGGTGGTTCAACTTCGGGTCGGAGCTGCTGCTGCACGGCGACGTCGGCGATCTGCTCGCCGCCCAGGGGGCCTTGGGCATAGCACATCAGCTCGACCCGTCGCTCAGGTCGACGCAACCTGCCCTCATCTTCGACGAAGAGTTCTACGAGGCGGGGCTCGATCTGTCCAAGAGCCTTCCCACCGACTGGTCGTTGGAAGACACCGCCCGCCGTCCGACTGTCCCGATCACCGTGCTCTTGGTGGTCCTCGCCGTGCTGCAGGGCGGTTTGGCGCTACTGAGCGGTCATACCAAGGAGCACATCGCGACGAGACTCGCCGAGTCGGTCAGTCGTTCTGCCCGGTCTCACCGCCTTTCGATGCCGGCCTGGGTGGGGATGGCTGCCACGGCGATCGTGCTCACGCTCGGCTTGGGCACGGGAGGTGTGCGGGAGACGGTATTGGCCATCCCGCTCGCCCTCTCGCTCGCTGTCCTGCCCGTGGCGATCCGTGGTCTGGCAGCCGGGACAAGGCTCCGAGAGCAGGAGACGCCGATCTGGGCACTCGCTATGACAAGCCTGCTGCAGCTGCTGGGATGCCCCTGGGCCACCGCCACGACGAGTCGTGCGAGCACAGACCCGGACGCGCGCCCCACCTCGGTCGCGGTTCCCCTGATCTTGATCTCAGTCAGCGCCATCGCGTTCTTCAGTGCGGCCTTGACCCTCGTCCCCAGCGCCAGAGCAGGGTTCGGCATGTGCATTGCCGCCGTGGGCGCCGCACTGGTACCGATCCCGCACAACGATGGTGCGCGGATAGGACGCTTCGCGAGTGCCATGGCTTCCCTTGCTCTGTTCGCAGCTGCCGCCGCTCAGGCTTTCGCTGTGGTGTAGCGATACTCCTCCTTCGAAGGCAGCGGCGGACGGACCGGAAACGGGAGGCTCGATCACTGAGCACCCGTCCCCTTCCCTCGGCGCGCCTCATTGTTGGGTTCAACAAATGAACTAAGCTGCGGGCAGTGACCAGCAATAGCAATGAGCACTACACCGTCCAAGAAATCACCCGTGAGCATGCGGAATCCCGCGCCGGACGATTCGACAAGACCTTCTCTCCTCGCTTTGAGGAGCACTTCCCGGCACTTCACTCCCTCTTCGTGCAGGCCTACGGCGACGGCGAAGAGGGCCGCGAGCCCCTCACCGAGGCAGTCTCCCTGGCTGCGCAGTCCTGGAAGGACCGTCCGGCAGCCCTCAAGCGCCTGGACAAGCAGCGCGCCGACGAGCCCGCCTGGTTCGCCTCTGAGCAGGCGCTCGGCGCGGTCTGCGACGTCGAGCGTTACGCCGGTTCGCTGAAGGGCCTGGCCAAGCAGGTTCCCTACTTCCAGGAGCTGGGACTCACCTCTCTCCACCTCACCTCCCTGTTCTCCGTCGAGAGCGGCAACCGCGAGGTGAACCCGAGCCTCGGCACCACCGCCGACCTGACCGCACTCGTCGGCAAGCTTCGCCGGGCGGGCATCTCGACGGCGGTCGAACTCTCACTCGCCGCCGACGCCACCGTCAACGATCTGGTCGGGGACGCACTGTTCCTCGCCAACCAGGGCATCGAGGTGCTGCACCTGAACGGCATCACCGCCGAGAACCGACTTGCGGTTCAGATCCTCAACGTCCTTCTCCACCTGGCAGCCCCCAGCGTCCTCCTGGCCTCCGATGCCGTCGACGGTGGCCTGACGGTCAACACCGCGCAGATGGCGCTCACCTGGGAGGCGCTGGCCACCCGCAACGCGCGGCTGCTGAACCAGGCCCTGGAGCGCCACCACGAGCTGCCCGAGAGCGCTGCCTGGATCACCTCCGTGCGCGACGGCGACCAGATCGACTGGGCCTTCTCCGACGACGACGCCGCCGAGTTCGGTGTCGACGGCTACTGGCACCGCCGCTTCCTGAACGACTTCTACACCGGCGCCTTCCAGGGCAGCTTCGCGCGCGGGGTCGCCGTCCGGAACGACGCCGAGAGCGATGCCACGCAGGTGGCGGGAACGACGGCTTCCCTGGCCGGCGTCGAGACCGGCGATCCGTGCGGCGAGGACCGCGTGACGCTCGCCTACGGACTCGCGATGTGCACCGGCGGCATGCCGCTGATCCACCTGGGCGACGAGGTGGGCCAGCTCAACGACTACTACTACGTCAACCGGCCTGCCGAGGCCGGCGACCGCCGCTGGATCGGCCGCCCCCGCCGCCAGGAGGAGGCTTACGCCGTTCGCTCCGACACCGCGACGATGTCCGGGCGCATCTTCGCGCGCCTGACGCGGCTGATCGAAGTGCGCAAGAACACGGCCCAGTTCGCGGGCAACGCGCTGATCCCGTTCCACACCGGCCATGAGGCGGTGCTGGGCTTCCAGCGCCCGGGCGCCACCAAGAAGGCCAAGTGCGTCCTGGTGCTCGCCAACGTCAGCGACCACCCCGTCGTGGTGAGCGCCGAGACCCTCTCGGGCTTCGCCCCCAAGGCCGCTGAACTGATCAGCGGCACCAAGAAGTCGCTCGACAAGGGCCTGGAGCTGCCGTCGCACGGTCTCGCCTGGCTCGAGGTGAGCCCCCGCGCGTAGGCGCAGTGACGTCCCAAGCAAAGGGGTCCGTGGGTAGGTCACACCTATCCGCGGACCCCTCGCGGCTTCTGGTCCCCGTCTCAACTAGAGGTTGACCCTGAGAATCACCTGAGAAGTTTTTCTCAGGTAACGTGAGTCCCCAGGAGGCCCGCATTCCCTCCCCCATCCGCGGGCCCTGAACACAACGAGGTACGTCATGCGAGCTCCCCACCGCAAGATTGCTGCTGCCGCCATCGCAACGCTGTTGACCGCCGGTACCTGGACCGGCGCCGCAGTGCCCGCCCACGCCGACGAGGCCCCCGTCTTCGACAAGACCCTCGTCATCAGCGACGCGGCGTTCTACGACGGCGATGCACTGACCGAGGACCAGATCAGGATATTCATCCAATCCAGAGGCACCACCTGCGCTCCCACGTCGGGAAGCGATCCCAGAACCTGCTTGAAGGACATCGTTTTCCCTGCGGTCACCCTGGTCAGCGACCGGACCCCCGGCGAGGGCTGCGAGCCCGTGACCATCGCGCAGGACAGCCGGGCCTGGACGGTCATCGAGCAGGTCGCCAAGGCCTGCAGCATCAGCCCGAAAGTGATCCTCACCACCATCCAGAAGGAGCAAAGCGGAGTTCGCTTGGCCCTCACCCAGACCAAGTGGGACAAGCTGATGGGCATGGGCTGTCCGGATGGGCAGGCCTGCAACCCGAAGTTCAAGGGCTTCGCCAACCAGATCTACTACGGCACCGACCGGCTGCGCGCGTATCGCACCTGGAAGAGCTACCCGGCGATCCAGTCCTTCGAGAAGGGGATTCCCTTCAAGACGCTCGACGAGCCGCAGGACCCCTTCGTGATCCGAAACATCGCCACCGCCTCGCTGTACACCTACACGCCGCACGTCAGCGCGCAGCGCCTCTTCCACACCGTGATGGAGGGCTTCTTCCCCGGCACCTTGAAGCCCGCCACTCCGCCCGCCGGTCCCGACCCCCTACCGACTCCCACGCCGACGGAGCAGGCGTCGATCACCAGAAACAGCCCCGAGTGGGCCTATGTGGGCGTCGAGACAAAGGTCAGCGGAACCCTCAAAGACTTCCCCGGCACCGCCACGGTCAAGACCCAGATCTATCTCGACGGCGCCTGGCGAACCTCCAAGACCGTCGACCAGGTCGAGAACTCCTACGCCATCGTGCTCGATACCAACAGCGACAAGGCCGGCACCCAGACCTGGCGCGTAGTCGCCACGAGCAACGACGGCGAAGCCGAAGAGATCTCCAAATTCACGCTCAAGCGCATCGCGCCCACGCTCTCGCGCACGAGCCCCTCCTCGGCCCCCATCAACACCACGGCGAAGGTGACGGGCACCGTCACAGGGTTCCCTGACGGGGCGACCGTCAAGACCCAGATCTACCTCGACGGCGCGTGGCGAACCTCCAAGACCGTCAAGAACGTCACGGGCTCCTACTCGATCGCGCTCAGCACCAACAGCAGCAAGGCCGGCACCCAGACCTGGCGCGTGGTCGCCACCAGCAAGGACGGCAAGGCCCAGCTCAAGGACAAATTCACGCTCAAGCGCATCGCGCCCACGGTGACGGCGAAGTCCGTTGCCACTGCGCCCGTCCGGGCTCGGGTGCAGGTGAAGGGATCCGTCAAGGGCTTCCCGGGTGCCGTCACCGTCCAGACCCAGGTCAAGGTCAACGGAAAGTGGAAGACCCACAAGACGGTCAAGAACGTCAAGGATTCCTACTCCATCTCGCTGTCCTACAAGAGCTCGGTAGCGGCGAAGCGCAGCTGGCGGGTGGTCGCCACCTACCAGGTCAAGGGCGGCAAGACCATCACGGCCACGTCGAAGACCTTCACCTTAAAGCGCACCAGATAACGGCTTCCACGCAGCGCCCCTGCTTCTCGAGCCAGGCCCGGCGAAGCGCTGGTCAACGAGCCTTCCTGGCTAAAGGTCATAGAACTTTTCGCTAATCCTGAGAGCAAATCAGGATATTCTCAGGTATTGTGTGCACGTAGCCCCTGGCTCGCCGCGAGGGGAAACCTACGACACCATGCGAGGGTTTTTATGCGATCTCTTCTCCGTCGGACCGCCGCCGTGGCTCTCGCCGCGCTGCTGAGCATCGGGATGTGGGCTGCGGCCACGGCTCCCAGCGAAGCCTCTACCCGGCCGGCTTTCAACAAGGCACTGGTCATCACCCACGCCGCGTTCTACGAGCCCGACGCGATGACCCAGAGCCAGATCAAGTCCTTCATCCAGAAGAAGGGCGCGCGGTGCTCGAGCAACAGCAGCAGGCGTTGCTTGAAGGACATCACCTTCCCCGCGGTCACGCTGACGAGCGGTCAGAAGGGCAAGGGCTGCAAGACGGTCCGCATCACCAAGGGCAGCCGCGCGTGGACGGTGATCGAGAAGGTGGCCAAGGCCTGCGGCATCAGCCCCAAGGTGATCCTCACCACCATTCAGAAGGAACAAGGCGGCGTGACCAACGCCCTCACCACCGCCAAGTGGAACAAGCTGATGGGCATGGGCTGCCCCGACGGCGGGTCGTGCAGCTCGAGGTACCGAGGCTTGGCCAACCAGATCTACTACGGCGCCGATCATCTCAAGGCGTACCGCACCTGGACCGGCTACGCGGCGATCAACTCCTGGAAGTACAAGAAGAGCTACCGCAGCCTCGACGGCCACTCGTTCGTGATCAAGAACGGCGCCACCGCCGCGCTGTACACCTACACGCCACACGTCAGCGGACAGCGCCTCTTCCACAACATCATGGAGAGCTTCTTCCCCGGCACGACGAGCCGCAACTACCGTCCCGCGACGAAGTAGCGCTTCCCCCGACCACAGCTGATGGCCCCGAAGGTTGACTCTCAACCTTCGGGGCCATCAGCTGTTGCGGAGTTATGACTCTGTGAGCAGCCCGCAGACCGCCGCCAGGGCGTCGGCCTCGTCGAGGCCATCGGCCAAGACCGTCACCGCGCTCCCGAAGGACATGCCCATCGCGAGGATCTCGATGGGGTTGACGAGCGAGCAGCGCCGGCCCGACGCCATGATCCAGATCGACGAGGAGAACTCGCCGGCAGCCTGGCAGAGTCGGTGCGCGACCAGGGCATGCACGCCCTGCGGGTCCGCGACCGTCACCGTCCGGCTGATCATGGGATCAGTCTTCGATCGCGATCGTGGTGCCGACGGTCAGCGCCGGCGCGGTGCCGGACACGTGCAGCGTGCCGTCGAGCATCGCCTCGGGGGCACCGTCGAAGTTGATCGTGATGTGACCCAGTCCGTCGAGGTTCTTGCGCACGACCTCGCCAACGGCGGTGATCGGGAACGCGACGCCGTCGAGGACCAGCTTCTGGCCGACGACGATGTCCGCGGTGGTGGGGACCATCTTGATGGTGTAGCAGAAGTCGGCGAGCGCCGGCGGAGCGCCCGCACCGAACAGGATGTACATGCCCTGCTCGGCGAAGGTGTGAGCCTCGGGGCCGATGCCCTCGACGGTGGTGTTGAAGATAGAAGCCATGAAAGTTCCTTTGTTCGGGTGGAGGGCCGAGAGGTGTGGTTCCCGCGACGACGCGGGAACCACACTCACTCAGCTCATGCGGAGTAGAGGCCGATCGAGGCCAGCCAGGCGACGGCCACGCGCGGCACGCCGTTCAGGAAGCGGGAGTAGAGAACGGCGGGCACGCCGATCTCGACCGTCTCGGCGTCCGCTTCCGCGAGGCCGAGCGCGACGGGGATGAAGTCGCAACCGTTCTGGGTGTTGATGGCGAACAGCGCCGGGAGAGCCATGCTGGGAGGGATGGCTCCCTTGCCGATCTCGACGCCGATCAGGGTGCCGATGACCGAGCCGATGACGCCACCAGGGCCGAGCAGCGGCGACAGGAACGGCAGCGAGCAGATCAGGCCGAGGATGAGCAGGCCGACGCCCGAGCCCACCAGCGGCGAGAGCAGCTGGCTGAACCAGTTGCCGAAGCCGGAGGCGTTGATGACGCCGATCAGCATGGCGACGAAGCCCATGAACGGCAGGATCGTGGTGATCAGGGTCTGCACCGCGTCGCGGCCGGCCTGGTAGAAGGTCGCGACGACCTTGCCGGCGCCGAGGCCGATCTTCTCCAGCAGGTTCTTGTTCTTCTTGGTGGCAAGCGTCTCGGAGATCTTCTTGTCACTGGTGAACTTGACCTGGTCGGAGTCGGCAGCCGGGGCGGCACTCGCCGAGGCCCCCGCGGCAGCAGCCGGCGCTGCCGCAGCAACGGCCGCCGCGTCGGCCAGCCGAACCTGCTTGGCGCCCACCGAGGACACGTAGATGCCCTCGTGGATGAAGGCCGCCAGGGGGCCCGCCTTGCCGGTCGGCATGACGTTGATCGTCGGGATGCCCTTCTTCGGGTACAGGCCGCAGCGGAGCGTTCCGCCGCAGTCGATCACGACGACCGCGATCTCCTCATCCGGGACGGCGTTGTTGAAGCCGTTGATGGCCTCCATGCCGGTGAGTTCGACGATCCGGTCGACCACATCGGGACGGGCGCCGCCGCCCACGATGTAGACCACCTTGTTCTTCTCGTCAGTGGGGGTGATCGTCAAAGGACCGCCGTAGCCGCCGCTGCCTCGTTCAACGATGATCGAGTTGTAGCTCATGTCTGTTTCTTTCCTCTCGTCTTACGCGGCTCAGTGGTGAGCGACGAGCTGGCGGCTGAGCTTGATGCCCTGCTGCTTCTCGACCCAACGAGTGATGAAGTCGGTGCTCCATCCGCCGATGAAGTTCATCACCAGGCCGACGAGCAGGTAGCGGATGGCCAGCGGCGCCGTGGGCAGGCCCAGCTGGGTGATGCCGTTGGCGATGCCCAGCCAGATGAACAGCTCACCCGGGTTGATGTGCGGGAACACGCCGTTGCTGGTGTGGCAGAACTGCATGCCGGCCGCGGCATAGGAGGGCTTGTAGCACTCCGGGAGGAAGCGGCCGAGCGACAGGGCCATGGGGTTGCCCAGCATGAATGCTCCGAGGAACGGCAGCAGCATGTAGCGGCTGATCGGGTTGCCGGAGGCGCGACGGGCGAAACCGTTGATGCGGTCTTCGCCGATGAGGCCGATGAGAGAGTTCATGGCGATGAGCAGCATCAGGACGAGCGGGACGATCCCGGTCATCCAGCTGATGAAGGTCTCTGCGCCGGCCTGGAACAGGCCGATGAACCACTCCGCGGCGCTTACGAGGTATCCCATTATTGAGGTACTCCTTCTGTGCGGGGGGTGCGGACCACGCGAATCTTGCGTGGTGCCCGGATTGCGACCGGTTCCGGTTGAGGCTTGTTCTTCCGGAATCGGGCGATGAGGCGAGCCAAGGGACCGGGCGGATCCTGGGGAACTTGGCCGAGCTGAACCATGAACCAGTTGTCACGGGCGTTCAGAACTGCGAGTCGCAGGGCTTTGGGAAGACGCTTCGTAGGGTCTCCCTCCACCTCGGCGATGTGCAGCCCCTCAAAACCTTTGAGTTGCTTGAATCGGGCCAGGATCGTGAGGCCGGACATGCCGGAGGCCTCACGGATGAACCCGTCGTCGTCGATGAGGAACATCGCGATGGCACCGGCGCTGAGCGCGTTCTTGCGCTTGCCGATGGCCACCTTGCCCTGCCGGCGAAGTCTGCCGTAGGCGGCAGTGAAGTCTTTCACTTGCAGGAAGGAGAAAAAGCTCTGCAACGCCCAGGCGAGGCCTAAGACGATGAGAAGGAACCAGAAATTCATATCCGTCCTCTCTGTACGGATCGGGGGCTGAATGTGGTGGAGGTCATGTCAGTGGGGAGTTGGTCATGTGGAGGAAGAACTGCTCGTAGGAGGTGAACCGGCAGATCCTGTTGAGACCGGCCTGATCGGAGGTGAGCCTGATGATCTCCTCGTAGATGTCGATCAGGATGGTGTCGTCGTAGTCGGACTTCTCGGGGACGCCCAGCAGCACGATCATCCGCAGGCCGTCTTCGTCGGAGGCCCTGGGGATGACGCCGATGGCCAGCACGAGCTGGTCGGCGCCACCGGGGAGCGTGGCGTGCGGGAAGGCGACGTGCGTGCCGATCGCCATCGACGCCCGGCGCTCCCGCTCGGCGAGCGCCTCCCGGAATCCCTCCTCCAGGTAGCCGAGGCCGATCAGGTGATCGAGCATCCGGTCGAGGTTGGCGCGGTAGTCGAGGTGCGGCGAGAGCACGACAAAGCGGTCGCGGTTCAGCAGGTTGGCCAGGAGCGAGCGGTTGCCTGCGCCCAGCGGAAGGCTGGCGCTGCGATCGAAGCGCAGCCTGTTGATGTGTCCGAGCAGCTCGTCCTTGTCGAACACCTCGGCCAGCTCGACGATCGGCGTGGAGGTGTGCAGCGACGCCAGGCTGGTGGAGATGACCAGATCGAAGCCG
Source organism: Tessaracoccus caeni (assembly GCF_029211185.1). Lineage (GTDB taxonomy): Bacteria > Actinomycetota > Actinomycetes > Propionibacteriales > Propionibacteriaceae > Arachnia > Arachnia caeni. Next base: position 109,016 of record NZ_JARGDO010000016.1, read on the forward strand.
TTCAGCAGTTCCGGGGTGGCCTCGTCGAGGGAGAACAGCGAGAAGTCGGTGTCTTCCGCCATCACCTTCGCCACCTGCAGCTGAACCAGGCGCGCCGAGACGCGACCCACATCGGTCACGATCGCCACCCGCAATGCGAGTGCGCTGGAGGATCGTTGTTCCTCCAGGAACACCTGGAAGTAGCTGGTGAGCAGGCCGATCTCGACCTCGGGCACCTCCAGACCCAATTCGCGTTCGATCGTGCCGGCCGCGATCTTCGCCATCCGGAACGCGACGGGGTAGGCCGTACCCAGATCGGTCATCGCCCGATAGGGCAGGCGGATCCGGAACCGCAGCCGGTTGGTCATGAAGGTGAGGTGCGGCGCGAACTCCTTGAGCAGCGCGGCGGGCGGGATGCGGATGTCCATCTCCGCCTCGATGCCGTCCAGGATCACCTGGATGAGATCCTGCACGTCGTCGTGATCGCCCGCCAGCAGCGTCAGTTGAGTGACGTTGTTGGGCGTGCGCATGCCGACGACGGGGAGCGAGAGGAAGACGGCCTCCGCCGGACTGATCTCCATCTGCAGCAGCGCGGCGAGGCGCTCGGTGACCTGCTTGCCGAACTGGAATGACGGCAGTTCCCGGACGGCGTCGTACACCTTGGGCAGCGCCTCCAGCGGATGTCCGGTGAGCAGCCGGTCGAGCATCACCGTGTACCAGCGGTAGGCATCCTCCGTCACGTGGTGACCGAGCGCGAAACCGGCGACGGTGTCCTCGAGCGGCGCCATGAGGTCGTCGTCGATGGGATAGCCCGAGTAGAGCGTCTCGTAGTGGTGGTCCAGCACCAGCAGCCGGATGCCCAGTTCATCGCCGTGCAGCTGCAGCCCGGAGTGAGGCCGCCCGACGATCGTGACACCGTAGGGCTTGCCCTCTTCCCGCAGCTGCGACAGATCGCCCAGCGCGGTCGAGCGACTGACGGACATCTCGCGCGCCAGCTCGTCGGTGATCACGGGACGGTCCGCGCGCAGCAGCCGCGACAGCGTTCCACCCACCCTCGACCGGGGATCGTTGAAGGACCGGGTGTAGTCCAGCAGTTCCGCGCGCACCTGCGCATAGCGGTCGCGATCGACCACCCACAACCGGTAACGCCCGTTGTCCAGGCGCACCGAGGCCGCGCCGGCCAACTGCTTGTTGATCTCCTGGACCTCGTTGGCGATGGTTTTCGCCCCGACGCCCAGGCGGTTCATGAGCGCGTCGGGGTGAGCGGACAGATGCCGCTCCAGCTGGACGAGGATCTCTGCTCGACGATTCACGGATACACCGATCTGTCGGCGTCCACGGAAACGGCCTGTGCCCCTCCCTCGACGTGCTCCGTCGAGGTCAGGCCGCTCCGCGAGACGACGCGATCAGCCGCGAGACTTGCCGCCGGTGACAGTGACGGTGGTGCCGGTGATGTAGCTCGAGCGGTCGGAGACCAGGTAGCACACCACGTCGGCGATCTCGTCGAGTTTGCCGGGACGACCGATCGGGATGGTCTTCGCGTAGTCCGGGGACAGATTGTCCACCGTCGTGTTGCGGGTGTAGGCCAACGCGTCGTTGTAGGCCGGGTTGCGCAGGCCGGTCGGCTCCAGGATGCCAGGCGCGATGCCGACCACCCGCACACCCTCCGGGCCGAGCTCCTTGGCCCACGACAGCGTGAACCCGTTCATGGCGCCCTTCGACGCGGAGTAGGCCGACTGCCCCTTCGAGCCCTCGGAGCCCGCCTCGGAGGTGACATTGACGATGGTGCCGGCGCCGGCCTTGATCAGGCGACGAGCAACAGCCTGGGCCATCAGGAAAGCGCCCTTGACGTTGATATTGAACATGAAGTCGAAGGAGGTCGTGTCCAGTTCGTACTGCGGCGCCTCGCCCCGCACGTCGACGAGCAGTCGCGGGAGGTTGACGCCCGCGTTGTTGACCAGGGTGGTCACCTCGCCCAGTTCCTCGCACACCCGAGCCACGGCAGCCTCGACGGCTTCGGGATCGGTGACGTCGACCTTCAGGTTCAGCACGCCGGTGTCAGGATCGATGCCGTCCTCGACCGAGACGTCGAAGCAGGCCACCTGGGCGTTCGCCGCGCGCAGGCCCTGAACGATGTGCTTCCCGATGCCGGAGTTGCCGCCGGTGACGATGACGATCTTGTCCTCGATGCCCAGCCAGTTGTTCGACATGTTGCCTCCATTGCCACAGTCCGAGTTGTTCGCTCATAAGGTAACTGTGAGCAACCTCGCTTGTCAGGCATGAATCGGGCGGTGGTTTTCCGGCTTACGGAAAAGAATCGGGCGGATGCCCGACTGGCGCGAGTGACGACCCCCTAGAGGCGCCCGGAAGCTCCAGAGGGAGATCTTCCCCCACAGACGGGGGAAGATCTCCCTCTGGAGGTCGCACGGGCGCCCATCGTCTTGAGGGTTCAGCAACCGCAGTCGACACAAGGTCGCCCGCACGACCAGAAGCTCAGCTACTTCACCGAGACAAACACCTTGTCGGAGAACATCCCCGGCGCGACCGCCAGCACGCCGTCACCAGCGGTATCGACAGGAACGGCGAAGGCGATATTGCCGGTCACGGAAGCTCCTTCATAGAGCGTCGTCAGCGAGTCCAGCGCATCCGGCGCGACGACCAGAGTGTCGAAAGAGTTGATCGTGTTGCCGTCGACAGTCACGTACTCGATCGTCTGCATCGGCACCGAGCCCTCGGCCTTGTCACCGACGTAAGTGATCGTGGTGTTCACAAGGATGTACACCTGTCCGTCCGGCGCAGGCTCGTTGAACTCGTTAGAAGACGCCACCGCCTTGTCGGCATCAAGATCGACGCTGTTGATCGTGACGACCCACTCGTCGTTCGAGATCTCGCTGCCAAGCGGCGAGGGATTCTCCCGGGTACCACCACTCGAACCCTTCTCCGTCGCACCCTGCGACTCCACGGGCTTCGGGCTCTCCGACGGCTCCCCGGCATCTGGAAGGGCTGATGCCGAAGAAACGACCGTGTCACCGTTCGAGAACGCATCATCCAAAGCCGACGACATCACCTCCATAAACACCACGACACCGACGACGGTGCCGACGATGGAGATGAGGAGAGCAGCAACGCCCTGTCCGCGCTTCTTACCTTTCACGAAGAACGACACGAGGGCAAGGACAAAGGCGACCGGCAGCAATATCCAGCCGACGATCAGAGCACCGGGGACACAGGCGAAGACGAAGCCGACGGCAGCCACGATGAGGGCCACGAGCCCCAACGTGTTCTTTGCTTTGGGGGCTTCGGGGACTTGTTGAGTACTTCCGTGATCAGGGGGCACAGTCTGGCTCATAGTCGACACCTCCGCGCCGACGATCATCGGCGCGTTCCTTTCAGCTGGTAGGGGGATGGGCGTAGGGAACCCATTGGCAAAGGAACCTGTGGCACAGGAACCTATGCTATTGGCACAGTATCCTGTGCTGTGAAAGGCGGGCAAACTCGGTGAACTGGCCAGGTGCCACTGCCTCCCGATCCCGACTTGAGTCAACTCAGGTTCATCATCGGGAAAGCGCGCGTCGACGCGGGAATGACCATCGAGCAACTCTCAGAGGCCTCGGGAGTCAGCCGCCAAACGATCCTCAACCTCGGTTCAGGAAAGCACTACGGCGACTTGAAGAGCTGGCTGAAGCTGTCTCGCGCACTAGATGATTGAGTCCAAGGGGTCGTGGCTCGGCGTGGTGTTGCCGTGAGTGTGAGGGAGGGCGTCCAGAGTCGGTGTTGCTAACACCAACACCGAGCCGGAAGGGCCCTGTCATGGTCACCGATCT
>NZ_JARGDO010000017.1 GCF_029211185.1 Tessaracoccus caeni
GCCGCCGCGTTCGGGGGGGGGGGGGGGGGGGGGGGGCGTCCCCCGCCGCCCCGGCGGGTGGGGGTTGTGGGGGGGGGCCCCCCCCCCCCCCCCCCCCCCCCCCGCGGGGGGGGGGGGCCCCCCCCCCCCCCCCCCCCGACGTCGTTTTATGCCCGGCCTCCCCAGGTTCACCGTGAGGCTCCGAGATCGTCAGAGATTGTTTGTGCATAGTTCCCGCCCCGCGTCGATCGTGGATCGGCTTCTTCATGGCTTTGCCGCCCATCCTGATCGTCTTGTTCTTCGTGGGCGTACCCGTGGTGGTGGCACTCGCCTTCTCACTGGGTTTCACCGGCGGACTCAACGAGATCGTCGCCCTGGTCGGCCAGAACGTGCACGAGGCGGAGCACTGGTACGGCACTCTCGCGGCATGGACCGAGGTGCTCGAGGATCCGCAGTTCGTGCAGAACCTGACCGTGACCGTTGCGGTCACGTTGATCAGCACCGGGGTGGTGCTCTTCATGGCTCTGGGCATCGGCCTGTACCTGCGGCTGCGTGGCGGCTGGCTGGCCAACCTGCTCTCGGGCCTCGCGGTAGTTCCGCTGTTCATCCCGGTGGTCATCTCGGCCTGGGCCATCCTCAGCTTCTACTCGGCGGACGGGTTCATCCGGAGCGTGTTCGCTCAGGTGGGCCTCGACGCGCCTGTCTGGGGCTACACCCTGGTCGCGATCGTGATCGGTTCGGTATGGACATCGTTGCCGTTCGCCGTGCTGATGGTGGCGTCGGGTCTCCAGAGCATCCCCGACGCGATCATCGACGCCGCCCGCGACGCCGGTGCCAGCATGCCCCGGATCATCGTCTCGATCCTGATGCCGATGGCCTTCGTGCCGATCGTCATCGCGGGAACCTTCACGGCCATCGGCGTGATCGGCTCGTTCACCGTGCCGTACTTCACCGGCCCGAACTCCCCGACGATGATGGGCGTGATGCTGGCGAAGTACTTCTCCTCCTACAACCAGCCCCAGCAATCCGTGGTGATGGCGTTCACCGTCTTCCTCGCGGCATCCGCGATCGGCGCGTTCTACGTCTGGGCCAACTTCCGTAGCGCGAAAGAAGAGGGGCGGGTGTGATGACCGACACGACACACACGGCGAGCAACCGGATCGCCGCACCGCCGCGCGTGCGCCGCACGAAGCAGAAGCTGACGGGCCGCGAGCTCGCCGTCAAGATCGGCGGGCAGGCGGTCATCGCGCTGTTCGCCGTGTTCATGATCTTCTTCATCCTCGGCCCGCTGGTGTGGTTGGCGGTACGGGCGTTCGCCACCAACTGGACCTATCCGAATCTGTGGCCCGACGGCTGGACGCTGAAGTGGTGGAGCACGGTCTTCACCGACGCGGCGCTCGGAGCCGCGGTGCAGAACTCGCTGGTGATCACCCCCATCGTGGTGTTGTGCTCGGCCGTGATCTGTCTGCCGGCGGCCTATGCCTTCGCCCGCCACGACTTCTTCGCCCGGCGGATCTTCCTGATCGGGCTGTTCGCCACCAACGCGTTCCCCAAGATGGGTCTCTTCGCCACCCTCGCGTCGCTGTTCTTCGCCCTGAACCTGATGAACACCGTCTTCGGCATCGTGATCGTGCAGATTCTCGGCACCGTGGTGTTCATGACGTGGATTCCCGCGGCGGCGTTCAGCGCGGTGCCGAGAAGCCTCGAGGAGGCGGCCCGCGACGCCGGTGCCGGCAAGTTCCGGGTGTTCTTCTCCGTGACGCTGCGGATGGCGCTTCCCGGCATCCTGGTCGCGCTGATCATGTCGTTCCTTGCGGCCTTCGATGAGGCACAGGGAACCTACCTCATCGGCGCACCGACCTACTTCACGATGCCGACCCAGATGTACTAGCTGGTGTTGAACTATCCGAAGCAGGTGGCCGCGGTGTTCTCGATCCTCCTTTCCATCCCCTCGGTCGTCCTCCTGCTCGCCGCGCGCAAGCACATCATGGGAGGTCAGCTTGCCGAGGGATTCCAGATCCGCTGATGAGTGAGTTTCCTACTGTGACTGAACAAGACGTGAAGGGCGCCCCGCGCGCCACGGCAACCTCCGCATCCGCCGGCCTGGAGATCCAGGGCCTGAGCAAGATCCTCGGCGGACGCACCATCATCGACGACCTCGACCTGCGCGTCGAGCCGGGGGAACTGGTCTCGCTGCTCGGGCCGTCGGGCTGCGGCAAGACCACGACGCTGCGCATGGTGGCCGGGTTCCTGACGCCCGATACGGGCACCATCCTGGTGGGCGGCACCGACGTGACCGACCTGGGTGCGGAGAAACGCCCCAGCGCCATGGTGTTCCAGAACTACGCCCTGTGGCCGCATATGACGGTGTTCAAGAACGTGGCCTTCCCGCTCAAGCTGCGCCGCACTCCCAAGCCGGAGCTCACCCAGCGGGTGGAGGCGGCGCTGGCGCTGGTCAACCTGATGCACCACCGCGACTCGCGGCCCGGGCGGATCTCCGGCGGTGAGCAGCAGCGGGTGGCGCTCGCCCGCGCCCTGGTGCAGGAGCCCCAGCTGCTCCTGCTCGACGAGCCCCTCAGCAACCTCGACGCCAAGCTCAGGGTCAAGGTGCGCGAGGACATCCGCGAGATCCAGCAGCGGCTCGGCATCACGACGGTGATCGTCACCCACGATCAGGACGAGGCGATGAGCGTCTCCGATCGGATCGCCGTGATGAACGACGGCCGGATCGAGCAGTACAGCACCCCGCAGGAGCTGTACAGCCGTCCGCAGACCATGTTCGTGGCCACCTTCATCGGCTCGATGAATCAGCTTCCGGGCGTGCTGGTCGACGGCCGGCTCCGCGAGGCGCCGGAGATCACGGGAGTGCGTCCCGAGCACGTGCTGTTCAGCGCCGACTCGGTGCCCGGCGCCCATCCGGCCACCGTCGAGCGGGTCATCCCGCGCGGCCACTTCTCGGAGCTGGTGCTCGCCCGTGAGGACGCCACGCTGCACGGCTACTTCACCGGCAACGCCCCGTCGGTGGGCGATCGGGGCTACGCGCTCATCTCCCAGTCCCTGCTCTTCCGTGACGGCGTGCTGGTCGGGGCCAACTGATGGCGGTGCCCGTCGGGGTCCGCGCCACCGCGCACCGGGGAGACTCGGAGAACCATCGCGAGAACACGCTGCCCGCGATCCGCTCGGCGATCGAGCGGGGGGCCGATCTGATCGAGTTCGACCTCCAGGTCACCGCCGACGGCCAGGTGATCGTCCTGCACGACGACACCTTGGAGCGGCTGTGGGGGATGCCTCGACGCGTCGTCGACACCCCGCTCGCCGACATCCTCGCGCTCGGGGAGCCGGACGAGCGCCCGCCGCTGCTGAGCGAGGTGTTGGCGGCCATCGAGGGGAGCGGCGCCGTCGCGCTGATCGACGTCACCGAGGCGCGCATGATCCCGCCGGCGATGCCGATTGCGCGGGCGTCCGGGTGCACGGTCGCCTGGTGCGGCGACCTCGAGGCGATGCGCACCGTGCGTCGCCTCGACCCCGAGGCGACCATCTGGATGCCGTGGAAGCGCGCGGCTCTCCCGGAGGCCGGAGACCTCGCGGGCCTGGGCCCCGACACGATCAACGCACCCGCGTTCGTCGTGAGCCAGGCTCTGGTCGACTGCGTGCACGAGCTGGGGCTGCGCGTGGCGGCCTGGACCGTCGACGAGGTCGCGGACATGCGCGCGCTGCTGGACGCCGGCGTCGACCAGGTGACCACCAACCGGCTGGCGACGCTCAAGCGAGTCATCGCCGGAGAGGACGAGACCATGACGACGCCATCCGCATTCGCCAAGGAAAGGGCCGTCGCCCGCGCCCTGGGGGAGTGGGCGATCGATTTCACCCGCAATGCCGATCCCGGCGACATCCGTGTCAAACGCGACGGTGCCGACATCGTCACCGACGTCGACGTCGCGGTGGAGAGCTACGTGCGCGAGGTGATCGGAGCCCAGTTCCCCGAGCACGACTTCGTGGGCGAGGAAATGGGCGGCGCCGCTCGGCCCGGGGTGCCCTGCTGGTACCTGGACCCCGTCGACGGCACCGCGAACTTCGCCAACCGGGTGCCGTGGACCGCGTTCTCGCTCGCGTTAGTGGTCGATGGCGAGCCGGTGGTCGGCGTCGTCTCGGATCCCTGGCGCGCCGAGCTGTTCGACGCGGAGCGCGGCCAAGGGGCGTTGCTGAACGGCGAACCCCTCCGGATCGCGCCCGCCTCGCTCGACGACGGCGACGCCCCGCTGCGGGGGCGGACCGTCGGCACGGAGTTGGCGAACCAGTATCCCTGGCCGGGCATGCTGGCGTTCCTCGAGACGCTCGGCAACCGGTACTGCACGCTGCGCGTGATGGGGTCGGGGACGATGACGGTCGTAGGCGTGGCGGCGGGCCGCGGCGCCGGTGCGGTGATCGGCCGGTTCGGTGCCGTCGACCATCTGGCCGCCGTCCTCATCGTCGTCGAGGCCGGCGGCGTGGTACTGGACGAGTCCGGCGCGCCGACGCTGTTCCCGGCCTCTGGCGGAATCCTCGCCGCGCCACCGGAAGCCGCCGACGCGCTCTACGACGTGTGGGCCGCGTCACTCCGCGCAGCCCGAGCGGAGGGCCAGGGGCGTGCGGATCGATGAGGCAGCGGTTCGAGCAACGGCAGCGTGAAGGAATATGACGAAAGTGTCGAAGCCTGAGCAAGTAGACGTCGGTTGGCGATAGATTGTGGGAATGTTGAAGATTGTCCGTCACGAGGCCCTGCTGAGCCTGCTTCAGGGCACCGGAGTCGCAACGGTCGCCGAGATCTCCGAGCGCTTGCAGATCAGCCCCGCCACCACCCGTCGCGACCTGATCGAGCTGGAGCGCCAGGGGCTGGTGGAACGGACCTGGGGCGGGGTGCGGCTGGTCGGCGAGATCGACGATCCGTTCCAAGAGGCCCTGGTGCGCTCGGGTGCCGGCAAGCAGAGGATCGGGGCGGCCGCCGCCGAGCTGGTGCCTGACGGTGCCACCGTGATCCTGGACATCGGCACCACCGTGCACCACGTCGCCATGGCCTTGAAGGACAGGGACGTGACGGTGCTCACCGCGTCGCTGCCCACCTTCGAGGTGCTCCGGGCCGGTGGTCGCGTCTCGCTGGTGCTGCTCGGCGGTCACTGGTCGGAGCAGTACCAGTGCCTGACGGGAACCCCCGTCATCGACGCGCTCGAGCGCCAGCAGGCCGACATCGCCTTCCTCGGCTGCTCCGGCGTGTCGGACTCGGGACGGATCCGCGACACCTCCTACTCGCAGAGCGGCATCAAGCGCGCCATCCGTGCGGCGGCCACCCAGAGCTATCTCCTCGCGGATGCCGAGAAGTTCCCGGGCAAAGGGGGCAGCTCTCCCTTCGACGTCGGACGGCTCGAAGGGCTCATCACCGATGCGGAGCGCGTGCCCGATCCGCTCGTCGAACACTGTCGCGCGAGTGGCACGGAGGTCCGCCTCGTCTAGGTTTCCTTGGTATGGGTCCGGAGCGTGCACGGTCGAGTCCGGGCACGAAAAGTAAGAGGTTCCACCATCTCTGGTGGAACCTCTTACTTCTTGGTTCGGGGACTGGCTTGGGCGCAGCCGGGTGGGGCTACCCCTTCACCGCGCCCTCCGTGATGCCGGCCATGAACTGCTTCGCACCGAGGAAGAAGATGATCAGCAGCGGGATGACCGCGATCAGCGACGAGGCCATCAACATGCCGTAGTCGGTGCCGTGCGCGGTCTTGAGCTGGCTCAGCGCCACCTGCAGGGTGAGCTTCGTCGGGTCGTTCAGGACGATCAACGGCCACATGAAGTCGTTCCACGAGCCGATGAAGGTGAACATGCCGAGGAAGGCGAGCGCCGGACGGATGGTGGGCAGGCAGACGTGCCAGTACTGGCGAAGGAACCCGCAGCCGTCGATCGTGGCGGCCTCCAACAGCTCGCTCGGAATTGCGGAGGTGGCGTACTGGCGCAGCCAGAACACCCCGAATGCGCTGGCGAGCGACGGGAAGATCAGCGCCTTCAGGTCGCCGACCCAGCCCAGCTGGCTCATGAACAGGAACTGCGGGATCGTCGCCAGCTGCGACGGCAGCAGGAACGTGGCCAGCACGATGCCGAACAGCAGGTTCTTGCCAGGGAACTGGTACTTGGCGAAGGTGAAGGCTGCCAGCGAGGCGATCAGCATGACGAGCACCGTGACGCTGAGAGCGACCACCGCGGTGTTCGCCATCGCCGCCCAGATGTTGGTCTTCGACAGGATCGTCGCGATGTTGTCGCCGAGTCTGCCACCGGGCGTCATCACGGGCGGGAACTGGTAGATCACCGCCGACGGGTGGGTGGACAGGACGAACATCCAGTAGAACGGGAAGATCGAGATCAATGCCCCGGCCGTCAAGGCGACGTGACGCAGCACCGTCGACGGCCGCACCTTGCGACGGCGTCGGGGGCGTGGGCCTCCGGTTTCGATGGCGGGACCGGCCAGTGCCGGCGGTACCGCTCGCGATGACATGCTCATGCGTTGCCCCTTTCCTTGCGCTCCCTCGTCACCAGCCAGTTGATGGCCGAGAAGAACATGACGACGACGAAGACGCCCCAGGCGATCGTCGCGCCGTAGCCGTACCGGTTCTCCTGGAAGGCGACGGAGTAGAAGTAGAGCACCATGGTCATGCCGGCGTTGCCGACGCCGCCCGCGGACGCCGCGCCGGAGGAGGTGGCCGACGAGGTGAGCACCTGAGCCTCGGTGAAGCTCTGCAGCGAGCCGATCGTCGACATCAGCGTGATGAACAAGACGATGGGGCGCAGCTGGGGAAGGGTGATCCGGAAGAAGGTCTGCCATCCATTGGCGCCGTCCAGCGCCGCCGACTCGTACTGGGTCTTGTCGATGGCCTGGAGGCCCGCCAGGATCAGCAGGGCGTTGTAGCCGACGAAGGACCAGGTGGTGAGGGCCGAGATGGCCACTCGAATGCCCCATTCGTTCTGCAGCCACGAGATGTTGTCGAACCCGATCAGGTTGATCAGGGCGTTGGCGAGGCCGAACTCGCTCGAGAAGATCGAGCCGAACAGGATGCCCATCGCCACCAAAGAGGTCACGTTGGGGATCAGGTAGATGACGCGATAGGTGGTCGAGAACCGCAGCGTCGAGTTGAGCATCAAGGCCACGATGGTGGCGAAGGTCAGGGTGGGAACCGTGCCCATCACCCACAGGATCAACGTGTTCAGCAGCGACTTGTAGAACAGGGGATCGGTGACCAGGTAGCCGAAGTTCTCCCAGCCGATGAAGTGGATCTCGCCCAGCCCCGACCAGTTCGTGAAAGCCAGGGCCATGGTGAACACCATGGGCATGGCGCCGAAGAGAAAGAAGAAGAAGAAATAGGGCCCCAGTGCGCCGTACTGCGGCAGTGCTTTGCGCATCCGGCGGCCCAGCGTGGGGGTGCGTTCACCGCCCGAGGGCGGGGCGACGTTCGCGTCGCCCCGCCGTGCCGTGGAGGTACTCATTTCACAGTGAGCCCGACCTGCTTGGCCAGACGCTTGGCGGCCGTGACAGCGTCGTTCCAGGCCTGCTCGGGATCCTTGCCCGTCGACTCGACCAGATCGATCTCCGCGTAGTAGGTGGCGTTGATCGTGTTCTCGTTGGCGTCCTCGTAGAGGGGACGGACGGTCTCGGCCGCGTGTCCGAACACCTCGGAGGCGACCTGCCCGCCCAGGAACTCCACCGGCCCGGTGAGTTCGGGAAGCTCGAAGGCCTCCGGGGTGGCTGGGAAGTTGCCCTTGTCGACGAACTCGTAGGCCTGGTTCTGCGGGTTGAGCATGAACTTGATCACCTCGAAGGAGGCGGCGGGGTCGGCGACGCCCGCGGGGATCGTCAGGAACGAACCGCCGTTGTTGGTCGCGTCGCCGGGGTGCTCGCAGACGTGCCACTTGCCGGCGGTGTCGGGGGCGTCGACCATCAGGTCGGCCAGGTGCCAGGAGGCGCCGAAGTCGGCGGGCAGACGTCCTTCGTTGACGGCGGCCGCGGAGTCGGCGGTGTTGGAGTCCAGGCTCGCGACGATGCCGTACTCCAGGGGCTTCAGTGCGGTGTCCCAGGCGGCGCGGATGTGGTCCTGGTCGCCGATGAATACGCCGTCGCGATCGATGAAGCCCATGCCGCCCTGCTTCCACGCGATGGTGAAGAGGCCGCCGGCGTTGCGAATCAGGTAGGTGTTGGGCTTCTTGGCCAGCAGCTGCTTGCCGAGTTCGAAGTACTCGTCCCAGGTGCGGGTGGCCGCGGCGAACTCCGCGGGATCGGAGGGCAGTCCGGCGTCCTCGAAGACGTCGAAGCGGTAGAACAGGGCGGTCGGGCCGATGTCGATCGGAATGCCCAGCTGCTTGCCGTCGGTGGTGGTCGCCTGCTCCCACTTCCAGTCGAGGTAGGTGGCCTTGAGGTCGGCGGCGCCGACGGTGTTCAGGTCGACGAAGTAAGACGACTGGGTCAGGAAGAACGCGATGTCCTCGCCCTTGACGCCCGTGATGTCGGGCTGGCCGGAGCCGGCGGTGAACGTGGTGGTGAGCTTCTGCTTGAAGTCGCCGCCGATCACGTCCTGGCGCAGCGTGTACTGCGGGAACTCCTTCGTCACCGCGTCGAGAACCTGCTTCCCGAAGCCTTCGGGCCACGTCCACAGGACCAGCGCGGTGCTGTCGCCTCCGGTGGCGGCGCCCGTATTCGGGGCGGTCGGGGCTGCGGTCGAGCAGGCGGCGAGGCCGCCCAATCCCATGATGCCGAGCCCAGCGGCTCCGCCCTGGATGAGTGTCCGGCGTGACACGTTCATTCGAACTCCTTCAGTTGGTGCCGGTCGTCGCTGGAGGCTCCAGCGCGATGACGAAGTCTCGTGAAGATGCGTGAATCTGACTAGATGTGACGAGTCTCGACGGTGCTCCCGTCCGGTTCTCGCCTCGGCCGTGTCGCCCCTGATGCCACGGCGATTCGTGCCGCGACAGCAGGAAGAAACCGGTCCCATCTGGGCCGACGCCGATCTTCCTTGATCCTGTTGTGCTGTCGTCAAGCTAGCATCTCGATGAGCAAATTTGAAGTTAGATGACGAAATTGCCGAAATATGAACAAAAAGACGTCCGATGCCGCTAGATTGTGGGCATGAGGCTCACCATCATCGGAGGGGGAGGGTTCCGCGTCCCCCTCGTCTACAAGGCGCTCTTGGCCGATCGCTCGGCCGCGCGAGTGACGGAACTGCGGCTTTATGACACCGACGAGCGCCGCTTGCAGGCGATCGCGGACGTTCTTCGCGAGTTGGAGGCCCAGGGGGAGCAGCCCCCGAAGCTGGTGGTCACCACCGACGCGGAGGAGGCGCTGACCGGCACCGATTTCATCTTCTCCGCGATGCGGGTGGGCGGCACTCACGCTCGGGCGCTCGACGAGGTCATCGCGCTCGGTCATGGCGTGATCGGGCAGGAGACCGTCGGCGCCGGTGGCATCTCTTATGCGCTGCGGTGCATTCCCGCCGTGCTCGACCTGGTGGCCAAGATCCAGCGCTACGCGCCCGACGCGTGGGTGATGAACTTCACCAACCCCGCCGGGGTGGTCACCGAGGTGATGCGACGTCACCTGGGCGACAAGGTGGTGGGCATCTGCGACTCGCCCCTGGGGCTGGCGCGCCGGGCTCTCGACGCTCTGCGAGGGGCGGGCATCGTCGCCGACGACGTGCCGCAGCCGGACTCGGGCTCCGAGCGCATCCGCATCGGTTACGCCGGGCTCAACCATCTGGGCTGGATCACCACGCTGGAGGTGGACGGGGTCGACGTGCTGCCCGAGCTGCTCGCCCGTCCGGACCTGATCGAGTCCTTCGAGGAAGGGCGGCTCTTCGGCGCGCGGCTGATCCAGGCGCTCGGTGCCCTGCCCAACGAGTATCTGCACTATTACTACTACTCGCGCGACACGCTCGCCGTCGACAAGGCCACCGAGAAGACGCGCGGTGTGTTCCTCGAGGAGCAGCAGGGCCGCTTCTACGAGCAGGCGCGGCCGTCGGGTGAGGGCGCGTATGAGCTGTGGGAGAAGACCCGCCGCGAGCGCGAAGAGACCTACATGTCGACCAACCGCGAGGCCGCGGGCAGCTTCGAGCGCGACGCCGCCGACCTCGAGACGGGCGGCTACGACCAAGTGGCCCTGGCGATCATGCACGCGATCGCCAACGACGAGCCGGCCCACCTGATCCTCAACGTCGCCAACGGCGGTCTGCTCCCCGAGCTGGACGACGACGCGGTGATCGAGGTGCCCTGCCGCGTGGACGGCGCGGGCGTCACCAAGCTGCCTGGCACGGCGCTGCCCGAGCACGGACGGGGCCTGGTGATCAACGCCAAGTCGGTGGAGCGGTACACCATCCGCGCCGCCACCGGAGCGTCGCGCGACGACGCCCTGCTCGCGTTCACCTACCACCCGCTGATCGGCTCGTTCTCCGTCGCCGAGAAGCTGCTCGACGATCTGATCGACGCCTCGCCGGAGCTCGCCTACCTGAGGGATGCGGGTCGTGCATGACGACCGCGTCCTGGTGGAGGAGCGACTGGAGAGGCTGAAGCAACGCGTCGAGGCGAGGATCTATACCGTGGTCGCGCCCCTGACGGTGACCGCATGGCGGGCGCCGGGGGAGCCGGTCGGCTTCGACGAGGCCATGGCCGGCGACTACGCCGACTTCCCGGCGGGCACCTGGTGGGGTCCGGCGTGGAGCACCTGGTGGCTGCGGGTCGAGGGCAGCGTTCCCGAGGCCGCGCGGGCCGAGCGGCTGGATCTGCGCGTCGATCTCGGCTTCGTCGGCGACTGGGCCGGCAATCAGTCCGAAGGCATGGTGTTCACCGGCGACGGCTGGCCGCTGAAGGCCGTCAATCCCATGAACCGCACGGTGGCGCTCACCCACGGCGATCTGGCCGAAGCCGCCGCGCGGCGCTCGGTCCCGCCCGTCGACGCCGATGGCACCGTGCTGCTGTACGTGGAGGCGGCCGCTAACCCCAACCTGTCGCACCAGATCGGCGTCGTGACCCCGCAAGGCGATGTGCTCACCACCACCGACGAGCCTGTCTGGCGGTTCGGTGGCGCCGACCTGGTGATCCGAAACGACGAGGTGTGGGCGCTCTGGTGCGATCTCGACGTGCTCGATTCCCTGATGCGCCTGCTGCCCGTCGACTCCACGCATCGCGCGTGCCTGCTGCGCGCGCTGGAGGACGCGGCCGACGTGCTCGACGCCGGCGACCTCGCCGAACGGGCGGCGGAGGCGCGCGCGGTGCTGGCGCCGTCGATCGCCTCGGGCGCCAACGCGTCGGCCCAGCGCATGACCGCCGTCGGTCACGCGCACATCGACTCGGCGTGGCTCTGGCCGATCCGGGAGACGCGGCGCAAGATCCTGCGCACGTTCTCGAATGTCGCGGAGCTTGCCCGGCAGTATCCCGACTTCCACTTCGCCTGCACCTCCGCCCAGCACTATCAGTGGCTGAAGGAAGCCTCGCCCGTCGTCTACGAACGCGTGCTCGACGCCATCCGCGCCGGTCAGTGGCACCCCGTCGGGGGCATGTGGGTGGAATCCGACACCAATCTCCCCGGGGGAGAGTCGCTGGTGCGGCAGTTCACCTCGGGTCTGCGCTGGATGCGCGACGAGCTGGGCGTGCGGCCCGACTGCCTGTGGCTGCCCGACTCCTTCGGCTACTCGGGCGCGCTGCCGCAGATCGCGCGCCTCGCCGGCATGCGCTGGTTCTTCACGCAGAAGCTCTCCTGGAATCGCACCAACACGCTGCCTCACCACACCTTCCGCTGGGAGGGCATCGACGGTACCCGGATCTGGACGCACTTCCCGCCCGTGGACTGCTACGACAGCGTCGCGAGCGCCGAGGAGGTGCTGAAGGCGGAGCGCAACTTCAAGGAAAAGGGCAGGGCCTCGCACTCGCTGCTGCCGTTCGGGTACGGCGACGGGGGAGGCGGGCCGACCGCGGAGATGGTGGAGCGGATCCACCGTTTCGCAGACCTCGAGGACGCGCCGCGCGTCGTGCAGGGCCATCCCTCGGTGTTCTTCGACGCGGCCGTCGCCGAATATCCGGAGCCGCCGGTGTGGTCGGGGGAGCTGTATCTGGAGTTCCATCGCGGCGTCTACACCACGCAGGTGGCGCTCAAGCAGGGCAATCGCCGCAGCGAGCATCTCCTCACCGCTGTCGAGCTGCTGGCGACGATGGCGTCGCTGAACAGTTCCGGCTTCGACTACCCGTCCGACGAGCTGGAGACGATCTGGCGCCGGGTGCTGCTGCTTCAGTTCCACGACATCCTGCCCGGATCCAGCACGTCCTGGGTGAACCGAGAGGCCGAGGCGGAGTACGTCGCGCTACGCGATGAACTCGGCGCGCTGCTCGATCGCATCTGGTCGGAGCTGTGCGACGACGAGGCCGGCTCGACGCTGCTGAACGCCGCGCCCATGGCACGCCGGGAGGTGGTCGAGGCGGGGGATGGGCTGCGGCTGGTCGAGGCTCCCGCGCTCGCGGTGCTGGCAGTGGAGGAGGCTCTCCGCGTGCCGCTCCACCCGGTTCGGGCCGTGCCGGCGGACGGTGGCTACCTGCTGGACAACGGGCTCCTGCGGGTGCGGGTGGACGCCGACGGCACCGTCTCGTCGATCGAGGATCTGCGTGTCGGGCGCGAGCTCGTCATCCCCGGCGGGCGGGCGAACCTGCTGCGCCTCCACCCCGACCATCCCAGCAGCTTCGACGCGTGGGAGCTGCAGGAGCAGTATCGTCGCCAGTCGGTCGCGCTGGACGCTGTGGAGTCGATGGAGCTGTCGCGGGCGGATGCGGTACGGGCCACTGTGACCGTCCGGCGTCGCTTCGGATCCTCCTCGCTCGTCCAGACCATCGGTCTCGATGCCGACTCCGTGACGGTCGACTTCGGCCTGTCCATCGACTGGCGCGAACGCGAGCGCGTCCTTCGCGCGGGCTTCCCGCTGGCCGTGCGGGCGCCGCGGGCCGAGGCCGAGATCCAGTTCGGTCACATCGAACGCGGCGTCGCCGTCAACACCTCGTGGGACCAGGCCCGGTTCGAGACCTCCGGTCACCGCTGGCTGCTGCTGCGGGAACCCGGCTACGGCGTGGCGATGGCCAACGACTCCAGCCACGGGCACGACGTGCGTGCCGCCGACGGGCGTGACGGGAGCGTCGCCGGCGGCGTCGAGGTGGGGCTCACCCTGCTGCGCGCACCCCAGTCGCCGGATCCGACGGCCGATCTCGGCGAGCACACCCTGAACTACAGCCTCACCGCGGATGCAGGGGTGCCCGAGGCCTACGCCGCGGGCCTCCGGCTCAACCAACCCTTGCGGATCCTTCCCGGCTCCGTTGCCCAGCGGTCGGTGTGCAAGCTCCGATGCGAGCGAGGCTTCGCCGTGGTGGACGCGGTGAAGACGGCCTTCGACGAGTCGGGCGACATCGTCGTCCGGTTGCACGAGGCGGCCGGTGCGCAGAGTCGCATCGAGCTGGTGCCCGGCTTCGACGCGGCGGGCGTCGTCGAGGTGGACCTGTTGGAGGATCCGATCGACGTCGCCACCCAGGAGCTGCAGGACGGCGCCGTCGAGACCGGCGGGCCGCTGCGGATTGCGCTCACCCCGTTCCAGATCCTCACTCTGCGATTCAGGAGAACCCCATGAAGCTGCTGCTGATCTGCCTCGACGGCATCAGGGCCGACCTGGCACTCCCCGAGCAGGTGGCCGCCGACCCGTTGTTCGCGACCCCCGACCACGACTCCGATCCCCGGTTCGGGGCGGGCGGCGCCGATGGCACGCTGACCCTGGACGAGGCTGCCGGACACGGCGTGCTGGCGCCGACGCTGGCGCGATTGGCGCGCGGCGACGAGCGTTCGGGCGGCCGGGTGATCCCGATGTGGATGACCCCGCCCACCGACTCAGGCCCCGGGTGGTCCTCGATTCTGACCGGCTCGACCCACGAGCAGTGCAATGTGTGGTGGAACGAGTTCGTCGGACACGATCTCGCCCGACGCCCCGACCTGCTCTCGCGGATCTTCTTCGCCAACCCCGCTGCGCGGACCCTCGCCGCCGCCACCTGGGACGCGTTCACCGACCCCGCTGGCCCCGGCCCGATTATTCAGCAGCGCGTCGACCAGCAGCGCACGGGCCAGCATGTGACGTTCCAGCCCGACCTGCGTCGGGGCATCGTCCCGGCGGACGCCGAGGTCTGCCACTGGGCCACGTGGCGGCTGCTGCACGAGGGACCGGATGCCTCGGTGGTCTACTTCGAGCAGGTGGACGACGCCGGGCACAGCCATGGGTCGATGTCGTCGGAATATCGCGAGGCGATCAGTCGCGTCGACGAGTTGGTTCGGCATCTGGTGAAGGCGGTGGCGGAGCGCCACGAGCAGCTGGGCGAGGACTGGCTGATCGCCGTCACCACCGATCACGGGCACAAGGCCGAGGGCGGTCATGGCGAGGATGAGGTGGAGGTGCGACGCAGTTTCCTCATCGTGCATCGCGTGGGCTCGCCGCTGCCGGAGTCGCTCACCGACGTGGCCTCGTTGCGCAGCCATCAGGTGATGGATCTGCTGCTGGGGGCGATCGGTGCGCGTCAGGGATCCATGGATGCGCCGGAGGTGGGCGTGCGCACCGACATCGAGTCCGTGGGTCCGACGCGGAATCTGTCCTTCGAGTGGTGAGTCTCTAACCCTGGGCGCCCCGTGACGCGAGGGACACGGCGATCCCGCGGGCGCGCTGGTCCGGGTGGCGCTCGGCCAGCCGGATCAGTTCGTCGGCGCTCGGCGGGTCGGCGGCACCGAGGGGGCGGGAGAGAATCGCGGAGACCACGAAGCAGGTCAGATCTAGGCGCTCGGCAAGGCTCAGCCCCGGCAGTCCGTTGGCGAAGGCGAAGGATGCGAGAGAGGAGTCGCCTGCCCCGGTGGTTCCGGTGGCCCGCACCGGGAACGCGGAGACAGCGGCCTCCTCGCCGGTGGCTGCATCGACGGCGACCATCCCGTCGGCGCCCCTTGTCACGACGACCAGGGGCACGTGCTCGGCGAGGCGACGGGCAGCCTGGGTCGCATCCGAGGCGCCGGTGAAGGCCATGGCCTCGAGCTCGTTGAGCATCCAGACGTCGCAGATGCCCGCCTCGCCCAGCGCCTCGCGGTCCCAGCGCCCGGTTGCGTCGAAGCCGCGCGACGCATAGACCTTGCTGCCCGCTGTCCTCGCGCGGGTCAGCCAGGGCAACGCGGGGTCGCGCAGGTCGACGATGATCGACGAGGCCGTGACCTCGTGTGCGTCGAGGTGTTCGGAGACGCCGTGCGGCGGGGGCTCCTCGACCGTCGTCATGGCGCGATCGGAGGCCGTCGAAAGCGCGACCGTGACCGGCAGTCGCCACCCCTGATGCACGCGCGAGAGCGCAGTGTCGATGCCCTGATCGGCCATGTCGGCGACGAGCCGCGCGCTCATCGGATCGTCGCCCAAAGGAGTGCACAGCGCGGAACGCCGGCCCAAGGCGCGGCTCACGCGGGCCATGGTGGCGATGCCGCCCCAGGTCTCATGGAAGGCCACGGCGTGGTTCTCCTCGCCGAGCCTCGGCAGTCGTTCGAGGCCGGTGAAGATGAGGTCGCGGTAGGTCACGCCCACGGCGAGCACATCGAGGTGGGTTCCACGGGGGTGAACGGTCACGGTGACTCCTTCGGCCATGTGATGATTGTATCTGAGTGAATTGCGTGAATCTGACGCAAATATGCAGATTGGTCGATCGATTTGAGCGTCGTCCCGGGTGCTCGTGCGTAGGCTGGGGGCATGAACGACGTCGCTTTGCCGCCCCGTGTCTCGGCGGTCCTCTTCGACATGGACGACACCCTCGTCGATTCCGAACGCGCCTGGTTCGCGGCCGTCGACCTGCTCTGGCGCGAGTCCGGCGGCGACCCGACGGGCAAGGGCATGCTCGGAGGAACGCTCGCGGATCTGGTCGAGCGCTATCTCGAGGACTTCCCCGGCACCGATCAGGAGTGGGTCGAAAGGCGCCTGGGCGAGTTGCTCGACGCTCATCTCGACGCCGGGGTCGACCCGATGCCGGGCGCGCCGGAGCTGGTGCGCAGGCTGAGCGCCGGTTTCCCGATCACGGTCGCCTCCAACTCGCCGAGCCACATCGTCGAGGCCGTCGTGCGCTCGCTGGGGTGGGAGGGATACTTCCGCGCCTGGCTGGGCACCGAGGACGTCGCCCTGCCCAAGCCCGCGCCCGACCTATACCTCGCCGCCGCTCGGTCCTGCGGCGTGGACATCACCCGCTGCGTGATCTTCGAGGACTCCCCGACGGGGGCAAGCGCCGGTATGGCTGCGGGCGCCTTCGTCGTCACGGTAGGGTCTGCTGCCGTCGACCGCGGCCATCTGAACGTCGATTCGCTTCTGGATCCGCGTATCGTGAACTGGCATCCGCAACCCTGGGAGGACAACCATGCGTGAGATCACCAACCCCGCCGGCGAGCCGTTGCTCGCGGAGATCGACGCGTGGGCGTCCCGGATCTCGACGCGGTTCGGCGCCGAGGCGGGCCGCCGGTTCCGCACGATGATGCTCGACACTTGGACCACCACGATGTCGCGCAACGGCGACGGCATCTTCGTCGTCACCGGCGACATCCCGGCCATGTGGCTGAGGGACTCCTCGGCCCAGGTGCTGCCGTTTCTCCGCCTCCTTCACGTGCCCGAGGTGACGCAGATCCTGCTCGGCATCGTGCGCGAGCAATGGCGCTGCATCGCGTTGGATCCCTATTCCAACGCCTTCAACGCCGGCCCGACGGGCGCCCACTTCGATCCCACCGACCTCGAGCTGGATCCCGGGGTCTGGGAGCGCAAGTACGAGATCGACTCCCTGGCCTTCCCCGTTCTGCTGGCCCACCGGCTCTGGCGCGAACGAGGCGACGACGGCCACCTCGACGCGGCCGTCCAGGAAGGGTGCCGGGCCATCGTCGAGCTCTGGCGTCGGGAGCAGCGGCACTTCGAGCTGTCCGACTACCGCCACATCCGCGACGCGGAGCCCTGGGACACGCTGGGCGAGGGCGGGCGCGGCACGCCGGTGGCGGTCACCGGCATGACCTGGAGCGGCTTCCGGCCTTCCGACGACGCGTGCCGCTACGGTTACAACATTCCGGCCCAGCTGATGGCGGTCGCCGCGCTGCACCGGATCGAGGAGTTCGCCGGCCAGTGGGGAGACGACGCGCTCGCTGCGGAGAGTTCCGCTCTGGCCGCGGAGATCGAGGCCGGGATCGAGCAGTACGGGGTCGTCGACGGGCGGTTCGCCTACGAGGTCGACGGGCTGGGCAACGCGCTGTTCATGGACGACGCCAACATGCCATCGCTGCTGTCGCTCCCGCTCACCAGCGACGTGACCGCCGACGACCCCCGCTACCTGGCCACTCGGGCCTGGGTGCTGAGCAGCGACAATCCGTACTTCTACGAGGGAGCCCACGCCAAGGGCGTCGGCAGCCCGCACACGCCTCCGGGCTACATCTGGCACATCGCGCTCGCCGTGCAGGGGCTCACGGGCTCCGAGGCGGAGGCGGAGGAGTGCCTCCGCACGATCCTCGACACCGACGGAGGCACTGGCCTGACCCACGAAGGCTTCGACCCCGACGACCCCCGGAAGTTCACCCGGGAGTGGTTCAGCTGGTCCAACTCGATGGCCTGCGAGCTGATGATGAGCCAGGTGGCGGCGGGCACGCCCGCGAGCGCGACGCCAAGCCAGGGATGATGTTGAGAATCCGGGCTCGTCGGCTAGGGTGTACCGCGTGATTGTCCCCTTGGTTTCCTGGCCCATCACGACCCTGTCGATCATCGCGATCGTGCTCAGTGTCCTGCTTGCGGCCACCGTTCTGCTCCACAAGGGTCGTGGAGGCGGCATGTCCGATCTGTTCGGCGGCGGCATGTCGACGACGATGGGCGGTGCGTCCACTGCGGAGCGCCGTCTGGACAAGATCACGGTCGTCCTGTCACTGGTGTGGCTGCTGACGATCGCAGCGCTGCTGGTGCTGTACGGCATCGGCGCCTGAGCGCGGCGTCGCGCACTTTCAATCAATCGATACTGAGGAGTAATCAGCGTGGCTGGTGGCAATGCCATTCGTGGTAGCCGAGTCGGTGCCGGACCCATGGGCGAAGCCGAGCGGGGTGATACCGCTCCCCGGCTGCACGTCTCGTTCTTCTGCGCCGGCGGACACGAGACGCGGCCCGCGTTCGCGATCGACGCCGTGGTTCCGGAGTCATGGGATTGCCCCCGATGCGGGCTTCCGGCGAACACCGACAAGGACAACCCGCCGCCCCCGCCGAAGATCACGCCGTACAAGACGCACCTCGCCTACGTGAAGGAGCGTCGCACCGACGAGGAGGCTGCGGCCATCCTGACCGAGGCCGTCACCGCGCTGCGCGAGCGCCGCGCGGCAGGGGAGATCATCTACTAGATCTCCCCGCTACAGCGAGCAGGTGGCCTGGGGCTCGAGCTTCGACGCCGCAGCCTCGTCCAGATACCAGATCGTGGCCTGCCGGCCGTGCACATGCGCGGCCGGCAGTGTCATGTCTGCGCCTAAGGTGCGGGCGACGGCGTCGGCCTTGGCCTGGCCGGTGGCCAGGAACCAGATCTGATCGGTGCGCGCCATCGCCCCGAGCGTCAACGAGATGCGCTCCGAGGGCTTCTTGGGAGCGTCCTCGACGCCGATCACCATGCGACTGGTGGGCTCGAAGCTGGGATGCCCGGGGAAGATCGAGCCGATGTGGCCGTCGACGCCGACGCCGAGCAGGATGATGTCGAAGTGCACGTCGCCGAGCTCCGCCTCGTACTCGGCGGCCGCCTCGTGCGAGTCCTTCCGCCCGTCCTTGGCGGCCATCATGTGGGTGTCGGCCGGGGTGATCGCGATGGTGCGTCCCAGCCGGGTGAGGGCTTGGAGCGAGTTGCGCTCGGGATCGGTGGCGGGCAGGAAGCGTTCGTCGCCCCACCAGAGGCGCAGCCGGCTGGAGTCCAGCCCGGAGCCCGGTGCCAGCTCCGCGAGATGCTCGTACATGGCGTTGGCCGCCTTGCCTCCCGTCAGGCAGAGGTGCACGCTGTCACGCTTCGTCTGCAACTCCACCAGGGTGGCGAGGAGACGCTCCGCGACCAGCCGGGACACGGCCGGGGCCGTTGGCAGGCGAACGACGCGGGTATGCATGCCGGTTATTCTTCCACTCCATGAAGGAGGTGGCGGCAGGCTGCCTCGAATACCTCGTCGGGCCCCATCCGGGTGAGTTCCTCCGTCAGCAGGTCCGTCAGCGGGCGGCGCTTCAGCGCCACCTTGCGTTCCGGCTGTCCGGGGACGCGGTACAGGGCAGTGGAGTCGGTGGGACGGTGCAGCACGATGTCGCCGTCGGCGGTCGTGAGACGCACCTCGTGGACGCCGATGTAGCTGCCGGCCTCGACGTCGACGGGCACCTTCAGGCTCTCGCTCAGCCATGCGGCCAGCAGGGTGGCGGGCGCGTTGTCAGGGGCCGCGGAGACGGAGGCCGAGAGGACCTCGGCCTGGGTCTGGTCGAGCGACGCGGCCAGCAGGGCCCGCCAGCGCGTGATCCGCGTCCAGCTGAGGTCGGTGTCGCCGGGGGCATGATTTCGTGCGCGCACCCTCAGCGCGGCCTGGGGGTCTCGCGCGCCGCCGGCGTCGGTGATCCGGCGATCCGCGAGCCGGCCGACCGGATCCTCGGCCAGGTTGGCGGGGGAGTTCGTCGGCCACCACGCCACGACGGGGGAGTCGGGCAGCAGGAGGGGCAGCAGGATGGCGTCGGTGTGGTTCTGCAGCTCACCGTGGACCGTCAACGAGAGCAGTTCGCCGGGCAGCTCCTCGCCCATCTGCAGCGTGGCGTCCAGCTTGGACGTGGGACCGTCGACGTAGGTGACCAGGATCACCCTCGACGGGTGGGCGGTCGCCGATGCCTTCGCCGCCTGGAGGGCGATGTCGGCGTGATCGTCGTCGGTGACGATGATCAGGGTCAGCACCTGCCCGGTGGCGCTGCCGGCACCGCGACGGGCGCGCACCAATGCCGCAGAGATGGCGCGCGAGGTGGTGTTGTTCAGCTCGATGATCATTCTTCTTCTCGTGTCCTCTGATCCCGGTTGTCAGGGCCTGCGCCAGGCGAAGCCGTCGCGCGCCAGCATCTCGTCGGCGGAGCTGGGGCCCCAGGTGCCGGACTGGTACTGCTCGGGCTGATCGGTCAGCGAGGCCCAGTAGTCGAGAACCGGATCGAGGATCTGCCAACTGAGCTCCACCTCCTCCTGCTGCGGGAACAGCGGCGGATCGCCGAGCAACACGTCGAGGATCAGCCTCTCATATGCCTCGGGCGAGGACTCGGTGAACGACTCGCCGTAGGCGAAGTCCATGGAGACTTCGCGGATATCCATCTGCGTGCCGGGAACCTTCGCTCCGAAGCGCAGCGTCACGCCCTCGTCGGGCTGGATCCGCATCACCAGCGCGTTGGTGCCCAATTCGGTGGTCTCGGTGTCGGCGAAGGGCAGGTGCGGCGGCTTGCGGAAGCACAGCGCCACCTCGGTGACGCGCCGTGGCATCCGTTTGGCGGCCCGCAGGTAGAACGGCACGCCGGCCCAGCGCCGGTTCTCGACGTCGACCCGGATGGCGGCGTAGGTCTCCGTCTGGGAGGCCGGGTCGACCCCGCTCTCCTCGAGATAGCCGATGACGTGCTCGCCGCCCTGGTGACCGGCCGCGTACTGCCCGCGCGCGGTATGCAGGTCGTAGCGATCGGGGACGCGAGCCGCGGCCAGCACCTTCTTCTTCTCCGTGCGCAGCTGCGAGGCCTCGAAGGAGGTGGGTTCCTCCATGGCGGTGAGGGCGAGCAGCTGCAGCAGGTGGTTCTGGATCACGTCGCGGGCCGAGCCGATGCCGTCGAAGTAACCGGCGCGGCTGCCGATGCCGATGTCCTCGGCCATGGTGATCTGCACGTGGCTGACGTAGTGGTTGTTCCAGATGGGCTCGAACAGCTGGTTCGCGAAGCGCAGCGCCAGCATGTTCTGGACGGTCTCCTTGCCCAGGTAGTGGTCGATGCGGAACACCTCGTGCGGCTCGAAGAGCTGCGAGATGACCCCGTCGAGGGCCTGCGCGGAGGCGAGGTCGTGGCCGAACGGCTTCTCGATGACCACGCGGTTCCAGTTGTTCTCGGCCCGCTCGGTGAGGCCATGGCGCTGCAGCTGCGCGCCCACCTTCTCGAAGCTCGACGGCGGGATCGACAGGTAGAAGGCGTGGTTGCCGGCGGTGCCGCGCTCGGTGTCCAGCTCGCGCAGGGTCTCGCGCAGCCGGATGAAGGCCTGGTCGTCGTCGAAGGTGCCGGAGACGAAGCGGATGCCTTCCAGTAGCTGCTCCCAGACCTCCTCGCGGAAGACGGTGCGGGCGTGCTCCTTGACGGCATCGTGCACCACCTGCGCGAAGTCGCGGTCCTCCCAGTCGCGGCGCGCGAAGCCAACCAGGCCGAAGCCCGGGGGCAGCAGGCCGCGATTGGCCAGGTCGTAGACCGCCGGCATCAGCTTCTTCCGCGACAGGTCGCCCGTCACGCCGAAGATCACGAGGACGCAGGGCCCGGCGATCCGGGGCAGGCGCCTGTCCGCCGGATCCCGCAAGGGATTGTGGTAGCCGTTGCTCATCTGATTCCTCCCGGAGAGTGTCGCGACGACCACCATAGAGACTGCGCGTCCCCGGTTGCCACCTGTCCGGCAAGGTATTTTTCCCGTAACACGAGGTTTCACCTTCGCGAAACATACCCACCCCGGCATATCGCCGTGGTGGGCGAGTGGTAAAACAACGCTAGACTCCGAAGCACTACCCACCTTTCATTAGCGAACGAGGTTTCTTCGTGGTTGTTGGCACGGCCGGGAATCTGGCGCAGCCGCAGTCGAGCACCGTCGACGTGATCAAGGCATACGTCGCACTCACCAAGCCCCGCATCATCGAGTTGCTGCTGGTGACGACGCTGCCCGCCATGTTCCTGGCGGCCGGGGGATTCCCGCCGTGGCAGCTGGCGGTGTGGACCTTGCTGGGTGGACTGTTCGCCGCCGCCAGCGCCAATACCTTCAATTGCGTGCTGGATGCCGACATCGACGAGGTGATGCGACGCACGCGACGTCGCCCGGTGCCCCGTCATCAGGTGACGCCCCGCAATGCCACCGTCTTCGGCCTGGTCCTCGGAATCCTTGCGACGCTGATCCTCGGGTTCGGCGCGAACTGGCTCTCGGCCATCCTCGCCCTCGTCGCCAACGCCTTCTATGTCTTCGTCTACACGATGTGGCTGAAGCGACGCACCTCGCAGAACATCGTCTGGGGTGGCATCGCCGGTTGCTTCCCTCCGCTGATCGGCTGGACCGCCGTCACCGGCCAGGTGGCCTGGGCGCCGTTCGTGATGTTCGCGGTGGTGTTCCTCTGGACCCCGCCGCACACCTGGGCGCTGGCCTTCCGCTACAAGGACGACTATGCGGCCGCCGGGGTGCCGATGCTGCCCGTGGTCAAGCCCGCGGCCAACGTCGCGGCGCAGATCTTCTGGTACTCGGTGGCGACGGTGATCGTCTCGCTCCTGCTGTGGCCCGCCGGCCCCACCGGACCGCTGTACCCGATCGTCGCGGCGGTGATCGGCGGGGTGATGCTGTGGGAGGCCGCGCAGCTCTGGCGTCGTGCCCGAGCGGGCATGGAGGGCGCCCAGCTGAAGGCGATGCGCCTGTTCCACTGGTCCAACAGCTACCTGGCGCTGCTGTTCCTCGCGATCGCGATCGATCCGCTGATCTTCTAGGGTCTGTTGCGAAAGTGGAAATGGCTTGACTACGCGACGCCCTGGCACGCCATCTGCTTCGTTGCACTCGTCGAAGTTAAGCACCATTAGCTCCTTCCTCCTGCGCCTTGCATATGACGCACCATGACGCCGCTCGCTACGGCCACCACTTCCGCAACAGACCCTAGCCCCGGCTCATCGGCCCGGTCCCCCAGGGGACCGGGCCGTTCGTATGTCCTGATGTTCCTTCAGGTTTTGCTTCCAAAGTTGAGGATTTATTGGTATTTTCTCAGGAAGTAGGTACCTTGTCGTACCAGGGGGCGAGCTCAGGTGGTTGTCCGAGTGGGGTGTAGCACCCCGGA
Organism: Tessaracoccus caeni; assembly: GCF_029211185.1. Classification (GTDB taxonomy): domain Bacteria; phylum Actinomycetota; class Actinomycetes; order Propionibacteriales; family Propionibacteriaceae; genus Arachnia; species Arachnia caeni. The sequence continues at coordinate 23,105 of NZ_JARGDO010000017.1, forward strand.
TTGGGAGATTCGTGTGAAGTCATTGGCATCAGGTTCCCGCCGGTTCCGGTGGATGAGCATCCTGCTCGGCGTGGCGCTCGCGCTCGGCCTGTCGGCGCTCCCGCAGCAGCAGGCCGCAGCCGCCGGATCGTCCTATCACTGCACCGGATTCTCCGGCTGCGCGAGCCGCGGGTACGGCAGCGCCGGGTACAGCAGCGTGTACCGCCAGTCGCACTGGAACATGTCTCCCGGCCACAACTGCGTCAACTACGTCGCTTACCGCCTCAAGAAGGACGGGGTGAAGCAGTTCACCGTTCCCGGCCAGGGCACCGCCAAGTACTGGGGCGGCCACGCGCGGAGCAAGGGCATCTCGGTGAGCAAGTCCAACCCGCGCCCCGGCGACGTCGCCTGGTTCCTGCCTTCCGGTGGCGCCTACCGGATGGGCCACGTGGCCTACGTCGAGTCGGTGAACCACTCGGCCGGCACGGTCCTGGTCTCCGAGGACAACTGGGGCGGCAACTTCCACTGGCGCACCTACCGGTTCTCTCAGGTGGCCGGCTTCATCCACGTTGCCAAGGGCGACTCCGACCGCAGCTCCTCCGCGTCGCGTGGCGGCAGCCGCGGTTCGCTGAAGAAGAAGCTCACCAAGACCCCCACGCCGGTCATCTCGGGCACCGTGAAGGTGGGCAACACCCTGAGGGCCAAGGCCGGCTCATGGGGCCCCTCGGGCGTCAAGGTCACCTACCAGTGGTGGCGGGGCAGCAAGAAGATCAGCGGCGCGACCAAGTCGACCTACACCGTGACGAGCGCCGATAGGGGCAAGAAGATCAGGGTGAAGGTGCTGGGCAAGAAGTCGGGCTACGCGAGCGTGACGAAGACGTCCGCGAAGTCCATAAGGGTGAAGTGAGCCGACGATCCAGCTGAACACGACGAGACCCCCGGGCACCCGCGGGTCTCCGCTCTTCCGTGAGGTCGCTGCGGGCCATCGGGTGCTGACTGCTCAGCCGGGGTAGCCGTCGGCGATCTGGGCGGCGCGGCAGGTGGGCGAGCATGGTCCGAGACGGCCGCGCCAGCCTCGTCGGCGGAGCGCCGCTGCGACTTGGCCGGCGGCGTCACACGGGGAGTTCCAGATGTGCGGCCATCGGTAGCGCAACGTGATCTCGTCGCGGGCGATGAGGAGGTCGTTGTCACGCATGATGTCTGCATCGGTGGCGCGGCCCGGGTGAGCGAGTTCTCCGTCGAGCTCGATCCGCACTCGGAAGCCTTGATACCAGCAGTCGGAACGGATCCAGCGCTTGCGGATCAGTTCCCATTTCTGGCGTGCGGCGCATGGCAGTCCATGGGCGCGTTCGACACGTCGGCGGTATTCGAGTTCGAGGTGGGACTCGACCCCTTGGTCTGTGACGTCGAGGAGTCGGAGAGCGAAGGTGCGATTCGTCACCTGGCGGTGACGGGCGAGTTGGGTGACGAACGCGGCGGTGTTCATGCGTCTCTGGATGGCTGCGATGAGAAGGTCGAGGACGTCGGCCTTTGAGGGGGCCTCATTGATGAGGTCGACAACGGTCTGCTCGAGAGAAGTGCGCGGTGGGCTGCCAGAACGGGTGGCCGTGATCGTGGGCCTGTGGACGATGCAACGTGGTGTCGAGCGTAGTCCTGCTGTCTGGGCGACGGTGATCTCGATGGTCTTGGGGGCTTCCGATCGCAGGCCGTGCAAGTAGGCGGCAGTGTTGTGCGAAAAGACTCCGCGAGCACCTGCCCACTTCTGTACGCAAACCAGGCGCTGTTCCCAGGTCGGGGTTCCCGGGAAGAGAAGAAAGACGGCTGGGAAGGGGCGTTGCCATTCTCCGTCGCGGACGCGGTTGGCGATGGTTGCCGAACTCGCTCCAGCGGCCAACAGTTCTGCTCGTGTGGCGACGCCGCCGACCGCGCTGACCCACGCCGCGAATTTTGCCCTGTCCATACTGATGATGGTGCCTGTTGTCGCGCGCTGCGGAAACCTGTTGCGAGCAGCCTGTGGATAACTTGGCGAGGTCGATTTCGTTTAGCTGCTCGGCGATCTGGGATTCGCCAGGTTCTGTACGCCAGCATGCTGACGCACAGAACCTGACGAAGCCCGGGCATCGCGGATCCGTGACGTCCCCGTCGTCCACCGTGTCGACGCGCCCCAGTCCGACGCCATTGGAGTCTCCGAGCCCCTCTGTATCCCCGAGTCCCAGCCCCACTGCTATCGAGCCGTTCCCCGACGACACGTCGGGCGACACCGCTGAACAAGCCGAGATCCGAGCCGGTTGGCAGGCCTATAACAGGGTTGCTGACGCGTTCGTTGAGGATCCGTCGTTGGAAGACCTGTCTGCCACTCAGGAGGTGACGACCGGTCAGGAGTCCTCCGATGTCATCGACAGCATCTTGATGTTCCGCGAGCGGAACCTCAAGCGGACGGGAGTTATGGTCTACCGAGACGTGGTGATCTCTGAACCGGTCACCAATAAGGATGGAGTTACTACCGCGATCATTGAGCACTGCCGGGACAACAGGCTTACGAAGGCGGTTGACATCGACACCGGCAAAGAGGACGAAGGCCGCCTCACCGGCACCGCGAAGGTTGAGGTCCTTATGGAGAAGCTTCCCGATGGGAGTTGGCGCGCAGCACTGGTGAAGGCCGAGATGGCGCCGTGTTGAGACGCCTATTCACAGCACTGGTGGCAGCGTTCGTCCTCCTCGGAGTCCTGCCTGTAGATGCTTCCGCATGCGGTTCTGGCTGCAACGGTAGGGACTGCTGGAGCGAGATGTGTGGTGGAGGGATCGCTAGCGAGGGAGGCGGATCGGCGGGTCAAGACCCTGCAAAGAACCGTGGCAGTGGTAGTGCCACCAAGTGCTATTACCAGGACCGTGAGGTCAGTTGCTCGTCGGCCTTTGGCACTTGGAGTTCCATGGCGGGGGCATGGTGTGAGGCTGCCGATCCGCAACCGGCGCAAACCGATGCTGTGTGGGGAGGTAGAACGGACGGCAGCATCTTCGTCTGCACTCGGGGTGTTGGCAGTGCCTTTGATCCGAGCACGGGTTTGCCTTTCTATCGTTGGCTGCCTGCTGCGCCGGAGTTGCCTCCGCCAGATCCCGAGGAACTCGCCTGGCGGGCTGTCGCGGAGCTTCAGCTTTCCAAGGTGACGATTGCGACCTTCCCGCAGGCGACGTCGAAGAACCCTGACTCGATGGCCATCGTCGGTTTCCCTGTTCCCGTGTGGGCCGACACCACCGACACTGATCTCGATGATCGGACCGCCAGCGCATCAGAGCGAGGGTTCACCGTCTCACTGACCGCCACCCTGAACAAAGTGATGTGGAACTTCGGCGATAGCAGCCCACCCGTCACCTGCTATGGTCCCGGCACGCCCTACGGCCTCAATACCCTGTCCCCCGAGTACAAGGTGGTCTGCGGCTACCAGGACGGCTATCAGAAGCAAGGCGAGTACACCGTCACCGCCACCGCGCACTGGAATGTGGACTGGACTGGTATCGGGCAATCCGGGACCATCGCCCAGGAACTCGTCTCCGAGGAACACCTCAGGGTGGGCGAATACCAAGTCATCAACGTGATTCCCAAGTCGTAGCGAGGCTGATTTCGTTCAGCTGCTCGGCGATCTGGGCTCAGCCAGGTTCTGTACGCCAGCATGCTGACGGACAGAACCTGGCAAACCCTAGGCGGCGCCGAACCGTGACGCTTTCAACCTGGCTGGCCCCGAACCCTGACGAAATCAGCCTGGCGGGCTCCGAATCAGATGGTGAGGCCGAGGCGATCCAGGAGGGGTTGGATCTGGGGGTCGCGGCCGCGGAAGCGGCGGTAGGTCTCCATGGCGTCGACGGAGCCGCCGGGGGCCAGCAGGGTGCGGCGGAAGTGCTCGCCGGCCACGCGCACGTCGGGTTGCTCGGTGAACCAGGCGACGGCATCGGCGTCCATCACCTTGGCCCAGGCGTAGCCGTAGTAGCTGGCCGCGTAGCCGCCGCCCCAGACGTGGGCGAAGTACTGCGTGCGGTAGCGCGGCGGTACCAAGGGCTCCACCAGGCCGAAGCGCTCCAGCGCGGCGTGCTCGAAGGCTTCCACCTCGTCGGCGGAGGTGGGGAGCTCGTCGAGCGGGGTGGTGTGCCACACCAGGTCGAGCAGCGAGGAGATCTCGGTCTCGGCCGTGGCGTAGCCCTGACCGAACTTGCTGGCCTCGGTGAGGCGATCGACCCACTCGGCGGGCAGCACCCGGTCGGGCGTCCAGGCCCAGTGCTCGTTGACCTGGCTGGGGAACTCGACGAAGTCGCGGGGCGTGTTCGCGCCCGAGCGTGAGGCGTACCGGCTGTCGGCCAGCAGGCCGTGCAGGGCGTGCCCGAACTCGTGGAACATCGTGATCACGTCGTCCCAGCTGATCGTCGTGGTGCTGGGGGAGTAGTTGCAGTTGTTGGTCACCACGGGCAGGGCATCGTCGCGGGTGGACTGGTCGACCAGATTGCTCATCCAGGCGCCGCCCTGCTTGGTGGGACGGCTCCAGAAGTCCATCACGAACAGCCCGATGACGCTGCCGTCGGCGTCGTGCACCTCGTAGACCTGGGCGTCGGGCACGTGGCCCACCAGATCCTGGCGCGGGTGGAAGGTGAGCCCGTAGAGCTCCTCGGCGGCCGCGTAGACGGCGGCGAGCACCTCGTTCACCTGCAGGTACTCGGTGACGTCGGACTCGTCGAAGGCGAAGCGCTCACGTCGCACGATGGCCTCGACGAAGGCCCAGTCCGCGGCGGTGAACTCGGCCCCGGGGCTCAGCTCGGCGTAGCGGGCGCTCAGATCGGCGGCCTCCTCGCGGGCCTTCGCCAGGGCGGCCTGGGCGATCGGAACCAGCATCTCGAGGATCGCGTCGGTGGTCTTGGCGCAGCCCGACTCCGCGACGAGCGCGGCATGGTTGGCGTACCCGAGGAGTGCGGCCCGCTCTGCGCGGGTGCGAGCGATCTCCACGACGACGGGCCGGGTGTCGAACTCACCGGCCAGCGCGCGGGTGGTCGACTCGTCATGCAGCCGACGCCGCACCTCCGCGTTCGTCAGCTTGGTGGCGAGCGGCTGCTGGGTGGTGTTCACCAGGTTCAGCCGGTAGGTGCCATCGGTGAGCAGGCTCTGCAACTCGTCGTCATTCAACCCGTCGAGCTCGGCCACGGAGACGGTGAAGCCGCCGGCGTTGCGCGCCTCGCGGTTGAGGCGCTCGAAGCGGCTGGACAGCTCGGCCAGCTTCTTGTTCATCTCGCGCAGACGGGTCTGCTCCTCGTCGCCGAGGGCCACGCCGGCGCGGCGGAAGGCGCGCAGCAGCTCGTCGAGCGCAAAGGCGTCCTGCTCGTCGGCCTCGAGCTCCCCGTCGTCGATGCGAGAGCGCAGGGCCTCCAGGCGCGAGAACAGGCCGCGGTCGAGGTAGATGGCGTCGTCGTGCTCGGCGAGACGCGGGGCCATCTCCTCTTCGATCGCCTCGATCTCCGGTGTGGCGTCGGAGCCGTAGACGGCGTAGAACGCGTTGAGGGCGCGGCGCAGCGTCGCCTCCGCGTCCTCCCAGGCTCCGATCACGTTCTCGACTGTCGCCGGCGCATCGTCCTCGCTTTGTGCGGTGAGGGCCGACAGTTGAGCCTGCATGCCTTCTTCGATGGCCGAGCGGTAGTCGTCGGCGGTGGCGCTCGCGAAGTCTGGCAGTTGATAGGGAAGGTCGAGACGCAGGATGGGGTTCATGAGATTCCTTCGCTAGCGGAACGGGTGGAACTGAAGAGAACGGCGGCGGCCGCGGCGGCGACGATCGGCAGCCCGATCATGTGCAGGATGACCACGCCCAGCGGAAGCCCGGCGAAGTACTGGATATAGCCGATCAGGCCCTGGAGCAGCATGGCGGCCAGCAGCCACCAGGTGCTGCGGCGAGCAAGGGTGCCGCGGTAGGCGCGGAACAGGACCAGGCAGGCGACGGTGCCGGCCACCGCAGCCCACGCGCTCAGCGAGTGCAGGCGAGCGACGAACTCGATCTCGAAGCCAGTACGGGGGGCGTCCGCGTCGCCCGCGTGGGGCCCCGAACCGGTGACCACCGTGCCGATCCAGATCGACAGCATGGTCAGCGCGAAGGTGACCTGGGCGGCCAGCCGGGGCAGCCGCGCCACGGGCGTGGGCCGGGCGTCGTAGCCCAGGAATAGCGCCCAGACGCAGAGCACCACCAGCGCCACGGAGAGCAGTAGGTGCAGGGCGACGACGAAGGGGTTGAGCTGGCTCCACACCGTGAAGCCGCCGATCACGCCCTGGAACGGGATGCCTAGGCCGATGCCCAGCGTGAGCGCCCAGAGCTTTCCACGCCCGACGGTGCGCCACACTGCGATGAAGGCGCCGAGCGCCGCGATCATCAGCACGAAGGTGAGGGTTCGGTTGCCGAACTCGATCACGCCGTGCAGGCCCAGTTCCGGGTGCGGGACATAGGACTCGTCGGTGCACTTCGGCCAGGTGGGGCAGCCGAGGCCCGACCCAGTCAGCCGCACCACCGCGCCGGTGACGATGATCCCCATGTTGCAGATCAGCGAGGCCCACAACCACGCCCGCATCGCGCGCTGGCCGGTGACCAGCTTGGTCAGGAAGTCCACGAGAACACCTTCCGGGTGAGGAACGAGAGCACGAGCGCCCAGACCGCCGCGACGGCGAGCGGCCAGAACAAGGTGACGCCGTCGGCGGCGGCGCGCATCGACTCGCCGAGCGCTGCGGTCGGGAGCAAAGAGAGCACCGGCTGAGCCCACATGGGGTACGCCGAGACGGGGAGCAGGATGCCGAGCGGCATGCCGACGAGATACATCAGGTTCGCGACGGCCAGCGTCGCCTCGGGGCGCAGCGACCCCGCCATGATCAGCGCCAGGCCGGCGAAGGTCGCCATGGCCAGCAGGGCGGTGAGGGCGGAGACCACCAGCGCGGCGAGCGACGGCTGCGGCCGCCAGCCCAGCAGCAGGCCGGCCGCCGTCAGCACGACGGCCTGTCCCGTCGCGATCATCGCGATGCTCAGCGCCTTGCCGAGCAGCACACCGGGCTTGCCGAGGGGAGTGGCCGCCATCCGCTCCAGCACGTTGTAGCGACGCTCGAAGCCGGTGGCGATGGCCAGCGTCGTCAGGCACGTCGACCACATGGCCAGGCTCAGCACCGACGGGGTCATCGTCGCGAAGTCGAGGCCGAAGCGCTCGCCGAAGAACCGGGTGACGAGAAGGACACCGAGGGGAATCACCAGGGCCAGCAGGAGCTGCTCGCCGTTGCGGACGATGAGCCGGGCCTCCATCGCGGCGTGCGTCAGAACCCGTCGGGAGGCCTGCGCCGGCGCCGGAGCAGGGGTGAAGTCCAGGCTCATGGCATCCCTCCGGTGTGACGCAGGAAGGCCTCTTCCAAGCCCCCGTGCGCGGACAGTTGCGCAACCGTTCCCTCGACGCGCACCCGACCGCGATCGACGATGTAGACGCGATCGGCGAGCGCCTCGGCCTCGGCCATGTCGTGGGTGGTCAGCAGCACCGCGACGCCCGCGTCGCGGACAGCGGCGATGAGTTCCCAGGTGAGGCGACGCGCCCGGGGATCGAGCCCAGCGGTGGGCTCGTCGAGGAACACCAGTGCCGGGCGACCGACCAGCGCACCGGCCAGGTTGACCGCCTTCTGCTGGCCGCCGGAGAGTCGGCGATAAGGCGTGTTCGCGTAGTCGGCGACGCCGAGCAGGCCCATCAACTCGGAAAGCGGTTGCGGATTGGCGTAGAGGCGCGAGAGGTAGGCCAGCAGTTCTCCGGCCCTGACCCCGGACCAGGCGCCGGTGGACTGCGGCATCAGCCCGATCCGGGCGAGCACCTCAGGCGAGCCAGGCTGTTGGCCGAACAGGCGGAGCTCCCCGGAGTCGGCGCGGGCCAAGGCGGTGCAGCAGCGGATGAACGTGGTCTTGCCCGCCCCGTTGGGACCGAGCAGCGCGGTCACGGCGCCCGCCTCGGCCTCCAGCGTCAATCCGTCGAGGGCGTCGGTGGAGCCGAACGACAACCTCAGGTCACGCGCTTCCAACACAGCCACCCCGACAGCTTAGAGGTATCTGCAGCACCTCATTACAGGTTCCGCTCTTACCCCTCCCTCAGGTGCGACCAGGCGATCGCTCACTCAAAGTTAGGGTTAGGTACCCCTTCCTTGAAAGAACACCCGGAAAAGACAACACTGTCATCACCTAAAGTTGTGGGATGGAGGTGGACACATGACCGAGGCGATCAGCGTCGAAGAAGCTCCCACACGGCGACGGGTGGTCAATCTGATTCTCAACGACGGCCCGCAAACGGCCAAGCAGTTGGCGGAGAAGCTCTCGTTGACCCCGGCGGCTGTCCGTCGACATCTTACCGCGCTTTTGGAGGACGGCACACTCACCTCGCGCGAACAGCGCGTCTACGGTGCGCGCGGCCGAGGCCGGCCGTCCAAAGTGTTCGCCCTGACCGACGAAGGCCGCGCTGAGTTCCGGCAGGCCTACGACGAACTGGCGCTCTCCGCCATCCGCCAGCTCTTGGACAAGGCCGGCCCGGATGCGCTCCAGGAGCTCGCCAGTGAGCGAGCCGAGGGTATTGAGCAGCGCTACCTCGAGGCCCGCGAGCAGCGCCCCGAGGCCTCCGCGATGGAGTTGCTGGTCGACGCCCTTGGCATCGACGGCTACGCTCCTTCGGTGCGGCCGGTCTCCTCCGGGGACCAATTGCTTCAGCACCACTGTCCGATCGCGCACGTCGCAGCCGAGTATCCGCTGCTGTGCGAGGTCGAGACCCAATTATTCTCCCGACTTCTCGGCAGCCACGTGCAGCGGCTCGCCACCATCGCCCACGGAGACGGCGTGTGCACCACCCACGTGCCACGCAGGCTCCCCACGCCCCAGATTCCGAAGAAGAAAGTGACGATATGACGCAGACCATGCCGCAGGCACCGGGAACCGGAGCCACGCAGGACGAGCACATCGAGGCTCTTTCCAACTACCAATGGGGCTGGCACGATACCGACACCGCCGGCGCCTCCGCGAAGCGCGGCCTGAACGAGGCCGTCGTCGCCAACATCTCCCATCTGAAGAACGAGCCCCAGTGGATGCTCGACCTTCGCCTGAAGGGCCTGAAGCTCTTCGACAAGAAGCCCATGCCCAACTGGGGTGCCGACCTGAGCGGCATCGACTTCGACAACATCAAGTATTTCGTGCGTTCCACGGAGAAGCAGGCTCAGACCTGGGACGACCTGCCCGAGGACATCAAGAACACCTACGACCGCCTGGGCATCCCCGAGGCGGAGAAGGCGCGCCTCGTCGCGGGTGTCGCCGCGCAGTACGAGTCCGAGGTGGTCTACCACAAGATCAACGAGGAGCTCGAGCGCCAGGGCGTCGTCTTCCTCGACACCGACACCGCGCTGAAGGAGCACCCGGAGATCTTCCAGGAGTACTTCGGCACCGTCATCCCGGTGGGTGACAACAAGTTCGCGTCGCTGAACACCGCCGTGTGGTCGGGTGGCTCCTTCATCTACGTGCCGAAGGGCGTCCACGTCTCCATCCCGCTGCAGGCCTACTTCCGCATCAACACGGAGAACATGGGCCAGTTCGAGCGCACGCTGATCATCGCCGACGAGGGCTCCTACGTGCACTACGTCGAGGGCTGCACCGCGCCGATCTATTCCTCGGACTCGCTGCACTCGGCCGTCGTCGAGATCATCGTGAAGAAGAACGCCCGCGTTCGCTACACCACCATCCAGAACTGGTCGAACAACGTCTACAACCTGGTCACCAAGCGCGCCACCTGCGAAGAGGGCGCGACGATGGAGTGGATCGACGGCAACATCGGCTCCAAGGTCACCATGAAGTACCCGGCGGTCTACCTGATGGGCGAGCACGCCCGCGGTGAGACGCTCTCGATCGCCTTCGCGGGCGAGGGCCAGCACCAGGACACCGGCTCCAAGATGGTGCACTGCGCGCCCTACACGCAGAGCTCGATCGTCAGCAAGTCGGTGGCCCGCTCCGGCGGCCGCGCGTCCTACCGTGGCCTGGTCCAGGTGGAGCCCGGCGCGCTGCACTCGTCGTCCGGCGTGATGTGCGACGCCCTGCTCGTGGACACCGTCTCCCGATCCGACACCTACCCCTACGTGGATATCCGCGAGGAGGACGTGTCGATGGCCCACGAGGCCACCGTCTCCAAGGTCTCCGAGGATCAGCTGTTCTACCTGATGAGCCGCGGCATGGACGAGCTGGAGGCCACGGCGATGATCGTGCGCGGCTTCATCGAGCCCATCGCCCGCGAGCTGCCCATGGAATACGCGCTCGAGCTCAACCGCCTGATCGAGCTGCAGATGGAAGGCGCGGTCGGCTAGTCCGAGCGCCGTCCCCAGCCCGATCCCAGAGTTTGAGTAAAAAAGGAAATCCATTGACCACCACTGTGAATAGTGCCCCGATCGTGGCCGCTGCGGTCGAGACCGTCGAGTCGCACCTGCATCCCACCCCGTCGTGGGACGTCGCCGATCACCCCGTGCCCACCGGCCGCGAGGAGATCTGGCGCTTCTCCCCGGTGAAGAAGCTGCGCAAGCTCTTCAGCGAGGACGCCGAGACCGGCTCCCTCGACTGGGACGTCGCGCTGCCCGAGGGGATCGTCGTCTCCGACCTGAGCGCCGACGAGGCCCGCGCGCTCGCCGTCGAGGCTCCGGTCGACCGGATCTCGGCCATCGCGGCCCAAGGCCCGCTGCGGCGCAGCCACATCCAGATCCCCGCCAACGGGGTCTACGACGAGCCCATCGTGTTCACCGCGAAGGGAGACGGCGGGCTGGCCCGCGATCACATCGTGCTGAGCGTGGGCGCCAATGCCCAGGCCACCGTCGTGTTCCACTTCGTGGGTGCCGGCGCTTACGCGGAGAAGTCCGACTTCATCGTCGGTCCGGGCGCGCAGCTGAACATCGTCACCCTCCAGGACTGGGACGACGACACCGTGCACGGCGGCCAGCGCTCGCTGTCCGTCGGCCGCGACGCCCAGGTGAAGAGCGTCACCGCCTCCCTCGGCGGCGGTGTGGTGCGGCTGCAGGAGAACTTCCGCTACGACGGCCCGGGCGGCGAGCTGAACAGCTACGGCCTGTACTTCGTCGACAGCGGCCAGCACATCCAGCACCGCCTGTTCGTGGACCACAACGAGCCGCACACCAAGTCGAACGTCGACTACCGCGGCGCGCTGCAGGGCAAGGGGGCGAACGCCGTCTGGATCGGCGACGTGCTGATCCGCAAGGCCGCCGAGGGCATCGACACCTACGAGTCCAACAAGAACCTGCTGCTCACCGAGGGCTGCAAGGTGGACTCGGTGCCCAACCTGGAGATCGAGACCGGCGAGATCGAGGGCGCGGGTCACTCCTCATCCACGGGACGCTTCGACGAACTGCAGCTGTTCTACCTGCGCAGCCGCGGAGTGCCCGAGCGCGAGGCCCGCCGCCTCGTCGTGCACGGCTTCTTCTGGGACATCATCCGCCGCATCGGCATCGACAGCATCCAGGAGAAGCTGCTGGAGCGCGTCGAGCGCGAGATCGCCGCCGTCGAGTCCGCCGGGGCCGCACAGTGACCTTCGTTACCGTCGCCGAGCTGAGCGAACTCACCGACGACCTGCCGCTCGCGGTGGACGTCGACGATGAGCTCACCGTCGCGATCGTGCGCCACAACGGCGCCCTGTATGCGATCGAGGACGAATGCTCGCACGGCAACGTGCCGCTGTCGGAGGGCGACGTCGAGGATGGATCCATCGAGTGCTACCTGCACGGGTCCCGCTTCGACCTCGCCACCGGCGCGGTCCTGAACCTTCCCGCCACGGAGCCGGTCCGGGTGTTCCCGGTCCGCGTCGACGGCGACCTCATCCAGGTCGACCCCGAGTCGACCACCACAGACTTTTAGATCACACCAGATCACACACCGAGGAGTACCGCTCACATGTCCACTCTCGTCATCTCCGACCTGCACGTCGACGTCCTCACCGAGGACGGCCCCAAGCAGATCCTCAAGGGCGTCAACCTCACCGTCAACCCCGGTGAGATCCATGCCCTGATGGGCCCCAACGGCTCCGGAAAGTCCACCCTGGCCTACGCCATCGCCGGCCACCCGAAGTACGAGATCACCTCCGGCTCCGTCACCCTCGACGGCGTCGAGCTCACCGAGCTGAGCGTCGACGAGCGGGCCAAGGCTGGTCTGTTCCTCGCCATGCAGTACCCGGTGGAGGTGCCCGGCGTCTCCGTCGCCAACTTCCTGCGCACTGCCAAGACCGCTCTCGACGGTGAGGCCCCCAAGGTCCGCACCTGGGTCAAGGACGTCGAGGCCGCGCTCGGCCGCATGCAGCTCGACAAGTCGTTCTCCGCTCGTTCGGTGAACGAGGGCTTCTCCGGTGGTGAGAAGAAGCGCCACGAGATCGCCCAGCTGGAGCTGCTCAACCCCAAGGCTGCGATCCTCGACGAGACCGACTCCGGCCTCGACATCGACGCGCTGCGCGTCGTCTCCGAGGGCATCAACCACTACTCCGCCCAGGGTGACCGCGCCGTGGTCCTGATCACGCACTACACCCGCATCCTGCGCTACATCGAGCCCACCTACGTGCACGTGTTCGTCGACGGTCGCATCGTCGACGAGGGCGGCAAGGAGCTGGCCGACAAGCTCGAGGCCAACGGCTACGAGGAGTACGTCACCAAGGCCGCTGCCAACGCCTGACGTGGACCGACGCCCCTCGGGGCGTGGACGAGTTCCGTCGACCGTCGGTGGGACGCGGCGAGCTCCGTTCACGGTCCTTGAGGTGCGACGAGCTCTGCGAGGAGCCTCGAAAGGACCCACCGTCACCAAACCGCCCAGCCTTTACCAGAGACCAGGGATCAGTGATCACCATGTACGACCTCGACTCGATCAGGGCCGACTTCCCCATCCTGCAGCGCAGGGCGGGGGAGTGGGCGCTGGTGTACCTGGACTCGGCCAACACCTCGCAGAAGCCGCAGCAGGTGATCGACGCGATCGCCGATCACTACCTGCAGCACAACGCGAATGTGGCCAGGGCCATGCACCTGCTGGGGGCCGAGGCGACGGAGGCCTTCGAGGGCGCCCGGGCCAAGGTGGCGTCGTTCATCGGCGCCGCTCGGCCCGAGGAGGTGGTGTTCACCAAGAACGCCTCCGAGGCGCTGAACCTGGCAGCCAACACCCTGGGTGCCGCTCTGAAGCCGGGCGACGAGGTGGTGATCTCCGTCATGGAGCACCACTCGAACATCGTGCCGTGGCAGCTGGTGTGTGAGCGCACCGGCGCCACGTTGCGCTGGTTCGACGTCACCGACGACGGCCGGCTCGACCTGGCCGCCGCGGCGGAGCAGAACCTGATCAACGAGCGCACCAAGGTGGTCTCGCTGACCTGGGTGTCCAACGTGCTGGGCACTCGCAACCCGATCACCGAGATCGCGCAGCAGGCGCACGCCGTCGGCGCGGTTGTGGTGGTGGACGCGTCGCAGGCGGTGCCGCATCAGGCCACCGACGTGGCCGCGCTGGGCGCCGACCTGCTGGCCTTCACCGCGCACAAGATGTGCGGGCCGACTGGCCTCGGTGTGCTGTGGGGGCGCTACGACCTCCTCGACTCCCTTCCCCCGTTCCTCGGCGGCGGCGAGATGATCGAGGTGGTCGAGATGACGCACTCCACCTACGCCGCCCCGCCGCATCGCTTCGAGGCCGGCACCCCGCCGATCGCGCAGGCCGTGGGCTTGGCCGCTGCCATCGACTACCTGAACGCCATCGGCATGGACCAGATCGAGGCCCACGAGCACCAGATCACGGGCTACGCGCTGGACAAGCTCACCGCCATCGAGGGGCTTCGCATCCTCGGGCCGGTCGAGAACGTGGACCGCGGCAGCGCCATCTCCTTCAACCTGCAGGGCGTGCACCCGCACGACGTGATGCAGGTGCTGGACTCGCGCGGCGTCGCCATCCGCGGAGGCCACCACTGCGCGCGCCCGCTGCACAAGCGCCTGGGACACCAGAGTTCGACGCGTGCCTCGTCGTACCTCTACACCACCGAGGCGGAGATCGACGCGTTGGCCGACGCGCTAGTGTTCACACGAAACTACTTCGCGCCGCGTTTCTGACAGGAGTCTCCGGAAACCGATGAACATCGACGAGCTGTACCAGACGATCATCCTGGACCATTACCGGGAGAAGCATCACAGCGGCCTGCGCGACCCCTTCGACGCGGAGGTGCACCACGTCAACCCGTCCTGCGGCGACGAGTTGACCCTGCGCATCGTCCTCGACGGCTCCACCATCCGTGACGTGTCCTACGACGCGGAAGGCTGCTCGATCTCGCAGGCCTCGACCTCGGTGATGACCGACCTGCTGATCGGCGGCTCCGTCGATCACGCCCTCGAGCTGCACGACAAATTCTTGGAGATGATGCAGTCGCAGGGCCGCATCGAGCCCGACGAAGACGTCTTCGAAGACGCGATCGCCTTCGCCGGCGTCTCCAAATTCCCGGCGCGCGTGAAGTGCGCCCTCCTGGGGTGGTCCGCCGTGCGCGACGCCGCCCTGCAAGCAACCGCCAAGGAGGCCTGAGATGTACACCCACGAACCCCGCCCCAGCGATCTCGTCAAGGACCAGCTCCCCGACGTCGACGCGCCCGCCCCGGTGCCCACCGAGGACGAGGTGCTCGAGGCGATGAAGGACGTCGTCGACCCCGAGCTGATGGTCAACGTCGTCGACCTCGGTCTGGTCTACGGCGTCAACGTCGACGAGGCCGGCAACGCCACCATCGACATGACGCTCACCTCGCCCACCTGCCCGCTCACCGACAAGATCGAGTACGACACCAAGTACGTGCTCGACGGTCTGGTCGAGTCGGTCGAGATCAACTGGGTCTGGCTGCCGCCGTGGACGCTGGAGATGATCACCGAGGACGGCCGCGAACAGCTCCGCGCCATCGGCTACAACCTCTGACGCTCTTTGAGGTGCGAGGCCGTTCGCGGCCAAGCGTCGACAATCGGGACGAGCGCGAAGCACCAATAACGCTCTTTGAGGTGCGAGGCCGTTCGCGGCCGAGCCTCGACAATCGGGACGAGTGCGAAGCACCAATGACGCTCTTTGAGGTGCGGAGCGCAGCGGAGCCTCGAAAAGAGCCAGCGTGAGTTTCACTGGGGACTGTTACTCGGCTTTCCCATGCCTGGCTGTGTCTTCGCAGTAGATTTGGCTGAAAGGTTCCGCTCGCGAGGAGGCCGTTCATGCCGACGTTGACCACCACCGGTGACAAGCCGATCACGCTCCACTACACCGACTCCGGGGGCGAGGGCCGCCCCGTCGTGCTGATCCATGGCTGGCCGCTATCGGGCGAGGCGTTCGCCGGCAACCGGCAAGCTCTGGTCGATGTGGGGCACCGCGTCATCACCTACGACCGCCGGGGCTTCGGGCGCTCCGACAAGCCCACGAGCGGCTACGAGTACGACACTCTCGCCGCCGATCTCAACGACCTGATCACCCAGCTCGACCTCCGCCAAGCCGTCATCCTCGGCTTCTCCATGGGCGGCGGCGAGGTGGCGCGCTACTGCTCCACCTACGGCACCGATCGCCTGGCGGGAGCGGTACTCTCCGGCTCGATCTGCCCGGCGCTCTGCATCCGCGACGACAACCCCGACGGCGCGATGCCGATGTCCGGCTTCGAGGGCATGGCCGACTCCTGCGCCCACGACAAGAACGGCTTCCTCGACCAATTCATCACCTGGTTCTTCAGCAACAACGAGGGCCTCACCGTCGACGAGGCCACGCGCCGGGCGGCGCTGCGTATCGCGCTTCAGTGCGATCAGGACGCGGCTGTCGCCTGCATTCTGGCTTGGGCCACCGACCTGCGCGACGACTGCAAGGCGATCGACGTCCCCCTGCTCGCCATCCACGGCGACGGCGACCAGAACGTCCCGCTGGCAAAGTCGACGGCCAGGATCACCGAGTTCGTACCCGACGCTCAGATCCACGTGATCGAAGGCGGCCCGCATGGCGTCAACGTCTCCCACCAGGCCGAATGGGAAGGCGCCCTGCTCGGCTTCCTCGCCACCCTGGATTGACCTTCTCCAGTACCGTCGGACGGCAGTGTGTTAGCTAGAGCTAACACATAGGCTAATGTTATCTGTAGCTAACATCGACCTGATTGTTAGCGTCGGGTGACATCGGAGGCCGGAAGTGGAGATCGGGCGTGCGGAGGACATCGGCGCGGTGCTGCGTCGCGCGCGCGTTAGCAAGGGAATGAGTCAGCAGCAGTTAGCGACCACGCTCGGTGTCACGCGGCAGTGGGTGGCGAGCGTCGAGGCCGGAGCACCGACCGCACGACTGGGATTGGTCATCGATGCGCTGCGATGCGTGGACGTGCTCCTCGAGACCCGGGCCGATGAGTCCCAGGTGATCCTCGATGCGGTCCCGGGTTTCCGTCCATGACCGAGTCACTGGACGTCTACCTGGACGGTCTCCTGACCTGGGGCGATTCGGGCAGTTCGCGGGTGAGTGAAGTCAGACCAATGGCGCCGGCTCGTCTAGGTACTGACGTGGCGTAAGGATGGAAGGAATCGCGATGGCGAGCGCGTGGAAGTCCTTGTCTCCGGTCACGATCACGTCGACGGACGCGGCAATAGCGGCGTCGAGAATCGGCTGATCTTTTTCGTCGCGCATAGCGACGCCAGACGTGGCTACGGGGAGAAGTTCGTAGTCGAGGTCGTCGAGGAGAGCCTGCGCGGCCTCCCTCTGCGCCGGAAACTTGCGTTCGATGACGTCAAGGAACTCGTCGATGATGTAGGTCGTCAACACGAGGCGTTCTTCATTCAGGATGCGCCACAATGCCTGAGCTGGAACGCCGTGCGGCCAGCCGACCGCAGCGATGAGGAGGTTCGTATCCGCAAGGACTCGTCTCACGGCCGAGCCTGGCCGCGTCGTTCTGCGCGGACCTCTGCGACGTAGGCGTCCATATCCTCTTCGCTTTCCAGTCCTGCGGCGTCGGCAGCTCCGCGGAAGGCGCGCTGCGCGGCGAGGAGGGCGGCCGCTGCGGGCCTGACGACGACCAGGTCGCCGTCTTCGTTCTCGATGAAGACGATCTTGTCGCCCGGGCCGAGCTGTAGGCGACGTCGGACGTCGATGGGCACGGTGATCTGTCCGTTCGCGGAGATCGTGGCTACATCCATCATGCCCTCCAAGGCTTGAAAAACTTGAGAATCTTGAATTCTAGTATATGGCGGTTTGGTACCTCCTCATAGGTGGTCGGTGGCTGAGCGCAGTGCATCGCGAACCGGCTGAACAGCACGATTGGCGCAGCTTGCTCGATGAGGCATAGCCTCGTCAGGTGCAGCAACGCAAAGGCCTGGTCAATGGGTTCGCGGCCTACCTCCTGTGGGGGCTCTTCCCGCTGTACTTCGCTCTCTTCGCCCGCTCCGGTGCCTTGGAGGTGGTGGCGCACCGGGCGATCTGGTCGTTGGGCGTGTGCCTGCTGATCCTGGCGGCCACTCGGAAGCTGCACCAGCTACGAGAGATCCTGACCAATCGCAAGCTCGCGTGGGGGTTGGCGGCTGCCGGTGTGCTGATCCTGGCGAACTGGTCGATGTACGTCTATGGCGTCAACACCGGGCGTACGCTCGACGCAGCGCTGGGCTACTTCATCAACCCGCTCGCCGTCACCGCGCTGGGGGTTCTGGTGCTGAAGGAGCGGCTCCGGCCGCTGCAGTGGGCGGCGATGGCCTCGGGCGTGGTGGCCGTCGTGGTGCTGCTCATCGGATATGGCCGGTTCCCTTACATCGCGCTCACTTTGGCCTTCTCGTTCGGCACCTACTCCTTGGTGAAGAAGCTGGCTGGGGCCTCGGTTGCGCCCGTGCCGGGGTTGGCGTTCGAGACGGCGACGGTCACCCCGATCGCGCTCGGCTATCTGATCTATCTCGCCGTCGTGGGGCAGTCCACTTTCGGCCTGTCCGGCGGCTACGGCGCGCTCCTAGCGACGACCGGCATCATCACCGCGATCCCCCTGCTGTTGTTCGCGGTGGCGGCGCGCGAGGTGTCCATGGTCACGCTCGGCATGCTGCAGTACATCGCTCCCGTGGGTCAGTTCCTGCTGGGATGGCTGGTCTTCCACGAGCCGATGCCGCTCAGCCGGTGGCTCGGGTTCGGTTTCGTCTGGCTGGCGATCGCGCTTTTCGTCACCGACGTCGTGCTGGCGGTGCGCACACCGTCGACGCGTGGGTGAGCGTCGGCGGACGTGTAGAGTCGGTCAGCGTGTTGCAGGTCAAGGACGTTGAGGTAAGGGCGGGCGCCCGGCTGTTGCTGGAGCCTACGTCGTTCATCATCAACAAGGGCGATCGGATCGGTCTGGTGGGCCGAAACGGCGCGGGCAAGACCACGCTCACCCGGATTCTCTCCGGGGAGGGGATGCCCGCCGCCGGCGCCGTGACGCGCTCCGGCACGCTCGGTTACCTGCCCCAGGATCCCCGCTCGGGAGACCCGGAGCAGCTCGCCCGCGACCGGGTGCTCGGCGCCCGGGGCCTCGACGAGGTGCTGAAGCGACTGCGTCGCGCCGAGATCGGGATGGCGGAGAGCATCGGCTCTCAGCGTGACGAGGCGATGGCTGCGTACACCCGCGCGGAGAACGCCCTGCACGCCGCCGGCGGATATGCGGCGGAGTCGGAGGCCGCGCGGATCACCGCCAACCTCGGGCTGCCCGATCGGGTGCTGAACCAGCCGCTCAAGACGCTGTCCGGCGGTCAGCGTCGTCGCATCGAGCTGGCGCGGATTCTGTTCTCCGCCGCCGACACCCTGCTGCTCGACGAGCCCACCAACCACCTGGACGCCGACTCGGTGATCTGGCTGCGCGGCTACCTTCAGTCGTTCTCCGGAGGGCTGGTCGTCATCAGCCACGACGTCGAACTGCTCGACGCGGTGGTCACCAAGGTGTTCCACCTCGACGCCAACCGCGCGGCGCTCGACCAGTACGCGATGAACTGGAAGCGCTATCTGTTGCAGCGCGAGACCGACGAGAAGCGCCGCAAGCGCGAGCTGGCCAACGCCGAGCGCAAGGCCTCCCAGCTGATGGCCCAGGCCGACAAGATGCGCGCCAAGGCCACCAAGGCCGTCGCCGCCCAGAACATGGCCAAGCGCGCCGAGCGTCTGCTGGCCAGCGTCGAGGGGGAGCGCACCGTCGATCAGGTGGCCAAGATCCGTTTCCCCGATCCCGCGCCCTGCGGAAAGACCCCACTCACCGGCGAGGATCTGAGCAAGGTCTACGGCTCGCTGGAGGTGTTCACCGCCGTCGATCTCGCCATCGATAAGGGCACCAAGGTGGTCATCCTCGGGCTCAACGGTGCAGGCAAGACCACGATGCTACGCATCCTCGCGGGCATCGAGGAGCCCACCACCGGCAGGGTGAATCACGGCCACGGCGCCAAGCTGGGCTACTACGCGCAGGAACACGAGACCCTCGACGTGAAGGCCAGCGTGCTGAGCAATATGGTCTCCGCCGCCCCCAACCTGAACCAGACCGAGGCGCGCAAGGTGCTGGGCTCGTTCCTGTTCACCGGCGACGACGTGGACAAGCCGGCCGGCGTGCTGTCAGGCGGCGAGAAGACGCGGCTGGCGCTGGCGATGCTCGTGGTCTCGGCGGCGAACGTGCTGCTGCTCGACGAGCCCACCAACAACCTCGACCCGGCATCGCGCGGTGAAGTGCTGAACGCCATCCGCACCTACGCCGGCGCCGTCATCCTGGTGACCCACGATCCGGGGGCCGTCGACGCACTGCAACCCGACAAGGTGCTGGTGATGCCGGACGGCGTCGAGGATCTCTGGTCCGACGACTATGCGGAGCTCGTCGCACTCGCGTAGTTTCGTTGCGTGTTTCGCTCCTTGATCCGCCCTCTGGCAAGGCCCCTCACTAACCTGAAAGGGAACCTTATCGAGGAGGAAACCATGGCCAGGATCAGTTTCGGCACCGGCGGATGGCGCGCGATCATCGGCGACGAGTTCACCCGCGCCAACGTCAGATTGCTGGCCGGGGCGCTCGCCCAGCGGATCAAGGACGAGGGCGTGGCGGATCGCGGTCTGGTGATCGGATACGACCGTCGTTTCCTCTCCGACGTGGCGGCGCATTGGGCGGCCGAGGTGTTCGCCGGCGAGGGCATCAAGACGCAGGTGATCAAGGTGGCGCAGGCGCCGACGCCGATGATCATGTGGACCGTCAAGGACCAGGATCTCCCGTACGGGATGGCGATCACCGCGTCGCACAACCCGGCGCTCTACAACGGCATCAAGGTGTTCACCGCCGGTGGCAAGGATGCCGACGAGGACGTCACCCGCGACGTCGAGCGTCGGATGGAGGGCCTGGAGGGGGAGGCCGAGGCCGGCATCGGGCACGTCGACTACGCGAGGGCAGTCAAGGCCGGTCAGATCGCCGAGATCAACCCGTTCAACGGCTACATCGACTCGATCATCGACCAAGTGGACATGCAGGCCATCAAGGCGGCCAACTTGAAGATCGCCCTCGACCCCATGTTCGGCGTCTCCAAGACGTCCCTTCAGACCATCCTCATGACGGCGCGCGTCGACGTCGAGGTGATCCACGACCGGCACGACACCCTCTTCGGCGGCCGGATGCCGTCGCCGACGAGCGCGACGTTGGAGTCGCTCAAGCGCTACGTCGTCGACACGGGCTGCGACCTCGGCATCGCGACGGACGGCGACGCCGACCGACTCGGCGTGATCGACGACAAGGGCAACTTCCTGCACCCCAACCAGCTGCTGGTGATCCTGTATTACTACCTGCTCAAGTACAAGGGCTGGAAGGGCCCGGTGGTGCGCAACGTGGCCACGACGTCGCTGCTCGACGACGTGGCGGAGATGTTCGGCGAGACCTGCTACGAGGTGCCCGTCGGGTTCAAATGGGTGTCCGGCAAGATGCTGGAGACCGATGCGATCATCGGCGGCGAGTCGTCCGGTGGCCTGACGGTGCGCGGACACATCTCCGGCAAGGACGGCATCTACGCCGCCGCGCTGCTCGTCGAGATGATCGCGGTGGTGGGCAAGTCGATGAGCCAGATCTATGAGGAGATCACCGGGCAGTTCCCGCCGCACTACATGGCGGAGACCGATTTCGCCTTCGAGCGCGAGCGCAAGCCCGAGATCCTGAAGACATTGATGGAGGACAAGCTGCTGCCCACCTTCAGCGAGCCGGTGGTGCGCGTCTCCTATGAGGACGGGTGCAAGGTCTACTTCGAGGACGGCTGGATCATCGCCCGCTTCTCCGGCACCGAGCCGCTGCTGCGCATCTTCTGCGAACTGCCCGATCAGGAGCGCGCCGAGCGCTGCTGCGACGAGTTCCGCGCCTTCCTCGGCCTGTAGTGATCGCGATCGTCGCCGCCCTCCGAGCCGAGCTGTCCTCGGTCCTCGAGGCGGCCCGCGAGTCCGGAGAGGTGACTCGGCACGTCGTCGCGGGGCGGAGCTTCCTTGAGGGCCGATTCGCTGGGCACGACGTGCTGCTGGCGCTTTCCGGCGTCGGCAAGGTCGCTGCTGCGGCGACCGCAGCCGTCCTGGCCGAGCGTGCGGACGCCGTCGTGATGGTCGGCACCGCGGGTGGGATCGGCCCTGGCGTGCGGACCGGTGATGTGGTCGTCGCCGACGCGCTGCTGCAGCACGATGTCGACCCTCGGCCACTGTTTCCGCGCTGGCAGGTGGAGGGGACCGTGCGTTTTCTGCCGGACCCGGGCCTCACTGGTGCTTTATGTGAAGCGGCTCGGCAGGTGGTCGAGAAGCACAAGGTGTCCCCGCCTGCGGCTTTCTTGGAGCTGGGGATCGAGGCGCCGAGGGCGCACACCGGGCTCGTCGCCAGCGGGGACCAGTTCATCGCCACGCGCGAGGACAGCGACCGGCTGCGCACCGACCTCCCCGACCTCCTCGCCGTCGAGATGGAGGGTGCGGCCCTGGCTCAGGTTTGCGCGACGGCGGGGATCCCGTTCGCGCTGGCGCGTACGATCTCCGACCGCGCCGACGACCACGCCCACCTCGACTTCCCGCGATTCCTCGACCTCGTCGCTGCCCCGTACGCCCACGACCTCGTACTAGGCCTCCTCGCCCGGCTCAACCAGCGGCGACACGCCTGACGGTAGCGTCGTGGGCGACATGCGGCCCGGGGTTCTCGTTCCGAGCTGGCCGATAACTGCTGGTTGAACCGGGCGGCGAGGAACGAGCGCCCGTGTCGAAACCAATGAACTGGCACCCGGTCTGACGACTTGAGGTGGAGTCTGCGTGGGCGGTCGGATCCGAGCGGTGCATCAACGGCGTCTCACCGGCTCTCGGGACGCCCACACTTGCGGGATCAGTGCGGCTGCGTGCATCGGTTCTGTCCCGCCCCCGAGGGCAACGCGGCGGCAAGAGTCGGTATAGCGACGGAAGCAGCCGCACTCTCTCGGCCGGCTCCCTAGATCGAACGTATGCAGCCGTGTTGATCCCGGCGACGACGGCTATCGCCCGGCGGTGAGGTCTGACAGGTCGCTGGGGATGAGGTCGGTGAGTTCGACATCAAGGACTTGGGCGACGGCGATCAGCGTCCACGTCTACCGTGACGGCAAGCACGTCACCTCGGTGAAGGCCGATTTGTCCAGGCCCGATGTCGACACGGTGCACAGGAACGGGGCAAATCACGGGTTCGATGTCACCATCGCGGGCGGCGCGAGCGGTGCGAGGTACGAGATCTACGCGATCAACTACGGTGCAGGTGGAAACCCGCGGTTCGGCACGGCCGTAGGTCCAGTGGCACTGACGGGCGTTCCGCGCGTTCAGGGTTCTGCTGTGTTTGGAACCTTGCTTCGGGCAGATCCTGGGAGTTGGGCCATGTTGGGCCAGCAGTTCTCGTTCCAGTGGTTGCGGGACGGCGCGAGCATTCCAGGCGCTACCGCTTCCACTTACGAAGTGACGAGTGCTGACATCGGACGCGCTCTTTCGGTGAGAGTCAGCGCTTCGCTAGCAGGGTACGCGTCTTCAACCGCGACGTCCGGCAACTCGGCGACGGTGGTCACTGCCGCACTGCAGAACACGCCTACCCCTACGATCTCGGGAACTGCGCAGGCCGGGAGAACGCTGGTCGCGCAACCTGGCGAGTGGCGGCCGGCACCCGTGACGCTCGCGTACCAGTGGTTGCGAGATGGAAAGGCGATCCCAGACGCCATTGCGAGTACCTACACGCTCACGGCTGCTGACAAGGGTGCGACGATCTCGGTGAAGGTGACCGGGAAGAAGTCCGGCTACACGACGGTGACGAAGAAGGTCTCATGAGTGAAGCTGCCTCAAGGAGAGCCACCGCAAGCAGCCGCAGAAACTCAGCTACCACCCCGATCAACACGGTTGCTTGATCCCTGCCTCACCTCGCGCTGGCTCTCCTCGAGGCTCGGCCGCGAGCGGCCTCGCACCTCGAAGAGCGTCATCGGTGTTCGCGCCGACGTTGATGGTCGAGGCTCGTTCCTCGCACGTCGAAGGGCGTCGTGAGAGGCTCGCGGGCTCAGCGGATGATGCGGCCGACGGTCGACTCCCAGGGGCGCATCTTGGGGCCGGGTGTCGGGCCGAGGACGGTGTCGGTCTTGAGGCCGTGTCGCGGGCGGCGGCGTGGTTTGCCGGAGAGGTTGGCCTCGATCAGCCAGGCCTCGCCGGCATGTTCTCGCACATATCCCAGGTAGTCGCGACGGTCGGGGTGGATGGCGCGGAAGTCGCCTCGGGCCAGCGCCGGATGGGCCCGACGCAGGGCGATCAGGCTGCGGTACCAGTGCCAGACGGAGTTCCGGTCGGCCTGTTGTTCGGTGGCGGTGAAGCCAGGGGCGTCGTCCTTGCCGGGCAGCCATGGCTCGCTGCCAAACCCGCCCTCGCTGTCGAAGCCGCCTTCGCGGCCGAAGCTTCCCTCGCCGCGGAACCCGCCCTTGCTGCCGAGGCCGCCTTCGCCGCCGAAGCCGCCCTCGGCGTCCCAGCGCATCGGCACGCGGGCATGGTCGCGGCTGCCTGCCAGGATCTCGGCCCAGGCATCTTCAGGCGTCGTTCCGTCGTCGAGTAGCTTCCGGTAGCGGTTGAGCGACTCGACGTCGCGGAGGTCGGTGATGCCGGCGAAGTCCTGGTTGACGGCCGCCAGCTCCTGGCCCTGGAACAGGAAGGGCGTGCCGCGCATGGTGAGCTGCAGCGTCGCGAGCAGCTTGGCGATGGCGGTGCGCGTCGTGGGGTCAAGTTCGGCGCCGTCGGCCACCTTGCTGAGCATGCGCGGGTTGTCGTGGTTGTCCAGGAACAGAGCGATCCCGTCGCCGGGGCGAAGCCGTTCCTGCCAACCCAGCCAGAAGCGCTTGAGGTAGTTGAGGTCGTAGGCGTACGCGTCCCACCGGATCTGCCCCGGCATGTCCAGCACGTCGAAGTTGAACACCAGATCCAGCTCGCCGCGCCCGGCGTTGCTGAGCAGGCGGGCGCCCTCGATGCCGATGCCCGGCGTCTCGCCCACCATCACCGCGACGCTGCCATCGGGGCGGGTGAAGCCGTCGCGTCGCAGCTGGCGCAGGTACTCGTCGAGGTGCGGACCGTAGAAGTAGTGCTCGACCCCGGTGAACTCCATCAGTTGTCCGACGAACGGGTTGCCGTCGGGCAGGCCTTCCGCCTTGGAGATGTAGTTGATCACGTCGAGCCGGAACCCGTCGACGCCCCGGTCGAGCCACCAGCGCACGACGTCGGCAACCTCGCCGCGCACTGCGGGGTTGGCCCAGTTGAGGTCCATTTGATGGTCGGCGAACAGGTGCAGCGCCCAGCGTTCGGCCTCGGGAATCCAGCGCCAGGCGGGCCCGGAGAAGAACGAGGTCCAGTTGTTGGGCGGCTCGCCGGGAGTTCCGTGCACAAGTCTGCGTATGTGCTCAGGCCTGGCCACTTCGGCCGCAGAACTCGCCGTATCCGCAGATTTGTGCACGTCATCGCGCGGTGGGCGCAGGAAGTAGTAGTCGCCATAAGGGCCGTCGGGGTCGGCGATCGCCTTCTGGAACCACTCGTGCTGGGCGGAGGTGTGGTTGACCACCAGATCAAGGATGATCCGCATGCCGCGCTCGTGGCAGCCGGCGATCAGCTCGTCGGCGTCGGCCAGCGTGCCCATCTCGGTCATGATGTCGCGGTAGTCGCTGATGTCGTAGCCCATGTCCTGGTTGGGCGAGGCGAAGATGGGGGAGAGCCACAGGCAGTCGACGCCCAGCTCGGCCAGGTAGTCGAGGCGCGAGATGATGCCGCGAAGGTCGCCGACGCCGTCGCCGTCGGAGTCCTGGAACGAGCGCGGGTAGATCTGATAGAACACCGCGTCGCGCCACCAGGCGTCCTTGGGCTCCGTCCCCGGCACGTCGTCGTTATGCTGATCGACGAGGGCGAGCAGCGCGTCGACGAGGCCCGGACCGGTGAGCTTCTCCGTCAGGGCTTCCAGCCGCGATAGCCGCAACCGGCCCGCTGCCTTGATGGCGGACCTCGGCGCGCCGCTCTGCAACAGGAGCTTGTCGACGATGTCGCGCCCGAGCGGCGTGGCGTACAGGTCTCGGACTCGGGCGTTCTTGTCCAGCGTCACGCGCTGTGCCTCGCTTCCAGGTCGGCGATGATGCGAGCGTAGGTGGCTTCGTCGAGCTTGTATGTGGCGCGCAGAATGGCCCAGCTGATCAGGGTCAGTATGGCCGGCAGGGCGAGCATCGCCAGCTTGACGACGGTCGCTCCCGACGCGGTGACCTCGGCGGCCGAGGTGGCGACGTCGACGCCGGAGAGCACCAGCGTGATGCCAACCGCCCCGCTGGCCAGGGCGTTGGACGACTTGTAGACGAACGGTTGCAGCGAGAAGGTGACCGACTCGTTGCGTCGCCCCAGCTTCCATTCGCCGTACTCGACGCTGTCGGCGATGTACATCACCAGCAGCAGCTGGATCGCCGCTTGGCCCGCGAAGATCAGCACGCCGGCGACAGCCACCAGCAATGGAGAGGTGCCCGAGAACCAGAACACCGCGTAGCCGGCGGCGATCATGCTCGTCGCGACCAGGTGGAGTCCGCGCCGCGAGAGCACCTTGGAGACCGCGGGCAGCAGCGCGAGGGAAACCAGCTGGGTGACGCCGAGGATGAGCGCGAAGACGGGGTACATGCCCTCGTCGCCGTAGACGTACTTGAAGTAGTACAGCCCCAGCGACGTGGTGGTGATGTAGCCGGTCATGAACAGCACCATGCCCAGGGTGACCCAGAGCAGCTGATCGTTACGGAAGATCACCCGGAAGAGTTCGCGCAGCGGCGTGGCCTCGTCGGAGGTCGGAATGCGCTCGTGCGCGAACAGCAGCGTCAAGGACTGGAAGACGAGCATCAGTACCGCGACGGCGATGGCCAACACGAACCAGGCCTTCTGGGTAGAGCCCAGCATCCCGCCCATCCACGCGGTGAGCGGCACGATGCCGACCACCACGGCGAACAGTCCGATGTTGGCGCAGATCCGCGCCACGGCGCCCACCTTCTCGCGCTCGCGCTGGTCGCGCGTCAGCGACGGCAGCATGCCCCAGTAGGCGATGTCGTTGATGGTGTAGCTGATCTCGAACGCGATGTAGGTGACGGTGAAGATCACCACGAAGCCCCAGCCGCGCAGGCCCCAGTCGGTGAACATCAGCACGCCGGCTACTGCCCAGGAGATCGCACCGATGGTGATCCACGGCTTGAACTTGCCCCAGCGACTCTTGGTGTTGTCGACGATGATGCCCATCACCGGGTCGTTGACCGCGTCGAAGAAGCGCATGAACACGATCACGCCGGTCAGCACCAGGAGCTCGCGGCCCGAGATCAGGAGGACGTCGGTGAGATAGAACATGAGATAGGTGGACACCAGCGCGGCCAGCATGTCACGCCCAAGCGTTCCCAGCCCGTATCCCCATCGATCTCCCGCCGTCATGGGATCACCCTAGAGGCGGGGTGGGTCACCGCGTGGTCAGGAGCGGCAGGTCAGGGTGAGGACGTCGACGGACAGCCGGGTTCGCGCGGGGGCCGTCGTCGGGGGGAGGCCGTGGAAGGCGTTGGGGCCCATGGCGATCAGGTGTGCCACGTCGTCGGCGGAGAGATCCAAGTCGGCCTCGACCCTGGCGGTCTGGACGGTCCAGCCGGTGAAAGCCTCGGCGACGGCCGCCGCCTTGTCCGAGGGGACGCCGAGCAGGCCGTAGTCGTCGCGCAGTTCTGCCAGATGGCCGGCGGTGGGGACGACGACGATCAGCCGTCCGTCGGGTCGCAGCACGCGGGCGAACTCCGTCGGGTTGCGCGGGGCGAAGACGCAGAGCAGCGCGTCGAAGGACTGGTCGGCGACGGGGAGCCCGGCCCAGGTGTCGGCGACGATGCTGGCCATTCTCGGGTGCGCGCGGGCCGCGAGTTTGGCGGCGGAGGGGGAGACGTCGGTGGCCAGGCCCCAACCCCTGCCCTCCAGCGCGTGGCCTAGGTAGTAGCCTGTGCCGGCTCCAGTCTCGAGCACGCGTTCGGCGTCGCCGACGGCCTCGGCAACCGCGTCGGCGATGGGGAGGTAGTGGCCTGTGCTCAGGAAGTCGGCGCGGGAGCGCAGCATGGTGGCGGTGTCGGCGTTGGCCGGTGCGGCACGAGTCAGCAGGTTGACGTAGCCCTGGCGTGCCACGTCGAAGCTGTGCCGGCGATCGCAGGCCAGCGCGTTGGCGTCGAGGTGAACGGGCTGCGAGCAATGAGGGCAGCGCAGCGCATCGGTGAACGCCCGAAGCGCGTCAGTGGGTGGCATCGGCCGGCGTCTCCGCCTCGGACTCGGCGACCTTCGCCTTCTTGGCAGCCGCCCGAGTCTTGGCCTTCTTGCGGTCGCGGAGGTCGGCCCGGATCAGAATAGCGACGCCACCAGCGGCGATCACCGAGAAAGCGAACCACTGCATCGCGTACATCAGGTGGGGGCCTTCGTCGAGCTCTGGCGGAAGCAGCGGCTCGAGTTCCTCGGGCTCAGCGGGCGTGGACTCGATGCGTGAGACGTACCCGTCGAGCAGCGTCTCGCCTAGAGAGGCGCCCAGCGCGGAGGCGTTGATCAAGCGCACCTTGTAGTCGTGAGGCTCGATGGCCTCCGGCTTGCCGTTCTCGCTGCGGCGGACGTAGCCGATCACTTCGACGTCGCCGTTGGGCAGCTGGGGAAGAACCTCGGGGTCGGGCTGCCCGGACTGTCGTCGGATGAACCCGCGGTCGATCAGCAGAAGATCGCCCTGTGTGGTGCGCATCACCGCCACCACCTCGATGCCCGCGCCGTCCTGGTTGCGGTAACGCACCTGGTACTGGTCGCCGGTGTAGGTTCCGTGTACGACGACGCGCTGCCACTGGTCGTCGTCCTCGATGGGCTTGGTGAAGACCTGCTCGTAGGGGAGCGGCGCCTGCCCCTGGTGGGCGACGACGATCGCGTTGGACTCCCGGCGCTCCTCCAGCCGGCGCAGCTGCCACTCACCCAACTGTACGAAGACGAACCCCAGGATCGCTACTGCGATGACCAGACCGACCCAACGCAGGATCAGTTTCTTCATTCCTCGTCCTCCACGGTGCCGCGCAGCACCTCTCCTGGGGGTAGCGCCAGACGTTCCGTTGTCTCCTCGGGCGTGACGACGGGCGGTGGGCGATGGTCTGAGTTGTTGGCCAACAGCACCGCGACGACAGGGAGAAGGGCTGCAGCGGCCAACGCCAACAGCTTCCACCACCCGGGCACCACCAGGAACGCCAGGAAGCCAGCCGTGCGGATGGCCATGGTGATCAGGTACCGGCGCTGCCGCGTCTCGACGTCCAGCGTGCGCGACTTGGGAGCGGTGGTGATCACCACCGTCTCAGCGCGCGCTGCCCTCGAAGCCATACCCCCAATCTACGCCCATTCGGACATAGGGTGGGATCCCTTCCAAGCCGCCACCGACCGCTCCCTTCTGCGTGGACAAAAGGCTGGGTCAGGGCGATCCTGGGCACGGAGGAACGACCGATGCGATGCTGATCACATCCCATCGACGTATAGTAGTTAGAAGTACTACTTAGGGGGTGTCGTGGTCACCGTTGCAGCTACCGAGTTCAACCGGAACCCCAGCCATGTGAAGCGGCTGGCGGCCAGTGGTCCCGTCGTGGTCACCGAGCGCGATCAGCCGACTCTCGTCGTGCTGTCCTACGCCGACTACGAGCGGCTCGCGGGCGTGCCGCGCGATATGGCGTCGTGGCTCGAGATGGACGAGGACGTCGACTTCGAGATCGAGGAGAGTGGCCTCGGGATCGCGCCGGTGCAGTGGTGAGGTATCTGCTCGACACCAACGTGCTGGGGGAGCTGCGGAAAAGATCAGGTGCGTCGCAGGTCAAACAATGGGTAGCCGCTCAACAGACCGGCGACCTGGCGATCAGCGTGGTGACGGTGATCGAGATCGAGACCGGGATTCTGAGGCTCGCACGCCGCGACGCAGAGCAAGCGGCGTTGCTCACCCGGTGGTTCGAGGATCGTGTGCTGACTGGATTTGCGGATCGCATTCTTCCGCTCGACCTGGTTGCCGCCCGACGAGTGGCCCCGCTGCACGTTCCTGATCCTGCTCCGGGCCACGACGCACTCATCGCGGGTACCGCGCTGGCTCACGGTTTGGCCGTCGTCACCCGCAACGAGTCTGATTTCCGCAGAGCGGGCGTCGATGTCGTCAATCCCTGGATGGAGCAGTAGGCCGCCTCAGGTTTGTTGTTCCAGTGGGAGATGTTCCACCGTCTGCGGTGGAACATCTCCCACTGGAGTACGACACATGGTCATCGAGGGATCAGGCTGCGCCCTTCACCAGTTGCGCTACTCGTTGATGCGAGATGCCCATGACGTGGGCGGCGTCGCGCATCGAGAGACCGGCCTCAACCAAAGCCGAGGCCGCTCGGCGAGATTCCACCGCCGCCTCGTGTTGGGCTTGCGAGGCGGCATCCCGCAGCTGTGCCGCTCGGTCCATAGCCTGCTGGTATGACGTGGGAAGGACGGGCTGTAGCTCGATCTCTACTTCGTCGATCGGTAGCCCCGCGAGATAGGCAACTGCCTCTCGCATCTCATCGATGGCTTGGTCCAGTCGCCGCACCTGGCTGACAGCCCCGTTGTCCGACTCAAGCACCCAGACGTGGCTTCCACGTTCCGCCCTCACGACGAACACCTCACTCATCGCCACCCTTTTTCTTCGCTGCCTTTTGAAGCCGTGCAAGGACGGCGCTTCGTTTCATCATGAGGCTATCTCAACCATGCAATAGACAGCAGTGTCTATTGCAACATAGACGGTTGGTGGTTCGGTGCGTGATGGCGAGGTCATGGCGCTAAGTCTTGGTGAGGGGGCTGACTACCGCCAGAAGAATCCGTCGTGCTGTGGATAACCGGCGCCGCCGGGCAGGGAGCGAAGATCACCTCGCCGTCAATAGCGTGGTTGATTCCGTCGGAATAGCGACGCATGCAAACTCGTTGACGTGTACCGGAGTCTAGAACGCCAGTCTGAAGAGCGTGCCTGCTCCACCGCTGAAGGTGACGCCCGGGAACTGGAAGTCTGTTGTCAGCTCTTCGAAGCCGAGCTGCGCATGGAGGTCGATGGTCGGTCGGTTGAGGGCGCTGGCGAAGTAGTAGACCTCGGACGTGATCTCGGCGAGGACCGTCAGACGGTGCTGCGTGAGCGCCGCGCCGACGCCGTGGCGTCGCCACTCGGGAGCGACGACGAGGCCTGTGAGGTACCAACCCTCCGGCGCTATCGCTCCATCCTTCCCGGGGGAGAGCCAGTTCATGGACGCGTAGCCGGCGAAGTGCTCGTCGACGTGGGCCACGAAGGTCGTGACAGAATCGGCCGTCGCCCTCTGCGCGAAGACGGGCAGCCAGCGTTCAACGGGATCGCCTTCGCGTGCAGCCGCCAGTGCGGCGCACGCGGTGACAGTTGAGTGAGACAACGGGTCAATCCGAGGTGAGACCGTCGTCTGAGCGTCGACCTGAGGCTCGTAGTCGGCGAAGAGCTTGTTGGTGACCATGCTGCTGAACCTCCTCGTGCTAACGCGTGAGGACGGAGAAGACGGGGCGGTGGTCGGTTCCTGGGGCGGGGACGTCAAGGGTTCGGGCGTAGGTCGGTGTCCAGTCGGGGGTGGCCAGGACGTGGTCGATCGTTGCTCCCAGCGGCACGGGAACCGTTGACGGCCAGGTGGGAGCGGAGGTGCCCAAGGAGTGCAGCTGGCATTCGCCGAGCCGACCGTCGGTGAAGTTGGCCGGGCCGGCGTTGAAGTCACCCAACGCGATCGTGTTGGGCTCGGCGCAATGCTGGGCGATCCAGTCCAGGCCGCGCAGCCACAAGCCAGCGCCGATGTCGGGGTGCAGCGTCATCCGGGTGGTGTGCACCGCGACGATCTTTGGCGACTCCGACTCGGGATCGACGGGTTCGGCGACGATGCCCGTATAGGCAGCGGACTCGTCGAATGCCACCAGCCGGTACTCACCGAGGCGTTCCGAGACGAACAACGTGACCGCGATCGCATGGCCATCGACGAGCTGATACCCCGTCGGATAGCGGCCTCCTGGGAACCGGGCTTCGTCACCGCCGGAATACAGTTCTGCGAACATGACGACGTACGGTTCGGTCTCGGCCATCAGGGCCACCAGGGTTTCCGCGGGAACATCCTCCTGGTGCACGTTCCAGGCGAGGGACCGCAGCTCTCGGGCGCCCGCGCGAACGGGAACGGAATCAGGGCTGGTCAGGGAGGGAGTGGCGAGGACGAGGGTGAGCGCGAGGATGCCCGCGACGACGGCCATGGACGCCGTCGAGAGAAGGTTCACGCGAGTGCGCAGCGGGCGGACGGCTGCCGCTAACAGCAGCAGGATGATGGCTCCGACCAGTCCGAGGAGCGTGCACACCAGCGGAAAGGCCAGCGCGCCGCCGAAGATCCATGCCTGATTGGCCACTCCGGCAAAGGTGCCGAGCAGATAGGCGACGGCGAAGGCGAGCAGCGCCGCCACCCCGATGCTGGGCGGCAACTTGAGGACGGTCATGGGTTGGACCCTAGCTTGGACTGCTACGCCGGATTGTTCAACGGTGTCGTCAGCCCGTGTCTGTGCTCGTGATCGTGATAATGCGGTTGATTCCGTCGCGATAGCGACATTCGCAACCTCATTGATGCGGGTCTTGCTGCCGGCTGAAGAAGGAGTCGACGGCGGCGTAGAAGGCGGCGGGCTGGTCTCGTCGGATGCAGTGGCCGGCTCCGGTGATCTTCACTTGTTCGACGAGCGGATTCCGGTAACGACTCTCATCAGGGCCCATGCCGCCGTCCTCCGGTAGCACCAACAGCGTGGGCACGGTCAGCGCCTGGAACAGCGACTCCCACTCGGCGTCGCCGAGGAACAGACCTCGTTCGATCATCAGAGGATCGACGCGCGCCTTGGATGCCGCCCACGCGCGAGTCTCGGCTTCCGACCAGGACGTCTCTCTGAGTATTCGTTCCACCTCAGCCTGTTCCTGAGCAGGGAAGGCGGAGAGGAACTTCTGCTGCTCCGCGACGAACTCGAGATCAGGCCCGTCGGCGTCGCCTGGCCGAGCGGGATCCTCGAGCACGAGTGCCTTGACCAGTTCGGGAGACTCGATGCCAAGTCTGAGCGCGACGAGTCCGCCGAGCGAATGACCCATCACCACCGAAGGTTGCCCCGTCCGCGCGACCACGGTGCGAAGATCCTTCACCCAGAGTCGATGGCTGAAGGTGACGTCGTCCGGTGTGAAACGAGCGGAGAGCCCGTGTCCGCGCTGATCGACGGCATGGATGTCCCATCCCGCACCCCATTCGGCGACGGCGTCCGGCCAGGTGGTGCCGTCGTCGGTGAGGCCGTGCACGAGCACCAGCGGTGGGGCGCCGTCGCTGCCGAAACGATGAACGTGAACCTCGGTGGTGCTCATCGGTCCAACGTAGTGGGCAGGGCGCTAGAACGTCAGTCTGAAGAGGAGACACTATCGGGTCAAGACGGAGAAGACCGGGCGGTGGTCGGTTCCGGAGGCGGGCACATCAAGGGTGCGGGCGTAGGTCGGTGTCCAGTCGGGGGTGGCCAGGACGTGGTCGATCGTTGCTCCTAGCGGCACGGGAACCGTCGACGGCCAGGTGGGAGCGGAGGTGCCCAAGGAGTGCAGCTGGCATTCGCCGAGCCGACCGTCGGTGAAGTTGGCCGGGCCGGCGTTGAAGTCACCCAACGCGATGGTGTTCGTCTCAGCGCACTGTCGGGTGATCCAGGTCAGCGCACGCCGCCAGCCTTGAGCGCCGATCGTCGGATCCAAGGCCATCCGTGTCGCATGAACGGCGACGATTCTCGGTGAGTCCGACGTGGGGTCGAGCGGTTCCGCGACCACGCCGGTCCATGCGCCATCCTCGTCGGCGGCTGCGAGACGATACTCGCCGAGTCGGTCGGCCACCAACAGCGTGACGCTCGTATAGATCCCATGGAAGAGCTGGTAGCCCTCAGGGTGCCGTCCCCGCGCGAAGGAAGAGGCGCTGCCTCCGGAACGAAGCTCGGCGAAGGCCGCGACATCCGCATCGGTGCGTGTCATGAGATCCGCCATGGCATCGGCCGGAACCTTGCCTTTGACGTTCCAAGCGAGCGCGCGCACGTCGAAGCCGTCACCGCGATCCGGGAGGTCGGCGATCTGGGCTGGGGATGGGGTCGTCGCGATGAGAAGGACAGCGGTGAGCCCGAAGGTAACGGCCGCGGATGCCGTGGACACGATGTTCGCCCTGGTGCGCCATGTCCTGATGGAGACGGACAGCACGAGCAAGAGAAGGGCCGCGGTGGCGGCGAGGATAAAGCTGACGACGGGGAATGCCAGTGCGCCGCCGAAGATCCAGGTCCGGTTGGCGACTCCGGTGAAGTAGCCGACAAGATAGATGGCCGCGAGCATCAGCAGGCCGGCGAGGCCGATGCGTGGCAGCCATCTGAGGGACGTCATGGGACCGCACTGTAGCGCTCGAAGGCATCGAATCTGTGGAATATGCAGCGTCCAGTGGGGGTGGGCTTGTTGGCGAGTGTGCACAGAGATTGCCCCGCTTCGTTGGAGAGATAGCTGTCCGGGACACGGCGCGGAAGGAAGCTGCGCCATCCGGCGCCCAGCCTGCGGTAGGTTGACGGCGTGACTGAAGGCAGAGTTGTACTTGTTACCGGCGGTTCCAAGGGCATCGGTCGTGCGATCGCCGAGGCGTTCCGCGATGCCGGGTACCGCGTGGCGGCCACCTACCGTTCCGGAGGCGTCCCCGACGGCGTGCTGGGGGTGGTGTGCGACATCACCGACCAAGGCCAGGTGGACGCGGCGTTCGAGGCCGTGGAGAAGGAGCTTGGCCCCGTCGAGGTGCTGATCGCGAACGCCGGCGTGACCAAGGACACCCTCCTGATGAGGATGTCCGACGACGACTGGAACGCCGTCATCGACACCAACCTCACCGGCACCTTCCGCGTTGTGCGCCGTGCGTCGCGCCCGATGATGCGTGCACGGTTCGGCCGGATCATCCTGATCTCGTCGGTGGTGGCGCTGCTGGGCTCGCCCGGCCAGATCAACTACTCGTCCTCGAAGGCCGCCCTGGTGGGCATGGCTCGCAGCCTCACCCGCGAGCTGGGCGTGCGCAACGTCACCTGCAACGTGGTGGCGCCGGGCTTCATCGAGACCGACATGACCGCCGTGCTCAGCGACGACCTGATCGCCGACTACAAGAAGCGCATCCCCGCCGGCCGCCTCGGCTCCACCGACGACATCGCCGCCGCCGCGCTCTACCTTTCGTCCGACCAGGCCGGATACGTCTCGGGCGCTGTGCTGCCCGTCGACGGCGGCATGGGCATGGGCCACTGACCACTCACGACGAACAACACGAGGAACGAAGACACATGGGCATTCTCGAAGGCAAGAACATCCTGGTCACCGGCGTGACCATGCGCACCTCCATCGCCTACGCCGCGGTGGAGATCGCTCAGCAGGAGGGCGCCAACGTGGTGGTCTCCGCCGCCGGACGCGCTGTCGCGCCGGCCACCCGCGCGCTGTCCAAGTTGGAGAAGGTGCCGCCGATCGTCGAGATCGACGTCACCAACCCGGAGCACCTCGCGGCGTTGCCCGAGATGCTCTCCGAGCACTTCGAGGGCGGCCTCGACGGCATCGTGCACTCCATCGCCTACGCCAACCCGGAGACGGCGCTGGGCGGGGCCTTCCTGACCACCGACTGGGAGTCGGTCGCCAACGCGCTGCAGATCTCGGCCTACTCGTTGCAGTCGCTGACGATGGCCGCCAAGCCGGTGCTGAACTCGGGCGCCAGCATCGTCGGACTGACCTTCGATGCGCGCGTCTCGTGGCCCACCTACGACTGGATGGGCGTGGCGAAGGCGGCGCTGGAGTCGACGTCGCGCTACCTGGCTCGCTACCTCGGGCCCGACAACATCCGCTGCAACCTCGTTGCCGCCGGACCCATCGACACCGTCGCGAAGAAAGCCATCCCCGGCGCCTCGTCGTTCAACGACATCTGGGCCGAGCGGGCGCCGCTGTCCTGGGATCCCAGCGACGCGAAGCCGTCGGCCAAGGCGATCGTCGCGCTGCTGTCCGACTGGTTCCCCGCCACCACCGGCGAGATGGTCCACGTCGACGGCGGCCTGCACTCCACCGGCGCGTAACAACTGCGCTCCGGCAAAGGGTGGCTAGGGTTGTGCCCATGGCAGCGGTCGCAGAGTTAGCGGGAGTCTCGATCAGGCGGGGTACCGCCCTGCTCCTGGACAACGTCGATCTCACCATCAACGAGAACGAGCGCTGGGTGATGATCGGCCCCAACGGGGCCGGCAAGACCACCCTGTTGCAGCTTCTCGCCGCAGAGATGCACCCCACCACTGGCGTGGTGGGTCTGCTGGGCGAGGTGATCGGTGCGGTCGACGTGTTCGAACTGCGTCCGCGCATCGGACTCACGTCGTCGGCGCTGGCCGAGCGGATTCCGCGGGGCGAGAAGGTGCGAGACATCGTGCTTTCTGCGGCCTACGCCATCGTCGGGCGCTGGCGTGAGGAGTACGACCCCTTCGACATCGCGCGAGCCGACGAACTGCTGCGTCAGCTGAGGATGGAGTCGTTCGCGGACCGCACCTTCGGCACCCTCAGCGAGGGCGAGCGCAAGCGGGTGCAGATCGCCCGTGCCTTGATGACCGACCCGGAGCTGCTGCTGCTCGATGAGCCGGCCAGCGGTCTCGATCTTGCGGGTCGGGAGTCGCTGGTGGAGACGCTGTCCGGGATCTTCCTCGACCCCGACTCGCCCGCCTCGCTGCTGGTGACCCATCACGTCGAGGAGATTCCCGCCGGCATCACCCACTGCCTGTTGCTGAACAGGGCCAAGGTGGTGGCGGCCGGGCCGATCATCCAGACCCTCACCGACGCCAACCTGAGCGCGTGCTTCGAGATGCCGCTCGCCGTTGGCCGCCACGAAGACGGCCGGTGGTTCGCCCGCGGTCGTCGGGGCTGATCGCACCGCAGACATGCTCTAGGTGGCACCTAGCTATATTTCCGGCCCGGCGATCAGGGGTGCCAGGATGGAGCCATGAGCGACGACGCGGCATACCGGAACCCCCAGCTGAGCATCGACGAGCGGATCGCCGACCTGATGCGGCGGATGACCGTCGAGGAGAAGGTCGGGCAGATGATGCAGCTCGACGCCCGCGAGAACCTGGAAGAGATCGTGGTGGAGGTCGGCGTCGGGTCGCTCCTGCACACCTCGCCCGAGCGGCTTCGTCGGGCTCACGACCTGGTGGCGACGACGCGCCTGGGCATCCCGCTGCTGGTGGGGGAGGACTGCATCCACGGTCACTCCTTCTGGGAGGGTGCAACGATCTTTCCGACGCAGCTCGCCATGGCCGCGTCGTGGGACGCCGACCTGCTGGAGCGCGTCGCCCGCGTGACCGCCATCGAGGCGGCCGCCACCGGCATCCACTGGACCTTCTCCCCGGTGCTCTGCATCGCGCGCGACCTGCGCTGGGGCCGGGTTGACGAGACGTTCGGCGAGGATCCGCTGCTGATCGGCGAGCTGGCTGCTGCGATGGTGCGCGGTTACCAGGGCGATGGGCTGGCCGATCCGACGGCGATCCTCGCCACCGCCAAGCACTTCGCCGGCTACTCCGAGACCCAGGGCGGGCGCGACGCCAGCGAGGCCGACATCTCGCGCCGCAAGCTGCGCTCCTGGTTCCTGCCGCCTTTCGAGAAGGTGGCGCGCGCGGGGTGCCGCACGTTCATGCTGGGCTATCAGGCCATCGACGGGGTGCCCGTGACCATCAATTCGTGGCTGCTCGACGAGGTGCTGCGAGGGGAGTGGGGCTACACCGGCACCCTGGTGACCGACTGGGACAACGTTGGACGCCTCGCGTGGGAGCAGAAGGTGCAGCCCGACTACACGCACGCGGCCGCGGCGGCCGTGCGCGCGGGTAACGATCTGGTGATGACGACGCCGGGCTTCTACGAGGGGGCTTTGGCGGCGATCCGCGCCGGGATGCTCGCCGAGAGCGACCTGGACAGGGCTGTCTCGCGCATCCTCCGGCTGAAGTTCGAGCTGGGCCTGTTCGACGACCCGCGCCGCCCCGACGACGAACGGATCGGCACCGTCATCGCCACGGCCGAGCACACAGAGCTCAATCTGGAGGCCGCCCGGCGCTCGCTGGTGCTGCTGAGCAACGACGGTGTCCTCCCGTTGCCCGTCGAGGGCGCGGGTGTGAAGCGGGTGGCCGTGGTCGGGCCGCTCGCCGACGATGCCCAAACGCAGCTGGGCGACTGGGCCGGTGGATCGGGCCAGGCCGGCTGGCTGGATGGGCAGCCGCGGGAGCAGATCGTTACCTTTCTGGACGGGCTGCGCACCCAGGCGCCGGCCGACTGGACCATCACACACGCCGTCGGCGCCGAGATCCTCACCCTCGAGCCAGACCCGCGCGGCGACACCTTCCACGACGGCCAGCCGCGCCCGCCGGTCGTCGTGCCGTGCGATCCCGACGAACGGCTGATCGCCGAGGCGGTGGCTCAGGCCAATGGCGCCGACTACGTGGTGGCCGTCGTCGGCGACCGCATCGAGTTGGTGGGCGAAGGTCGCTCGACGGCGACGCTGGAGCTGATCGGTGGCCAGGTCGCGCTGCTGGACGCCTTGGCCGAGACCGGCACCCCGATGATCGTCGTCCTGATGGCGTCGAAGCCCCTGGTGCTCCCGCCGTCGGCTCTGAACGCTGCCGCCGTGGTGTGGGTCGGCAACCCGGGTATGCAGGGCGGGCGGGCCATCGCCGAGCTTCTGCTGGGACAGATCGAGCCCACTGGCCGCTTGCCCATCTCGTTCGCTCGTCACGTCGGCCAGCAGCCGACCTACTACAACCAGCTGCGCGGCCAGCACGGCGACCGCTACGCCGACCTCACCCAGGATCCCGCCTTCCCGTTCGGTCATGGCTTGTCGTACACGACGGTGGAGTACGAGGATCTGCGTCTGGAGTCGGATGAGGTGGACGCGGACGGCGTGGTGCGGGCCTCGTTGACGGTGCGGAACTCGGGCGTGCGCCCGACGCGGGAGACGGTCCAGGTCTACGTGACGGACTGCGTCACGTCCGTCAGCTGGGCGGAGCAGGAGCTCAAGGGCTTCCAACTGGTCGACCTGCAGCCCGGCGAAGCGAAGCGCGTCGAGATCGAGCTTCCGGTGTCCGACCTCACGATCGTCGACGCGCAGGCTCGTCGCATCGTCGAGCCGGGGCAGTTCATCCTCCGCGTCGCCCGCTCCAGCCGCGACCCCCATGCCCCCCAGGCGCTCGTCGAGCTGCGTTCCCGCTGACGCTCTCTGAGGTGCGACCGAGTTCTGCGAGGGAGCCTCGAAGAGACCCAGAGTGACTTTCTGTGGAGACCGTTATCCGGCTGGGGATCCGACGAGCCCCTAAGCCCCCAGCAACCCAGGTAGCTCCTCGTCGATGTCACCACGGACGACCCGATCCGCGATCCGGTCGCACGGCGTGGGGCTGGCGTTGACGATAACGCCGTAAGCGCCGTTCTGGATGGCCTCGGGGAAGAGGGCGGCGACGGGGTACACGCCCAGCGACGTTCCAACGGCGACGATCGCGTCGCAGTCTTCGACCGCGTCGATCGAGGCCTGCAGCACGTCCATGTCTAGGGCTTCCTCGAACAGGATCACGGTGGCCCTGGTGATGCCGCCGCACTCGGGGCATCTTGGATCGGGGTCACCGGCCCGCCAGCGGGCGATCATCTCCTCCATCGGACCGGTGGCAGGGCACCCCTCGCAGCGCCACCGTCGCATGGAGCCGTGCACCTCGTGCACCAGCTCAGGGGCGGAACCAGCCAGCTGATGCAGCCCGTCGGTGTTCTGCGTGATGACAGCCTTCAACCGGCCCTGATGTTCGAGTTCGACGACGGCGCGGTGCCCGGGCGTCGGCTTCGCGACCCATGCCGCCGGATTCGCACGACGCTTCCACGCGGCCTTGCGCACCTCTTCGTCGCCCAGGTACCAGGACAGCGTCGATACCCGTTCGGCATAGGGATCTTTCGTCCAGACTCCCTGTGGGCCGCGGAAGTCCGGGATGCCGGCGGAGGTGGAGATGCCGGCTCCGCTCAGGATCACGATGCGACGGGCCTCGTCCAGCGATGCGATGCTCATGCCCCCAGTCTGCCGCGCGAGGC
The DNA here is from genome assembly GCF_029211185.1 of Tessaracoccus caeni. GTDB lineage: Bacteria > Actinomycetota > Actinomycetes > Propionibacteriales > Propionibacteriaceae > Arachnia > Arachnia caeni. The sequence continues at coordinate 62,772 of NZ_JARGDO010000017.1, forward strand.
GGGTAGCGTGGAGGGAGCATCTGGGAAGGACGATCATGATGAACGACAAGCCAGAAGTGGTGTCGGTGCCCGAGTTGGACCTCGCTCGCTACCTGGGGCTGTGGTACGAGGTGGGTCGGCTGCCGCTGAAGTTCGAGGATGAGGGGGCCCGCGACATCACCGCCGAATACTCGCTGCAAGACGACGGAAAGGTGCGCGTCGACAACCGCTGCATCGACGAGGAGGGCGAACCCACGCAAGCCCTGGGGGAGGCGATTCCCGACGAGGAGCACGACGGCCGATTGCGCGTCACCTTCCTTCCGGCGGCATTGCGCTGGATCCCATTCACGCAGGCCGACTACTGGGTGCTCAAGATCGACGACGAGTACCGCCACGCCCTGGTCGGTACCCCCGACCACAAGAACCTGTGGCTGCTCAACCGCGAGCCTCAGATCAGCTCCGACGTGGAGGACGACTACCTCGCCGAGGCCGTACGCCAAGGCTTCGACCTGACGGACTGGATCAAGCCCCATCAGTCCGGCAGCAGGGTCACCGAAGACATGCTCTAGGAGCTCGATTTGCTCCGCCGGCGAAGCATGACTATAGTTAGAGATCGCGACGCGGGGTGGAGCAGCTCGGTAGCTCGCTGGGCTCATAACCCAGAGGTCACAGGTTCAAATCCTGTCCCCGCTACGAAACCGCTAGTCAAAGCGGATTTGAGGCCGGTGTGATCTGCAGATCACACCGGTTTCTTGCTTTTCCAGGGCAATAGAAGTCCCGACGCAGCCCATCCGTCCAGCGACCCAGTCACAGATCAGACTCAGCCCTGGTCCCACGGGTTCCGCAACTCATGGTTTTCCGAGGGTTGAGTGCGAAAACTGGGGCGGAAGTGCTTGGCAACACCGAGGCGATCACGCTACGCCGCTATATCGAGCCGGATGAGGCCGTAGCGATGCACTTGCGTCTCGACCTGTCTCGAAGGCATGGATAGGCTGGGTTTATGTCGAATAGCGCGATGACACCGGAGTCGCTCGCCTTGTATCAACTCATTGAGGCGCGCCTGCCGGAGTTCCGTGCGCTTCTTGACAAGCACGCGGCGGCGAATCCTCGGTTGTTCGGCTCGGTCGCGCGCGGCACTGCCCAGGTGGGCAGTGACATCGACATCCTTGTTGAGATGGATCCTGCCGACGGGAACCTGCTCATGCGAGCCTCGGGGCTGATGGAGGAGACCCGGGCGCTGTTTGGCCGTGATGACATCGATGTGTTCCCGGTCCAACTACTGAAGCGTCCGGTCTCCGCTTCGGCTCTGAAAGATGCCGTGGAACTATGAGTTGCGAGCCAGAAGACCCGGATTAGGGACATCTTGCGTGCCGTCGATCGATGCGCGCGGGCGACCCTAGTCGAGACGGGACGAGGAACTCTGCTGACGGGCGGACTCCAGAATCACCCCAGCATCGGGAGTCGGGTTTCTGACCCCTTCTTCCTACCTGGAAGCGCTGCGTTCGTCTGGCGGTGTCCTCGCCGACCACGGCGCGGTTCTTCTGATCTTGCTCTCGAACGATGGATTGCTCAACCCTTCGTCTTCAATCGGTAACGGCGGCGATCGCTTCCAACTCCACCAACTGATCGTCATATCCCAGAACCGTTACGCCCATCAGAGTGCTCGGCACGTCGTGCTCGCCGAAGGCGTCTCGGACGACTTCCCAGGCCGTTACGAGATCTGCTTGCTTCGACGAGGCGACGAGCACGCGGGTGCTGATCACGTCGTGAATTGTTGCGCCCGCTGCTGCCAGGGCTCGGGTCATCGTCTCCACGCATGCGGCGGCTTGACCGGCGTAGTCGCCGATGGCTGCGGTGGTGCCGTCGTCGTTCAGCGGACAGGAACCGGCGAGGAAGATCAGGCGTGCGTCCTTCGGGGCCGTTGCTGCGTACGCGTATTCAGCAACATCGGAAAGATTGGATGCTCGGATCAACTGCACAGAACTCGGCATGAGTCCATCTTTCCAGACTTCCCTGCAAGCTCATCCAACAGCTGGGGATCCTGAACCGGATGGTCTTGGTTCTTGTCTGTCCGCCAGGCCCATAGCTCGTCGACCGACTCGAAGGGACCGGCGGTCGAGTTCTTTCGGCGTGCTGCTGGCTCACCATGGCAGCGCATCAAGGTCTTGTGGTCCGGCGCTGATCACGTCGATGATCTCTTCTTCGCTGAGCGGGCGGCCAGCCCAGGCGTCGATGCCGACGTTGATCATCCGCCCACGTTGCCGCCAACTGTCGTGGACGTGGCCGCAGAGGAGCCAGGAACCATCGTCGATGGGGCGCCAGGGTGCGAACTTGTCGCTGACGATCTTCCCGTGTCGATCTTCTTGTGCGGGTAGTGACGGGTCGGCGTAGGGGAAGTGTGAGACCTTGACCTTGAGTCCGTTGCTCAGCGTCAGGGCGGTGTTGGTCTGGATGAGTGCGGCGAGGCCGCAGCGCTCGCGGTAGTAGTCGACGAACCCTTCGGCGCGGGCTCCGTTATACGGATGGCAGCGATCGTGGTTGCCTGCCACGAGCGTGACGTCGACGGCGATGCACGCAAGGTGCACGAGGGTGTCGTCGAGCCGGCCGAGGGCCACATCGCCCAGGTGCCAGAGTTCGTCGTCGGGCTCAAGCCTTTCCGTGATGCGCTTCACCAGGTCAAGGTTCATGTGATCGACACTGGTGTATGGGCGGTTGCAGAACTTGATGATGTTCTGGTGCCCGAAGTGGGTGTCTGAGGTGAAGTACCGCATGACCCAACGGTGCCATAGCCTCCTGGCGTTACGGGACGATCACCGACCAGGATGCGCCGATCCGAGATCACTATTTTCAGGCGGCTGGAACTCGGTATGTCGCTTGGATGCTGAGTGCCGACGCTTGTCGTGAGCCATTCGAGCATGACCACGAGACCGTGTCGGCGGTCCTAGCCCGCCGTTTTCACAATGGTGTGTCCTGTGTCGGATAGAAGCGTGCGAGGCTTCGGTTGGTTCCGATGGGTGAATGCGTGACTGCGGGAGGCTCGCCCTGCTTCTGATGATGGCACTACTGGTGTTGAGCGGTCCGCCCTTGCTCATCGGCTGCGTCTCGGTGTGTAGTGGCCGCGAGGTGCTCGTCGGTTTCCACCGTTATACGTACTATTTTGCGGATATCCGTAGCGAAGTGGTGATAGGTATGGATGTCAGCAGGCCGATGGCAGCGCTTTCTCTCGGCCATCTCTGCGGTGTCGTCGCCCGCAACCGTCGACGATGAGGTTGCGCGGCTTAGCTAATGTCGCGAGCGACCTTCTCGTAGTCAGCGTTGAAGCGCGGATCGTCCGGCGGGGGTCATGCGTCCTTCGGTTTCGAGTCGTTCGGCGATCGCCGTGTTGCGCGCCGAGGTGGTGCCCTTGGTGCGGCGCGGGGTGAACTTCTGTAGATAGGAGTGGCGGTCGTTTGCGCGGCGAGTGCTTTCGCTCCAGCCGAATGCGATTCCGGCTTCGAGGAGGTCGTGGAAGGTGATGCTAGGCTTCAGGCTTCCCTTCTTCTGGAGCACCACCCAGAGGCCGGGGTGGCTTTGATGGTTCTCCGTCAGCCAGGCCCAGAGCTCGTCGACCGACTCGAAAGATCGATGGTCGAGTTCTCGTGACTGGTCGCTGAGGTGCCAAGGCATGGCCTAACCGTGTCAGACTCCACCGACAGTTTTGAAGAGCGCCGCTGGATCGCTGTCACCGCGTCGACGATCGAGGTTCCCGACCACCAGGTCATCTGGCTCGGCGGAGGGGGCATCGCGGAGATGGGGCGCCTCGCGGTCTCCACGCCCTTCGAGGTCATGAACGGCGGACACCCCGCCAGCATCCGGATACCCACCGAACTGGTTGTCCGAGCATCTATCGGTACCGCTCCGTGAGAAAGGACGAAATGAGCATCCTCCCATTGAGAGGCGTGAGCAAGCGCCTTAACGGAGTCACTGTTGTGGACAACGTGACCATCGACGCGATGTCTCCCGTGCCGGTCCAGACCATCACCGCCGACAACGTTGGCGAATTCCTGCAATGAGTGTCGTCGTGGTCGGGTCGGTCAACGCCGATCTGCACCTCCGCCTCGCTCGTCATCCCCGCCCCGGGGAGACGCTCCTCGCCTCCGGCGGCACGCTGTCGCCGGGCGGCAAGGGCGCGAACCAGGCGTGCGCATCCGCCCTCGCCGGGGCGCCGACCGTGCTCCTCGGCGCGGTCGGCGCCGACGGTGCCAAGGAGGCCGCCCTGCGGCTGCTGAAGGACGGGGGCGTCGACATCTCGCGGCTGGCGGTCATCGCCGACCAGCCCACCGGTCTGGCCGTGGTGACGGTCGACGCGGAAGGGGAGAACACCGTCGTGGTGGTGCCGGGGGCCAATACCCTGGTCGGCACGGCATCGGTGGAGGCCTGGGAGCCGCTCATCGCCGACGCGACGGTGCTCGTCCTGCAGGGTGAGATCCCCGCGACGAGCAGTGCCCGGGCGGCTGATCTGGCCTCAGGACAGGTGGTGGTCAACCTCGCGCCGGTGATCTCGATGCCGGCGTCGCTGCTGCGGCGTGCCGATCCGCTGGTCGTCAACGAGCATGAGGGGGAGGAAGCGCTGCAGCAGTTGGGCGGCGAGACGATCTCAGAGCCTCGCGAGATCCTGGAGGGTCTGCTCGCCCAAGGGGTGCCGTCGGTCGTGATGACGCTCGGGGCAGCGGGGGCCTTGGTGGGCGACGCTTCGGGGATCTCCTCGATACCCTCTCCGACGGTGACCCCGGTTGACACCGTTGGTGCCGGCGACGCGTTCGTGGGTGCCCTGGCAGCACGACTGGCGGCCGGCGATAGCCTCGTGATTTCGGCCGGCTACGCCGCCCGTTTCGCGGCATATACGGTGCAGTTCGACGGCGCGCAGTCGTCCTATCCCGCACCGGGTACGCCGCTTCCGGAGGTCTCATGAAGAAACGCGGACTCTTGAATCCCGGACTGAACGCGGCCATCGCCCGGCTCGGGCACACCGACACCTTCGTGCTCGCCGATGCCAGATTCGTGGTGCGTACGGGAGCGACCGTGCCCTACGCCAACGTGATCCTGCGCTGCGGCGTGCCGTTCTGACCAAGCGGCGCAAGAGGCGCCTTCTGCCATCACACGTCGACGTCCCGGTCACCCCATAGGTGCCCGGGACGTCGCGCTTGGTTTGGGCGCGGCTACTTCTTGATCTTGGCCGTCTTGGAGGAGGTTCTGGTCACCGACGTGTATCCGGACTTGGTGCCCTTCACCTTGACGGTGATCCGCTTGCCTGCGTCGGACTTGGCGAGTTTGTAGGTGCTCTTGGTGGCGCCGGTGATCTTCTTGCTATCGCGGTACCACTGGTAGTTGAAGGTGGTTCCGGAGGTCCAGGTGCCCGGCTTGGCGGTGAGCTTCTTGCCCACCTTTACCGTTCCGCTGATCTTCGGCTTGGCGGTCGTCAGCGTGCCGTACGCCACCTTCGTCGTCTTGGCCGAAGTCTTGGACGCCTTCGCGTACCCCGACTTCGAGCCCGTCACCTTGACCGTGATCTGCTTCCCACGATCCGAGGACGTGAGTTTGTAGGTGGCTTTGGTGGCGCCGGTGATCTTCTTGCCGTCGCGGTACCACTGGTAGCTGAACTTCGTTCCGGAGGTCCAGGTGCCCGGCTTGGCGGTGAGGGTCTTGCCCACCTTGGCGATGCCGCTGATCGTGGGGGTCGCTGTCTTGAGCTTCTTTATAGTCGCAGCGGGGACGACGTCGTCGACGACCTCAGAAAGGCCGGTGCCGAAGTTCTGTGTCCAGAGGATGCGCCCTTCGGAGTAGTAGACGCCGACGCCGAGTTCCTCGAAGTCGGGGCTCATGATGTTGACGCAGTGGCCCGGGCTCTTCATCCAGGCTGTCACCACCGATCCGGCGTCAAGGAGCATGCCGATGCCGTAGGCGATGTTCTCGCCGGCGGCGTGGGTGATGGTGTAGCCGGCGTCTTCCATGCGGTCGAAGGGGTCGCGTCCGTCGAGGGCCATGTGGTCGAAGTAGTCGTTGATGGCCATGTCCTTGGAGTGCAGGAACGCGGAGTTGTTCAACACAGTGTTCAGCGTCAACGGGGCAGCAGGCGCGAAGGCCTCGTCGCCGCACGTCTGAGGCGCCGAGCGCACGCGGTTGACCTCATTCAGAACGTCGGCGCGCAGCTTGGTCTGGGTCTCGAGGTAGTTCGTTGCAGGGGAGTCGGCCGACGTCCAGGTGGCTGCTGTGGCAAGGCCGGGGACGGAGCCCAGAGTGATCGTGGTGGCGACCAGCAGCGCGGCCGTTCGGGAAAAGCGGATGGCGAAACTCATGTTGTTCCTCATAACTTGAGATAGCGATCCCCCCGCGATGCACCCTATCGTGCCTCCGTCTCACCTGGGAGTGTCCAGAGTCGCCATATCCTGACCGTCCTGGCTGAGGTCTCCGTCGACGTTTGGGAGGCGCCTATCGCAGGAAGTCGAGCAGGGCGGCGTTCACCAGGTCGACCTCTTCGAGGATCGGGGCGTGGGCGCTGTTGTCCAATGCGACAAGGCGGGCGCCGGGAATGCGGGTGGCCAGGTATTCGCCGCCGTCGAAGGGGGTCTTCTTGTCGTGGCGCCCATGGATGACGAGTGTGGGCACGGCGATGTCAGGCAGGTAGGCGTCGTGGTCGACCGTCCTCAGCGTCGGGGCCAAGGCGGCGAACATCGGCAGCGGCCAGGAGAAGGCCATCTGGGCAAGCCAGAGGCGCATTCCCTCGCTCGGCGGATGCAGGAACAGCTCGCCGTCGATCAGGGCGAGATCCGCGGCGGCGCGATCGGTCATCGACCGCTGCTGCATCTTCTTCCACAGCTCCGGCGGCAGGCCGCCACCGGCGTCTTTCACAAACCAGGGAGCGCCCGCGATCAGCACCAGCCGGCTCACCAACTCTGGCGCGTCGCGCATGAGGCGCAGCGCCACGTGAGCGCCGAGGGCGTAGCCGACGAGCGCCACGGGCTCGACGCCCAGGACGCCGATCAACCGGCGGAGGTCATCGGCGAACGTATCGATGGAATAGCCGTCGGATGGGCGGTCGGAGCCGCCGACGCCCCGGAAGTCGTAGGCGATGACGCGGAACTCCGTCGCCAGCGCCGCCACCTGGTGGTCCCAGACGGCGTGCGTCATGGATCCGCCGTGGATCAGGATCACGGGGTCGCCGGCGCCGTACTCCTGCACGTGCAACCGCAGTCCCGGCGCGATCTTCACCAGGGGCATCGATCAGCGCTCGGCGTCGAAGATGTCGAGCGGCAGGTACGCCGTGACCACCCAGTTCGGGACGTCGACGATCTCGTTGATCTTCAGGTCGCAGACGACGCTGCAGAGCACGTACGCCTCCTCCCTGGTCAGGCCGTGCTCGCTGGTCAGGTATCCGATCATGCGACGGATCACCTCTTGGCTGGAGGCATAGATGTCGGGCCCGGCCTCTGACATCGCGTGATAGCCGGAGCGAGGCGACGGGACGCTGAGCGGGCCGGTCGTGCGGAACTCCGGCGCGGTGCGACGCACGCCGCGCTTGACGGACAGCCGGATGGTCGCGTGCACGCCCGTCTCGATTGCGGTCAGGCACACCTCGCCGTCACCCTGGGCGGCATGGCCGTCGCCGCAGGAGAACAGCGCGCCCGGCACCTCGACGGGCAGGTACAGGCGGGTGCCCGGCACGAGGTGACGCAGGTCGAGGTTGCCGCCGGTGTGCCGCGGGGGCAGCGTCGCGTGTTCGCCGGGCTCGGCGGGAGAGGTGCCGAGGAACCCGCAGAACGGGTGGATCGGGATGGAGATGCCGGGCTTCAGTTCGGCGTGCGTGGCGCCGGGCTCCCACGACCAGTTGTGGATGTAGGGCATGGAGAAGTCGTCGGGAAGCAGGCCGTGTCCGGGCAGGAACAGGGTGTGGCCGTAGTTCTGCGCCAGGCTGACGTCGACGATATCGACGACGAGGGTGTCACCCGGCTCCGCGCCTTCGACGTAGACCGGACCGACCACCGCATGCGGCCGTTCAGGGTCGATGACGGCGAGATGCTCAAGCGACGCACCGGGCGGCAAGGGCATTCCGGGGCACTCGAACACGATGGTGGATCCGTCGGGCACAGTCAGGGCGGGCGGCGTCTGGTTGTCGATGTAGCGCTGGATCCCGGGCGCGTCCTCGCCGGGTTCGAGGAGGCCGCGGGCGATCGTCGTGCCGATGCGGTACTGCGCGTCGCCGGAACCGGGCAAAGCGTTCATGGGGGACTCCTCCAGGGAATGGGTATGCCTACGGGGAGGACGATAGTGCGCGCCCGGCCGGTCGACCCCGGCTGCTCGCCTGTAGACCGGCGGTTCAGCGGAGGGAGAACAGACGTCCCGGCCAACCAGCGGTTGACCGGGACGTCGTCGTGTCAGGAGACCTGAGGCTACTTCTTGACCGTGGCCGTCTTCGCCGAGGTCTTCGTCACCGACTTGTAGCCCGACTTGGTGCCCTTCACCTTGACGGTGATCTTCTTGCCTGCGTCCGACTTGGTCAGCTTGTAGGACGACTTGGTGGCTCCCTTGATCTTCTTGCCGTCGCGGTACCACTGGTAGCTGAACTTCGTTCCGGACGTCCAGGTGCCCCGCTTGATGGTGAGCGTCTTGCCCACCTTCGCGGTGCCGCTGATCTTCGGAGTGGCCGTCTTCAGCTTGTACTTGACGACGTCGGAGACCTTCTTGGAGGTTCCGGTGCCGAAGTTCTGCGTCCAGAGGATGCGCCCTTCGGAGTAGTAGACGCCGACCCCGAGCTCCTCGAAGTCGGGGCTCATGATGTTGACGCAGTGGCCCGGGCTCTTCATCCAGGCTGCGACGACCGTCTTCGCGTCGAGCAGCATGCCTATGCCGTAGGCGATGTTCTCGCCGGCGGCGTGGGTGATGGTGTATCCGGCGTCTTCCATGCGGTCGAACGGGTCGCGTCCGTCAAGGGCGATATGGTCGAAGTAGTCGTTGACGGCCATGTCCTTGGAGTGCAGGAACGCCGAGTTGTTCAACACGGTGTTCAGCTCCACGGCCGGGACCGCCTTGTACTTCTTGTCGCCGCACTTCTGCGACGACTTCCGCACGCGATTGACCTCTTTCAGCACTTCGTTGCGGAGCTTCGTCTGCGTCGGGCGATAGTTCGTCGCCGAGGAGTTGGCGGACGTCCAGCTTGCGGCATCCGCGACTCCGGGAATGGTGCCGAGGGCCAGCGCCGCTGCGGCCAGGAGCGCGATGGACTTCGCGGTGCGTGTGACAAGACTCATGGTGGTCCTCATTTCGGGATACGGATGCCCCCCTTGCTCTCGTAGCCTACCGTCGTCCCGCGCGGTTCTCCCCGCGGCCATCTGGATCGCCTGGGCGTCGGCTCAGAGCGCGCATCGGGTGTCCGGGCACGTAACCTGGTGGGGTGTCCGAGAACTCGTTCTTCTTCTACGACGACGACGCCACCCTGGTCGGAACTCACACCGGCGCGGGCGAGCGGATATTCGTGCTGATCCACGGCATCGGCATGGGGCGCCGGGTGTTCGCGGGGCTGGCCGAGTTGCTGGCCGATGCCGGTCAGGTGATCGCCCTCGACCTGCCGGGATTCGGCGACTCCCCGGAACCCGGGAAGGCCCGCACCATGCAGGAGACCGCCGACCTCGTCGCGGACTACCTCCGGCAGTTGCACGCGGCGGAACTGGTGCTGATCGGGCATTCGATGGGAACCCAGATCGTCACCGAGGTGGCGGCGCGTCATCCGGAGCTGGTGTCCAAGCTCGTCCTGATCGCGCCGACGGTGAACGTGGTGGAGCGCACGGCCGCCCGTCAAGCGTGGCGGATGGTGCAAGACCTCTTGGGCGAAGCGCCGAAGGTGCTGATCCTCGGGGGCTGGCAGTACGCCAAGGCCGGCATTCCGTGGTTCCTCCGGAAGCTGCGCATCATGCTGGAGCACGACGTCGAGAGCAGCTACCCGAAGATCCAGGCCCCGACTCTGGTGCTCCGCGGCGAGACCGACAAGGTGTGTCCTCGCGACTGGGTGCAGCATGTTGCCAAAATTGTCCCGAACTCCCGCTACGACGAGGTGCCCGGCCATGGACACGAGGCGATGATCCGCGATCCGGCCGACGCGGCCAGGCTGATTCTCGCCTTTGCCGAGTAGTTGGTTCATTTTAGCGAGCCGTCTCACCGGCGCAGGGAGACCCCCTGCTTAGCGCGAGGTCGTCGTCTCATAGGCTGACGACGTGATCACAGTAGTTGCAACGAGAGAGCCCTATCCCGAAACTCGGGTGGCGCTCACGCCCGATGTCTGCCGGTCCTTGACGAAGGCAGGGCATCGCATCATCGTCGAGTCAGGAGCCGGAGGCGCCGCCGGGCACCCCGATGCGCAATATCAGGAGGCGGGGGCCGAGGTCGTCCCCGTGGTGCCGCTCTCCGAGATCGATGTCCTCGCTCACGTGCTGCCTTTGACGGAGGAACGGATTCGTGAGCTGAAACCGGGAGCGCTGACCATCGGAATGGCCGGTCCGCACGAGGTCGACCGCGTCACGCGCCTCGCGGAGGCCGAGATCACCGCGATGAGCTTCGAGAGGCTGCCGCGCACCTCGCGGGCGCAATCCATGGATGCGCTGAGCTCGCAGGCCCTCGCCGCCGGCTATCGCGCCGTGCTGGAGGCCGCCTTCCGATTGCCTCGGTTCTTTCCGTTGGCGATGACGGCTGCCGGGACGGTGCCGCCGGCGAAGGTCGTCGTGCTGGGCATCGGTGTCGCGGGCCTCCAAGCCATCGCCACGGCCAAACGGCTTGGCGCCACGGTCTCTGCCAACGACATCCGGCCGAGTTCGGCGGAAGAGGCCCGTTCCGTGGGAGCGACGTTCATCGACGTGGGACTGGGCTCCGACGAGGGAGCGGGTACCGGCGGATATGCGCGAACGCTCGGGCAGGATGCCGCGACACGCCAGCGCGAGGCGCTTGCGCCGCACATCGCCGATGCCGACGTGCTGATCACCACGGCCGCCGTGCCGGGCCGCCCGGCACCGCGTCTGGTGACGGCGGAGATGGTCCAGGCGATGAGACCCGGCTCCGTCGCCGTGGATCTTGCCGCGCCAACCGGAGGCAACATCGAGGGGAGCCGTCCGGGAGAGGACGTGAAGGTGCCCTCGACCCGAGGCGACGGCGACGTCACCATCGTCGGTGTCGCGTCCGCGCCGTCCGACCTGCCTGCCGACGCGTCGCGGTTGTTCGCCAAGAACGTCGAGAACGTCGTCAAGCTGATCGCCTCCAACGGGGCGGTCGTCATCGACTTCGGCGACGACATCGTCGACGGCATGACCATCACTCACGACGGGGTCAACCGCCTCGCCCAACCCAAGGAGGCATGAGATGGACCTCGTCATCGCGCTCACTCTGCTCGTCCTGTCGGGGGTGGTGGGCGTCGAGGTGATCTCGAAGGTCACCTCCACCCTCCACACCCCTCTCATGAGCGGCACCAATGCCATCTCCGGCATGGTGCTGATCGGTGCCGTGCTCGTCACCGCGCATACTGACTCGACCATCGGGCTGGTCGCCGGGCTGCTGGCGATCGTGCTGTCCGCAGTCAACCTGGTGGGAGGCTTCCTCGTCACCGACCGGATGCTGCAGATGTTCACCACGAAGAAGGAGATTCAGAAGTGAACCTCCTCCCCGACACGGTCTCCGGGCTGTTGTACCTCATCTCCTCAGCCTGTTTCATCTTCGCTTTGAAAGGGATGTCGCGCCCGCCGACAGCACGACGAGGCAACGCCGTCGGAGCGGCCGGAGCGGTACTGGCGCTCGCGACGGTGCTGCTGTCCACGGACATCGGCACGACAAGGCTGCTTCTCATCCTCGCCGCCCTCGTCGTGGGCGCCGGCATCTCGGTGCCCATCGCTGCGAAGGTTCCGATGACGAGCATGCCGCAGCTGGTTGCCATCCTGAACGGGGTCGGCGGTCTCGGCTCCGTCCTCGTCGGCGTGGTCGAGGTCAGCCTCGGCCGTGGTGACGCGGGCTATGTCGCGCAGGTGGCCGTGGCGTTCGCGGTGCTGGTGGGAGCGGTGGCTTTCACGGGCTCGCTGCTCACCTACTTCAAGCTGCAAGGCATCATGTCGGCGCGTCCCATCGTGCTTCCGTTCGCCCCCGTGATCATGGTGGCGGCGTTGGTGCTGTCCGCGGTCGCGACGGTCTACGTCGCGGTGACGGGGTCGCTCGTGTGGGCCTTGGCGTTGTCGGTTCTGGGCATGCTGCTCGGCGTGCTGGTCCTGTTGCCGATCGGTGGTGCCGATGCCCCGGTCACCATCGCGTTGCTCAATGCCTTCACCGGCCTGTCGGTGGCGGCCTCCGGTGTCGCCCTGGACAACTCCGTCCTGCTGATCTCCGGCATGTTGGTCGGCTGCTCCGGTCTCATTCTGACCCTGGTGATGGCCGACGGCATGGGACGCAGCGTGGCGGGCATTCTGCTCGGCTCGCTTAAGGGCGGTTCGACGGCGGGCTCCACGCAGGAGTCCGATCGTCCCGTGCGGCGCGCCACCCATGACGACGTCGCGGTGGCGCTGGCCTACGCGAGCAAGGTCATCGTCATCCCTGGCTATGGATTGGCCGTCGCGCAGGCGCAGAACGTGCTGGCCGAACTCGTCACCAGCCTGCGCGATCGAGGCGTGGACGTCACCTACGGCATCCACCCCGTCGCGGGCCGGATGCCCGGGCACATGAACGTGCTGCTGGCGGAGGCCAACGTGTCCTACGAGCTCTTGGTCGAGGCGGATGACGTGAACCCGCAGCTGCCGGCCACGGATGTGGTGCTCGTCGTAGGAGCGAACGACGTGGTCAATCCGGCCGCGCGCGACGATCCGTCCAGTTCGATCTATGGGATGCCGATCATCAACGCCGACCATGCTCAGCAGGTCTTCTTCCTGAAGCGTTCGATGAGGCCGGGCTTTGCCGGCATCGAGAATGAGCTGCTGTTCAACGCCAAGACGCAGCTTCTCTTCGGTGATGCGAAGGAGTCGCTCGGCGGCGTCGTGTCGGCCCTGAAAGAGGTCTGATCGGAGCGCTGGACCCGGGTTCTAGAGGGCACGGGGCATGCCGCTATCGGCGTGCCCCGTGTCGTCGTTGGCGAAGAGTGACACGATGGGGCAATGGCAGTCGATGATGCGGTACCCGGCCCCGTGATCCGCTACCCAGGGGCGTCGACGGTGGAGGAGTTCCGGCGCAACCTCGCCGAGGTCAGATCCCGGATCGACGCGGCCGCCGAGCGCTCTGGACGGGCTCCGTCGGAGGTGCGCCTGCTGCCGGTGAGCAAGACCGTTCCAGGAGATCGGATCCGCAACGCCGTCGCCGCGGGCTGCACCGAACTGGGTGAGAACAAGGTGCAGGAGGCCAAGCGCAAGCATGCGGAGCTGGCCGACCTCGACGTCGCCTGGGCCGTGATCGGCCACCTGCAAACCAACAAGGCCAAGGACGTGGTGGCCTTCGCGTCGGAGTTCCAAGCCCTGGACAGCCTTCGCGTCGCCGAGGCGCTGGATCGCCGGCTACAGGCCGCCGGACGCGGGCTCGACGTCTACGTGCAGGTGAACACCTCCGACGAGGAGTCCAAGTATGGCCTTCCCCCGAGCGAACTGCTCGACGTGCTGCGCCAGCTGCGTCACTACTCGTCGCTGCGCGTTCGTGGCCTGATGACGCTGGCGGTGTTCAGCGCCGACGAGGCGCGAGTGCGTCGTTGTTTCGGGCTGCTCCGCACGTTGCGCGATCGGGCGCGCGACGAGGATCCGGCCCTGATCGGCGACGGCGGGCTATCCATGGGGATGTCCGGCGACTACGAGATCGCCGTCGAAGAAGGCGCCACCTGCGTGCGCGTGGGCCAGGCGATCTTCGGCTCCCGCTCGACGCCCGACAGCCAGTGGTGGCCTGGAGAGCCTGGACTCTAGGGCGCTGCTCACCAGGTCGTGCGGACGCTTGAATGATACCCCCTGGGGGTATAGAGTGAGCGTTGAGGGATACCCTGATGGGGTATAGAGACCGAAAGAGAGCACGAGCATGAGCACCAGCGCGCCGCTTCCGATCAAGGAGTTCGAACTCGAGATCGGCGGCATGACCTGCGCCTCCTGCGCCGCCAGGATCGAGAAGAAGCTCAACAAGCTAGATGGCGTCAGCGCCTCCGTGAACTACGCGACGGAGAAGGCCAAAGTCACCGTCTCCAGCGACCTCGAGGCCGAGCAGCTGATCGCCGAGGTGGAGAAGACGGGCTACACCGCCGCGCTTCCCGCGCCCCCCGTCGAGGAGAAGGACGAGCGCGAGGCCGACGACGACCCGGAGCTCACCGCGCTGCGGCAGCGGTTGATCGGGTCGATCGTGCTGTCCGTCCCCGTCATCTTGATGGCGATGATCCCGGCTCTCCAGTTCACTTACTGGCAGTGGCTCTCCCTGACGTTGGCCGCGCCGGTCGTCGTGTGGGCGGCTTGGCCGTTTCACAAGGCGGCGTGGACCAACCTGCGTCACGGCGCCGCCACCATGGACACGCTGATCTCGATGGGAACCATCGCCGCGTTCCTCTGGTCGCTGTACGCGCTGTTCTTCGGCCACGCCGGCATGCCCGGCATGACGCACCCGTTCGAGCTGACCATCCAGCCCAGCGACGGCGCCGGCAACATCTACCTGGAAGTCGCCGCGGGTGTCACCACCTTCATCCTCGCCGGTCGCTACTTCGAGAAGCGGGCCAAGCGCCGGGCGGGCGCCGCGCTGCGAGCGTTGCTGGAACTGGGTGCCAAGGAGGTGTCCGTGCTGCGGGGCGGCAAGGAGACCAAGATCCCCACCGAGCAGCTGCGCGTCGGCGACGACTTCGTGGTGCGTCCGGGCGAGAAGATCGCCACCGACGGCGTGATCGTCTCCGGCACGTCGGCCGTGGATGCGTCGATGCTCACCGGAGAGTCGGTGCCCGTCGAGGTGGGGGAGGGCGACGCTGTCACCGGCGCCACCGTCAACGCCGGAGGACGGCTGGTCGTGAAGGCCACCCGGGTGGGATCCGACACCCAGTTGGCTCAGATGGCGAAGCTGGTGGAGGACGCGCAGTCGGGCAAGGCCGAGGTGCAGCGCCTGGCCGACAAGATCTCCGGCATCTTCGTGCCGGTGGTGATCGTGATCGCGCTCGTCACGCTGATCGCCTGGCTGGCGCTGGGCAACCCCGCGTCAGCCGCCTTCACCGCAGCCGTCGCGGTGCTGATCATCGCCTGCCCCTGTGCGCTGGGCCTGGCGACTCCCACCGCACTGCTCGTCGGCACGGGCCGTGGCGCGCAGATGGGCATCCTGATCAAGGGGCCGGAGGTGCTGGAGTCGACGCGCAAGGTGGACACGATCGTGCTGGATAAGACCGGCACCGTGACCACCGGAAAGATGACCCTGATCGACGTCGCTGTCGCGTCGGGGGAGGATGGCAACGAGGTGCTGCGCCTGGCGGGCGCCCTGGAGGACAGCTCCGAGCACCCCATCGCGCAGGCGATCGCCAAGGCCGCCACCGAGTGGTTGCGTGCGCCGCTGCCGGCTGCGTCGGACTTCGCGAACATGGAGGGCCTGGGCGTGCGCGGCCGCGTCGACGAGCATCAGGTGATCGTCGGGCGCCCGGCGCTGCTGGCCGAGCAGGGCTCCCCGCTGCCCCCAGAACTCGACGATGCCATGGCGCTGGCCCAGGCGGGCGGCCGCACGGCGATCGCGGTGGCCTGGGACGGCCGTGCCCGCGGGGTGCTCGTGGTGGCGGATGCCGTCAAGCCCACTAGTGCGGAGGCGGTCGCGGAGTTCAAGCGACTCGGGCTGACGCCGGTGCTGCTGACCGGCGACAACGAGACCGTCGCCCGGCAGATCGCCGCCGAGGTGGGCATCGATCGGGTGATCGCCGAGGTGCTGCCCAAGGACAAGGTCGACGTGGTGCGCTCGCTGCAGGAGGAGGGGCGCGTGGTGGCCATGGTGGGCGACGGCATCAACGACGCCCCGGCCCTGGCGCAGGCCGATCTGGGCCTGGCGATGGGCACCGGTACGGATGTCGCCATCGAGGCCTCCGACCTCACCCTGGTGCGCGGCGATCTGCGCAGCGCCGCCGACGCGATCCGGCTGTCCCGCCGGACGCTCGGCACCATCAAGGGCAACCTGTTCTGGGCCTTCGCCTACAACACGGCGGCCATTCCGCTGGCGGCCCTTGGTCTGCTCAACCCGATGCTCGCGGGCGCGGCGATGGCCTTCTCCAGCGTGTTCGTGGTGGGCAACAGTCTGAGGCTGCGCCGATTCCGCTGAGCCGACGGGTCGCCTTGGACGGAACTGTCGGAGGGGCGGGCTAGGGTCTACGCCATGTCCTTACGCCCCCGCTCATGGAGCTTCGACCTCGACGGAATCGTGGTCGACGTCACCGTGAAGTCTGTGAAGTACCTGCGCGTCCGCGTGATGCCACCGCGAGGCGACGTGCGCGTGTCGGCTCCGTTCGGGGTCTCGGCGGACGAGGTGCGTCGGTTCGTGCGCGAGCGTCGTGACTGGATCGTCGGGGCTCAGCGCAAGGTGATCGCTGCGGCCGAGGTCAAGCGCCCGCTGGCCGAGCACTCGACGGCGTGGCTGTGGGGGAGGCGTTACCGCGTGAGGGTCGACGTCGGTCCCTGGGAGTCCGCGTGCCTCGTCGGCGAGGAGATCTGTTTGGTGGTGGCGGATTCGTCGCGGGCGGAGCTGTTGCTGGACCGGCTCTACCGTCAAGAGCTGGAGCCGGTCGTCCGGGCGCTGTTCGAGCGCTGGCAGCCTCGGGTGGGACGCTCCGCGCGGCTGGTGCGGTTGCGCAGGATGAAGACCAGGTGGGGAAGCTGTAGCCCGTCCAAGGCCAACATCACGCTCAACCTCGCGCTGGCCCAGTTCCGGCCGGAGTTGCTGGAGTACGTCGTGGTGCACGAGCTGGTGCATCTGTGGGAGCACGGCCACGGGCCCGGCTTCTACGCCCGGATGAGTTCCCTGCTACCCGACTGGCGCGAGCTCAGGGCCGAACTCAAAGACCTGCAGCCCTGATCATGGCGCCTTGACGGGTAGTGCCTGGATCGCGTTGTTGCCGCGGGGGCCGGCGAGCACGATGGTGGAGTCTTCCTGGGGCATCGGGAACACGAGCGTGCCCGTAGCGGGGGTCTCCGGCGTCGCGTAGGCCAGCGGGTCGTTGTCGGCGATGAAGGACTCACGACTGGCGTTGGTGTAGGCGAAGAAGCTGAACTCCGCCACCATGTCCACCTCGATCCGGTAGTCCACCTCGAGGCCCTGGTCGGTCCAGCGGGTGGCGGTCAGCTCGAAGACGCCGGTGACCGCGCCGTCGAAGGGCTTGAAGTTGCCGGTTCGGGTGGCGGTGGGCTGGGGCACGGCGGGACGCTCGCCGGGGTTGGTGGACTCGGGATCCACGCCCATGAAGAACTGCAGGGAGAACAGACCGATCGCGATCGCAACGACGGCGACGACGATGATCACCCACACCTTTCGGGGTGGTCCTGACGGGCTGAGTTGCTGGGGATCGGGTGGTGGTTGCTGCTGGCCGAACGGTACTCGCGGGTCGCGGGCCGCGGCGTCATGGAACTGCTGGGGGCGCCAGTTGGGATCCTGCTGGGCCCATGGGTTGCCCTGGTTGCCCGGTGGCCGCTGTCCATTGCTCATGATGGCCACAGCCTACTCGGCGGTTCCTCGTACCTCGGGTTGTCCACAGGCGCGGAACTCGGCGGGATAATCGTGCCGCCGTTTCCTCTCATGGGACATGAGCACAACCGAGAGTCTCACGATTCGACAGTTCCAGGACATGATCGCCGCGCCCAGCCTCTTGCTGGGTTTCCATCCGGACGACTCCTGCGTCGTCATGGCCGTGCGGGCGGGCAGCGCGCGCCGCAAGGCCGTGCTGTTCTGCTTGCGGGTCGACCTCGACTGGTACGCCGCCTATTTCGATCAGGTGGCGGAGCAGCTCTACAACGCCCAGCTGCGGGCGGGGCCGTGCGAATGGATCCTCATCGCGTACAGCGCGAGCGAGGACGACGCGGAGGTGGCGCTGGAGGAGTTGAGCGAGGTGCTCGGTGGCGAGCGCGTGGCGGTGCGTCTGATCTGCGACGGGAACCGCTACTGGCCGGTGGGTTGCCCTCACGATGCGGTCGAATACGACTTCGACAGTTCCGCCCTCGCCGCCCAAGCCGTCTATCAAGGAGTCTCGATCCAACGCGGCCGGCGGGCCACCGTCGCCGAGGTGGAAGCGGGGGTGGTCGACATCGGAATCTGGAGCGACGCCGTCGAGGAGGCCTCCGCCATGTCGATCGATGACAAACTCGCCCTGCTGCGCGCTCTGATGGAGGACGCGCCGGACGGCGAACACGCAGCCACGCGGCTCGCCGTCCTGCTTCAGGATGAGGAGTGCTTCGTGGCCGTGCTCACGGAGTTGAAGACCACCAATGCCGAGCGACACTTCGGCATGCTCACTCGAGCCAGACGATCCTGCCCTGACGAGGCCGCACCCAACCCGCTCGCCCTCCTTGGCCTCGCCTGCTGGCTTGCGGGCAGGGCGGCCCAGCACACGGCCTGTCTCGAGCAGCTCGCGCGCGTCGACCCCGAACACCCCATGCTGCGCCTGCTCCTGAGATTGCACCGGCTCGCCATCCCTCCCGCACATTGGGACGACTAGGTCATTTTTCGCCGGTGACGACGGTCAGGGCAGTAGAGTTCCCTCATGCGTTTTGTGGTGTGCGGTGAAGCACTGATTGACATGCTGTCCGGTGACGAGCGGACCCCCGCGGAAAGCGCCTGGCGCGCCCTGTCCGGCGGCGGCCCGATGAACACGGCCGTCGCGCTCGGAAAGCTCGGCTTGGACAGCCACTTCCTCGGCCGGCTCAGCTCTGATGCCTTCGGTCGCCAGCTGGCCGAGCACATCGAAAGCAACGGCGTGCAGCTGGATCTGGCGATCACCACCGACGATCCCACCTCGCTGGCCATCGTGTCCCTGGACGACGAGGGCAAGGCCCACTACACCTTCCACTTCCACGGCACGTCCAACTTCAACTGGCACGACGAGGAGTTCCCGGAGCTGTCGGAGGGCGATTGGCTCCACTTCGGCTCCATCGGCGCGGTCACCGACCCCAGCTACTCGCCGGTGCTTCGTTTCGTCGCCGGAACTGAGGCCAAGATCAGCTTCGACATCAACGTGCGCCCCACGGTGATCCCCGATCGCGCCGAGTACAACGAGAAGGTGGCCAGCTTCCTGCGCGTCGTCGGTGAGAACGGCGGCATCGCCAAGGCATCCGACGACGATCTGCTCTGGCTCACCGAGGGTGCGGATCCCGTCGAGACCGCGCAGCGCTGGTGTGCGGAGTTCGGGCTTCCGCTCTTCATCGTCACCCTCGGCGCCGACGGCGTGGCTGCCGTGCGCGGCGACGGCTCCGTCGTGAAGGTGGCCGGTCGTCGAGTCGAGGTCGCTGACACGGTGGGGGCCGGTGACACCTTCATGGCCGGTTTCCTGTCGTCCTACGCCGACAACCCCGAGGCCTTGGAGGCTGCTCTCGATCGGGGCGTGGCCGCTGCGGCGCTGGTCTGCACCAGGCAGGGCGCCAAGCCGCCGACCGCCGAAGAGGTTGACGCCTTCCTCTCGCGCTAGACTGGGCCGGCCGTCGGGCCACGTCCGGCGGCACTTCACAGCCAAGCAGGAGTATGAGTTCCGTGAGCCAAGACGAGGTCCAGCACAAGACCTACGACAGGGTGCAAGCACAAGACAAGTGGCAGCAGTTCTGGGAGGACGACCAAACCTTCCGCGCCCTTGACGACGGCAGCCGCGAGCGCCGCTACGTGCTCGACATGTTTCCGTACCCCTCCGGCGACCTGCACATGGGGCATGCCGAGGCCTATGCCATGGGCGACGTCGTCGCGCGCTACTGGCGGATGAAGGGCTTCGACGTTATGCATCCGATCGGCTGGGACTCGTTCGGCCTGCCCGCGGAGAATGCCGCCATCAAGGCCGACGCCCACCCGTCCACCTGGACCTACAACAACATCGAGACTCAGGTGCGCTCCTTCAAGCGCTACGGCCTGAGCCTGGACTGGTCGCGCCGGCTGCACACCTCCGACGAGGACTACTACCGCTGGACCCAGTGGCTGTTCACCCGCTTCTTCGAGAAGGGCCTGGCCTACCGCAAGGACTCCTACGTCAACTGGTGCCCGCAGGACCAGACGGTGCTGGCAAACGAGCAGGTCGTCGCCGGCCAGTGCGAGCGCTGCCATTCGGATGTCACCAAGCGCCAGCTGAACCAGTGGTACTTCAAGATCACCGACTATGCGCAGGAACTGCTCGACGACATGTCGCAGCTGGAGGGCGGCTGGCCCGATCACGTGCTGACCATGCAGCGCAACTGGATCGGCCGCTCCGAGGGCGCAAACGTCGACTTCCGCGTCGAGGGCCGCGACGAACCCATCACGGTGTTCACCACCCGGCCCGACACGCTGTTCGGCGCCACCTTCATGGTGGTCGCTCCCGACGCCGCGCTGGCGGCCGAGCTGGTGACCGACGAGCAGCGTCCCGCGTTCGAGGCCTACCTGGACCAGGTCAAGCGCATGACCGAGATCGAGCGCCAGTCCACCGAGCACGAGAAGACCGGCGTCTGGCTGGGCACCTATGCCACCAACCCCGTCAACGGTGAGCAGGTTCCGATCTGGGCCGCCGACTACGTGCTGGCCGACTACGGCACCGGCGCGATCATGGCCGTGCCCGCGCACGACCAGCGCGACCTCGACTTCGCCCGTAAGTTCAGCCTGCCCGTGCGCGTGGTGCTGGACGTCGATGGCACCGACCCGGCCGAGACCGGCGTGGCCACCGTCGGCGATGGCGCGTACCTGAACTCCGGGCTGCTGAACGGGCTGACCGACAAGGCCTCCGGCGTCGCGACCATCACCGAGCAACTGCAGGCCGACGGCATGGGCAGCGGCACCGTGCAGTTTCGCCTGCGCGACTGGCTGCTGTCGCGTCAGCGCTTCTGGGGCTGCCCCATCCCGATCGTGCACTGCGCCTCCTGTGGCGAGGTTCCGGTGCCGGACGACCAGCTGCCCGTGCGCCTGCCCGACCTGCGCGGTGCCGCCCTGGCGCCCAAGGGCACCTCGCCCCTGGCGTCGGCCACCGACTGGGTCAACACCACCTGCCCGTCGTGCGGCGGTGCGGCTCAGCGCGACACCGACACCATGGACACCTTCGTGGACTCGTCCTGGTACTTCCTGCGCTACTGCTCCCCGGGCTACGCCGAGGGGCCGTTCGATCCCGAGGACGTACGGCGCTGGATGCCCGTCGACCAGTACGTCGGCGGCGTCGAGCACGCCATCTTGCACCTGCTGTATATGCGCTTCTTCACCAAGGTGCTGCGCGACCTGGGCATGGTCGATTTCGACGAGCCCATGCTGCGCCTGCTCAATCAGGGCCAGGTGATCAACCAGGGCAAGGCCATGAGCAAGTCGCTGGGCAACGGCGTCGACCTGGGTAAGCAGATCGACGAGTTCGGCGTCGACGCGGTGCGCCTGACGGTCGTGTTCGCCGGTCCGCCGGAGGACGATATCGACTGGGCCGACGTGTCGCCGGCCTCGTCGCTGAAGTTCCTGCAGCGCGCCTACCGGATCGCCTTCGAGGTGACCTCGCCCGTCGACGCCGACCTCGCCGCCGGCGACCCCGGTCTGCGCAAGGCGACGCACAAGACCATCGCCGAGATCTCCACCCTGGTGGAGGGCGGCCGGTTCAACGTGGCCGTCGCTCGTGTGATGGAACTGGTCAACGCCGCGCGCAAGGCGATCGACGGCGCCCCCGGCCCGTCGGATCCGGCCGTGC
Source organism: Tessaracoccus caeni (assembly GCF_029211185.1). Lineage (GTDB taxonomy): Bacteria > Actinomycetota > Actinomycetes > Propionibacteriales > Propionibacteriaceae > Arachnia > Arachnia caeni. The sequence goes on from NZ_JARGDO010000017.1 coordinate 84,595, forward strand.
GCGAGGCCGCGGGCTTCATCGCTCAGGCACTGAGCCTGGTGGCCCCGTATGTGGCCGAGGAGATGTGGGAATCGCTGGGCTACGCGCCGTCGGTGGCCAACAGCGCCTGGCCGGTTGCCGATCAGGCGCTCATGCGCGAGGACGCCGTCACCATGGTCGTCCAGATTCAAGGCAAGATCCGCGCCAAGCTGGAGGTCAGCCCGGAGGTCACCGAGGAGGAGGCGCTGGAGCTGGCGCTGGCCGATGCGGGCGTCCAGCGCAGCCTGGCGGGCCGCGAGGTGATCAAGGTGATCGCCAGGCTGCCTAAGATGCTGAGCCTGGTGCCCGGCAAGTAGCCGCGGCTTCGAGGGAGCCGGTCCGACGCTCGTCGGACCGGCTCTCCGCTTTTCGGGCCGTCGTCAGCTGGCGTGGCGCTGCCACCACGCAGCAGCCGCAGCTCGTCCGGAGAGATGGGCCTTCTGATAGATCGAGTCCAGGTGTTTGCGCACGGTGCGCTCCGTGATGTCCAGCCGGCGCGCGATCTGACGGCTGGTCATGCCGAGGACGAGGAGGCGCAGAACCTGCTGCTCGCGGCTGGAGGGCCAGTAGTCGGTTTCAGGCACCTGGCGGGGGAGCATCGGCTGCGGGGAAGGCGATGCTGGTTCCTTTGCGGTGTCGACCAAGCGCTGCAACTCGGTGCGAATGGTCAAGGCATGGGACAGCACGCTTTGCAGCTGAGCCATGTGATCCATCTGCTCGGCTGAAAAGTCCCTCCTCGTGCCGTGTGCGCCGAGGAGGATGAGCTGCTCGGGCGTGCGGAACAGAGGTGCCGCGGAGGCGAATCGCGTGTCCGCAGGATAGGAATGGGTGGCGTGGAAGACGGCCGTGTCGCGGAAACGCGGCAGGTCCAGGATGTCGCTCAGCCTGATCGGGCCGGCGGTTCCCAGCGCAAACATGGTGGCGACGCCGGGATGAGCGCGAAGATCGGGCATCGTCTGGCCGTGTCGAGGTTCCTCCTTGGTGAGGCGTATTGGCGAGTCCACCCAGCTGGCGACACGGAGACTCCACCGTCCTGTTCGCGTCAGGTTCACCACATGCAGAAAGACGGTGTCGTCGAAGAACTCTTCGAGTTCGGTGCACAGCTGCGTCTCCCAGGGGGCGCTGGTGCAGGCGATAGCCCATGCTTCTTTCTTGAGCATTGCCAGGAATCTGCCCTCTTGTGACGCCATGTCACACCCCGCTCCTCAGTCCGGCCGCGCCTGTGGGGAACGTCGACGTTCGGCTCGTGGGGCCATGATAAACACCGCACCGGTCTAGCTCTGGCTGAGTCTGTGGTCGCTGTGCAGCTCGGCACTGTGCACAGCGCCTCGACTATCCACAGGCGACGAAGTCGACGAAAAATGTGGCGGAGTTCGCACTATCACGGGGTATGCGACCGAGCCCAGCAACCACCGAGGAACTGGTCCGCGCCCGTCTGGCCTACGTGAGTGCCGGACGGCCGTCTCCCGCCGGTCCGAGGCGTGCCGTCGCGGCCGAGTTGGCCGAGGACGACGCCGAGATCCCCGTGGTCGCGGAACCTCCTTCCGTGACTCAGGCTGCGTGGTGGTCTCGTTTCGAGGTGACCCGCAAGCACGTGATCGCCGCAGTGGTGCTGCTGATGTGCGGGGTGCTGCTCGCGCTCTTCGCCATCCTGCGCACTCAGGCAACCGAGGTGGAGCTGTCGCAACCCGAGATCATCTCGACGCCGGCCGTGTCGGCTGCAACGAAGGAGGATTCGCCCGTCGAGATCCGTGTTCACGTCCTGGGCGGGGTCAACGATCCGGGCGTCGTCACCCTGCGCGAGGGCGCGATCGTGGCGGATGCCATCGACGCGGCCGGCGGGTTCAGTGAAGACGCCGAACCAGGACAGCTCAACCTGGCGGCCGCGGTGGCCGAGGGCATGCAGGTGCTGGTGGGCGTCGAGGGTCAGGACAGCGCGGTCAGCACCGGCTCGGCGGAGGGGGGTTCCAGCGGAGAGGGCGCGGGCGTCAACCTCAACACCGCAACGCAGGCCCAACTCGAGGAGCTGCCCGGCGTGGGCCCTGTGACCGCCACCGCCATCATCGCGTGGCGCGAGCGCAACGGCGGCTTCTCGTCGGTCGCCCAGTTGCGCGAGGTGGACGGGATCGGACCCAAGACCTTCGCCACGCTCGAGCCTCTGGTGAGCACGTGAAGGATCACGACTGGCGGCTGGTGCCCTCGGCCGGTGTGGCGTGGTTCGCCGCCTGGTTGGGGGTCAGCGGGCACCACACGGTCGCGGTCTGGTTCACGGTGCTGGGTGCAGCTAGCGCGGTCTTGGTGCAGCTACGATGGGTGCGGCTCGCTTGCCTGGTGTTCGTGGCGGTAGCGATCACCTCCCTCGTCGCATCGCACCTGCGCCATGCCGGCGCCGTATCCGACTATGCGCTACAGAAGGTGGGGGTAGCCGCGCAGGTCCGGGTCACGGAAGAGGCTCGCCTCTTCGATGGTCAGGGAAGACCCGCCCTCGCTCGCGCCCCGGCCCGGTTGGAGTGGTTCGACGCGCGGGGACAGACCTTTCGGCAGTCGGTTCCGGTGGTGCTGACGGCGCGCGGCGACGAGGTGGCGTACGCGCGCGATCTCAGGGTCGGTGGACGGTATCTGATGCGTGGGGTTCTCTCACCGTCGGACGAAGGCGATGCCGAGTCGGCCGTGCTCTCCCTTACCCAGGAGCCTCGGTTGCTCGGGGAACCCGGGCCCCTGCATCGTGTTGCGGCGGCGGCGCGCCAGGGCATCAGGGACGCTACCGCTGGGCTGGCCCCGGAGCAGGCGGCCCTGGTGCCGTCCTTGGTGGTGGGCGATACCAGCCGGATCACGGAACAGATGGAGCATGACTTCAAGGTCACCGCCCTCACCCATCTGATGGCCGTCTCCGGTGCCAACCTCACCCTCATGTTGGGAGTTGTGCTCGCGCTGGCGCGTGGGCTCGGGGCAAGAGGGTGGCTCGTGCGAGGGATCGCCGCCGGCGGGGTGGGCATGTTTGTGCTCGTGTGTGGCCCCGAGCCCTCAGTGCTGCGAGCTGCGGTCATGGGACTCATCGCGTTGGCCGCCACGGGGGTCGGCAAAAGCCGACGGTCGCTGCGGGCGTTGTCGGTGTGCGTGATCGCCCTGCTGCTCATCGACCCGTGGCTGGCGCGAAGCTTCGGGTTCGCCCTGTCGGTGTCGGCGTGCGCGGGCATCGTCCTGCTGACGCCCACGTGGATCGAGACGATGACTCGCTGGTGCCCACGGTGGGCGGCCGAAGCCTTCAGCGTCCCCTTGGCCGCGCAGCTGGCCACGACTCCCTTGATCGTGCTGCTCAGCAGCCAGATCTCCGTGGTGGGGGTGCTGAGCAACCTCTTGGCCGCGCCCTTCGTCGGCCCGACGACGGTGCTGGGCTTCGCCGCCGCTGCGGTCTCTTGGTGGCCGGCGTTGGCGTCGCTCCTTGGATGGGCCGCGGGGTGGGCGGGGCAGCCCATTCTGTGGATCGCGCGTGCCACCGCCGCGTTGCCCGGGGCGTCGGCGGCCTGGCCACCGGGGTGGTTTGGTATGGGGGTGGCGATCGTCATGTCTGTCTGCGCCGCGCTGCTGGTCAGGCCGCTGCTCAGCAGATGGTGGTCGGCCGGCGCGGTCGTCGCGTCGCTCGTGCTTGCCTCCTTCCTGCGTCCTCCGGTGCTCGGCTGGCCGATGGACGACTGGAGGGTGGCCTTCTGCGCCGTGGGTCAGGGAGACGCCACCGTCCTCAGAGCATCCGATCGCGACGCGGTGCTGGTGGACGCGGGGCCCGATGCCTCGTCGGTGCTCGCGTGTCTGGAGGCGCTCGATGTGAGCCGGGTGCCGATGGTGGTGCTCACCCACTATCACGCCGATCACATCGGAGGACTTGCCGCGATCTTGGAAAGATACGACTCGAGCCTGGTGCTCGTGAGCGCGTTGCCCTCGCCGGCGGCAGCGGCCGAGTCGGTGCGCAGCGCTGTGCGGGATGCCGGGGCGGAGGTTCGGGTAGCCCTGCCAGGAGAGACCATTTCGGTGGGGGACGTCGTCTGGAGCACGATCACCGGAGGGGAATGGGCCCTGGCGTCGGCTGCTGAACCGGCCGCCTCCGACCTGGGAGAGTCGTCGGAGGAGAACGACGCCTCGGTCGTGGGGGTGGCGGAGGTCGCCGGGATCCGCGTCCTGCTCCCCGGAGATACCGAACCGGAGGGCCAACGACGTGCGCTCGCGCTCGCCGCTGAGCTCGGCATCTCGATCGAGGTGGACGTGCTGAAACTGCCCCACCACGGCTCGTCCAGACAGGACGAGGCCTTCTTTCGAGAGTCTGCAGCGTCGGTCGCGGTGGCCAGCTCGGGAGTAGGTAACTCGTACGGACACCCGAGCGCGGCCGCGCTGCGGCTCAGCCAAGAGCTGGGCATGACGGTGTTGCGCACGGACGAACAAGGCTCGATCGCCCTGGCTCCCAAGGAAGGAGCGTTGGCGGTCCTTACCAGCGGACGACAGCCCTGAACCCGATTTTGGCAGCCGAGTCTTGGTATGAGGGCAGAAGCCGGTCTGGGATCTACCGTAACTATCGGGAAAATTTCGTTCTTTGTTGTCGTCCAAAAGGATGACATCCAGATTTGCGCGGCACCCTCAACCAGTAGGTGACGGTCAGCTAGCCTTCGGTAGGTACCATTGCTGGTTCGATCACGGAGTCCGAATGTCTGATAGGCCCTTCTGTAAACGCAGATGCGTCGCGGCGTCGATCATGATCTTCACCGGTGTGGTCCTGATCATTACCTCTATTTATGGTGTGGTGATGACCGCGCAACTCGGACGATTCACTTGGCAGTCTACGTCGGTGTTGCCTGGAGATACCTATCTCCTGCTGGGGAGCGACTCAAGAGACAACGTGTCAGCAAGTGCGCTGGAGAAGTTGGGTCGCGTGCAGGACACAGGTGGGCGAGCTGATGTGGTTCTCCTTGTTCATCCATCCAAGGACAGAAGCAGCAGCACTATTTCGGTGCCGCGAGATCTTCTTGTCATCGATGACGAGGGGAACCCGCAACGGCTGGCAATGACCTTGCTCGACGGTGCCGAGGCCACCGCTCGGTCTCTTTGTCGAACGCTCGATGTGGGCGTAGATCACGTCGCTGTCGTGGAGCCAGAAGCTCTCATTAACATCGTGGATGCGGTGGGTGGCGTCGAAGTAGCTCTTCCTGCTGCCGTGCGTGATGTCAAAGCGCACTTGGACTTGCCGGCGGGTGAGAGCGTTCTGGACGGGATGGCAGCCATGGCGTTGGTCCGATCGAGGCAGCCCGAGCGATACGTATCGGGCAAGTGGGTCGCCGCAGGCGGCCGAGAGGGCGCGCTGACGAGAGCTGAGGGTGCGCTTCAGATTCTGGAGGGTGTCAAGGAGCGCCTGAATGAGGGCGCGTGGCCGGGTCTGGTGGGCGCGGCATGGGGAGTTGCTCGAGCTGTCTCAATCGATGACGACTGGCAGCTATCGGACGCCTTCCGCTTGAGTGCAGCCATGCAGAACCCGGTCGCTTTACCGACCGAGTCAATGGGTGGAGTCGCGTTTCTGGCAACTCCTGAAACCTTCGGGTTTCTTGCGGACGTCGGCTTGTCCGAGTGCTCCCTTCAATAGTTTTTCACATTCACAATCAGTGACGACAGGAGAGAAATGAAACTCATCAAGACAGTCGCAGTGGCTTTGCTCGCATTGGCGCTGGGCTTTGCGGCCACCCCGGCAGCGCATGCTGACGGAGGAACGATGACCGCTACCCCCAACCCGGTTGCGCCGGGAAAGTCCTTCACGCTGTCCGGTACGGGCTGTGTTAAGGAAATCTGGCAGACCCCGACCGTGTACGTGTATGCGGGCAAGCAGTTTGCGCTGGGCGAGCCCAACACAAAGGGCGAATGGTCGGTCGAGATCACCCCGACGAAGGATGATGGTAAGAGCCTCGCCGTCAGTGCCACCTGTGACCAGTATGGGTCCAGTTGGAGCTACAAGTCGGTCACCGTCAAGGTCGGGACGGGTGTCAAGGCCCTCGTTGGCGCCACCCCGAAGATCTCGGGCACCGTCCAGGTGGGGAAGAAGCTGACGGCCAAGACGGGTACCTGGTCGCCGAAGCCCAGTTTCAGCTACCAGTGGTACCGGGACGGCAAGAAGATCAGCAAGGCCACCAAGTCGACCTACACGCTGACGTCGTCGGACAAGGGCACCAAGATCACGGTGAAGGTGACCGGTAAGAAGTCGGGCTACACCAGCGTCACCAAGACCTCCAAGAAGACGGCGTCGGTGAAGGCCGGCACGCTGTCGACCAAGACCCCGACCATCAGCGGTACCGCAAAGGTGGGCAAGAAGCTGACGGCCAAGCCGGGCACCTGGACCAGCGGCACCAAGTTCAGCTACCAGTGGTACCGCAGCGGCAAGAAGATCTCGAAGGCCACCAAGTCCACCTACACCTTGTCCAAGTCGGACAAGGGCAAGACCATCACGGTCAAGGTCAAGGGCACCAAGTCGGGCTACACCAGCGTCACCAAGACCTCCAAGAAGACCGCAAAGATCAAGAAGTAGGTCGATCGCAGCTGCTGAGAGGGAACCCCATGCCCAAGTTGAACCGCTCAAGGCGAGCCGTGTCGGATATCTCTGGAACCAAGTTGAGGGTGAGGAGGCCTATCGCGATGGTGGCCGGGGCGGCACTCGTCCTGGGCGGCTCAGTGAGTCCTGCCTTGGCAGAGGCGCGGCCGACAGCGACGGTGGATATCACCGTCCCCACGAAGAGCCTGGTCGGTGGCGGGCTCTACAAGCTCTCGACGGGGGGAGTCGCCCTCCATGCCTACGACCTCGATGGTTACCAAGGATGGCGTGTCACCTCTGATGGGAAGACCTGGAGAACGCCAGATCTTCCCGGCTGGGCGGATGAGTGGGATTCAAGGCCGGTCACGGGTGTCGATGGCGTGGACTACATCACCGGGGTGGCGTATGAGGATGGGCAAGATTATGCGCGCCGGGTACCGATAGCAGGGGGCAAAGACGTGCGCGTCTCATTACCGATGCTCGCTATGGGAGACCAGATAGCAGTGCTTCCTGACGGGGCGGTGTTCGCCGCAGAGGAGGCCCCTGAACTCCGATTCAGGCCTTTCGACGGTGTCGAACAGGTGATTGCTGATATCGCCGATGTGAGCGCTTTGGTGGTCGCTTCGCCCTGTCATGCCATTGTTACTGGCTATGATGCGGGTGCTAAAAGAAAGCTGGGGATCTATGATACCTGCGCCAGGAAGTACATTTCTTTGCCGTCCCCACCTTCGGCCACATCTTTCCACGTCGACAAGGCGTTAGTCCTCGATGATGAGGTGCATATTGGGGACTCCGAAACGCACTGCGCCGTTCCTTTGGTCGGCGGCAAATGGGTCTGCCGAGAATTCGATGGAGGTGTGCCAACCTTGCTTGGGTGGCTCACCTATGATAATCGGCTGATTGATACAGACACCGGCAAAGAACTATGGTCGTTTGATGCTGGCTCATGTGAGGCGGGGCTCATGGGCGTCGTCTGCGACAGCGCCGAAGGGAGCATCTTCCTTCCGACGAAAGCCGGGGCTGGGAAGAAGTTCGCCGAACGCCCGCGCGAACCAGTACCTGGCTCTCCGGTGGGGTTTTCGGGCGATGCTCTCGTGCTGTCTACCAGGGGTGCGCTGTTCCGTGCGACGCTCGCTGCGGACGGAAAGAGCGCCAGCCCCCCTGAATTCCTGGCTCAGCCGGGCGAGGTAGCGGTCTCCGCTGCCAGGGTGTGGGTTGGTGACCGGTTGTACGACCGTGGTCAGCCAGTGTCGGAAGGACCGACGATTCCTGCCTGCGAGAACGTCCGCCTGGTGTCAGGCCCGTTCGTCCTCTCTTCGGGGAAGTGCTCGGGCAAGTACGTGACGACGGTACGCAATGTATCGGGGGATGAACTCTGGTCTCAGAAGTCTGAGCATTACAGCGAAGCCGGTCAAGGCCTGTTCGGATCTCGTCTTCTTGCAGCAAAGGAGGATAAGGGCGGCAAGCGTACCTCTCTGTATGTCGTCGACTTCGAGTCAGACAAGCAACTTGGTTCGCTCGGGACAGATGCTGATGTTCTCGGATTCTGGGGCGATGAAGCCTATCTTCTTAAGCGCATGGGGGACGAAGATCATCCCAAGACTGTCCTCCAGAAGTGGCTGGTGCTGACAGGAGAGGTCGAACAGCTCGCGGAGTTTGCGGACGAGCTCTATGGGTACGGTGGAAACGATCAGGTAAGTGACGGGACCGCAGTCATCCCCGGATACCCAGCCACCGTGATCGACACCAGTACCGGTCGGATCATTGCCCTTGAGGGTGGGTCTGCTCCGCGTCTGGTCTACAACAACAGGGTGGCGGGTTTCGTCGCCACCCCGGGTGGCTCAAAGGTGCGCGTGCACACCCTCGATGTCGGGGGCAAATCGGCACCGAGGCTCTTGGGGACAGTAGCGCCGTCCTCCTTCGCCCAGGGAACCACCTGGGCACCGGAGTTCGACCTGACCAAACCACTCAAGGCTGGGAAGCTGGTGTTCAAGGATGCCAAGGGAAAGGCTGTTCGCAGTGTTCCTCTACCTGCTTCCGGCGACGGCTCGTATCGTGGTGTGGGCTGGGACGGAAAGACGGACGCTGGGGCTGACGCTGCGCTCGGAACCTACACCTGGGAGATCCAGGCCACCGATGATCCTGGTCGCACCGGGCTGAAGGCTGGTCAGCTAGCGAAGGCCCTTGATGGCAAGGGGTCGGCGAGCGGCACGGTGAAGCTCACGAGCAGGGGCCTTGAGGGGCCGACACCGAAGGTCTCTGGCACGGTACAGGTGGGTAAGAAGCTCACCGCGAAGCCGGGAACTTGGAGGCCTTCGGACGTGAAGTTCAGCTACCAGTGGTATCGGGATGGGAAGAAGATCTCCAAGGCCACCAAGTCCACCTACACGCTGACGTCGTCGGACAAGGGGACCAAGATCACCGTCAAGGTGATCGGTAAGAAGTCCGGCTACACCACGGTGTCGAAGATGTCGAAGAAGACGGCGTTGGTGAAGGCCGGGACGCTGTCAACCAAGACGCCGACCATCAGTGGCACTGTAAAGGTTGGCAAGAAGCTGACGGCCAAGCCGGGAACATGGTCACCTAAGCCGAAGTTCAGCTACCGGTGGCTGCGGAATGGAAAGTCGATCAAGGGCGCCACGAAGTCGACCTACACCTTGTCCAAGTCCGACAAGGGCATGAAGATCACGGTGAAGGTGACCGGTAAGAAGTCGGGCTACACCACCGTCACCAAGACCTCGAAACCAACCGCGAAGATCAAGAAGTAGCGGCCGCTCTGGCGCAGCAGGCAGCGGGAGGGTTCGTGTAGGGCGTGAGCTTTCCCGCTGTCGGTGACCCCTGGCATGCTTGGCCTCATGATCTTCGGCTCCACCCTGCTCGTCACCGGACCCGACGAGTTGCTGGGCGAGCGCGCCGTGCGGGCCCGCCGACAGCAGGCGCTCAAGGAGCGCCCGGAGGCTCAGATCAATGAAGTGACGGCAGATCAGCTCGAGTCCACGATGCTGAACGAGATCGTCGGAGGTTCGCTGTTCGCCAGCGACATCGTCGCCATCATCGACGACCTCGGGTCGTGCCCGGCCTCCGCGGTGGAGCAGGTGCTCGCCATCGCGTCAGATCCAGGCCCCGATCTCTGCTTGATCCTGCGTCACCGCGGTGGCGTGAAGGGCAAAGGCCTGCTGGACAAGCTGAAGAAGGCCAAGGTGCCGACGGAGTCCGTGGTCGCGCCCAAAGCCTGGGAGTTGCCCAAGTTCGTCCTGGCCGAAGCCAAGCGGCTGAAGATCTCGATGCCCCAGGATGCGGCGGAGGCGCTTGTTGCGGCCGTCGGCAGCGATCTGCGTGCCCTGGTGGGAGCCGTCGCGCAGCTGGCCGCGGACTCGCCGACGTCAGAGGTGGATGCCGCCACGATCAAGAGGTACTTCGCCGGTCGGGCAGAGGTGACGTCGTTCGCCGTCGCCGATGCCATCCTGGCCGGCAACGCGCCGCTCGCCGTCGAGCGGTTGCGGTGGGCGCTGAACACTGGCGCGGCCCCGGTGCTGATCACCAGCGCGTTGGCCAACTCGTTGCGGGGCATGGGAAAGTTCCTCGACGCAGAGTCCGGCCGGATGGCCGGAGCAGAGCTGGCGCGCCACGTCGGGGTTCCGCCGTGGAAACTGAAGGATCTGTCCCGGAACTCCCGGCTGTGGGGATCCGCCGGCATCGCCAGCGCCATCCGCCTGGTGGCTCAGACCGACGCCGACGTCAAGGGCGCGGCGGTGGATGCCCAGTATGCGTTGGAAGCCATGGTGCTAGGAGTGCTGGCTCAGCGTCGTCGGTGACCACCACGACGCTTCTCCGACCATGAGGGGTCGGGACGCCAATGACGCTCTTTGAGGTGCGAGCGAAGCGAGCCTCGACAATCAAGGTGGGCGCGCAGCACTTCATCCACGCTCTTTGAGGTGCGAGCTTGCGAGCCTCGAAAAGAGCCGACGCGACCTTCGGCTGGGACTGCTCTTCGACTGCCAGCTGGGTCCTTTCGAGGCGACTTCGTCGCACCTCAAGGAGCGTGAAGGGAGGAGCGTGGTGCAAAAGCACGCAAAACAGCGTCTCGACCACCGAGTGGGTCGAGACGCTCGTTGTTTTGCTCAGCCCGCCTTGTCAGACGGCCCTAGCGGCGGAGCCGCCTGGGCTCAGGCTGCGAGCTTGTTGACAGCGCGCGAGATCGAAGACTTGCGGTTCGCTGCCTGGTTCTTGTGGATGACGCCCTTGCTCACGGCCTTGTCGAGGGCGCGGTTGGCGGCCTGCGACAGCACAACAGCCTGCTCGTTCTGGCCAGCCTCGACGGCGGCGCGGAACTTGCGGATGTGCGTGCGCAGCTCCGACTTGACGGCCTTGTTGCGCAGACGAGCCTTCTCGTTGGTCTTGATGCGCTTCTTCTGGGACTTGATGTTCGCCACTTGGCAAGCCTCTGAATCTTGTTGACTACTCGGTAGGGCGCCCATTCGGACGCGACGACCCAGATTACACCGCTGTCCCGGTAGGCCCCAAATCGACCATCGATGACGTCGACCCGTGCGCGATCAGCCGTCGCAGCATCGCGCGTCCGTGCATAGATCTGCGCCAGCGCGAAGCCCTCGCACTGTAGGCGAGGCCTCAATCCATACGCAGATGTGTGTTCAGAAGGGGTGGGAAAGAAGGGAGCGAAGGCGGAGGGGTGAGGTGTGGGAGAATGGCACGACTGTTTTGTCGCCCCTTGACCCTCCCGAGGAACACTGCATGCCCGCACCGCGCCCAGGACGTACCCGCCCGGACGTCATCCGCAACTTCTGCATCATCGCGCATATCGACCACGGTAAGTCGACCCTGGCCGACCGGATGCTGCAGCTGACCGAGGTGGTCGACGCCCGTCAGATGCGCGCACAGTACCTCGACCGGATGGACATCGAGCGCGAGCGCGGCATCACGATCAAGTCGCAGGCCGTGCGGATGCCGTGGAGCGTCGGTGACGAGACCTACGTGCTCAACATGATCGACACGCCCGGGCACGTCGACTTCACCTACGAGGTGTCGCGTTCCCTGCAGGCGTGCGAGGGCGCCATTCTGCTGGTGGACGCGGCTCAGGGCATCGAGGCGCAGACGCTGGCCAACCTGTACCTGGCCATCGACGCCGACCTCACCATCATCCCGGTGCTGAACAAGATCGATCTGCCGAGCGCCCAGCCGGAGAAGTATGCGGCCGAGCTGGCCGGCATCATCGGCTGCGACGCGTCGGAGGTGCTGCAGGTCTCGGGCAAGACCGGCGCGGGCGTCGCCGACCTGCTCGACGCCGTCGTGGCCCAGATCCCGGCGCCCGAGGGCAATGCGGATGCGCCGGCTCGAGCCTTGATCTTCGACTCGGTCTACGACACCTACCGCGGCGTCGTCACCTACGTGCGCGTGGTCGACGGCGAGCTGAAGCACCGCGAGCGCATCCTGATGATGTCTACCGGCGCCGTGCACGAGCTGCTTGAGGTGGGCGTGATCGCGCCGGAGCCGGTGAAGGCGGACTCGATCGGCGTCGGCGAGGTGGGCTATCTGATCACGGGCGTGAAGGACGTGCGCCAGTCGCGCGTCGGCGACACCGTGACCAACAACGCCAAGCCCGCCGATCAGGATCTGGGCGGCTACCAGCACCCCAACCCGATGGTCTACGCGGGCCTGTACCCGATCGACGGCGACGACTTCAACGAGCTGCGCGAGGCGCTGGAGAAGCTCCAGCTCAACGACGCCGCCCTCACCTACGAGCCCGAGACGTCGGGCGCGCTGGGCTTCGGCTTCCGCATCGGCTTCCTCGGCCTGCTGCACATGGAGATCGTGCGCGAGCGCCTGGAGCGCGAGTTCAACCTCGACCTCATCTCCACCGCTCCCAACGTGGTCTACCGCGTCGAGATGGAGGACAAGTCGGAGCACGTCGTGACCAACCCGTCGGAGTACCCGACGGGCAAGATCGCGGCCGTCTATGAGCCGGTGGTGCGCGCCACCATCCTGGCCCCGGCCGAGTACATCGGCACCATCCTGGAGCTGTGCCAGACCCGGCGCGGCATCCAACGCGGCCTCGACTACCTGTCGGAGGACCGCGTCGAGATCCGCTACACCCTGCCGCTGGCCGAGATCGTCTTCGACTTCTTCGATGCCCTGAAGTCGCGCACCAAGGGCTACGCGTCGCTCGACTACGAGGCCGACGGCGAAGAGGCCTCCGAGCTGGTGAAGGTCGACATCCTGCTGCACGGCGACCCCGTCGACGCGTTCTCGGCCATCGTGCACAAGGACAAGGCCTACTCCTACGGCCTCACCATGGCCGCCAAGCTGAAGGAACTGATCCCGAGGCAGCAGTTCGAGGTGCCGATCCAGGCCGCCATCGGCTCCCGAGTGATCGCCCGAGAGACCATCCGCGCCATCCGCAAGGACGTGCTGGCCAAGTGCTACGGCGGCGACATCTCCCGCAAGCGCAAGCTGCTGGAGAAGCAGAAGGAAGGCAAGAAGCGGATGAAGATGGTGGGCCGCGTGGAGGTGCCCCAGGAGGCCTTCGTCGCCGCGCTGTCCACGTCGGAGCCCAGCAAGAAGTAGTTCTGACAAGGGCGCGTGTCAAACTCGCGTCCTGTCGGTGGCTCGTACTAAGGTCGCGGACCTATGCGTGTTGCGGCCTTCGATCAGATCTCGCCCGCCTTTCCCGGCCGGGCGGCGTGGGGAACAGCCGGCAGCCTGCGTGAATGGCAGGCGGCGGCATTCGAGCAGTACACCAGCGAGAACCCGCGCGACTTCCTGTGTGTCGCGACGCCTGGCGCCGGCAAGACCACCTTCGCGCTGCGCATCGCCCATCACCTGCTGACCACCGACGTGGTGCAGCGGATCGTCGTGGTGACCCCCACCGAGCACCTCAAGGTGCAGTGGGCCGACGCGGCGGCTCGCGTGGGCATCCACCTGGACCCGGGAACCAACCGCTCCACCAAGCGCGGCCGCTCCCGGCAGTTCGACGGCTCGGCCGTCACCTACGCCGGCGTCGCGATGCGGCCGTGGTCCTATGACGCGCTGTGCCACGCCGTCGACACCCTGGTGATCTTCGACGAGATCCACCACGCCGGCGACACCCTCAGCTGGGGCGAGGCCGTGCTGGAAGCCTTCGGGCCCGCGACGCGGCGTCTCGCGCTGACCGGCACCCCCTTCCGCTCCGACGAGAGCCCCATCCCGTTCGTCACTTATGAGGAGACCGCACCCGGCGTGCGCACCTCGCGGGCCGACTACACCTACGGCTACGCCGAGGCGCTCGCCGACCACGTCGTGCGTCCCGTGATGTTCATGAACTACGGCGGCGCCATGCGCTGGCGCACCAAGGCCGGCGACGAGCTGGAGGCGGATCTCGGCTCGCCGCTCACCAAGGACCTGACCGCCCAGGCGTGGCGCACCGCGCTGGCGCCGACCGGGGAGTGGATCCAATCCGTGCTGCGCGCCGCGGACGCCCGGCTGACCCAGGTGCGGCGGCACGTTCCCGACGCCGGTGGCCTGGTGATCGCCACCAACCAGAGCCTCGCGCGGTCGTACGCCAAGGTGCTGAAGGAGATCACCGGTCAGAGCGTCACAGTCGTGCTCTCCGACGACGCCAAAGCCAGCGGCAAGATCGACGAGTTCTCCGCGTCGGAGGACCGCTGGATGGTGGCGGTGCGGATGGTCTCGGAAGGCGTCGACGTGCCGCGCCTGGCCGTGGGCGTCTACGCCACGGCCACCTCCACCCCGCTCTTCTTCGCCCAGGCCGTGGGGCGCTTCGTGCGTTCGCGGCGGCGCGGCGAGGTGGCCACCGTCTTCCTGCCCACGGTGCCGATCCTGCTCTCTCATGCCACCGCGCTGGAGCGGCAGCGAGACCACGTGCTGGGCAAGACCAAGCAGGACGACGGGCTGTGGGACGAGTCCGAGGCGCTGATGGCCGAGGCCAACGCCAAGGACGCCGCCTCCGACGACCTGCTGGGCCAGTATGAGGCGCTGGAGTCGCAGGCCACCTTCGATCACGTGCTCTATGGCAAGCAGGCCTATGGCATGCACGCCGAGCCGATGTCCGCCGACGAGGAGGACTACCTGGGCCTGCCAGGGCTGCTGGACCCCGATCAGGTCGGCACTCTGCTGCGCGAGCGGCAAGCCCGCCAGGTGAGGCGCCGGGAGCGTCAGACGCGGCGCTCGGAGGAGCCGGTGGTCTCCCTGCACAGGGCGCTCGAGGCGAGGCGCAAAGAACTCAACTCTCTGGTGTCCCAGTACGCGGCCAGGGAGGGCATGCCGCACAGCCACGTCCATGCCGCCCTGCGTCGCGAGTGCGGCGGCGGCAAGCTGGCCGAGGCGACCACCGATCAGGTGGAGGAGCGGATCGCCGCCGTCAAACGCTGGTTGCACTGAGCCCCCGGAGCGGCGAGGGATAGGGTTGCCGGGTGACGTCGATCCCTCAAGAGAGCCTCAAGGCCGCTGAGCCGATCATTCACGTGCGGGATCTGACCAAGGTCTTCGAGCGTCCGGTGGAGCCTCAGGGCCGGTTCACGACGCTGCGTCGCCTGTTCTCGCGGGCGACGACGCGCAAGGTCGCCGTGAGCGGTGTGTCCTTCGACATCGCGCCCGGGGAACTCGTCGGCTATCTGGGTGCCAACGGAGCGGGCAAGTCGACCACCATCAAGATGCTCACCGGGATCCTGGTGCCCACCTCCGGCGTCGTGCAGGTGGCCGGTCGCGTGCCGTCGAAGGACAGGAAGGCCAACGCCGCGCACATCGGGGCCGTCTTCGGGCAGCGCAGCCAGCTCTGGTACGACCTGCCGCTGCGCGACTCCTTCGAGCTGATCCGCGACCTCTACGGCGTTCGGCCCGACGACTACCGCGAGCGCCTCGACATGTTCGTCGAACTGCTGGGAATGGACGACTTCCTGGACACCCCCGTCCGCTTCCTTTCGCTGGGGCAGCGCATGCGCGGCGATCTCACGGCGGCCTTGCTGCATGCGCCGGAGATCGTCTATCTCGACGAGCCCACCGTCGGCCTGGACGTCGTCGCCAAGCGGCGCATCCGGGAGTTCGTGGCCGAGATCAACGCCACGCTCGGCACTACGGTGATCCTGACCACCCACGACATGGACGACGTGGAGGCGCTGTGTCGCCGGATCATCATGATCGATCAGGGCACGGTGCTGTTCGACGGAAGCCTGGAAGACCTCAAGCGCCGCTACGTGCACGAGCGGGTGCTCACCGTCACACCGGCGGAGGGGATCGATCCCGCAGCGATCGTCGTCGACGGTGCCTCCGCCTCGGTGGCCGACGGCAAGGCGGTGCTGGTCCACGATCCTGAGCGGATCGGCACGCCCGACCTGATCGCCCAGGTCACCTCGCGCTGGCAGATCGTCGACCTTGCGGTCACCGAGGCGAGCCTGAGCGACGTCGTGGCCAGGATCTACGCGGAGGCCTCCGGGCGATGAACCGCACGTCATGGCCCGCCGTGCGAGGCTGCGTCCGCAACGCCGTGAAGACGTCGTGGGCCTACCGGATCGACCTGGTGACCGCCGTGACCGGGCTGTTCATTCAGGTCTGGCTGCTCACGGCGGTGTGGCGCGCCGTCTACGGCGGGGCCGGCGAGGTGCGCGGCGTGGAGCAGAGTCAAGCGGTCAGCTACGCGGTGCTTGCCGCCTGCCTGCAGGTGGCGCTGATGCCGTGGGAGTTCTCCGGACTCGACCGACGCGTGCGCACCGGGCAGGTGGGCGTGGACATGATGCGGCCGCTCGGCCTGGTGGGGCAGGTGTTCGCCCAGAACGTCGGCACCTTGCTCGCGCGGTTGCCGATCGCCGTGATCGGGATCGTGTGGGCGGTGCTGATCGGGGCGCTGAGCCTGCCGCCTCGACTCGACGGCGTCGGGCTCTGGTTGCTCGCCACGGTGCTCGGGGCCACCATCACGTTACTGATGAATCTGCTGATGTCGATGGCGTGCTTCTGGTCGCTGGAGATCGGCGGCTACCGAATGCTCTACCGCCTCGGCTCCGGGCTGTTGTCCGGCGCGCTGATTCCCCTGTGGTTCATGCCGGGCTGGCTGGCCGGGGCCTTGGACTGGCTGCCGTTCCGCGCGCAGATGTTCACACCTTTGTCGATCTACTTCGGGAGCACGACAGGGCCCGCAGCCTGGCTGGCCATCGGGGCTCAGGCGGGGTGGATCGTCGTCATCGTCGTATTGCTTCGCGTAGTGTGGCGCCGGGCCGAGCGCAAGGTGGTGATCTTCGGTGGCTGAGTCCGCTCGGAAGCTGCCCGGCACGCTGTCGGCCTGGTGGACGCTGCAGCGCGCGGCGGTGCGCTCGCAGGCGCAGTATCGCTCCAACTTCCTGGTCGCCTTCATTGGCGGCCTCACCTACCAGGGCATCCAGGTGGTGTTCGTCGCCCTCCTGCTGCACAGCTTCGGGATGATCGGCGGCTGGGGCTTCCGGGAGATCGGCCTTCTGGTGGGCATGCGCCTGACCTCTCACGCGATTTACGTGGTGCCCTTCGCGTCCCTGCTGCAGACCTCGGAGGTGGTGCGCAGCGGCGAGTTCGACCTGCTCCTGCTCAGACCGGTCAACCAGTTCGTCCAGATCGTCACCCGGCGCTTCCACATCATGGCACTGGGCGACGCGATCCTCGGGTTCGTGGCTCTGGTGGGCTTCGCGATCCTGGCCCCGGTGGACTGGACCTGGTGGAGGATCGGCTACCTCGTCCTCGCCGTGATCGGCGGCGGGATCGTCGAGGTGGCGATCCAGGTGCTCATCGCCTCGATCGCGTTCCGGGCGACGGTGGTCAACTCGCTGCACTATCTGGCGGACACCGTCGTGACCACCTTCGGCGTCTACCCCTTGACCATCTTCGGTCCGGGCGGGCTGCTCGCGCTCTGTTTCGCGTTCCCGCTGGGTTTCATCGCCTATCTTCCCGCGGCCGCTCTCTTGGGACGCACCGACGGCGTCCCGCTGCCCGACGCCGTGATCTGGGCCTCGCCCGCCGGCGGATGGCTGCTGCTTCCGCTCGCGCTGACGCTGTTCACGCGCATGGCCAAGCACTACCAGAGCCCGGGCGCCTGAGCCTTTTCGGGAGAGAACGGATGAGCCGCTTTGCTAGCCCAGCTAGCCGAGCAGGCGTGACTACTGGGGCGAACGATCATGCGACGTGTGACCACTCCGCGAGTGCGGCGCGGATGGCTTCGGAGCGGTTGAGGTGTTCTCGTTCAGCGCGAGCCATGACGGCGGCCAGCTCGTCGGTCGTTAGTCGCACGGGGATCACCTGGGATGGCTCAGCACCTCGTGCCGGTCGGCCAATCACTCGCTTGCGCAAGTCTTCGACGTCGTATCCTGCTTCGGCTTCGGCGACCCATGCATCAACTTCGGCCTCCGAAACCTCGCGACCACTCATCTTTCGCGTCATGACAGAAGTGTAATACGAAAGCTGGCGTGAGGACAGCAGGCGCCTCGACGAGTATGCCCAGGGCAGGGGCAACAGACCCTAGCGGAGCCCGGAGGTGGTGAGGCCCTGCACCAGGAAGCGCTGCAGGATGAGGAAGGCCACCAGCATGGGCAGGATCGCGACGAGCGAGCCCATGAACAGCTCCGGCATCTTCACGCCTTGGCTGGTCATGAACTGGCTGATCGCCACCTGGACGGTGCGGCGCTCGTCGCGGCCCACCAGGTTGGGCCAGAGGAAGGCGTTCCAGGAGCCGATCAGGGTGATGGCGCCGACGGCGGCGACGATGCCCGTCGAGTTGGGCACCACGATCCGCCAGAAGGCCGTCCACGGATTGCAGCCGTCGATCAACGCGGCGTCCTCGAGTTCGACGGGGAAGTCAAGGAAGAACTGCCGGAACAGGTAGGTGGCGAAGGCTGAGAACATGCCGGGGATCACGAGGCCGCGGAAGGTGTCGATCCAGCCGAGCGAGGCGGTCATGATGAACATCGGCAGGAAGGTGGTGGCCGCCGGCACCATCAGCGTGAAGACGGTCAGGCCCAGCAGAGCGCGGGCGACGCGATGGGTGTAACGGGCCAGGGCATAGCCCGCGAGCAGGCTGACGACCAGCGTGCCCGTCGTCTGCAGCAACGCCATGCCCGCAGAGTTCAGCAGGCCGCGTCCGATGCCGATGTTGTCGTTGGCCAGCATCGAGTACAGGTTTGTGAGGTTCAGCTGGTCCGGCAGCCAGTTCCAGCGCGGCGCCGTGATGTTGGGCTGCGTCGAGAAGGCGTTGCGCACCAGGATGTAGAACGGCAGCAGGAAGAACAGGGCCAGCGCGGTGAGCAGGCCGTAGCGGAGAGCGGTGAGCGCGGGGGAGTGCTTCATCGCAACGCCGCCTTGCGTTCCTTGCGCTCGGAACGTCCGAGCACCCAGTTCTGGGTCACGCCGAACAAGACGATGATGGCGGTGACGATCATGGTGCCGGCTCCACCGACGCCGAGATCCTGCTGGCCGCCGCCCAACGAGATCAGGTACAGGTGCACCAGCGGGGGCCGGGCATACGGCGGGTAGCTGCCGATCGAGCCCAGCATGTTGTAGAACTCGTCGAAGGCCTGGAAGGCGTTGATGAGCAGCAGCATCAGCACGGCGACGCTGGTGGCGCGCAGCTGCGGCAGGGTGATCCAGCGCAGCATGCGCCAGCCAGAGGCGCCGTCGAGAGCTGCGGCCTCGTAGGTGTCCGGTGGGATCCGCTGGAGGCCGGCGATGAACAGGATCATGTAGAAGCCCACCTGTAGCCAGAGTCGCACCGAGACGATGGCCACCCAGTAGAGACTGTTGCCGCCGCCGAGCCAGCTGATGGGCTCGGCGCCGAAAGCCCTCCCTACCTGGTTCACCAGGCCGAATCGGGCGCCGTGGAAGAAGCTCATCCGCCAGATGACGGCCGCCACCACGTAGGACACGGCGGTGGGGATGAAGAAAACCGATCGGAAGAACGCCTGGCCGTGTTTCAGATTGTTCAGCAACAGGGCCAGCGCCAACGAGCACACGAAGGTGAGCGGCACGATGAACACCGCGAAGGCGATGAACACACCCAGCGAGTTGAGGAACATCGGGTCAGACAACAGGTATTGGTAGTTGGCCAGTCCCACGAACTTCGTCGGGTTCACCGTGTTGCGCGCCTGGAAGAAGCTGAGGTAGGCGCTCCAGACGATGGGGATGTAGACGAAGATCAGCAACCCGATGAAGAAGGGCGCGACGAACGCCAGGAACCAGAGGTTCTGGCCCTGGCGTCCGCGCAACCGCTGCCACATGAGTGTGCCGATCTCCTTAGAGGTCAGGAGTTGAGGTTCTTCAACTCGGCGACGACCTGCTCGCCGAAGGGCTCGAAGGTCTCCTTGGGATCCTTGCCGTCACGGATGACGGCGCTGAGCGCAGCACCGAAGGCCTCGCCCACCGCGCCCGACCACATGATGTCGTTGGCGAAGCCGTGGTCGTTGACGTAGCGAGCCGCGTCGGCACCGGGGCCTTCGGCCAGCTTGGTGGCCTTGGGCACTAGGGCGTTCTTCGCGGGGATGTGGGTGCCGTAGGAGTCGGAGAAGTCCACCTGGTACTCGTCCTGCTCGATCCACAGCCACTTGACGAACTCCTTGGCCGCGTCGACGTTGGGGCCCTTGGCGGCGACGCAGGCGCCGAAGGCACCGAACGGCACCGCCGGGCGACCCTTCGGGCCGATGGCCGGGAACGGAAGGGCCGCGATGTCGTCGCCGAGGGCCTCTTGGATGACCGGTAGCGACCAGAGACCGCCCCACTGGAAGACGGCCTCGCCGTTGGCCATCGCGTCGGGCGAGTACCACTCGGCGGACGCTGCCGAGAGGATGCCGCCCGACTCGCGCAGCTCGCGGTAGGCGATCAAGGCGTTGTAGAAGTCGTCGGTGAGGAAGGCGGCCTCGGTGCGCTCCGCGTTCAGCTGGTCGTGGCCGGAGGCCCAGATCAGCAGGGTGCCGAGCAGGCCGATGTCGTTGCCATCGTTGCCGGCGAACAGGCCGCCGATGTCGGCCGACTTGGTGGCGTTGATGGCCGCCACTAGTTCCTCGAAGGTAGTGGGCGGCTCGACGCCGGCCTCCTTCAGCAACGAAGGGCGGTAGTAGAGCAACTGCATGTCGATGGTCTGCGGGATGCCGTGCACCTTGCCGTCGAAGGTGAAGCGGTTCATCACGGCTTCGTTGAACTCGGAGCGATGGGGTTCGATCAGGTCGGTGAGGTCCGCCAGCTGGCCGGCGCGGATCATGTCGAGCGAGCCGCCCTGCTCCACCTCGAAGACGTCGGGGAGGTCGTTGGTGAGCAACTGGGCGCCCAAGACCTTCGAGTAGTCGGAGACCACCCAGTTCACGGAGACCTTCGCCTTGTCGTAGGCGGCCGCGTAGCCTTCGACGGCCTCCTTCACGCCGGCCTCGTCGTACTGGTGGTACCACTGCGAGAGCGCGGGGAGTTCGCCGGTCGCCGACGCGCTACCCGAGGTGGAGGGCGCGGTGCTGGACTGGTCGAGGGGATTGTTGTTGCCGCACGCGGCCAGGGTTGCGGTGGCTGCGAGTCCGCCGCCGCCAAGAAGAAGTGAGCGTCGTGAGAGTTGCATGCGGCTACTTTGGCAGTAGTCAGCGCCTAACGCGAGGGTTATCGGCGAGTTTCCCCGAAAGAGAACCCGTAGCATGGGGGCAATGAGTCCCCAGTTGCCCGATGGCGACGCGGCGCCCCCGGACGGAGCGCTGCCCGCATCCGCGCTCGCCGCGTTGGCGACGACGCCCTTGTCGGCGTACGTGCATGTGCCGTTCTGCCGGGTGCGCTGCGGCTACTGCGACTTCAACACCTACACGCCGCAGGAGCTGGGCGGACTCGCACCCAGCACCTATGTGGACGCGGCGATCGCCGAGATCCGGCTCGCGCGACGTGTCCTGGGGGACGAGGTGCCCCGGCTGGAGACGGTGTTCTTCGGCGGCGGCACCCCGACGATGCTGCCGGCGTCGGAGCTCGGCCGTCTGCTGGGCACGCTGCGCGACGAGTTCGGTTTGGCCTCGGATGCGGAGGTGACCACCGAGGCCAACCCCGAGACGGTGGACCCGTCCTACTTCGAGGAACTGCGCGAGGCCGGGTTCACCCGCATCTCGCTGGGCCTCCAGTCGGTGGTTCCGCACGTGCTACGCGTGCTCGAGCGTGCCCACACGCCCCGTCGTGGGCTGGATGCCGCGGGCTGGGCCGTCGACGCGGGCTTCGAGCACGTCAGCCTCGACCTCATCTACGGCACGCCGGGCGAGAGCATGGACGACTGGCGGCGCAGCCTCGACGCTGTGCTCACCGCCCCCGTCGACCATGTGAGCGCCTACTCGCTGATCGTCGAGGAGGGCACTCGACTGGCCGTTCAGGTGCGGCGCGGCGAGGTGGGGATGCCCGACGACGACGATCTGGCCGACAAGTACCTGGTGGCCGACGAGACGCTCGCCGCGCTCGGCTTCGACAACTACGAGGTCTCCAACTGGGCCAGGCCCGGCGGGGAATGCCGGCACAACCTGGCCTACTGGCGAGGCGTCAATTGGTGGGGGATCGGCCCCGGCGCGCACTCTCACATCGGCGGCGTCCGGTTCTGGAATCGCAAGCACCCCCGCAGCTACTCGGCGGAGTTGGCGGAGGGGCGTTCCCCGGCGCTGGCCCGCGAGGTGCTGACACCGGATGAACAGCGCGTCGAGGAGGTGCTGCTGCGCCTTCGTCTTCGAGAGGGATTGCCGCTCGACCTGCTCACGACGTCGGAACGCGCTCGGGTGAGTCGTTTCGTCGATCAGGGCCTGGCCGTGATCGACGATCGGACCCTATGCCTCACTCGCGACGGCCGGCTCCTGGCCGACGGCGTCGTCCGTGACCTCCTGGACGGCTAGGGATCCGGCGTCGGGACGAGCTTCCGATCACGGGGCGGCGCCACTGACTCGCGAACCGTGAGCGACGGCGTCAAGACCACCCGCTCGGTGGTTTGGCCGTTGGCTAGTTGCGACAAGAGAAGATCGGCGGCTCGACGCCCTTTTTCGAGCACGTCTTGGCGCACTGACGTCAGCGGCGGCGCCGTCATCTCTGCGAGGAGAATATCGTCGAATCCCACCAGTGAGAAGTCGTCTGGAACGTGGAGGCCTGCCATCTGTGCCGTCCTGAGGAGGCCGACCGCGATCGTGTCGGCAGTGGTTACCGCCGCAGTGAATCTGCGTGGGTCAGCGAGGATCGTTGGCGCGATGCTGGAGGCGTTCGAGTATGTGGTCTCCGAATGGAAAGCGGCCTTGACGGTGCCAGGAGCCTCTGACATCGCCTGCTCGAATCCTGCCAAGCGATCCTGGATGACCCCACCTGTGTGAGCGAGCGGACCCACAAATGCGATCCGACGATGGCCTGCTGACAGGAGGTGTTTCGTGGCGAGGTAGGCCCCGGCCTTGTCATCGAGTCCCACGGTGGCGACCGGATCTGGCCCGACTGCGTCGATGAACACCATCGGTACGTCATTCACGGCGCGTAGTTCCGATACTTGATCGGCAAGGATGCCGAAGAAGATGGCGCCGTCGGCGTTCCACGCACCGATTTGGCGCGCGGTGACCATCACGTCGTCCACGGATGAGTGCACCATGAGGTGTTTGCCTGCTTCTGAGATGCGTTGTTCGACGGCATGCAGGAGGAGGGAGTCGTGGGGGTTGCCGAAGCCGAACTGCCTTGAGTTCGGGCCCGGGTAGATGAACACGACGATGCCTGACCTGGCGGCTGATAGTGCACGCGCGGCGGCGTTGCGTTCGTAGCCCAGCTCCTTGACGGCCTGCATGACCCTGCGGCTGGTCTGCTCCGAGACCTGACCCGTGCGGCCGTTGAGCACGTTCGACACGGTCATCTTCGTGACTCCCGCGACTCGAGCCACATCCTTGAGAGTCACCATGTGCCCATGGTAGTGGCCGCCGGATGGTGGGCTCGGCGTTGCTGCCGTCTGGCACGGACGGCTGTGGCGGCCCGAGACCAGACAACATAACGATTTGATAACAACAGAAATCGAGGTAGACAGACCTATACCGGTAAATGTACGGTCACCTATACCGATATAGGTAAGTCGATGAGATGTGTGCCATAAGCCGTCGACAAGACGAGGAGGTCCAGGCCCCTGGCGTCGTCCATCGACAACGACACGAGAGAAGGATCAACGATGAAGTTCCTTAGATCACGCCGCCTTCTGGCGGCTACCGCGCTCGCTGTGACAGGAGCGCTCGCCCTCTCGGGCTGCTCGAGCGGCGGCGGTGACCCGAGTAGTACCTCCGCGGGTGGCAGCAAGTACGTCGTCATCCCGAACGAGGCGGTTGCCACCTTCGAGCGCAACTTCAATCCGTTCTCGGGAGGCCTGGAGTTGACCGGCCAGGCGATCTACGAGCGGATGCTCATCTTCAATCCGGCCGACGGCACCACCACGCCGTGGCTGGCAACCGAATGGGAGGTTGCCGACGACGCCACGTCGGTGACCTTCCATTTGCGTGAGGGCGTGAAGTGGTCCGACGGTGAGGCATTCGATGCGCAGGACGTCGTGACGACCTTCAAGCTCGCCCAAGAACTCGGTGGCCATGAGTATCTCGAGTCCGTGGAAGCGGTCGATGATCACACGGTGACCTTCACCTTCAATCGCCCCTACTCGCCGGGACTCTGGGGTACTGGGGAGCAGATTCTGGTCCCGGATCACATCTGGGCCGATAAGCCCGACTGGCAGAGCGATACCAATGAGACTCCGGTGGGCACTGGTCCGTATACGGAGGTGTTGAGCTTCCAGACCCAGTCCTACGATCTGGGGCCTAACCCGCACTACTGGCAGCCCGACAAGCAGAAGATCCCCGGCGTCCGGGTTGTTGCGATCCCCGGCAACGACGCGGTGCTTCTGGCGGCCAAGAACGGAGACGTGGACTGGCCCACACAGTTCTTCCCCAACGTCGAGGAGTCGTTCGTCGCGTCGAATCCCGAGCACCATCACTACTGGTTCCCCACCGTCGCCAGCACGATCATGTGGCAGATGAACACCACGCGGGCGCCCTCAGGGTGCCGTCAAAGTCGTGTGTAGGGGCGCCTGACTAGGTGATTTGCGTGATTCTCGGCGTGGTGGACGCAAGGGACGCGGCCCCAGTAGCGAGGATGTGGGTGTTCAACGTCCAAACCTCGAGCCAAGGAACCGCGTCCGGTGACATCTTCCCCTGTCACGGCGTGTGCTGTCGAGCCGAAAGTCTTGCGCGCCGCCCGATTGTCCCAACTGTTCACCCATATCCCTGACCCCCGCAAAGCGCGGGGACGGCGACACGCGTTGCCGGTGGTCCTGGCGCTCGCGGTCGCCGCGGTCGCTGCTGGCGCGAAATCGATCTACGCGATCGCCGACTACGCTGCCGACACCG
>NZ_JARGDO010000018.1 GCF_029211185.1 Tessaracoccus caeni
GTGTTCGGGGATCAGCGCGGCGAACTGGTCCCATAGCGGGTTCATGATGAAAGATGGCAGTGCAGGCACGAGTACCTCGGGGAAGAAGCGGCGTCAGATACCACCTCTCCTACCGAGACTCGTGCCTACCTGCGGAATCTCTTAGACGGAGCTGCCGGTGGCAGGATGGTATTCGTGCCCGACAACTCGCACCACGGTTTCTCCTGGGTCGCGTCCCGCGACGCCGTCCAGAAGGCGACGCTCCGCGCGTTCGACCTCAGCGAGCGCACCGCGAAGGCCGGATGGCGTCTGAGCGAACGCACGGCAAAGGCGGGCTGGAGGCTCAGCGAGCGCACCGCGCGCGCCGGCTGGCGTTCTCAGGTGAAGCGCGTGCGTCGCTGGCGCTCCCGGCTGTTCATGATTCTGCAGGTCTCGCTTGCCGCCGGCCTCGCGTGGTGGTTCGCGCGCACCGTCGTCGGGCATCCCGCGCCGTTCCTGGCCACGGTCGGCGCGATCGTGTGTCTCGGCGCCTCTTTCGGGCAGCGGCTCGGGCGTGTCGTCGAACTCGCGATCGGCGTCACCATCGGCGTGGGACTCGGGGATCTGTTCCTCAGCGTGGTCGGCACGGGCGTGTGGCAGGTGATGCTGGCGGTGGCCGTCGCGATGTCGGTGAGCACCTGGGTGGACGGCCGAGGCCTGATGGTCACGCAAGCTGCCGTGCAAGCGGCCGCCGTGATGACGGTGATGCCGGGGCAGGGCGCCCAGTTCAATCGCTGGATCGACGCGCTGATCGGCTGTGCCGTCGCGGTGCTCTTCGCCACCGTCGCGCCGCTCACTCCGATCGACAAGCCGAGACTGATCGCCGCCTCCGTGCTGCACAACGCCACCCAGACGTTGCGAGCCCTTTCGTCGGCCATCCGCGCTGGTGATCACGACGCCACCGAGGAGGTGCTCGCCAGGGCACGAGGCACGGAGGATGAACTCCAGCAGCTCTTGGAAGCCGCTCAGGAGGGGGTCGCCGTCGTACGCACCTCGCCGTTCTTGCGCCGTCACAAACAGCAGGCGGTGCAGATCGCCGACCTCACCGTTCCCCTCGACCACTTCATGCGGAACCTCCGGGTGCTCGCGCGGCGCGGTGTGGTGAGCGTCTATCACCACGAGAACGTGCCACCGGAGTACCTGCAACTGATCGACGACCTCGCCCAGCTCACCGACGAATGCGCCGCCGAGCTGTTCGCCCGTCGCATCCCCGCCCGGATGATCGAGCCGCTCACTGAACTCGGCCGACGCTGCTCCGAGGCGCCCGTCTATGCGACGATCTCCCCGACCGTGCTGCTGGCCCAGGTGCGCTCGATGGTGATCGACCTGCTGGAACTCTGCGGCCTCGACCCCGCTGATGCCCGCGAGGCCGTGCCGTACCACGACTGAGCCGCATGGTGGACGGCGGGCGCGACGCCCAGACGTCCTTAACCGCTTGCTAAACCACCGAAGTCGGTGGTTTAGCAAGCGGTTAAGGACGTCAAGACTGCGTGACGGCGGCGCCGGAGGCTGCCACATCTCCGCTAAGCTGGCTCCGCGTCGGGGCGTTAGCTCAGCCGGTTAGAGCAAGGGACTCATAATCCCTGGGTCGCGGGTTCGAGCCCCGCACGCCCCACCTACAGCACGAGGCCCTTGCGCAGCAGCGCATTGCCGTACTTGCGGGTCTCGCCCGTGCGGACCACGAGGAACGCCTTCTCTGCGATGTCGTAGTACTCGAACCGGTCGACGAAGCGGGTGCCCTCCTCCGTGACGCCCGCGGCGTCCATCAGTTCGCGCTGGACGTCGAGCACCGTTCCGTCGGCCGACGTCATCAGGTCGAGTCCAGGGGCGTCGTCGAGCGGGATCACGGTTCGGATCGCGGCCAGCACCTGTGGGGTCGTCGTGCCGGGCAGGGTCACGAGCCGGGTCGCCACCCGGGCGGCAGGGAAGTGGGCGTCGGCGATGACGACGCCGTCAGAGTGGCCCATGGCGTCGAGGTGCCAGAGCAGCTCGCCGGTGAGCAGGGGGTCGATTCCGGTCAGCATGAGGATCCTTTCGGGTCGTCGGCGCGAGGGATCAGGCCGCGATCGGCCAGGTCATGCCACAGCGCGTCCGGGACAGGTTGGGCCATCCAGTCGGCGCTCTGCCGGACCTGCGACGGCCGGCTGCCGCCGACCACCACCGAGCGCACGACCGGCTCGCGCAACGTGAACTGGACGGCCGCCGCCGGCAACGGAACGCCGTGGGCGTCGCACACCGCGACGATCGCCGACAGCCGTTCCCACAGTTCGTCGGGCAGGCGCCCGTACTCGTAGCGGCCGTCGCGTTGGGGGCGCGGGTTGGCGAGCAGCCCCGAGTTGAACACGGACGCCGCGACGACGTCGGTGCCCGTCGCCTGACAGGCCGGCAGGGTGTCCAGCGCTGCTGGCTGTTCGAGCAGCGTGTAGCGGCCGGCGATCATGATGACGTCGAGGTCGGCGCCGTCGACGGCCGCGGTGAGCGCGCTGCTCACCATCGAGCCCACGCCGACGGCGTCCACGAGACGCTCGCCGCGCAGAACCTCGAGGGCTGGCAGCGCTTCGGCGAGCGCGAGGTCGAGGTGGTGACGTTCAGGGTCGTGCAGGTAGGCGATATCGACGCGGTCGAGCCCCATGCGTTCCAGCGAGTCGGCCAGGGAGGTGCGGATGCCGTCCTCGGTGAAGTCCCATACGCGCTGGACGTCGGTGCGCACGTGGAAGTCGTTGGCCAGATCGAGTCCACCGTCGTCGTCGGGGTTCGGCCGGATGAGGCGCCCGACCTTGGTGGACAGCACGTACTCGGCCCGCGGCTTGGTGCGCAGGAACGCGCCGAGCCGCCGCTCGGACAACCCGAGCCCGTAGTGGGGCGCCGTGTCGTAGTAGCGGACGCCGGCGTCCCAGGCGGCGTCCAGGATGGCCCACGCTTCGTCGTCGGTGAGTGGCCGGTGCAGGTTGCCGAGGTTCGCCGCGCCGTAGCCGAGCGGCGTGAGCGGTGGCGTGGCGGCCGGTCGTGCAGCGGCGGCCTGATCGCCATGGGGCCCGGTCTCAGGCATGGACGTGCTCCCCTCGCCACCGGTAGGTCTCGCGACTCTCGGCCTTCATCTCCATGCCGGCGCCCGGCGCGAGCGGCGGATGGTAGGCACCGCCACGGATGTCGGTGGGGACGATGAAGTGCTCATGCAGATGGTCGACGTACTCGATCAGCCGCCCGTCGCGCGTGCCGCTCACCGCGATGAAGTCGAACATGGCCAGGTGCTGCACCGCCTCACACAACCCGACCCCTCCCGCGTGCGGGCACACGGGGACGCCGAACTTGGCCGCCAGCAGCAGGATCGCGATGTTCTCGTTGACCCCCGCGACGCGCACGGCGTCGATCTGCAGGACGCCGATGGCCTCGGCCTGCAACAGCTGCTTGACCATGACCCGGTTGTGAGCGTGCTCGCCGGTCGACACCCGGGTGGGGGCGATGGCCTGCGCGATCTGCCGGTGGCCGAGCACGTCGTCGGGGCTCGTCGGCTCCTCGACCCACGCAAGGTCGAACTCCGCGAGCGCGCCAATCCAGGCGATGGCCTCGTCGGGTTCCCAACGCTGGTTGGCATCGACTGCGATGGCGATGTCCGGACCCACGACCGCCCGGGCGGTGCGCAGCCGGCGGAGGTCGTCGTCGAGATCGGCGCCGACCTTGAGCTTGATCTGGGCGAAGCCGTCGGCCACCGCCTCGCGGCACAGCCGGGTGAGCTTCTCGTCGGAATAGCCGAGCCATCCCGGGCTCGTGGTGTACGCGGGGTACCCGGACGCCAGCAGCGCCTGCTCGCGCTCACGGCGTCCGGGCTCGGCCGTGCGAAGGAGCTCGAGCGCCTCGTCGCGGGTGAGGGCGTTGGTGAGGTAGCGGAAGTCGACGAGGTCGACCAGTTCTTCAGGGGTCAGCCGGGCGAGCAGTTGCCACAGCGGCAGGCCGGCGCGCTTGGCCTTGATGTCCCACAGCGCGTTGATCGCCGCGCCGATGGCCATGTGCATGACGCCCTTCTCGGGGCCGAGCCAGCGCAACTGCGAGTCGCCGGTGAGCCAGCGGTTCGTCTCCCCCATGTCGTCGAGCAACGGCTCAAGTTCGCGTCCGACGAGGTGGCCGGTGAGGACGTCGATCGCGGCCACCTGGACGTCGTTACCCCGGCCGATCGTGAACACGAACGCGTGGCCTTCGATGCCGTCGTCGGCGTCGGTGAGGATGCGCAGGTAGGCGGCCGAGTAATCGGGGTCGGGGTTCATCGCGTCGGAGCCGTCGAGACTCAGTGACGTCGGAAAGCGGATATCGGCGGTGTCGAGCGCGACGATGCGGGTCACGGGCCACTCCTGGGTCGGGCCACGGGTTGGACCTTTCACAGGGTAAACATCGGATGTTTATACTGTCAACGGCCGGTGGGGCGCTCGCGGACGAGCCTCCCGCACCGGCCCCGACCCAAGGAGAAACATGAAGTTCGCGCGTCTCGGCCCGCTCGGGGAAGAGATCCCGGTCGTCCTCGATGGTGACCGTCACCTCGATCTACGGCCGCTCACCGCCGACATCGACGGAGCCTTCCTCGCCGACGACCCGGTCGGACGCACCCGAGCGGCCCTGGCCGAGGGTGTGCTCCCCGAACTGACCCACGCGGATGTCTCGCGCGTCGGCTCTCCGATCGCCCGGCCGAGCGCGGTGATCTGCATCGGTATGAACTACGCGGCGCACGCGGCCGAGTCCGGCTCCGCGCCGCCCGAGGTTCCGATCATGTTCCTCAAGACGCCCAACACCGTGGCGGGTCCCTACGACGATGTCGAGATCCCCCGCGGCAGCGAGAAGACCGACTGGGAGGTGGAACTCGGCGTCGTGATCGGACGCCGGGCGTCGTACCTCGACTCCCCCGCAGAGGCCGGCGCTCACATCGCGGGCTTCGTGCTCGCCAACGACGTCTCCGAGCGTTCGTTCCAGCTGGAGATCTCCGGCGGACAGTGGTCGAAGGGCAAGTGCGCTCCGGGCTTCAACCCCACCGGGCCCTGGCTCGTCACGCCTGACGAGGTCGACCACGCGAATCTGCGGCTGCGGAGCTTCGTCAACGGCGAACCCCGCCAGGACTCCACCACCGACGACCTGATCTTCAGCGTCGAGGAACTGATCTACCGGCTCTCGCAGTACGTCGCCCTCGAACCCGGCGACCTGCTGCTCACCGGTACGCCCCAAGGCGTCGCGCTCTCCGGTCGCTTCCCCTACTTGAAGGACGGCGACGTGGTAGAAGTCGAGATCGACGGCCTCGGCCGCCAGCGCCAGACGTTCCGCGCGTGGAAGGCCTAGCGATGAGCGGCGAGTTCGACGGGCTGGTCGCCATCGTGACCGGTGGGGCGTCCGGCATCGGCGCCGCGATCGCGCGGCATCTGGCTGACGCGGGCGCCGAGGTGGCCGTGCTCGACCTCAACGCGGACGCCGCCGACGACCGCTTCTTCGCCGTCACCACCGACGTCGACGATCGCGCGAGCGTGAACGCCGCGGTGGCGTCCGTCGCCGAACGGTTCGGCCGCATCGACATCGTCGTCAACAACGCGGGCATCGGCTCCGTGGGCGACATCGCGGCCAACGACGACGCCGAATGGGCGCGGGTATTCTCCGTCAACGTCACCAGCATCGCCCGGGTGACCACCGCGGCCCTCCCCTGGCTACGCCGATCGCCGGCGGCCGCCGTGTGCAACACCTCGTCGATCGCCGCCACCGTCGGACTCCAGCAACGCACGCTGTACAGCGCATCGAAGGGCGCCGTGCTGTCGCTCACCCGCGCCATGGCCGCCGACCACCTGCGCGAGGGAATCCGGGTCAACGCCGTCAACCCCGGTACCGCTGACACCCCGTGGGTCGGCCGACTCCTCGCGGCCGCTGCCGATCCGGACGCCGAACGCGCCGCTCTCGAAGCCCGCCAGCCCCACGGACGCCTGGTCTCTCCGGACGAAGTCGCAGCCGCCGTGCGCTACCTCGTCAGCCCGAGTGCCAGTTCGACGACCGGAAGCTACATCGAGGTCGACGGCGGCATGGTGCCGCTGCGGGTCCGTCCGACGTAGAGGTTCACTCTCGGACTCAGAACGACGATGCGTGAGTCTGCTGCTCTCGCGTCGTCTCGTTATGCCAGCTGGTAACTGCGTTCGGCGTTGGTCCAGAAGACCGCGTCGGCGTGGTCCGGGGCCGTTGTGTCGATCCACTGGCGGACGAACTTCTCCCAGTCCGCGTACGGCCACGAGACCGGCCAGTCGCCGCCGAACAGCAGGCGGTCGGGGCCGAACGCATCGAGGGCGGCGTCCAGGAACGGAGTCACACGCTCTGGCGTCCAGCCGTCGCCCGCTTCGGCGGGGAGGCCGGAGAGCTTGCAGGTGACGTGGGGACGCTCGGCCAGGGCGCGGAGGTCGCGAAGCCAGGTCGCGCTCGGCGCGTCTGAGACGTCCGGCTTGCCGAGGTGGTCGAGGACGATCCGAAGTTCGGGAACGGCATCGGCCAGGGCGATCACCTCGGGCAGTTGGTGGTGCCGCACGCACGCGTCGAAGGTGTAGCCGGCTTGGGCCACCAGCCGGGCAGCGGCGACGAAGCCGTCCGAGCTCGCGAACCCCGGAGCCTCGTCCTGGATCAACCGTCGGACGCCGACCACCAGGGGCCGTTCGGCGAGGGCCGCGAGCTCGTCCTGGACGCCGCCCCGGTCCTCCATCGCCAACCGCGCCACGATGCCCCTGACTCCAAGGTCAGGCGCCAGCCCCGACACCCAGTCGACCTCCGCCAGCGAGTCCCCCACCACGCACTCGGCCTGAACGAACACGCACGCCCGCTCGGCCGCGCCCGCCTCGGCTTCGGCGTCCCGTCTCTCCGCCACCCCGAAGCGGCGAGCCAGCCGTCCGTCGAGCCAGTCGTAGCGCAGCACGGACGGATCCCACAGATGAACATGACTATCGAGGACGCGCATGGTGCCATTGTCGCGGCAAACTGGCTGAGCCGCACCGCCTCTGAACATCCGCAGGACGCCGGCACGGCGGGGCGAGTTGAGTGATTCGTCCAGGCGACGCGACACCGCGCATGGGAGGTTAGGGGCCGCGCACCAGCAGTCAGAAGCCCTTCACGCGCCGGAATCCCACGCCAGTACCGCCTTCACCAAGGCCCCCCGCCGCAGCAGCACCCAGCATCGTGCAATAGGCCGCGCCAAGAGGCCGGCTTCACCGCCCGAACCACTCACCGTAGATCGGTCGAGCATCGAGCCTTCCAGTTACGCTGACGCGCTGTAGCGTTGGCGGGCGGCCTCACCGCTGGTGCCGATCGCCTCACCGACCTCACGCCAGGAGAGACGCTGTTCACGGGCTGCCCGCACCGCTTCGGCCAGGTCCTTTTCGGCGGCGTCACGTCGCCACGCGGCGAGCTTGACCGCCATCACAGGCGGTAGGGTTGCATCCTGGTCGCCGGGCTTCGGGTCGTAGTTCTCGAAGGCGTTGGCGAACTCGTCTGTACGAGCCTTGATGTCTTCAATAGAGCGTCGAGTCATGATTGTTCACCTCAAATACTTGGTTCGGGCCGGGCGCATGGCGTGGGCGATGGCGATAACACCGTGCCACTCGATCACACCGACCTCGATGAGGGTGCCGGTTTCATCGGGGCCGATGAACATGGTCATCGAGTCGTCTTGTACGAAGTGGCGGACAGGGAAACGGAGCGCGTGGAGCATCGCTTCATCCTTGACGCCGTGCCGGTTGGCGCTGGCGAGGATGATCGGGTCCGGCTCCATGTCACAAGGTTACTTGCCACAAAGAAACTTGCCAAGCGCTACGTCCGTCGACATACCGTCCGGTGGGGCACTTGCCGGTTCACGAAGGTGTAGCGACGGCGGGGAACGGAAATACTCAAGACGCATGTGCCGGCGCTGTTGGCCGTCACTGCGTCCCAGCCCACACCGCGGGTAAATTAGGGTTCAAGGCAGGATCAGTCCGACGGTGGTGTCGGCTCTACAGGCCGCTGATGATGTTCATTTTTCCCACGGAGGTGAGAGTGTCTGACACACAATGGACCATGGTGATCACGGTTGCCTTCACGATCCTGACCTTCGCGATCAGCGGCATTGTGTGGTCTCTCCGTGGTGAACTCACGGACGCTCCAGAGAACCTTCATCCCTGGCTTCAATGGCTAGTTTCCCGCAGGCGCCCCGCTCGAAGGGCTGTTTTCGCGATATCAGCCTCGGTAGCTGTTCTCAGCACCATCTTCCTGCTCTGGGTGTTCTTCAGAGACACCCACGCCCCATCAGACGGAGCTGACGCACCCACGACCTCGCCAGGCGAGAACCTCCACACGCCATCAGGCAGCACCACTCTCACGCCAAGCCCTGAAAAGGAGACTGTGATGATCGGAGGCGAGATGGTCCCGAAGAAGGTCTACCGCGTCGCATCCGCCGGTTGTGGTGGCGATCGACTTGAGGTTCGGGTTCGCGCCGCAGGATCTGACAGCCTGTCGGTACAACTCAGCCTCGACGACAACTCCCCGTTGGGGCGCTCCGTCCTAGCCCGCGGCGTACAGGAAGGTACTACTCATGCGATCACATCGATTGAGGCGGTGAATGTGACGATCGTCCTGACAGATGGCCACGGCACCCTGTACCTTGAGTCAACACCTGCACCAAAGACCAGTTGCAGTTCTGGGCCTGTCCTGGTCACGATAGGGATGCCTTAAAGGAGACGTGATGAAGCGCACCTTCACCACCATGGTTATAGCCTTGCTTGCGCCGATGCTACTCGTCGTTGGTTGCGCGCCCGATGCCCCTTCCTCGGGCGACTCAAGCAGTCCCGCGAGCAGCAACACTCCGACCCCAACCCAGAAAACCACGACGACCAGCGTCTCACAATCGGAAACTCCGACCACTAGCTCCCCCATACCTTCCGGCGAGATGCCCCCTGTCGTAGGACTCACGGAGGAAGCGGCGAGAATAGCGATCCTCGAGGCCGCCCCAAATGCGTTGATCGACCCCCTATACCGCCAAGATTCGGGCGAGGAGGGGGTAGTTCTCGAGCAAGATCCAGGAGTGGGTCGCGAGATCGGTGTGAAAGTCACGTTGGTGATTTCCGCCGGCAGTATCCCGGTTCCAGACGTCTCGGAAATGACGTTTGCAGAAGCGCGCAAGCTCTTGGAGGAAGCTGGCTTCGCCGTCGAAGAGAACTCGGTCTTCCACCCCGAAGCCCTGGATGGCACCGTGGTTGGGCAACGACCGGCTCCGGGATCACAGAACGAGGCGCGAGTCACCCTGGACGTCGCCCGCAAGGACGCCGCAACCTATCTCTCGGATATGGAACCTGTGGAAGTGGATGGGCTAGAAGTCGAAAGCGATATCGCCCCTACCAATGGCGTGGAGTACACACGGGCGCTCAAACTGAGAAAATCCAGCTGGGGCGAACGTGGATCGATCTCCTACAACCTCGGCCGCGGATACAGCACGTTCGATGTTGTCGTCGGAGTACACGACGAGGCCTCCTCCGACACTCGGGCGTCTATCGAGATACTGGCAGACGAAGAAGGACGTTCTCTCTACTCCACGCAAGACCTCCAGCTCGGTAAGCCAGTGACTATCGAAAAACTCGACGTGGCCGACGTGCTCCGCCTCAAGATACGCGTGACCCTCTCTGGTAAGGACGCAATGTTGGTCCTCGGAGACCCGCGCCTGTCCAATCCCAGGTGAGCGGAATCGGCTTCCTCTGAAACCCAACTCCACGGCTGATGCAGCCCAAACCCGCCCGTACACGAGGGGCTTCCTGCCAGGGTGCACTTAGCCTGGTGAGACAACCCTCAAGGAGAGTAACGAGATGAGACCACTTCGATATTCGATCAATGTCACGCTTGACGGCTGCGTCCATCACGAGGCGGGGGTTCTGCCGAACGAAGAGTCGATGCGCTACTGGACCGACGGGATCGCGCGGGGCGGCGGCCTTCTCTACGGCCGGGTGACCTACGAGATGATGGAATCGGCGTGGCGGAAGCCCGCCACGGGTCCGTGGCCCGACTGGATGGACGAGTGGGACATCCCGTTCGCCGAAGCCATCGACCAGGCGAAAAAGTACGTCGTCTCGCAGACGCTGGACAGCGTCGATTGGAACGCCGAGCTTGTGAACGGAGACCTGGAGCGGGCGGTTCGGCGGCTCAAGGAGGAGCCGGGCGAGGCCTTGCTGACGGGCGGTGTGACGCTCCCCCTGGCATTAGCCGATCTGGGGCTGATCGACGAGTATGAGTTCCTGATGCTTCCCGTACTCGCCGGGCACGGGCCGACGCTGCTCTCCGGTCTGCGCGAACGCATCCCGCTCGAGCTCATGGATCGCCAGGAGTTCCGGTCGGGAGCCGTCCTGCTGCGATACCGGGCTGCGCCGACGCCCTGACGACGTGCAGCGACCGGCCGCGCGTGGGCGAGGTGGCCCACCGGCGCGTCGTCGAGGCGACCTATCCTGACCGGTCCGTTCGCGGCTCAAGTTCGCGGGTGGTGCGGTCGAGCAGGATCACGACGCCGATGGCCACCAGCAGGGCACCCGTCACGATCAACAGCAGTTCCACAGAGATGTAGTCCGCCATCGGGCCGAACAGGAGCATGCCCAGCGGCATCGCGCCGGTGCCGATCATCGTCACCACCGAGAACACGCGCCCCATGAAGCGCTCCTCGACGGCGAGCTGCAGCATCGTGATCGCCGGCGTGTTGAAGGCCGGGATGATCACGCCGCAGAGGAACATCCACACGAGGTAGAGCACGAAGTTGAAAGGAATGCCGAGCAAGATGCCCGTCACGCCGGTGGCCGCGATGGCCACGCCCGTCGTCGTAACCCGGCTTCGGAAGCCTCCCCAACTGCCAATCGCGATACCGCCGAGGAACATGCCGACGGCGAAGGCCACCTCGACGGCCGCCAGATGCCAGGCGTCGTTGGCGAAGGTGCGCGTCACCTGCAGCGGAGTGAGGAACGCCAGCGGGGCGATCATGAAGTTGACCAGCGCGAAGTAGGCCATCAGGCGGCGCACGAAGCGGTGGCCGTTCACGTATTTCACGCCCTCGACGAGGTCCGCCATCCCCGACTGCTCGGCACCGTTCGCGGCGGCTGCATGTGGGGGCACCTTCACCAGCACAAGCAGGATGCCGATGCCGATGATGGCCGTGACGACGTCGATCACCAGCAGCCACTCGATCGAGGCCACGGCGTAGAGCGCACCGGCAACCATGGGAGAAACGAGGTTCACGGCGGACTGGATCGACGCGTTATACCCGTTCACCCGCCCGAGCTGCTCGGTAGGAACGATCTGCGGCAGCAGGGCACCCACCGCCGGGCCTTGGATGCCGCCACCAAGCGCACGCAGCCCCATCGCGATGAAGACGAGCGTGTAACTGCCGTAGCCCAACGCGAAGGCGATGATCAGAGCGAGGGTAGAGAGCGCCACCATCGCGTCCGCGCCGGCGATGAGGTGACGGCGGTTCAGCCGGTCGGCCAGCACCCCACCGAAGGGAGCGAGCAGCATCATCGGGACGAACCCGACGATCACGGCGACGGTCATCATCACACCGGACTGCGTGCCCATCGTGACGTACCAGAGCAGCGCGAACTGGGTGATTCCCGAGCCGAACAGCGAAACCGCCTGGCCTCCGAGGAACAAGGTGGTCAGTCGCACCCAAGAGCGGTCGGTCGGGTTCTCGTTCACGTCAGCAGCCTATGGCACCTTTGCTTCCACGGTCGTCGAGGCGCGAGGCCGCCTGCAGCCGAGCCCCGAGGAGACCCGGCCCGAGAATCCGCAGGAACCCGACCATCAGTCCCCACGCACAGCCGCGCTCTTTTCGAGGCTCCGCTGCGCTCCGCACCTCAAAGAGCGTGACCCCTCTTCACGATCTTCGAGGAGACCCAGCCCGAGAATCCGCAGGAACCCGACCATCAGTCCCCACACACAGTCGCGCTCTTTTCGAGGCTCCGCTGCGCTCCGCACCTCAAAGAGCGTGAATCCAGTTGGCGGCCGGAGGACAGTCCGGGCCGAGGTCACGGTGGCTCTTTTCGAGGCTCCGGCTTGGGGCTCGTTCCTCGCCCTGAGCCTCCACACCTCAAAGAGCGTGGGGACGGGGTCAGGAGGCGCTGCGGAGGGCGACGGTGGGTGAGAGTCTTGACGCCCGTAAGGACGGGTAGACACCGGCCAAGGCACCGACGACGACGGCGACCGGCGGGCTGGCAAGCACCACCCCGAGAGGGATGATGACGGGCTGCTCGTTCAAGACGGCGAAGCCCGCTGCGGCGGCGACCCCGAGCAGCAACCCGACCACCCCACCGATCAGCGCGAGGGCCGCAGCTTCGGTGAGGAACTGCACCGCCACGTGGCCAGGTTTGGCCCCCAGTGAGCGCCGTAACCCGATCTCGCCTCGTCGTTCGAGCACCGTGACGACCATCGTGTTGGCGATACCGACGGCGCCGACCAGCAAGGCGATCCCGGCGAGGGCGACGCCAAGCGTGCTCAGCGAGTCGTCCGCCGTCGTGCGGGCTCCCGCGAGATCGCTCAGTGTGTCGACGCGCACGAACGGCGATCCGGGGCTCGCGGCGCTGCGCAGGGTGTCGCGGATCTCGTCGACTCGTCCTGGAGCCGCCCTGACATAGATCGAGTCGATGTCACCGATCGTCGTTCCCTCGAACGCCTCTCGCACCCAGCGATCGGGAAGGATCGCGGCGGTGTCGATGGACGTGGCGAGGCCCGCCGAGTCGAGGATGCCGATCACGCCGTGCCACTGGCCGGCGATCCAGACGCGATCCCCCGGCGCGCTGACCCCGAGCCGGTCGGCGGCGGTGCGTCCCAGCACTGTGGTCGGGAGGCCGCGACTCGCCTCGTCGAACCAGCGGCCCACGGCCAGACGGGCCTCGATCGCCGAAAACACGTCGGGGCGCGCGACGACGACCTGCAGACCGTTGGTCTCCCGCTCGGGGATGAGGTCGTTGCGATACACGTACGCCCCTTCCGGCGCTGTCTCGAACACCCCGACGTCCGCCACTCCGTCGACGCGTTCCAGGAGAACCGGCGCCTCGTC
Organism: Tessaracoccus caeni; assembly: GCF_029211185.1. GTDB lineage: Bacteria > Actinomycetota > Actinomycetes > Propionibacteriales > Propionibacteriaceae > Arachnia > Arachnia caeni. The sequence continues at coordinate 13,076 of NZ_JARGDO010000018.1, forward strand.
CGGCAGCGGGATGGGCTGATCGTCCGTGCCGGGCACCGGCGAGACGACGGCGAGGTTGGCGCCCATGCGGTCGAGGTCGGCCAGCAACTGCGCCTGATTCGACGCGGCTACTCCCGTGAGCGCCGCGAGCGACGCGATCCCCAGGGCGACGCCCAACGACGCGAGCGCGGTGCGCAGCGGGCGACTCGTGACCCCGATCCATGCCGTGCGCAGCAGATCGCGCCCCCGCAGACGACTCCGACCAGCAAAACGAGCTCTCATTCGACAACCCCTTTCTCCGCCTGACTCGACGCGCTCATGCCCAGCGAACCGCAACCTCGCCCATCCGCTCGGATCAGCAGTCTCAACGGACTGCCCGGCTGGCCCCTGTCCTCCTGTTCCGCCCCTGAAGTCGTTGGGCACGAACCGCCACCGCTACCTCCCTCAGCTCTGGGCTCGGCATGTACCGCATCGCGGCCGACGATCCGGCCATCCTTGAGGCGAATCCGACGCGGAAACCGATCGGCGAGCAACTGATCGTGGGTGACCAGCACGACGGCGGTTCCCGTCTCGGCGATCCCCGAGAGGAGTTCGACGATCGCGTCGCCCGTCACGGAGTCGAGGGCTCCGGTCGGCTCGTCGGCGAACAGCACGTCCGGCTCGCGGACGAGGGCACGTGCGATCGCGACGCGCTGCTGTTCGCCTCCGGACAGCTCACCCGGCCGGTTGCGGAGCCGGTGCCCCAACCCCACCGCCTGCAGCGCCGCGACTGCTCGCTCTCGTCGCGCGGCCGCCGAGACGCCCGTATAGATCAGCCCGGTGGCGACGTTCTCGACGGCCGAGACGGTCGGCAGCAGATGGAACTGCTGGAACACGAAGCTGATGCGCGTGGCGCGCACCGCCGAGCGCTCGGCCTCGCGCATCTCGTCGAGCGGTTGCCCGTCCACCAAGACGGTGCCCGTGGTGGGGTCGTCCAGGGTGCCGAGGATCGCGAGCAAGGTGCTCTTGCCCGAACCCGAGGCGCCGACGACGGCCAGTTGCTCACCGCGCTCGATACGCAGCGAGGTCTCCTGCAGCGCGATCACCGGCGGCGTTCCGGGGTAGACCTTCGAGGCGGATCGCAGCTCAAGAATCGGAGGACGGCTCATCGCGAGATCACCACCTCGTCGCCGGCTTCCAGCGCGCGTGCGTCGGCCGGAGCACCCTCCACCTCAGGGCCGCTGGCGATCACCTGCACCCTCGCGTCGGCGACCAGACCGATCTCGACCGGCACCCGCACCGTGCCATCGGAGGTGCGCACTTCGACGGCGTACCGGTCCTGGGCGGTCGCGATCAACGCCGTCACCGGCACCACGAGCGTCTCGGCCGCCTCCTCCTCGCTCCGTACTATCACCCGCACTCCGGTGGGGCCCGCCTCGGACACCTCGTCCTGGTCCGGAAACTCGATCCGGGCGGTCGGCGGGGTCGTCTCCCCCTCCTTCTCGGTGGGAGCGCCACCGGGATCGACGGCGGCGAGCTCGTTCTCGAGTTCGGTGCCGTCTGGCAGGATCACCGTCACCGGCGTGCCGGGCCTCAGCTCGCGTGCCTGGGCTGAGGTGAGCTTCGCCGTCGCGTGCAGCTTGGTGGCCGTGTAGGTCAGCGGACTGACGTCCTTCTCCCCCAGCGACGCCGTCACCTGCGCCACGCGGACGCTCCGCGCATCCACGGCGACGACGTCGGCAGGCCGCACCGACCCGGTCACCTCGACCCCCAAGTCCTTCTGCCATCGACGGATCGCGTCGAAGGTCCACCAGGTGAAGCGCTCGTCGGGCTCCTGCACGAAGAACCCGAGCTTGGCCAGGTTCTTCTCCAACTGCAGCACATCGGGGCCGCTCCGCATGCCGCTGGCCAGCTCGCGCCAGAAGGGGCGCTTACCCCTCATCAGGATCACCGGACGACCGTCCGCCTCGTAGACGGACTCCCCCGGCTTGATCACGTCCCCCGCCGCAGGCAGCGCCGTGATGATGCCCGGAGCGGAGCCCAGTTCGGTCGGCTCGCCGTAACCCAACGTGGCGTTGAGCCGAACCTGATCCGTCAGCGCGGCAAACTCGACCGGCACCGTCACGAGGTTCACGGCGGGAACGGCGCCGGCGGGCGCGACGTCCTGCGCCCGCACGTCCCAGGGTTTCACCGCCCAGATCGCGACGCCGGCTGCGGCGGCCAGCACGAGAACCACCGTGAGCGCCACCCATCTCCGCGTCGCGCGCTGTTGACGAGCGCTCACTGGACCGGCGCCTTCATGAACTCCTCGAGCACGTCCCAGGGATCGAACGCGGAGTCGACGGCGTGCATGAGCGCGAGTGGCGTCTGCCCGTCGTAGCAGGCCTCGGCGAGGGCGCGGAACTCGTCTTCGGTCATGTCGTCGGGAATCATGAGGGCGCCCATCTCCTCCGGGTCGGGGAACTCGGGCGCGCCGTTTTCGCGGGCGCATTGCGCGAACGCGAGCGCCGCCTTCCCCTGTTCGGCCTGCATCTTCTGCATCTCGGGATCGTTCTCGGGCTCGTAGGGCGGCTGCTCGAACGTCGGATGCTCCTTCTCGCACGCGGCGTAGGCGTCCTGCGTCTCCGGGTCGTTGGCGAAGTAGTCGGAATTGGCGGCGCCCATCCAGCTGGCGCCGGTCTCGTCGCCCTCCATCACCAGCGCCTCGCCGCTGCCCGAGCCGCTGCTCATCTCAATGGCTTTGCCGGGCTGCTGCTGCGCCGCGTCGCGCACCAGCACTTGGCCGCTCTTGTTGATCTTCGCCTCCACCCCCTTCGACGTGAGGCAGGCCAGGAACAAGGAGGCCGCGTCGGTGCCCTTGTCTTCCGTCTCCGTCTTCGTCGGCTGGGTCGCGGTGCAGGCGCTCAGCGCCAGCACTGCCGCCAGCGCGAGTCCTGCGATGCCGCTCAGCCTGTGTCGATTCGTCATCATCGTCTCCTTACTCGTCGGCCGGCGACGCTGGTCGACGCCGGTGAGGTCAGTTCTACGGAGACGTCGGTTAGCTGGTGGTTGGCGTGCGGCTAACCCGGTTCTAACCTCTGAGCAGGCATGCTGGCGGCATGCGGTGATGCAACCGCCGCGCGCAGGAGGGAGAGCACCGATGCGGGTACTGATCGTCGAGGACGAGGTGGATCTTGCGGAAACGCTCGCGGACGGGCTCCGGGCCGAGGGCTATCTGGTCGACATGGCGCACGACGGCGCCGCGGCGCTGGTGAAGATGGGGCAGGCCGACGTCGACATCATGCTCCTCGATCGCGACCTCCCGATGCTGAGCGGCGACGCCGTCTGCCGGGTGCTGCGCGAGCAGGCCCACCCCGTCCGCATCCTTATGCTCACGGCGTCGGGCAGCCTCGACGACCGGGTCACCGGCCTCGATCTCGGCGCCGACGACTACCTGGCCAAGCCCTTCGCCTACGTCGAGCTGCTGGCCCGGCTGCGGGCACTGGCTCGACGCACGACGGCGACCAGCCAGACCGTGCTCGCGGCCGGTGGCGTCTGCCTGGACACGGTGCGCCACGTTGCGGAGCGCGACGGGCGGCCGCTGTCGCTCACCCCCAAGGAACTCGGCGTGCTCGAGGCGCTGCTGCGCGCATCAGGCGGATACGTGCATGCGGACGAGCTGCTGGACGAGGTATGGGACCACGCGGCCGAGCGATCCCGTTCCGTCGTGAAGTTCACCGTGCACACCCTCCGCCGGAAGCTCGGCGGGCCGGAGATCATCACCACCGGCCCCGGCCTCGGGTACCGGATCGAGGCCGGCGCATGACGGCAGGAGGCACCAGGAGGTGGGGCTTCCGGGCACGCCTCACCGCGCTGATCGCGCTCGTCTTCGTCGCCGGCGGCGCCGTGCTGCTCGGCGTCCAGTACCTGCTCACGCAGCAGCTCTTCGAAGATGCAATGGGCACGATCACCACGTGCGCCACCGACGAGGGGGTCTCGGTGACCACCGGCAGCGCAGATGACGGCCTCACCGGGGAATGCGCCAGCATCATCGAAGCCACGCGGGTGGGGAGGCTCCCCGATGGAGCGGAAGTCGAGATCATTCCCGGCCCCACTAACCCGGACGGCCAGGTGCTCATCGAGCAGACCGCGTTCCTGTCCCGCGAGGTTCTCTCGGGCCTGCTGATCTGGTCGATCGTCACCTTGGTGGCGTTCACCGTCGTCGCGGTGGTTGCTGCGTCATGGCTGTCGAGGCGCTCGTTCGCGCGGATCGGCCAGATCACCGAGACCACCAAACAGATCACCCGCGACGATCTGCACCAGCGGCTCGAGCTGCCGGGGCCGAGCGACGAGATCAAGGAGCTCGGCGACACCATCGACACCATGCTCGACCGGCTCGAGGCCTCCTTCACCCAACAGGAACGCTTCATCCTGAATGCCTCCCACGAGCTGCGCACCCCGCTGACGACTACGCGCGCCGCCCTCGAAGTGCCGTTGACTCAGGGACTCGTACCCGAGCGCCTCGAGCCGTCCATCCGCAAGGCGCTCGCCGCCAACGAACGCAGCGAGACGATCATCGCCGCCCTGCTTGCGCTGGCCCGCGTGAAGACGGTCAGCCTCGACGATGCCCGCCAGCCACTCGATCTGGCAGACCTCGCCCGCCAGGCTGTGGAATCCTGCATCCCCGACGCCGACTCGGAGGGCATCGAGATCACCGCCTCCCTCGCACCCGCTCCGATCAGCGGGATCGACGAGACCATCCTGGCTCTCGCCATCGAGAACCTGATCGGCAACGCCGTCAAGCACAACATCCCGCACGGCAGCGTCGCGGTGACAACGGGCGCGGACGGCGGAGGCTCGTGGATCGAGGTCACCAACACCGGCCACCGCATCTCGGCCGGCGAGGCCAAGCACTTCACCGAGCCGTTCAACCGGGGCGCCGGCACCCGCACCAGCCAAGGCAAACGGGGCCTCGGACTCGGCCTCACTCTCGTCGAGAACGTCGCCACCTCGGTGGGCGCCACGCTCTCGATCACCCCGGGCGCGCTAGGCGGACTCACCGTCCGGCTGTCCTTCACGGGCGCTGGCCACACCGTCGGAGTTTCTGCAAAACCGTAACGTCGACGCCCATAGTTTCTGCAAAACCGTAACCTCGATGGCCATAGTTTCTGAAAATCCGTAACGCGACTCCTACGCCGAGCTGAGTACGGGGCATCTGCGGCACCCCTCAGCGGGACGGAGAACACCACCTATTGATCCACACCAACATGTGAACTACAGTTGACAGATGATCAAGATCGTCAAGAGCGCGACCTTTGATCATTGGCTGCGACTCCTGCGAGACAGAAGGGCCGCTGTTCGTATCTTGGCGAGGATCGACAGGCTCGCCGCAGGAAACCCTGGCGACGTCAAACCCGTCGGCGGCGGGATCTCCGAGTTACGCATCGATCACGGCCCGGGCTACCGGGTCTACTACCTGCAAGACGGCAGACGCTTGATCCTGCTTCTCTGCGGAGGAGACAAATCGAGCCAACGACGCGACATCGAACGCGCGCATCAGATCGCACAAGAATGGAAGCACAATGAACAGCAGCGGTGAGAAGTTCAGCCCCTACGACAGCGCCGACTACCTCCGAGATCTCGACGATGTCGCGGCATACCTTGAAGCTGCCCTTGAGGACGGCGACCCCAGCCTGGTCACCCAGGCCCTCGGCGCGATCGCCCGCTCCGGCAACCTCAGCGAACTGGCGCGCCGCGTAGGAATGAGCCGAGAGGGCCTCTACAAGGCGCTTTCAGCCGACGGAAACCCGAGCTTTGCCACCATCCTCAAGGTAACCAGCGCCCTTGGTCTCAAGCTCCACTTCGAACCCGTGGCTTGAACCGAACTCGAGCGCTGTGTAGGCATACAACAGGGTTGGGCTTTGCAACGCTCTTTCAGCCAACGTCATGACCTGACCGCACCGCCGGTTTCGGCCCGGCAGCGCAATGTAACTGAGTCTGGGTGAAGCCGCGCGTCCCAGGAGATGCCGTGGGGACTTTAGCGGATCGTTTAGCCTGTCGGCATGCCTGACCCCAAGTTCGCCGATCCCCGGCTCGCGCCGCTGTACGACGTGTTCGACTCCGATCGGCGCGACCTCGACGCCTATCTCGCCATGGCCGAGGAGTTCGGGGCTCGCCGTGTTCTCGATGTCGGCTGCGGAACGGGGGTCTTTGCCCTGCTGCTCGCTGATCGCGGATATGAGGTGGTTGGCGTCGATCCGGCGGCGGCCTCCCTCGACGTGGCCCGCGCAAAACCAAGCGCCGACAAGGTGCGATTCCTTTTTGGCAATGCAACGACGCTGCCTCCCCTCCAGGCGGACCTCGCGACCATGACAGGCAACGTCGCGCAGGTCTTCCTCACCGACGACGACTGGGCGGCCACGCTGAACGGCATCCACAGGGCGCTGCACCCCGGCGGACGACTAGTGTTCGAGACACGGGATCCGGGCCGTCGAGCCTGGGAGGACTGGATCCGCGACTGGTCTCCCCAGCGGGTCGCGTTACCCGACGGCACGGTCGTCGAATCCAGCTCGACGGTCACTCGCGTCGAGCCTCCGTTCATCACCTTCGATGCCCGCATCACCCTTTCCGACGGCGCCGTCCTGACTTCCTCGTCGACGTTGCGCTTCCGCGAGCGCGAAGAGATCGAGTCCTCCCTCGCGGAGGCCGGTTTCAGGACCGACGAGGTGCGCGAGGCACCGGATCGCCCGGGCCTCGAGTTCGTCTTCGTCGCGACCCGACTGTAGCGCCCATCCCCCGTCCGCCTACTTCCTGCGTTATGACACCGACTGGGTGTTGTGAGGGCCGTTCGCAGTCACCCGGACGTCGCAGAAGGAGGGCCCCGTTCACAGGGCCCTCCTTTCAGGTCGGGATGGCTGGGGACTCAGGGCTTCAGCTCCGGGATCGGGCATGTGCCGCCGAGCAGGTTCTCGAGCTTGGCACACCCGATATCCCGAAGGGCGTTGTACGCAGCCCTCAGATGCGCGTCATTCGAGTAGCGGTTGTGGATCACCTCGACGCTGGCGACCCGGCTCGCGATCTCCGGAGCAACCTGCGCGGAGTAGTGTTCGCGGCGCTCGTTCGCGTTCCAGAACCAGGCCTTGGCCTCCACTCCCCACTTCTTGGGCTCCGTCACCCCGATGACGCCGCCGCAGTTGTCACGCAGCACCAGCATCACCGTGCCGGTGTAGCCCGTCCCCCAGTAGCTGTTGTAGATGTGGACCGTCGCGCCCACCACGCCAGTGTTGCGATCGAGCGTCCCCCTGGTGTCCATGTGCAACCCACCGGTGAGTGCCCAGTCACGCTTCGCGAAGGACTTGGCGTAGATGTTGCCGGGGGTGCCGACCTGACTGGAGCACGAGGACGCCGCGGCGGTAGCAGGGGTCGCCACGGAGGCAGACCTACGGACGGGTTCCGGGAGGGATCCCCTGCCGTCGCCCGGCAGGGCCTCGGCGGACGTGCCCCCGGCGAGCATGCTGGCGCTGAGAGCAGCAACGAGGGCGAGGCGGGTGAGGGTGGACTTCACGGTGCTCATGATGGGTACTCCTTCGAGCTGTGTCGCCCGGCCGTTCCGGGCTGTGACCTCAGCCTCCCGGCAGCCGCGTCCCGCTAGACAGGGACATTGCCCCGAACGATCGGGGACAACCTCATCAGCCCTTATCAGAAGGGGTTCGACGAGCCTCAGCGAGGCAGAACCACCCGGATCGACGTGCCTTCCGCGCCACTGTCGACGATCAGTTCTCCACCCAGTTCCTCGGCCCGCTGCCGCATCGACTCCATGCCGACGCCGCCGTCGCGCGGGACCGCACCGCCCCGACCGTCGTCGCGCACCTCGGCGACGACCTGAGGCCCCGAGCCGTCGAGCCTCACCCACACGTGCTCGGCGCCGGAGTGCCGCGCCGCGTTGGACAGGGCCTCCGTCACGATCCGAAAGAGGGCGACGTCGACGGCGGCCCCCAGATCATCCAGTTCACCCGCCGTCTCGACAGTGACCAGCGGGACGGGACCGATGGCATCGGCGCGCTGCTTGATCGCCGGCACCAACCCCCGGTCAAGGGCGCCCGGGCGCAGACCATCGACGATCCTGCGCACCTCCTGGGTGCATTCCGTCAAGGTCTCCTGAACCGACGACAGCAGCTCTGGCGCCGCCACCCGCGCGTTGCGGGCAGCGGCGACCTGCATCCTCGCGCCGGCGATCGCCGGGCCGAGTCCGTCGTGCAGATCGCGGCGGATCCGCAACCGTTCGTCCTCGCGACTGCGCACCAGCGACTCCCGTGCCTGCCTCAGCTCCAGCGTGATCCGGTAGGAGCGCGCAGCGATGGCCGCCTGGCCGGCGATGTCACGCAGCAGCTCGGTCTCCCGTGGCGTGAAGGCTTCGCCGAGCCGTCGAGGCGCGACCAACAGCCGCCCCACCTCCTCGCCCTGCGCCCGCATCTCGAACGCCGTCGTCTCCGCCTGAGCACGCCCATCCTCCACCGCGGTCAGCGTCTGACCGGCGCTCCCCCTCACCTCCATCCGCACGAAGGGCACGCGGAGGGTCGAGCCGATCACCGCGACGAGGTCGGCGAGCAAGTCGCCGGGATCGACGGTCGCCTGCATCCGGCGTCCCAAACCCGTGAGCACCTCCATCGGATTGTCGCGGTCGCCGAAGAGCCAGCGATCCACCGCGCGCTGGACCCTGCGTCGCACAGGATCGAAGCCGACCGCCACCGCTGCGGTGCCCAACGCCGAGGCGATCAGCGGCTGCCCCGCCAAAGCGGTGGTGCTGAGCAGCGCGACCGTCCCGCCGAACGCTGCGAAGAGGCATCCCGTCAGCACCACCCAGACGACGGCGCGATTGACCAGCAGGTCGAGGTCGTCGAGATGATGGGTCAGGATGGCCACTCCCATTCCCACCGGCACCGCCAATAGCCCCGGCACCGTCGCGTACGGCACCCCGAGCGCCTCGACGACGATTCCCACCACGATCAGCATGGCAGCCGGCAGCAACGCCCGGAGCTGGCTCCGCTCGGCGACCTCCGAACGACGAGCCCTCCGCACGAGATCCCAGATCGCCGCGGCGCCGGTTGCGACGAGGACGCCGATCGCGATCGCAACCACGATCAGGAGCATTCGGGCAGAGCCGGTGGACGGGCGGGCAAGGCTCAGCAGTCCCGGGGCGAGGCGCGCCGTCAGCGCCAGCCCGATGGCACCGACGAACCCCGCACCGCCAGCCAGGATCACGAGCACCCGTCGCGTCCTCGCGAGGCCCGCACCCTCGGGATAGAAGGGCAGCGTGGCGATGAGCAAGGCCCAGGGCGGCCACCATGCCCACTCAGCGACCCAATGTCCGACGCCGGTAGCCGACCAAGCCGTGCCCGCGATGGCAAGCAGCCCAGCGACGCCGACCATGCCGAGCAGCAGTCCCACCCGGTTGGCGGGGCGGGTGCGCACCAGGAAGAAGCCCACCGGAAGGCAACCCTGCACGAGCACGACGATCGGCACCGTGGTGGGCCCGGTGCCCGAGCTTTGCCGGAGCACCAGGCCGACAAGGGCCACCACGACGAGCACACCGGCGCAGGTGAGAATCGTGGCCGCGGCCCACCTCCCCGCCGTGCCCCGGGGGCTCCCCGTCGAAGTCACCCGAACAGCGAGTGCATCACGTTGTGGAACCAGCTGGACGGATGCGCCTCGTCGTCATGGTCCCCGGTGCGGGCAAACCAGGCCATGAGCGCTCGGAGATCACCCGGCTCCGGGCGGCTCGCCAGCACACTCGCCGGTACTTCCTTGGATTGCGCGGCATACAGACCGAAGATGTGATCGACGATGCCGACGATTCGCGCCTCCACCGCATCCGGTTCGGGCTCTCCGCACACCGCGAACCCCACCAGCTCGTTGTCGATGGCGAGGATGGGGCGAAGCAGCCGTCCCGATTCATCGTAGAAGTCGAGCTCGATGTGCGCGGCCCCGTCGCCCGGATCATGGTCGGGACTCGGGCCGCGGTGAGAGCGCCCATGGGCGATGAGTTCACTCACCCTGCCCGGCTGGCACCAGTCGTCGGTGGTGGCGATGGCGACGATGTAGTCGCTCGGTGAGAGACGCTCAGACATCAGGGCTCCTCTTGGCGTGGCTTCAGGGGATGTCCGCGAGTATGTCAGCATTCCCGGTTCGGAGGCAGCACAATGGGTTCTTTAGGTCGTCTTCAAGGAGGAGCGGACGCGTGGGCGGCGAAGCGAAGGCGCTGGTTCTGGTGGTGGACGACCACCCCGTCGTCCGTCGTGGCCTCACCGCTCTCCTCCTCGCGGAGCCCTGGGTCGACCGCGTGCTCGAAGCCGACTCACTCGCCCGTGCCGAGGAACTCGCGGCGGCGCATCCCGTGAGCATCGCCGTCGTGGACGTCGGCCTGCCCGATGGCGACGGCATCGATCTGACACGACGACTCCGGGCGCTTCGGCCTGAGGTCTCCGTCCTGGTGCTGACCATGACCGCCGACGCCGACCTCGCCCGCGCGGCCCTCGCCGCCGGGGGTTCCGGCTTCCTCGTGAAGGAGACCGACCCTGACATCCTGCTCGGCGCCATCCGCACCGTGCGCGACGGCGGCTTGGTCGTCGGCCCTCATCTGCCCGACGCCCGTCAGGTGATCGCGGAACCCGTGGGCGACGTGCCCCGTCCCTTCGACCGGCTGACGCCACGCGAGCTGCAGCTCGTGCGCCTGGTGGCATCCGGTGCCGCGAACGCGCAGATCGCCCGTCGTCTGTCCATCACGGACAAGACCGTCCGCAATCAGCTATCGAACGTGCTGGTCAAGGTCGGTGCCGCTGACCGCGTCCAGCTCGCGCTCTTGGCCCGAGACCATGGGTTGAGCTGACCTGCGACAGCCGCGGGAGCTGCCGGAACAGGCTCAGCCGTTGGCCTCTTCGATCGCGTTCAGCAGATCATCGGCGGTCGGCTCGATGAGCACTTCCTTCTTCTCCTCGTCGTAGAAGACCAGCTTCTTGCCGTTCACCATGTAGGTGGGCGTGCTGCCGATCTTGTTGTCATACCACCGGTCGCCCGACTTCTTGACGAAGTCGGCGAAGGCCAAGGTGTCGTAGAGGTTCTGGAAGGTCGTGAGATCGTCGCCCTCGATGCCGGCCAGGGCCGGGAAGTCGACGCGAAGCTGCTGGTCGGTGTAGCCGACGCCCTCCTGCGGCTGGTTGGCGTAAACCGCGTTGTGGAACTCGCGGAACTTGCCCACCGCGTCCGCAGCATTGCCCGCCATGGCCGCACGGGCGGAGGAATCGTTGCCCAGGCCACCGTCAAGGAAGGTGGCCATCGAGTACTCGACGGTGATCTTGCCCTCATCGACGAGCTGATCCACGATCGGGCCATAGGTCTGCGTGTAGTAGGCGCAGGCCGGGCACTGGAAGTCCTCGTAGATCAACAGGTGCGGCGCGTCTTCGGCAGGCTGCTCACCCTGGCTGACCAGGTTGATGCCGCCTTCCGCCGTGGCGTTCGGGGGCGTCTGTTGCTCCCCCGCCACCACCTCCGCCTTCTTGCCGAGCGTCTGCACGATGACGACAATGAGCACCACCACGACGGCCAGCGCCACCGCACCGAGGCCGAAGCCGATGATGCGCGTGGTGCGCTTCTTGCGCTCCTCCATCTCCTGCTGCTGACGCAGGGCTGCGCGCCTACTCGCTCCCGAGTTGTTTGCCATGCCGATGGCCCCTCTCTTCACGCCTCCTGAGCCTACCGTCGCGATGAGAAACTCACACTCAACCAGCTAGAGACCGGTTCTACCCTCGATATGACGCGTGAGTGTGAGTTTCTCATCGTCAGAGCACTGCTAGCTAGGACCTGTTGCGGAAGTGATGGCAATTTTCCACTTTCGCAACAGGCCCAAGGGGCAGACTTGAGTCATGACCATCCACCACGAACACCCCTTCCTCCCGCCGCCCGGGCAGCGCGAGCCCGCGCGGCGCCTCCGCAGTCTCCTGCCGTCGCCGGTGAGCGTCTGGGCCAGCGGTTCGGGGACGCACCGCGACGGCTGGACCATCTCGTCGATGCTGGTGGCCAACGGCGAACCCGCCGAACTCGTCGCCCTCATCGACGAGGACTGCGACTGGTGGGATCTCTTCCAGCAGACCGGTCTCGCCACCGTGAACGTGCTTGGTCCCGGACAGGGCCCGGTGTCCGACGCCTTCGCCCGCCTCACCCCGTCGCCCGGAGGCCCGTTCCGCACCGGTACGTGGTCGGACACCGAGCACGGGCCAAAGCTCGCCGGCGCCGCCGCATGGGCGGGCGTCAGCCTGATCACCAAGGATCCCGAGCATTCCGGCTGGGGCCTGCTGGTACGCGTTCGACTCGACTGGATCGAGGTGGCCGACGGCGTCCCAGCCCTGGAGCATCGCAGCGGCCGCTACCTATGAGAACGACGCCCCCGGTGAGCCCAGCCCGACGATAGGGTTTCCTCACAGTCCGGCCCGTTTCGAGCGCCGGGAGAGGGGGCACATCGGTGACGACGCAGCGCATGAGCCGGGCGGAGAAGCTGGACGCCGAGACGCCCGAGTCCCGCAACCGTGTCGTCGACTTCCTCAGGGCGGCCGCCATCACGGTGGTCGTGCTCGGCCACTGGACCCTCGTCGCCGTCGACTCGGACGGCGGCATTCAGGCGCACGGCGTGCTGAACGAGGCGCGCTGGACGCATCCGCTCACCTGGATCTTCCAGGTGATGCCCATCTTCTTCCTCGTGGGCGGCTACTCGAACGCGTTGTCCTGGCGATCCGCTCGCCGCAAGAACCTCGGCTACGGCGATTGGCTTCGCGCGCGGCTGCGTCGGCTGTGTATCCCCCTGGTGCCTTTGCTGCTCGCCTGGCTTGCGATCAGCGTCGTCGCGCTCGCGGCCGGTGCCTCCACCGCGACGATGGAGCTCGCGTCGAAGATGGCGCTGGTCCCCACGTGGTTCCTCGCCGCCTACCTCTTGGTGATCGCGTTCGCGCCGGCCTGTTTGGTGCTGTGGGAGCGATGGGGATGGTGGTCGGTGGCCGCAGGCATCGCGCTGGCCGGCGTGGTGGACGCTGTCAGCATCACCCTCGACGCCCCGCTGGCCGGCTACCCGAACTATCTGCTGGTGTGGGCGAGCTTCCACCAGGTGGGTTTCGCGTGGCTGGACGGCCACCTGAGCGGAGTGCGACGACGACTCGTCCTGCTCCTCTGCGGCGCCGTGGGGCTCGGACTGCTCGTCGGACTGGGCCCGTATCCGGTCTCCATGATCACCGCCGGCGGCGACGCCATCAGCAACTCCAGCCCCACCCGCGTGACCATGGCCTTCCTCGGCATGATGCAGGCCGGATTCGTCCTGCTTCTCGAGGGCTCACTCACCGCGTTGCTTCGCCGGCCGCGAGTGTGGTTGGCGACGGTGGTCGTGAACCTGCGGATCATGACCTGGTTCCTCTGGCATCTCACCGCGCTCGTCGGCGTTTCACACCTCCTTCTCGCACTGGGCGCGCGTGACTTGTTGCCGACGCCGCTCTCCGGCATCTGGTGGGCGACCCGACCGCTGTGGTGGCTCGCGCTGCTTCTCGTCACCGGTGTGCTCGTCTTGGTGTTCGGCCGCCTCGAGACGCCCCGCCCGGACCACCGCCCCGCTCCGCCCGCCTGGAAACCCGTCACCGCCGCCGTGCTGGTCTGCGCCGGCTTGGCCGTGATGGCGGATGCAGGCATGGTCGGCCCGAACGGGGTCAACTGGATCTGGCCGGCCCTTCCTTTGATCGGGGTCTTCGCCTTCGGCGTCGTCTCCCTTCGCAGGAACCGCCTCGCCGAACCAGAGCAACAAGGTAACAATCGTTGACAAACAGCGCGACGGTAACTAGTGTTACCACGGCGGAGGTGACACTATGACCAGCAGGACTGACGCAGAACTCCTCGATGAAATCGAGAACAGCAACGACGGCCAAGGCCCAGATCCCATCTATACGGTAGGCCCCGAACTCGCGGCGATCGCCGCAGCCAGCCTCAGCTTGCGAGCCGCCGAGATTGCCCTCGATGCGGCCGTGGCTCAGGCCCGAGAGCAGGGCCAGACCTGGCAGGCTATCGGCGAAGTTCTCGGTATGACCCGGCAAGGTGCACTCAAGCGTTTCCGCAACGCGGCCTGACCGATCGACCTGTACTTCATCGGGCAGAGCTATCTCGCACCGCTCACGGGCGGCAGCGTGCCGGTCAACAACGTCACCTTCGAACCAGGCTGCCGCAACAACTGGCACATCCACCACGGCACCGACGGCGGAGGCGACCAAATCCTGCTCTGCACCGCAGGCAGCGGCTGGTACCAAGCCGAAAGATCAGAGCCCATCAGCCTGAACCCGGGCAGCGTCATCCACATCCCAGCCGGCACCACACACTGGCACGGCGCCAAAGCCGACTCCTGGTTCTCTCACCTCGCCTTCATCACCCCCGGCGACGGCGTCAGCAACGAGTGGCTTGAGCCCGTCACCGACGAGGAGTACAACAACCTGGCATCGTCACCATCACCGCGCTGATCGCCAGCGCCGTGCTGGACAGCTCGCAGAGCAACTGCGGCTCAGGTCACCGCTGGTCACTCCGTATGGCTGGCGCGGCCGCTGCAAGGCCATTTTCTTCGAGAGTCCGGGTAGACTTTGGTCCCAGGCACGCCGGAATGAGAGGAGGCTGGCATGAGCACTTCGACTGTCACCCCGACCACCGAGGCAGAGCGCGAACGACGCGTCGCTGAGGCGATTCACAGCGGCGAAATGGAGGGCCTGAGCGTAACGCCCGCGGGCCGAGCTGACGCGCAGGAGTACGTCGCCGGCCACATCGATTCCGACGAGCTGGTTGCTCGCGCACGCGCGCGCTATGGCCTCAGCTGAGTTCGTCGACCCCTACCTCGACCCCGACACGGGACTCCTGCGGAACAAGGTCGGTGCGCGAACCAAGCTTGCTCTCGACAACGCTGAGAGCGACCTTTCATTCGCCCGCCTGATGCAGCTCATGGACCGTCCACCGAAGTTCTTCGGTGGCGGCGTCGACAAGGAGGGCCGGATCGATGTCTCCGAACGCGTCGACGACTACCTGGCCCACGGCTTCGGAAGTCCTCGACCAGCCAGGTAGGAGCTTCGGAACGAGACCCTCATCCAAGCCTGGTCGAGAGCTACACACCTAGTGGGCAGCTGATCGCGGCTGGGCGATCAGGAGGATAACCAGCGCGACGACGGTCAGGCCAGCGCAGACAGCGAAGATGCCGGGAAAGCCGAGGGACTCGACGGACGCGATCGCGATGATCGGGCCAGAGATGACCGCCCCGATCCTGCGGGTATTCATGTTCAGCCCAGTCGCCAAGCCCGGCTTCGGGATACTGTCCTGAAACACCGACAACCCCGTCCCTGCGACGATCGCGAAGAACCACGCATTCGGTACCTGCAGCGCCAGCAACACCACAGGACCGCTGGCGAAGACCAGCCCAACATAAAACACGATGCCCGCAACGCACCCGCTCACCATGAGAGCGCGGGACGAGTAGCGCCCGCTGAGACGCCCAATCAACCAGAACGCCGGCACCTCCAGAAACGCCGCCACACCGAGCACGACCCCGCCCCACAACAGTGCCAGGCCCAAGTCGTCGGTCACATAGAGCGTCATGATCGATGTCACCGCCGCGTTCGTCGCCTGGAGCAGCGTGAACGCCACGACGATCCCGACCAGTGCCACCTTCCCGATCCGCAGCCCGCCCGCCTCGAAGGACGTCTCGGGGGCTGCATCGTCGAAGGGTCGCCGGCGCGCCGACGCCATGGCCAGCGTGCCAACAACGTTCAGCACCCCGAGGCCAGCGAGCACGGGCAGGATCGACCGATTGCCTGCCACTCCCATGATCAGCGTCGCCAACGGCGGCCCCGCAACCCAGGCAACCGACACGATCGCGCGCGTCTGCATCAGCACCGCCACTCCCACCCCGGAGTGACGCAGCTCGGCGAACAGCAGGGTGCTGCCCACGCTCCCCGGGGCCCCGAGCGCAACAAGAGCGACGACCGCCATCGGAAGCGACGTCGCCAGCGCCAAGGTTCCGGCCAGAGCGACGGTGAGCGCTGCGCAGATCAGCATCGGGCGCAGGTAGTTGCGGTGACGATCCGCCCAAGCAGGGATGAGGATCGTCGCAACGAAACCCGCGGCGTTGTAGATCGAGAGTACCCAGCCGATGTCAGCTGGCGTCGCACCGTACAGCGTGACGAGCAGCAGTGCGAGCACCGGGGCCAGGAACGCGGCCTGGAGGCCCCAAAGCAGCGCAGACCAGGAGTACAGCACCCCGACCGGACTGTGCACCCTACAGCGCCGGCTCAGGACGAAGCGGCCCACACCAGTACGAGGCGGTAACGCCGCCGTCCATGAGGATATCGCTGCCGGTAATGAAGGCGCCGCGCTCGGACATCAGTAGTTCGCCAACGGTTCCGACCTCGTCGGGTGTACCTGCGCGCTTGGCCGGGCAGAGGTCAATCATGCGTCGGTAGCCTTCGCCCCGTGGTCCGGCGAGTTCGTCGCGGGCGAGCGGGGTGATGATGATGCCTGGGCTGATCGCGTTGATCCGCGCATGCCGTCGTCCCCAGCGGACGGCCTCCGCTCGAACCCGCAGCACGTTGCCACGCTTGGAGAGCTGGTAGGCACGAAGTGAGTCGGTGACTTCATGGCGGCTGAGCATTGGTAGGTCGAGAAGGTCTTCCACTGGGGTGACCGCTAGGGCCTCGTCCTGTTCTGGGGTGAGAGCAGGTAGCCGATGCCCCGACTGGGAAGCGATGACAACGCCGGATCCGCCGGGTGCGATCACCTCGCCGAACTCCTCAAGCACGAGCGCCGTTCCGTAGAGGTCTACCCTCATGATCGTCTCGGGGCACGCCTGGCTCGGCGACACTCCAGCGGCGTGGATCATGCCGACGACGTCCCCGACGCCGCATGCCGTCTCGACGAGGTGATGCACGGACTCGCGGGACGACACGTCGACCACCGCCGTGCTGACATCGAACCCAGCGTCCGCGAGCACCTCCGCAGCGGCCTCCGCATTGTCCGCGCGCAGATCGGCCACAATGATGCGCCTGCCTGCACTGACTCGACGCGCAATCGCCTGCCCGATCGACCCGGCCCCGATAAGCACGTTTACCTTTGGCTTCATTCTTGCTCTCCTTCCTTCACAGCACTCTGGTTCTCCCCACTGGTTCTCCCCATGCTCGCGTACGAGCCGCCGCGCAGGAACGCACAGGTTTTCCGTGTACCAGCAGTACCTCCCAACATCGACTGGATCGGCCTACGGTGGAGGTCATGGATCAGCGAAACGAGGTCGGTGAGTTCCTGCGTAGCAGGCGCGACCGGATCACCCCGGAGCAAGCCGGGATGATCGGCGGCGGTCGGCGTCGCGTTCCCGGCCTGCGACGGGAAGAGGTCGCGACGCTGGCCGACATCAGCGTCGACTACTACGCACGAATGGAACGTGGCGACTTGCGCGGCGTCTCCCCCGAAATCCTGGATAGCGTGGCCCGGGCCCTGCGCCTGGATGAAGCAGAGACCGATCACCTGCACGACCTGGCCCGTGCCGCCGCCCCATGGCCCGCCCGTCAACGCAGACCCCGCACAGATCAGACCATCCGGCCGAGCCTGCAACGTCTGGTGGACGCCGTCACCGACGCCGCGATCTGGGTGCGCGACCGACGAATGAACCCCGTCACCGCCAACCCGCTCGGCCGGGCCCTCTACGCCCCGGTGCTCGACGACCCGGAGGGACGGGGCAACACCGCCCGGTTCATGTTCCTGAGCCCCGCCGCACACACGTTCTTCCCCGACTGGGACGCCAATGCCGACGCGATCGTCGCCACCATGCGTGGATACGCCGGGCAGAACCCGCGCGACAAGCAGCTCACCGACCTGATCGGCGAACTCGTCACCCGCAGCGAGGCCTTCCGCATCCGGTGGGCCGCGCACAACGTGCGCCACCATCGCACTGGCGTCAAACGCTTCCACCACCCTCAGGTCGGCGACATGGAGCTGACCTACGAGGCGATGAACCTGCCAGGCAACCCGGACTGGCTGATGTTCGGCTACACCGCCGAGCCCGGCACGGCCAGCGCCGAGCGCCTACGGCTACTCGGCAGTCTCGCCGCCACCCCGATCACCGCAACGACGAACTAGCAGAAGGAGTCAGTTCATGCGCGCAACCCTGTATGGCGGCGCCTACGACATAACCGTTGGCGAGCGTCCCGACCCGCGAATCGAGCTGCCTACCGACGCCGTGGTGCGGGTACTGATGGGCTGCGTCTGCGGCTCGGACATGTGGTACTACCGAGGCGTCTCGTCCCACGCTCTCGGCCCCATCGGCCACGAGTTCATCGGCATCGTCGAGGACATCGGCTCCGAGGTACAGGGGCTCGCCGAGGGTGACCTGGTTATCGCTCCGTTCCTGTGGTGCTGCGGTCAATGCCGCCCCTGCCAAGCCGGATGGCCCTGCCACTGCGTCAACGCCGGCTCCTTCGGCAACCATGGCAACGACGGCGGCCAAGGCGAAAAGGTGCACGTCCCCTACGCCGACGCCACCCTCGTCACAGTGCCGGCCGGCGACTACGACGACGCCACCATGAAGTCTCTGCTCGCCCTGTCCGACGTGGCCTGCACCGGACACCATGCCGCTGTCTCCGCCCGCGTCCAGCCAGGCCTGACGGTCGCGGTGGTCGGCGACGGCGCGGTGGGGCTCTCCGCCGTGTTGGCCGCCCGTCGGCTCGGCGCCGAACGCATCATCGCCCTGTCTCGCCACAGCACCCGCCAGCAGGTGGCCAGGGAGTTCGGCGCCACCGACATCGTGGCGGAGCGAGGCCAAGACGCCATCGACCACGTGCTCGAACTCACCGACGGCTACGGCGCCGACGCCGTCATGGAATGCGTCGGCACCGGCCAATCGATGGACACCGCCTACGGCATCGCCGCAGTCGGCTCTACCGTCGGCGCCGTGGGCGTGCCGCACGACGTCACCCTGCCCGTCAGCACCATGATCTTCCGCAACACCGGCTTCGCCGGTGGCGTCGCCCCCGCCCGTCGCTACATCCCCGAACTCCTCCCCGACGTGCTCTCCGGAGTCATCAACCCGGGCCGTGTGTTCGACTACGAAACCGACCTCGACCACGCACCCGACGCTTATCGGGCGATGGACGAACGCCGGGCCATCAAGTCCCTCATCCGGATGGGCGCCTGACGCCACAGATTGGCGGGGTGAGCCATGGTGAACACGAACAAGAACAAGGAGAACAGACATGACTGACAACGAGTTCGATCAGATCTTCCCCCAGGGCGAGAAGAACACCGCCTTCGGCCAGTACTTCATCGGACAGAGCTATCTCGCACCGCTCACGGGTGGGAGCGTTCCGGTCAACAACGTCACCTTCGAGCCGGGCTGCCGCAACAACTGGCACATCCACCACGGCACCGACGGCGGAGGCGACCAGATCCTGCTCTGCACCGCAGGCAGCGGCTGGTACCAAGCCGAAGGGTCAGAGCCCATCAGCCTGGAACCAGGCAGCGTCGTCCGCATTCCAGCCGGCACCAAACACTGGCACGGTGCCAAAGCCGACTCCTGGTTCTCTCACCTCGCCTTCATCACCCCCGGCGACGGCGTCAGCAACGAATGGCTCGAACCCGTCACCGACGAGTACTACAACAACCTGGCATAGGGAGCAACACATGGAAAAGGTCACCACCGGGCGCGATGTTCTCGGCGATTTCGCACCAAAGTTTGCCGAACTCAACGACGACGTCCTCTTCGGCCAGGTCTGGAGCCGCGAGGAACAACTCCCCTTGCGTGAGCGCAGCATTGTCACCGTCACTGCGCTGATGGCCAGCGGCGTGCTGGACAGTTCCCTCCAACACCACATCCAGCGAGCCAAGGACAACGGCGTCACCAAAGACGAGATGGCAGAAGTGCTCACCCATGCCGCCTTCTACGCCGGCTGGCCGAAGGCCTGGGCGGCGTTCCGCCTAGCCAAAGACGTCTACGGCGAGTAGCCGTCGGCAATACCACCAAGAGATCGACGAGAAAGACCACCATGCACAGAAGAACGCTGGGCCAAGGCCTTGAAGTATCAGCCATCGGACTGGGGGCGATGGGCATGTCCATGTCCTACGGCCCCAACCCCGGAGACAGGGACGACATGATCGGCGTGCTGCGTTACGCCGTCGAACACGGCGTCACCTTCATCGACACCGCCGAGGTCTACGGTCCCTACGAAAACGAGGAACTGGTGGGCGAAGCGATCGCCCCGATCCGCGACGAGGTCATCGTCGCGACGAAGTTCGGATGGAACATCGTCGACGGAAAGATGCAGGGCACCGACTCCCGGCCCGAGCAGATCCGCCGCGTCGCCGACGCGTCCCTCAAACGCCTGGGGGTGGAGACCATCGACCTGTTCTATCAGCATCGCGTCGACCCGAACGTTCCCATCGAGGACGTCGCCGGCACCGTCGGCGAACTCGTCGCGGCCGGCAAGGTCAGGCACTTCGGACTCTCCGAGGCCGGCGCCAGCACCATCCGCCGCGCGCATGCCGTCTTCCCCGTCACCGCCGTCCAGTCCGAGTACTCGCTCTGGACCCGAGACCCAGAAGCCGAAGTGCTCCCCACTCTGGCAGAACTCGGCATCGGATTCGTGCCGTTCAGCCCGCTGGGCAAAGGATTCTTCACCGGCACCGTCTCCGCAAACCAGACGTTCGGCGCCGACGAGATCCGCGCTCGCGTCCCCCGCTTCCAGGCCGAGAGCCTCGCCGCCAATCAGGCCCTGCTCGATCACGTCACCGCACTCGGCGAGCAACGCGAAGCGACCCCCGGCCAGATCGCATTGGCCTGGCTGCTCGCCCAAGCACCCTTTATCGTCACGATCCCCGGCACCCGTCGCCGCGAACGCATCGACGAGAACGCCGGCGCGACCACCGTGCGGCTCTCCGCCGACGACATCGCCGACCTCAACCACCTCGTCGACCGACTCGGCGTGGCCGGCGATCGCTACAACGAGGCCGGCATGAAGATGGTCGGCCTATAGGCGGCCATCCGCGTGCCGGCCGGGTATCCCAGACCAGGCCGACGGGCGCCTATGCTTCGCCGGACGTGAGGGCCAGAGCGATCCAGCTCGCCAGGAATCGTAAGGCCTCAGCGCGAGCCAACGGTGGGCATGACGCCCGTCCGAGAATTTTCCGGAAAATCTCGCCGTAAAAGCTATTCCACTCGGAAACTTAACCGGTATAGTTCTGATAGCTCCGGCGCCGAGGCCTGGGGCGTACGTCGCAGGAGGCATGTTCCATGAAGAAGATCCTGATCGGTGCGGGAGTCGCCGTCGCCGTGGCGCTGACTGGCTGCCAGGCCGAGACACCCGTAGATTCGTTCAGCGCCTGCATGGTGGGAGGCGCCAGCGGGTTTGAAGACCGGGCCTTCAACCAGGTGTCCCACGAGGGGCTCCTGAAGGCCAAGGAGAACTTCGGTATCGAGGTCAAGACGGCCTCGTCCAAGGCAGAGGCCGATTACGCCAAGGACATCCAGTCGATGGTGGACGCGAAGTGCGACATCATCATCACAGTGGGTTCGCAGTTCGGTGAGACCACGGAGGCCGCGGCCAAGAAGAGCCCCGACATCCAGTTCGCCATCGTCGACACCGCCTACGATGCTCCGCCCGCGAACCTGAGAAGCCTGCTGTTCAAGACCGAGGAGCCGTCGTTCATGGCGGGCTATGCCGCGGCCTCGCTGAGCAAGTCGGGCACCGTCGCCACATTCGGCGGCCGCCAGGTGCCCGCAGTGACCGCGTTCATGTCCGGCTTCGTGCAGGGTGTCGAGTACTACAACGAGCAGCACGGCGCCAGCATCAAGGCGATCGGCTGGGACGGAAGCGCGGGCGAGTTCGTCCAGAGCGACCGCCCGTTCGCCGATCCGGAGGCCGCGAAAGCCGTCGCCCAGGGCCTCGCCGATCAGGGCGCGGACATCATCCTCGCCGCCGCGGGCGGCTCCGGCCAGGGCGCGTTGGACCTGGCGAAGGAGAGCAACGGCGCACTGTCGATCATCTGGGTCGATACCGACGGTGCCGTCAGCCAGGAGGGCTTCGCCCCGGTCATCCCGACCTCGGTGGTCAAGGCGGCCGACGTCGCGGTGTACGAGGCGATCAAGTCCGCGAAGGCGGGTGACTTCAGCAACGAGGCCTACGTTGGCACCCTCGCCAACCAGGGCACCTACCTGGCTCCGTTCCACGACTTCGACGCTCAAGTCTCGGACGCCACTCGCACCGAGCTGGATCGCCTCAAGTACGACATCCAGATGGGCAACATCACCATCAACCTCTGACCTCGGGCAACCGAGACGAACAATCGCCAACCGGCCGTTCTTGGAGAGACTCTCCCAAGAACGGCCGGTTCCGCGAGCGCGGGTGGAATCCTCGTCTACGTGGGCGACGGCGCGCACCCGACCCGCGCCACAACGGGCCGGACCCGAGGCATGTAAGGACCGGGCTGTGGACTCGTGACCCCGCTGGAAACGTCTGAGAGAATGGAGCCACAGGAAGGAGGGAACGGTCATGGTGTTCCAGGGTGAAGTGCTCTCGATTGCGGCGCTGCTTGATGTTGCTCGGGCCACCCCCGCGACGCGACCGAACTCTCGTGTCGGTGTACGTCACACAGCGGTGCAGAACGCCGAGGCATGCCGGACTCTGCTCGCCGACGGCGAGACCCTTGATGGGTGTTGGCGCTTCGGAGTCCTCCAGACCTTGGACGACTACACCTCCGTGCTGCGCCGCGGAGGCCCTGTTCTTGCGGCCGGAGTGTTCACCGACGAGCCACCCCGCACCGGATCGACACAGCTCGATGCCGCATTCGCGGCCCTCGCCGACTACCTCGCCAGCCGCGACGGCTGGCCCGCCCCTGAATGGGCGTCCGATCCGTCTCGGTGCACAGAAGCGTGGTACCCGGCGGTTCCTGCGATCTTCCATACCGATGCCGACCAGGAAAGCCCAGCGGCATTCCGGCGGCGCGGGATTCTCATCACCGCTCGTTCGCTGGCGAGGGCATGACTGAGAGCGGGCAGCTCGACGCAGGACAGGTGCAAGTCCTGCTCCAAGAGTTGTCAGATCGGCTCACCGCCGCAGGCGTGCAGGCGCAACTATTCGTCGTCGGCGGTGCGGCAATGGCGTTGGCCTATGACGCCGGCCGTCTTACCCGCGATGTGGATGCGCTGTTCGTACCCGCACCCGAAGTACGACAAATCGCGGAGGACATGAGTGGTCCGCATGGACTGGAACCCGACTGGCTCAACGACGCTGCCAAAGGGTTCCTGCCCGGAGCCGACGAGAATCCGAGCACCGTGTTCGAGTCCGAATCCTTGCTCGTGCAGATCCCGTCACCCGGATACCTCCTGGCGATGAAGCTGCACGCCTCCCGCGACGAGCGCGACCTCGATGACGCCGTGACCCTGTTCAACCACCTCGGCTACGCTACTGCTCAAGAGTGCATCGACCTCCTCGCCACCACTTACCCAGCTAGTCAGCTCCTACCTCGCCACCGCTACCTCGCGGACGAGATCGCCACCCGCGCCCACCACAGCCAACGCAATGATCTGCAGGGCCACTCACGAGGACACATCCTGTAGTCGCCGTGCCTACGACAAATCGGAGGTCGTCCGCCCTCGGAATAGTGGCGTCAATCTCGGCTGGCGGTATTCATGCGCGATGTCAGAACGACGTTCGAGGCGATTCACAACTGCCGCCCCACCAGTTCGCCGGTTTGGAGGTCAACGGGAGCAGCCTTGAGGCTGGAGCCGCCGACATCAATCCCGAGATAAGTCGTCATTGGATTCGCCTCCTACCAGGGTTGTGTTGCCGCCGCACGCTCTAACAGCGCGTCTCGCAGATCCTGCGGAAGGTCCAACGAGGCAAGGCTCCGCGCGAGCGCCAGCCCATCCTGCCGCTGAATAACGTGCCAGGCGATCTGCTTGGTCATGTACTCGATTTCCGCGGCATCGAGGAGCACGAATGTCTTCTTCTCCACATTCGACGGGGCGGGAGCGAGGGTAAGAGTCAGCTCAGTACCAACGGTCATGTCGATCGTCCCGAGATCAATCCTCAAAGCAGGACACAGCAGCTCGTCGTCACACACGACGGCGTTCTCGGCACCGTCGCAGGCAGACGCACCGACGATCTCGAGCACCAACTCACGCTCTCGCAACGGCTCGGGACCGGTAGTCGGCTCGATAACGACATGCAGCTCAGCCAGACCGTCATCGCGGACGGTGAGGCGCTGCACGAAGCGCGTCACATTCGGCTCCGATGGCACACCCTCGCCATGATCCTCGCTCAGGTGCGAAACACCGTCGCCCGGGTAAACGCGAAGCGTCAGCCTGACAGGCGAATCGACGATCGGCGCCGTCGCTTCCGCGAGCGGCAGCACCGACCCGGACCTGGCAAGGACCGGAATCTGTCCCAGCCCTCGGAACATCGGGACGACGTCGCCGCCCTCATAGCGCTGGCCGGTGAAAATGTCGAACCATGCGCCGTCGGGCAGCCAGACCCGCACCGATGACAGCTTGGTGACGGGATCCTCCGGGGCCGTGATCGGTGCGACGAGCAGGTGCTCACCCAGCAGGTACTGATCGGGCATCTGCTGGGCGATCCGTTCACCCGGCCAGTCGTGGTACATGGGGCGGGCGACAGCAACAGCATCGGTATGGGCCTGCCACGCCGCGGTGTACAGCATCGGAATCAGGCGATGGCGCAGCCGCATGAAGGGCGCGATGATGGCCGACGCCTCCGAGCCCAACGCCCACGGCTCCTTCGAGAAGAACGGGTTCGGCGACGAATGCAGCCGGTTGATCGGGGAGAACACGCCGAACTGGAACCAGCGCACGGTGAGCGCCGTGTCCTTGACCCCGAGCATGTGGCCACCGATGTCGTGCGACCACCAAGTGTACCCGACGTTCGCGGCGGTCGCCGTGAAGTACGGCTGGAAGGCCAGGGAAGCCCAGGTCGTGATCGTGTCGCCGGAGAAGCCGACGGGGTAGCGATGGCTGCCCAGCCCGGCGTACCGAGAGAACGTCAGCGGGCGCTTGCCATCGCGCCCGGAGTCGAGGAAGTGGATGTGATTGAGCATCCACAAGGGATCGAGCCCGGGAACGCTGGTGGCGCCGCCCGACTGCCAGTCGATCCACCAGAAGTCCACGCCCTGCTCCTCCAACGGATGATGCAGATGGGTCAGATAGGCGTCGACGAACTCGCGAGAGGTGACATCGAACTCGATAGGAAGGCCGCTGGCAGGGTCGATCCCCATAGCCTCGGCGACCTGCGGGTAGGCCTCCTCGTGACGGCGCACACCGTCGGCTGGGTGCAGATTCAGCGTGGCTGCCAGACCGCGCTCGTGCAGCGCTCCCAGGAAGCGAGAGGGATCCGGGAACAGCTCGCGATTCCAGGTGTACCCGGTCCATCCTGTGCCGATCTCCGGGTCGATGTCGACGTGGTGCCAGTCCATGTCGATGACTGCGACCGACAGCGGGACGCGCTCCGCCTCGAAGCGGTCCATCAGCGTCAGGTACTCCTCCTCGCTATACGGCCAGAAGCGGCTCCACCAGTTTCCGAGCGCGTATCGCGGCACGACGGGGACCGGACCGGTGAGCCGGTGATAGTCGCGGAGCGCAGCGTTGAAGTCATTGCCATACGCGAACAGATACAGATCCCTGCGCGGCAAGCTCGTGGCAGGTCGCGGGGCAATCCAGCCATCCTCGGACAACAGCGCCGAATCGGAATCATCGACGACGGCAAACCCATAGGTTGCCAAGATCCCGGGCTCCAGCTCCACCTCGCCATCGGCGTTGTCCAACGTCCGCGCGGTGCCCAGCAGGTTGCGCTGGTAGCTGCTCTGTGGGTACGCGAATCCGTACCTCCAGGACGAATAGTGAGCATCGACCGCGCCTTTGAGCAGCGCCACGGTGAGCCCACCCTCGCTGAATTCGGCACCGTCATAGCGCAGCCTCAAGTGCTCCGTACGGATCTCAACTCCCCCACCCGGAAGACGCGTGACAACAAAGTCGGGCACGGGAAAGTCGCGAGAGACCACCAGCTGCGACCGCTCATCGACGAACCGACCATCCTCACTCCACTCCATTCGGATGAGGCGAGAAGTGAGCACGGTGAACCGGTAGGTGGGGCCGATGACGACGGCGTCGGGGTGCGCCGGGGCCAGACGGCCGTCAGACATGGAGAACAAGGTTGCTCCTTGGGTTGGGTTTCCGGCACACATCTCTCTATGCCAGACGCCAGGCCCGATACGGCCCTGGCTGATCGCATAGAAAGATCTCTGCCGAGAGGGGTCAGTTGAGGCGGAGGATCCGGGACTCCCAGGGCGCGAGGATGCCTGAATCTGAGTCCGGGTGGGTGCCGAGGACAAGGTCCGCGCCGGCGAGGTCTGGGAGGTCGGCGGGAATCTCAGCGGGGAGCGACGAGCAGTTCGCAATCACAAGAAGGCTGTCGCCACCGAGGGCGCGGGTGAAGGCCCAGATCTGGTCGTGGTCCGGAAGCAGAAGCTGGAAGCGCCCCTCCCGGACGGTCTCGTCGTCGTGACGCAGCTTGATCAGCTTCTGGTAGTGCGCGAACACCGAATCGGGTTCGCGACGGACGGCTCCCGCGTTGATCTCCGAATAGTTCGGGTTCACACCGAACCACGGCTGCCCGGTGGTGAAACCCGCATGCTCGCTGTCGTCCCAGTGGACGGGGGTGCGGGCATGATCACGACTCTTCGCTGCCAGCGACACCAGCACATCTTCCTCGGCGACCCCACGAGCCGTAGCGAGCGCGTGGTAGTTCAACGACTCGACGTCCTGGTAGTCCTCGATGCGGGTGAACGGCGAGTTCGTCATGCCGAACTCCTCACCCTGGTAGACGTACGGCGTGCCCTTGTGCAAGTGCAGCACCGTGGCCAGAGTCTTCGCTGAGTTCACACGGTGCTCCGGCGAATCGTCGCCGAACCGCGACACGGCACGCGGCTGGTCGTGGTTGTCCCAGTACAGCGAGTTCCAGCCAGCCTCCGCCAGCCCGTACTGCCAGTCGGCCAAGTTCTTCTTCAGCACCGGCAACGCCAATGGCGCCAGATCCCACTTGCTTCGAGGCCCCTGATCCAGGCTGACATGCTCAAAGGTGAACACCATGTTCAGTTCGTGCCTGCTCGGGTCGGTAGTAAGAAGGGCCGTGTTGACTGTGGCTCCCGGCATTTCGCCAACGGTCAAGAGATTGTGGTCGTCCAGCCCGACCTCGCGGTTCATCTCGGCAAGAAACTCGTGAAGACGGGGCCCGAACTCTCCTGGAACGGCGGACGCTGAAACGGTTCCAGTGATCTCACAAGGCTTCGAGATCAGGTTGATCACGTCCATCCGGAAGCCGTCGACACCGCGTTCCACCCACCAGCGCATCATCGCGTAGACGGCCTGGCGCACGTCCTCGTTCTCCCAGTTCAAGTCCGGCTGAGCAGGGCTGAACATACCGTAGTAGTACTCGCCGCTGGCAGGATCGAACGTCCACGCTTTCGGCGCGAACGCGGCTGGTTGGTCCCACGGTTCGGCTCCGGCTGACCCTGGCTCCAGGCCAGCCCGCGCGGGCTTCCAGATGTACCAGTCGCGCTTGATCGACGCGGGGTCACGGGACTCCTGGAACCAGTCGTGCTGATCCGAGGTGTGGTTGACCACCAGATCCATAACCAACTTGATCCCATGGCCATGCGCCTTAGCGATCAACTCATCCAGATCCTCCAGCGTGCCGAACAGCGGGTCGATGTCCTGATAGTCGGAGATGTCATAGCCGTTGTCCACCTGCGGAGAGCGATAGACCGGGGACAGCCAGATCACATCCACGCCCAGCTCCGCCAGGTAGTCCAGGCGCGAGGTGATACCCGGGATGTCGCCGATCCCATCACCATTCGAGTCCTGAAACGAACGCGGATAGATCTGATAGACCACCGCAGAACGCCACCAGCCGTCGGGACGGAAGCTGCCGGGGTCGTGGCTCGTCATGTTCATTTTCTCTTTCATGTGAGGTTGAAGTGTGATCGCGAAGACGATCAGGGTTGTGTAGCTGCGGACGTGAGTGCTTCGGCCAGCTCACGCCGTGGGCGGGTGTGCGGTGTTTCGGTGGCCCTCGTGGACTGTGGCTTCATGCCCGGCTCGGGCATCCATCCCTGGGAGGCGCCCGAAGGAGTACACGGCGACCACCACAGCAAAGATTGGGACGGCGAACCCGAAGGTCATCAGGATCCCGGGCCACTGTGTCCATGCCCACACGGTGAGGACGAGGAGCACGACGATCATGAGGCTGCATAACGGTCGGGCAAGCACCATTTGCAGCGACGTGCGAATGATCCACCACGGGCGCTCGTTGAAGTTCGAGCGCACCGCCCAGGACGCGAGCACGAACAGCCAGTAGAAGACGTTGACCAGGAGCAGGACGCCGGAGACAGCGATCCCGAACACGCCCATATCGTTCCAGTTGGCCAAGTAGTAGTCCCACACCAACAAGAGCCCGACCGCCAGCTGCGGCCAGCCGAACGCATTGGCGCCTCCCAACTCGTCCTTCCAGGCACGATGGAAGGTAACCCAGGTCCGCTTCACCGTCCAGGTTTTGTCCGTGGACACCGCCCAGGTGCGAAACGTCGCGTAAGAGGCCGCCACCGCCGGAAAGAACCCGGCGATGACGACCCCCAGGAAGGTGTGCACGACGAAGGCGACGTTGACGACGAAGATCATCATCACGATGCGCGCGGCCCGTTCGTAGCCGAGTGCGACACCCCTCATGCGTACACCTCTGCCATGGTCATCCCTTGACGGCGCCGATCATGACGCCCTTATCGAAGAACCGCTGCAGCAGCGGGTACAGGATCATGAGCGGCAGGCTGGAGACGATGATCACGCCGAACTTGATCTGATCAGCGAACTCCTGTGCCTCACCAGCACCCGTACCTGCCGAGCCCCCAACCTGGCCGGCGGACTGGTTCGCCATCAGGATCTGTTGCAGCACGTTTTGTAGCGGCAACAGGTTCTGTTCGCGGATATAGATCAGACCGGTGAAGAAGTTGTTCCAGTGGCCGACGAAGTAGTACAGGCCGATCACGGCGATGATGGCGCCCGACAGGGGCAGCACGATCTTTGTGAAGTAGCCGAAGTACGTGAGACCGTCAATCTGCGCGGCATCGTACATTTCTTCGGGAATCGAGGACTCGAAGAACGACCGGGCGATGATCATGTTGAACACCGAGAACGCGCCAGGAAGGACGAACACCCACATGGTGTTCAGCAGGCCGAGGTCTTTTACCAGCAGGAACGACGGAATGAGGCCGCCGCCGAAGAACATCGTGAACGCGAACAAGAACATGATGATACGGCGGGGGCGGAACTCTCGGCGTGACATCGCAAACGCGGCAGGAAGTGTGACCAGCAGGTTGATCGCGGTACCGACCACGGCGTAGATGATCGTGTTCTTGTAGCCGGTCCAGATTCGCGCGTCGCCAAGAATCAGCTCGTAGCCGGCCAAGCCTAGCCCCTGGGGCAGCAGCGTCACCTGACCGGTCGCGACCGCCCTCGGGGACGACACCGACGCGACGATGATGAACCAGATCGGGTAAGTGACCGCGGCA
Source organism: Tessaracoccus caeni (assembly GCF_029211185.1). Lineage (GTDB taxonomy): Bacteria > Actinomycetota > Actinomycetes > Propionibacteriales > Propionibacteriaceae > Arachnia > Arachnia caeni. The sequence goes on from NZ_JARGDO010000018.1 coordinate 42,683, forward strand.
ATGATCAGGACGACGAGAATCGCGAGGCAGATATCCACCAGCCGATCCAACGGCTGCTTCTGCTCTTTGCCGCGCTTTCGCGGTGTGAAGGCCGGATCCACCTTCGGTGCGAGCGAGCCTGTCTGTTGCGTGTTGCTCATGGTTCAGCCCCTCTCAGAAGATGCTCGTGTTGCTGGCCCGTTTCGCCACGGCGTTGGCAGCGATCAGGAAGGTGAAGTTGATGATGGAGTTGAACAGCCCGATCGCGGTCGAATACGAGAACTGGTTGCCCAGGATGCCGACCCGGTAGGTATAAGTCGAGATGACCTCGGAGGCCGTGATGTTCAGCGTGTTCTGCATCAGGTAGACCTTCTCGAAACCAACGCCGAGAACCGCACCCATGTTCATGATGAGCAGGATGCCTGCGGTGGGCAGGATGGCCGGGATATCGACGTGACGAATCAGTCTCAGCCGACCCGCGCCATCGATCTTCGCTGCTTCATACAGAGCGGGGTCGACAGACGACAGGGCCGCCAGGTAGATGATGCAGTTCCATCCCGTGTGCTGCCAGATCTCCGAGATCCAGTAGATATGCACGAACGCGCTCGGATCGCCCATCACACTGACATCACCGAAGAACCTGCCGAGGATGCCACTGCCCGGGGCCAGGAAGATCTGGATGATAGCTACCATGACCACCACCGAGATGAAGTGCGGCATGTAGGTGATGGTCTGAGTGAAGCTCTTGATCTTCTTGTTACCGATCTGATTCAACACCAGGGCCAGGATGATCGGAGCGATGAACCCCATCACCAGCGTCCACAGGCTGACCTTGATCGTGTTGACCATGATCTGCCCGAACTGCGGATTGTTGAAGAACTGTTCGAAATACTTGAAACCGACGAACTCGCCACCAGTGAGGCCCTTGGTGGGATCGAACTCACGGAAAGCGAGCTGGATGCCGTACATCGGGACGTACGAGAAAATGATGATGAAGACGATGGCGGGCAGGGCCATGAGCCACAACTGCCAGTACCGACTCATGTGGCCTGTGAGACGCTGACCGATGCTGCCCTTCGGCTGCTTTCGCAGGTCTTTGACGGCACGCGCGAGGACCACTTCCTCCGTTTGCGAGATACTCATGTCGCTCCCCTCTCTTGTTGCGCGACTGTGACGTTGTGCGATCTGCTTCGATCGCTGAGAGGGGGCCGCGCCTCTTTCGGAGACACGGCCCCGGGTCAGCTACCGCGAGACCGTCGCGGTGCCGTCGGCGTTCTCGACGAACTGGAGGTTCGGATCATTCAACTCAGTGTTGAGGTCAACATTGTTGTCCTTCATCAGCTGAGTAAAGCGGTCGTACGCGCTCTGAGTGATCTCAACTTGCCTGGAAAGATTGTTCCTCTCGAGGTCCGCCACGTAGGTATCCCAATCTGCATCGACCCCGCCCTTGGTCACCCACTCGGCAAACTTGGCCATCGCTGTCTGCGAGATACCGGTGTTATTGAGCGAGAACTCCCGGGTCTCATCAGCCGTCATCGACACTCCGCCGTAGATGACATCAGCGTTCAGATCGATGTTGGCGAAGTCATCTGCATATGTGGCGTCCACGCCACGCACCTCGAACTGCTCCTTCGGCAGGCTCAGCTTCACCCCTGGCTGCACGAACCAGCCCGGCGCGCCATCGGACAGCGAGTTCTGGAACTGCCAGTCGGAGGCGTTGATGTTCGGGTCGTCGGAGGAAATGACGGTGTAGTCCTTCTCGCCGTTCTTCTTCACACCGACGTCGAACGAACCGTAACGCGCCTGGATACCGATATCCGGGGTGTAGAAGGCGTCAACGATCTTCAGCGCCGCTTCCTTGTTCTTCACGGCAGCGGACACCGAGATCCTGTTCGTGCTGAAGTTCAAGCCGTCGCCATTGAAGAACCATGTCCGTGCGGCGTCAGGGGCATTGTCGGCGACAAGCGTCGGCAGAGTGACATACTGGTCCGCGATCTGGGAGCCGAACGCGTCGGACGGAGTCCACCAGATCGTCGCACCGACGAGGGCTGTGTCACCCTCACCCTTGAGCCGGGAGATGTACTGCGAGAAGTCGTGGGTGAAGACATCGTTCGCGATCACCCCGGCGTCCCACAACTCGTTCATGTAGACGATGAAGTCCTTGTAGGCGGGGTCGGTCAGGTAGTTCTTGATCACGCCGTCGTCAGCAAACATGCCGTTGCCACCGCCGCCGGGGACCGTGATGCCATGGCTGCCTAGTAGGACATTGGGATTGAACCAGCCCCAGCCGTCAGCCGACGGCGCCAGGAAGTCGAAGGGAACCTCGTCAGCCTGACCATTGCCGTTCGGATCCCCCGACTTGAACGCCTCCAGCACCGCCTCGAACTCGCTCCAGCTCGTGGGTTCCTTGAGATCCAACGCATCGAGCCATTGCTTGTTGATGAACAGGTGAGCGCTCGAGTTCGCCATGATGCCGGTGTTCACGCCAGGCGCTCCGAAGACCTTGCCCTCCCAGGTCGACACCACCCTAGAGAAGGGACTGCCCTCGAACGTCGCCTTCAGGTTCGGCATGCTCTCCAGCTCAGCCGACAAGTCGACGAAGAAGCTGTTGTAGTCGCCCCAGTCGCCACTGCCGTAGCCGCCGATCGTGACGTCAGCAATCTCACCTGCGGCCAGCGAAGCCTGCTTCTGCTGCTGCCAGGACGAGCTGGCTGTCTCCTGCCACGTGATCGTGCAACCACAGGCCTCTTCGAGGTCTTTCGTCCACGGCATCTCTGCCATCGGCTTCGCCCGAGCATCCTTGATCACCTGAACGGTCACGGTCGGCTTGCCGTCGGCGTCAGTCTCGTCGCCGTTGTCGCTGCCACAGGCTGTCAGCATCAGCGTGCCAGCGACGGCGACGGCCGCACCGGCCCGCCACCAGGAACGTCGTGTCTTCATGCATCCTCCTTGATGAACACTATGTTTACACTCTAAATATATAGAGCGTAAAGGAAAGGTACGGCAGACTATTCGGCATGTCAAGCATTCGCAGGAGCCAACTCCCCTCCGCGCGACGCGACCCAGGCGCAGCAACGTCGCCGCAGTCGATGCGCGAGCGGAACCTGCATGCGCTGCTCGACGTCTTCTGGAGCAACGCTGACAGTTCCTTGACTGCGAAAGAGCTGATGGACGCCTCCGGCCTGACGCGCGCGAGCGTCCTGGACATCTGCCGCGCTCTCGACAACCTTGGGTGGATTACTGAAGGGGCGGGCGCCCGAGCCGATACGCCCGGGCGTCGCGCCCGACAGTTCCAGTTCAACCCAGCGCGCTCATTGGTCGTTGGCGCGGACGTTAACTACACGTCGGTTTCCGCGGTTGTCGCCGACCTGGCCGGCCGGATTCTCGGGAGTGCCAAACGCGAGTTCGCGGCTGGATACCCGTGGGAGTCCCGCAGCGACCACCTCGGCACGACCATCTCCGCGGCGCTCTCGGACGCAGGTGTCTCAACAGGACGGATCGAGACCGTTTGCGTCGGACTAGGCTCACCTCTCGACGAGACAGGGAAAGCACCTCGCCGGAATCCTCTGTGGGACGCCGTGAAGGTGGAGGCGAGCAGCTTCCTCCCCGAACAGGCCGACTGGCAGATCCTCGTCGAGAACGACGCAAACCTCGCCGCCTGGGCTGAACGCGGCAGCGGTCGGGTCGACCCCGAATCCACATTCGTCACACTCCTGGCGGATGAGCTGCTCGGGTGCGGAATAGTGTTCGAGGGGCGACTACAGCGTGGCGCACATGGCGTGGCCGGCGAGATGGGCTTCGCCACAAACATCCGTGACGTGGAGAACGTCGAAGGCATCGGGTCGGTATGGGGGTACTACCGCGATGAGCTTCAGCAGAGCGGTAAACCAGCGAGGGAGGGAGTTACAGCCGTGGACATCCTTCTCGCTGCCCAGCAGGGCGACCCCGTGGCGTCCGCCGCCGTCCGTCGCACAGCGGATCGGCTCGCCAAGGCGATCGCCGTCATCGCTTTCCTCATCGATCCTGGTGTCGTAGTCGTGGCAGGCCGCTTCGCCGAGCATGCTGGCCGTCTCGTCGAAATGATCAACTGGCGCCTGACGGATCTCCGCGCTCCCTCCCCACCAACCGTCATCACCTCAGCACTCGGCGGTGACGTTGTACTGCGCGGTGCGATCGAGATGGCGATCGACGACATCAGGGCGGGAGTGAGCTTCGCTGCGAACGACGACGGCCCACCCGAAGGCACCCCGCGAAAAGCTCGTCGAGGCTGATTCCGTTCAGTTCCTCGCCACCCCCGCAACAACGCGGCTGCGTGCGTCGGCATAGCAACGTTCACAACCGCGTTGTTGCCACCTCAGCCCGAGAACTGACGGAATCAACCGCGATAGCCAGCAAACGGGCGGACCCTCCACGCGCCAAGCGCGGCGCGCCTGCTCGAAGGGTGTACCGGCAGGGCATCCCACTTGGCGGCGGGGCGTCGTAGCGTTGCGCGTATGAACAACAGGAGCGAGGTGCGCGAGTTCCTCATGTCGCGACGCGCGAGGCTCACCCCTGAGGACGCCGGGATCCCGGCATCCGGAAGCAGGCGGGTGCCTGGGCTGAGGCGCAGCGAGGTGGCGATGCTCGCCGACGTGAGCATCGAGTACTACTCGAAGATCGAACGCGGCAGCCTGGCCGGCGTCTCCGATGGCGTGCTGGAGGCCGTCGCTCGGGCCTTGCAGCTGGACGACGCCGAGCGCGAACACCTGTTCGATCTGGCACGCGTGGCCCAGGGCGGGGCCGAGCCGGTGCGGCGACGCAAACCCAAGCAGTGGGTGGCGCGAGAGAGCCTGATCCGCGCCCTGGACGCGATCACCGAAGGGCCTGCCTTCGTGCGCAACGGCCGCATGGACATCCTCGCCACCAACGCGCTCGGCCGGGTGTTCTACGACCACGTGTTCGGCGGCCCTGGGCAAGGCAATCTGGCCCGGTTCAACTTCCTCGATGAGCGCTCCCGCGACTTCTACCCCGACTGGGAGGGCGCGGCGGACGTGAGCGTCGCGATCCTGCGCACCGAGGCCGGCCGCGACCCCGGTGACAAGCAGCTCCACGAACTCATCGGGGAGCTTTCCACCCGTTCCGAGGACTTCCGCACCCGCTGGGGCGCGCACAACGTGCGGCGGCACGGCTCCGGCACCAAGACCTTCCACCATCATCTGGTGGGCGACCTCATCCTCACGTACGAAGGGCTGGAACTCACGGCCGAGCCCGGCCTGTCCTTCCTCATCTACACCGCCGAACCCGGCACCGCCAGCGCGGAACGCCTGACGCTGCTCGGCAGCCTCAGCGCCACTCCGATCGCTACGACAACGGGCTCCGCATGAGTCTCGTCGATGGGTTGACGCACCCCACCACCCCACCTAAGCTGTGGCGCTAACAGCACCTGCTGTTGAGACCCAGGATGATCCTCGCTACGACGGGGCATGACCTGAGCTCCGGAACACGCTTAAGGCGTGGGCCCGATGCTCGGGTCTTTTTTGCGTTTCCGGGGCTCAACGAAAGTGAGCAATGACGCTATGAGCAAGGAATACGCTCCCCTCGCGGGGCGCATCGTCGAGCTGGTGGGAGGGCCTGAGAACATCAGGACGGCGTTCCACTGCCAGACCCGCCTTCGATTCGGCCTCCTCGATGACAAGAAGGCCGACCTCGCCGGACTGGAAGCCACCGACGGCGTGCTCCAGGTGATGAACAGCGGCGGCATGTACCAGGTGGTCATCGGGATGCATGTCAAGGACGTCTTCGACGAGGTCGACGACGTGCTGAAGGCCGCCGGACACGACTCGGATTCGGCCCCCGCCGCACCGGCCGAGAAGAAGGGGCCGCTGAGCACGGCCATCGACTTCATCGCGGGTACCTTCGTACCGGTCATCCCGGCGATCGCCGGAGCCGGCATGGTGCGCGCGGTGCTGTCGCTGCTCACCGTCTTCGGCCTGGTCGCCACGGACTCGCAGACCTACGTCATGCTGAACTTCTTCGCGGACGCGGTCTTCTACTTCCTGCCGATCCTGCTCGCGGTCTCCGCGGCGACCAAGCTGAAGAGCAACGTCTACATCGCGGCAGGCCTCGGGGCGCTCATGGTGCATCCCACCTGGGTGGCGCTGGTGGCCGCCGGAGAGCCGGTGACGCTGTTCGACATCATCCCGGTGACGCTGACCGGCTACAGCAACTCCGTGATCCCGATCCTGCTGGTCATGCTGGTGGCCGCGCCGTTCGAGCGCTGGCTCAACAAGGTGATGCCGAAGTCGCTGAACATGGTGTTCGTGCCGTTGATCGTCTTCCTGGTCATGGGCACGCTGGCGATGACCGCCATCGGCCCGCTCGGCGCGTGGTTGGGCGGCTATCTCGCGGTCTTCTTCACGTTCCTCTCCAGCACGGCGGCCTGGATCCCGCCGCTGTTCATCGGCACGCTGTGGCCTCTGATGGTCATGTTCGGTGTGCACACGGCGGTCGGCCCGCTCGGCTTCGCTCAGCTGGGCGAGATGGGCTACGACAACATCGTCGGGCCCGGCATCCTCGTGTCGAACATCGCCCAGGGCGCCGCCGGCCTGACCGTCGCGTTCATCACCAAGGATCCGAAGGTCAAGCAGATCGCCAGCGCCGGCGGCATCACCGGACTCATGGGCATCACCGAGCCGGTGCTGTACGGCGTCAACCTGCCCAAGCGGTACCCGCTGATCGCCGCCATCTGCGGCGGCGCGGCCGGCGGCCTCTATGCCGGCATCATGCAGGTCAGGCGCTTCGCCACCGGTCACTCCGGCCTGCCCGCGCTGCCGATGTACATCGGCGACGACACGCTCTACAACCTGATCCACATCTCGATCGCTCTGGGCATCTCGATCCTGGTCACGGTGATTCTCACCTTGATCCTGGCTCCCCGCTACGAGAAGCGTTTCGCTGCGGAGGCCGAAGCCAAGGCCAGCAGCAGCGCCGCCGCCCGCCCCGCCGCCGCTGTTCAGTCCGCGACCGCGTCTGCCTCCGTGCTGACCGTCGTCAAGACGGAGCTGACCGCCCCCTGCACCGGCACCGTCGTTCCGCTCGCAGAGATCCCCGATCCGGTGTTCTCCTCCGGCGCGATGGGGCCCGGCCTCGGCATCGATCCGAGCGACGGACGCATCGTCTCGCCGGTGACCGGAGAGATCATCGTCGCGGTGAAGACCGGTCACGCATTCGGCATCCGCTCCGACGATGGGGTCGAGATCCTCGTCCACGTCGGCGTCGACACCGTGCAGATGAACGGCGCAGGGTTCACCGGCGCACTCACCAAGGGCACCCGCGTCGAAGCCGGCCAGACCCTGGTGACCGCCGATCTCGGCGCCATCGCCGCAGCTGGGCACCCCGCCACCGTGGTGCTCCTGGTCACCAACCACAAGAAGTTCCCGAATGTGACGCCCACCGCCACTGGCGACGTACTCGCCGGCGAGCGCGTCCTGACCGTCCAGGCCTGAGAGGAAGACATGCAGTATTCACACCCCACCCCGTTCCCAAAGGACTTCTTCTGGGGAGCCTCCACCTCGGCCTATCAGGTCGAAGGCGGCTGGGACGCCGACGGCAAGGGCCCGTCCATCGTCGACGCCCGCACCCACTTCCCCGACGGCACCAGCGACTACAAGGTGGCCTCTGATCACTACCACCGTTTTGAGGAAGACGTCGCCCTCTTCGCGGAGCTCGGGCTGAAGGCCTACCGGTTCTCGATCTCCTGGACGCGGATCCAGCCCACCGGCACCGGATCGGTCAATCAGGCCGGCGTCGACTTCTACCACCGCCTCATCGACGCGCTCCTCGCGCACGACATCGAGCCGATCGTCACCGTCTACCACTTCGACCTGCCTCTCGCGCTGGATCAGCAGGGCGGCTGGGCCAACCGCGACACCATCGACGCCTTCGTCGAGTACTGCCGGATCCTCTTCGCCGAGTACGGCAGCAAGGTGAAGTACTGGCTCACCATCAACGAGCAGAACATGATGGTGCTGCACGGCGACGCGGTGGGCACCACCGGCGAGTCCGGAAAGACCGACAAGAAGGGCATCTACCAGCAGAATCACCACATGTTCGTCGCCCAAGCGCGCGCCATGGCGATCTGCCACGACCTGGTGCCCGACGCCAAGATCGGACCAGCACCCAACATCGTCGCGATCTACCCTGCGAGCTCCGCCCCCGAGGATGTGCTCGCCGCAGACGACTGGGACGCGGTGCGCAACCTGCTCTACCTCGACCTGGCCGCCCGCGGCAGCTACCATCCGCTCGCCTGGGCGTACCTCGTCGAACGCGGGCTGGAGCCGGAGATCGCCGACGGCGACCTGGAGATCCTGGAAGCCGGCAAGCCCGACTTCATCGCGATCAACTACTACGCCACCCAGACCGTCGGAGCCTCGCGCGGGGATGCCTCCGACCTGGCATCCCGCAAGGGCGATCAGCAGATCGTCCGCGGTGAGATCGGGCTCTACCGGGCGGAGAAGAATCCCCACCTGCCGACCAACGCCTGGGGCTGGGAGATCGACCCCGTCGGGCTGCGCACCACACTCCGGCGGCTCTGGGACCGGTACCGTCTCCCCCTCATCATCACCGAGAACGGCGTCGGCGCCTACGACAAGCTCGAGGACGGCAAGGTGCACGACGACTACCGCATCGACTACTACCGGCGCCACATCGAGCAGCTGCAGCTGGCGATCGCGGACGGCGTCGACCTGATCGGCTACTGCCCCTGGACGGCCATCGACCTGGTCTCGACCCACTCCGGCGTCTCGAAGCGGTACGGATTCATCTACGTCAACCGCGAGGAGTTCGACCTGCTCGACCTCGCGCGCGTCAAGAAGGACAGCTTCGCCTGGTACCAGGGCGTCATCGCCAGCAACGGAGAGAACCTGGATGGCTAGTCAGTCCGACGGGAGGGGGCCGGAATGCGCGTCCAGCGCGTAATCGGCAACAACGCCCTGCTCGTTCTCGGCGACGACGGAGAGCAGATTGTGGCGCTGGGACGCGGGCTGGGTCACGGCCGGCGTCCCGGTGACACCCTGCCCGCCGACCAGGTGGAGCAGGTCTTCATCGCCGGCGACGCCGACGAGCGGCTCACCCGTTTCCTCGCCGACGTCCCCCTGGAGTATGTGCGAGTGGCCGGCCGCATCGCGGATCTCGCGCACCAGCGGCTGGGGCTTCGCGTGACGCAGGCGCTCATCCTGCCCATCGCCGACCATCTGCACTTCGCGGTCCAGCGTTCGCGAGGGGGAACCGAGATCCGGTTCCCCCTCGCCTGGGAGGTCAGCCAGCTCTACCCCGTCGAGCTCGAGATCGGCGAGGCGGCCGTCGACCTCGCCGACGCGGCCTTCGACGTCGAGCTGCAGTCCGACGAGGCGGTCGCGTTCGCGATGCACTTCGTCAACGCCCAGTTCACCTCGCCGGGTATGACGCCCGCCATCGAGATGACCCAGTCGATCGGGCGCGCCTTCGAGGTGATCGAGTCGTCCTTCGCCATCACCATCGACCATCGCTCCATGAACGCCGCGCGCTTCGTCACCCACCTGCGCTACCTCTACGCGCGCGTCGCCTCCGGTAAGCAGATCACGGAGTCACAGCCGACCCTCGCCGACGCGATCCGCAACGCGCATCCCGAGGCCTTCACCTGCGCCGCCAAGCTCCGCTACGTCCTGGAGATGAACCTGCGCACCCAGCTCAGCGACGACGAGGTCGCCTATCTGGCGCTCCACGTCGCAAAACTGGTGCTCGACCTGAAGTAGGCAGGGCTCTCTGAGGAAAGGTGTACTCGCAGGGCATCCCACAGCCGTCGAGGCCGCCCTACCCTTGCTTGCATGAACGACAGGAGCGAGATGCGCGAGGTTCTCCCCGCACGACGAGCAGAACTCAACTCGAGCGCGTCGGCGGTCCGGCTTCAGGCAGTCGCCGCATGACGGGCACCTCGTCTCCGGAGGCTCGTCCCGGCTCGACGGCGACGCTCGTGCTCGCGTCGTTGGGCTTCTTCCTCATCACGCTCGACGTGAGCATCGTGAACCTCGCTCTGCCGAGCATTCGCGCGGATCTCGGCGGCGGCGTCAGCACGCAGCAATGGATACTCGACGGCTACACGCTGTTCTTCGCCGCCTTCCTCCTGTGCTTCGGGAACCTGTCGGATCGGGTCGGCGCCAAGCGAGCCTACGTCTCCGGCATCGCCCTCTTCGGAGTGACGTCGCTGCTCTGCGCGCTCGCACCGTCGGTGCTCGCGCTCATCGTCGCCCGGTGCGCCCAAGGAGTCGCGGCGGCGCTCATGCTGCCCGCCTCCATGACCTTGATCAGAGAGGCCTTCCCCGACGCACGACGCCGGGCGAAGGCCCTCGGGGTCTGGGCGGCGGGCGGAGCCGTCGCCTCCGCGGCCGGCCCCGTGCTCGGCGGCACGTTGTCTGCCTGGGACTGGTCTCTCATCTTCGCCATCAACGTTCCGGTGTGCATAGCCATGATGCTGCTGGCTGTCCGTGTCCAGCGCTCGCCTCAGAACAATGCCGCTTTCGACTGGGCCGGCCAGATCCTCGCCCTGATCGCCCTCGGCACGATCATCTTCGCGCTGATCGAAGGCGGCGCCATCGGCTACGGGAACCCGCTGATCGTGGTTCTGCTGGTCGTCGGCGTGACCGCCCTTGTACTGTTCATCTTCGTGCAGGCCCGCGTCGCGCACCCGATGATGCCTCTCCAGCTGTTCCGACGCAGACCCATGCGGGTGGCCTTCTTCGGCGGGTTCACCTTCATCTACGCCTGGTTCGGCAGCGTGTTCCTCTCCAGCCTTTACCTGCAACAGCACCTGGAGATTCCCTCCAGCCTGGCAGGGCTCGTCTTCCTGCCCAGCGCGCTGCTGTCCCTCTTCGGCAACATCGCCAGCGGCCCCCTCGCCAACCGGTTCGGCCCCCGTTTTCCCGTCATCCTCGGAATGTCGTCGCTCGTCATCGGGCTGGTCGGCCTGGCGCTATCGACGCAGGTGGGCTCGGCCACGCTCGTCGGCATCATGCTGATCCTGATCGGCGGAGGCGGCTCCGTCGCCATGCCGCCGCTGGCCGGCATCGTCCTGGAGCACTCCCCCGACGGTCAGGCCGGCGTCGCCAGTGCCGTGTCCAACACGTTCCGTCAGGTGGGTGGCGCACTGGCGGTCGCCGTCTTCGGCGTGCTCGTCACCCCCGAGACACGTTTCCTCGAAGGCATGCAGCTCAGCCTTTCCACGGCGGCTGTCCTCGCGCTCATCTGCGTGATCTCCAGCACCACCCTCGCCGGCACCCGGCACGGCGCCTAGATATTGTCCGGGCCTTCCGATCAGCGATCGACGGCACCGCTCATAGGGGCCGCTCCTCGATCGCCGTCGTCAGGGCTATCGGAAGATCTCCTGGTGGGTGCCGGTACGCAGCAGTACCGCGGTTCCATCCATGACCTGCCACACAAGAAGCCAGTCGCCCATGTTGGCGACGTGGCACTCCTGTGCTCCGTCCCAGGAGCCCTTGAGCTGATGCATGCGATGGCGTCGACGAAGCTCGTCCCGCGAGGCTCGATCGTCGGCTTCGATCAGCCTGATCACCTGACGCAACTCAGCGAGATTCGCACGCTTCTTCTTGAGTCTCTTCACGTCCTTTTCGAACCGAGACGTGTACTCGAGCACCAGCACTGGCGGCCTAGATCTCTAGGGCGTCGAACACCTGATCGGAGTCGCTGAACCGTGCCTTTCCCGAAGCGAGAATCTCCCGCGCCTCACGCAGCGACTCGACTGACGCCTCATTGGGTTCCTGATAGCTGAGGTTCAGCGGGATGCGGTTCTCCCGAACCATCTGCCGGTAGAAGGCGCGCGTGACAGAGGACAGATCGAACCCAAAGTCCTCGACGATCTTGGTTGCCTGAGCCTTGGTCTCATCATCAACACGTATGGTAATCGACGCCATTTGCACACTCCTTGCACTACAAATTCAAGCGTATGTCTTACGAACGGTGCAGTCAACGGCCTTGCTGAGCGCTACGCTGAATCACCCGAACGGAAGGATGGGCATGTCGTCGACCGAAGACACGGAGTTCCCGCGCAGCATGGGGAAGGTCGCGCCACGCGAGCTTGCCGTGCACGGCATCACTCGCTTCGCGCAGCTGCCCGAGTACACCGAGAAGGAGCTGCTCGCCATCCACGGCGTAGGACCGAAGGCGATCCGGATTCTCAGAGAAGAGCTCGACGCTCGGGGCATGCGCTTTCGGCAGGGCTGAACCGGCCGGACCTCTCATCCGGCAAGCCCTAGAAGCAGCCCCACTGCCACCGCGATCATGATCACCGCAACAGCCAGATCGAAGATTCGCCACGCGACCGGCTTGGCGAACAGCGGGCGCAACAGGCCAGCACCGAAGCCTAGGCCGGCGAACCACAACACGCTGCCCGTCATCGCCCCAGCCGCGAAGGTCCAAGGCGACGAGTAGGTGGACGCGACGGAGCCGAGCAGCACCACGGTGTCGAGATAGACGTGCGGATTCAGCCAAGTCAGGGCGACGGCGGTGAGCGTCACCGCCGCCAGACCTCCAGGCTCATCGACACCATCGACCACCAGCGCCTGCGGCCGGGCAGCCCGACGCAGCGCAGCCACCGCGTACGCCAGCAACACCCCGGCACCGAGCACGGTCACGACGACGAGCAAGGTCTGGTTGGCTGCCACGACGGCCCCCACACCCGCCGTGCCGACCGCGATCAGGATCGCGTCGCTGATGGCGCAGATCGCCACCACGATGCCGACGTGCTCGCGACGCAGCCCCTGACGGAGCACAAAGGCGTTCTGGGCGCCGATAGCGACGATGAGGCTGAGCAGAAAGCCGAATCCGGCGAGGGCAGTGGTAAGCACGGGGACGACACTAGGCAGCCATGGATCAAGAGACCAGCGAATGTTTCTAACGGTTCATTAGCAACGCTTATGATCGCCCCATGGAGTGGGATCTTCCTCAGCTACGGGCGCTGGCCGCCATCGCCGATCACGGCACACTGGAGGCGGCCGCGCGCCATCTGCATCTGACACCCTCGGCGGTGAGCCAGCGACTGAAGGCGCTGGAGCACTCCGTCGGCGCGGTGCTCCTGCAACGCACCCGTCCCGTACGACCCACGGAGGCCGGGCGAAGCGTGCTGCTGCTCGCTCGACAGATGGACGCCCTCACGGCCGATACCACCACGACTCTCGACGCTGCGCCCCACGCACTGCCGGAGGTGCGGCTCGCCGTCAACGCCGACTCCCTGGCCACCTGGGTGCTGCCGGCCTTGGCCGGTCTCGCATCGACGATGCGACTCACTTTCCTGCGTGAGGACGAGGATCACACCGCCGACCTGCTCCGCGACGGCACCGCGATGGCCGCCGTCACCAGCCAGCGCACCGCCGTCCAGGGGTGCACCGTCGAGCCTCTCGGCGCCATGCGCTACCGCCCCGTCGCCTCCCCCTCCTTCGCTGAGCAATGGTTTGCCAACGGCGTCACGCCTGACGCCCTACGACGCGCACCAGTACTCGTCTTCGACGGCCGCGACAGCCTGCAGACCGACCGGCTCGTCGAAGCCGGCATCCCCTGGGGCGAGACGCCGTGGCACACCGTGCCGGCGAGCAGCCAGTTCTCCGACGCGGTCCGCCATGGCTACGGCTGGGGCATGCTGCCAGAACTGGAGGAACGCTCCTGGGACGGCGTCGACCTATCCCTCGTTCCGGGATCCTGCCTCTCCCCACACGACGTGATGCTCTACTGGCAGCGCTGGACACTCAAGACCACCAGCCTCGATGCGCTGGATCGCGCGCTCCGCGACGGAGCTGCCCGCGCCCTTCGCTAACACCAGGCGCGGCCCCGATAGCTCGGTGGTCATGACGGACGGATCCGGGCAGATCGGACGAGAACAGCACCCTCACATCGCTCTTGACAAATAATTTTGTCTAGCGAAGACTAGGGCACATGCTGGATGTCGTCGCGATCGAAGACGCCGAGGCCGCGGAGGTCTCACTAGACCCCATGCGCTCGCGGTTGCTCGCGGCGCTGGCAGAGCCGGGGTCTGCCTCGACGCTGGCCGCGCAGCTCGATCTCCCCCGCCAGAAGGTGAACTATCACCTGCGCGCACTGGAGAAGCACGGGCTCATCGAACTGGTCGAGGAGCGTCGCAAGGGCAACTTCACCGAACGCGTCCTGCAGGCCACCGCGTCGTCCTACGTGATCTCCCCCACCGCGCTGGAACCACTCCAGCCCGATCCCGGCCGCGCCCCCGACCGCCTCTCCGCCCGTTGGCTGCTGGCCTTGGCCGCGCGTTTGGTGCGCGACGTCGGCGCCCTCCTGCGCGGCTCGCAAGAGGCCGGCAAGTCGGTGGCCACCTTTGCCGTGGACGGCGAGGTGCGCTTCGCCTCCGCCGCGGATCGCGCCGCCTTCGCCGACGAGCTCTCGCGAGAGCTGACCGATCTCGTCGCCAAGTACCACACAGACGGCGGGCGCCCTCATCGCCTGGTGGTCGCCGTCCATCCCAGCATTCCCGCCGACACCACCGTCCCGTCCCCACCCCAGAACAACGAGGAGTCCTGACATGTCAAGCAACTTCGAGATCCGCAAGGAGATCAAACTGGAAGCCACCCCCGAACAGGTGTGGCACGCCATCGCGACGAGAGAGGGACAGACCGCCTGGTCCCCCGACCCGAACGCCATCGAACAAGACGGCACCATCGTCGAGCAGGAGCCGCTCACCAGACTCATGGTGCGCACCCCGGCCGAGGAGAACGGCGCCTTCCACGCCTTCGAGTACCTGATCGAGACCGAGGAAGGCGGCATCACCGTCTTGCGGTTCGTGCACAGCGGCTTCCTCGGCGACGACTGGAACGACGAGTTCAGCTTCGAGGAGATGACGAGCTACGGCTGGGACATGTACCTGCACACCCTGGAGCTGTACCTCACGTACTTCGCCGGGCAGCCCGCCACCTACGTGGAGGCGGCGGCCCCGATGGCCTCGGCCGAGCCGGATGGCTGGGCCACTCTGGAGAAGGGGCTCGGGCTGGCGGCGCCGCCGCGACTGGGCGAGACCATCACGCTTACCCCCGACGGCCTCCCACCGATCGAGGGCGTCGTCGACTACGTGATCCCCACCGACGACTTCATCGCGATCCGGGCCAAGGACGGGCTGTACCGTTTCCACAACCTGGCTCCGATGAACATGCCGATCGCCGTCGGCCACTACATCTACGAAGAGGTCGACGGCGAAGCGGCCAGGGAGGCGTGGCGACTCTGGTTGGAGCGCCTCTACTCGTGAGGTGACGTTGACGAGGGGTCTTGTCGGGCAGAGTTACAGTGGGCTCGGCAAGACCCCATCGACGAAGCGAGGATCCGTACCGTGTCCACTCACAAGGACGTTCAGCAGAACACGGAACGGGCAGCACAACTGCCACAGGCCCCCGATCCGGCGATGCTCGCCTTCGTGCGCCAGATGCGCGACGACTTCACTCGCCTGATGATGGAGTACGAGTTCGCCGCCGACGAGGTGATGACGAAGGTGAAAATCCTGCGCGAGGAGTTCCTCCACCTGCATCAGTACAACCCGATCGAGCACATCGGGTCGCGGGTGAAGTCGCCGTCCAGCATCTTCGACAAGGTGATCCGACGCGGCCTCGAGCCCTCGCTCGACGCGATCCGGGAGCACATCACCGACATCGCCGGCGTGCGCATCACCTGCAGCTTCATCCCCGACACCTACCGGATCATGGAGGCCCTCACGTCGCAGGACGACGTCAAGGTACTGAAGATCAAGGACTACATCGCCAATCCCAAACCCAACGGCTACAAGAGCCTGCACGCGATCATCCAGATCCCCGTCTTCCTGTCGACCGGTGCGGTTCCGGTCACCGTCGAGGTGCAGATCCGCACCATCGCGATGGACTTCTGGGCCAGCCTGGAACACAAGATCTTCTACAAGTACGACGGCGCCGTGCCCGCCCACATCGCGGCCGACCTCACCGAGGCCGCGGCCGCCGCCGAGCATCTCGACCGCCGCATGCAGCAGCTGTACCGCGAGGTGCACGGCGACCGTTCGGATGCTCACGAGAAGCCCGTCACAGGAGTGGATCTCGACGACGGACTGCTGCGTCGCATGTGGGAGATGTACCGCGATTCGGAGCCCCAAGACTTGGCTTCAGGAGACGAGCCACTAGCCTCGTAAACGTGCCACCTACTGCCAGACCATCGCGAATCACGGCCCTCGACGGGTTGCGCGGCGTCGCTGCCCTCGTCGTTCTGCTCGATCACACCTTCTTGATGGTGCCGACTTTCGACGACATCTACGGCCGCCTCATCGTTCCCGAGACGGGCACCTGGGAGTGGTGGATCTCCCTGACACCGCTGCGCATCATGTGGGCGGGGCCGGAGGCGGTCATGCTGTTTTTCGTGCTGAGCGGCGTGGTGCTCACGCTGTCCGTCACGAATCGCGCCAACTTCGACTGGGAGGGCTACTACCCCAGCCGGATGATCCGGCTCTATCTTCCGGTGTGGGGCGCCGTCGTTCTCTCATGGCTGTCGATGACGTTGGTGCCGAGACAGCAATCAGACACGTTCTCGAGATGGACGAATAACCGGCCGGCCGGCTACGACGCCGACATGCTGCACCACGACCTCGCGGTGATCTACGGCGGTGGCGAGTTCGGCATCAGTCCGCTGTGGTCGCTGGTCTGGGAGGTGCGTTTCTCCCTGATGCTGCCGCTGTTCATCGCCTTCGTGGTGGTGGGAGCGCGATTCTGGAAGACCAAGGCTCTTATACTCATCGTCGCACTCGGACTCGGCGCCATCTTCGGCTGGGGCGAGTTCCGCTACCTTCCCATGTTCGCCATCGGGGCGCTGCTCGCTGCCTACTGGGGGCCCATCACCACCTGGCTCGAGCAGTTCTTGCGCACCCGACGGCTCGGTCTGCTGTTCTTCCTGGTGGCCGTCGTGCTCACGCCGGCGCGCTGGTGGGCCTACGGCCTCGGCGTCGACGCGAAGTTCGGGCGCGGACTGGAGCTCGTCGGACTCACGGGAACCATCATTCTGGTGCTGCTCGCGGTGACCTGGTCGCCCTTCCGGGGCTTCCTCGAATGGCGCCCCGTGCACTGGCTGGGCGCGATCTCCTTCAGCCTCTACCTGGTGCACGAGCCGATCATCCTCACCGTGCGCCACCTCCTCCCCAACGCCCATATCGGGGTGGTGTTCGCGTGCGCCGTGACCGCGGCGATCCTCGTCGCTTGGGGTTTCTACCACGCCGTCGAAAAGCCGGCCACCCGACTCTCGCAGGCCTGGAAGCGACGTTACGGCAAGGCAAACAGGATCCCGTAGGCCCCAAACCCGATGCGTCGGTGTCGCCGTCATGCCGCACTTCAGCGGCCAGCTCTCAACGGACAAGGCTCGGCCAGGAGCCGCCCCCTCCCCGGCTCAATCTCGACATCCGGACCGCCCGCATCGGAGAGCCATTGCAGTTCGCCCAGGTTTCCTCGCTCGACCCGCCTGCCCGACTTCCCGGGATACCGTCTGAGACCGTCGAGATTCTCACCTCACACCAGGGCACCGAAGGCGCTTGACTTAACCTTCTGCTTAATTTAGTGTCTACTAAATCAAGTCTCGACTGAACAAAGGAGTCATCATGGGATCGAAACTGTCGTACTTCGAGGTCACGTCGCCGGACATGGAGCGGGCGCAGTCGTTCTACCGCGAGGTGTTCGGCTGGCAGGTGATGGCGCTGCCGGAGATGGGTGGCTACGCGGTCGTGGATACCCAGTCGGGCGAGGGTGCCGCTGGCGGTGGCATCGGCCCGGTGATGGACGGCGGTGCCGGTGGTATCCGGGTCTACTTCCACGAGCCCGATCTAGCGGCTGGCCTGGCGCGCGCGGTGGAACTCGGCGGCAGCATCGTGCAGGAACCGACCGAGATTCCTGGCTTCGGCACCATCGCGGTGTTCGCCGACCCTGACGGGCACCAGGTGGGCCTGTGGGATCGTGACGGGTTCGGTGCGGCATGACCCTGAACCGGGAACAGGCGCTGCAAGCGTTCGCTGAGCCGCGCCGACGCGCGATTCTCGAACTGGTCGCGGAGAACGAGCTGCCCGCCGGTCAGATCAGCTCGCAGTTCTCCGATGTGTCGGCCTCCGCCGTCTCTCAGCACCTGCGCGTCCTCAAGGACGTGGGGCTGCTGGTCGAGCGGCGCGACGGCGCACGCCGCCTATACCGGGCCGACGCCGACGCGCTGGAAGAACTCCGCAGTTACCTCAACGACCTGTGGGCGTCGAGCCTGAAAGTCGCGCAGTCCGTCACCGAGGCGGAATACCACAGTGACGCGGGCGAGCAGCGGGAGGTGGGCTGATCATGGCTGCTGAGCAGAACCGGAACCGGCACCTCTCGGCGGTGCCCCGTAACGAATCGGAGCGAAACCCCCTGGAAGACGCGGTGATGGCCGAGGTCACGGTGCGCTGCCCCGCACCGGAGACGTTCGCGCTGTTCCTCGACACGCTCGCGGACTGGTGGCCGCTCAAGGACTACTCGATGGCCCCGGGCGAGGTCGTCGATGTCGAGGTCGACCGTCGCCCTGGTGGGGCGATCACCGAGATACGTCGCGATGGGAGCCGCGCCCGCTGGGGCACCCTGCTGACCTGGGAACCGACCCACCGCTTCGCGATGGACTGGCACGTCACCCCCGGCCTGGAACAGACGGTCATCACCGTGACGTTCAAGGCCGTCTCCCCGCAGCACACCTTGGTCACGCTCGTGCATAGCGGATGGCAGGGCATCGACCCCGCCCGCCTCGGTACACAACTCGGCTACACCCAGGGCTGGACAGCGATCCTGCACTGCTTCGCCCGCAGCCTCGAATCCCAGGAATGAACACTCACGGATAACACGGACAAGGAGTCATCATGTCCACCACACCCACGGCCAAGACGACCCGCGTCGCAACCTTGTTGGCCTGCTCGCTCGCCTCGTTCATGGTCGGCCTCGACGCCCTCGTGGTCACCACCGTGCTCCCCAACATCCGGCACGACTTCGGCACGGGCATCGACAACCTCTCCTGGGTCGTGAACGCTTACGCACTCGCGTTCGCCGTCTCGATCCTTGCTGGGTCGATGCTGGGCGATCGCTTCGGGCGACGCCGGATGCTCACGGTCGGCGTCGCCCTGTTCGCCCTCGCCTCCGCCTTGTGCGCGCTCGCCCCGACGCTCGGCGTCCTGGTGGCTGCGCGCACGGTGCAGGGCGCGGCGGGCGGAGTGTGCGTACCACTCGCCCTCGCCATTGTCACCGCCGCCACACCTGCCGAGCGGCGCGGCAAGGTCATCGGCATCTGGGGCGCGATCACCGGCATCGCCGTCGCCATCGGCCCGCTCATCGGCGGCCTCGTCGCCCAGGGCCTCGCCTGGCAGTGGGTGTTCTGGCTCAACCTCCCCGTCGCCGCCGTCATCCTCATCCTCGCACGCCGCATCCCGGCCGACGCACCTCAGACCGGGCGGGCAGACCTGCTCGGATTGGCGCTGGCGACCCTCGGCATCGCGCTCGTCACCCACGCGCTCGCCCGGGTCAGCCCGGCCTCCCTCAGCGACGCTTCGCTGTGGGGCGAGGTCGTCGCGGGCCTGGTGCTGGTGGTCGGCTTCGCCCGCTGGGAACGCCGCGCTGCCGCCCCTCTGGTGCCGCCTGCGCTGTTCCGTCACGACGGGTTCCTCGCCGCCTGCATCGCAATGGCTGCACTCGGGGCGGGCCTGTTCGGAACCGCGTACCTGCTCGCTCAGTACATTCAGGCAGCGATCACGCCCGACCCGCTCGGCGTCGGCCTCGCGCTCCTACCCTGGACAGGACTCGCCGTGCTCGTCGCACCCGTCGTCGGGCGGCTCTCGGACAAGATCGGCGAAGCCCCGCTGCTGGCCCTCGGCCTCGCGCTCCAATCCCTCGGTGCCATCCTGCTCGCTGTCACCGCGTCCACGAACTACACGGCGATCCTCGTGCCGTTGATCGTCTCCGGCCTCGGCGTCGCCATTGCGTTCCCCGCCTCGGCCACCGCGCTGATGCGCACCGTTCCCGCGCCCGCGATCACCGTCGCCTCCGGCGTCGGCAACGCATTCCGGCAAGTCGGGGCCGCGCTCGGCATCGCCGTCGCCGTGGCCGTGTTCGCCTTCAGCGGCGGCGGCCTCGCCCACCCCGATACCGCGATCACAGGCTTCCAGCCCGCGATGCTCGCGCTGGCAGGATTCGGACTCATCGGCACCCTCGCCGCGACCCGACTCATCGCCACGCGCCGCGCCGCTCGCCAAACGTCATCCACGCCGGAGTCGGTTGCACAGGCGTCGCGCGCCAAGGTGGCGGTGTAGCCGCTACACGCGATGATCGGGCGATCTCGTGCCGGTCGAAGTGCCGACGAAGCGGGCGATATAGGGTGAGCCAATGACACTACGAGCATTTCCAGTGCTCTACGCGAGCAACGTGGAGCAGGTGGCGGGATTCTATGCCGCGCTCGGCTTCGTCGAGCACTCCCGACTGCTCTCACCCGACGGCACGGCGGGTTTCATCGGTCTGAACCGGGATGGCGCAGAGATCGCCGTCACTACCGAAGAATCGCCCCGGCAGCTCGCCGGAGTCGAGCCCGGGCCCGGGCCGCGTCACGAACTGTTCGTCTACGTGCCCGACCTCAATGCCGCAGTCGAGGCGGTGCCGCCCGCCGGAGGCTCCGTGCTCAGGGAGCCCACGATGATGCCCTGGGGCGAACGGCTCGCTTACACCACCGACCCGGAGGGCAACCTCGTCACCCTGGCCGCCGAGTGAGCCCACGGCCCGGGCGTCTAGTGCAGGTCATGCAGACGGGTCGATGGCTCGCATTCGGTTGTTGCGGGGGTCGTGCGTGAGTTCGGCAAGTCCCAACGCTTCCAAGAGCGGCGGCAGGTACGTGCCGAAGCGACCGCGATACCCCTTGCGCAACCCGTACCACCCTCCGACCGGGTTCGAGTCCGAACGCCCCCACGCCTCGACCGTGCCGGCAGTAGCTGGCTTCTGCTCGTCGGCGGCACCGAGCGGCACCCAATCGGCCTAGGCCAGAGATCACGGCATCGAAGATCGCAGCCCGTCTGTAAGGCGGCTAGCGACGCTCAGTGCCTTTCCGGTCAGCGATTCTGCGCATTCCCGAAGCTCGTTCGGGGCGCCGGCGAAGACGAGCCGGCCGCCGTCGGAGCCCGCGCCGGGGCCGATGTCGATGACGTGATCGGCCTGGGCCACCACCCGGAGGTTGTGTTCGACGACCACCAGCGTCGCTCCCGTCTCCACCAGGTCGGCGAACAGCCGGTTGATCCGGTTGACGTCGCTGGGGTGCAAGCCGGTGGTGGGCTCGTCGAGCACGATGTACTTGTGCAGATGAGACGGCGACGCGCTGAGATGCCGCGCCAGCAGCAGGCGCTGGCGCTCGCCGCCCGACAAGGTGTCCAGCGACTGCCCGACGGGACTGTAGCCCAAGCCGACGCGCTCCAGCCAACCCATGGTCTGGGCGATGCTCGGGTGGGTCGAGAAGAGTTCGGCGACGGGCAGCGGCGTCATGCTCAGCACATCGGCGATGCTATGTCCGTCGATGGTGACGCCCAGCGTCTTGGCGTTGAAGCGCGCTCCCCCGCACGCGTCGCAGGGGGTGGCGACGTCGTCGAGGAAAGCCAGTTCAGTAGTGATGTAGCCCTTGCCCTTGCAGCCGGGGCAAGCGCCCTTGGAGTTGAAGCTGAACCATGCGGGCGCAAGGCCGGAGACGTCGGCGAAGGCCTGGCGGACCTCGTCGGCGATGCCGAGGATGCTGAGCGCGGTGGAGCGCACCCCGCCGCGCAGCGGGTCTTGGCCGATCACGACGAACTCCGGACGCTGGCGGGGCAACTCGACGGTGGCGAACGAGCTCTTGCCGGAACCCGCCACCCCGGTAACGGCGGTGAGCACGCCCAGCGGCACGTCGACGTCGAAGCCGGTCAGGTTGTGAGCTCGGGCGTTCGTGACGGTGACATAGCCCCTCGGTGTCCGGGGATGTGTGGTGAGCGTCAGCGGCTGGGACAGCAGCCGGCCGGTGATCGTCTGGCTCTCGCGCAGCGCGGTGACGGCGCCTTCGAACTGCACGCGCCCGCCCGCCGACCCGGAGCCCGGCCCCATGTCGACGATGTGGTCGGCCACCCCGATCACCTGCGGATGATGCTCGACAATCAGCACCGTGTTGCCGGCGTCGCGCAGCTTGAGCAGCAGCGCGTTCAGACGCTGCACGTCGGCCGGGTGCAGGCCCGCCGACGGCTCGTCGAACACGTAGGTGACGTCGGTGAGCGCGCTGCCGAGATGACGCACGATCTTGACGCGCTGCGCCTCGCCGCCGGAGAGCGTCGAGGATTGGCGGTCGAGCGAGAGGTACCCCAGCCCGACGGACAGCAGCGCGTCGAGGGTGTGCCGCACCCCGACGAGTGCCGGCGCGACGCGGGCGTCGTCGAAGTCGTCGAGCAGCCGGCGCAACTCAACGACAGACATGGCCGTCCAGTCGACGAGCGAGCGCCCGTCGATCAGGCTTGAGCGCGCGGCTTGGTTGAGCCGCGCGCCGCCGCACTCGGGGCAGGTGCGCTCGGTCATCAGCCGGTCGAGTTCCTCGCGCACCAACGCCGAGATCTTGGACGGGCGGTTCTTGACGTAGACGTCGCGCATTCGGGTGACCACGCCGTCGAAGCGGGCCGACTGGGGGAAGCGCGGATCGGGATCGGGCAGCTTGTACTGCTCGGCGTAGAGGAAGAGGTCCATCTCCTCAGGCGTGTAGTCGCGCAGAGGTTTCTTGCGATCGAACAGGTTGCAGTAGGCGAAGCGCTTCCAGCGGTAGACGCCGGGCCGGAACTGGCTGAACCGCACCGGGCCCTCGTCGATGTTCTTGTCCAGGTCGATCAGCTCGTCGACGTCGATGTCGATCACACTGCCCAGGCCCTCGCAGCGCGGGCACATGCCGGCGGGATCGTTGAACGAGTAGGCGGGCGAGTACCCAGCCGACGGCTCGCCGATGCGCGAGAAGATCAGCCGCAGCAGCGGGGCGACATCGGAGGCGGTGGCCACCGTCGAGCGCACGTTTCCGGTGAACCGACGCTGGTCGATGAGCGCGGTGAACGTGAGCCCGGCCATCGACTGCACCTCGGGCGCCGGCAGCTGCGGCAGCCGGTTGCGGACAAAACTCGGATAGGAGTCGTTGACCAGGCGCTGTGCCTCAGCCGCGATGGTGTCGATCACCAGCGACGACTTGCCCGATCCCGACACCCCCGTCACCACCGTGAGCTTCTTCTTGGGCAGGTCGACGCTGACGTCGCGCAGGTTGTTGGTGCCCGCCCGCACCACGCGGATCAACTCGTCTTGCCTGAGGTCGTCAACCACCATTCCCAGAGCTTATGGGCCTGGGCCGACAAAAACGGGCATGACAGTTGTCATAGCGAGGAGGTGACAGCCCCTATCGGTGCGCGGCTGCGCCGGCGGACACCATGGAGATATGGAAGCCCTCATCGAGGCCAGAGACCTCTCCAAGTCGTTCCGCACCCGGTCCGCGGATCCGGTACACGCCGTCGTCAGCATCGACCTCACAGTCGGCACCGGCGAGCTGGTGGCCTTCCTCGGACCCAACGGTGCCGGCAAAACCACCGCGATCGACATGATCCTCGGCCTGACCACGCCGACGTCGGGGGCGCTTAGCGTCTGCGGGATGGCGCCGCGACAGGCCGTCGTCGCGAGCCACGTCGCCGCGATGCTGCAATCCGGCGGGCTGCTGCGCGACATCAGCGTGCGCGAGACCGTCGAGGTGATCGCCGCCCAATACCCGGCGCACCTCGCCGTCGACGATGTGCTGGAACGCGCGGGCATCGCCGAGCTGGGCAAGCGCAAGGTGGCCAAGTGCTCCGGCGGCGAGCAGCAACGACTGCGTTTCGCGCTCTCCCTGCTACCGAACCCCGACCTGCTGATCCTCGACGAACCCACCACGGGCATGGACGTCAACGCCCGGCGGGCCTTCTGGCAATCCATGCGGGCGGAGTCGCACCGTACGGTGCTCTTCGCGACGCACTACCTGGAGGAGGCGCAGGCCTTCGCCGACCGGATCGTCCTGATGAATCGCGGCCGCATCATCGCCGACGGCCCCACCAGAGAGATCCAGGCGCTCACCAACGTGCGGACGGTGCGCTTCGCCCACGACGACGTCGCCTCCGTCTCGCCAAGGCTGACGGCGATGCCGAGCGTGACTAGCGTCGTCGCGAACACCCACACGATCACCGTCGAGACCTCGGACTCCGATGCCCTGCTCGCCGACGTGCTCGCCTGGGGCGGCCACGACATCGAGGTGACGGCGCCGAGCCTCGAGGCCGCGTTCATGGCACTGACCAAGGAGACGAACTGACATGGGCACCTACTACGCACTCGAGCTGAAGCGCGCGCTGCGCGACCCCTCTGCGCTGGTGTTCACCATCGGTATCCCGGCCTTCATGTACGTCATCTTCGGCGTCTCCATGGAGTGGGGGCAGTACGAGATCGGCAACGGCAACGTGTCGATGTACGTGATGATCAACATGGCCGCCTACGGCGCGGTCACCGCCACCACGTCGGTGGGCGGGCTGGCCGCCGTCGAGCGAATGCAGGGCTGGGGACGCCAGCTCGGGCTGACACCGATGCCGGACAGCCGCTTCGTGCTCACCAAGGCTCTCGTCGGCACCACCGTCGCCGCGCTGCCCATCGCGCTGATCTATCTGATCGGCTCCTTCACCGACGCCCAGGCCGAATGGTGGGTGTGGCCCGCCACCGCCGCGCTCGTGCTCGCGGGCGCCCTGCTCTTCTCGCTCTACGGCTTGGCGGTGGGGTTCCTGTTCCGATCGGAGAACGCCGTCGGGATCGCGTCGGGCATGGTGGTGATCTTCGGCTTTCTCGGCAACGTCTTTATGCCGCTGAGCGGGGCGATGCTCACCTTCGCCAAATTCACCCCGCTCTACGGCTTGGCCGCGCTGGCCCGTCGTCCTTTGACGGAGGGGAACGAGATCGACCAGTCGACGGGAGACCTGCTCGTCGAGCCGCTGTGGACCTCCGTCGCCAACGTCGTGGTCTGGATGCTGATCTTCGGCATCGCCGCGATCCTGCTCGTCCGGCGTTCGCGCGAGCGACAATGAGAGGAAGAGCACCGACGCGGCGTGTCGGCGCGTGGCGGTAGCGGAGGGAGACGAGGTGCCCGGTTTCGGCGATCCGGCGGCGATCCCACAGGTCAAGGGGGACGGCAGCCCCTGGGACAGATGGGGTCGGCTGCTCGGCGGCGCCTGGGTCTTCTTCATCGCCTACCCGGTGCTCGCGGCCCTGAACGCCCCGGCAGCCGGATGGCTGCGCTACGGCGCGGCCGGTCTGCTCGTCGTCTTCGCCATCGTCTACGTGGCATTCTTCACGTCGATCCCCGACGAGGATCACCGCTACCGTGCATGGGTTGTGCTGGCGGTTCTGGTGGGCATCGCGCTCGTCGTCAGCCCGGTCATCGGGATCAACGTGCTCGGCTGCGGCATCTTCGTCATGGCCTACGCGATCTTCCATCTGCCGTTGCGCCCGGCCTTGCTGATCGCCGGGGCCGTGTTCGCGACCATGGTGGCAGTGACCCTGTGGAGCGGCGCGTTGGCCGAGGCCTGGTCGATCCTGCTGATCGCGGCGATCGTCGGACTGTTCACCGGCGTCACGCGCTACGTGATCGACGCCAGCATCTCCCACGAGGAGACGGAGAGGAACCTGCTGGTGGTCCGAGAGCGCGAACGCGTGGCGCGCGACGTCCACGACATCCTCGGCCACACGCTCACCGCCGTCTCGATGAAGGCCGAACTCGCCGAACGCCTGATCGACGTCGACCCCGAGCGGGCCGCAGCCGAGGTGCACGACATCCAGTCGCTGTCCCGTGAGGCCATCGCCGAGCTGCGCGCCACGGTCGGAACGCTGCGGGCTCGGCGCTTGGAAGACGAGCTCAGCGCTGCGCGAGACGTGCTCGCCGACGCGGCGGTCGCGGCGACTGTCACCGGAGAGGTCGAGCAGGTAGAGCCCCGCTTCCGGGTGCTCTTCGCCTGGGTGGTACGAGAGGCCGTCACCAACGTGGTTCGCCACGCGGGTGCGACGAGGTGCACCATCCAGGTCGGCCCGCGCGAGGTGCGCGTCACCGACGACGGACGCGGCTTGGGCGCTGCCCCACTAGGCAATGGCCTGCGGGGTTTAAAAGAACGAGTGACAGAGGCCGGCGGCACGGTGACCCTCACCGCGCCTCCGTCCGGCGGCCTGGAAATCGCGGTGATCGTATGACCAGGCGTCCCCTTGCCCTCCAGCCCGCCGGCGGCGCGCGACACCGAAGGAAGCTCTTCCAAAGATGCCCGAGAACGGAGGCGCGGATATGAGCAAGGATCCACACAGGATCCGGGTGGCAGGCGACGCTGAATCGGCGCCGACCTACTGCGGGCCGAAGGCTGTGGTGGTCGCATGACCGAACGTCCCATCCGCGTCTTGCTGGCCGACGACCAGGCCCTCGTCCGTGGAGCCCTTGCGGCCCTACTGAGCCTTGAGCCGGACATCGAGGTGGTGGCCGAGCTGGGCCGGGGCGATCAGGTGGTGGCTGCAGCGCGGGACTCGCAGGCTGATGTCGCCATGCTCGACATCGAGATGCCGGGCTTGAGCGGAATCGACGCGGCGGCCGAGCTGAGGGCGGCGCTCCCCCGATGCCGTTGCCTGATCGTGACCACCTTCGGCCGACCTGGCTACCTCCGTCGTGCCCTCGACGCCGGCGCGCAGGGCTTCGTCGTGAAGGACACTCCCGCCACCGAACTCGCCGACGCCGTTCGCCGGGTCCACGCGGGCCTCCGCGTCGTTGACCCGCAACTCGCCGTCGAGTCCCTCACCCACGGCCCGAACCCGCTGACCGACCGCGAACAGGACGTCCTGCGCGCCGCCCGCGACGGCGCCCCGGCCTCGACCCTCGCCAGGCGCCTATCGCTGTCCCAGGGCACCGTCCGCAACCACCTCTCCAGCGCCATCCGCAAGACCGGCTGCACCACCAGCGCCGAGGCCGTCCGCCAGGCATACGAAAACGGCTGGCTCTAGATCGCTTCGGGTGTGGCCTCCGACCGCAGAAGCTCTAACCACTGCTCCGTCGTCGACCACCGCCGGATGAGCCACACCATCTGTTGGCTCTTCCAGGGATCCGCAATCTGTGCCCTGGCGAGGGCGTTGACTACGTCCTGACGCGTGGCTTCGCCCAGATCGAGTTTCACGAGCGAAGTCAAGACTTGGACCTGTGCGCTGAGGACGGTATCCCCTGGTTCCGCAACCGACAGCCGATCTCGGATGGTCTTGACAACGTCGTTCGCTTCGTCGTCCAAGCTGAGCGCCTCCACCCAGGCCACCAACCCCATCACCTCAGAAGGCTCGGCTTTCATCAATTTCTCGAACTTCTCGGCAACCGCACAAGCCGCTTTCCTATGCTCTTCGTCATCCAGATCTATTGCTGCCAATGCCTTGAGCAACCACTCACCCTGTTCGGCCGATGCATCGGCCAGCATCTTGACGACTGTGTCCACGAGCTCACCACGAGCCGTGACGCCAAAGTTGAGCGCGGCACAGGCCACCACAAGATCGTGCGCACCTCTGGCTGAGGTATCCGATGCCTCGTCACTGACTGACACAGAGATTTCCGCGAGCAGCTTCAGGACCGCAGCGATCACCGTCCGACAGTCCTCGACATCTGGGCTCAAGGCACCGACCGCTGTGATCAGGAAGTGGGCATCCAAGGCGGAGGCTCCCTCGAGTTGCTTCAGGATCTCGTCAAGCACGGTGCGGCGCTCATCGACAGTGAGACACAACTCCGCGAGCGCCTTCGCCATGCTGGCCACACCATAGGCGGCAGCCTCCGGCAGGTGCTTCAGAACCGCAGCGACTGCCGCTCGGCGAGCACGTCGCCCAGTCGGCGACGCAACGGTTGCCGCAAGGGCAGTCAGCAGCCGGGTCACCTGGTAGTGGTCTCGAGCCCGACTCAGCTCCACCACAATCGCGTCAACTACCCATTCCCTACGCGCTTCCACACCGGGACCGACCTTGATGAGGGCACTGCGTAGGTACTCGGAGATGAGCTTTGAGGTGTCTTTCAGCCTTAGCAGTAGCACCTCGACGGCATCTCGACGCTCGTCCGGATCCAACCCGAACGCGACTAGAGCGTCTGCGACGAAACCCACGTCGAAAAGCCCCTCGCCCTCAAGCCGCTGCAAGAGCACATCCATCCCGCGCCGGCGCTCGGCGCTGTCCAGGTCGAAGACGACCAGAGCCTTTGCCCGGTAGATCAGCAGTGCTGCGCGCTCGCTCGCCATGAATTCCAAGACCGCATCGATCGCCTGCTCCCGTTCCTCCGGGTCCATGCCCAACACAACTAGCGCGTCCACTACCTTACGAAGCTCCAGTGACGAAGAGCGTTTGAGGCGCTCCCGGAGGAGACGGGCTGCCTCCCGGCGCTCGTTCGGCACCAACTCGAACCTGGCAAGGGCCTTGACCAGGTGAGTCAGATCGTCAGCCGATGCGTTTCCTAACCTTGTAAGGAGTACACGCACCGAACTCTGCCGCTCACCTTCGGTAAGTTCGAGGGTGACCATAGCGTCCACCACAAGGCTAAGGAACCAGGAGTTCTCCCTAGCTAGTCGCCGCAGGAGAACCTCAATAGGCGACTCAGGAGCCTCCTCCGAGCCCTCGCCAAGCGTCTCCATCACCCTCACCAACGCCGCTAACTGGAAGCCCGAAGCGATCGGTATGACCCGCAACACCGCATCGATTCCTCTCCTACGAGTCTTGTCATCCGGCTTGAGCTCGATCAGGAGGTTGGCCAGCTGGACGCTTGGCACGGCCGCCATAACCCGCAAGACCGCGTCACTCGCTCTCTGACTAGCATCGCTATCCGGCCGGAGGGCAATCAGGAGGTTCACCAGGTTCGGTACGTCATCGTCTGACGCGCTCTGTAACCTCTGCAGGACGGCCTCGATCGAGTTGCGGCGCTCCGCTCTATTCTGGTCGACAACACCGAGTTCGATCAGCAACTCCACCAGCTCGCAGAAATCGGAGTCTGACGCGCTCTCCAGCTCAGAAGCGACAGCACGAATGGCAGCAGCCTTGGTCGTCGATGACGGCGATGCCTGCGTGACCGCAACGAAGTAATACATAGGCATCCTCGTCTTGAGGTCGTCGAAGATCGCATGGCCATGCTCTTTCCAGTCCTTCGGCCCCGCTTCCATGACGACGCGGAGCAACAACACGTCCAGCACCTCGTTCGCGACCGACGCGATCGGAGAGTTGGGCTCTGCCTTCACCTCCTTCACCAGCAAGCTCAGAAGCTCATCTCTTTGCTTATGCATCGCGATCGCGCGTGGCACAACCTCCTCCCAGTCTGGGTCGAACCAGAGATGAGGCAGCAGTTCCTTCAACGCCTTCTTCGGCTTCAGGCCCGCGATATGCGCAGCGACAAGGTGTTCCAAGATCGTCCGGTGCCTGAACGCGTGGAAGCGATTGCCCTCATCATCGCTGGCCACCTCCGGGGCAACGCTATCGACGGCGTGACGAAGATCGTCGGGAGCCGCTTCACCCGGCTCAAAGGTCTCGCCCCAACGCCTGCTACCAGTGAAGTGGTTGACGTCCTTGACCGCGTCCCATGCCCACCGAGTGAGGACGGCATATGCCTCCGCAACCTTCCTGGTTGCTTCGTCAGTGCGCCATTTCCCCGCTATGAGGCGCCGTATGACTGTGTCGTACAAATCGTGCTTTCTCAACGGAAGCGGCGCATCTACGGGGTTGTCCCCGGCCAGCCTGCAATAGAAGCTCAGTAGCAGCGGAACGGTGGCCAACTCTCGCAGCCGCCAATCCGAGTCGAGATGCTGAATCAGAGCCTCACCTCGAGGGGGATCGTCCGCGAACCACGTGCTGACAAAGGGAGGCACGTCGTCCCAGGTCAGAGGCTCGAGGTTAACCACCCCCTTTTTCCGCTCGCGAGTGGCGGCGCTCTCGTTCCAGATCGACCGGCGGCTGGTGACGACCGTGTGCCACCCGTGCAGGCTCTCCAATGTGTGGATACGGCCCTCGAGATCACCTTTGTCCGTCGCTTCATCGATGGAGTCAACGATAACGACAGCCTTCGGCGTTTCTCCCAGAAGTCGTCTGATTCGTTCCACGCGTTGCGTGCTGCCCAAGTCGCCGTGCCGAACACGTGGACTGAAGGACGCAGCGATGAGGGATTCACGCACATCGCCCGTGGGCTGCCGCGTCCACACGTCCCAGGTGGTGAACAGCGGAAGCTCGACCTCACTCGTCGGGGTACCAGCCCGCAACGCCGCAAGCGCAGCCTCGGCCGCCTCGCGCGCAATCCGCTTCGCCAGCCACGACTTCCCGGCACCAGGTCCGCCCAGGATCACCAGGTGCGGGTTGTCACGCAACGCATCTGAGACAGAAAC
The DNA here is from genome assembly GCF_029211185.1 of Tessaracoccus caeni. Classification (GTDB taxonomy): domain Bacteria; phylum Actinomycetota; class Actinomycetes; order Propionibacteriales; family Propionibacteriaceae; genus Arachnia; species Arachnia caeni. The sequence continues at coordinate 73,149 of NZ_JARGDO010000018.1, forward strand.
GCGAGACCGGCCGTTCTCGCTCGACATAGTGAGCTTTCGCTCGATCTGCGAGGGCCGCTTCCCGATCCATGCCGCCGCATCCCAGTCGTCGATGCGTTGTTGAAGGTAGATCATCAAATCGCCCGCCGAGGCCGACTCCACAAGCGTGTCCACCAACCTGCCCGTGTCGGCTTTAACTTCGCCGACATCCACAGACAGCCTCAGCAACTCATCCGAAAGTCCCTCGGAAGCCTGCTTCAGCGCAGGCAGGATCGCGGCCTCGACCTGATTGGTTCTTGAGATCAACGCGGCCATCGTCGTGCGGATGCTCCGCTCCGCCACGATGTAGGCGCTGTCCCGAGTCTGCTCCGGGCTGACCCATTCAGGGTCGCGCTTCGCCGCACGCCCGACGATCTCCTCTGTGATCTCGTCCGCGTCGTAGTTGCACCTCTGCATCTCGTCTGGCCCCAGGCCGTACTTCGCGATTGTCCCCGTAGCAAGCGCCAATCCTGGACCAGCGTCGTCGCCCAGATGCTCCCTCTCAGCCCAAGTAGTGATGGCGTCAGTCAGGCCACGCTGTAAGACCTTCGATTCTGCATTGCCCTCCCATCGGGAGCGCACCATCGGGATGGCCTTGCCCAGCGCGGTGGCGACAATCGGATTCCCGCAGAACGCGGCGATAGCGACGGCAGCCAAGCCCTCCGCAAGTTGCCCTACAACTGCTGGCTTCATCGTCGCCCCCATCGGCTCGCTCCGTACGAGGGTCAGCCTAGATGACCACCCTCTACCCCGCAGCGCGCTTCACTGCTGTACCTGAGCTGAGGCCGCGAAACGATCGCTTGAGCACCATCGGCAGCCACATCGTCGAACCAGAGGCCGGCCGTCCACCGACAGCCGGCGGCTTAACCGCTTGCTAACCCACCGAAGTCGGTGGGTTAGCAAGCGGTTAAGGCCGGCACAGACGGCAACGGGAAGGCGGGCCCGCCCAGTCGGACGCACCGATGCTCCAGCCGCGATGCGCACCCGGCGCGTCACGATCGTCGTCCTGCAACCGGCAGGCACCCTCCTACTTCTTCGGCACTTCCCGACCCGAGACGTCGAATACCCGTCGGCCTTCGAGGGGTGCAGCAAGCTCGATCGCGACGGTCCGTTCATAGCCGAGAGCGGTGCCAAACTCTGGATTGTCACGGGTATGAACCTCCACCACGACGGAGTCGGGCTCCTGAGAGACAACGGTCGCCTCAACCGGGGCGGGCTCCTTGTCTGCGCTCAGGAATAGCACCAACTCAGACTCATCTGGGCCAACATGGTAGCTGTCTGGCACCACGGCGTACCACTGCGGTCCCCACGTCGAAGCCCACACGGCCACAGCAGCGCCCGAGAGGGCCACCAATGCCGCGACGATGAGGACAAGCCTCCGCCGCGAAGTGGCGTACCTCTGCTGAGAACCCATCCTGCTGCTTACCAACCAGAGGGCAAGTTGGTCAAGGGTTTGCCTTCCGAGGTCTACAGAGAACCTCACGAGTTCATCTGGACGATCCTCGACCAGGCAGCACTGTCCTGGGCTCTTAACCGCTCGCTGTTCCACCGACTTTGGTGGAACAGCGAGCAGCTAAGCTGCATTCCCGTTACCTGCGGCAGAGGATCTCGCCGTGCAGGACCGAGAACCAGCCGTCGGGCTCGGCAGCCCAGGCGCGCCATGCGTCGGAAAGCTCGGCCAGTTCGTCCTGCGTGGCGCGACCGCTCTCGACGAGTTGCTTCGCGATCGCGGAATCGACGATCCGATCCGCCCAGAGGCCGCCCCACCATGCGCGCTCTTCGGGGTTCGCATAGCACCACGTGCTGGACGTGGCCTCTACCTCCTCGAAACCCGCCGCGTGCGCCCAGGCGAGCAGGCGTCGACCAGCGTCGGGCTCGCCACCGTTCGCCGTCGCGGCATGCCGATACAGATCGAGCCAGCGGTCCAGGCCTGGCGAGGCCGGATACCAGGTGAAGGCGGCGTAGTCGCTGTCCCTCACCGCGACGATGCCGCCCGGCTTGGTCACCCGTCGCATCTCCCTCAGCGCCTGCACCGGATCGGCGACGTGCTGCAGCACCTGGTGCGCGTGCACCACGTCGAAGGTGGCGTCCTGGTAGCTGAGCGCGTGCACGTCCTCGACGTCAAAGCTCACGTTGTCGACGCCCCGCGAGGCGAGGTGCTTGCGTGATAGCGAAAGCACCTCGTCGTTGATCTCCGCGACGGTGACGTGGGCGGTCAGCTCCGCGAGGTCTGCGGTTATGGTGCCCGGTCCAGCCCCGACGTCGAGAAGCGTCATCTCCGGCTTCAGGTGCGGTAACAGGTACCCCGCCGAGTTCGTAGCGGTCCGCCAGCGGTGCGATCGCAGCACCGACTCGTGATGGCCATGGGTATACGTCGACATCAGTCCTCTTTTCTCCCCGCCCATCATCCACCCATGTCGGAGGTTGCCGTGTCTGGTCGCGATGGGGTTTCTGCGGATTCTTACGGGGGCTCTTTTCGAGACGCTCGTTCCTCGCTCCTCAAAGAGCGTCATCAGCACTCCGCGCCCCTGCCAACCGTCGAGACGCTCGTTCCTCGTTCCCCAAAGAGCGCCATCAGCACTCCGCACCCCACGCTCTTCGAGGCGCGAGGCCGCCCGCGGCCGAGCCTCGAGGAGAGCCAGCGCGAGAGTCCGCAGGAAGTTGGCCACGGTAGTTGACGTAATCGTTCGGCCGCCGGTCGCTCTTTTCGAGGCTACGGCTTTGGGGCTCGTCCCTCGCCCTGAGCCTTCGCACCTCAAAGAGCGTCATCAGTGCTCCGCGCTCGTCCTGATTGTCGAGGCTACGGCTTCGGGACTCGTCCCTCGCCCTGAGCCTTCGCACCTCAAAGAGCGTCATCAGTGCTCCGCGCTCGTCCGGATTGTCGAGGCTACGGCTTCGGGGCTCGTACCTCGCCCTGAGCCTTCGCACCTCAAAGAGCGTCGAAGGAGCGTCCGGCGAAGGTCTGACAGACTGGCGGCATGAGCACCGACATCACCATCCTGCACAATCCCCGCTGTTCCACCTCCCGCGCGGCGCTGCAGGCCGTCGAGGAGTCGGGCAGGTCGTTCGAGGTGATCCCCTACCTGAAGGAGCCGCGCACCGACGAGCAGCTGCGGGAGCTGATCGGGATCCTCGACACCGATCCCACCGAACTCGTCCGCCGCGACGCTACCTTCGTCAAGCTGGGGCTCTTCGATGAGGACGTGACCACCGCCGATCAGGTGGTGGCGACGCTCGTCGCCCATCCCGAACTGCTGCAGCGACCCATCGTCATCCGGCACGACGCCGACGGCGACCGAGCCATCATCGGACGCCCCAAGACCGCCGTTCCCGAGTTCCTGGCCGGAACCACGACGACCGAGGTCGAGTAGCGGAACCCGAAACCGCAACACTCTGCCCCCGCTGTCCTTTCCCCAGCCCCTGACTGGAACCACGACGACCGAGGTTCGAGTAACGGGATCTGAACCCGCGACATCCTGACCCCGCTGCCCTTCCCCAGCTCCTGGCCAGCCCCACGGCGAGCGAGGTCGAGTAACGGGATCTAGACCCGCGACATCCTGACCCCGCTTCCCGTTCTGCAGTTCCTGGCCGAGGCCGGCCAATAAGCTGACGTCATGGACAGCCCGCACGCAATGACAGCGCTCGAACGACTCGATGAGAGCGAGATCCGGCGTGTGCTGGTGGTGGTTGCTCACCCCGACGACGCCGAGTACGGCACCTCAGCTGCCGTCGCCCACTGGACGGCCAAAGGGATCGAGGTGGGCTACCTCCTGCTGACCGCCGGCGAGGCTGGCATGCAGCGCGACCCCGCAGAAGCCGGCCCGCTGCGAGCGAAGGAACAGCGCAACGCCTGCGACATCGTCGGGGTCGGCGTACTCACCATCCTCGACTTCCCCGACGGCATGCTGGAATACGACCTCGGCCTGCGCCGAGCCATCGCCGAGCAGATCCGCCGCTTCCGCCCCGACGCGGTGGTGAGCGGCTCCGGCGAACTCCACGTTCCCTGGGGCATCGACCACGCCTATCACCGCGCTGCGGGGCTCGCCACCATCGACGCCGTGCGCGACGCCGACAACCGCTGGGTCTTCCGCCATCTCATCGAGGAGGGCCTGGAGCCCTGGGGAACCACCTGGCTGCTCCTCACCGGCACCCAGCCGACGCACTACGTCGAGGTCGACGAGGAGGCGGAGCGACGAGCGGTCGCGTCACTGAACGCGCACGAGGCCTACCTCGCGGACCTCCCCTGGCATCCCAAGCCCGACGACATGATCCCCGACATCCTGAAGGGCAACGGCGAACTCGCCGGCGTCGAGCGAGCCATCACCTTCGCCGTACATCGCCTTCGGGGCTAACCGCTGTCAAGCCAGCGAGTTCAACAACGACGCCAGCTCACCCTTGCGTGCGCTGCGGCGGGGCCATCTGCCCGCGAGCCCCTTACCAGCAATCAGTCGCGCAAGGCCTTACCGAGCGCGTCGAGCTTGCGTTCCACCTCCGAAAGGCGTGCCTCGATTTCTCCCGTCGTACCGCCGCCCACCGGAGGGACAACCTGGGCACCGCCCCGGGAGCCCCGAACGAACCGAAGGTAGCCGACGACGATCGTGACAGCCAACGCCACGGCGACCACGCCGAACCGAAGCAGGCCTGTGTCCGACGTGAAAGCCATGCCGACGGCGTAGATCATGGTGAATACCCCGCCTAGCAGGATGCCATTGGACAGCACCGCCTGCGCAGCCGGCAGTAGCAGCGACACCACGAGCACCGCCGTGGCACACAGCAGCAAGATGAGTCCTGTCACGAGAGCCCAGCGCTCATAGACCGCGCCGTAGCTCCCGTCGGGGCTGGGATAGAACGTGTTGACGCCGATACCGACGAAAGCGACCACGACGAGGCCGAGGAAGAACGCGAAAATGATCTGCAGAGCAGCGTTGGCCTTCATAACCCGATTTTACTCTTGCACCACCACCCGAACAGCGCCTTCGACGACCCCACCACGGTGCCGCGCAACAGAGCCGACGACCGGTCACCTGCTTCATCGGTGAGCGAACGCGGCGCGGACAGGCCCGGCGCGCCCCAGCGTCTGACTAACGTGGCGCCATGTCGGAGAACCAAGGACACCGCGTCATCGAACCCAGCGTGCTGTACGTCGGAACACCCGTCTACCTCGTGGCCACGCGCAATCCCGACGGGAGTCCCAATCTCGCCCCGGCCTCCAGTCACTTCGCCCTTGGCCGGATGATCGTGCTGGGCCTCGAGGAGGGCGGGCAGTCGCTCGACAATGTCCGCGCCCACCCCGAGCTCACGGTCAACTTCCCCGCTTCTCATCAGTGGACCCACGTGGAGCGACTGGCCGGGGTCACGGGCAAGAACCCGGTGCCCGAGGACAAGGCCGCGCAGTACGAGTTCGAGCCGCACAAGTTCGAGCGCGCCGGCCTCACCTCCATCCCTTCCCAGCTCGTCGACGTGCCCCGCGTCGCGGAAGCGCCGCTCCAGTTGGAGGCGCAGGTGCGCCGGATCACACCGGGTGTCGCCGGCATCTACGCCATGGTGGAGGCCGAGGTGGTGAGGGTGCACGCGGCGTCCGCGATCACCGTGGAGGGCACCGAGCACCTCGATCCCGAGGCGTGGCACCCGTTGCTCTATGCCTACCGCCACTTCTACGACCGCGGACCGGAGGTGGGCTGGACGCGGAAGAGCCCGCTGGCGACGCCGCCTGCGCCGGTAGCAGCATGGGAGCAGGGTGGCGGCTCCTGGCGAGTACGCCTGGCGACCGAGACCGCCGCCGAGGTGGACCTTCTGGCCCCCGACGGCACGCTCGCCGAGATCCGCTCCCTGACCAGCGAACGCGACGTGCGCTGGGCCCTCGTGCAGCACGCCATCCAGGGCGATTCTCGGGTGGCACGTGCATAAAGATGGCTGAGCGGGGTGGATCTGTACGTATTGCACAGATCCACCCCGCTCAGCCATCTTTATTCTGCTGAGTCGGCCTGTAGGTGCTCTGCGATCACGCGCATCGCGTCGACGGTGTCGATCTCGTCCTGCTCGGTGCCGTGGTCGCTGAGCTTGACGATGACCGTCCGCGCATCGGGGTCGACATAGATGTACTGCCCGAACACGCCCAAGGCGGTGAAGTCCCCGTCACTGCTGGGCGCATGCCACCACTGCGCTGAGTACCCCCACTTTCCGATCGGGAGATCGCTCGGGCTGGAGATCCTCTCGATCCATGCCTCAGGGACAACCTGTATGTCGCCCACGCGGCCGTCGTCCAGCACCATCTGGCCGATCCGGGCGAAGTCGCGCGCCGTCGCGTTGATGCAGCAGAAGCTCTTCTCGGTGCCGCCCGCACGGTCGAGGTTCCAGGTCGCGTCGGCCTCGGCCCCCATCGGTGCCCAGAGTTCCTCGGAGGCGATCTGCGCCAGCGGACGCCCGTCGACCCTGGCCAAGATCATGCCCAGCATCTGGGTGTCGACGCTGCGATAGTCGCCCTGGGTACCCGGCTCGAAGCGCAGCTCGCGATGTTCCTGCAGGTACTCGGGCAGGTCGATGCTCAGCAGCAAGCGCGCCGTTCCCGTCATCGGCCACCAAGGGTTGTAGTTCTCGGAGACGTCGATGCCGGAGGCCATGTCGAGCAGGTCGCGCACCGTGATCTCGTCGTATCCCTCGCTCGTGCGCAGCTCCGGGATCAGGTCCACCAGGCGATCGTCCTCGGACAGCTGACCGCGCTCGATCGCCTGTCCGACGAGCAGCGAGACCACCGACTTCGCCACCGACCACGACGACAACCGGGTCTCAGCGTCGACGCCTTCGTCGTACCATTCGTGCACCAGCTCGCCGTCGTGCAGCACGACGAAGGCCCGGCTGTTGGTCACCTCCAGCATCTCCTGCAGCGGAATCTCAGCGCCCTTCCAGGGCACCGTGTTGGGCAGCTCCACGCCCTGCGCGCCCGGCAGTTCACGCGCGGGGGCGGATGACGTAATGGGACGCGACGGGAAGACGTTTCCCTGCTCCGAGGGCTCGCTGGCCACGAACTGCACCAACCGATGCGGAGGCGGCACCTCCAGCAGGGCGGTCGCGCCGTAGGCGAGTCCGCCGACGGCCGCGAGGCTCACGAGGACCGCGACAAGCACGCGCCGCCAGCGCAAAGAAGAAGCCATGATGTGATCAGTCCTTTGGTGCATGCAGGTCGATGACGGCGCGGACGGCGGCCCAGAGCGCGTCGAGCAGAGCCTCCAGCACGTCGTCGTCGGAGACGGCGGCCAGGTCCATGAGGTGCTCGGCGATGGCCGGATAGGTCTCGGGCGACGCGACGGCGTAGGCCCCCGCCCACGCCTGACGGTCGCTGCGGCGCACCTCCGGCGGAAGCAGCTCCTGTCCCGCCCGCAGGCTGGCATAGCCGAGAATGGTGTCGGCGATCATGCGCTGCTGGCGCGCTATCTGGTCTGCGGGGACGCCGGCCTCGCGCAGCGCCTGCAGACTGAACTCGACGACGGCGAACTCGCCCGGCCCCTGTGTGGTGCGACCCCCAAGAACCGCACCGATGTGGGGATGCGCGACGAACGCACCGACGAGCGCCCGGGCGAGCGCCATCATCCGGTCTTGCGGGGCCAGGCCTGCGGGCACCGCTTCCAGCGCCATCGTCAGCAGCCGATCCCCCACAGCGCGCAGCAACGCGTCCTGGTCCTTGAAGTGCCGCCAGACCGCCGAGCGGTCGACGCCGAGTTCGTCGCCCAGCACACGACCGGTCAGGCCGCCCGGTTCCGAGCGGGCCGCAATGGCGATCGCCGCGTCGACGATCGCCGAAGGGGTAAGTGTCTTCCGAGCCATGTCACCAATGATGTCATCACTGATGACTTGCTTCAAGTCACCCACCACTCGCCTCACGTCTCGAACGACGCCCGACATCCGGCCACGCGCGACACACCCGTTCTGCGTCGCTCTGCGCCGACCGGACCGTCGAAACCCCGTGGCCCGAAGGCCTCGGTCCAGTCCCAGCCTTCCAATTTCTACGACGTAGAAATTAGACTGGGCGCATGACTTCGCAGAGCGAGACATGCGGGCACGGTGGGCAGCCGGACATCGAAGCCGACGCCGCCGACGAACGCGACGCACCGACGAGAGGACCGCAAGGACAGCGCGGCGAAGTGCGCGAGCGAATAGCGAAGGCCGCCCGCAGCGCGTTCATAGAGCTCGGCTACGACGACGCCACCATTCGCCACATCGCACGGCTCGCCGGGTGCGACGCCGCCATGGTCACCTACTATTTCGGCTCCAAGCAGCGACTCTTCCGCGAGTGCTTCAATCTGCCGTCAGACCCGGCGAGCGAGATCTTGCAGCTCTTCCTTCCGGACCTCTCCACCGCCGGCGAACGGCTCGTCCGGCATGCCCTGGTGATGTACGAGGAGCGCGTCACGTCTGACGCCATGCTGGCGCTCATGCGCGCGCTCATCACCGATGCCAGCACGTCGCAGAGATTCCGCACCTACATTCGCACCGACGTGCTGGACAAGGTGACCGCCTACCTTGGCGCCGGACGCGAGGTAGCGGAGGAGATCGAACTCGCGATCGCACAGATGTACGGCGTGGCGGTGCTGCGCTACGTCGTGCAGCTCGAGCCGCTCGCATCCATGCCCCGCGAACGCGTGGTGCGCACGGTGGCACCCTTCATCCAAGCCCGCATCGACCGGATCGCCCGCGAGTACCTCTAGGTTTCCTTGGACGCCGACACCGTCCGACAAGCAGGCCCCGAGGGGTCGACGTGCGCCCAAAACAGGCCGTTGAAAAAAGTTTTGATGTTTTTTCTGGTTTCGCGTCATAGCTGCGTCGGGATCCGGTCTTTATGTGTAGCGACGTCGGGCATGGGGATGACCGGCGGGCTAACCGGACAGAGCACTGGCGGTGTCGGATCGGGGGATCCCACACATATCGGTGTCTTGGTAGCTGGTCTCTGTTCCGGGAGGCACCCGCTGACCGGGTTGGTCCGGTTAGGCGTTTGGTCGGTTTCGGGGCCCTGCTTTTCTTGGGGGCAGGGTCCCGGACCACCAGAGGATGGGGTTGCTGCGTGTTGGAGTGGAGGATGCAAAAGGGAAGACGAGATCGCGTGTCGCGGATGGTGATCGTGATGGAGTCCTCACCGGTGGCGCCAACAGCGATGGGGCTGTGCGTCGCAAGGGTAGTGAGCCATGGGGATGGGCCTACGAATGATCCTTCGATAGCTCCTGAGAGGGGTGCGGTACCGGTGAACCACCGACACCGCACCCCTTCTTCATCACCCCGACCTCACCCGTCGACGGCCACCCCCTGGGCGATCTGAGCGAGCGCCAGCAGGTGTCCCTCCAGGGCCTTTCTCCCCTCCGGCGTCAGCCCCACCCAAGTCAGCCGCCGGGAGTCCGCCCGAGAGGGGGAGCTTTCCTTTCGCATCGTCACGAGGTCAGCTTCACCGAGCACCTTCACGTTCTTCGAGAGGTTCACGTCGCTGATCCCCAAGGTGTCGCGGATCACCGCGAACTCCAGTTCGGCAACATGGCGCAGCAGGCCACAGATCCGCAGCCGCACCGGAGAATGGATCACTTCGTTGAACGCCGGCGCGGGCGTCGCGCTCATCGGCGATCGCCCGCCGCGAGCTCCGCCCGCAACACATCGTCGTAGAGACGGCCCATCACGATCGTGCCGACGAAGGCGAAGGCCGCAGGCAGCCACCCCCACCAGGTCGGCACGCCGGAGAACTTCAGGACCAGCGCCGCCAGCATGGAGCCGACGAGGACGACGATGCAGCCGATGAGTATCCGCCTGCTACGCGGGCCGGCCGGATCGGTGGACGAGATCCCATAGATGCGCGCATAGATGAACATGAGCAGCGGAAGCGCAACGACCCCCAGCGCGATGACGATCACCGCACCAGAACCGGGCATCATCTGCGCGGCCACCATCACTGCGGCGATCAGGCCGAGGGCGACGTGATACCACCACGGCGTCACAATCCGCTGGGCGAGGCTGGCCCCATCGACCCCCAGCTGATCCAGCGCTGCGCGGGCTTCCTCTGCGGTAGGCGGCAGCACCTGCTCTCGGCGCTCTTCTGAACCAAAGTTATTTTCCATGTTGGAAACTCTACATGAGAGTTTCCAAGAAGGAAAGACTTTCTTGGTCCAGCGCGTGGCTCGGTCAGCCAGGGTTGCCGGAATACAACTCGGCCGCCGCGCGGATCAGCGCCCGGATCGCCGCCTCGTTCTCGCGAACTTCCTCGGGCTTCTTCAACTTCACGTGACGCATCGCCGCCGTGCCCACCAGCAACCCGGACGGATCCGCCAGTCGCGAGCCCTGCAGTAGCGTGAACGAGACCCACTTGCCGAACGGGGTCAGCGCCGCCATCCCCCAACCGTTGTAGCCAAACTGATGAGCGGCGTAGCCGACGCTGGCATCCACCTCATCGACGGAGTACCTCACGTCTGGCAGCGTCGAAACCACCAGTTCGTGCAGCGCGAGATACACCTCGACGAGCGGCTCGGGCCTGCCTTCGACCAGCGTCGCCAGCTGCTTCGCGGTCGGAGTGTCGATGTGCGGATGAGTCTTGGCCATGAGGGAAGCCTATGCCGCCGCACCAACACAAGCCCTCCATGCGGACGACGCGACTGCCCCCGGATGGACATTGCTCGATCACAAGAGTTGACTAGGGCGGTGCTTCGCCTCCGCAACCCCACGCTGGTGACCTTGGCCAACCTTCGCGGCAACGGCCGTGCCTGCGTCTACACCGAACCCCTGTGGGGAATGTCGATGCAGCTGGTGCTGCCCTATGCGTCGGTGTTCATGCTGGCCCTGGGCGTGCACGACACCCAGATCGGTCTGCTGGCCACCATCTCGATGCTCTCCCAGGTGATCTTCGGCCTGCTCAGCGGCGTGATCACCGACAAACTGGGCCGACGCATGACCACCGCCGTCTTCGACATCATCGCGTGGACGATCCCGTGCTTGATCTGGGCCGCTTCACAGAACTTCTGGTGGTTCCTGGTGGCGGCGGTGATCAACGGCACCTGGCAGGTCACCCAGAACTCGTGGGACTGCCTGCTGGTCGAGGACGTGGATCGCTCGGAGATCCCGAAGATGTACTCGCTGATGAAGATGGCCGGCGACTTCTCCGCCCTCTTCGCCCCCATCGCCGCGCTGCTCGTCTCGCAGCTGGGCCTCGAACCCGCCGTTCGGATCCTCTACGTCAACGCCGCCGTGATCATGAGCCTCAAGATCTGGCTGTTGTATCGCTACTCGACGGAGACCGCGACGGGCAAGGTCCGCATGCAGCAGACCAAGGGGGTCAGCATCTGGAGGTCGCTGTCCGAGTATCGCGGCGTGCTCGGGATCATCGTCCGCTCCAAGGGCACCGTTTTCTCGCTGGCCGTCGCGGTGATCATCGGCGCCGTCGCCTTGGTGAACGGCACCTTCTGGCAGGTGGTGATCAACCAGCACCTGGGTGTGCCGGACGCGCTGCTGCCCTTCTTCCCGATGGTTCGTTCGCTGCTATCGGTGGCCTTCTTCTTCACTCTGATTCCGTATCTCACCCACGGACGCTCGCTGAAGTTGCCCACCTTGATCGGCTTCTCCGTCTACTTGGGGGCGCAGGTGTTGCTGGTCGCCATCCCGTCGGGAGGCGCCGCCGACCTCACCACCTACGCGCTGCTCGGCGGCTGCCTGCTGCTCGACGCGTTCGGCTCCGGGATCCTCTTCGTGCTCGGGGAATCGCTGGTCGCCCTGCACGTCGACCGGCAGGAGCGCTCGCGCGTGATGGCGATCCAGCGCACCTGCGTGATGCTGGTCACAGCACCCTTCGGTTGGCTCGCCGGCTGGCTGTCAAGCATGGACCGCACGTGGCCGTTCCTGCTCACCGCCGGTCTGCTCGTGCTGGGCATCGCGATCGCCGCCCTGTTCTGGGTGAAGACCGCCGACGACGCCACTCAGCACGCCTGAGCCTTCGTTCGAGCACCCCGCACGGCACGGTGGTGACGCGCCCCACCGGCTGGGGCACGTCGGAGCGCGCTTCCTGCCACCGGGGGTCTGGGCCTATAGAGTGGACAGTGGGAATCCACTGATGGAGAACCCCAGGATTGTGACCGCCGCCGCTACGGCATGGTGGGCAAGGCCCTTCGACGTGTGTAGTACCTCGACGAGAAAGGCACATTCCATGACTCATCCTTCCCCAGACGCCCGGCCGGGAACCCATCTCCGGCTGGTGTGGCCGCAGTGGCAGGGCGCAGGCAGCAGCAGCGTGCGCAGCCTCGCCACCGAGTTCCCCTTCGACATCGCCCGCCGCGGCTACACCGTGGGAACGACCGTGCTCCAGGCGATCTTGCCTCCGCACGACGGCCCCACCGCCGTCGTGCCCACCGAGATGGGCGACCGTGGCCTCGAAGAACACGACGGGATCGAGGCCAAGGAGATCGTGGTCGAGCAACTGCGTTCGGCCTTGGCCGTCATCCAGGAACACGAGCCAGATAGGATCACGACACTGGGCGGGGACTGCGCCGTCAGCGTCGCGCCCTTCGCCGCGCTCGCGGCCACCTACGGCGACGACTTGGCGATGATCTGGATCGACTCGCACCCAGACGTGGACACAGGAGACACCGCCTACGAGGGATACCACGCCATGGCCGTCTCCGCTCTGATCGGAGAGGGCGACCAAGACATCCTCGACGCGCTGCCGGCAACCCTGCCCGCGTCGAAGGTCGCCCTCGTCGGGCTGCATTCCTGGCAGGAAGACGCCTTTACCAACGTCGTCGACTGGGGCTTGCACACGTTCGCTCCCGATGCCCTCCGCGAGAACTCGGACAGCCTGCTGGCCTGGCTGCAGGAGACCGGAGCATCAAAGGTCGCCATCCACTTCGACGTCGACACCATCGACGCTGCCGAGGTTCAGCTCGGTCTCGGCGCAGACTTCGGAGGACTCACCATCACACAGGCGCGGCGAGTGATCGCCGACCTCGACGGTGCCGCAGACGTAGTCGGTTTCACCATCGCCGAGTACACCCCACGCCAGGTGATCCACCTCCAGCAGCTACTCCACGGACTGCCGCTCCTCGGATAGGAAGCGGTCACGCCGCGTACACTGAACGAGAGCCCGGCTACGGAGTGGAGGTGCTGACGGTGACGAGCAAGGTTCTTTATCGCGACGTGGTGCCGTATTCCGTGCCGTCCTCGCTTGACACGCTGCGCGGACCGTCTGCGGGCGTCCTGGAGCTGCCGATCACGGTCCATTGGGGTCCAAGGAAGAGCTTTGATCTTGAGCGTCCAGGCCTCTTGCGAGCGGCGTATCGCGCCGTCGTACGCGAGGGGACTGTCGCTGATCAAGAGGCATTGCTCAACGCGGAGCTGTTGCGACGGGTGTGGCCGGAGCTGGTGCTTCCCGATCGTTGTCGGGAGCTCTGGGAATCTGCGTTCCCGGAGCTGAAGCCAGTCTTTCACTAGGGATTTCAGGTGGGTGCGAGACTTCCTGGACCTTGATGCCATTCGGGAATCAGGGCGCTATTCGGATGCGGATCTCTTGACGCTCGGTCGCGAGCACGACGACGGATTCGATGTCTTGATGTTCGCCGCACAGTTGGCCCGCGTCGCTCATTTTGAGGCCGAGGAAGCAGATGAGTATGGGGTCGACCAAGCTGCGTTCGCTCTCGTCCAACGCCGGACCCTCTCCTGGGCTGTTGCGATCCGCGACTCAACTGGCTGAGCAGACTGACCAGCACGGAACCTGCCACCATGGTCATGGGGTTCTCGGTTTTAGCGTCGGCCCGCCTTGGCGGAGGCGGGCGAGGTGGATCATCAGGTAGAGGATCTCCTCGCGGGAGAGCTCTGTTCCGTAGGTCTCGTGCAGGAAAGTGGCGATGGTGACGGCGCACTGATGCGACTCCGGCTCGCTGCGGCTGAGCATCTCGAAGAGTTGATCGTGTCCGCCGGAGAGTTGAGCGCCTTCGGAGAGCCGCCGCACCACGAACTTCAGGTGGGTGAGGAAGCGCTCGACGTGGCTCGGGTCGAGCGCCGCGGTGGGCATCCAATCGCGGACGATCTTCATCACTCCGTTCACGGCGGAGGCCGTGCGCTGCGTCTCGACCATGTTTCCGGTCAAACCGGCGTTGACCAGGTGCATCGTGATGAACCCGGCCTCTTCGAGCGGGAGCCGATCCCCCGAGAGTTCCTCCACCCAGTCGAGCACCTGGAGCGCGATCTCGAACTCTTGGCGATAGGTGGCCTTGGTCTCGAACAGCAGGTTGTTGAACAAGGGGGCATTGCGGTACAGCCGGTCGAGCGCGGCGGCTAGGTGGTCGGCCAAGCCGATCTCGACGGCGGGCGTCAACTGGAGATCGTGGCGCTCGGCCAGTCTCTCGGCGACCTTCGCGGTCAACTCGACCACCGGATACGGCAGCGACACCAGGATGGCCCGCATGCCTTCGCCTGCGTCGGAATGGTCGAGGACAAAGCGTTTCTCCACCTGGGCGGGGTCCACCTCGTCGCCCCGACGGGTGTTGAAGCCGAGACCAGGCCCGACGAGCACCGCCTCGCGACCGTCGGGCAAGACGGCCGCCACCGAGTTGTTGTTGAAGACCCTCAAGATCCTCATGGTTCTCCGATCTGCACAGAGGGCGCGGGGCACCCGAGCGGGACGATGCCCACCCCGGATGCACCCGCGCCGCTGCCGAGCATCATGATGCAGCAGTATCCTGACGCGCCGGAGCGATCACCAGGAGCGGATCGCCCACAGCCACCGATCCGTCCGTGGCTGCGGACACCTCACCGATCTTGCGGGCGTTGGTGATCAGCACGGGCGTAGCGAGCGAGTAGCCCGCTTCCTCGATCGTCTTGAGATCGACGTCGATCAGCGCATCGCCAGCCTTGACCTCTTGCTTGACCTCGACGTGGGTGGTGAAGCCGCGACCAGCAAGGTTCACAGTGTCGATACCCACATGGATGAGCAGTTCGACTCCATCGGTGGTTCTCAAGCCCACGGCATGTCCGCTCGCCGGTGCCACGATCACTATTCCGTCGCACGGCGCAACCACCTGGCCGCTTGTGGGCAGAATGCCCACGCCTGCACCAACAGCGCCTCCCGCGAACACCGGATCAGGTACCTCGCTGAGAGGGATCACTTTTCCGGAGATGGGGCTGCCCACCGTGAGCGTTCCGGTTATGGGGGCCGCCGGAGTCACGGGCACTACCGCAGCCACGGCCACCGGCGGAGTATCGGCCCCAACGGTCACCTGGGCCTTCTTCTCGTAGCCGAAGAGGAGGATTCCGACGAACATCATGGCGAAGGCCACGCCGATACCGATCACGTAGCCCAGCGTGGGAGTCATCAACGGGATCGTGAAGACGCTGGACAGGGCGAAGCCACCGGCCTTCGCACCGAAAGCACCGATGATGGCGCCACTGACGGTGGCGGCCACGATGAGCAGCGGCAGTACCCGCTTGTATCGCAAGATCACGCCGTAGAGCATGGGCTCGGACACACCGGCCAGAAGTCCCGACAGCGCGCCCGCGCCGGCGAGTTCACGAAGTTCGCTACCCCTGGGCGCGCGGAGGAACACCGCAAGGGCGAGGCCCCAGACGGCGAAGTTGTAGCCGCCGGTGACGGCGATGATGGGGTCGCCGCCGAATGCCTCGATGTTCGACAAGATGACTGGAACGAGCGCCCAGTGAAGGCCGAACATGACGAAGAAGATGAACGTGCCGCTCAGGAGCGCCCCCATCAGGGCAGGCGAGAAGCTGTTGGCGGCCCAGATGCCGTCGGTCAGCGCCTGGCCCACGATGACGCCGAAGGGTCCGAACACCAGCGCGGCCAGGGGCACCAGCACCGCAAGAGACACCGTCGGCACCACGAGGAGCTGGAGGTTCTTGGGGATGATCCGGCGCAGCAGCGGTTCCAGGTAAGACAGCGCGATCGCGATGAAGATAGCGGGGAAGATGGAGGAGGTGTAGTTGAACATGTACATCGGCGCGCCGAGGAAGGACAGCACGTCCCCGGCTTGCCCCAGCCCGGTGAACGACGGCTCCAGCAACGCGGCCGCTGCGGCGGCTCCAAGGTAGGGAGTGGCGCCGAGCCGGCGCGAGGCCGTCGCCGCGATCAAGATCGGCAGGAAGTAGAAGAACGCATTGCTGGCGGCGGTCATCACCGATATGGCGGCGCTCGGAGCTGCGGGGTCGTACCACTCGAGCTGGGATCCCACGTTGAGGAACATCTTCAGCATCGACGCGCCCACCAAGGGCATCAGCAGTGGCTGGAAGGTGCCGGCCAACAGGGCGAACAGCCAGTCGACGAAGCCTTGTTTCTCCTTTGCGCCGCTATCCCCTTCCCCGCTCAGCCTGGCCCACCCCGGCGCCTTGATGAGTTCGCGGTACACATCGGCCACGTCCGGACCGATGACCACCTGGATCTGCCCGCCCGACTCGACCACTTGAATGACGCCCTTGGTTGCCGATAGGTCGTCGCGGCGAACCTTGTCCTTGTCCTTGACGACGAACCGGAGCCGTGTGGCGCAGTGCGTCACGGTGTTGACGTTGTCCGGTCCTCCGACCAGGGTGCCGATCGTTACGGCGAGGTCAGTTGTCTTCATAGTTCATGTCCCTCCACGGGTGATGGTTGTTGTGGTGGAGAGGGTCTTGCCGGCAGTCCCACCTTGGAGCAGGCTCCGTCACAATCCTTGGTCTCGATGGTGCTGTTCGTCGGTCAGGGAGCGAGGTTGGCGCCATTGGTACGGATGACCTCGGCATACCACCCGAATGACTTCTTGCGATAGCGCTCCAGGCTGCCGGTGCCGTCGTCGTTGCGATCGACGTAGATGTAGCCGTACCGCTTGCTCATCTGTCCGGTCGTGCCGGAGACCAGGTCGATGCAGCCCCAGCTGGTGTAGCCGAGCAGGTTGACGCCGTCCGTCAGCGCTTCGCCCACCTGCACCAGATGGTCGTTCAAGTACTGGATGCGGTAGTCGTCGAGGACGGTGAGTTGGCCGTCGATCTCCACGAGTTCATCCTTGGCCCCCAGCCCGTTCTCGACGATGAACAGCGGCTTTTGCCAGCGGTCCCAGTACTGGTTGAGCACCACCCGCAGACCCGCCGGGTCGATCTGCCAGCCCCAGTCCGATGACGCGAGCGTCGGATTGGCGACACCTCGCAGGATGTTGCCCGCCGCGTGCTCCTCACGCTCCGTCGAGCCCGTCTCACACATGCTCATGTAATAGCTGAACGAGACGAAGTCGACGGTGTGAGTGAGGTCGTCGCGATCCTGGTCGGTGATGTCCAGCTCGATGCCCTGCTCGCGGAAGCCGCGCAGCGCGTAGCCCGGATAGGTGCCGCGCACGTGAACGTCGCCGAACATGACGTTCTCGTGATCGAGCGTCATCGCGGCCACGACGTCCCGAGGATCAGGAGTCAGCGGGTACACCGGCGAGGCGATGATCATGCAGCCCACCATCGCGTCCGGGATCAGCTCGTGCGCGATCCGAGTCGCCCTAGCGCTCGCGACGAGCTGGTAGTGCGCCGCGTTGTACAGCTGCGTCGGCGTCAGCCCCTCGAGCGGGGTGTTGATCCCGGCTAGGAACGGCAGGTGCAGCAGCCCGTTGATCTCGTTGAACGTCAGCCAGTACTTCACACGATGCCCGTAGCGCTCGAAGCAGACCCGGGCGAACCTCTCGAAGTGCCCGATCAGCTCGCGGCTGACCCACCCGTCGTAGGTTTCGGTCAGGTAGAGCGGCGTCTCGTAGTGGGACAGCGTCACCATCGGCTGGATGCCGTGCTTGTCCAGCTCGTCGAAGACCCGGTCGTAGAACGCGAGCCCTTCTTCGTTGGGTTCATCCTCGACCCCCGTCGGGAAGATCCGTGGCCACGAGATGGAGATCCGCAGGATCTTGAATCCCATCTCCGCGAACAGCACGATGTCCTCGGGATACCGGTGGTAGAAGTCGATGCCCTCGAGCTTGAGATTGTCCGGTGTCGGACGCTCCGTGCGCGGACTCAGCGCGCCGCGACGGAGCACGTCCTGAATGGAGAGCCCCTTACCGCCCTGGTCCCAGGCCCCTTCGAGCTGGTTGGCGGCAGTCGCCCCGCCCCACAGGAACCCTGGCGGGAAGGGTGTGTCGATGGTCACAGTTGTGGTGCCTCTCTGTGCGATGGCCCGAGTGCGGCATCCGTTGGACGCTGTATCAAGCCATATGACGATGCGCAGAGGGTCTTGCCTGCCCAGTCGGGGGTGCCTTCGTCGGCTCGCCCGTGCAGTCACAATCCTTGTCGATCCAGGAGCGATGCTCCTTGAGCCGAGACGATAGCACCCGCCTTCCCGACGCACCAGAGAACCCCGCAACGTCCCGTTTAGGTTAGGCTTGCCTTTCGTTATTGAGACGAGGGGTGCCGGATGGCAAAACGGGGATTCCAAGGGGCGATCATGCGCGGGTTCGGTGCCCGCGATCACATCGCCACCGTGCACGAGACGGAGCTGATCGCGCCGCACTTTCTGCGCGTGCGGATGAACTCGGCAACGCTGTTCTCCGAGCTCGAGGTGGCACCCACCGCCTGGATGCGATTCTGGTTCCCCGATCCGGACGGGGGCGAGACCGAGCACCAGCGCGGCTATACCCTGGCCGAGGCCGATCCGACCACCGGCGACTTCGCCGTCGACTTCGTGCTGCACGAGCCCGCCGGACCCGCTTCCACCTGGGCGCAGCGCGCACAACGAGGCACGACGGTCCCTGTGATGGCGCTGGCCACGACGAAGTTCGAGCTGCCCGACGACCTCCCATCCGGCTACCTGCTCATCGGCGACTCCGCGTCGATCCCGGGCATCACCGGCATCCTCCAGACCATTCCGCCCGAGGTGCCCATCGAGTTGTACCTGGAGCAGCACGACGAGCGCGACCGGCTTATCCCGCTGCCCGATCACCCCAAGCTGTCGCTGCATTGGGTGCCGCGCCAGGATGCGTCGTCGCTGGCGGCGGCGATCGAGGCCCGCGACTGGTCCGATTGGAAGGCCTGGGTGGCATGCGAGTCGGCGTCGCTGAAGGCGCTGCGCGCCCGCTTGAAGGAGGAGTTCGGCTTTCCCAAGTCGGAGGTCTACGCGCAGGCCTACTGGATCCACGGGCGGGCCATGGGCAAGAACCGCTCGCGCGACGAGGCGGAGTCCGCGCCGAATCAGCCAGTCGCGCCTCAAGCTGCTGCCGAGGTCTCCGACGAAGCGCCGACACCGGCAGCCACGTCGCCCCAGCCGTCCGTCGGCGAGCCCACGGCGGCGCGCGGCACCTGGCGCGTGCAGGCAGGCAACCGACTGCTGGCCCCCTTGAAGCAGACCTTCATCATCGCCGGCGTGTCGCAGGGCCTCGTCACGCTGCTCCAACTGGTTCCCTACGTCCTGATCGCCGAACTGGCGCGCCGGATGCTCGACGGCGCCGCGGCGGCTGAGCTGTGGGGTCTGGGCCTCTGGGCGATGGTCGTAATGGGCCTGGGTGCCTTGCTCGCGACGGGCCTGCTGGTGTGGCTGCACGTCGTCGACGCGCGGTTCGAGCGCGAGGTCCGCGAGCGCCTGCTCACCAAACTGTCGCGGCTGCCGCTCGGCTGGTTCGACGCGCGCACCTCCGGCCAGGTGAAGCAGGTCATCCAGGACGACACCCTGTCGCTTCACTATCTGGCCACTCACGCCGTCCCGGACGCGGTGGCGGCCATCGTCGCGCCGATCACCGTGCTCGTCTACCTCTTCGTCGTCGACTGGCGGCTGGGCCTGGTGCTGCTGCTTCCGGTGCTGGTCTATATCGTCACGATGTGGGCGATGGTGGTCGCGTCCGGAGCGAAGACCGCCCAGGCCCAGCGCTGGGCCGAGCGGATGAACAGCGAGGCCGGCAGCTATCTCGACGGGCAGAGCGTCGTCCGGGTCTTCGGCGGCGGCGCCGCGTCGTCGTTCCGCGCGCGGGTCCAGGAGTACATCGACTTCCTCGGCGCCTGGCAGCGGCCGTTCATCCGGCAGAAGACGATCATGGACCTGGCCACCCGCCCCACCACCTTCCTGCTGCTGATCGCCGTGTTCGGCACGCTGCGGATCACCGTCGGCGCGATGGATCCAGCCTCACTGCTGCCATTCCTGCTGCTCGGCACCACCTTCGGGGCCCGGTTGCTGGGGATCGGATACGGCCTGTCCGGCCTTCGCGGCGGGCTGACCGCGGCGCGCCGCATCCAGCTCACCCTCGACGAACCTGAACTCGACACCGCGCCCGATCTCCCGCGCCTCCCCGCGCCGGCCGGGCGCGTGGAGTTCGACGGCGTCGGATTCTCCTATCGACCGGGAGTACCCGTGCTGAGCGACATCTCCCTCACGCTCGAGCCAGGCACGGTCACCGCGCTGGTCGGCCCCTCGGGTTCCGGCAAATCGACGCTGGCCGCGCTGCTGGCCCGCTTCCACGACGTCGGCGAGGGTGCCATCCGCATCGGCGGCGACGACGTGCGCGCGCTCTCCGCCGACGAGCTGTACCGCCGCGTGGGCTTCGTCTTCCAGGACAGCCAGCTGGTGCAGGGCACCGTCTGCGATAACATCGCGCTGGCTAGGCCGGATGCGGCGCTCGACGAGGTGGAGCGGGCCGCGCGGGCCGCCCAGATCCACGACCGGATCGCCGCGATGCCCCAGGGCTACGACACCCCGCTCGGCCCCGATGTGGCGCTATCCGGCGGCGAACGGCAACGGCTGACCATCGCCCGCGCCATCCTGGCCGACACGCCGGTTCTTGTGCTCGACGAGGCCACCGCCTTCGCCGACCCCGAATCCGAGTACCAGGTTCAACAGGCGCTCAACAGGCTGACCGCGGGGCGCACCGTGCTGGTGATCGCGCACCGTCTGCACACCATCGTCGACGTCGACCGGATCGTCGTGCTCGACCACGGCCGGATCGCAGAGGCCGGCACCCATACCGACCTCCTCGCCGCCGACGGCCGGTACCGGCAGCTGTGGGAGGCCCGCGGCACCCTCACCGTCCCGGAAGGAGCGCGCTCGTGATCCGCACCCTCTTCGCGATGCTGCCCGACGGCGCCCGGCCAAGCCTGGTCCTGCACTTCGCGCTCACCGTGGTGAGCGTCGTGGTACGCGCGATCAGCGCCGTACTGCTGATTCCGCTGCTCGCGGCCTTGTTCGGGACGCGGCCCGAGGACGCGTGGCCCTGGGTGGGCGCGCTGGCCCTCAGCACCGCCGCCGGATGGGCGCTCGACTGGGCGGGCGCACGCGTCGGCTACCGGCTCGGCTTCGGGCTGCTGGACACCGGTCAGCACACCCTGGCGGACCGGCTGGCCCGGACCCGCCTCACCTGGTTCACGGGCGACAACCGGGCCACAGCCCGGCAGAGCATCGCCGCGACCGGGCCCGATCTGCCGGGCATCATGGTCTACCTGGTCACCCCGGTGATCTCCGCGCTGCTGCTGCCCATCATGATCGGCATCGCGCTGCTGCCGATCGCCCCGATGCTGGGCCTCGTCGCCCTGGCCGGGGTGCCGCTGCTGGGCGGCGCCTACCTCGCGGGAGGCTTCTTCGGCCGGGCGGCGGACAAGGCGGCGTCGGAGGCGAACAGCGCCTTCACCGAGCGGATCGTCGAGTTCGCGCGCACCCAGCATGCGCTGCGCGCCGCCCGACGAGTGGATCCGGAACGCAGCCAGGTCGGCGCGGCGCTGCGCGCGCAGCACGGGGCGATGATGCGCCTGATCGGCATGCAGATCCCCGGCCAGCTTGTCTTCAGCGTCGTCAGCCAGGCGATGCTGCTCGCACTCACGGGAACCACGGTGTGGCTGGTCTCCGACGGCAGGCTCGGCGTGCCGCAGGCGATCGCGCTGATCGTGGTGATCGTGCGCTATCTGGAGGCGTTCACCGTGCTGGCCGAACTCAGCGGCGGCGTGGAGTCCGCCAGCGGGGTGCTGCGCCGCATCCGCACCGTGCTCGAGTCCCCCGTCGTTCCGGCCGGCTCCGTCACTCGGCGGACGGCGGAACCGGTGACAGCCGAGCTGCGGGGCGTCTCCTTCGCCTACGACGACGTCGCTCCCCCGGTACTGGACCGCCTTGATCTGGCCTTCGCACCGGGCACGACCACCGCCATCGTCGGTCCGTCGGGCTCAGGAAAGACGACGGTGCTCGCGCTGCTCGCGGGCCTACACCACCCGACGGAGGGCAGCATCGTCATCGACGGCGACGACGCCCTCCAGCTGGATGCCGACTCGCGCCGCTCCCTGGTCAGCATGGTGTTCCAGCAGCCCTATCTCTTCGACGGCAGCATCCGGGACAACGTCCTGGCCGGAGATCCCGAGGCCGGCGAGCGGGCCCTCTCGGGAGTGGCCGAACTGGCCCGCGTCGCCCCGGTGCTCCGCGCGCTGCCGAACGGCTGGAAGGCCGGCGTCGGCGAGGCTGGCGCTCGGCTGTCGGGAGGCGAACGTCAGCGCGTGTCCATCGCCCGGGCGCTGCTGAAGCCGGCCCCGCTGCTGCTCGTCGACGAGGCCACCAGCGCACTGGACACCGAGAACGAGGCGGCGGTGGCGGCTGCGCTGACCGCCGACCCGGCGCCCCGCACCCGGGTGATCGTCGCGCATCGCCTCTCCAGCATCCGGGCCGCCGACCGCGTCGTGTTCATGGAGCGCGGCCGCGTCGTCGAGGACGGCACGATCGACGAGCTGCTGGCGCAGGGCGGCCGGTTCGCGGAGTTCTGGCATCACCAGGAGGCGGCGTCGGGTTGGCGACTTCACAGCTAACGCCAGTCCCCCCCTCTTCCTTCGCATTTCAGATAGTGCTACTATCCGATAGTGAAGATATCCGAATTGGCCTCCCAAGCGGGCGTTCCCGTGACGGCGGTGAAGTACTACCAACGCGAGGGCCTGCTGCCTCTCGGCAAGAAGTCCGCGCCCAACCAGACCTCCTACGACCACACACATGTGCAGCGGGTCCGGCTAGTCCGGGCGCTGCTCGGCACCGGCGGACTTTCGGTGGCTGCGGCGAAGGAGGTCATCGCTGCATTCGACAGCGCCCCGCTCCCCGAGGTCTTCAGCGTCGCGCAGCACGCGATGAGCAGCTCGCGCACCAGTGAACCGGAGCCGAGCCCGCAGGCGCGGGAGCGCGTCGTCGCCGTCGCGCGGGCGCAGGCGTGGAAGATCACCGACGACAACCCGGGCATCGACGCGGCAGCGCGCGCACTCGACGGCCTCACCGCGATCGGGTTCGACGCGCCGGACGCCTATCTCCTCTCTTATGCGGCCGCCGCAGCCACGGCCGCCGCCGCCGACCTGCATGCGCTCGCCGAGCTGCCGACACCCGAGCAGCAGGCCGAGCTCATGGTGGTGGGCAGCGTGTTGGGCGACCCGCTCTTCGCAGGGCTGCGTCGCCTCGCCCAAGAAGACGCCACTCACGACGAGTTCCGCACCGATTCGAAGGAAGACCAATGACTGCTCTCACCCACGCCGTCCTCGGCGGCAACGGCATCACCGGCACCGAGACGATCCGGGCGCTGTTGCGTCGCGGCGAGGCGGTGACCTCCGTCGGGCGACGCCCGTGCACCATCGACGGCACCCATTCCGAGACCGCCGATCTGCGGAGTCCCGCCGACGCATCGCGGGTGCTCGCGGGCAAAGACGTGGCCTACTTCACCGTCGGACTGCCCTATTCGGCACGCGTCTGGGCGGCCGAGTGGCCGGTCATCCTGAGCAATGTGATCGACGCCGCCGTGCAGCACGGCACCCACCTGGTGTATCTCGACAACGTCTACGCCTATGGCGAGGTCGACGCGCCGATGACCGAGCAGACGCCGCTGCGTCCCACCAGCAAGAAGGGACAGATCCGCGCCGATGCAATCCGCGCGCTGGAGACGGCGCGCACCAAGCGAGGCCTGCACGTCACCGTCGGTCGCAGCGCCGACTTCTACGGTCCCGGCGCCACGACGAGCATGATCAACGACTTCGTGATCGACCGGGCCGCCGCCGACAAGCGCTGCACTTGGCTCTTCGACGCAGGGCTGGCCCACTCGCTCACCTACACCCCGGACATCGGCGAGGCGCTGGCCATCCTCGGCACCGATCCGGTTGCCCTCAACCGAACCTGGCACCTGCCGACCGCGCCCGCGCTCACCGGACAGGAGTACGTCGAGATGGCAGCAGGGTCCGACGCACGGGCGAAGGTGATGTCGCTGGGCACCGTGCGGTTCGGCGCACTGTTCAACTCCTCCGCGAGAGAGACGCTCGAGCTGGTCTACCAGTTCGCCAAGCCGTACGTCTTCGACTCCAGCCTCTTCGAGTCGACGTTCTCGCTGGCCCCGACGTCGGCCGCCGACGGATTCGCCGAGACGCTCGCCGCCGCCCGGAACCGCAATCTCACCCGCAGCTGACGCCCTACGTCGCAATCTCACCCGGAACTGACCTCCTGCACAGCCACCAACACCCCCAAGTCCCCTTCCGCCCAACCTCGGGCCCGAGCACCCCCACTCCAATCCCGGAAAATCGGCCAATGGCCGATTTTCCGGTGTCTGATGCCGAAAAGTGGCCAAGACCCTGCTCGTTCCGGCCGCGTCGCCACCCCAGGCGAACCGCCCAGTCATCCGACCGTGGCGAAGTTATCCACAGCTAAGGCGCCGCGCCAAGCGGGCTGTCGGCGCGACGTGCAAAGGTTGGCTCCATGCACGAACCCCAGCCCTTGCGCGACGAGGCCGTCGCCATCCTGCGTCAGCTGACGGACAACCCCGGCGCACAGTTCCACGCCGGGCAGTTCGAGGCCATCGAGGCACTGGTGGCGCAGCGGCGCCGCGCCCTGGTGGTGCAGCGCACCGGATGGGGCAAGTCGGCGGTGTACTTCATCTCGGCTCTGTTGCGACGCCGGGCCGGTGCAGGCCCCGCCTTGATCGTCTCCCCGCTGCTCGCGCTGATGCGCGACCAGGTGACTGCTGCCGAGCGTGCCGGGGTGCGAGCGGCGGCGATCAACTCTGCCAACGCCACCGAGTGGTCGGAGATCGAGCGCCTCCTCGACGAGGACGCGGTGGACGTGCTGTTCGTCTCGCCCGAGCGCCTGGTCAATCCGCGGTTCCGCGCCGAGCAGCTGCCCCGGCTGGTTGCCACCATGGGGTTGCTCGTGATCGACGAGGCGCACTGCATCAGCGACTGGGGCCACGATTTCCGGCCCGACTACCGGCGGATTCGCACCCTCATCTCGGAGCTTCCCGACGGCGTTCCCGTCCTGGCCACGACGGCCACCGCCAACGAGCGCGTCGTCACCGACGTCGCCGAACAGCTCGGCGCCTCGTCGTCGCGTCCGCAGGAGGTGTTCACCCTGCGCGGGACGTTGGCCCGCGACTCACTCCGCCTGGGCGTGCTGCACCTGAGCCGCACGTCCGAACGCGTGGCCTGGCTGATCGAACACTTGGGCTCACTGCCCGGCAGCGGCATCGTCTACTGCCTCACCGTGTCGGCCGCAGAAGACACCGCCGCCGCCCTCGCCGCGGCAAGGCACCGAGTGCTGCCCTATACCGGTCGCACCGACGGTTCCGAACGGCTGGCCGCTGAGGAGGCGCTCAAGGCGAACGAGGTGAAGGCCCTGGTGGCCACGTCTGCGCTCGGCATGGGCTTCGACAAGCCCGATCTCGGCTTCGTCGTGCATCTCGGCGCGCCCAGCTCGCCGGTCGCGTATTACCAACAGGTGGGCCGCGCGGGCCGCGCCACCCCCAACGCCGACGTACTGTTACTCCCCGGCACCGAGGATCGCGAGATCTGGCACTTCTTCGCCACCAACGCCATGCCCACCCAAGAGCGCGCCGACGCGGTGCTCGCTGCCCTGGGCGAGGCCGACGGACCACTGTCGGTTCCCGCGTTGGAGGCCCGAGTCGACCTACGACGGGCCCAGTTGGAGCTGCTGCTCAAGGTGCTCGCCGTCGACGGCGCCGTCGAGTTCGTGCCCGGCGGCTGGACCACCACCGGCCAGCCATGGCGCTACGACCAGGAGCGCTACGGCCGCATCGCGGCGGCGCGCGTGGCCGAGCAGGAGGCCATGCTCACTTACGAGCGGGGCGAGGTCTGTCGGATGGCTTTCCTCACCGCGCAGCTGGACGACCCCCACTCGTCGCCGTGCGGCCGGTGCGACGTCTGCGCCGGGCCGTGGTATCCCACCGGAGTCGCCGCGCAGGTCAGCACATCGGCCCGTGCGCAGTTGGATCGGGTAGGCGTGGCCATCGCCCCACGGGCGCTTTGGCCGTCGGGCCTCGACCGGCTCGGCCTCACCGATGCGGAAGGCAAGGCGTTGAGGGGAAAGATCCCGGTCGAACAGCAGGTGTTGGAGGGACGCGCCACGGCCCGCCTCACCGACCTGGGCTGGGGCAACGCCCTGCGCGACCTCTTCCGCACCGACGCCGACGGCCGCCCCATCGACGCCGAGGTGCCCGACGAGCTGGCCCGCGCGTGCGTGCGGGTGCTGCGAGAGTGGAACTGGGATGAGCGCCCCGGTGCCGTCGCCTGGATCCCCAGCCTGTCCCGTCCCCGCCTTGTCGAGTCGTTGGGACGCGGCATCGCGACAGCCGGCCGACTCCCCCTGCTCGGCCCCCTCGCTCTGAACCCCGCCGCCGGGCCGCTCATGCGGTCCACGAACAGCGCGTACCGGGTGCGCGACGTCTGGCATCGTTTCGCCGTCCCAGACTTGATGCAGCAACAGTTAGCCTCGATGGCCGCCCCGGTCCTCCTCGTCGACGATCTGGTCGACTCTCGCTGGACCATGACCGTCGCCGGCCGCCTCCTCCGCACCGCCGGCGCCCAGGCCGTCCTCCCGTTCGCTCTCGGTTCCATGGGGTAGCTTGGTGCACCGACGAGAAAGAAGCCCATGATCGAGATCCTCAACTCCACCCAGCTGACTCAGGCGCGCGAGAGCGGCGCGTTGGTCGGTCACATCCTTCAGACGCTGCGGGAGCGCAGCACGGTGGGCACCAACCTGCTGGAGATCGACCAGTGGACCAAGGAGATGATCGAAGAGGCCGGAGCAGTGTCCTGCTACGTCGACTACGCACCGTCTTTCGGCCGCGGTCCGTTCGGCCACTACGTGTGCACCTCCGTCAACGACGCGGTCCTCCACGGGCTGCCCCACCACTACACACTCACCGACGGCGACCTCGTCACCCTCGACCTCGCCGTCATCCTCGGCGGTGTGGCGGCCGACTCGGCCATCAGCTTCCTCGTCGGAGACGCCCGTCCCGCAGAGAGCGTCGCTCTGATCGACACCACCGAACGCGCATTGGCCGCAGCGATCAAGGTGGTGAAGGCGGGCGCGCACATCGGCGACATCTCATCGGCCATCGGCAAGGTGCTGCGACGGGCCGGCTACCGGATCAACACCGATTTCGGTGGCCACGGCATCGGCTCGACGATGCACCAAGACCCGCATGTGCCCAACAACGGCCAGCCGGGCCGGGGCTTCAAGCTGCGCGCCGGCATGCTGCTGGCCATCGAACCATGGGTGATGGAAAACACCGCCGCGTTGGTCACCGACGCCGACGGCTGGACCCTCCGCAGCGCCACCGGCTGCCGCACAGCCCACAGCGAGCACACCGTCGCCATCACCAAGACCGGCGCCGAAATCCTCACCCTCCCCCGAAAGTAACCCTCCCCTTCTGTCGTGGTAGAGGTTCCGTCGGTCTTGCTGAGCGAAGCAGCCGACGCTAGGCACCTCCTCACCATCAGCGGCGACCTACGCGCAAAAGTGCGCTCCATCACGCCGACTAGAACCGCACACCCCAGACTCCGACGACGCACTATCCAGGAGCGGTCGCCGGCCGGAACGAGCCGGCGCAAGGTGCCAATGTTGCCCGAAGTGGGCTAGATGTTGTCCATAGCAGACGAGGTGTTGCCCGATTCGTTCAGGTGATCGGTTTTGTCAGACCCGTGGTCTAGCGTTGGGGGTATGGAAAACACCACGCGAACCACTACCCGGGAGGCCATCCAGGCTATCTCGGGGTGGGCCGCGTGCATCGATCCCGTCGAGTGGGATTCCGTACCCGAGCCCGAACTGCTGGAGCTGATGTGGCAGACCCGCAAGGCCGCCGACCGTCTCACGGGCCTCGCCGGCATGCTCACCGCCACCGTCGAACGCCGCAACGCTGCCATCCTCGTGGCCGGCACCCCGCTGAACACGCTGATCGCACAAACCGAACACCGCGATGGCAAGGACGCCAACAGGGTCGTGCTCCAGGGGCGGGAGCTGGTTCGCAATCCCGTGGTGAGCAGCGCCGTCCTCGACGGAAAGATCTCTACCGACCACGCCCGTGGCGTTGTGAAGGCGATGGGAGAACTCCCGCCGGGCATCACACGTCATCAGGCCCACCAGATCAGCGCCATCCTGATCAACGAGGCCACCACCTCCACGCCGAGTGAACTGCCTCCAAGGCCAAGGCCGCTCTGAGACAGGTGGCACCGGAGCTGGTCCCCAGTGGCGACCATGAAGACCGCATCCTGGCGGAGCAGCGTCGCATCGCGATACGACGCCGCTCTTTCACCTTCGGAGACGATGGCGAAGGCTCCACCTGGTTCCGAGGCCAGCTGCCACACCTCGAGGCCGAGCCCTTGCTCAACAGCCTCCATCAGCTGGTGGCCGCCGGCAAGCGAGCCGAACGCGACCGACCGGCCCGCGCACCCCAGCGAGAGATCACCCGGGAACAGCGCTACGCCGGCGCCCTCGCCACTCTCGCTCAGCAGCCCGCTGGCGGCACGGGTCGTCGGGCGGCGGCCACGGTGATCGTCACCATGGCAGAGCAAGACCTCTATACGAAGGCTCGTACTGCCGGCGTGCTCGCCTCAGGAAAGAAGATCCCCGCCGCTGAGCTCCGCACGCTCCTCTGCGACGCGAACATCCTCCCTGTCGTGCTCGGTGGCGATTCGGAGATCCTCGACGTCGGTGTCACACGCCGGTTCGTCACCCCAGCCATCCGACGGGCCCTGTCAGTACGCGACAAGAAGTGCGTGTTCCCCTCCTGCACCGTGCCGGACGCAGAGTGCGATGCGCATCATGTGGTCCCCTGGGTGCGGGGCGGGCCGACGTCTTTGGGCAACCTCGTCCTCGCATGCCCACATCACCACGGCCTCCTCGAGCCGAAAGGTGAAGACCTGGTGAACCCTCGCTGGCAGATCACCTTCGACACGAGAACCCGGAAACCTGTGGTCAGCAGGCCACAGCCCATCAAGGTCGGGTTGCTACCTCAGCCGGAAATACTGACCACAAGGTCACGCGTACCCGTTCAGTACCCCCTTCTCCGCTGATCTCGAGCCGGTCACGACCAGCACCACATCCACGCTTTCGGGGTACGACGAGCTCCGCGAGGAGCCCGAAGG
Organism: Tessaracoccus caeni; assembly: GCF_029211185.1. Classification (GTDB taxonomy): domain Bacteria; phylum Actinomycetota; class Actinomycetes; order Propionibacteriales; family Propionibacteriaceae; genus Arachnia; species Arachnia caeni. The sequence continues at coordinate 102,480 of NZ_JARGDO010000018.1, forward strand.
AGAGCGCGACCACACATAAGGGCTTGTGGCCAGCTACCTGCGGATTCTCACGCTGGCTCTTTTCGAGGCTACGGCTTCGGGGCTCGTTCCGGGTGCTCATACGAAAGTTAGGTGACCACCGCTTCTGTGGGGCTGGGGAAGGTGACGGTGACGCCGGCGTTTCGGAGTAGGTTGATGGCGTTGCGGATCGCGATGCCG
>NZ_JARGDO010000019.1 GCF_029211185.1 Tessaracoccus caeni
GCTGGTTCATCGTCGAGGTCCTCGGAACAGGGAGTGTGGTAACTCCTGATCCTGAGGGCCTCGACCCCTACCTCAGCACACCACCCTCACCCAGCGTGTCGCCCACCCACCGCAAGTACGAAGAGCCAGTTTCGTGCACTCGGCAACCGGGCGCTGCAATCCAACTACGAAGCCGTCCAGCGCAGCCGAAGTGATCTTCTCAGTACGGCCGCAGCGCACAGCATCGTCCAGTTGATAGCCGCTAGGTACCATCCGGACATAGTGGGGGCTAGGGTCCGGCGGTAGCCATGTCCTGGGCTGTCCGACAGCAATGCCCCCGAGATTACTTCGGGATAGACAATCACTCGGCATAGCCCTGGCATGGGAGCCGCCGATGGTGATGTATATCGGTTCTACCTTGCGCCGGTGACGGTGATGGTCACGGCCCGACAGCTGGGCACCTATTCAGTAGCCGGCGAAGGCGTCGGTGTGGACGCGATGGGCGCGGGATGTCAATCCGCGACGGAGGTTGGTGACGAAGTGTGGGGTGCCGGAGATGTAGGCGTCTCGCTGCGACAGGTCGGGGAGAATGTCGGCAACTCGTTCGCCGTCGAGGCGGATCGGCCCAGCCCAGGTCTCTCGTGGGTGCAACTGCGAGGGTGCGGTGCGGCTGACCAGGATCACCCGTGCACCGAGCTCGGCGAGTTCCTCGCGGAAGTGGGCGGACTCAGGGTCGCGTGCCGCCCACACCAACACGGCGTCCTGGCGGTGTCCCTGTGCCCGCGCTTCGCGCAGCCAGCTGATGAACGGCGTTACGCCGATTCCGGCCGCGAGCATCACGACGGGTTGGTCGTCGGAGGGTGGGACGAAGTCGCCGGCGACACCGGTCGCGCGGATCTCGTCTCCAGGCTTCATACTCACGAGCTGGCGCTTGGCTGCGCTGGGGTGCTCCGGCAGCACGAACGCGACGCGCACCTCATGCCCATCGGACGGCGCGGAGACCAGGCTAAACACTCGCCGGCTTCCACCGCGGCTCCCGAGCCCCACACCAGGAGTATGCAGTTCGATGGCCTGACCGGCCCGGAAGCGGATGGGGGTGGCCGCGTCGAAGATCATCTCGACCGTGCCGTCGGCGGAGCGTCGCGTCTCGCGAAGGGTGAGGCGGATGGCGCGGCGTTGTCCGAAGGCGAAGCCGATCACGTTGCCCACCAGGAGCGCCAACTGCGGGCTCATGCTGAGGACGCCCAGCGGGATGGGCGCGGCGAACAGCGCTCCGGTGACCACCGCGACCGTCATCCGCTGCCATCGTCGCGGCGGCAGCGTGAGTGGTTCGGTCACCATGAACGCCGCGAAGAAGATCAGCGCCGTCGAGGCCACTGCCGTCTGCAGCGCCTCCAGCGCCCCGGAACCCCAGGTGATCGCGCTGACCATATAAACCACGAGGCCCACGAGCAGCGCGACAGACGCCAACAGCTCCTGCCGCAGCCGGATCACGACGACGGGGGCCACCGGGATCACGGCCCACACCAGGACGGAGCTGCCGACCCACCAGTAGCTCGCGCCGATGCCCGTCGCGGTCACGACGAACGCACCGACGGCGGCCGGGTTGAACAGATGCCGTCCGCGCCAGGCCAGGACGAATTTCGACAAGCCGGCGACGGCGGCCCCGACCACAGCGGCGATCAGGTCGCCCGCCTCGAGGCCGGGCTTGAGGATGAAGAACAGCAGAAGCGCCGTGATCAGCGACGACTCGTTGTGCGACTCGGCGCGCCAGACGCGAGCAGCCAGTCGGGAGGCGCCGACGGTGACGACGACCACCACGCCCAGCAGCGCCGCCAGCTCGGCGGGGGAGTAGTACAGCCATCCCACCGCCGACGCGACGAAGGACGCACCCGCCAGCACGGCCAAGGCGCACAGCACGACGCGGTACATCGGGGCTCGGCCGATCGCGGCCCACGCCCGGGCGATCACGAGAACACCGTTCCCGGGAAGGCGCGCGTGCGCTCGATCATCCCGTCGCCAGTCATGCGCACGCCGTGCACGCCGAAGCGCTCCCACAGCTCGGACGGCGAGAGGAAGAACAAGGCGGTCGCGGCGCCGTCGGCGAGCATCGCGGTGTCGGCCACCGCCCAGGTGGCGACGACGTCGTGCACCGGTCGACCGGTGCGCCCGTCGAGCATGTGGTGGAGTCCGTCGCCCCAGGTGCGCCGATTGCCGGCCGAGGCGCAGATGGCCCCGTCGGAGATCTCCACCAGCCCGACCGCGCGACGGGGGTCGTGCGGGTGCTCCAGCGCGACGCGTACCGGTCGCGCGGCGCGGCGGATGCGGAGGTCGCCCGAGGCGTTCACGACGGATGAGCCGGCGCCGAGCTCGTCGAGCAGGTCCCCGACTAAGTCCACCAGCAGGCCCTTGCCGGCCGCGCCGATGTCGATCGTGACGGGGCGCATCGTCTGGACGGTGCTGCCGTCGACGCGGGCCACCTCATCCCAGGCGGGAGGGGCGTCGGCCGCCACCATCCCGGCCGGGCCGTACCCGAGCGTGGCCAGCGTGTCGCCCACGAACGGAGTGACCGCACCGTGCGTCGCCTCATACAACTCGCGGTAGAGCGCGAAGAGCCGGTCGGCCTCGTCGGGGAATCGCGTGGTGCCCGCCGATCGCGCCGCCACCGCGACGAGGGAATCATCCCGGAAGCGCGACCAGACCTGGTCGAACAGCGCGATCCGCTCGTGCACGGCGTTCCCGGCGCCGGCGGGGAGCGACCCCACGGCCTCCACGCTCCAGGGCACGCCGATGGCGTCGAAGGAAAGGTCGAGGACGGAAGGCGTGCGGGTCGCTGACGCTGTGCTGGATGCGGACATGGCGCCCTCCTCAGGCCTGGGCCTCGGCAGCGATCTGGCTGATCGCGTCGTTGAAGCCGCCGCTGGTGAGCGACGACCCGGCCACCTTGGAGACGTCGAGGTCGTCGATCGCGACGCCCACCACCTCGGACGCGATGTTCTCGACGAACTCCGACTGGTAGCGCAGCGAGTCGCCCCGCTCGGCGCTGCCGTCGACGGTGAGGGCGGTCACCACGTCGTCGACCAGGGTGACGGTGACCGTCACCGACTCCCGACCGCCCGGGGTGGTGTACGAGCCGGAGGCCGTGTACTCGCCGTCGGTGTAGGTGGACGACGAGTCGGCCTCGGTGTCCGTGGTGGCGTCGTTGGTGGTTTCGGTGGTCTCGCTCGTGGCGACCTCAGTCGAAGCCGATGAGGAGGCTGACGAGGAGGTAGAGCTGGTGGCCGGGTTCTCTGCGGCCTGAGCGGTCTCTTCGATGGGTGAGGTGCAGGCGGCGAGGGTCGCGGTGATGGCAATGCCGGCGAGGAAGGCGCCGAGGATGCGGCGGGGTCGAGATGTCATGGTCGGTCTCCGTCGTGAATGGTGTGCGGTTGTTCCATTCACGACGCTACGGAGCGCCACTGTGGGGTCTCTATGCCGTTTCTGTGAGTCCGTTGTGAGCCACATCTCTGAGGACGCGCAGCATCATCGGCGCGTCGTCGCTTGGTCGCGCCTCGGCGGATACTCCACTACCAGTAGGCGAGGGGCGATCAACACCTGCGGGCAGTGGGGCTGTAAGGATGATCAGCGATTCGCGCGCACAGCAGCGCCTGTCTTCATCGACACCTAGCTTGATAAGATACCCTTATGAGCCTTCTGCTTGAGTACGAGACAGCGCGTCGCGAGGAGGATCTCGCCCGGTTACGCCGCGTTATTGCCTTGCGCGCACTGATCGCTACGGGTGCGACCCAGCAACAGATTGCGCGCGAGCTCGGCATCAGTCAGCCCGCGATAAGCCAGCAACTGAAGTTTGCTCCCAATCTCGAGACCATCCATCCAAAGTTGCTGCTCGACGCTGCTGCGCCGGTGATCAAAGCACTGGCGGAGGAGCGGGGCTACACCGACATCGCGGTCTTCGGATCAGTAGCCCGGGGCGAAGCACGACAAGACTCCGACATCGACCTGCTCATCAACGCGCCCGCAGGGGCTTCGTCCTTCGACTTCGTCGGTTTCAAGCTGCTGCTGGAGCACGTCCTTGGCCGTACGATCGATCTCGTCGAACGTGGAGGTCTCACCCCAGATCTGGACGACGACATTCGACGAGAGGCGGTCGTGCTGTGATGGAGCGCAGGGCAGCCAAAGAGCTTCTTCATATCCAAGGTTGGTTGGAAAGAGTCGACGAGATCACATCCCGCGGCAAGAATGCCTATCTGGCCGACGATCTCTTGCAGGAGGCAGGGGACTCACTGATGATGAAGATCGGCGAAGCGGCTAATCGACTCTCGAAGCTCGGCTTGCTTGCTCCCGATGGAGTCGCTTGGGCATTGGCGATAGCCAACCGTAACTTCCTGATCCACCAGTACGACGAGATCAATCGAAGCCTCACTTGGATGACTCTCTCGGCCGATCTACCTGCGTGGAACGTCTCGCTGCAGGAGTTGTTCACTGAGGCGCGCACGGCTATTGCTGCTGACAATAGTTGAAGGCCAAGCATCCCATCGCAGCTCTAGCTGTGCACAGCTAGAACCGTGCAGGCGTTCACCGTCGAGGCCGACGGGCTCGGCCCAGTCCTTCTATCGGGACGGAGGCGGTCCTCCCGGGCCACCGCCACCCGGTCCGCCACCGACACCGCCGCCAGTGGGCTCGGTGCTGGTGTCGATCCGTACGGCGAGGGACGCGACGTAACCGTCGGTGTTGCCGTTTATGGTGGCCATCTGCAGTTCCGCGCTGTCCTCGCCGAACACGTTGTCGCTTTCCAGCGTGACCTGGGCCAGGTTCTTCGCTGAGCCGTCATAGACGGGCAGCTGGTAGACCACGTCCAGCACCTCCTTCGGGAAGGCGAGCTGGGAGGTCGCGATGGCGTTGGTGGAGTCGGTGATCGACTCAACGCCGGGATACACCTCGAAATGGATGTGGGTCCACCGGCCCAGGTAGCAGCCAGGAAGGATCGAGGTGAAGGTGACGGTGCCGTTGGCGTCGGCCACCTGCACGCCGCGCAGCCACGTCTGGTCCTCGACGCCTTCCGAGTACATCGAGTACAGCCCTTGCGCGTCGCAGTGCCATGCGTACACGGCCACACCCGCGAACGGGGCGTCGTCGTTGGCCATGTCGGTCACCGTGAAGGAGAACTCCAGCGGCACGCCGTCCACCGGGTCGTCGACGCCGATGCTCGACCGGATGTCGGAGCGCACGATCCCCGACTGATCCAACACATTGGGTCCGTTCGATCCGTCGGCCGGATAGGGACCGGCGGTCTCGTCGGGGATCTCGCCGGTGGATCCGGACGAGGTGGCAGCCGTCGTTGGATCGACGGAGCCATCAGTCGTGCATGCGGCCAGCGCGGCTGCGCTCACTCCCAACAGACCCGCCCCGACCAGCGCTCGGCGATGGAACAAGGTGGCGAGATCGAAACTCGCTCCTTGATCGACGACCTCTTCCTCGGGCCGATCGAGCAGACGGCCTTCGTAGGCCGGGCCACTCGGGGTCTGGTCGGGGATGGGGATACGGGTAGCCATTGCTGGTCCTCCTCCGGTAGTGCTGGCCGCTGGCGTCGCGGCTGCTTCCAGCATGGCGGGCCTTGCTGTGAGTCTCTTGTGCGACCGCTGAACGAGTCCTGTGCCCGTCACCGCGGTCAGAGACCGACTCTCGGGCGCTGTTCGCGAAGTGCAGAGTCCAGGGTGCTCATGAGGCGAGCAGTACGGCTCTTGCCGACTGGGCCTGGCGGATAGCGTCGAAGCACGTCGATCAAAGTCGGCGTGGCGCGGGCACGCGCCTCTGCAAGTTTCTGCTCTGACGCGGTGGGATCCTCTCCAGCCTGGATCTCGGCAATCCTCGCCACGTTGGCTGCGGCACGAAGGATGTGAGCCACTTGGTGAGCCTTCGCGATCGGATGCAGGTAGGCGGCGGACGCGGCATCGCCGGCGGCCTCCGCGGCGAGGCGAGCCACCTCGGTCGGGGCCGCCCACGCCGCGCGGTGTGCGGCCATCGAGGTGACGCGCTGCAACTTGGTGCGCGGCTCACCGTCGACAAACCTCCATGCGGCATCGATGGCGGCGCGCGGGCGCGGATCGTCGGGATGTGCCGCTTCGAAGTGTGGAAGAAGCTCTTGCGCGCACTCGGCCACATAGCGGGCGACGACGCGCAACTCGTCGAAGGTGATCTCGAAGTCGCCTGTCACTGTGTCCATCGGTTCATCATCGCATCCGCTTGGCTAATGCGTCGCGATCGATCCCGTGAGGACCGCCAGGGCGATCCGGTCGACCGCCCACACCACGACGCCGATCACGGCTGGGATGAGCATCGGTGTGGCGAAGGCCGAGGCGGCGCCGACGCCGACGAAGAGCGCTGCTTCCAGCGCCAGTGCGACGACCGGATGGATTTCGATCGAGGCCTTGGGCGAAAGGAAGAGACCCCAGACCACGCCGATGACGACGACGGCCAGCGTGGCCGCCGGCCACCGCCACCAGCCTGGCACCGTCGTCCAGGCGAGGTACGCGGCGCCCGCCAGAAGCGCGAGTTCCAGCAGGAAGCGCACGGTCAGGACGACGGCAAGGGCGGGGGACGCGTCGTCGAAGAGCTGCGTGCTCATGCGTCCTGCGTTGCTGCTCGAAGCACGGTAGCCACCTCTGACTGCTGGAAGTGTTCGGCCCACCCGAGGGGAGTGAGCCCGAAGGTGGACTCCGTCGCGGCTGGGTCGGCCCCGCGAGCGAGGAGATCTTTCACCAGCTCCAACTGGCCGCAGGCCGCGGCGTAGTGAAGGGCGGTGGCGCCGCTGGCTACTGTGCCGGTGACGGGGAACCCCGCCTCGATCAATGCCTGCACGGCGTCCCAATGATGAAGAGCCGCGATCTCGACCAACAGCGACGGGTAGTACCGCGAAATCTGCTCGGTGCCGCGGTGCCGGAGCTGGTTCTCGAGGTCTGGCGCCCAGCCGGCGTAGGCGGCACGGATCATCGGGTCGCCGTGATCGAATTTCGCGCGATACAGGTCGCGCAGCAGACAGATTTCCGCGCCATGAGCCATCATCTCCCGGTTCAGGTGCATGGCCAGCGCGGCAATCGAGTCCTTTTCGTACGGGCCGCCGCGGGGACCGAGTTCCTCAAGGATCATCTCGTCGTTCATCTCCGCGAGAGCGCCGCGCCACAGCGAATAGCCCTGCTGCAGCAGTTCCAAGCCACCCTCCGCCGTCAAGGGGAGGGGCTCCGGCCAGAACACGTCGTCGAACATCGTGGCTTCGTCCGGAGCATCCCAGTGAAGGAACAGTGCCCGGGCGCGTTTGCCGAAGACGTCGCGGCCGACGTGGGCCATCCGCCAGGCGATCGTCGTGATCGGTGCCACCGGGGGCTCAGGGGAGACGGACTCGATCCGCACGACGCCGTCGTCGCCCTCGCGCAGCGACCACGCGCCCGCCGCCGGCTCCCACAGGTACTCGTGATCGTGCAGCCCATCGAGGCGCGGCCAGAGGTGGGCGTTCCAGTAGAAGTCGAGTTGGTCGAGGATGAGATCGCGCCAGGTTGTCGCCATAAGGCATTTTCCCACCACCGGGGTGCCAGCGCGGGCCAGTGCGCCGCAACAGGGCCGAAACAGGGTTGTGGCTACTCCGCGTCGACGGGGCCTATCCCCAGCTCTTTCCGATTCCGCTTCACCCAGGCGGGCTCCTCGCCGTAGCGCTGCGACGGGATCAGCCGCCCGGCCGCGGAGTCCTCAATGAGCTGCGCCATTCGACGATCCCGCGTCGCCTGCTGTTTGGCGCCTGCCACCCAATGCATCGCGACCCGCCGGTAGCTCTCCGTCGCCGCGTCCCACCAGCGCTGCGCGTCGACGTTGCCCGCCAGCAGGGCTGCGTGCTCGGGAGTGAACGCGTGGTTGTCCTGCTCGAAGCTGTAGATACCGGTCTTGGCGGGGTCGCGGGCTTCGTAGGCGGCCAGACCCGCGGGCGTCATCCTGCCCTCCGCGATCAGCCGTTCCACATGAGCGACATTGACCTTGCTCCAGGTGCTGCCCTTCTTGCGGGGCGTCCAGCGCTGACGGGTGGCGTCATCGTCGATGCGCTGCGCCACCGAGTCGATCCAGCCGAAGCAGAGCGCTTCGATCACGGCGTCCTCCCAGGTCAGACCACGATTAGGAACATGCTTCTTGTAGAGCCCCATCCACAGCTCGGTGGCGGTGGCGTGATGCGCCTTCAGCCAGGTCCGAAACTCTGCAGCGTCGGCGAAGAAGACGGCCGGACGCTCCGGTGTGCCGCCAGCGCGCCCCGTCATGAGCCCCTTGCTTTCAGGCCGAATGTCCCCACCAGCTTGTCGCACGAGGTCTTGGTCATGGACCAACGCTACCGGCCAACGCGGCTCGGAGGCGGTGTGCTTTTCGTCCAGCCACGTATGCGGCGCGATCTGCGCAATAGGTACAGATCGCGCCGTATACGTAGCTGGAAGAAATCCACAGGCCACAAAGTGCGTGAGAAATCCGAGAGGCGGCAGCCAATAACGTGGGTATGAGAGATCAAGGAGTGAGGTCCATCCACGACCTGTTGGGAGTCATGAGTCGCCGCGAGGTTGAACGTCGCGTCGCGACCGGCGAGCTGACGAGAGTCTGTCGGGGCTGGTACGCGACGGTGTTCGCCAATCAGAAGGTGGTGCGGGCGTTGCAGGTAGGCGGAAGACTGGGTTGCCTCAGCGGCTGTGCGTTCCACGGACTGTGGGTGCCAGACGACTTCAAACTCCACGTGGCGTATGACAACGGCAACCGACCCCGGTCGCGATCGGGAGTGTGCCTGCATCCGACAGGGAAGTCCTGCCCGAAGGATGCGGTGTGGCCGCTGGAGGACTGCTTGGCTCAGGCTATCCGCCACCACGATCGGGAGACGGCGCTGATTCTCCTGGAATCTGCGGTGGACAAGGCGATGATCGGGCCTTATGACGTGCAGGATCTCGTCGCTCAGCTGCCCGCGGGGCGCCGTCACGAGATGAGGTTCTTGAGTGAGGCTGAATCTGGGAGCGAGACCCGGGTCCGCCTGTTCTTTCAGCTGAGGAGAGTCCCCGTCCGCCCGCAAGTGGGGTTGGAGGGGATAGGCGATGTGGATCTGGTCGTGGGCGATCGACTGATCGTGGAATGCGACAGCGACGCGCACCACCGCTCGAAAGAGGAGCATCAGAACGATCGCCGCCGCGATCTGGAGACCCGGATGCGAGGCTACGACACAATCCGCCTCACATATCACCAGATCTGGACCGACTGGGAGGCCACCCAAGCGAGCTTGCTGCAGGTCATCCGGGAGCGGAAGCACATCCGCCGGAAGTGAATCACCGGGTGACTGAAATAAAAGTGGCTGAGAGGGGGGTATCTGTGCAATACGTACAGATACCCCCCTCTCAGCCACTTTTATTTCAGCGACCGCTTGCTCGATAGTGGCAAAGCCGGCCAGAAGGTCACTCGCGGGCGTCGTGAAGACCCTGTCCAGAGATCAGGCCAGGCAGGCCTCGTCCGTTCGCGGTGAAGAACGGCAGCACGCAGGCCAGCACAAACAGGGCGATGGAAACGAGATTGAAGGCGCCCTCGGGAATGCCGAGCGCGGAGAGACCCGCGACGCCACCCGCCCAGCGGAGTAGGCGAGCTAGCACAGTGGGCAGGGGAGAGCCGCCGTAGCACAGCATCCATCGCGCGAACGACAGATGCCCGCGCCGGCGATAGCTGACCATCACGAACGGAACGAACAAAATGACCCCGATCGCCACGCCGATGAAGATGGCGATGAGGCCGAGGGTCACCTGTGTATTGGTCATCGGCATTCCTAGAGCGGGACTGCATGAGGGGTTTGCATGAGAGACGGGGCGGGAACTCGGCCGGCTCGGCCAGGCTCCCGCCATCGATCATGCAACGACGTGCGCCGCGGTCTGTCGCGCCAGCTTGATCAGATCCCCGCTGCGCATGCCGGGCCAGCCGTGCACCGTGCCGACCCATTCCTCGGGTATGGCCGAGGCTCCGTAACGTGCACCAAGGAGGGCGCCGGCAATGGCCGCGACGGTGTCGGTGTCGTCCCCGATCGCGACCGCCGTCTGCAAGGAAGCCTCGAGATGAGCCCGGCCAGTGAGATGACGGGTCGCATGGATGGACGACCACGCCGCCTGAAGCGCGCTCACAGTCCAGCCGTTGGGGGAGAAGGTCTCGGGGTCCGATCCTTCGGCCTCGTCGATCCAGTTCTCCCAGCGTGCTCTCGCCCCTTCGGGAATCAGGTCGAGCCCACTCTTGACGTCGAGCACGCCTTCGAGGACGGCCACCCGCACGGCCTCAGACCACAGCACGCTCGACTCGACACACAGCGCATGGGCATGAGTGAGCCTGGAAACGGCCGCGGCGGCGGCAGCGGTGACGATCCGGTCCTGGAGAGCCACCAGACCGACGATGCCCGTGCGCATCAGCGCGCCGTTGCCGGCGCGATCGCGCGCTGCCTCGGCGTAGGAGGCTGCTGTCATCCGGGTGGAAATCGACCCTTCCCCTCCCTGAGCGGCGTCGATCACATCACGCGTGAGATTGCCGATGTCGGAGGCGCCCCGCTCGCGCCAATGCGAGAACTGCGCTGCGACCGCGTCGAGGCCCTCGTCGGTGACGAGGTTGCCGCCGGCCGCCGTCACGATCGCGATGCAGCATGCCATCTGTGTGTCGTCCGACCACTCGCCGGGTTCGTAGGGGCCTAGCCCACCGCCGATCATCTCGGCGGTACCGACTGGTATGCGGGCGGCAAACTCGTACGGCACACCGAGCGCGTCTCCTACGGCTTGGCCGAGCAACACTCCGGCGGCCCGATCGCGCTGTTCCTCCGTCAGGTTTCCTGTGCTCATCCTTCAATGGTGGCAGGTAAGGCAACCCTTAACCGACCCCGGCTAAAGACGAGAAAATCGCGACTACTACGCTTTGTCATGTTCACAAGCCGATGCCACCGGGAGGCCGTCTGATGGACGGATCGCTTGCGGTCTCCTGAACCGGGTCCGGCTCTTCTCACGAGCAAAGGAACACTCATGTCCAAGCTGCTGGAAAGCACCGAGCCGTCGCGACGCAACTACCGCGTGGCCCTGCTCGTCGGTCTCATCGCTGGTGCGTTCTCCGCCATCGTCAAGTTCGGCTGGGAGGTACCCTTCCCGCCCCGCACCCCCGAGCGCAACGCCGTCAATCCGCCGCAGACGATCCTTGAGCAGATCGGCTTCCCCGAGACCATCTCGCGCGCCACCATCCACTTCAACGGCTGGGATCTGCCCATCTCGTCGTTCATCATCCACTTCGGCTTCGCCATCTTCTTCGGTGTGCTCTACTGCGTCGTGGCCGAGCGCTTCCCCGGCATCAAGCTGTGGCAAGGCGCGGCCTTCGGCATCTTCCTTCACGTGTTCTTCCACGAGTTCCTGATGCCCCTCATGCAGACGGTGCCCGCGCCGTGGGATCAGCCGTGGCAGGAGCATTTCTCTGAGCTGTTCGGTCACATCATCTGGATGTGGAGCATCGAGATCGTGCGCCGCGACCTGCGCAACCGCTTCACCCACCAGCCCGACCCCGAGGTTCCGCTGAAGACCCCCGAGGCGGTGCTGGCGCGCTGACCAGCCCATACGCAAGAGTCCATGGGGCGGCATCCGGGTTCGGATGCCGCCCCATCTTTTGTGTCCGGGGCCTGAGACGTGACTGTCGGAGGGCTGGGATAGAGTCCACTGGCACGACGACAAGTGGTGGCGAGAGGCGACTGGAGGCGACGATGCACGAGATCAAGTGCCCGCACTGCGGCAAGGCGTTCACGATCGACGAGGCCGGCTACGCCGACATCGTGATGCAGGTGCGCGACAAGGAATTCGACAAGGCCCTGCACGAGCGTCTTGAGCTGGCGGAGAAAGAGAAGCAGACCGCCGTCCAGCTGGCCGAGACCGAGGTGACTCGACGCCTCGAGAAGGAGCAAGCCCAGAAAGACGCGGAATTGGCGACGCTGAAGGCCGAGCTTCAATCGGCAGAGGTGGCCAAGCAGCTCGCGTTGCAGCAGGCGGTGGGCGACGTCGAGAAGCAGCATCTGGAAGCGCGGCTGGCGTTGGAGAAACAGGCCGCCGACGCGCAGCGGGCTCTGGAGAAGGAGGCTGCGGAGACCCGGCGTGCGCTGGAGCAGGAAGCCGCAGAAGCCCAGCGTGCGCTCGAGAAGCAGGCCGCCGACGCGGCCAGGGAGCTGGAGAGGCTGCGGGCGGAGGTAAAGACGTCCGAGGTGACGAAGCAACTGGCCGTCAAAGAGGCGCTGAGCACCGTCGAGCGTGAACGCGACGATCTGGCCCGTGCGCTGCAGGCCAAGGAGACCGAGCAGCAGCTGCGCGAGTCCAACCTGCGCGAACAGCACGGCAAAGAAGTGCAGGTGCTGAACGAGACCATCGCGTCGTACAAAGACTTCAAGGCCAAGCTCTCCACGAAGATGGTGGGGGAGACGCTGGAGCAGCACTGCGAGATCGAGTTCGAGCGACTGCGCGCCACGGGATTCCAGAATGCCGAGTTCGGCAAGGACAACGACGCGTCCTCGGGCAGCAAGGGCGACTACATCTTCCGGGAGAAGAGCGACGACGGCGTGGAGTTCATCTCGATCATGTTCGAGATGAAGAACGAGAGCGACACCACCTCGACCAAGAAGAAGAACGAGGACTTTCTCGCGCAGCTCCACAAGAACCGCACCCAGAAAAAGTGCGAGTATGCCGTGCTGGTCTCCATGCTGGAGCCGGAGAACGAGCTGTACAACGGCGGCATCGTCGACGTGTCGCACAAATTCGAGAAGATGTATGTGGTGCGTCCGCAGTTCTTCATCCCGATCATCACGCTGCTGCGCAACGCCGCATCGAGCACGATGGTGGCGCGCAACGACCTAGCGCGGATGCAGGCCCAGAACATCGACATCACCGATTTCGAGGACAAACTGCTCGACTTTCAGGACAAGTTCTCGCGCAACTACCGGCTCGCGTCGGAGCAATTCGCCGAGGCGATCAAGCGGATCGACCTGGCCATCGAGGATCTCGAGAAGACCAAGGAGAACCTGCGGAGGTCGGCCAACAACCTGCGTCTCGCCAATGACAAGGCCGAGGCGTTGTCGGTCAAGAAGCTCACCAGGGGCAACCCGACGATGACCGCCAAGTTCGCGGAACTGGAACGGCCGGCACTCACCGACGGGGCGGCTGAGTGACGGCGACGGTGGCCTCGCCCTACTCGCTGGGGGTCGACCGGAAGAGCGGAAGGAGGACGTCGTCGACAAGTTCGGCGAGCAGAGCATCGTCGAGTTGCCGGCTCTCCAGCAGCAGGTAGTTGCGCAGCATCGCCGGTGCCACCTGCACGCGGGCCGGGAGGATCGCTTCGCGGGAGATCTCGCCGCGGTCGGCGGCGCGCTGGAGCACGTCGGTGAGCAGTTTGCGGCTGCGTCCTTGGGAACGGGCGCGTAACTCGGTGGCGCGTCCGGCTTCAGGCAGGGCCTCCGCGAAGACGCCGCGTAACGCCTCGCCGGCCGGCCCGCTCAGCGCCGCGGTGATCTGGCGCAGCACCTCTAGGAGGTCGGTGCGAAGGTGTCCGGTGTCGGGGATCTGCTCGGGCAACGGTGCCAAGGCGTAGGCGGCGTCCATCGCCAGCTCCGCCCGACCTTCCCAGCGGCGGTACAACGACGCCTTGCTCGCGCCGGCCCGCTGCGCCACGGATTCCATGGTCAACCCGGCGTAGCCCTTCTCTGTGAGCTCCTCGACAGCGGCCTCCAAGATCGCGCTGACAAGGGCATCCCCTCGACGACGGGGTCGCTTACGGTGGTCGTCATGAAGGGTCATGCACATTCCTTCCAATGCCTCGTGTCTCTAACAAGTACCTCGGCGCCCCTTCGAGCTGGTCCCTGAGCAGGGCGCCCGGCGCTCCTTTCGAGGTTCGTTCCTCGCATCTCAAGGAGCGCCAACCGTGACTCTGCCACGGGTGCCGTCCACGGTGATCAGCTGACCGTCGGCGATCGCTGTGGTACCCGTGCGGGTGCCCATCACCGCTGGGATGCCATATTCGCGTGCGACGATGGCGGCGTGCGAGGCGATGGCCCCGGTGTCGACCACCACGGCGGAGGCTTGCTGGAACAGGGGAGTCCATGCGGGATTGGTGTAGGGGCACACCAGTACCTCGCCGGCGCGCAGTCGGTGGAACTCCTCCGGACCGTGCACCACCCGCGCCACGGCCGTGACCGTGCCCGCGCAGGCGGGGGTGCCCGTCGCGAGGGCGTCGCCGTCAGGGGTGCGCGGGAAGACTCGGGTGAGATCGATCAGGGGAGTGCGTCCTAGTTCTGCACGCTTCGCGGCGCGCTGCCGGATTGCAGCCCGGAGCTGCTCGGCATGCTGGCCCGGGATCCGGTCGGGATCGTGAATGGCCTTGATCTCGTCCCATCGCAGGTGGAACACGTCCGACTCTTCCGCCAGCAGCCCGGCCCGGTGCAGGCGCCGGGCGATCTCCAGCACCGACCGGCGCAGCGACGGCAGCAGCGCCGAGAACGCGACGTGCGTATCCTCCCGGAACGCAACGCCCTCCTGCGCCGCGCTTACCCAGCGGCGCACCCGCTCCTTTGTCCGACGGCTTCGCAGCAGCGGATGGGTGAGCAGCTCCGCCAGCGCGGCTGCTGAGCGCGACCGCGCTTGCTTGTCGCGCGCAGGTCGCTGCGCGAGCGAGCCGATCAGCCCGACGACGATCTCCGGCGACTCCGCCAAGGTCGGCGCGCTCACCAGCAATGGCGACGCGGTCTCCTTGCGACCGTAAGTGCGGAGGAAGGCCTCGGTCCGCCCGCGGAAAGCCGCGTGCTCCGGATTGGTCGTCAGCTCCGTCCAAACGTCGGCAGCCTCCTGCTCCGTGAAGAGGGCGACCAGCGACGGGGTCGCGCGGACCTCGTCGGCCAATTCGGCCAGCGCACTGTTGTAGGCATCGGTGATGGTGGCGCCGCCGCCCGCCAAATCCGTGAGCAGGTGCCGCCGACGCAGCACGACGGTCAGCAGCGCCAAGCGAGCGATGGCCAGCAGCGCGCCGGGCAGATAATCGATGCGGATGTCGCGGCAGTAGTCGAGGGTGGCGACGCTGCGCTCCCGCAGCTGCACGAGGGAAGGCCAGGGCACCGTCGAAAGATCCAGCGACTCCAGGCGTTCGAGTTCGTCGACGAACGCCAGCTGCCGGGGATCCCGTGCCCAGTCGGATGGGCGGAAGCGCCGCGCCTTGAGGGGAATGCGGATGGGGTTGAGCACCGCCTTTGGGCCGGGACGGAAGGCTCGGGGTTTGAATTCCACCAGCACGCCGTCTTCCTCGCGGAAGATCAGGTCGAAGGCGTGGCGGAGGCCGTAGTGGCGGGTGATCTCGTTCATCATCGTCGCCGGACCGCGGGTGAGCAGGGTGGTTACGTCCAGCGGGTATGGCCTCGACGGGAGGAACTCTGTGAGCACGGACGCCTGGAGCCGTTGGCTGAAGCTCAGCGGTCCCGTGTCTGGCGGGAGGGCGGTCATCGGCCGCGACTGAGTGATCCAGATCCGCCCGTCGGCCCAGGCCCATTCGATGTCTTGCGGGCGTCCAAAGTGGGTAGCCAACCGCGTGGCATGGTCGGCGAGTTCCTTGAGTGTCGCGTCGCCCAGAAGAGGCCGGCCCGTACCTGCGTCGGCCGCGTCGTGTCGCACGCCGCCTCCGCTGACCGAGCGGATCACCACCTCCGCCCGACCGGGCGTCCACTCCAGGAGCGTGCCCGTGGCGTCCAGCACGTAATGATCCGGGGTGACCAGCCCGGAGACCACCGCCTCACCCAAACCGCGCGCCGCGTCGACGATGACGCGATCGCGCGCCCCACTCACCGGATCTGCGGTGAACATAACGCCCGCGACTTCCGCTTCGACCATCCTTTGCACGACGACGGCGATCCGCACCTCTGCGGGAGGAATGGCGAGTTGTCGCCGGTAGGCGACGGCGCGGTCGCTCCACAACGACGCCCAGCAGCGCTGCACCGCGTCGACCACCGCATCCGCGCTGACGACGTTCAGATAGGTGTCCTGCTGTCCGGCAAAGGCGGTGCCCGGCAGGTCTTCGGCGGTGGCGCTGGAGCGCACGGCGACGGGAGCATCGTCTCCCAAGTCGCGGTATGCGTCGGTGATCTGCTCGCGAAGCTCTTCCGGCAGGCTGATCGCCAAGAGCGCGTCGCGTAGCGCGGAGGGTGAGACGTCGGGGTTCGTGAGCAGGTCGGCGATCCGCGCGCTCTCGGCGGCCTCCGCATAGGCATTGGTGGTGACCACGAAGCCCGGGGGGACGGGCATCCCTACGCGCAGCATCTCGCCGAGGTTGGCGGCCTTGCCTCCCACTGCCGCACCGTCCCTCGCGCCGAACGTCTGCAAGGGGAAGACGGAAGTGGTGATCATGGCATCTCCTGAGATCAAGGAAGTTAAGAAACTTGCCGTTCTCTAACCTAGATCTTGGAGTTACGAAACACAACGATTTCTCTCAGTTGGCCGAGTAGCCAGGCTGTCGGACCGCAGCGCGCGCTGCTCTAGAGTTCTGAGAGACCCGATCTTTCAGGAGAACACTCATGCCCGAGGTTGCTGCCTACGCCGTCGATTCGCCCACCGGCCGTTACGAGAAGACCACCATCACCCGGCGTGAGCCTGGCCCGACGGAGGTCTACTTCGACATCCACTACGCCGGTATCTGCCACTCCGACATCCACACCACGCGCGGAGAGTGGGGGCCGGTGCGCTACCCACTGGTGGCCGGTCATGAGATCGCGGGTGTCGTGAGCAAGGTGGGTTCCGAGGTGACGACGTTCCAGGTGGGCGACCGTGTGGGCGTCGGCTGCTTCGTCGACTCCTGCCGCGAGTGCGACAACTGCCAGGCGGGAGAAGAGCAGTTCTGCACCGGACGCCCCGGCGCCGTCTGGACCTACGACGGCGTCGGCCGCGACGGCCTGCCAACAGCCGGTGGCTACTCGCAGGGCATCACCGTCGAGCAGGACTACCTGATGCGCGTTCCCGACTCGGTGACCCTCGAGCATGCCGCGCCGCTGATGTGCGCGGGCATCACCACCTACAGCCCGCTCAAGCGCTGGGGCGCCGGCCCAGGCACGCGGGTGGGCATCGTCGGCATGGGCGGCCTCGGTCACATGGGCGTGCAGTTCGCCGCGGCCCTCGGTGCGGAGACCATCGTCTTCGGGCGCACCCTCTCCAAGCGCGACGATGGCCTGAAGCTCGGTGCCGTCGACTACGTCTCCACCGAGGACAAGGCCCGCATGCGCGAGCTGCGCGGCTCCTTCGACATCCTGCTCAGCACCATCTCGGACGGGGTTGACATCGACGCCATGCTGAGGCTGTTGAAGGCTCATGGCGTGATGGTCAACGTCGGACTGCCGGAGCACCCGTCGACGTTCAGCCTCGGCGCACTGACCGGCCAGGCCAGAGTGCTGGCCGGCTCCAACATCGGCGGCATCCGCGAGACCCAGGAGATGCTCGACTTCTGCGCCGAGCACAATCTTGCGCCCATCGTCGAGGTCATCCCGGCCTCTCAGATCAACGAGGCCTACGACGACGTGGTGGCCTCCAAGGTTCGCTACCGCTACGTGATCGACGCCGCAACCTTCAGCGACTGAGCGGGCGCCTCGGCGTCGTCCATTGCTATCGGTCGAACTTCGGCGATGAATACGGGCACAATGGCGGGACGCTGACAGGAGAGGAGATCCCGGTGGCACGCAAGACGCGGAGCGCTTCGTCGGCGCGGACGATGGCGGAGATCGTCGCGGAGCAGCAGGTCAAACCGAAGACGGTCGACCCTCGTTTGATCTGCCCCGGCACGCTGAATCGGGAGGGCAACCTCTGTGACCTCGATGGCAACATTCTTTCGGAGCGTTACGACGACATCGCCGAGACTGACGCCCTCAAGGCCGTTCGTGCCGGCGCGCTCGTCGCCTTCGAGGAATGCGGTTGCGGGGGAGGCGGAGGGTGCGGTCTCGAGTGGTTCGTCGGCGAGCAGCTGAGCGCCCTCGCTGAGCCGCCGCAGTACAAGAAGGGCAACGAGCCCTCGTGGATCTCCTTGTGGGAGGGACCGGCCGGAAACGTCGTGTTCGTACACGGCAGCTACCGCTGGCCGGGCCTGTTCTGAGCATCCCTGTGAAGACCTTTTCATGAGGGTCTGACAAGCGGAATCGGGGTGTCCATGGGGGCGTCCGAGGGACCGTTTCTCTTGACAGATTCGGTCGAGCGTTTGATTATTAGTATGTGTTCACGCGTTCGAAAACAGCCGCTCCGCTGCCGGATCTGATCCGGCAGTTGCAAGGCCCTGCGGATGCTCGGACACGGCTGTTTCCGGTGCCCGACGGCGTGGCCGAGGTGCTGCCCGATCCCGGCCTTCGACGGGGTTCCGCCTACGCCCTGGACGCTCCGGGGGCGTTGTTGCTGGCGCTGCTGGCGGAGCCTTCCAAGGATGGAGCCTGGTGCGGCGTGGTGGGCATCCCCGAGCTGGGGGCGGAGGCCGCGCACGAGGCAGGCGTCGCGATGGATCGTCTGGTTCTGGTGCCGGATCCGGGGCGACGCTGGCTGTCGGTGGTGGCGGCGCTGGCCGAGGTACTGGGAGTGATCGCGGTGCGGCCCAGCGGCTCGGTGAGCCCCGCCGACGCCAATCGGCTGGCCCCGCGCCTGCGCGACCGCGAATCGACGATGCTCGTCGTCGGGCAGTGGCCACGCGCCGAGGCGACGCTGCGGGTGGAGAGCTCGGTCTGGTCCGGGGTCGGCACCGGCTACGGACACCTCGAGGGGCGCGAGGCGACGCTGAGCGTCACCTCCAAGCGCTATCCCATGCCGCGTCGCACGCGGCTGCTGCTGCCCGGTCCCGATGGCCGGGTTGCCCCCGTCACCACTCCCGCGTCGGTCGAGATACCGACGCAACGCCGTCTTCAGGCGGTGGGCTGATGGCAGAGAACATGCAGCCCCAGCTCCCGGTGCGCAGCGGCGTGCTGTGGTTTCCCGAATGGCCGGTGGCGGCGTGGGCTCTGGCGGCTGGGGGCAGCGTCGAGGGGCCGGTGGCGGTGGTGGAGAACAACCGGGTGGTCTCCTGTTCCGCGCGCGCCCGGGCAGAAGGGGTTCGCCGGGGGCAGCGTCGACGCGAGGCTCAGGGCTGTAGTCCCTCGCTGCGGGTGGTTCCCGCAGATATCGACCGCGATCACCGCATGTTCGCGCCGCTCATCGACCTGCTGGAGCAGGTGACCCCCGGCATCCAGGTGATCCGCCCGGGGCTGGTGGCGCTGCGTATGCGCGGCCCGGCCCGCTATTACGGCGGCGAGGAAGAGGCCATGGGCCGGCTGCGTGAGCCCATGATCGACAGCGGCATGGCCAATGTCAGAGGTGGGGTGGCTGACGGGCTGTTCACGGCGGAACAGGCCGCCTACGAGGCCTCGCCCATCCGGATCGTGCCGCAGGGGGAGGGCTCGGCCTTCCTGGCTCCTTTGCCTGTCAATCGGCTCGGCGAGGCAGAACTGGCTACTCTGCTGCCCCGGTTAGGCGTGCGTCGCCTGGGCGAGTTCGCCGCGCTCGACGAGGCTCAGGTGCGCGACCGCTTCGGACCCAACGGGGTACGCCTGCACGCGCTGGCCGGAGGCCGAGATCCGCGGGGCGTGCAGCCGCGCACCCCGCCGCCGGAGCTGGCCCGGCAGGTCGAGTTCTCGCCGGCCCTGGAGCTGGTGGAGCAGGTGGCCTTCGCGGTGCGCACCACCGCCGACGAGTTCGTCGGAGGCCTGGCCGAGAAGCAGTTGGTGTGCACCGAGCTGCGCGTGGAGCTGACGGCCGAAGAGGGCGAGCGCTCGGAGCGGGTCTGGCTGCATCCGTCGGCCTTCGACTCCTCGGCGGTGGTCGACAGGGTGCGCTGGCAGCTCCAAGCCGCGGCCGGAAACCAGATCGACAGTGGCGTGGTGCGGGTGCGGCTGGAGCCGGTGGCCGTCGACGCTGCTGCCCATCACAGTCCGGGGCTATTCGGTTCCGGCCCCGACGAGCGGGTGCGCCATGCTCTGTCCCGGGTGCAGGCCATGCTGGGCGGCGACGCGGTGCTCACGGCGGCCATCGGCGGCGGCCGATCGCTGGCCGAACGCCAGGTGCTTACTGCTTGGGGTGAACGGGTGGTGCTGCCGCTGTCGCCCCATCAGCCGTGGCCCGGTCATGTCCCCACGCCGCTGCCCTCCACGGTCTTCCCCGAACCTCGGGCGTTGAGCGTGGTGGCCGCCGACGGTTCGGGGGTGTGCGTCGACGTCCGGGGCGCCGTCTCGGCGGCCCCGGCCATGCTGATCGACGGCGCTCGTCGGCACCCCGTCGCCGCTTGGGCTGGGCCCTGGCCGCTGGACGAGCGCACCTGGGATCCAGAACGCCAGCGGAAGGCGCACCGGTTCCAGGTGGTCGACGACACGCAGACCGCCTGGCTGTTGCTCTGCGACAGCGACGGTCAGTGGCGGGCCGAGGCCCGGTACGACTGATGGGTTTCCAGAATCCGCCGCTGCGCTGGGCCGAGCTCGAGCGCACCCTGAGCGCCCCCAAGAAGACGGCGAAGAAGCACGACGGGCCGGAGCAGGACGTCCCGTTCTCGCGCAAACGCGGGCCGTACGTGCCGCCGCCCGTCGAGCGACCCGAAGACGTGGTGCCCTACGCCGAGTTGCACGCGCACTCGTCGTTCTCCTTCCTCGACGGCGCGTCCTCGCCGGCCGAGTTGGTGGTGGAGGCCGAGCGCCTCGGCCTCCACGCGCTGGCGCTCACCGATCACGATGGCTTCTACGGCGTCGCCCGGTTCGCGGAGGCCGCCGTCGAGACCAAGGTCAAGACCGTCTTCGGAGCTGAGCTCTCCTTGGAGCTGCCCGCTCCGCAGAAGGGCGAGGCCGACCCCGCCGGCAGCCATCTCCTGGTGCTGGCCGCCGGGCCCGAGGGCTATCACCGGCTGGCCAAGGCGATCACCGCCGCCCAACTGGCCGGCGGTGAGAAGGGCAAACCCATCTACCAGCTGCCCGCCCTCGGTGAGACCGCCGACGGCCACTGGCGCATCCTCACCGGCTGCCGCAAGGGAGCCGTCCGACGAGCCCTCCTTGAAGAGGGGATCGAGGCGGCAGGGCGAGAACTCGACGGCCTCGTCGATCTCTTCGGCCGGAACAACGTCTACGTGGAGTTGACCGACCACGGCCATCCCCTGGACTCGACGCACAACGACGCCCTCGCTGCGCTGGCTGCCTCTCGGGGCTTGCCCACGCTGGCCACCGGAAACGTGCACTACGCCACCCCCGCGCAGCATCCGCTGGCTCAGGCCGTCGCGGCGATCCGGGCCACCCGCAGCCTGGACGAACTGGACGGCTGGCTGCCCGCCGCCGGCATGGCCTTCCTGCGCTCCGGCGAGGAGATGACAAGGCTGTTCGCCCGCTATCCCGGCGCAGTGGAGCGCACCGTCGAGCTCGCCGACGAACTCGCCTTTCCGCTCCGACGAGCCAAGCCAGCGCTGCCCAAGCAAGAGGTGCCGCCTGGCCACACTCCGATGTCGTGGCTGCGACACCTGGTGTGGAGCGCGGTGCCGGAGAAATACCCCACTCTCGACGATGCCGGCCGCGACCGGATCGAGCGCGAGCTGGCGGTGATCGAGACCAAAGACTTCCCCGGCTACTTCCTGATCGTGCACGACATCGTCGCGGAGGCCCGTCGTCGAGGCATCCTCTGCCAGGGTCGGGGCTCCGCGGCCAATTCCGCCATCTGCTACCTGCTGAACATCACGGCGGTCGACTCCATCCGCTACGACCTGCCCTTCGAGCGTTTCCTCTCGGCGATGCGCGACGAGGAGCCCGACATCGACGTCGACTTCGACTCCGATCGTCGCGAAGAGATCATCCAGTGGGTCTTCACACGCTACGGCCGCGACCGCGCCGCGCAGGTGTGCAACGTCATCCAGTACAGGCCCAAGAACGCGGTGCGCGACGTGGCCAGGGCGCTCGGCTATTCCCCTGGCCAGCAGGATGCCTTCGCCAAGCGAGTGGAGCACTGGACGCTGCCGCCTTCGGACGAGGAGTCCGATATCCCGCCGCTCGTGCTCGATCTGTCCACCCAGCTTCTGAAGGCCCCCCGCCATCTCGGCATTCATTCCGGCGGCATGGTGCTCACCGAACGCCCCGTCGGAGAGGTGGTGCCCATCGAGCACGCCCGCATGGAGAAGCGCACGGTGATCCAGTGGGACAAGGACGATTCCGCCTGGATGGGGCTGGTGAAGTTCGACCTGCTGGGCCTGGGCATGCTGGCCGCGCTGCAGCACTGTTTCACCATCATCGAGTCCAGCACCGGCGAGCACTGGGAGCTTTCGACCATCCCCAAGGAGGAGCCGGCGGTCTACGACATGCTCTGTCGGGCCGATGCCATCGGGATCTTCCAGGTGGAGTCGCGGGCCCAACTGGGGCTGCTGCCGCGCCTGCAACCGCGACGCTTCTACGACCTGGCCATCGAGATCGCCCTCATCCGTCCCGGCCCCATCCAGGGCGGTGCTGTACACCCTTTCGTGCGCCGCAAGACCGGCAAAGATCCCATCACTTACGCCCACCCCAAGCTGGAACCGGTGCTGAAGCGCACCCTCGGCGTGCCCATCTTTCAGGAGCAGCTGATGCAGATGGCGATGGCGGTGGGGGAGTGCACCGGTGAGGACGCCGACCTGCTGCGCCGGGCGATGGGCTCCAAACGGGGCATCGAGCGGATCGAGTCGCTGGAAGAGAAATTGTTCGAGGGCATGGCCCGCAACGGCATCACCGGCGACGAAGCCAAACACATGTACGCCCAGATCAAGGCCTTCGCCAACTTCGGCTTCGCCGAGTCGCACTCGCTGAGCTTCGCGCTGCTGGTCTACGCCAGCTCCTGGATCAAGCTGCACTACCCGGGAGCGTTCCTCGCCGGACTGCTGCGCGCCCAGCCTATGGGCTTCTACTCCGGGGCCACCCTCACCGCCGACGCCCGTCGGCATGGCGTCGAGATCCGTCGCCCCTGCCTGGCGCGCTCGCAGGCTGGTGCCGATCTGGAACCCGTCGACGAAGCTCGTGAGCCGACGGGCATGGACGCCTGCTGCGAGCGCGACCAGCCGCCGGTGGGGGAGTTCGACCGCACCGCCCCCGATCGAGGCGCGGATCATCGTCGCGACGCCAACTTCGCCGTGCGGCTCGGACTGGCGAGCATCCGGGGAATCGGTGAGGACAAGGCGAAGAAGATCGTCGAGGAACGCGATGCCAATGGTCCTTACGCCTCGATGGAGGATCTCGCCCGACGCGCCGCCCTCGACGAGGAGCACCTGTCCGCGCTCGCGGCCGCCGGCGCGCTGGAGTGCCTGGGGCTCACGCGACGCCAGGCGTTGTGGCGGGCCGGCACCGCCGCCCTCGATCAAGCGAGCACCCTGCCCGGCATGGTGGCGCCGCTGCAACCACCGCTCTTCGAGGTTCCCACCAGCTTGGAGACCCTCACCGACGACATCTGGGCCACCGGCATCGCCCCCTCCGATCACTTGCTCGCCCATCTCCGGCCCCAGCTGGATGCACGCGGCGTGTTGAGTTCGGCCGCGCTGCGCACCGCCGAGGTCGGGCGACGGGTGCACGTCGCGGGCCTTGTCACGCACCGGCAGCGCCCGTCGACGGCCTCCGGCATCACCTTCGTGAACATCGAGGACGAGCACGGCATGATCAACGTGATCTGCTCGATGGGTTTCTGGGCCAGGCACCGTCGGCTAGTACGTGAGTCGAAGGGACTGATCTTCCGCGGCATCCTCGAACGCTCGCCGGAGGGTGTCACCAACCTGCTGGCCGATTACGCCGAGCCGTTGCCCGTCACCGTGCATCACACCTCGCGCGACTTCCAATGACCGCTCTCCATGCGACGATGGGGCATGGCCCACGAGCACATGTTCGATCCCGACGATCCCATCTTGGCGCGCGTTCGCGCGATCGCCCTCGCGCTGCCCGGTGCCCAGGAGAAGCTTTCGGTGGGGCATCCCACCTTCTTCACCAAGAAGGTCTTCGTCTGGTACGGCATGTCGAACAAGGTGGAAGGCCAATGGCAGCGAAACCCCCAGTCAGTGGGAGTGCTGCTACCCGAGGACGAGCGGCTGTCGCTGCTCGAGCGCGACGACACCTTCGTCCCCGGCTACATCGGCCCCTACGGATGGCTCTGCGTGCTGCTCACCGAAGACACGGATTGGACCGAGATCGAGGAACTCATCGAGGAGTCGTACCGCCGGACGGCGCCGGCGAAGCTGGTCGCCCAACTCGGATAGCGGCTGCGGAGTCGTCGGTGGTCACCGGCGCGAAGGCCAGAATCAGCAGAACCACCGCCACCAGGGCCAGCAGGATGCCGGCCGTCGTCGAAGCGGCTGAGCCCGTCGGATCGCCGAGCTTCGACAGGCACAGCAGCGTGCTACCGACGACGCCGATGCCTGCAGCCAGCACCCACCAGCGGCTGAGCCGTCGCCGTTCGACGATGCGCTCCAAGAGCCCAGAGGCCAGGGGAGCGGAAGCCAACGACACCACCGACCCGACGGCGACGCCGGCCAGGTGCATCGAGCTGTAAAACGCCAACGGATAGATGGCCACGGCGATCGCCCCCAGCGCGATCAGTCCGCGATGCACACGCAACTGCCGCCGAGCCGCCCGCAGCGGTCCGACCGCAATGATCGCCTGCAACAGGCCACCCGGGCCGAGCGCTGCGGCGCCGATCGCAAGTGGCCCCGACGTGCGGCGCGAACGTCGCGGCCGTTCCGGTGGTGCACCAGAGGACGGACGTGATCGTGATGGCTCCGATCCCGGCGAGGCGCACGTTGCTCACTCAACGCCTAGCAAGGAGGCAACCAGCCGACGAGCATGAACGATCCGATCGGAATTCCCCTCCAGCCCCGCCCGGCTCATCGAGCCCTCGAGCAAGAAGGACAGGTGCTCGGCCAGCGCCGCCGCGTCGGGCCGCCCGCCCTCTTCCAGGTGTGCAACGAGGAAGCCCTCGATCTGTTCCTTGTGCCGGCGGACGGCGTCGCGTCCCGGCGACCCTACGGGCAACTCGGCTGCCGCATTGAGCAGTCCGCAGCCCCGAAAGCCGTGCTTATAGGCCGCGTTCGCGTGGTCGGCGTAGGCGTCGAAGACCGCAAGCACCTTCTGCTCCGGCGACTCTGCCTGCGCAAGCCTCGTCCGGTACAACTCCAGCCACTCCTCGTGCCGGGCCTCGATGTATGCCGGTACCAGATCGTCCTTGGAGGAGAAGTTGTTGTACAGACTCATCTTCGCGACGCCCGCCTCGGCGGTGATCGCGTCGATCCCCGTCGCCGCCATGCCCTGGGCATAGAACAGCCGCGACGCTGCGTCGAGCAGCCGCTGCCTCGCCGGAACTCTCGCCACCATGGCCTCCCTTTTTGCCTGTCGCGCTAGTAGGTAGATCAGTCTACTTACTATGCGCGCCGCTCAAACTGTCAGACCCTCGCGAGATGATCGTTGACATGACATCGCAGCACAAACGCCTACGCGCCGACTGGCCACCGCCGACCGCGCGACCGCGTTGGGCGATGGCCGAGCGTGATGTAGGATTGGCTACAACACGACCGGTTCCGCCCCCAACGGGGTCCAGGGCCGGTCTTCATTTTTATACCTTTCTTGGCACGGAGGCGCCGTGACGTCGCTGCCTCGCCCCCTCCCTGGCTCCGGTAAGCAATTCAAGTCCTATCAAGAACAGGTCGAGCTACTGGAGAGCCATGGCATGTTCATCGACGATGTCGAATGGGCCATCACCCTGCTGAGACGAGTGAGCTACTACCGCCTCAGCGGGTATTGGTATTCCTTCCGCAGATTTCGGGCAGACGGAAACGCCCGATCGAACAGCTTCGTCGAAGGAGCGTCGTTGCGCGATGTGGCAGCCATCTACGACTTCGACTGCCGCCTGCGTGCGGCGGCCTTTGCGGCCTTGGCGCCAATCGAGTTGAGTATCAGGGGCCTGATTGGACACGAGCTAGGCAAGATCGATCCTTATGCGCACCTGCACGTCGAGCTCCTCGGACCAACCGCACGGCAGCCACGTTCCATAGACGCGTCTGATGAATATCTGCACTGGAAACGGCGATACGAATCCGAGCTGAGGTCATCGCGCGAGGACTTCGTCGAGCACCACCGTGTGCGGTACGGAGGAAGGCTGCCCGTCTGGGCGGCTGTCGAGGTGCTCGATTGGGGAAACCTCTCCTACCTGTATGGGTTTGCGCCGAACAGGGCGCGTGACACCATCGCAGCCCGTACAGGACTCACAGCTGCCCAGCTCCAGTCGTGGCTGCGATGCCTCAATATCGTGCGTAACTACGCCGCCCATCACGGGCGCATGTTCAATCGCACCTACACTTTCCAGCCGCGCCTGCCTGCGCGCGGAGCCTATCCGGAGCTCGCAGGACTCAGCATGAATCGGACGTTCGGACAGCTCACCTTGGTCCAGCACCTACTCCACACGCTTCAGGTAGGCAATCGGCGCCTGCTGCCAAGGACGTTGTGCACCTACCCTTACGTCAGGCTGCTCCCGATCACACACCTCGGGACGCCGAATGACTGGGAGAGCCATCCACTTTGGAGTCTCGATCCTTAGCCCACCCCGCTCTCAGCCCGCACGAACCCTCTTCCTATAATCACAACAAATTAGTTTCTATTTTGGGTGTGACGCAGATGAGCGAGCAGAACAACGACGTGAAACGGCTGCAGGGGCACTGGGTTCTGGCGAAGCTGGGCAAGCGGGTGCTACGACCCGGTGGCATCGAACTGACCCGGCGCCTCGTCGCCGCAGCGGCCCCGTCGGCGTCAGACCGGATCGTCGAGTTCGGCCCCGGTACTGGGCGCACCGCAGAAATGCTGCTGCAGCCGGGCCCCGCCTCCTACAAGGGGGTCGATCCCAACCGCAATGTGACGCCTCAGCTGCTTCACGTGCTCGAGAACCATCCGCAGGCACGACTGATCGAGGCGTCCGCCGCCGAGACCGGCTTGCCCGACGGGGAGGCGACCCTGGTGCTCGGAGAGGCGATGCTCACCATGCAGCCGGAGCACACCAAGAAGAAGATCATCGCGGAAGCGGCGCGGCTACTGGCCTCCGGCGGTCGCTACGCGATCCATGAGCTCAGCCTCCGGCCGGACGATTGCTCCGACGACGTCGCCACTGAGGTCTCGCATGCACTGTCGAGAGGCATCAAGGTTGGCGCCAGGCCGCTCACCGCTCCCGCCTGGGCGGCGCTGCTGGAAGAGGCGGGGCTGGTCGTCGAGTGGCGCTCCACCAATCCCATGCGGCTGCTGGAGCCCTCGCGACTGATCGCCGACGAGGGCCTGCTCGGCGCAGCGCGCTTCGCGCTCAACGTGGCCCGGCATCCGCAGGCCCGCGCCCGCATCAAGACCATGCGCGCGGCGTTCCGCGCCCATGCCGACAATCTTGCGGCCATCGCTTTGGTCGCACGAAAGCCCTGACCACACCACTTGAAAGAGGAAAGCCACATGGCAACAACCGAACTCACCCAGACCGTTCCCGTCCTGAACGTGCTGACGGACCTGCCCGTCACCAGGGAGGCCACCACCTCACGCGTGCTGGTGAACAACCCACTGCTGCGCGTCGTCGACTTCGCCTTCGACGAGGGGCAGCTGCTCACCGAGCACA
Organism: Tessaracoccus caeni; assembly: GCF_029211185.1. GTDB lineage: Bacteria > Actinomycetota > Actinomycetes > Propionibacteriales > Propionibacteriaceae > Arachnia > Arachnia caeni. The sequence continues at coordinate 27,675 of NZ_JARGDO010000019.1, forward strand.
GCAGCCCGCGCGCCGTCGTCGTCACCCTGCTGACCGGCACGATGGACTTCGACCTGGAGGGGGAGACCCACCACATGGTCGCCGGGGACGTGCTGTATATGGCGCCCGGGGTCAACCACGCCCTGCGCGCCACCAGTGCCTGCCACATGCAGTTGGTGATGGTCGACACCGACGCCTAGCCCGATGCCTAGTCGTGGGGGATTTCGAGGGCGAGTAACCTCTGGGGCATGAAGTATCGCTACCTCGGCAACTCCGGACTCAAGATCACCGAGATCACCTACGGCAACTGGCTCACCCACGGCTCCCAGGTGGAGAACAACGCCGCCAAGGCGTGCGTGCACGCCGCACTGGACGCGGGCATCACGTCCTTCGACACCGCCGACGTGTACGCCAACACCGTCGCGGAGGAGGTGCTGGCCGATGCACTGAAGGGGCAGCGCCGGGAGTCGCTGGAGATCTTCACCAAGGTGTACTTCCCGGTGGGCCCCAGGGGTGCCAACGACACAGGGCTCTCGCGCAAGCACATCATGGAGGGCATCCATGGATCGCTGCGCCGCCTCGGCACCGACTACGTCGACCTCTACCAGGCGCACCGCTACGACGTGGAGACCCCGCTCGAGGAGACGATGTCCGCCTTCGCCGACATCGTGCATCAGGGCAAGGCGCTTTACATCGGCGTCTCGGAATGGAGCGCCGAGCAGATCCGCGCCGGCGCGGCCATGGCCAAGGAGCTGCGGATTCCGTTTGTCTCCAATCAGCCGCAGTACTCGATGCTGTGGCGCGTGATCGAGGACCAGGTGGTTCCGGCCTCGGAGGAGGCCGGCCTGTCCCAGATCGTGTGGTCGCCGGTGGCGCAGGGCGTGCTGACCGGCAAGTACCTGCCGGGCCAGCCCGTTCCCGAGGGCTCGCGGGCCACGGACACCAAGGGTGGCCAGAACATGATCAGCGGCTTCATGAACGACGACGTGCTCGCCCGAGTGCAGAACCTGAAGCCGATCGCCGATGAGCTCGGCCTCAGCATGGCCCAGCTCGCCGTCGCGTGGGTGCTGCAGAACCAGAACGTGGCGGCCGCGATCATCGGTGCGTCGCGCCCCGAGCAGATCGCGGAGAACGTCAAGGCCAGCGGCGTCGAGATCCCGACCGAGCTGATGGCCCGGATCGACGAAGCCCTCGGCGACGTCGTCGAGCGCGACCCGTCCAAGACCCGCGCCCCGGAGACCCGTCAGTCCTAACTTTCACGCCGGGAGGTCGTCGACGTTGGTGGCTGGGAACTCTCGCCACAAACGTCGACGACCTCTTGACTCTCGTGACAGGGGCCTGATTGAACTCCGCCACTCAGGCGGTGCGTCGTTAGGCGGCTGATCGTTGACGCCGTCGCGCGTCGACGATGGCGATCGCCAAGGCGAACAGCAGGATGGTAAGGGTGAAGACCAGCGCCAAGGCCAAGGCGTGCGAGTAGGCCATGGGACCATCTCCCTCGGCTGCGACCCTCGCAAAGTAGACGGTGGTGAGCAGGGCGAGGCCCACGGAGCCGCCGAGGCGCTGGAAGGTCTGCATCAAGCCGGCTGCGGTGGCGGCGAGGGGAACGGGAACCTCGGCCAAGGTGAGCGTCTGGTTGGGGGAGATCACCGAGCCGCTGCCCCAACCCGCGACTCCCATCAACACCGGGATCGCCCACTGGCTGATGTCCGTCGGGGCGACGGCGGCGACGAGTCCCATGGCGGTGACGGCAGAGCACATGATCACCAGGCCCCGCACGACGATGCGCCGTCCCATACGCATCACGTGTCTTCCCGACCACTGCGAAGCGACCGCAGACGTGAGCGCGAAGGGCATCTGCGCCAGTCCGGCGATCAGGGCGGAATGACCCAGGCCGTCCTGATAGAACATCGTCACCAGGACGAAGATGCTGGTGAACCCCGAGAAGTAGGCGGCGGCGAGCGCCGCGCCCATCACAAAGCCCGAGTTGCGCACCAACGCTCGCGGCAGCACCGCCGGTCGCCCGGCCGCGTCGCGCGAACGCTCCCACAGCACCAGCGCCACGAGCAGAGCCCCGGCGACGAGCAGCAGCCACCAGGGGGCGCCGGCGAGACCTTCGGGATGCGATGAGGCGGTGACGAACGGCCACATCGCGGACAGCACGGCGCCGGCGATCAAGACCAGTCCGGGCATGTCCAAGCCCAGCCCGCTCGTGCGTGGCTGTGGGTTTCGCGACGGCAGATTCCGCGCCGCCAAAGGCAACAAGGCCAACCCGATCGGCACGTTGATCAGAAATACCGACCGCCAGCCGTGCTCGGCACCAATGCCGGTCACCAGGATGCCGCCCAGCAGCGGGCCGATCGCTGTCGAGACGCTGACGGTCATGCCGAACATGCCGAAAGCCCTCGCTCGCTCAGGCCCCTGGAAGAGCTCCTGAATGAGCGCCGAGATCTGTGGATTCATGATGCCGGCGAAGGCGCCCTGGAGCAGGCGCAGCACCGCGAGTGCCGTCGCCGACGGCGCGAATCCACACGCCAGCGAAAACAGTGTGAAGCCGGCCAGTCCGATCAGGAACATCCGACGACGCCCGAAGATGTCGCCGAACCGCCCGGCGGGCACCAGCATCAGCCCGAAGGTCAGCGAGTAGCCGGCGACGATCCACTGAATCTGGGACGCCGTCGCGCCGAGCACCGTCTGTATCGAAGGCAGCGCGACATTGACGATGGAGACGTCGAGCAGGGTCATGAACCCGCCGGCCAGCACCATCGAGAAGGCGCGCCAGCGGCGGGAGTCTTGGACATCGGTCACAGCGGCCATCCTGCCACGACGCCGTCCATGGACACACCCTCATCACAAGGGTCTACGTTGTAGTCTACGGCGTAGACCCCCGCAGAACAGAGGAAGTCCCATGAGCAGCACCGCCGTCCAGCACCGAGGCGCCGTATCGGCCGACTCGATCGTCGACACGGCGTTGCGGATCATCGACGCTCACGGCATCGACGGTCTCACCATGCGACGGCTCGGCCACGAACTGGGTGTCGATCCCATGACGGTCTATCGGCACTTTCCCAACAAAGGAGCTGTGCTGGACGGCGTGATGGAGCGCATCTGGGCCTCCGTCGACGTCGCCGGCTCTGCTGACGGAGGTAGCTGGCAGAACCAGCTCGCCGCCATCATGCATAGTCTGCGCGCCGCGCTGCTCGCCCATCCCAGGGCGATTTCGATCATCGGCACCCGACCGGCCGCAGGGGCTGTGGTGTTCCTGCTCATGGAGCAGATCGTGGGCGCGCTCGTCGCGGCCGGCATGGAACTCCGGGACACCTCCGCCGATCTGCTGAACGCCGTCGTCAACTACACGGTCGGCCATGTGCTGGCCGAGGCGGGTGATCCTGTCGGCGGCGATGCCGACCGCCACGCCGACCCGATGATCTCACCCATCCACTTCCCGAATCTCGCCGCGGTGTTCAGCAGCGGATGGCAGTACAACCCTTATCGCCAATACGACCGAGCGCTGCGCTCGATGATCGAAGGATGGTCATGACCCGCTCGCTGTATCTGCGCTACCTCGCCAACGACCTGCGTCGGAACCGTGGAGTCACCGTCGCGCTGCTCGTCGTCCTGGTGCTCAGTGCGTTCCTCATGTCCAGCGGGGCGATGGTGATGGAACGCCTGGCGGGCTCGGTCGGACGTCTGTTCGACGTCGCCAAACCACCTCACTTCCTGCAGATGCACAAGGGCGACTACGAGCCGGCGGCACTCGAGGCGTTTGCGGCCGCGCATCCCGAGATCGACTCCTGGCTGATCGAGGAGATGATCGGCTTCGATGGGCAGGCGATCGCCTTCGAGCGCGCCGCGACGGGGGAGCGCCGCGACCTCTCCGACAGCATGATCGACAATCTGTTCGTCACCCAGAATGCCGAGTTCGACTTCCTCCTCGACGAGTCCGACCAGATCCCGCGGCCGGTGGACGGTCAGATCTACGTGCCGGTCGCGGTGCGGCAGCAGTTCGGGATCGAGACGGGCGACCGGCTGGCGGTCAGTACCGGCGACGGCCTGGAGAGCTTCCAGGTGGCGGGCTTCGTTCGCGACGCGCAGATGGCGTCGTCGATGTCCTCGGCCACCCGCTTCTTGATCTCAGACGAGGCCTTCCAGCGGATGACGGCCGCCGGTGGCGGCAGCCCCGAGGTTATCGTCGAGTATCGCCTCGCGGATACCGCCGTGATCGGCGACTTCCAGCGGGCCTATGAGTCCGACGCCACCCTGCCCAAGAACGGTCAAGCGGTCACAGAGGTGATGATCAGGCTGGTCAATATGTTCAGCGACGGGCTCGTCGCGGTGGCCTTCGCGTTCGCCAGCCTGCTGCTGATCGCGATCGCGCTGCTGAACGTGCGGTTCGTGATTCGCGGCACCTTGGAGGACGAGATCCACGAGATCGGCGCTATGCGAGCCATCGGCCTGCCCAGCACCTCGATCGCCAGGCTGTATCTGCTGCGCTACGGCGCCATGACGCTGCTCGCCTACATCGTCGGCGGTCTGCTGGCGGTATTGGCCGTCGACGCGCTCACCGCCGGCATCCGCACCAACTTCGCCGACGCTCCCTTCAGCTGGACGACCGTCGTCGCTCCGCTCGCCGCCCTCCTGGTGGTGTTCCTCCTCGTACTGGGTATCTGCGCCGGAGTGCTGCGCGCTGTCGGCAGGATCGACGTGGTGGGCGCGTTGGTGCACGGCCGAACCGCCCCGGAGCGCCCGGCCAAGCGTCGGCGGCGGGCTCGACGGTCGATGCTGGCGGGAGTGCGGGAACGCGGATTAGGCCTGCGGCTCACCCTCCTCGACCTCCGCGCGGAGCGCACGCAATGGGTGCTGGTGCCGGCGGTGTTCTTCCTTGTCGCGGTGCTGATCACGCTGCCCACCAACCTGCTCACTACCTTCGAGAGTCCGCGTTTCGTCACCTATATGGGCGCGCCGGAGAGCGACGTGCGCGCCGACATCCAGTTCGCCGCCGATGGCGAGGCGTCGGTGGACGAGGTCGCGGCCGAGTTGATCGACCGGATGCGCGACGATGCCCGCATCGAGGACGTCAAGGCCTACGCAGGCGCACTGCTCGAGGCTCCCGGTGAGGACGGCTGGGACGTGCTGCGCGTCGAGATCGGCGACTACTCCGGCAGCACGCTCACCTACCTCGACGGCGACGCTCCGGCGGCGGGGGAGATCGCGCTGTCGGCCCTCAATGCCGACAAGTTCGACATCGCGCCGGGTGAGACGCTCACCATCCGAAACGACGGGCGCGAGAGTGGCGTCGTCGTCAGCGGCATCTATCAGGACGTCACCAGCGGCGGCTACACCGCCAAGATGCATGGCGACGCCGTCTCGGGTGCGGAGCGCTGGGTGTTGTATGCCGACCTCGTCGACGGTGCCGACCCCGCCGTCGTGGCCGAGGAGTACGACGCGCTCAGCCCTGTCGCCTCGGTGATTCCGATGGGCGAGTACGTGCGCCAGACCCTCTCCTACGCCACCGACGCCCTGCGGTTCACCGCGATCCTGACCGCCGCCTTCGGCCTCGGCGCGGCGGCCCTGATCACCACGCTGTTCCTGCGGCTGCGCCTGGCCAAGGACCGACGCAAGATGGGCGTGCTGTCCGCCATCGGATTCTCGGCAAAGGAACTCGCCGGGCAGCTCCGGGCGAAGACAGTGCTCACCGTCGCGGCGGGCACCCTGCTGGGGGTGCTCTTCGCCGCGAGTGCCGGCGAGGTTCTCGTCGGCGGCCTCATTTCCGCGACGGGCATGGGCATCGCGCGGCTGTCGTTCATCCCCAATCCGTGGCTCGTCTACGTGGCGTTCCCGCTCCTGCTGCTCGCCGCTGGCATCATCACATCCCAGCTCCTGACCGCCCGGCTTCGCGCCGCCGACCGCAGCCAGTGGCTGCGCTGACGAGAGGATTCACCATGTCTCACACCGCCGGCCCGGCGTCGCCACTGCTTCGCGTCAGAGGCCTGACCAAGACGTTCGCCACCACCGAGCCTCCTACGCAGGTGCTGCACGGCATCGACCTCGACGTCGAGCCGGGCGAGTTCCTGGCCATCATGGGCAGCTCCGGCTCCGGCAAGTCGACGCTGCTCTACAGCATGAGCGGCATGGATACGCCCACTGGTGGCACCGTCGAATTGGAGGGCCGCGAGCTGACATCGCTGAGCGACGCGGAGATGAGCCGGGTGCGACTCACCCGGATGGGTTTCGTGTTCCAGCAGGCGCACTTTCTGGCCAACCTGTCCATCCGGGACAACGTCCTGCTGCCGGCTCTCAAAGCCGCCGCGAAGGGCGACGACTCCGCCGAGCGACGCGTCGATGACCTCCTTGGGCGTTTCGGACTGTCGCACGTCGCGGACAACGGCATCACCCAGGTCTCCGGCGGCCAGCTCCAGCGCGCGTCGCTCTGCCGTGCCCTGGCAACGGAACCCGCCGTCCTCTTCGCCGACGAGCCGACTGGAGCCCTCAACAGCAGCATGACCCAAGAGGTGCTCGACGCCTTGTCAGAGGTGCATCGCGGCGGCACGACGGTGGTCATGGTCACCCACGATCCCGCCTGTGCGGCGCGCGCCGACCGCCTGGTCTACCTGCTCGATGGCCGGCTGGTCGACGAGATCCGGCTGGGGGAGTGGGAACGCGAGCACTCCGACCGACGTGAGGCCGAGCTCGCCGACTGGCTTAAGGCTCTCGGGTTCTGAGGCTCACGCCGGCGCGTGAGCCCCCAGACAGGCGTCGGCGGTTCTCGCTGACCGCGCGTCCGAAGGGGCGTTGCGCGGGCCGAAGATTGCCAGGATCTCCGCCTCGTGTTCGCCATCGCTGCCGAACCAGTGCGGTCTGACGGTATCGAATTCGGCGACCTCGCCGGCGTCCATGAGCACTTCGTTGTCGTCGACGATCAGCCGCAGCGTTCCCGACAGCACATAGATCCACGACCGGCCGGGATGGGTCTTCAGCTCGGGTTCGTCGTGCGACCTGGGCACCACGATCTTCCACGCATGGGCGTCGCCCTCATCCCTGGTGAGGGGAACGACGACGCGCCCGCTCACTTTTCGCGGGCGGAGCCTGATCCGCGGGTCGCCGGTCTCGGGTGCGCCCACCATCTCGTCGAGCTGCACTTGATAGACCCGTGCCAGTGGCAGCAGCAGCTCCAGGCTGGGGCGGCGTTGGCCGGTCTCGAGTCGCGACAAGGTCGACTTCGAGATGCCCGTGGCGGCCGAAACCTCTCCCAGACTCAGGCCTCGCCGGGTGCGCAGATCGTGAAGCCTTGGCCCCATGTTCTGGAGAGTCGTGGAGACGTCATCCGGCAGGTTCATCATGCTCATAGCCCACCACAGCGTCCCGGTTTCGGCAACGATCGTTGCCGTGCGGCCGGCAGCTTGGCACGCTGACGGGCATGAGTACGACGGTTCAGCGACCAACTCGGAGAAGCGGCGTCGCGACGGTGGCGATGCTCGCGCTCTGCGTGCTGGCGGCCTCCCTCGGCACCAGCGCAGCGAATGTGGCGCTGCCCGAACTCACGGCCTGGTTCGGCGGCGGATATGGGACGACGCAGTGGGTGGTCAGCGTGTACGTGCTGGCCATGACACTCGGCAGCCTCGCTGCCGGCCGATGGGGCGACGCACTGGGACGCGGCCGGACGTTGCGCGTCGGACTGGGGCTCTTTGCAGCAGCCTCCGTCATCGCAGCCATGTCGCCCTCGCTCGGCGTGCTCGTCGCAGCCCGCGCTGCGCAAGGGCTCGGAGCCGCCGCCATGATCACCTTGCCGCTGGCCATCGCGCGGGACGCCGTCGATGCCAAACGCACCGGCACCGTGATGGGGCTGCTCGGCACGGCGACCGCCGCCGGAACCGCAGCCGGGCCGGCACTCGGCGGTCTGTTGACCGAGTTCTGGGGCTGGCCCGGGGTCTTCGCGGCGATGGCTCCGCTTCCTGTGCTTGCTCTCGTACTGGGCCTGTTCGGTGACACCGCCGGTGGCGGGCAGCCCGGGACTGCGGGAACCAAAGAAGTGGGCCTTGGTCGGGCCGAGAAGCGCGTACTCGCCCTCGGCGCCTCACTGAATCTGGTGGTCGGCACGGTGATGATGAGCACCCTGGTGATCGGGCCATACTTCCTCGGCGGCGCGCTGGGCCTCTCGCCAGCCCAGATCGGGCTGACGATGGCGGCTGCGCCCGTAACTTCGATCGTCGCCGGGACGGTGGCCGGCCGGCTGGTGGATCGTCGCGATCCGGCGAGATTGGTTCCACTCGCGCTTGCCTGCATGGTCGTCGGTGTCGCGTCGCTGGCCACCCTGCCGCCCCTCCTTGGGCTGGCCGGCTACCTCGTCGGCACCGTCTCGCTGGCTCCTGGCTATCAGCTGTTCATGGCCGCCAACAACACCCAGATCATGTCGAGTGTGCCGGCATCGCGTCGCGGCACGGCCTCCGGTCTGCTGGGCCTATCCCGCAACCTCGGCCTCCTCGCGGGAGCGACCGTCGCGGGTTCGCTCTTCGCCGCGATCAGCGGACCCGACGCCGTCGTCGCCAACCTGGAGAGGGGCATCCTCGTCGTCTTCGGGCTGGCGGCCATCGCACTGCTGGTCTCCGCGTTTGTGGCCAAGAGATTCCGCGGATAGGTGGCACCTACTGCGGCGCACTGGGCGGCGACCTGGCTTCGTTCTCGAACTCGCTGGCATGTCCAATGGCAACTTCGTTCTCCGCCTTGCCAGCTCATCCGCCCAGTACGTCCTCGCTACGGCACCACCTACCCGCGGAACCTCAAGGGCTGGGTAGGCTCGGCATCGATGCGAAATGAGAAGGCGCCTGAAGCAAGGGTGGTTCGAGACGCGGTTCGGCGACAGTTGGACGAGGTCGTCGGGCTGCAAGACCCGGTGCGCGCCGATGAGCCGGATGCGGTGCATGCCACCCGGGTGGCGCTGCGCACCATGCGCGGTCTCCTGACCATCTTCGCGCCGATCCTTGAGCGCCCTAGACTGCGACGCCTTCGTCGCGAGCTGCGCTGGGGCGGCCGTCAACTGACAGATGCGCGCGATCTCGAGGTGCTGCGAGAGCTTTTCTCCGAGGAGCTTCCACCCGAAGATGTCGCTCGGCCGGTGCTCGACGATCTGGATAGGCGATACGCCCAGGCACACGCCCATGGCGTGGCCGGCCTGAACAGCCCGCGTTGGGCTGCGATGATCTCGAGCGCTGAGTCGGTCCTGGCCGACCCGACGAGCACCCAGCGCGCACAGGCGCTGCACGTGCAGACCCTCCGTGACCCGATCGACGCCCACGTCGCGCACCGCGTCCGGCCGCGGGTGGCCGTCGCCGAGGGGGATCCCGCCGATCTGCACCTCTGGCACGAGGTGCGCAAGGCCGTGAAGAGTGCGCGATACGCCTGGGAGATGGTTGCCGCGGTCCCTGAGGCCGACGACGCCGACCGCGCCGAAGCCCAGAAGTGGCAAGCCGCCGCCTCGGCATTCGGCGCCCTGCAGGACACCGCCGTGATGACCGACGCTGTGGTCGCCTATCTCGCGTCCCTTCCCACGGACAGCCCCACCGTCCCTGTCCTCATCGATCTCCAGCGCCGTCTACCATCCAGGGCCGACGAGCAACTCGCCACCGCCCGACGACTGCTCGCCGAGGCGCTGTCCTCACGTCCGATCTCCTAGAACTCCGGGCAGCCGGTCGGCACCGCTGGAGGGATAGCTCAGCTCTTCTCACGATTCCATCCCTTCCTTACCCTCATCTGTTAGTATCTGCGTATGAACGCGGATAAGAAGATTTGCGGTCTGGATCCGTCGTCGGAGTACGTGACCCTCGCCGCCGAAGTGCTCGGCGTCCTCTCCGATCCCACGCGTATCCGGATCGTGCTCGCGCTGCGACAGGCCGGCGAGCTGCCGGTCAACGCGCTGGCGGAGATCGTCGGCAAGAAGCCGTCCGGCGTCTCGCAGCATCTGGCTCGGATGCGCATGGCGCGTATGGTGACCACCCGCCAAGAGGGCACCAGCGTCTTGTACCGGCTCGCCGACGAGCATGCGCTGGCCGTCGTGCTGGAGGCCATCAAGCAGGCCGAACACGCCGTCGCCAACGGGCAGATCCCGCCGCACCACCACACCAACTAGATCGGCACATCGGGACACCACCTAGTCAGGGGACACTCATGATCGCCGTCCTGCGCAACCCCACCTACGCCAAGCTCTTCGCCGCCCAGATCATCGCGCTGCTGGGCACCGGGCTGCTCACCGTCGCCCTGGGCCTGCTGGCCTTCGACATCGCCGGCGGCGACGCAGGCGTGGTGCTGGGGCTCGCGCTCACCCTCAAGATGATCGCCTACGTCGCCGTGGCGCCGGTGATCAGCGCCCTCACCGCCCGGGTGCCGCGCAAGCCGCTGCTGATCGGGGCCGACGTCGCCCGCGCCATGGTGGCGATGTCGCTGCCATTCGTCACCGAGGCGTGGCAGATCTATGCGCTGGTCTTCGTGTTGCAGTCGGCCTCCGCCACCTTCACCCCTGCGTTCCAGGCGGTGATCCCGTCGGTGCTGCCCGACGAAGATGACTACACCCAGGCGCTGTCGTTGTCGCGGATGGCCTACGACCTGGAGTCGCTGCTCAGCCCCACCATCGCCGCCGCCCTGTTGACCTTGCTGAGCTATCACAACCTCTTCGTCGGCACCGTGATCGGCTTCCTCGGCTCGAGCCTGCTGGTGCTGTGGGCGCGGATGCCGCGCATTGAGGTACCGGCGCCCGCGCCGTTCTTCGAGCGCCTCACCCGGGGAGTTCGCGAGTTCTGGGCCGCGCCCGAGCTGCGTGCGCTGATGGCACTGAACCTCGTCGTCGCGATGACCTCGGCCATGGTGATCGTGAACACGGTGGTGCTGGTCAAGGCGCAGCTGAGGATGACGCAGTCCGACGTCGCCGTGCTGCTCGCCGCGAACGGAGCCGGTTCGATGGTGGTGGCGCTCACCCTGCCCCGCCTGCTGACCAGAATCCCGGATCGCCGTGTGATGGTCGCCGGTGCCGTGGCGCTGCCGGTCTTGCTCGTCGTCGGGGCGGGGTGCATCGCCTGGCTCACCGGGGGCATCCAGTGGGGTGCTCTCCTGTTCGCCTGGTTCCTGGCGGGGGCCGCCACCTCGGCCGTGCTGACGCCGTCGTCGCGACTGCTGCGGCGCAACACCACGGAGCAGACCAGACCGGCCGTCTTCGCGGCGCAATTCTCGCTGTCGCACGCCTGCTTCCTGGTGGCCTATCCGCTCGCCGGAGCCGGGGGAGCGACGCTCGGACTACCTGGCATCGCGCTGATTCTCGCGGGCGTCGGGGTCGGCGGTACCGCGCTCGCCGTCGTCGCCTTCCGAAGGGCATCACCTGAACCCGCAAAAATCTCTTCCGCGAAAGCCGCCCATTCTGGTCCGCATCAGAAGTTACGCTGACGCCAGATCCACCGTATATGGGGCTACGCGGCAGCGGGCCCCTTGGTGCTGCCCCGTCGCCCACAAGGAAAGAAGGCGAACGACGTGCGCACCTCCAGAGATTCATCGTCACCCACAACCCGCTCACAGAGAAAGACCGCTGTCGTGGCGCTCACCGCCGGCGTGGTCGCCGCGTGCGGCCTGGCCTTGAACGCTCCTGCCAATGCGGCGCCACCCGTGGGTCCCTCAGGCGACCTGAGCGTCACCTATCAGAAGAACGCGGGTTTGCCCGCCTGGTACGACGCCACCCGCCCCAACGGCGGCTTCAGCAACAACCCGATCATCAAGGATGTCGACGTCGATGGCAATCCGCTCACGGTGCCATTCCCCGACTTCCAGTCCTTCTTCGACGGCGGTGCCACCCGCACGATCGCCGGAAACCCGTGGGGCTACCACGCGGGTGACGATCTGTATCCGCACTTCTACGGCGTGGTGGACCCGATCCCGGATCCGACGTGCGTCGCGAGCCAGGTCAGGGTGCACATCACGGGCAAGGCCACCAACGCCGGTCCTGGCACAACCTGGGGATCCAGCGCGGCCTTGCAGCTTTACAATGCGGGCACTGAGGTGACCTACCAATGGTGGGGCGGCGAATTCGCTCCCGGCACAGAGCTGAACATCAACAGGCAGGCCATCGTTCCGCTGTCCGCCATCCAGGGTGGCGAGGTCACCGTCAGCATGTACCTCGAGAGCTTCCAGAACATTCCCGAACCGAACAAGGCCTGGGATCTCAGTGACTTCGCCGCCAAGTACACCGTGTACTGCAGCCCGAGCGCCGAGGACGTCCAACTCAAAGTCGACCCTGGTGAGTCCGGCGTCTTCGATCTGGCGGACAAGGTGATCACCGACACCGTCGATCCAGACTGGAGCACTTTGCGTCTCGTCGCTCCCGACGGCAGCGAGAGCACCGAGGTGGTCATCGACGGCACAGGCACCTTCAACGTCGACGCCGCCAACAAGCGCGTGGACTTCGTGCCCGACCCGGCGTTCACCGGCGTCGTGCCCCCCATCACCTACCGGATCGGCACGACGGGGATCGACGTGTCTGGTTTCGTCAGCGAGACGGCCGAAGCCGAACTCCTCGTGACCGTGGGCGAACCCGCTCCCAGCGAATCGCCTTCGCCGAGCGAGGAGCCTTCCGCAAGTGCGTCGCCGACGGCCACTCAGTCGCCGTCCGCCAGCGCGTCGCCCTCAGCCACCGCGACCCCTAGCGCCAGCAAGACGCCCGGTACCAACCGTCCGACCTTGCCCGATACGGGACGCTAAGGAGTCGCCGTCGGTCGGATGGAAAGTCGTGACACGTGAGGTGTCGATTCTTGTCAGTGCCGTACGTCATGATGATGTCGGGCCGGTTGGCTCGGCGTCGAGCCTCAAGGAGGAATCATGAAATACGCGCTACTGCTCATGGGACACACCAACGATCCGGCCTGCGGTGAGGCGGGCGGGGCCAGCCCTGAGGAGTTCTTCGCCTTCGACAAGGAGATCACCGATGCCGGCGTGGTGATCGACTCTTTCGCCCTCGAAGACCCCGATCAGGCGGTCTATGTCGGATCCGACGACGACGGCCAGCGGGTGATCACCTCGGGCCCCTTCGCTGAGGCGCAGGAGTTCGTCGGCGGCGCCTACATCATCGATGTGGCCAATATCGACGAGGCCATCGCCTGGGCGAAGAAGAGCCCGGGGTCGGCTGCCGGCGGTCACGTGGAGATCCGCCCGGTCGCGCCGTACTGACGGTGTCCGCCGACGATGCCCCCACTGAGCCTGGCCAGACCAGGCTCAGCGGTGGGCGGCCACATCGAGATCCGTCCGGTAGCTCCATATCGAGTGCATCTGCGGATGAGGCCGGGGAAGCTCTCGCCGAGCTCGGCCGAGACGGAGTCGCTCGCCTCCTGGCCGTGCTCGCCCGGCGCTTCGGTGACCTCGATCTCGCCGAGGACTCGCTCCAAGAGGCGATGGCCGAGTCGCTCCGGGCCTGGTCGCGTGACGGGGTGCCCCGAGTGCCGGAGGCTTGGCTGATCACGACGGCCAAACGTCGAGCCCTCGACGTGATCCGTCGCGACGGCGTCCTGGCGCAGAAGATCGCTGCGCTGCGCATCCAGGAGGAGCGTGATCCGGTTCCCGAGCTGCTGCGCGATCCCGCAGATGCCGCCGTCGACGCGTCACCGATTCCCGACGACCGGTTGGGGCTCTACTTCGCGTGCACCCACCCGGCCCTCAGCCCGGAGGATCGCATCGCGATGACCCTGCGCTTCGTCGCGGGCCTGGCCACGCCGGAGGTCGCTCACGCGTTGTTGCTTCCGGTGCCGACTATGCAGCAGCGCATCACCCGGGCCAAGAAGCGCATTCGCACGCTGGGTATCCCGCTCGACGTGCCCCGTGCTGAGGATCTGGTCGAACGTCTGGGCGGTGTGCTGCGCGTGGTCTATCTGCTCTACGCCGAGGGCTTCGCGCGCTCAAGCGGTGAGGTGCACGTCCGCGACGACCTCACGACGGAAGCAATCCGCCTGGCCCGCCGGCTGTGGCAACTGATGCCGTCAGCTGAGGTGACGGGACTGCTGGCGCTCCTGCTGCTGACCGACGCCCGTCGCCCTGCTCGCACAGACTCCGACGGCCGGCCTGTTGCGCTGGCCGATCAGGACCGAAGACTCTGGGACGCGTCGCTGATTGCCGAGGGCGTCGGTCTCGCCGAGTCGGCGGCTGGCGGGTCCGGAGCCGGTAGCTACGCGATCCAGGCCTCCATCGCCGCGCTGCATGCGGAGGCGGCGAGCTTCGAGGCCACCGACTGGCCCCAGATTGCGGTGCTCTACGGCATGCTCGAGCGCATCGAGCCGAGCCCCTTCGTCCGCCTCGCCCGCGCCGTCGCCATCGGTCGAGCCCTGGGCCTGGAGGAGGGACTCCGCCGCTTGGACGCCCTCGCCGACGATCCCGCCATCGCACGCCTCCGCGCCTTCCACATCGCCCGAGGCGTCACCCTGAAAGAGTTGGGCCGCGACGCCGAAGCGGCCGACGCCTACCGCCACGCCCTGACCCTCCCAGGCAACCAGGCTGAAGACGCCTACCTCCTGGAAACCCTCGCCCTTCTCGACAACGAGTAGACACACCATCCGCCACCGCTCTCGACCGTTGACACAGCCCCCACCAGCGGTCCCTGAGGGATGCCCGCCTCGTACAGGGTCGCGAGACGAACGACGAGGTTGCGGGCATCGTCTCGAAGGGCCTCGTGGTCGGGGTAGCCGCGTCGACTAGGGTTTACGTCGTAAGGAGGGGGCGAGATGGTCGCACCTGTTGACCTGGACTACCCGTTCACCGGTCGTTGGCTGGTTCAGAACAGTCCAGCAAATCGCGTGCCCAGCCACGGCACCCACTTGTTCGCCACGACCTACGCCATCGACTTCGTGCCGGTGGATGACTCGGGCCGCTCCGCGCGGTTCGGCCTCCGCTCGCTGTTCCGCCCAGAACCACCGGAGGCCTTTGTCGGCTTCGGACGTCGGATCCTCGCTCCGATCGACGGCCTCGTCGTGGCGGTGCACGACGCCGAACCGGACCACCCGGCCTATCGCGGGTTGCCCTCGCTCGGATATGCGCTCACCCAACGTCAGCGCGCCGCGCAGGGATGGGTGGCCTTGGCAGGCAACAACGTGCTCATCCGGGCCGACGAAACTGACAACACCATCGTCGCGCTCTGCCACCTTCAGCAAGGCAGCATCGCCGTCCGGCCCGGCCAGCGAGTATCCATGGGACACCACCTCGCAGGTTGCGGCAACTCCGGCAACAGCACCGAGCCGCACCTTCACATCCAAGCGGTCGACAACCAAGACCCAGCCCGCGCAAACGCGGTTCCCCTGACCTTCAGACGAGCGCTTCCGTACAACGGCGACGTTGTTGATCTATAACAGCTGACCGTCACCACAGGACGGCTGTTCCGAGCAGAACGTGACGAGGGGGCTCCGCAGCCAAATGGTCGATGGCGCTCCGCAACAAGTTGGAGAGACCCACCTCAGCGCCTTCCTGCGGTTCACCCAGCTCTCGTTCCGTAGGGAGAATCCCCTTCTTCGAGGCCTATGAGGAAAATAGCGCTGGCTATATGGCGCGGCCTGTACCTATTTCACAGGCCGCGCCATATTCGCAGCGTTATCTGCGGCGCTCCTGCACAGGGCCGCAACTTGCCGAGAGCTTCAGAGGCGGGGGTCGACCGGTTCGGATTCCAGAGCCAGGACGGCGAAGACCGGTTCGTGGATGCGCCACAACGGCTCGCCACGGACCAGGCGTTCCACTGACTCCAGGCCCAGGGCGTATTCGCGGAGGGCCAAGGAGCGTTTCTTGCCCAGGTTGCGGTCGCGGAGCTTGGCGAGGTTCTCTTCCAGCAGGTAGTCGGGGCCGTAGATCAGGCGCAGGTACTCACGTCCGCGCACCTTCAAACCGGGCTGCACCAGGCCGCCCTTCGGGTTGCGGGACAGGTTGGCCAGCGGCTTGACCACCATGCCTTCGCCTCCGTCGGCCGTGAGTTCGTCCCACCAGGCGACGCCCGCAGCCCGCGCGTCCAGATCGCGTGTCTCGACGACCAACCGGCGGGTCGGACGCACCAACTCAGTATCCGCCGCCACGAGGCGGTCGGCGATGGCGAGGTGCCAGAGGTGATCCCGGTCGGCGAAGGTCGCTCCCTCTGCCGCGAGCAGCTGGAACGGCGCGATCTGTACGCCGGCGAGACCATCGGTGGGCCAGACGTAGCGCACCCAGGCGTCGTTGTAGGCGGCGATGGCGTCACTGCGCTTCCGGGCGCGCTCCAGCAACTCGCCGACGTCCAGCCCGCGCTCAGCAGCCCGACTCAACGCGTCCACCTCGGCAGTCAGTGCGGAGCGCCCGGCGACGCCGGTGGCGGCGTATTGGTCGCGGATCAGCGGCCCAGCCTTGAGCGACCACGGCAGCAGCTCGGCGTCGAAGAGGAGCCACTGACTGCCCAGCTCGTCGAACAGTCCGGCCTTCGTCGCCGCAGCGGTCAGTCGCGCTAGGAACTTGGCCTGAAGGTCGGGGGAGAAGAAGGCACGGCCGGTGCGGGTGTAGACAGCACCCCGCTCGGGATGCAGCATCACGACGGCGCGCGAGCCCATGTGCTTCTCCTCGCAGATCACCCGGTCGACGCCCCACTCGGCGAACTGGGCGAAGGCCTCGTCGGGATGCTCCAGGTAGCCTGGCTGCTTCGACGTGGCGACGGGGGACATCGTCGGCGGGAGGTAGGGGAGCAGGCGCGGATGCAACGCGAAGCGGCTCATCACCTCGAGCGCACCGGCGGCGGAATCGGCCGAGATCGCAATCCGACCCATCTGCCCGGTCTCGACGTGACGCGCGCCGGCAACGTCACTCAGTCGCAGCTCCTCCGCCTCGCGATCGGTGGCCGTGCTGAACGGCTTGGCGGGCTGGTAATAGACCTGAGCCGCGTCCACCTGCACGGTCTCCCGCTCGGGGTAGCGCAGCGCGGAGAGCTTGCCACCGAAGGCGCAGCCGGTATCCAGGCAGAGCGTGTTGTTGATCCACTCCAGCGCGGGCGTCGGCGTATGCCCGTAGACCACCATCGCCTTGCCGCGGTACTCGTCAGCCCAGGGGTAGCGAACGGGCAGCCCGAACTCGTCGGTCTCACCGGTGGTGTCGCCGTAGAGCGCGAACGAACGCACGCGTCCCGACGCGCGGCCGTGATAGGCCTCCTTGAGGCCGGCGTGAGCGACCACCAGCTTGCCGTCGTCGAGGACCAGGTGAGAGACCAGCGCATAGCACCAGTCCCGCATGGCACGCCGGAACTCCGGCGACTCCTTCTCCAGCTCAGCCAGGGTGGTCTCCAGGCCATGCGACACCTGCACCTTGGCGCCGTCGAGGGCACGAATCAGCTTCGCCTCGTGGTTGCCGGGCACGGCCAAGGCGTTCCCGGAAGCGGTCATGCCCATGGCCAGACGCAGCACGCCGACGCTGCTCGGCCCCCTGTCGACGAGGTCGCCGACGAAGACCACCGTGCGGCCCTCCGGGTGGGAGGCATTCACAGCATGCCCTTGTCCGTCGTACTCGACGGCGTAGCCCAGCTCGCCCAGAAGGGTGATCAGCTCGGGCAGGCAGCCGTGCACGTCGCCGATGATGTCGAACGGACCGTGCAGGTCGCGCTTGTCGTTGAGTAGACGCTCGCGCACGATGGTCGCCGCATCAACCTCCTGCGGCGAGTTCAACACGTGCACCGTGCGGAATCCCTCGCGTTGCAGCCCCTTGAGCGAGCGCCGCAACTGCGTCTGCTGACGATGCACCGGGCCGGCGCCGAAGTCCCGATCCGAGCGATGCCGGTTGCGCTCGATGGCCGTCTCCGCACCGACGTCGAGCACAATCGCCACCGGCAGCACGTCGTGCTCCTTGGCCAAGGCGACCAATGCCGCTCGCGCGTCCTTGGAGGTGTTGGTCGCGTCGACGACGGTGAGCAGCCCACGCCGCAGCCGCGTGCCGACGATGTAGTGCAGCACGTCGAAGGCGTCGGCGGAGGCACCCTGATCGTTCTGGTCACCGGAGACGAGGCCGCGACAGAAGTCGGAGCTGACCGCCTCGAACGGAGCGAACTTAGAAGCCGCGAAGGTCGACTTGCCGGAGCCGGACACGCCCACCAGGGCAACCAAGCAGAGATCGGGAATGCGCAGTTCGGTCATGACGATGCTCCATCCAGGCAAGTGAACAGGGCGAGCTGCGTGGGCGGGCCGAGTTTCTCGTCCGGCACGCCGACGTCACGAAACTCGACCGCGTACCCGTGGCGCTGAGCCACTGCGGCCGTCCAGGCCCGGAACTCCGCACGGGTCCACTCGAAACGGTGATCCGGGTGACGCAGCTCACCCGGAGCCAGCCCGTAGATCGCGTTGTACTCGGCGTTCGGGGTGGTGGCGACGACGTGGCGTGGCCGCGCATGACTGAAAACGTTGGCCGCCAAGGAGTCCAGCCGGTTGGGCTCCACGTGCTCCACCACCTCGACCAGGAGCAGCGCGTCGAAGCCCACCAGCTCGTCGTCGCGATAGGTCACCGAGGACTGGCGCAGCCGGATCCGCTCGCGCTGGGTATCGGAGCGCCGATCCAGGTTCAGCTTCCGCTCGGCGCGGTCGAGCTCACGGGCCGAGACGTCTACGCCCAGGATCCGGGTGAAGGTGGGATCGTCGAGCAGGGCGCGCAGATAGACGCCCTCGCCACAGCCCACGTCGGCGATGCTGCGGGCACCCACCTCGCGGAGCACTCCGAGTACGGCATCGAGTCGCTGCTGCTTCAGCGGCGTGGGCGCATCGTCGGTATCGGCCGGCTCGTCGAGTTCGATGTCGTCGACGGCGTTCAGCCGGGCCAGCGCATCGTCGACCCAGTTGGCGCGCCGCAGATAGCGGCGGGTGATCAGGTCGCGCTCGGGGTGCGTCGCCAGCCAGCCCTCGCTGCGGCGGATCAGCTTGTCCACCTCGTCGGGGCTGACGAAGTAGTGCTTGCTCCCGTCGAGCACCGGCAGCAGGACGTAGAGATGGCTGAGCGCGTCACTCAATCGCTGCTCACCGGAAAGGGTCAGCGTGACGTAGGGGGAGTCGTCCCACTCCGGCACCGGATAGGGCTCAACCTCGACGTCGACGCGCCACCCCAGCGGCCCGAACAGGCGTTCGATCAGCTCGGGCCCGCCGTCGTCGACGCTGCTGGCACGCGCTGCCAATGCCGGAACTCGCACCGTCAGCGGCAGAGGCTGGCTCACCAGCTCGGGACGAGCATCGCACCGGCCTCGCAGCGCCGTGCTCAACACCCGGCCGATCGCGACCGCCAGCATTGAGCCCGCGGCATAGGGACGATCGTTGACGTAGCCGGCGATGGTGGCCGGATGCAGCTGCCGCCCGCGCCGCTTGAGCAGCGCGATGGGATCGATGTCCACCTGCAGCGCGAACGTGCAGCGCTGCTCATCGGCCTCGGGGTAGTAGCCGACGGCGCGACCGAAGGGCAGATCAAAATTCTGCACGCGATCGGGGTGCTTGTGCAGGAGAAACCCGAGGTCGGTGGCGGGCGATGCAGTCGACGTCACGGTGAGCAGCATCTGCCCATTCTTGCTTACCCCTGCTACTCCGGCAGCACCTCGAGCAGTACGCGGAGCGTGTTGCCGCCCATGATCGCCGCGATCTCGTCGTCCCTGTAGCCGCGATTCATCAGCTCCTGGGTGATCACGACGAGCTGCGAGGTGTCCCAGCCCACCGTGGTGGCGCCGTCGAAGTCGCTGCCGAGGGCGGCGGTCTCGATGCCGCCCACTTCGATCACGTGCTCGATCGCGTCAACCACCGCGGCTGGGGACAGCTCACACACCGCCGCGTCCCAGTAGCCGATGCCCACCACGCCTCCGGTGGCTGCGATGCCGCGGATCTCGTCGTCATTGAGGTTGCGGTTGACGTCGCAGGTGGCCTGCACGCCGCCATGGCTGGCCACCACGGGTTTGGTGGCCATGGCCAGCATCTCGGCGATCGCCGCGTGGCTGGCGTGAGCGACGTCGACCACCATTCCCAGCCGCTCCATCTCCCGAAGCACCTCGCGCCCGAGGTCGGTGAGGCCACCCTTCTCCTCGCCGTGCATGGATCCGGCGACCTCATTGTCGAAGAAGTGCGTGAAACCGGCCATCCGAGCGCCGGCGTCGTAGAGCTTCTGCAGGTTGGCGAAGTCGCCCTCCAGGTTCTGCAGACCCTCCAGCGAGAAAAGGGCACCTACCACCTTCTTTCCATCCTGACGATCGGCGATCAGCTGTTCCAGCTCACCCTCGGTGGTGATCACACGCAGTCCGCCGCGCGAGCGTTCGGCGGCGTTGTGCAGCTTCTCCGCGTGATACATCGAGCGCTCGAAGACCGAGAACCAGGTGCGCGGCGGCTGCAGCTGGGCGAAGCTCAGCAGCGTGATGTTGTCGGTGTCGGCCGAGTTGGAGTCGTAGTTCTGCCCCTTCGGCGTCTTCGATACCGACGAGAACACCTGCAACCCGACGTTGCCCTCCTGGAGCCGGGGTAGGTCCATGTGGCCGCGGTCGGCGCGCTTCAGCGGATCGCGTCGCCACATCAGGGTGTCGGAGTGCATGTCCGCGATGAACAGCGTCTCGTGCAGCACCCGCGCCTCGCGCGACGGCTCGTCGATCTCCACGTCGGCGACCTTGTTCATGCTCGATTCGACGATCGGTGGCGCGAAGGCGAAAAACCCACCCAATCCGACGACGAGGATCAGCACGACCGCCAGCGCCAGGCGGCGCGGCCAACGACGACGTTGTTCACCCATGAGCGGGACCCTACTGGGTCAGCGTCGCGGCGCGCCGCAGTTCTAGCCGCGTGTGTCGGCTCCGGGCGGGGGAGGGCACTCCGAGCCGAAGCTCTCCACCACTCGGGTGAACGCCGTGGTCACCGTCGCCAACTCGTCGGGCGTGAAGCTGTCGATGAAGTGGGAGCGGATCAACTGCGCATAGGCGGCGCGACGGACGGTCAGCAACTCGCGCCCCGCGTCGGTGATGCGGGCGCTGACGGAGCGCTGCCCGTCGGCGCCCTCTTCACGGATGAGCAGCCCTGCCTTCTCGAGCTGCTTCACCTGATAGGTGAGTCCGCTGCGGGAGACCACGAGACGATCGGCCAGCTCGAACATCCGGAGGCCGGACGGAGCCCCCAGCAGGTTGCTCAGGATCTCGAACTGGACCCGTGTCAGCTCGCCGTGCTCGGCGAGGTTGCGTTCCGCGGCGCGTCGGAGCAAGCCGAAGCTCTTGGCCACCGCGGCGAGGGCGGCGCTCTCCTCGGTGGTCAGGTCTGCGTCGGGAGTCTCCAGCATGTGCCCATCGTAACCACGCCGCGCGGCTTGTTTGAATTCGAACTCAATCGGGTTAAGATAACTGAGTTTGAATTTGAACTCCACCGGGCGGCCAGGCCGCTGGCACCCCGTGCCGCGACCCACAGAGAAACCGGACGCCGCCCCTCAGTACCTAGGAGACCTATGAGCACCACCCCTTCGCAGACCCTGGCTGAACCCCGTCCCGACTCCTCGACGGGGTCGGGGCGATCCACGATCACCTGGCTGTTCGCCGGGTTGATGGTGACCCAGCTGCTCGCGGCGCTCAGCCAGACCGTCTTGTCCACGGCGCTGCCGACCATCGTCGGCGAACTCGGCGGCGTGAGCCAGATGAGCTGGGTGATCACCGGCTACATCCTCGCGTCGACCATCATGATGCCCATCTACGGGCGCATCTCCGACCTGCTGGGCCGCAAGCCCGTGCTGCTCGCCGCCATCGTGATCTTCCTGGCCGGCTCCATCGTCGGTGGCGTCGCCAATGACATCTGGTGGCTCGTCGGCGCCCGCGTCATTCAGGGCCTCGGCGGCGGTGGCCTGATGATCCTGTCGCAGGCGGCCATCGCCGACGTCATCCCAGCGCGCGACCGCGGCCGCTACATGGGCTACATGGGTGCGGTGTTCGCGGTCTCGTCCGTCGCCGGCCCGCTGCTCGGCGGCTGGCTCACGGAGGGCCCGGGCTGGCGTTGGGCCTTCTGGCTGACCCTGCCGCTAGGCGCCGCCGCGATCCTTGCCACCGTCTTCCTGCTCAAGCTGCCGCCGCGCCCGAGCACGGAGAAGATCAGCATCGACTACCTCGGCATGACGCTGCTCGCCGGCGCCACAACCGCCGTCGTGCTGGTGTGCACCTGGGGCGGCCACCTCTACGACTGGGCGTCTCCGCAGATCATCGGCATCTCGGCGGCCGCCGTCGCCCTGTCCGCCTTGTTCGTGATCGTCGAGCGACGCGCGGCCCAGCCCGTGATCCCCATGTCGCTGTTCGCCGACCGCAACTTCACGCTCTCGACGGTGGCGGCCCTGCTGATCGGCGTCATGATGTTCGGCGCCATCGGCTACTTCCCGACCTACCTGCAGATGGTCACCGGAGTAACCGCCACCCAGGCCGGCCTGCTCATGACGCCCATGATGGCGTCGCTGCTGGTCACGTCCATCCTGTCCGGGCGGGCCGTCTCCCGCACCGGGCGATACAAGAAGTTCCCGCTGATCGGATCGGCGATCATGGGCGTCGGCCTGGTGCTCATCTCGATGCTGAAGGTGGACAGCCCCCTCTGGTGGATGTGCACCGTGCTCGGCATCTTCGGCGCGGGCATCGGCCTGTCGAACCAGATCCTGACGCTGATCGTGCAGAACTCGGTGCCCAACAAGATCGTCGGCACTGCGACGGCCGCCAGCAACTTCTTCCGGCAGGTCGGAGCGACGATCGGCTCGGCCATCGTGGGGTCCATGTTCGTTTCTCGGTTGGCCAAGCTGATCGTGGAGAAGCTGCCGGAGGCGGCTCAGCTCGGCGGCGGCGGATCGAACTCGCTGACTCCTGACACCGTCGCCCATCTGCCCGAGGCCGTTCGGATCCCGATCATCGAGTCCTACAACGAGGCCTTGCTGCCCATCTTCCTGTTCATGATCCCGCTGGCGGTCGCGACCCTCATCGTGCTGTTCTTCGTGAAGGAGACCAGCTTGGCCACCCGGATCGAACGGGGTCGCGGCTGAGCAGGGCCTCGGACACTGCCTCTTCGTTGCCGAGACTCGGTTCTCGGATGACGGGGTGCTGCCGGTAAGGTAAGCCCAGGAACCGACGAAGAGGCAGTGCCCCTAGTGACTTCACCGAAGAAACCCGCGACGACGCTATGGATGCGCCGATGACGCTCATGGAGAGCCTGATTCCGTGGCTCGATCCGGAAGTCATCATCACCGCAGCCGGTCCGTGGGCTCTGCTAGTCGTGTGTGGGATCGTCTTCGCGGAGACGGGCCTGCTCGTCGGCTTTCTGCTTCCCGGTGACACCCTTTTGATCATCTCCGGGTTGTTGTCGCATTCTCAGCCGTACGCTCCGCAGGGCGTGTTCGGGCTGAGCGTGTGGTGGGTGGCGATCCTCATCGCGTTGTCCGCCTTCCTCGGCGGGGAGATGGGCTATCTCATCGGTCACAAGGCCGGGCCGAAGGTATTTGAACGAAAGCAGTCGGGCCTGTTCAGCGTGCACAACGTGGAACGCACCAACGCCTTCTTCACCCGCTACGGCGGCCTCACCGTGATCATGGCTCGCTTCGTGCCGATCGTGCGCACCTTCGCGCCCGTGGCCGCCGGCGTCGGACGCATGCCCCGCCGCCGCTACACGCTCTACAACCTCATCGGCGCGGTCCTCTGGGGTTTCGGCCTGACGATGCTCGGCTACGTGGTTGCCTACATCCCGCCCGTCGCGTGGTTCGTCACCGAGTACCTCGACCTGGTGCTGCTGATCGCCGTCGCCGGTACCGCGATCGTGTCGGTGTGGCACTACTTCATGGACCGTGCCCACGCGGCGCGGCGTCGCATCGTGGCGCTGCCCATCGCCGTCGAGCCCGAGGAGCCCCTCGAAGAGGCCCCGCAGTCGTCAGTGGCTTGAGTCTGAGGTGTTTCGGTAACAGATCTCGAGCATCTCGGTAAGCACGTCGAGGTCGAGGTCGGCCAGCGAGTTGGCATAGAGGCACGAGACGCTGGACGTGTGCTTGCCCAGTCTGGCCAGGTGGTCCGCGTACTGGTCGAAGCGATCGAAGTACAGCGTCAGCTTGGCCTTTCGCGGACTGAAAGCAAGCTTCGGCATGTCGCCCTCGCGGCCGCTCTCATACCGGTAATGCATCGACCCGAACCCGATGATGCTCGGACCCCACAGCACCGGCTCCTCCCCTGTGATCCGGCGCATCACCTCAATCAGGGTGCGCGCCTCGCCCTGGCGCCGTGCGCTCTGCTTGGCGATGAAGTCGTCGACGCTGGCGTCGGTGGGTTGCATCTTGTTCTCGGCCATGGCGGAAGTTTATTCGCGTGAACCGTGCAGATCCCGCGGCGCGGATCTCACAGGTTGGCCACAGGTTCGGCACAGCGCATCACAGGACTCGGCCGATTGAGTACTTCCATGAGCAACGCGATCGACCGTCACATCGAGGCCTTCCTTGACCGCTTCGGCCCCACCCGCCGGCTGGACAAGTCCATGGTGCGCCAGGCCACCCGCTTCGCCGCGATGGGCCTGGCCTCGTCGATCCTGCAGGCCGGCATCTACCTGCTGGTTCGTGTGGTGGCCTCAGCCTCGATCTCGTCGGCGGTCTCGCTGATCCTCTCGACGATGGCCAACACGGCGATGAACCGCGCGGTGACCTTCGACGTGAAGCAGTCGCGCGGCACGCTTGTCTCGCAGCTTCAGGGCGTCGTGCTGCTGGGCATCACCTGGGGCTTCCAGCAGATCGGGCTCGCGCTGATCGAGCCGCTGGCCCTGTCGACCAACCTCGAGGCCGTCGCCGTCGTGCTCTGCGGAATGCTCGGAGGCGTGCTGCGCTTCACCCTGATGCGCGTCTGGATGTTCGCCCCGCAGCGCCCCGCCGCGGTCACCGTGGCCGCCTGATCGTCACTCCGCCTGCGGGCCGTTGAGCCGTCGTTCTCGATCGCGTTTGTTCCGACGCACGGCCAGCACCCCGCGGATCAACTGGACGACGCCGCCCAGCGCCACCGCCACTCCGATCAAGGGGAAGAAGGCGAAGATCGTCGTCGGGAACATATCGAAAGGGCTGCCCATCGAGCCGAAGCGGTTCCAGGCGTTCGAGAACCCGATGATCACCGGCAGCGTGATGGCACACCACACCACGCCGAAGAGGATCAGAAAGCCGGAACGCCACAACTGCTTCGAGGTCGCCTCCGGGCGCACTCCGGACACCGATCCGGCGTAGCCCGACGGCGCCAGCTCCACCGCGTGCTGCTGCACCGCATGGCGCGGGACCAGGTCGACGAAGCGCGCCACCTCGGAGACCATCGGCTGGACGCCCTCCAGTTCCAACTCACCGACCGTCCAGGTCAACGCCGTGTCGCCGTGAATCCGTACCCCCTGATGGCGCAGCGACGACCCCAGCAGATACTCCATCATCCGCGGATGCACGACGGCGTAGGCGTAGCGCTCGTCGTCGGCCTGCACGGTGAAGGCATTGTTGAAAGCAACCGACTCGAAGTCGATGTCCTGCGAGCCGAACCGCTTCATGAGCCGCCGGGAGACCGTCTCGGGCGCGATCGACAGCATCGGCATCGCGCTCGGCAGCCGCACGCCCGTCACGAAGTAGCGGTACGTGCGCTCATCGTCGCCGGAGCCCTCCTTGTAGGTGTAGGTGAAAGCGGTGAACGGGTGCCCGGAGAGCTGGCCGGAGATCACGTCGGTGGCGCTCCCGTGGCCCACGAACGGCGGTCCCTCCCAGAGGGTGACCAAGGACGGATCGCTGGCCAGGTAGCGCCACCCTTGCGACGTCGCCCATTCCTCGAGTCTCCGCGCACGCTTGTCGCGTGCTCGCTTGGAGAAGTACGCGAACACGAAGAAGGCGACGAACATCAGCCCCGCGAGGACGAACATGCCGGAGAAAGGATCGTTGACGGGCATGAGCACTTCCTCTGCTGACGGCGGCGGCGGTCGGCTCCATGGTAACCAGCGGTGCTGGAACAACTTCGGGCGGTAAGACGTTAGGGGAGAAGTGAAGGCTTTCGGATTCCTCTCCTTTGGACACTACTCACCGGTACCGGGCTCGGCGACGCGGACCGCTGGCGACATGCTCCGGCAGACCGTCGAGATCGCCGAAGGTGCCGACGAGATCGGCGTCAACGGCGCCTACGTGCGGGTGCATCACTTCGCACGGCAGGCCGCCTCGCCCATTCCGGTGCTGACGGCCATGGCGGCGCGAACCTCCCGGATCGAGGTGGGCACCGGCGTGATCGACATGCGCTACGAGAACCCGCTCTATCTGGCGGAGGAGGCCGCGGCCTTGGATCTGCTCGCCGACGGCCGAGTCGCTCTGGGTGTGAGCCGAGGATCGCCCGAGACCGCTCTTCGGGGCTACGAGGCTTTCGGCTACACAGGCTCCGACGACCCGCGCGGCGCCGACATCGCGCGCGATCACTTCGCCTTGTTCTGGGCGGCGATCAACGGGGCACGCCTCGTCGACGCGGACCCCCGGATGGCGCCGACCGGCAGCAAGCTGGCGATCGAGCCGCAGTCGGCGAGCCTGCCCGGCCACATCTGGTGGGGGAGCGGCTCCCGCGCCACCGCTGAGTGGGCGGGGAGCATGGGGCTCAACCTGATGAGTTCGACGCTGCTCACTGAGGCCACGGGGCAGCCGTTCCATGAACTTCAGGCCGAGCAGATCCAGCAGTTCCGCGACGCCTGGAATGCCGCCGGCCATACCCGCACCCCGAGGGTATCGGTGAGCCGCAGCATCTTCCCGATCGTCACCGAGCTGGACGACATGTACTTCGGCGACGGCCGCTCCGGCAGCGATCAGATCGGCGTGATCGACGACTTCCGCTCCACCTTCGGCAAGACCTACGCGGACACCCCCGACAAGCTGATCGAGCAGCTGAAGGCCGACTCCGCCGTGATGGCGGCAGACACCGTCATGCTGACCATCCCCAACCAGCTGGGCGTCGACTACAACCTGCACGTCCTGGAATCCTTCGCGCAGCACGTCGCTCCGGCCCTGGGCTGGAAGCCGAACACCGAGGGCCCGGTCGAGGGCTACCCGATCTAGGGATCGCGGCGCTCCAGAGGGAGAAGTTCCACCGTCTGTG
Organism: Tessaracoccus caeni; assembly: GCF_029211185.1. GTDB lineage: Bacteria > Actinomycetota > Actinomycetes > Propionibacteriales > Propionibacteriaceae > Arachnia > Arachnia caeni. The sequence continues at coordinate 54,739 of NZ_JARGDO010000019.1, forward strand.
GTGGAACTTCTCCCTCTGGAGCTAACTTCGGCTCTCAGCCCTCCGCAGCTCCCCAGAAATCTGTGAGCACGAGCTGCAGTTGCTCGGCTTCTTGCATGGGGAGGGAGTGCGTCGCGTTCTCCCAGGTCTGGACTTGGGCATGGGGGAGGAGCTCGGCCACCTTCTGGGCGACGTCGTCGCCGCCAGCGAGCGAGTCTTGTCCGGCGAGGCCGACGTAGACGGGCATCGTCAAGCGGGCTGCTTGTTCGACGGAGAGCGGCGACGGCGTGGGCAGCTCGGCCGAGAAATGACGGGTGCCTGCGGCGATCATCAAGGCGACGGGATCCGCGTCGTCGCCCTCGGCCCAGTCCTCATCGGCACCACCGATCTTGCTGAGCGCGTGCTCCCTCCAGCTTTCTGGAATACCAGGGAGTGAGGCCACCGTCGCCCACCACATCATCGCTGCTGGCGGATAGGCGAAGGTGAGCACCGGGTCGAGCAAGGCGAGCGAACGCACCTTCTCGGGGTGAAGCGGCGCGTAGGTGGCCGCCGTCGCGCCACCGAAGGAGTGCCCGACGAGATGCGCGCCCTCGGGAGCGAGCTCGGCCAGCACGTCGTCGATCCAAGCCGCTTGATCCTCGAACCCGGCCATCGGCGCGCTCTGCACCGAGAGGCCGGCATCGCCGAGCGCGTCGAAGGCAAGAACGCGACGGGATTCGACGAAGCCCGGAAGGTTCACCGACCACATCGGGACGCCCGACGAACGTCCCGGGAGCAGAAGAACGGGAACCTCGTCCGCGGTGTCAGGCGTGCTCCACTCGTAGACGCGAACGGTGCCGTAGCTCGTCGCGATATCGTGCGTGGAGGTCGGCGTCGGTAGTTGCTGCATTGCCGCTTGGTAGTGCCCTATGTACTCGTCATGCCCCGCCGCCGACCGGAAGTGCCCGACGCCAGGTGGCCCCGCGAACGAGCGATAGACACTCAGCCCGCCCAGCGCCGCGAAGGCGACCAAGAGCACAACTCCGAGCCGCCTCGGCCATCTTCTCCGCCTGTTTCCGTCTGCTCCTGAAGCCTGTTGCTCCGTCTTCCGTCGTCTTCGCCGTGTGGACATACTCCAGTCTCGCAGCCCCATCTCGGGCGACGGTCGGCGGGGTGGCCGACCAGCGTCCCTTACGACGCGCCGCCCCTCCTGAGTAGCTACTTCTGCGACGAGCGCCGCACGAGCAGCGCCCCACCGAAGGCACCGGCTCCGACCAACAGAACGCCAACCGCCACGATCAGCGCGACCATGCCGGCGCCTATCCCTCCGGGCTCCTCGGCGTCGGCACCGTCGCCCGGATCGACGGTCTCCGCCGAGGCGGGAGCGCTGAGGGAGGGTTCCGGCGACGGGGTAGCCGTGGGGCTGGGCGACGATGGCGACGGCGACTCGCTGGGCTGCACGCCGTTGATGAGGTAGACCGGGCCTTCCTCCACCTCGCCGACGGCGTCGACGGTGAACTCGAAGTTCTGCCTGATGCCGGAGGAGGGATAGCTCCACCCTTCGAACACCACGTAGTAGTAGCCGTCCAGCGGATAGTTGCGCGAGGTGGAGCGCACCGGCTCATCCGTGCCGCCAGTGATCGGGAAGGACTCCCTACCCCCAACGCCGTACCAGGACTCGTAGTTGCGCGGCTCGAGCTTGTAGTCCCTCATCGGACTGTAAAACTCGACGATAGCGCTGAAGGACGTGTCGCGATCGCCTTCTCTAGTGGTGGCCTCGAACTTGTAAGTGAGCTGCTGGCCCCAGGTCATCGGGATCTTGAAGTACTTGAAGTCGCCGTCGACGATCGAACTCGAGTAGGTCTGCCCGGGGGTGAGCTCGGCTGCACTGTTGAAGGACGAGCCCCCGTCGATGGGAAGCACCTCCGCGCTGCGCTCCGGGTGCGGGGGAACGGAGCCCTTCTCCGCAGGAGGCACGTGGGAGTCATCGGACGGCGGCTGGAAACGCACGACCAGCTCAACCTGCATGTCGTTCTTGTCATAGAGGTCGTCCTTGCGGGTGACCTCGATGATCGTCTCGCCTTCACAGCTGATCCGGGTCGAGGCGACGATGGGTTCGATGGTCTCCGCGTTCCACATCACGAAGTCGAAGTCGCGCCCGCAGTCCCTCGTCGTCGCGTCGCTGCCCTGAACGATCAGTGTGGCGGCGCCATCGCCTCGTTCGGCATCCTGCGCCACGACGCCGGTCACCGCCACTCTCGGCGTCCACCCCTGAGGCGGATCGATCCGGTAGTAACGCCGGATCTCGCCCTCGTGGTCCTCCAACGGCGGGAAGGTCTCGACGTACTGGCCCGGCGTCAGCGTGGGGATGTCGGCGGCGTCGCGGGTGAGCGCACCTTTGACGGGCGTGCCCCGGACGTCATAGCCGGTGATGGCGTACTCGACCTTGTGCTGGATCGCCTGGGACAGCTGATCCGCGTCCTTGGCATCCGTGTAGGTTCCCTCGGTGACCTTCGCGATGCACTCGAGTTCCTCACGCGCCTCCTTGTCGACGCGGAATCCGACGGTGTGCACCGTCAGATCGACGCCATCCTTTGCCAGTTCCTCGGCGACCTCGCATGGCGGAGGAGGGGAGCAGGTGTCGATGCCGTCGCTGACCAGCACGATGGCCTTCGGCCCCTCCACGGAAAGTTCCTCGGCTGCCTTCTTCAACGCGGTGCCGATCGGCGTATACCCAGAGGCCTTCACCCCATCGACCGCCTTCAAGAACTGCGCGCGATCGATCGGTCCCACCGGCACCAAGGTCTTGACGTCCTTGCAGCCCGCAGCTTTCTCGGCACCGGTGCCGCCTGTGCTGGTGCCATACACCTGCAGACCGATCCGGGCATCGTCAGGGATCCGGCCAACGAGCGAGTGAATCGCATCCTTGGCGGCGTCGATCCGCGGACCAGGCGCGTCCTCGTCGAGCATCGAACCCGAGCCGTCCAGGATGATCATCGTGGGCACAGAGCCCGTCTCTCCTTGCGGATCGGCGTGAGCGACTCCTGCGACGCCGAGCAAACCAAGCGACGCGACCAACGCGGCAGAGACGAGCCGAGCAACCCGGCCGACTGGTGTGGCTACCATCTGCGATCCTCACCTTCAGGAAAAGTTACATCTGCAAACTAGCATATTGATGTTCGCATTTGCAAAGATCTTCCGATGTGTCCTCGCTCGTACCCAACACTCCATCGCCGCAGGGTGACACCCCCAATCGCCCTGCCGTACTATTGCGGATGCAAACAGCCGGCTTCGTCGGCGATGAGAAGAACGTTGGTGCCGCCATGACCGAGCCTTCGCCGAACGCGCAGATCGAGCTCTACGGCGCCACCTGGGCCAGCCGGTTCGCCGCGCTGCGCGCCGCGTACAGGCTTTCCCAGGGCGCGCTCGCGTCGACGGTGGGGCTGAGCGCCCCCATGGTCAGTCAGTTGGTCAGCGGACACCGGGTGAAGATCAGCAATCCTGCGGTGCTCGCGCGCATCGTCTATCTGGAGGAGCAACTGACGGAACCCGACGTCGTGGCGGGGGAGAGGCATGCGATCGAGCGCGTGCTGTCGTCGGTGTCCTCGACCACCCCGGAACTGCGCAGCACGGTGATGTCGACGCGCGAGACCCATGACGCGACCGTATCGTGGCTCGCCGCGCACGGCACCAGCCAGGTGCTGAGCGAACTCGCTGGCACGGCGCGCAGCCATGGTGCGGAGGAACTGGCCTCAGCGCTCGACGAGGCGGCTGCGAGACGGCGCTGACTCGTGGGAGAGATGGTCGCGGGCAGGTGGGAACTGCGTGAGCCGATCGCCAGCGGAGGCACCAGCACCGTCTGGCGCGCTGTCGATCACAGGCTCGACACCCCGTGCGCGGCCAAACTTCTCCGGCAGCGCGACGCAGGGCAGATCCTGCGCTTCGCACGGGAGCAGTCCCGACGGCTGGTCGGGCCACACGTCGTGGCGCCCTACGCGTGGGCCGCGGACGACAACGCCGCGGTGATCGTCTCCGAACTCGTCACGGGAGGATCGCTGCGCACCCTGATCGGCGACTACGGTGGCCTGTCCGACGGCACCGTCACGACCATCCTCGACCAACTGCTCGACGCGCTCGACGACGTGCACCGAGCCGGCATCGTCCATCGCGACGTGAAGCCCGCCAACGTCCTGCTTCGCGCGACGGGGGAGGGGCCATTGGACGTCGCCCTCACCGACTTCGGCATCGCGATCGCTCAGTCGGAGGTGCGACTCACGCAGGCGGGCATGGTCATCGGAACGCCAGGATACGTACCGCCCGAGGTGCTGCGGGGTGCCGCTCTACCTGACCCCGCGCACGATCTGTACGCGCTCGGCATGCTCGCCGTGGCACTGGTGCTCGGACACGAGGACGGAAGCCCACTGCAGGCGGCTGACGCGGTGCACGACCCGCATCTGCGTCACACGATCCTCGCGATGACCCAAAGCGACCCCGTCGCCAGGCCAGGGGACGTAACGCAGGCCCGGTCGCTGCTCGCCGATGCACGCCGCGACGCGTTGCCCAAGGATCGCGACGGCGAGCCGATCGCCGTGTTGGAGCACGTCTTCGACACGGCAGGGGAGCAGCCCGTCATCACACCGCCTGCGGCCGGCACGCCCACGATGGAGCCTGCGTCCACCGTCATCGCGCCCGCGGAATCCCCAACCACCGTGGAGTCACGTCCGACCCCGCCTGCCCATCCGGATCCGGATCCGGATTCGACGGAAGCCTCGCGGCGCGAGCCTGCCCGTGGAGTAGCGAGACGAGTGCTGGTCGGCGGGGTGGTCACCGCAGCCGTCGTTCTCGGCGCGGTCCTCTGGATAAACCTGGGTGACGAGGATCCCTTACCCCCTTTGCCCAGCCCGTCGCGGTCGGCGTCCGCGACCGACACGCCTGTTCCCGCACACACGTCGACTCCCGCCGGTCAACAACAAGAGGCCGGCGACCCCTGCACATGGCAGGTCGAGGGCGACTTCGCCGTCACCGCCGACGGGATCCAGCTGAAGTGCCAACTCACCGACGACGGCTATGTCTGGGAGCCCGCCTAGGCTGGCAGCTCCCAGAGCTCCAGCGGCAGCCCTTCGGGATCGTGGATGCGGACGAAGCGACCGTACTCGGTGTCCCAGTCCGGCCGTGTCTCGACGTCGATGCCTGCGGCTCGAAGTCGTCCCACCAGTTCATCCAGGCCTATCACGCGCAGGTTCAGCATGAACGGCTGATCATCGGCGAAGTAGTCGCTATCCGCCGGAAACGGCGCGAAGATCGTCATGCCTTCGCCCTGGTTCCAGATCGCATCGTGCCCGGCGTCCATGCCGAGATGCTCGCGGTACCAGGCGGCCCGAGCCTCTGGATCGCGGCTACGAAAGAAGAGGCCACCGATACCCGTCACTGTCATGCAACGCAGACTATAAGCCAGGGGTGGTCAGCGGCGGAGCAGATGCTTCGGGATGTGTTCCACGAACCTCACCAGGAGGCTGGACAAGGGCTCAACGGCCTCCGGTAGTTCCAGCCCATTGCGCCAGGACATCGACTCCGGCTGCCACATCAGCACCCAGTCGTCGACCATCCGGATCTGGAAGTCGCGGGCGGGGGAGTTCAGCAGGAACTCCATCATGCGCGGATCGATCAGGGCATGGGTGGTGCGCTCGTCGGCACCCTTGACGAGGAACGCGTCATTGAAGGCGCTGGACTCGAACTGGATGTCCTGGGCGCCGAACAGCTTGGTCACCTTCGCCCCGACGGTCTCGTGCAGGATGCGCGTCTCGGGCAAGGCGACCGGCGTACGGGCCGCTGCCATCGTCATCTCGATGGTGCGCGTGTTCTTGTCGTCGATGCGCTCCTCGTAGGTGTACTCGAATACGTGCACGGGAACGCCCCGCACGATGCCCGTGAAGATGTCGCGGATTCGGCCGCCGCTCTGGTTCAGCGGCATGCCACGCCAGTGCCCGAGGAACGAACGATCGTAGGGTGTGTAGGTGAAGCCGATCTGCTTCGCATAGGCCGTGTACCGCTCGAGCTTGCGCTGATGCAACCACCAGGCGACCCACGCGCCACCGGCCACGACGACGATCAGCAGCAAGACGAGAAGCATGTCATTCATCGGGGCCTCCTGGGCGTCGCGGCGAGTCACCGTCCAATCTAGGGCAGACCAGGCAGAGGAGGGGCCCTGGGGTCCGACTCCGGCCACTGTCCCGAAATACGATCCGGCCGCTCTATCGAGGTAGTGGCTGGTACTGCAACGCCATGTTCTCAGCCTGAGTCCTGAGTGCGTGGCGCAGCTCGTCGGGGGAAAGCGCTTCTGCATCGGTGCCGAGCTGCCACATGGCCCATTCTGCGTGCCTCGAGTCCTGAAACGTCGCCTCGATGCCGAGCCAGCCGTCAGGGTCACGAGTCTCAGCGAGGACCGCGAGGGCGGTGCCCGTGAGTTCGTCGCGGCGCGCTGGGTTCATGCGCAGCCGCACTGTGAGCTGATCGCCGCCCTCTCGAAAGTTCGTGCTTCTTTCGTGCCAGAGTTGTTCAAGATCGACTTTCTCGGGGCGCTGGGCGGCCTCCGCGAGTTCTTCCGCCTCGAGGATGCGGGAGAGCCGGTAAGTGCGGTCGGCCCCATTGACGGCGGCGAGCAGGTAACCCTTGTCGCGCACGGTGACCAGGCCGATAGGGTCCACGGTTCGCCATTTCGGTTCGCGGTCTACGGCGGCATAGCGGATGCGCAGCTTGTGACCAGCGAGCACGGCACGGCGTACCTCGGTCAGCACGATTGGGTCGAGTTCTTCGGCGGTCTGCCGCCGCGAGAGCAGATCGCGCTCGGGTTCGATCAAGAGCCGCTGTGCCGCGTCGCTCGTGCTCGCCTTGTGCGAGTCAGGGAGCGCATCGACCACTTTGCGCATGGCCGAGGCAAGCGACGAGCTGAGGCCGAAGACTTGCTCACCGCGCCCCGATCCTGCCGCGAAGAGCGCGAGTGCTTCGTCTTGGTTCAGGCCCGTGAGTTCGGTCCGGAATCCTGGCAGCAGCTCGAAGCCGCCGTGTCGGCCTCGCTCGGCGTAGACCGGCACCCCCGCCGCAGACAACGCCTCGATGTCGCGCAGCACGGTCCGGGTGGAGACTTCCAGCTCTGTAGCGAGAGCTTCGGCTGACATTCGGCCGCGTTGGCGCAGCAGGAGCACCAGGGAAACCAAGCGATCAGCGCGCATGTTTCTATTCTTAGCAGAATACATGACACAAGGTGTCGTGATTTATCGAAAGAGTGGATACCACGACGTTGAACCGGCCGCGACAGGGCGGCTGGGCGTGGTATTTCCAAGAATCGAACGGAGCAAAGAATGTCAGTTGAACGAACCGCCGTGAATCCGGTGAGCTGGTCGCTCGAGATGGGTTTCAACCAGGGCGAAATCATCACGGGGGCGACGCGCACCCTCTACATCTCGGGGCAGACCGCGATGAGCGCCGAGGGCAGGCCGGAGTACGACGGCGACATGTCCGGTCAGCTCGGCCTCGCCGTGGACAACCTCGAAGCGGTGCTCGCAGCAGCAGGGATGGCGCTGGCGAACCTCGTGCGCCTCAACGTCTACACCACCGACGTCGATGCCCTGTTCCCGCACTACGGCGTGCTGGCCGGGCGGCTCGGCGCGGCAGGCATCTCGCCCACGACCACCATGCTCGGCGTGACACGCCTCGCGGTGCCGGGGCAGATGGTCGAACTCGAGGGCACCGCCGTCGCCTAATCCGTCGCACGCGCGTTGCTCGCGTCGCGCACCGTGGCGCGAGCAACAGCGCGGCAGGGGGAAATACATAGACTCCACAGCGAACCAGGAGGGCGCGGCACCGCCCGAGTTTGCTGATGCGGTGCGCGCTATTCCTACTTGGTCTAGCGTCTCGACTTAGGGTGCTGGGAAACGGGGGTCTTGCGCGTAGTCTTTTTGGCGCAGCTCGAGCGCAGCGTGTACTTGCTCGGGGGAGTCGTCGCCAACGAGCACGCGAAGCCGGTTGTCGTCCTGTGCGGCGATGTGGGCCAGGATCGCGGCCGCAGCATCGGCCGGCGCGGTTCCCCCCATCGGCTCGCCCTGGGGCCAAGGAACTTCAGCGGTGCCGAACAGCTCAGTCCGTAGCTCGTCATATGCCGAGCTGGGGGAGCTGAACCGCATACTTCCGCCCGCCCAATCCGTGTCGAGTGATCCTGGCTCGATCAGCGAGACACGGATGCCGAACCGTCGTACCTCGGCTGCCATTGCTTCGCTGAACGCCTCCAGCCCCCACTTCGACGTGTTGTACAGGCCGAGCGTCGGCATCGTGCCGACTGCGCCAACGGTCGAAATCTGAACGATATGCCCGGCACCCTGGCTTCGCATGATCGGAATAGCGCTCTGACTCAACCACAGCGGGCCGAGCAGATTGGTGTCGATGATCGAACGTGCTTCATCCTCTGAGACTTCTTCGATAGCACCGATCAGGCCATAGCCCGCATTGTTTACGAGCACGTCGAGCCGGCCGAAACGCTCTTTCACCGCCTCAACGGCTTCGCGCGCCGCCTGGCGGTCACGCACGTCGAGAGTTAGCACGGTCAGGCGTTCGTGCTCGGGTAACGTGCACTCGCCGCGCACAGTAGCAACCACGACGTGTCCGGCCTCGAGAACTGCGAGGGTGAGTCCTCGGCCCAGGCCGCGATTGCCACCGGTAATCATCCATGTCTGTTGTGCGGTCATGCCCTAACCATATCCAAAACTGTACGCTCCGTCTCGTTTCGGGGATATGGTTATGTCATGGCACGCCAGCGAACCCGCAGCAAAGTACATGAAGCCGTATTGTCTCTCGCCCGCGATACCCCGGTCGGGAAGATCACCATGGAGGGCATCGCGGCACGTGCCAGCATCAGCAAGCAGACGCTCTATCGCACCTGGCCCTCGACCGGGGCCGTGTTCTTTGATGCGATCTTGGCGCGCAGCACGGATGAGGCGGGAACGGTCATCGTGCCGACCTCAGACAACCTCACCGCTGATCTTGAAGAGCTGGCGACCGCGACCATCGCGGAACTGACCGAGCCGAACCATGAGCCGCTGCTGCGCGCAGTGGCGGCCGAGATGCAATCTGATGAGATGCTGGCGGCACAGTACCGCGAGTTGCTGCTGAGCCCACAGCTCGCCGCCATCATCCAGCGCTTTCGGTTCGCGAGTGCTCCCGACCCCGAGGGTGCGGCCGAAGCGTTCGTCGCCCCGATCTTCCATTGCTGGTTTCTCCGAACCCACCCGCTCGATGCCGCTTGGGTAAAAGCCCACGTAGCCCGTGTCATGCGCGGCGCTGTCCTGGCAGTACCGTGAGACGCCGACCCCGAACGTCGGCTTGATCCTTTATTGAGTCCACCGCGAAGAACAAGGGGCGCGTCATCGCCAGAGTTCACTGGTGCGGTGCCGCGCCTTACGTCATCGTCTGAGACCTATGACCGAAGCCCGAGCGCGCCGCGCACGACGCGACACGACGACCCGCAGGGGAGAGGTCGCCCGACCGTGGGCGGCAGGGGCCGAAACGAAGTACTGGTAACCCTGCGTATCAAGGTTGGGCGTATACGAGCTGAGTCAGGCTGTGGTTCAGCCGAGGGGCCTGACATCGCGAGCGTGGTCACGGCCTTGGCAGCAACGCCGATCGCGGGCACCATGGCGCGTGCGCCGATCTGCTCGGCCAGGGGCGCGCAGCGGGACCGTGCTGCTTCATCTGTCGGAGAACGCAGCGCGGCACCGGCACCACTGCGCATCCGGCTCGGGCATGTTCCCCCGCGAAGGGCTGGGGCAGTCAGTTCCGGCCTTCAGAGCGACGCGGGGGAGGGAATCGAGGACGCGTGCTCGGCGGCATGTGGGGATGCGACTGAGGGTCTGCGCTGGCGCTGGCCTAGACTCAGCACTGAGCGGGGACGGTTGTCCACGCTCCTGGTCGATCCATCCAGGAAGGTTGGGACATGTTCTTCAGGGCTCGGGCCAGCCTGTAAGTGGCGAGTAACAGGACCGCGCTGGAACGTCGCGCGGTCCTTTGTTCTGCCCACTCGCCCGCTCATTCCTGAGGGAAGTTCATGTCTTCTACCGATTCCTCTTCTTCTCTGCGATCCTCGCTACCACGGCCCAGGTGGCCATTGCTATTGTCCAATGCCTTGGATGCCGCTGGGCGTCGGGGTGTCGACTTCGTAACTGATGTCTTGGCGGTACTGGTTCTTGGAGCCAGTGCTGCGCAGATGGGTTTGCTCAACGCCATCGGAACACTGGCATTCCTCGTGCTGGGGATCCCGATTGGGGTCCTGGTCGACCGCTCGCCCACGGTGCGGCTGCTCGCTGGCTCTGGCCTGGTCCGAGCAATGCTGCTGGCGACGGTGATCACTGCCCTGGCACTGGACTCGCTGACCATGGTCCACTTGTACCTGGTCGCTGGGTTAGTCGGCACCACTACGGTCGTCACCGAGACCACACAGACTGCCATTGCCCCTCGAGTCGCCGGACAGGACGCGGTGGCCGCCCTGGAGATGCTCGATCCTCCACGCGATGAGTTCCCGCCTCGCCCCGACGAGACCTGTCACTATTACGAGGCGGAAATCAGCTTCTTCGAACGAGTCGACGTCCACGTCGTCTGCTTCGCCTCCGACCAGGTCAGCAGGATCGGAACGGTTCCCGCGCCATGACCCCGGAGGATCGCACCGACACCCCGCCGATCCGTGTCCTGATCGCGGATGACGACCAGCTCGTCCGCACCGGCGTCGCCGCTATTCTCGCCTCCGCCACTGACCTTGACATCACCGCCCTCGCCAGCAACGGCCACGAGGCCGTCGACGCCGCGGCAACACACCGCGTTGACGTCGCACTGCTGGATATCCAGATGCCACGACTCGACGGCATCGGAGCTCTCCGTGAGATCCGGCACCGACTGCCCGAGCTTCCGATCGCCATGCTCACCACCTTTTCCGACGACCATCTCATCGCCGATGCGATCAACGCCGGCGCCCTCGGTTTCCTCCTCAAGTCCGACGAACCTCAGCAACTCATTGCCGGCGTCAGGGCCCTCGCGCACGGCGGAGGCGCGTTCTCCCCTCGAGTCGCCCGCTGGCTCGCCGCCGAGCAACGAGCGGGCCACCGCACCCGAACCGCGCGAGACGAACTCACTGCCCTGCTCACCGAGCGCCAGATCGAGCTCCTCACCCACATCGCTCGCGGACTCTCCAACGCCCAGATCGGCAGGGCCATGCATCTGTCCGAAGGCACCGTCAAGCAATACGTCTCCCAGCTCTTCAACACCCTCGGCATCGACAACCGTGTCCACGCCGCCATCACCGCCTACCGACATGGACTCATCACCTGAAGCCGACCCTGACCACACTAATGGTGGGTAGTGGCGCACTCGAGAGCATGGTCATCGTCGGCATCTAGATGGCGGTCGTCTACAGCGGCGCAATCTTTTAACCAAAGTGGACAGCGCGTCCGCGATCAGTCCCCGCTCCCCTGATCGTCGAAGGCAGTAGCGTCGTGACGGTTTCGATGCGCGTGATGATCGCGAGGGATGGCTACAAGCACCTCCTGCGCACGGTCGCGGCCAAGGACGACGACCGCGAGCCAACCCCGTAGGGCCGGCAAAGTAGTTGCGTTTCGATCGGGTAGTTTCTGCGGTTCCCAGATTACGGGCTTAAGGGTCGTTCGTGCTGTCCGCACAGGCCTCAGTCAACCTGCGTCTCGATGCAGTAGCGTCGCAGTTCTGCGATCATCGCGGTCTTGGGGGTGCTGACGAAGCGGAACGCATGGCTGAAACGGACGCGCATTCCTCCAGCCTCGAGGTAGCCGTCGCAGGAAGCGCGTCGTCCGTGGGTGACGACAGAAATGACCTCCACCCGCTCGGGAGAACGGCGGGCGCACCTCTCGGGCTGCACTGGGGCCGCTGTGTGTGGATTTCTCGATGAGCGTCCAGCTCATGTCATCGGCAAGCCACTCGGAGAGGGCCTCCAGCTCTCCCTTGGCCCGGTTCACAACGAAGTCTCCGTCAACGCACTTCCGTGAAGACTCATGGTGCTATGGCTCGATCCGATGCGCCCGGCCTTTCTCCGCGATCGGCACGCACATTTCGATGGGTCTATCAGGCTCCCAGCTGACCTGTCCTTGGTAGATGATGCCGAGTTTCCCGGTGGCGCCGTCTCGCTAGTCGGCCATGGCGAAGCAGTGTCGCCGCCGTGTTGCTCCTGCTCACGTCTCACAACTCACATCGAGTCGCCGCTCGCCCATGAGCCGAACTTCGGGGACGCTGCTGTACCACGCATGATGAGAATCACGCAGGGCACGTAGAGTGCTGCGGCGCAGAGCCAGAGGAAGCCGTCGGCGTTGATGTAAGTGAGCGCGAAGATCGTTGTGAAAGCGACCGGTCCGAAGATCGATGTGACGCTGTTGATGCTGGCGAGCACACCCTGGAGGCGCCCTTGGTGCTGTTCATCGACGCGCTGGGAGAGAAGGGTTTGCAGAGCGGGGAGGCCGATGCCACCGATCCCCAGTGCCGCCAAGATAGGCGCCATGGAAAATGCGTCAGTGACAATCGCCAGGCCTACGAGACCCAAGGCGTCGGTAACACACCCGATGATGACTGTTTTTGCCTCACCGATCCACTCCACGATGCGGCCAGTAAGGAGGGCCTGCACGAGAACCTGTACGATCCCGAAGACGGACAGGGAGATTCCAACTTCGACGGGACTCCAGTCGAGGCGGTGTTCAGTAAACAGCACCCAGGTCGCACCTGGAGCCTGCCCAATGAATTGAACAAGGCCGAATGCGACTAATAGGAAGGTAATCCCAGGCACCGCGCTGAGGCCGGGGCGACCACGATGCTGAGCGAGCGACGCAGAGCGCGCAGGGGAATCAGGACGGGTCTCGCGTAACAAGATAAAGGTGAGTGCCAGATTGCTCGCTGAGAGAAGAGCAGCGAGCAAAAACGGCAGATGTGGCGAGATGGCACCGAACAGTCCACCCATGGCTGGCCCCGCGATCATTCCGCCGCCATAGCAGGCACTGAGTAAACCGAAACGCTTGGCGCGCTGGTGGGGTGGCGTGATGTCGGCGATCACGGTGGCGGTGACCGCATTGGTCGCTCCGGTTATCCCAGCCACTGCACGGGCGATATAGAACACCGACAGAGCGGATGTCGTGGCGAGCACGAGATAGTCGACGGTCGCACCGGCCAGGGAAACAAGCAGCACCCGGCGGCGGCCGAATCGGTCCGACAGTGTTCCCAGTACGGGGGCAAAGATGAACTGCATTACCGCGTAGAGCGCGATCAGCACTCCGACGTTCAGCGGAACCGCATCAGCGGTGACCCCTGCCTCGTGTAGCAGTGCGGGGAGAATCGGCATCACCAGGCCCATGCCGGCGGCGTCGAGGCTAGCCGTGATGAGGACCGTGGCCAACGAGCCACGAGCGGAAGTGAGAGATGACACCTTATCAACGATAAAGTTATCGATGATAAAGTGCAAGCATGGCTCAGAAACAAGCGCGACTCGATCGTGCAGCAGTCTTGCGCGGTGCGAGGCATGTGCTCAATAACACGGGGATCGACGGTTTCACCACGCGGGCGCTGGCTGCGCATCTGCGGGTGCAGCAGCCAGCGCTCTACTGGCACTTTCGGACAAAGGGCCACCTGCTCGGATCGCTCGCAGCTGATGTGCTTGATCGCGAACACCACGCCTCACTCCCAGAGTCAGGGGAGCGCTGGGACGACTTTCTCCTGCGCAACGCGCGGAGCTTCCGGACAGCGCTTCTGGCAGTCCGGGATGGAGCACGGCTGCACGCAGAGTTTCACCGTCAAAAGAGTGACCAGATGCCAGCGGGCTCGGATGCCCCCGAAAGTCAGATCGAGTTTCTCGTGTCCGAAGGATTCGCTGAGGTCTCTGCGGTCCGAGCTCTCATGGCTATCAGCCGCTATACGGTCGGTTTCGTACTAGAAGAACAAACAGCGCTCGACAACGGATGTGAGCCTGTCGATCAAGACCTAGATTTCGAGTTCGGGTTAGTTGCAATGGTTGAAGGGCTGGCATCAAAGCGATGAGGGATGCTCGCGCTTTGGGTCTCTGCGTCAGTAAGGTCAATCCTTTCCCGCTCCCGCAGCAGCTCCTCCGCGATACTGACGTTTTGCTCATGGCTACGGAGCTCACTAACGAGCAAATCAGGGACCGTATGCATGTCGCGTCGCGATCGCGGAACGGCACATCAGCAGCATCTTCACCATGCTCGACCTTAACGAGCGCACAGGAAACAAGCGCGTCATCGCCGTCCTCGAGTACCTCAAGAACTAAGCGTCGAGTGCGTGACCGGCGCGATGACCATAGGTAACGGCGGTTTAGCATCGGTGCCGCATCTTGACACGACTCAATCCGCGACAGCTAACCTCCGCATATGGAGTTCGACGGAATGGAGATCCCCGACGATATCGAGGTCACGGTCTGGGGGAGCAACGAGCACCGGCTCTGTAACGTCTGCCGCGCAGAATGCGACCCCGAGCCGAGCGGCGCCGACGGGTACGGCGTGTGAATCGTCTACGTCTGCCGCGACCACGGAGTCCAATCCGTCGTGGACCCATTCGAGCATCTCCGTTGAAGCGCGCTCTTCGCTATCTCCCTGCATTGACGCAAACATCGCGCTCTCCGCCTTCCGAGGGTAGATCCCAAGATCTGCGGCGCACCTGCCCAGTGTGACGATCTCGATCAGGGTCATGACCGCTGGGGACGGGTACCGGTACCTGCTGAACGCAGTTGTCGCTGGCGACGGGGATCGCGATGCGTCGTCAGCGCTGACAAGGTACTACCTTGAAGCAGGAACGCCTCCCGGCATCTGGCTCGGGGCCGGCCTCCCAGGACTCGCCGGAGAGATCGCCGTCGGTGCCTCGGTGAGCGAGGAGCAGTTACGGCGCCTCATGGGGCACGGGCAGGATCCGAACAGCGGCGAGCAACTGGGGCGTCCGTACCGAAAGTTTGCCACCGCGGGCGAGCGGACGCAGCGCCGCCTCGATCAGCTCCCGAAGTCCCTTACCGCAGGTGAGCGTACCGCGCAGCAAGCGCTGATCGAGGCGGAGGAAGCACAGAAGCCAACGAATGCGCCGGTCGCAGGGTTCGATCTCACGTTCTCGGTCCCGAAGTCCGTCTCGACCCTCTGGGCAGTTGCCGACGGCGGCACGCAAGCACTCATTGCCCAAGCTCACCACGCAGCGATCCGAGACATGATCGCCCTACTCGAGCGCGACGTCGCGATGACCAGGGTCGGCGCGAAAGGGGCGCGTGGCGCCGTCGCGCAAGTCGACGTGCGGGGTGTGATTGCGACTGCCTACGATCATTACGATTCTCGGGCCGCGGATCCACAACTCCACACGCACATTGTCGTCGCCAACCGCGTGCAAGCAGCTCATGACGGGAAGTGGCGCACGCTCGATTCTCGCGCTATCCACGCCGCCGTCACCGGCCTATCGGAGCATTACAACGCGGTCCTCTCGGACCATCTCACTCAGATCCTCGGCGTCGGGTGGGAAGCCCGTGAGCGCGGTGCGGGGCGCTCCACGGCGTGGGAGATCGTTGGCGTGCCGCAGGAGCTGATGGACGAGTTCTCTTCCCGTACTCGCGATATCGAGCAGGTCAAAGACCGGCTGGTCGACGACTACGTCTCGAAGCACGGGAGGCAGCCGTCCCCGAAGCTGGTGTGGCAGTTCCGGCAGCAGGCCACGCTCGAGACTCGGCCCCCGAAGCAGCAGCACTCTCTCAGCGATCTCACCTCCCAGTGGCGAGAACGCGCGACCGCGTTGCTGGGTGAGGACGCGCCAACCTGGGCGTCGGCACTGCTCGCCGGTAGTGAGCACGAACCGTTGCTGCGGGCAGACGATATCCCGTTGGAGGATCTCGAGGAGGTCGCCGAGGTCGTGGTGCAGCAGGTCGGTGACCGGCGAGCGACGTGGAAACGGTGGAACCTCCACGCGGAGGCCGTGCGACAGACGATGGCTCTCCGCTTCGCGTCCGCGAACGACCGGGACGTCATCACCCAGCAGATCGTCGATGCCGCAGAACGGGTCTCGCTGCGCCTCACTCCGCCCGAGCTCGCGAAGAGCCCCTCGCTGTTTCGTCGCGCGGACGGGTCGAGCGTGTTCCGACCCAAAGCCGGAACGGTGTTCTCCTCCGAGCAGGTGCTCGCGGCAGAAGACCGACTCCTTGGCGCGTCGAATGATCGGTCGGCGCCGACCGTACCGCTGGCATGGATCGAGGACGCTGCCAGAACGAAGAACCGCGACGGGCACACCCTGTCGGTGGACCAGGAGCAGGCGATCGCGAAGATCGGCGTCTCCGGCCGCGTCCTCGACGTACTCGTCGGCCCCGCAGGGACTGGGAAGACCACAACGATGCGTGCCCTGCGCCGAGCCTGGGAGCGACGCTACGGGCCAGGCTCGGTGACCGGGCTCGCGCCCTCGGCCGCTGCCGCCGACGTCCTCGCCGGGGATCTGGAGATCGGGACGGAGAACACGGCGAAGTGGCTGCATGAGCATCGCCTCGGGAAATGGAACCTCACGCGCGGACAGCTCGTCATCATCGACGAAGCCTCCTTGGGTGGCACGTTCGCGCTCGATGCCATCACCAGTCACGCCCAGCAGGTCGGCGCGAAAGTGCTGCTCGTGGGCGATTGGGCGCAACTCGCAGCGGTGGACGCGGGCGGCGCGTTCGGGATGCTCGTGCGTGACCGCGGCGACGCCCCGGAACTGGTCGATGTGCGTCGCTTCCGAAACGACTGGGAGAAGCAGGCGTCCCTGCAGTTGCGGATCGGCGACACCGACGTCATCGATACCTACATTGCGCACCAGCGCGTCACGCCGGGCGGATATGACGAGATTCTCGAAGCCGCCTACCAAGCCTGGCGCACAGACCTCGCAGCGGGAAAGAGCACGGTGCTGATCGCGGAAACCCTCGACACGGTCTCTGCGCTCAACACCCGCGCCCGCACCGACCGAATCCTCCAGGGCGACGTCGCTGTGGACGGCGTCAAACTCCATGACGGCAACGAAGTTTCCCGCGGAGATCTCATCATCACCCGCGAGAACAATCGGCGCCTCTCGCTCGGGCGAAGCTGGGTGAAAAACGGCGACCGCTGGCACGTCGCCCATGCGAACGACGACGGATCCCTCACCGTGCGGCGGGCAGGATCGAAGCGGCGCACCACGATCACGCTGCCCGTGAGCTACGTCGCCGAGCACGTCGACCTCGGCTACGCCGTCACCGCGCACCGTGCCCAAGGGGCCACCGTCGACACCGCACACGCGGTCGTCCACTCACCGGAAGTGACCCGAGAATCCCTCTACGTCGCGATGACCCGCGGCCGCGAATCCAACCGCGTCTACGTCGCCACCGACGAGCATCACCTCGAGGAGCATCAGCACCGTGAGGACCTGCAGAACACCGCCCGGAGCATCCTCTACGGGATCCTGCAGCACCCTGGCGCAGAGCTCTCCGCACACGACACGATCACCGTGGAGCAGGACTTCTGGGGCTCACTCGAGCAACTCGCGGCCGAGTACGACACCATCGCACAAGTCGCCGGACAGGAACGCTGGATCGCCCTCCTGCACGCCGGAGGCCTCACGGCGGAGACGATCGACGAGCTCGTCGAGACAGACGCCTTCGGGATCCTCACCACCGAGCTGCGCAGGCTCGAAGCCGACGGGCACGACATCGACAGTCTTCTCCCGCGCATCATCCAGGTTGGAGGACTGGACGAGGTGCAGGATCTCGGGTCGCTGCTGCGTTACAGGCTCCAGCGCATCACGGCGGCCTACCAGCCTGCTCCGCAGCGGACCGCCAGGATGATCGCCGGCCTGGTCCCGCGCGCGACCGGGATCACCGATCCCGCGATGAGGCAAGCCCTCGACGAGCGGGAGCAGCTCATGGAGCAGCGCATCGATGCCCTGGTCGAGAAGCTCCTCAAGCAGCCAGAGCCCTGGTTGACGGGACTCGACGAGACCGCTCCCGCAGAGGGTGAGGCTGCGGCACGGGCGGTCATTGCGTACCGCGACCGGTGGGGCGTCACCTCGAGCAGCCCACTCGGAGCGGTGCCCGGCGACGATGCTCAGCGCGTCGACTACGAACGCGCCCAGGGCGTGCTCGTGAGCCTTCAGCAGACCGAGCACTCCCCGGAGGAAGTGCGGTCCAGACGGAGTCAGAGGCGGTCGATTTCCTGATGTATGCGGCCGATATTCTTAGTGCATGACGCCAACGAACCGCGCGCGGATCTCTCGCCAGACGCGCTCAAACGTGTTCGATTGGCTCTCGCTTTCCGAGTACGACTGGTCGGGGCGGCTGCAGCATCCGCAGTTCCTCGCCCGGCTCTACGACTTGGAGGAGCTGCCGAGCAGAGACCACAGGTACCGCACTGCCAGCGGCGACATCTACCAGCACATGGTGAACAACTGGGACTGGGAGGATGACTGGGTCTTCAACGACGACCGTTTCCAGCTTCGTAACGGCAGCGACGAGACGTTCCTCAACTTCTTAGCCGAGACAGTCCATCCCATTGTCCGCGACGATCCAGACGCCGCTGCCGCGATGGTCGCTGCCTACAATGACACCCTCCGCCGAGATGGGTATGAGCTCATCGAGACAGACCGTTTCGGAGATCGCATCATCTATGGCTGGCGTCAGATTTCCGCGTATTACGCCCCAACCGAGCTAACGCTCGCCAAGACGCCCGACCTCACCGAGAACTCTGTGCTGCGCCGTCACCTCGATCTAATCAACCGCGACCTCAGCTCAGATCCCGCTGCGGCGATCTCCTCCTGCAAGAACCTCCTCGAGAGCCAGTGCAAGATCGTGCTCACGGATCTGGATATCGAGTTCTCCGAACGAGACGAGCTCCCGGCTCTTTTCGCAAGCACCGCATCGGCACTCGCGATCAATGCCGACGCGGTAGACGGCAGCAAGCGCGGCAGCGACGCCCTCCGCAAAGCGATGCGCGCCCTCTCCACTCTCGTGCAGTCCGTCGCGGAGGCACGCAACTCAATCGGCGACGGGCATGGCTCCGTCAACGAGAGCCCCGCGACTCCACGACATGCACGCCTCGTGTTCAACTCGACTGTTGCAGTCGCGCAGTTCATCGCCGACACCTGGCACGAAACCTCCCATGAGCAAAAGGCTGCGCTGGGCTCCTCCTTCTGACGCTTCTCCACTCCAATCCGCAAGCGGAACTCCACCGCTCTTCCGCACTCCAACCGAGCAGCGTAGACTGCGAAATGGCAGGACAGACCACGCGCGAAGCCTGACGTCGGGCGGAGCAGACCGCCCCAAGAAGCCTCGGGGCACTCACCACACAGGACCAGCCACATCGAAGTGCTCCCGTGTGAAAAGTGAGGCCATCATGAATCTCATGCAGCGTCTGTGGAACGCCAGCGTCCGCACCCGCATCTTCCTGCGCCGCCGCAGCCGTACTTGTCATGCTGACACCTATCGAGGACAGCAGACACTGACCCAGTGCGCTCCGGTGGCCACCACTTCGTGCCACCGGAGCGCGCTGACCGCGGCGGCATGCCCGGGCGCATGTCGTGCCCTGGGTTCGGTTCCGTGGTGAGGACGAGCCGCGGGCGCGGGCATCTGTTGCTGGACATCCAGCAGGCCGACGGCCAGACCATCCTGGTGTAACTGAACGCGAGCATGGCTGGGCAGATCGTGGTGGTCGCCGGCTATCGCTGGTCGCCCGCGTGGCGGGCCGCATATCGGGCCCACGGTTCTGCGGACTTTTCGGCGTGGAGGAAGGCGACGTGGTGGCTGTAGCCGAGTGCGTCGGCGACTAGCGACGGTGGGCATTGGAGGACGAGCTCGCCGAGGGCGCTGTTGCGGGCGCCGAGGAGGTTCACGCCGAGGGCTCGCAGTCTGTCCATCACGGTGTTGGGGTGGAGGTGTCGTCCGGCGAGGATGCTTGGGAACATCCAGGGGCTGTCCGTCCCTGCCGCTGTCCGGAGGTTGGGCCGAGCATCGCGGTGCTGGCGGATCATGTTGGCGAACGGCTCAGGCACGTCCACTGGATGGCGGCCGAGCTGGATTCTCATGCCGTG
Source organism: Tessaracoccus caeni (assembly GCF_029211185.1). GTDB lineage: Bacteria > Actinomycetota > Actinomycetes > Propionibacteriales > Propionibacteriaceae > Arachnia > Arachnia caeni. The sequence continues at coordinate 74,806 of NZ_JARGDO010000019.1, forward strand.
AGGGCTCTCGGCGATGGCCTCGGTCGTCAGAGTGACGACTTTGACCAGTGGTTGCGCGTAGAGGAGCAGGAGCATGCCGGCGACGCGGTAGGGGAGTGACTCGCTGGTCCCGGTGAGCAATTCGCGGATCCAGGCAAGTCTCTGCTCCTGGCTCAGGGACGGGCTCGATCGGGGAGTGCGATGCGCGACCGTGACACCGGTGTTCAAGCGGGACTTCTTGGCGAGCTGGAAGAAGTTCCTGATCATGGTGCGAGTGGTCGGTCCGCCTGCCAGCCACTCGTCGGCGTCTTGCTGGGTGCAGGTCGCGGCGGTGCGGTGGTGTGTCTGGTGCAGCCAGGTCAGGAACTTGACTGTCTCGGTGATCTCTTGCTTCGCTGAGTGCACCGGGCCGCGCGTGTTGGCGCCTGCTTCGGATTTGGCGCGGATGTTGCGTAGGTGGTGCCAGGTCGCGAAGTGCTGGACGGGCTGACGGACCTCGGCGGGGAGCCCTTCTAACTTGACGGCGATCCACTCCTCGAATCGGTGCAGGTAGGCATCGCGGTAGGGGAGTAGGCCGTGATGTTGCAGGAGTGCTCGGATGTGTTCGGTCGGCTTGCCGGGAACGGCGTCGAGGCCTTCGTGGGAGATCGGGATCGTGCCGTCGCCAAGGCCACGCAGGAGCGTCTGGACCTTGGGGGATCGCTTCCAGACGAGGATCGACTCGGGTCGCTCGGATGCGCATAGCGCGTCGACCAGACCGCGCAGAGCGGGGTGTTCCGGCTCGCCGCCGAGGACCTGGTGGAGGTCGGCGCGAAGCGCACATCGGGCGCAGAGCCGCCCTCGGTGATGCCCGGCTTCGGTGTCGCAGCTGTCGCAATGGAAGTCGTGGGGGATCTCCGCGCAGGTCGCGCAGATCGGACCGCCGCCGGCGCTTGCGGGTCCTGGTAGCAGGCGGTCTTGGAGGCACTCCGGGCAGACGCCTCGGGTGTGGACGGCGTTGTAGTAGCAGATGTTGCAGAGCCGGCCCTCCGGCCATGTGACGGCGACCCGCGGGATCTTGCGGCCGCAGCGTGCGCACGGGTTCCCGGTCGTCGAGGTGATGCGTGGACGACCCTGGATGGTGGAGCGGGGGGACAGGCCTGCTGGTCCTCGACTCGCCACGGCAGCCATCCCTACTCGTCGAGAATGTTCGCGCGCCGGGGTCGAACTGATCGGTCGAGGCTGACGACGTTGGAGCCGGGCTCGGTCGCGGTCTTCCGGCGCCGGACGTCCGCGGCGGTTGTCGTGACCAGATCGGCTGGTGTGCACTCGAAGATGTCGCAGAGTGCGGCGATAACTTGGAGCGAGACGCGCTCCGGCCGCTGATTGACGAGGCGGTAGACCTGCGGTCGGGAGAGCGTGATGTCCCGTTCGCCGAGCAGCGGGATGAGATCGGTCGTGTTGTGCAGACCTCTGGCCGCCATCAGCTCGGCCAGGCGCCACTGGTAGTCGACCTTGCGTTTCATGGTGTTCCATCCTTCGTGGTGCGGGCCAGGGCCTCGTTGACGGTCCTGTCGAGAGCGCTGCGGAGCGTGCTGCGCCGGAACTCGTCGCCGACGAACTGGTAGATGCCGGTCGTCGAGGCGTACTCGTGCCCCATCTGGTCCTGGACGAACCGTGGGTCCCAGCCAGCCTCCAACAGATGCGTAGCGTAGGAGCGTCGGAACGAGTGCAGATCGAGCCCGTCCGAAAGTCCGAGCTCGTCGCAGTAGCGGCGTAGCCGGCGCAGCAGCGCCGGTTCTCCGACCAGGCCGCCGCGTTCGCTGGGGAACAGGTCGAGTGTGTCGGGCTCACCGCGACCGTTGGCGAGCCAGTCCTCGAGGATCGGAGGCGTCCATCGCCAGACGGTGAGCACGCTGCGGGGTTTGTAGGGCGAGGAGCGCTTTGACTTGCCGTAGCGGACCTTGCAGACGCCGAACCGGCCGAACTCGCGCGCATGCGGGTTGCGGGCGAAGTCGACGAGCTGCAGGTGTCGCAACTCGTTGAAGCGGAGGCCGTAGGCGTAGGCGATCTTCATCATGACCGCATCGCGATAGGCCGCCTGCCAGCCCTTGCGTCCCGACCGCCCCATGCGTTCGACCTCATCGTCGGCGTAGACGAAGAGTCGATCGAGCTCGGACCGCGTGTAGGGACGCTTCGTGGGTCCGCCGTCGTACTCCTGGACGTGCGGTGCGGAGTTCCAGTCGAAGAAGACCTGCGCCGGGTGGGTGCCGAAGTACTGCTCGCAGACCCGGTCCCATCCGTAGTCGGGGTTGCTGACGTAGCTCGTGAACGCCCGAAGCGCAGAGTGGTAGCTGCGCAGCGTGGAGCGAGAGACGTGTCGGACGGTGCGCAGGTCGGCCGAGAACTCCTCGACCATCGCCGGCGTCCAGTTCCACGGATCCTCGTTCATGTGCTCAACGAACCGGCGCACACAGCGCAGCCGCTGCTCGATCGTCGCGAACTGCAGGTTCCTGGAGAGCTGCTGGTTGCGCCAGCCGTCCAGCATGAGCTGGAGCACCTGCTCCTCGGGCCGAAGGACCGGCAGCGAGGGCACCACCGAGACCCGACCCACACCGTCGACGTGCATCCGACACCTCGTTCCGCGGTTGCATCCAATGAGTCAATGATGCATCCGATGAGACGCCAAGGGTATACGTGCTGGTCAACGGCGTGTCTGCGGGCTCTGTTGCAAAGATTGGCGGCAGTCAGAGGTAGGCTGTCGCTCTGCGCCGATCAGGCGGCTGCTGCGAAATGGTGGTTGAGCATGCCCATGGCCTCCGTCAGCGCCGAGGGCCCAATGCCAAAAGCTCTCTCCACAAGGCGCACCTCGCCCCTGATGCCGGGCTGCAGGCACCAGGGGCGAGCCTGTCCTTTGCGCAGGGCTCGCATGACTTCGAATCCCTTGATCGTGGCATAGGCCGTGGGGATCGATTTGAAACCGCGCACCGGCTTGATCAGTATCTTGAGCTTTCCGTGATCGGCCTCGATCACGTTATTGAGATACTTCACCTGCCGGTGGGCCGTCTCCCGGTCCAGCTTTCCTTCGCGCTTCAATTCGGTGATCGCTGCACCATAGCTCGGCGCTTTGTCGGTATTGAGCGTGGCAGGCTTTTCCCAGTGCTTCAGGCCTCGCAGGGCCTTGCCCAGGAACCGCTTCGCTGCCTTGGCGCTGCGGGTCGGCGACAGGTAGAAATCGATCGTGTCGCCCCGCTTGTCGACTGCCCGGTACAGGTAGGTCCACTTGCCCCGCACCTTGACGTAGGTTTCATCCAGGCGCCAGCTCGGATCAAAGCCACGCCGCCAGAACCAGCGCAGCCGCTTCTCCATCTCCGGGGCGTAGCACTGGACCCAGCGATAGATCGTCGTATGGTCGACCGAAATGCCGCGTTCCGCCAGCATTTCCTCAAGGTCGCGATAGCTGATCGGATAGCGACAATACCAGCGCACCGCCCACAGGATCACATCACCCTGGAAATGGCGCCACTTGAAATCCGTCATCGTTCCGTCCGTCCAATCTCCGCCAAGCATGCTCAAGCTTCACGATTTTTGCAACAGAGCCTCACATCACCCTGGAAATGGCGCCACTTGAAATCCGTCATCGTTCCGTCCGTCCAATCTCCGCCAAGCATGCTCAAGCTTCACGATTTTTGCAACAGAGCCATATCGACAACCTCTCGCGCAACCAAGACATCGCGGTCGGACTGCAAGTGATCTTGAAGCCACGGGCCCGTCCCACCCCGACATGGACCTCGATGCCCGAACGGACGTTAGATTTCGAGTTCTAGGCGTTCTGCGATGAAGGTTGGATCCCAGCCGGGATTGAAAGTGTCGACGTGGGTGAATCCGAGCCGCTCGTATAGGCCACGCAGGTTCGGGTGGCAGTCGAGCCGCAGCTTGGCGCACCCCTGCGTTCGCGCGGCATGGCGGCAAGCCTCGATCAGCGCGGAGCTGACACCCCGGCCCGCATGTGTCCGTCGCACCGCGAGCTTGTGCAGATATGCGGCCTCCCCCTTGAGGGCGTCGGGCCAGAACTCGGGATCCTCGGCCGACAAGGTGCAACAGCCGACGATGCCGTCGCTGCAACTCGCGACTAGGAGCTCGGATCTCAGGACGAAGGTCTCCGCGAATGTCCGGTCGATCCGCGCGACGTCCCAGGCGGGCGTTCCCTTGGCGGACATCCACGCCGCAGCGTCGTGCATCAGCCGCACAACCTCGTCGATATCACCCGAGCAGGCGACCCGAACGTTCGGAGGCTCCTCGCTGTCCATTCGCTCCCCTGGCGCGGTATGAACCGCCGCCTCATAGTGCAGTTTGATCCTGACGAGCCCAGCATGTCTGCGCCCACCTTCGCGGAACCTGACCAGGGTCCGCTAGCGGGCGGCCGGAAGGTGAATGCTAGGCATGATCTAACCCTCGGTCTCTGGCGTCGCGACTGCGAAATTTCGCGAGGGTTTCCGAGAAGGTGATTGCGCTTCGCAGATCTCCAGGCGCGTGGGTGCGGACGTAGTCAGCGCCATTGCCGATCGCGTGAAGTTCCGCCGCAAGGCTCGCTGGACCCAGATCCTTTACAGGAAGGCCAACGGTGGCGCCCAAGAAGGATTTCCGCGACACCGAGACCAATAGCGGAAGCCCCAACGCCGACTTCAGCTTTTGAAGGTTCGACAGCACGTGCAGCGATGTTTCCGGTGCGGGGCTCAAGAAAAATCCCATCCCCGGATCGAGGATGAGCCGGTCGGCAGCGACCCCGCTCCGTCGCAAGGCGGAAACCCGCGCCTCGAAGAACCGCACAATCTCGTCGAGCGCGTCTTCGGGTCGAAGGTGACCGGTGCGGGTGGCGATGCCATCCCGCTGCGCTGAGTGCATAACCACCAGCCTGCAGTCCGCCTCAGCAATATCGGGATAGAGCGCAGGGTCAGGAAATCCTTGGATATCGTTCAGGTAGCCCACGCCGCGCTTGAGCGCATAGCGCTGGGTTTCCGGTTGGAAGCTGTCGATTGAAACACGGTGCATCTGATCGGACAGGGCGTCTAAGAGCGGCGCAATACGTCTGATCTCATCGGCCGGCGATACAGGCCTCGCGTCCGGATGGCTGGCGGCCGGTCCGACATCCACGACGTCTGATCCGACTCGCAGCATTTCGATCGCCGCGGTGACAGCGCCGGCGGGGTCTAGCCGCCGGCTCTCATCGAAGAAGGAGTCCTCGGTGAGATTCAGAATGCCGAACACCGTCACCATGGCGTCGGCCTCCGCAGCGACTTCCACGATGGGGATCGGGCGAGCAAAAAGGCAGCAATTATGAGCCCCATACCTACAAAGCCCCACGCATCAAGCTTTTGCCCATGAAGCAACCAGGCAATGGCTGTAATTATGACGACGCCGAGTCCCGACCAGACTGCATAAGCAACACCGACAGGGATGGATTTCAGAACCAGAGAAAGAAAATAAAATGCGATGCCATAACCGATTATGACAACGGCGGAAGGGGCAAGCTTAGTAAAGCCCTCGCTAGATTTTAATGCGGATGTTGCGATTACTTCGCCAACTATTGCGATAACAAGAAAAAGCCAGCCTTTCATGATATATCTCCCAATTTGTGTAGGGCTTATTATGCACGCTTAAAAATAATAAAAGCAGACTTGACCTGATAGTTTGGCTGTGAGCAATTATGTGCTTAGTGCATCTAACGCCGGAGTTAAGCCGCCGCGCGTAGCGCGGTCGGCTTGAACGAATTGTTAGACATCATTTACCAACTGACTTGATGATCTCGCCTTTCACAAAGCGAATAAATTCTTCCAAGTGATCTGCGCGTGAGGCCAAGTGATCTTCTTTTTGTCCCAGATAAGCTTGCTTAGCTTCAAGTAAGACGGGCTGATACTGGGCAGGTAGGCGTTTTATTGCCCAGTCGGCAGCGACATCCTTCGGCGCGATTTTGCCGGTTATTGCGCTGTACCAAATGCGGGACAACGTAAGCACTACATTTCGCTCATCGCCGGCCCAGTCGGGCTGCGAGTTCCATAGCTTCAAGGTTTCCCTCAGCGCCTCGAATAGATCCTGTTCAGGAACCGGGTCAAAGAATTCCTCCGCTGCCGGACCTACCAAGGCAACGCTATGTTCTCTTGCTTTTGTAAGCAGGATAGCTAGATCAATGTCGATCATGGCTGGCTCGAAGATACCCGCAAGAATGTCATTGCGCTGCCATTCTCCAAATTGCAGCTCGCGCTTAGCCGGATAACGCCACGGGATGATGTCGTCATGCACGACAAGGGTGACTTCTATAGCGCGGAGCGTCTCGCTCTCGCCAGGGAAAGCCGAAGCCTCCATAAGATCATTGAGCAATGCTCGCCGCGTCGTTTCATCAAGCTTTACGGCCACAGTAACCAACAAATCAATATCGCTGTATGGCTTCAGGCCGCCATCCACTGCGGAGCCGTACAAATGCACGGCCAGCAACGTTGATTCCAGATGGCGCTCAATGACGCTTAGCACCTCTGATAGTTGGTTCGAAATTTCGATGGTCACCGCTTCCCTCATGATGTCTAACTTTGTTTTAGGGCGACTGCCCTGCTGCGTAACATCGTTGCTGCTCCATAACATCAAACATCGACCCACGGCGTAACGCGCTTGCTGCTTGGATGCCCGAGGCATAGACTGTACAAAAAAACAGTCATAACAAGCCATGAAAACCGCCACTGCGCCGTTACCACCGCTGCGTTCGGTCAAGGTTCTGGACCAGTTGCGTGAGCGCATACGCTACTTGCATTATAGCTTACGAACCGAACAGGCTTATGTCCACTGGGTGGCTCTGTTGCAAAGATTGGCGGCAGTCAGAGGTAGGCTGTCGCTCTGCGCCGATCAGGCGGCTGCTGCGAAATGGTGGTTGAGCATGCCCATGGCCTCCGTCAGCGCCGAGGGCCCAATGCCAAAAGCTCTCTCCACAAGGCGCACCTCGCCCCTGATGCCGGGCTGCAGGCACCAGGGGCGAGCCTGTCCTTTGCGCAGGGCTCGCATGACTTCGAATCCCTTGATCGTGGCATAGGCCGTGGGGATCGATTTGAAACCGCGCACCGGCTTGATCAGTATCTTGAGCTTTCCGTGATCGGCCTCGATCACGTTATTGAGATACTTCACCTGCCGGTGGGCCGTCTCCCGGTCCAGCTTTCCTTCGCGCTTCAATTCGGTGATCGCTGCACCATAGCTCGGCGCTTTGTCGGTATTGAGCGTGGCAGGCTTTTCCCAGTGCTTCAGGCCTCGCAGGGCCTTGCCCAGGAACCGCTTCGCTGCCTTGGCGCTGCGGGTCGGCGACAGGTAGAAATCGATCGTGTCGCCCCGCTTGTCGACTGCCCGGTACAGGTAGGTCCACTTGCCCCGCACCTTGACGTAGGTTTCATCCAGGCGCCAGCTCGGATCAAAGCCACGCCGCCAGAACCAGCGCAGCCGCTTCTCCATCTCCGGGGCGTAGCACTGGACCCAGCGATAGATCGTCGTATGGTCGACCGAAATGCCGCGTTCCGCCAGCATTTCCTCAAGGTCGCGATAGCTGATCGGATAGCGACAATACCAGCGCACCGCCCACAGGATCACATCACCCTGGAAATGGCGCCACTTGAAATCCGTCATCGTTCCGTCCGTCCAATCTCCGCCAAGCATGCTCAAGCTTCACGATTTTTGCAACAGAGCCTGTCTGCGTAACCGGCTCAAACGCGTCCACGCACAGCCCCGGGCGCCTTACCGCTGCTCGACATCGTGTACGGAGAGGCATCTGCGCAGGTCAGAGCCCTCGCCAGACGTCTCGCAGCACCATGTCGCCCGGGGGACCGTGGTGATTCATCTGATGCAATACGCAGACTAGTTTCTGACATAATGTTGATTATCGGACTATGATGCCTGGCTCAGCACACGGCGTAGAGGCGGCGTCACAGTGGCTCGCCGACGACCTCCTCGTCGCGCGAAGCAGAGAGTTCCGCGAGTTCGTCAGCCACATCATCGGCAGACTGGCTCTGATAGAAGCACGCGAGCGCCGCTTTCTCAGCACCCAGCTGTTGACACAAGGATGGCGTGAGGCCGTCGACCTTGACCTCAACGTCCGGACGGATGAAGGTGTCCGGGGTGACGGCGACGCGTTGATCGGCAGGTTCGTCTGGTTCCATCAACACACCCTACGGCAGCCAGTATCTATCGTGCGGTGCTGTGAGCAACGACCCGCCACTGCTGCGTGACCAGTCCCTCGAAGGGATGCTGACGGCGATCGCTGAATCACCCAACTGGGGAGCTGATCGTGATCAGTCCTGCTCCCAGCGATAAGGTCGGAACATGACACGCAACACGCGCGTCGACGACGTGACGAGCTACATTCTCGACGCTATCGCCGACGGACGCTTCCCACCTGGCGAGCAACTGCCGGGTGAAGAGAAGCTCGCTGAGCTCGCCGACGCGAGCCGCTTGACGCTGCGGGAGGCCGTCAAGACGCTCGCGGCCCAGGGCATCCTGCGTCCGCTCCAGGGTCGGGGCACTTTCGTGAACCCCATTGAGCGCTGGATCTCGCTGGAGGCCATCATGCGTGTGCGCAGAGGCAGTGCGAAGGACGCCATCCTGCAGTTGGTCGAGGTCCGGGGGTTCCTTGAGATCGGTGCGGCGGAGCGGTTCGCTCGTGTCGCTACAGATGCCGATATCGAGGCGTTGACTGAGCACCTGGACAAGATGCGCACGGCCCACGCCGCAGGCGACGTCACCGCTGCGATGGAGGCCGACCTCGCCTTTCACGGCGTGATCATCGAAAGCAGCGGCAACCCCTTCATCGCCGCCGCCATGGCGCCCCTCGCCAAGGTTCTCGCCGACGCCCGCCGCGCCACCTCCGCTATCCCCCAGATGCGCGCCAACGCCATCGACGAACATGCCAAGATCCTCGACGCCGTGATCGCTCACGACGGCGCGGCCGCCCGAACCGCGATGCGCTCGCACATGCGCCAAACGCGTCGCGACAGCGAGGCCTACATCCCCGACGGCGACTGAGTTCGCATTTACCTCTTGCATTCGCCAGGCGTCCTTGCTACTTTTTAGTCCTCAGACCTCAGAGGTCTGAGGATTGGTACTCAAGGAGGCGTACATGGTCGATATCAACGACCTTTCAGCCGGACTGCCGGCTGCACAGGAGATCTCGGCGGCATCCGTCAGAGAAGCTCGCACACGAGGAGCCCGTCAACTGGTCGTGCTGGATGACGACCCGACCGGCACGCAATCAGTGGGAGGCCTACCCGTTCTGAACGCCTGGTCCGCCGCAGATCTGACATGGGCGCTGAAGACCGGTGCTCCGGCCGTCTACGTGATGACCAACTCGCGTTCCCTCTCCCCTGCTGACGCCGAGCACCGTAACCGGGAGGTAGTGGGAGCCGCGCTGGAGGCCGCCCGCGCACTGGGCATCGAGGTGGACTTCGTCTCGCGCAGCGACTCGACGTTGCGCGGACACTTCCCCCTCGAACCTGACACGATCCGCGACGTGCTGGCCGCCGCCGGCATCACCGTCGACGGCGTCGTGATCGTGCCGGCTTTCGGCGACGCGGGGCGGATCACCGTGCGCTCGGTGCACTACGCGGGCAGCGCCACGACCGGATATCTGCCCGTCGGCGAGACCGAGTTCGCAAAGGATGCGACGTTCGGTTACGCCAGCTCGGACCTCCGAGACTGGGTCGCCGAAAAGACCCAGGGACGCATCCCTGCAGACCAGGTGGCGACGATCACCCTCGATCAGCTCCGCGCCGATCCTGAGGGCACCGTCGGCGTGCTCACCTCGCTGACCGACGGACAGCCGGTCGTCGTCGACATCCTCGAGGAGACCGATCTCAGGCTGCTCGCCCTGGCGCTGCTGCAAGCGGAGACGACGGGCAAGCGCTTCGTGCATCGCGTGGGGCCGCCTTTCGTCCGCGGCCTCATCGGACAAGACGTCATCGCCCCGTTGAGCGCAGAAGACGTCGCCGCTCTCCGTACGCGCGAGACGGCACAAGGCGGCCTGATCGTGGTCGGCTCCCATGTGGCGCTCACCACGCGGCAACTGGACCACCTGCGCGAGCGCCGCGCTCCCGTCGAGTTCGAGATCGACGTCGCGAAGGTGCTAGAAGAGCAGGCTGCGGGATACCTCGACGACATCGTCGACAAGGTCAGCGACGCTCTGGCGCAAGGCAATGCCGTGGTCCGTACGTCGCGCACCCTGGTAAAGGGCACTGACGGGGCGGACTCGCTGCGCATCGCCCGTGCCGTCTCCGATGCCGTGGTCTACGTCGTCCGCGAAGTGCTGCGCCGCACCCCACCCCGGTTCGTGATCGCGAAGGGCGGCATCACGTCCTCCGATGTGGCCGCACGAGGGCTCGAGATCGAACGCGCCATCGTTCGCGGTCCCATGCTGCCCGGCATCGTCTCCCTCTGGGAACCCATCCTGGGCCCCGCTCAGGGCATCCCTTACATCGTGTTCGCCGGCAACGTCGGCGACGAACAGTCCTTGGCCGACGTGGCCGACAAGCTCTCCCTCTGATCGGAAGGAAACACATCATGACAACACCCGTCATCGCCGTTCTCGGCCTCGGCGCTATGGGCCTGCCCATGGCCACCTGTCTCGCGGAGAAGTTCCCGGTCAAGGGCTTCGACATCAACCCTGAGCGACTCTCGCTCGGAGCGGCAGCCGGTGTGACCGCCGCCTCCAGCGCTCAGGACGCGGCCACCGGCGCCGATGTCGTGCTTCTCGCAGTGCGCAATTCTGCCCAGCTCGACGCCGCCCTCTATGGGCCTGATGGTGTCGCGAGCGTGCTGGCTGAGGGGGCCACGATCCTGCTCACGTCAACGGTCGGCATCGAAGCCGTCCGTGCCGTCGCGGCGCGGCTCCAAGAAGACGGCCTGCATCTGGTGGATGCTCCTATCTCGGGCGGCCCCGTGCGGGCTGGCGCCGGCGACCTGCTCATCACCGTCGGCGCAACGGACGAGGCCTATGCCGCCACAGAGGCTGCGTTGGAACAGCTCGCGTCAACCCTGGTTCGGATCGGCGACAAGCCTGGCGACGGGCAGGCCATGAAGACGGTCAATCAGCTGCTGTGCGGCGTGCACATCGCCGCCGGCGCCGAAGCACTCGCCCTCGCCGACGCCCTCGGACTGGATCCGCAACTGGCGCTGGACACGCTGGGGGCCGGGGCCGCGGCTTCATTTATGCTCGCTGACCGCGGACCGCGCATGCTGCAGGCCTACGACGAGGGCGGCGCGGAGGTGCGCAGCCGCATCGATATCTTCACCAAGGACATGGGCATCGTCACCAGCGCCGCTCGCGAGCAAGGCCTGGCAACCCCGATCGCGGCGGCGGCCGAGGGCCTGTATTTGATTGCCCAGGCGGCCGGCCAGGCAGCCATGGACGATTCGTCGGTGATCAAGGTCGTCGCCCCGCACCGCAAGGGCGACGTCTCATGAGCACCTTGGCGCTGCTGCTGATCGCCCTGGCAGCGGTTGCGGTTCTGCTCGTTCTGGTGATCAAGGTCGAGCTGCCCGCCTACGTGTCGTTGCTTCTCGTCTCGATGGGCACCGCCATCGTGACCGGCATTGCGATCGAAGAGGTCGTGCCCGTGATGATCGCCGGGATGGGGAAGGTTCTCGGCTCCGTCGCGATCGTGGTGGGCCTCGGATCCATGCTGGGCAGGCTCATCGAGGTCTCCGGTGGCGCGGATCACTTGGCTCGGACTTTCACGGAGAAGCTCGGTCGCGCCCGCGTGGCCGCAGCACTCACCATCGCCGCGTTCATCCTTGGCATTCCGGTCTTCTTCGACGTGGGCTTCATCATCCTGGCTCCTATCGTGTTCGGCTTCGCCAAGGTCGCGGGCATCAACCCCCTGAAGTTGGCGCTGCCCGTGGGCGCGATCCTGCTGACGGTGCACGTGACCCTGCCACCTCATCCGGGACCGGTCGCGGCAGCTGCTCAGATCGGTGCCGACGTCGGTCTTGTGACCTTGGTCGGGCTCCTCATCTCTGCCGTCGTGGGCGTGATCGCATTCTTCGTCTGCAAGCTGTTCGCAGTGGACAAGATCGTCCTCGGCAGCTCGCCGGCGTCGGATGCCACGGTCGCTACCGAGGTGCCCGATATCGGCAAGGTGCCGAGCGCAGCAACGGTGGTCGGCCTGATCGTGTTTCCGATCTTCCTCATCATGGTCGGCTCGACGTTGTTGACCGTGCTCCCGGAGGAGAACGCGCTACGTCCGTTTGCGGCCTTCGTGGGAGCGCCTACCACTGCGCTGCTACTCGGCCTTCTTGTGGCCTACATCGTCATCGGCGGCAAAGCGCGTTGGGACAAGAGCCGCCGCAGCAGCGTCGCCGAGTCGGCGCTCCCGATCGTCGCGATCATCATCTTCGTGACAGGTGCAGGCGGCGTGTTCGGCAATGTGCTGGTCGAGTCCGGAATCGGCACGGCACTGTCCGACTCGCTGACCGCGGTAGGTATGCCGACCGTCGTGGCAGCCTTCGTGATCTCTCTAGCACTGCGCGCGGCTCAAGGATCAGCGACGGTCGCGATGCTCACCACCGCCGGGTTGCTGTCCACCGCGATCGCCAACGGTGACTACAGCACGATGCAGACCGTCCTGATCTGCCTCGCGATCGGGTTCGGCGCCCTGGGCCTGTCCCATATCAACGACTCCGGGTTCTGGATCGTGACCAAATACCTGGGCCTCTCCGTCGGAGACGGTCTCAAGACGTGGACCGTGCTCACCACCATCTGCGGCGTGACCGGGTTCCTGATCACCTGGGGCCTTTACCAGGTGGTGTAGCTGCACCTGCACGTGAAGGGGCCTTGCCGGATTTTCCCGGCAAGGCCCCTTCTTCGCGCTTGACGCGGAATCAGTAGTTGATCATGTGGCCGGCGATGCCCTCGGCGGCCTCCTTCAGCGCCTCCGACAGGGTCGGGTGCGCGTGGATGTTGCGGCCGATCTCCTCGGCGGTCAGGTCGTAGGCCTGGGCCAGGGTCAGCTCAGGCAGCAGCTCGGTCACGTCGGGGCCGATCATGTGGGCGCCGAGGATCTCGTTGTAGCGCGCATCCGCCACGATCTTGACGAAGCCCGCTCCCTCGCCGAGACCCCAGGCCTTGCCGTTGGCCGCGAACGGGAACCGACTCACCTTGACGTCGTAGCCCTTGTCCTTGGCCTGCTGCTCGGAGTATCCGAAGGACGCGATCTGCGGCTGGCAGTAGGTGGCGCGCGGGATCATGTCGTAGTTGATCGGATGGGTCTCGACGCCGGCGATGGTCTCGGAGGCGACGACGCCCTGGGCCTCGGCGGTGTGCGCCAGCATCATCTTGGCCGTGCAGTCGCCGATGGCGTAGATGTGCGGAACGTTGGTGCGCATGACGTCGTCGATGGCGATCGCGCCGCGCTCGGTGAGCTGCACGCCGGTGTTCTCCAGGCCGTAGCCCTCGGTGCGCGGGGCGAAGCCGATGGCGGACAGGAAGCGGTCGGCCTCGAGCACCTGCTGGGCTCCCCCGGCCGCCGGGCTGACGGTGACCCGCACGCCGGAGCCGGTGTCCTCGATGGACTCCACCTTGGTGGAGGTGAGCACGGTGACGCCGAGCTTCTTGTAGGCCTTGGCCAGCTCCGCGGAGATCTCGGCGTCCTCGGTGGGAACCATCCGGTCGAGGAACTCGACGATGGTGACCTTCACCCCGAACTGGCTGAGCACGTAGGCGAACTCGGTGCCGATGGCCCCCGAGCCGCCGATGATGATCGACGCCGGCACGGAATCGGCCAGGATCTGCTCCTCATAGGTGACGACGTTCGCCGAACGCGTGGTGCCGGGCAGCATGCGGGTGGTGGCGCCGGCGGCGATGATGGCGTTGTCGAAGGTGACGCGCTGCACGCCGCCCTTGTCGTCGGCCACGTCGATGGTGTGCGCGTCGACGAAGGTGCCCCAGCCGTTCAGTTCCTTGATCTTGTTCTTCTTCATCAGGAAGTGGATGCCCTTGGTCATCCGCTCCGAGACGGCGCGGCTGCGCGAGAAGGCCTTGCCGTAGTTGAAGGTGACGCTGCCCTCGATGCCGAAGGTGTCGGCCTCGTGGTTGAAGATATGCGCCAACTCCGCGTTACGCAGCAGCGACTTGGTCGGAATGCAGCCCACGTTGAGGCACACGCCGCCCCAGTAGCGCTTCTCGACGATTCCCACACTCTTGCCCAGCTGGGCGGCTCGGATGGCGGCGACGTAGCCACCAGGGCCCGCGCCTACAACAACGACGTCAAAATGAGAGCTCATGGGCGCCACTTTAGCCCGTCACGAGTTCGTCGCTCCCCCATGATCACCGTTTCTGGCGCGGCGTCCGAGAAGACAATCTCATTTGTGAGATAGCATGGCCGAATGAGTGTTACCAGCGAGTCGATTGGGCGGATGATCCGCGAGGGGCGAGGCAAGCTCGGATGGTCGCAACAGCGGCTCGCTGAAGAGGTGGGAACCGCCCAGAGCGCCGTTCACCGCATCGAGAACGGGCAGCAGAACTTGTCGCTCAGCATGATCGACCGCCTTGCGGAGGCCCTCGACATGCCGCTTATCCAGACCACCACCCTGGGCAAGATGAACCTCGAGATCGAGGGTCCGACCGTCCTGAGCGGCAGCATCGACGTGCGTTCGTCGAAGAACGCGGCGGTGGCCCTGCTGTGCGCGTCGCTGCTGAACCGCGGCACCACCACCCTGCGCGGCATTGCGCGGATCGAAGAAGTCGACCGGATCTCCGAGGTGCTCACCTCGATCGGCGTGGAGATGACGTGGGTCGGCGACGGCCGGGATCTCCAGATCAGGCGTCCGGCCTCGGTCACGCCCGAGACGATCAACGTCTCCGCGGCGAAGCGCACCCGCTCCATCCTCATGTTCCTCGGCCCCCTGATGCACGAGTCCGACGACTTCCGACTCCCCTACGCCGGCGGCTGCGACCTCGGCGCACGCACCGTGCACCCGCACATGTCGGCCCTGCACAAGTTCGGGCTCTCCGTCGAGGCCACCGACGGCTACTACCATGCGACGGTGCGCGACGTCGGCGCCGATCGTCGCGTCGTCACGCTGATCGAACGCGGCGACACCGTCACCGAGAACGCCATCATGGCGGCAGCCCGGATGCCTGGCGTCACGGTGCTGCGCAACGCGTCCGGCAACTACATGGTCCAGGATCTCTGCTTCTTCCTTGAGCTCCTTGGTGTATCGATCGAGGGCATCGGCACCACCACCTTGACGATCACCGGCAAGCCCGAGATCGACGCGGACGTCGACTACACCATCTCCGAGGATCCGATCGAGGCCATGAGCCTGCTGACCGCCGGCATCGTGACCAAATCGGAGATCACGGTCTCGCGCTGCCCCATCGAGTTCCTGGAGGTCGAGTTCGCCGTTCTCGAGGAGATGGGCCAGCGCTTCGAGATGACGCCCGAGTACACCAGCGGCAACGGCAAGACCCGCCTGGTCGACGTCACCCTCAAGCCGTCCGAGCTGGTCGCTCCGCTCGACAAGATCCACCCCATGCCGTTCCCCGGCCTGAACATCGACAACCTGCCGTTCTTCGCAGTGATCTGCGCCGCGGCCTCCGGCCAGTCGGTGATCTACGACTGGGTCTACGACAACCGGGCCGTCCACCTGCGCCAGCTGCACGAGCTGGGCGTCAACATCCAGCTGATGGACGCCCACCGCCTGCTGATCATCGGCCCCACCAAGTGGCGTGGTCGCCAGATGAACTGCCCGCCCGCACTGCGCCCCGCGGTGTGCCTGCTGCTGGCCGCTCTGGCCGCCCGCGGCACGACGCACCTGCTGGACGTCTACGTGATCAATCGCGGCTACGAGGATCTCCCCCAGCGCCTGAACAAGCTGGGGGCGAAGATCAACGTGTTCTGGGGCAACGTCGTCGAAGATTAGTGACGTTGATCTCCCTTCGAGGCTGTGAGTATTGGTGGTGGCTGGCCTGGGGCTCAGCTGGCAGGGTTAGCCGTGCCGGTTCCCCCCCCATGGATGTGGTCGTGACTCTTTCGAGGCCCGACCGGCACCCCGCGTGACAGC
>NZ_JARGDO010000001.1:0-97317 GCF_029211185.1 Tessaracoccus caeni
CGAAGCGAGACTGGATTTGAACACCCACATCCTCACCAGAGGGACCGCGTCCCTTGCGTTCGCCACGCCGCGAACCACATAAACTGCCTAGTCAGACGGCCCTACGCACGACTTTGACGGCACCCTGACCCCCGACCCCTTCGAAGAATTCCGACGCATCATCCAACAAAACCAAGCCACCCACGCCCAACAACCCACCGAACCCAACCCCTGGCACCCCGACCAATAGCACCGGTGAACGAGCCCGCCCTGCCGCTGCCAGCTGGGTCTTTTCGAGGCTCCGCTGCGCTCCGCACCTCAAAGACCGTGAAGGGGTGTGCCCTCACCCAGGGCCTCCGCACCTCAAAGAGCGTGAGTTTCTGTGGATAGGGTTTATCCATGCACGCGCACGGTGTCACTCCAGTCGTCCTTGTCGGTCGTGGCGTCCGGCTGGAGCCGCTCACTTTCCATCACATCGAAGGGCTGCAGCAGGTCACCCTCGACGGAGAGCTCTGGCGTAGCCGCCTGACGTCGGTGCCGGAGCCTGATCGGGTCGAGGAGTACGTCACAGCCGCGCTGGCCATGCCCGATCGCGTTCCCTTCACCGTCATCGACGATGGCTCGGCCACAGTGCTCGGCTGCACCAGCTACGCAGAGATCCTCGCCCAGGTCCGACGGCTGGAGATCGGCTACACCTGGTACGCCCAGCGCGCTCAACGCACCCACGTCAATACAGTCTGCAAACTGCTGCTTCTCGCGCATGCTTTCGACACGCTCGAGTACCGAACCGTCGGCTGGCGCACCGACAACCTCAACCTCACCAGCCAACGCGCCATCGAGCGGCTCGGCGCGAAGAAGGACGGCGTGATCCGGGGCCACCAGTTGCGGCGCGACGGCACCGTCCGCGACACCGTCATGTACTCGATGACCGCCGACGAATGGCCTGGGTCCCGCGACGTGCTACTCACGCGCCTCGCCACCCGCGACTGACGATTCTGGGACCTGACGACGACTGCCGACGAGCGGCCTGAATGCCGCGCCGTGCCATTCACGCGCCTCGCCACCCGCGACTGACGATTCTGGGACGTGACGACGACTGCCGACGAGCGGCCTGAATGCCGCGCCGCGCTACTCACGCGCCTCGCCGCCCGCGACTGACGATTCTGGGACGTGACGACGACTGCCGACGAGCGGCCTGAATGCCGCGCCGCGCTACCACACACCTCATCGCCCAAGCCTGATGATTCTGGGACAGCACCCTACGGGCGGCCGGACATGCCACAATCCGGTCACCGACTACGCCGAAGGAGCCGCCGATGTCCGTCCTCGCCCCGCTTGTTGCCGCCCTCGCCGATGGGTCCGTCGAGGTGGTGGACCTCACCAGCCCGCTGAGCCCCGACACCGTCATCCTCGAGCTGCCCGCGCCCTTCGCCAACACCAAGGGCCTCAGCACCTCGCCAGTGTCGAACTTCGACGACGCGGGCCCGGCCTGGGCCTGGAACGACCTCTCGCTCGGCGAGCACGCCGGCACCCACCTCGACGCGCCGACGCACTGGATCACCGGTAAGGACGGCAACTCGGTCGACCGGATCTCGCCGTCCCGGCTCGTCGGTCCCGTCGTCGTGATCGACAAGACCGCCGAGGCCGCAGCCGACCCCGACTTCGCCCTCACTCCCGCCGACTTCGACGCCTGGGTCGCCGAACACGGCGAGCTGCCCGACGGCTGCTGGGTGCTGTTCCGCACCGGTTGGTCGGCCCGCTCGGGCTCGAAGGAGACCTTCCTCAACGCCGACGAGAACGGCCCGCACACCCCGGGCATCACCCCCGACGGCGCCCGCTGGCTGGCCGACAACCCGCGCGTGATCGGCTACGGCGTCGAGACCGTCGGCATCGACTCCGGGCAGGCCGGCGCGTTCGACCCGCCGTTCCCGGCGCACCACTTCCTGCTGGGCGCCGACACCTACGGCCTCACGTCGCTGCAGAACCTCGACAAGCTGCCGGTCACCGGCGCGACCATCGTCGTGGCGCCGCTGCCGCTGGTCGACGGCACGGGCTCGCCCACGCGCGTGTTCGCGCTCGTCGAGCGGTGAACGTCGCCGAGGCGGTCGGGGCGACGCTGGCCCGGCTCGGCGTCGGGCACGCGTTCGGCGTCGTCGGCTCGGGCAATTTCGCGCTGGTGAAAGCGCTGCGCACGCACGGGGTGCCCTACACGGCGGCCCGGCACGAGGGTGGGGCCGCGACGATGGCCGACGCCTACTCCCGCACCGCGGGTCGGCTCGCCGTCGTCACCACCCACCAGGGCTGCGGCTTCACCAACGCGCTGACCGGTGTGGCGGAGGCCGCGAAGTCGCGCACGCCGCTGATCGTGCTCACCGCCGACGCCCCGCCCTCGGCCCGGTTCAACAACTTCCGCATCGACCAGGACGCCGCCGCGCGGGCCCTCGGCGCGGTCGCCGATCGGGTCTACTCGCCAGCGACGGCGGCCGCAGACGCCGAACGCGCCTGGACCGTCGCCATGCACGACCGCCGAACCGTGGTGCTCAGCGTGCCCATCGACCTGCTGACCCAACCGGCACCGGAGGTGGCCGTCAACGCGCCGGGATCGGGTGACCACACCGTCGATCCGCGCGCCGTCCGCCCCACCGCCGAGGACGCCCAAGCGCTGGCCGACCTCCTGGCCGGCGCCCAGCGTCCCGTCTTCATCGCCGGACGTGGCGCCCGGGAAGCAGGCACGGAGATCGCCGCGCTGGCCGAACGCTGCGGAGCGCTGCTGGCTACCAGCGCCGTCGTGAAGGGACTGTTCCGCGGGTCAGCTGACGGCGTCGTCCCATCGCACGGCGGCGCCGATCTCGGCATCTCCGGCGGCTTCGCCACCCCGCTGGCTGCCGAACTCATCGCCGACGCCGACGTGGTGGTCGGCTTCGGCTGCGCTCTCAACAACTGGACCACGCGACACGGCCGGCTGATCGGCGCCGACGCGCGGATCGCCCAGGTGGATCTGGATCCGCTCGCCCTCGGGGCCCATCGGCCCGTCGAACTCGGCATCGTCGGAGACTGCGCCCTCGTCGCCCACGACACCGCCATGCTCCTCACGCCCAGGGTGGTGGCCGATTTTCGGCATCAGACAGAGGAAAATCGGCCATTGGTCGATTTTCCTGGGGAGCGTGAGCCGGAAAGAGGAGGCGCGGCGGAAGTCTTCACACGCAGGGTGGTGGCCGATTTTCGGCATCAGACGCAGGAAAATCGGCCATTGGCCGATTTTCGGCGGGAGAAAGAGCGGGAGTGGGGGCAGGAAGAAGGAGAAGGAGCGGGCGGAGGAGAAGACCAGACGGCGCGCGGGTACCGCACTGCGGAGGTGCTCGCCCGGATCGCGGCTGAGGGACGTTGGCGCGATGTGGCCTTCGAGCCACTCGACGAACCCGGCCGCATCGACCCGCGCACCGTCACCATCGCGCTCGACCACGCCCTCCCTACCGAGCGGGTGGTAGCCGTGGACTCCGGCAACTTCATGGGCTACCCCAGCCAGTTCCTCGACGTGCCCGACGTGGCCGGCTTCTGCTTCACGCAGGCCTTCCAGTCGATCGGCTTAGGCCTGGCCACCGCCATCGGTGCTGCCATCGCCCGACCCGACCGAATCCCGGTTCTCGGCACCGGCGACGGCGGCTTCCACATGGCGATCGCCGATCTGGAGACCGCCGTCCGGCTTCGTCTGCCGCTGGTGGTGCTGGTCTACAACGACGCCAGCTACTCGGCGGAGGTGCACCACTTCGGCGAGTCCGACGAGACGGTCGCCTTCCCGGACACCGACCTCGCGGCCATCGCCCGCGGCTTCGGGGCCGACGGTGTCACCGTCCGCAGCACCGACGACCTGCCCGCCATGGCTGCGGCGGTCGCAGAGTGCGTCGCCCGTCCCCGCAGCGAGGCAAGACCGCTCGTGATCGACGCCAAGATCGCCTCCGACGGCGGAAGCTGGTGGCTGGCCGAGGCCTTCCGCGCCCACTGAACCGGAGGGCAAAACCGACCGCAGGTCCCTACGTACGCTCACGCCCTTTCGAGGTTCGGCCGCGAACGGCCTCACACCTCAAGGAGCGCGAAACAGCCAGAGGGAAGCACTGATTATTGCTTCCTCCGGCGAGGACGTACCAGGCGGGATGAGATACGACCCCGAAATCTTGTAAGCGTATTGGATATACTCGTCAAGATTTAGGGGTCGTAGATCGCCCGATCTGGTGCGCCGCAGCCGAGGAATGAATGATCAGTGGTTCCCTAGGTCTTTACGCGACGACGATCAGCGGCGCAGGCCGAGGCGCGCGATCAGCGCACGGTAGTGCTCGATGTCGTTCTTGGCGACGTAGTTGAGCAGGCGGCGGCGCTGACCGACCATGAGCATCAGGCCACGACGAGAGTGGTGGTCACCCTTGTGCTGCTTGAGGTGCTCGGTCAGGTGCGCGATGCGCTTGGTCAGCAGAGCGATCTGCACGTCGGGCGAACCGGTGTCGCCCGGCTTGGTCGCGTACTCTTCGATGGTCTTCTTCTTCTCAGCGGCGTCCATATAGGGCTCCTTCCGACTCGCTGCGCGGCGCCCCGGTCGCTGGTGCTGTCGGGGCTCTTACTGGGCCGCGGCCGATCTAACGGCAACCTCGTCACCTTAACACCACGAATACGGCTCACCCAAACGCCTCGACGAATCGAACGGCGCCCATGCTTGGACTAGGCTGGAGTACGTCCGATCGCAGACGAACAACACTGGCCTCCACTGGCCATGCGGCCGGGCACTGTGACTCAGGAGGACTATCCATGACTGTTGTCGTTCGCCCGGCTGAAGCCAGTGATCTTGAGGTGCTGCGGACGCATCAGTCGAGGCCCGAGTTGAATCTCGTGGACCGCCACTTCGCCCTGCAGCAGGAGGGCAAACTGATCATCGCCGTCGCCTTCGACGCTGACGGGCCGCTGGGCAGCGCCATCATCGAATGGGAGGGCGAGGATCTCTCCCCTGAGCTGCGCAACATGTACGTCTTCCCCGAGGCCCGCCGCAAGGGTGCGGGCAAGGCCCTCACCCAGTGGATCGAGGATCAGGCCCGGGCGCGCGGCTTCTCCGCGGTGTACCTGGCCGTCGATCCCAACAACGAGAAGGCCGTGCCGCTGTACGTGTCACTGGAGTATCACCCCACCGGCGAGCACATCTTCGTCGAGGTTCCCGAGATCATCCAGACCGAAGGTGAGGCCCCGAAGCCGACGCACTACGCGGTCTACAAGAAGTCGCTCACCGCTCACTGAGCACATCATCGGCGGCCCTCCGGGGCCGCCGAATAGTTTACGCCTGGCCGCGTCGGTTCGGACCGTAATCCGCCAATTCCTTGCCTAGTCAAACGACTCTTGACCCCGAGTCTCACGGCGCCGAACGGGTGAGTAAGGTGCTGTTATGAGCAAAGGCGCACACATGGGATCAGAAGAGTTCAAAGCCTACGGGCATGAGGTGATCGACTGGATCGCCGACTACTGGGCCTCGCTAGAGTCCAAACCTGTCGGATCCACGGTTTCCCCCTGCGCTATCACCCAGGCCCTCCCCCAGTCCGCACCAGAAGAGGCCGAGGACTTCTCCGCCGTCATGGCAGACCTCGACTCGGTGATCATGCCGGGAATCACCCATTGGCAGCACCCCCGATTCTTCGGCTACTTCCCCGCCAACACCTCCCCCGCCGCCGTTCTGGCGGATCTTCTCTCCAGTGGCATCGGCGCCCAGGGCATGATGTGGGCGACGTCGCCCGCGATGACCGAACTGGAGATCACCGTCACCGACTGGCTGGGCCAAGCGATCGGCCTTCCCGACGAGTTCCTCCACCGCGGCGGCACCGGCGGCGGCGTGATCCAGGACACCGCTTCCACGGCAACCATGGCGGCTCTGCTGGCCGCACTGCACCGCACCAGCCACGGCCGCTACCGCAAGGAGGGTCAGGGCGAGGCCCGGTACCGGATCTACGCGTCGGCGCAGGCCCACTCCTCCATCCAGAAGGCCGCGCTTCTCACCGGCCTCGGCGAGCTGAACGTTCAGTTGGTGCCCGAGAACAAGGTGACCCAGCGGCTCAAGGTCGAACACCTGGCCAGCGTGCTCGAGGCCGACCGGATGGCCGGCGTGCGTCCCGCGATGATCGTCGCGGCCGTGGGCACCACCTCCACCGGAGCCGTCGACGACGTGCGCGCGCTGGGTGAGCTGGCGCGCGAGTACGGCGCATGGCTGCACATCGACGCGGCGTGGGCCGGCGTCGCAGCCATCTGCCCCGAACACCGCGACCTGCTGGACGGCGTGGCCGAGTACGCGGACTCCGTCGTGGTGAACCCGCACAAGTGGATGCTCACCACGTTCGACTGCTCGGTGCTGTGGTCGCGCGACAAGACGTCGCTGATCGGCTCCATGTCGAACCTGCCCGAGTACCTGCGCAACAAGGCCACCGAGAGCGGCGCCGTGGTCGACTTCCGCGACTGGCATCCGCAGCTGGGCCGGCGGTTCCGCTCGCTCAAGCTCTGGACCGTGCTGCGCACCTACGGGCTCGAGGGCATCAGGGAGCACCTGCGTTCGTCGATCGCACGGGCAGAACACTTCGAGCAGCTCCTGCAGGCCGGCGGCCGCTTCACCCAACCGGTGCCGCGCAGCCTTGCGTTGGTGGTGTTCCAGCTCGACAACGACGACGACACCCTCGCCGTCATGGACAAGCTCAACGAGTCGGGCGAAGCCTACGTCACCCATACCCGGGTCAATGGGCGCGCCGCACTCCGCCTGGCTGTGGGCTCACTGCACACCACCGACGAGGACATCGACCGCACCTACCAGGCCCTGATCGCGGCGGCCAACGCCGTCCAGAGCTGACCACCGCCCAGAGGTGTTGACCGCTCAGAGCAGTTGCCGCGCGAGTTCCACGTCGAGCCGCATCTGGGCGATCAGCGCCTCCACGCCGTCGAACTTCACCTGCCCACGCAAGCGGACGGTGAAGTCGACGGCGATCTCGATGCCGTACAGCTCCAGGTCGGTGCGGTCGAGCACATAGCTCTCGACGCGGCGATCCGCGCCGTCGAAGGTGGGGTTCGAGCCCACGGAGATCGCCGCCGGCCACGGCTTGGCCGCGGGATCGTCCAGCCGGGTCACGTAGCCGGCGTAGACGCCGTCCTCCGGCACCGCCATCTCGGGCGGCATCCGCAGGTTGGCCGTCGGGAAGCCGAGTTCCCGCCCGCGCTGATCGCCCATCACCACGACGCCGCGCGAACGGAACGGTCGGCCCAGGTGCTCGGCGGCGAGTTCCACTTCGCCGTGAGCGATCGCCTCGCGGATCAGCGTGGAACAGGTCACGGCCCCCTCCAACGACTCCAGCTGGACGGGGGTCACGACGAAGCGCCCCCGGCCCAGCTCGGCCAGCGTGGAGACGTCGCCCGCGGCCTTGTGGCCGAACCGGAAGTTCTTGCCCACCACGATCCGGGCCGGGTTGAGCGGCAGGACGAAGCGCTCGAGGAACTGCGACGGGCTCATGTTCGCGACCTCTGAGGTGAAGGTCACCACCCGCACCTCGTGGGCACCCGCCTGCTTCAGCAGTTCGATGCGCGACGCCAGGTCGGCCAGCAGCAGCGGAGCGCTGTCCGGTCGAACGACGGAGAGCGGGTGGGGCCAGAAGGTGAGCACCACCAGCGGCAGTCCCCCGTCACCCATGGCCTCCGCCAGCACCCGCTGGTGTCCGCGGTGGACACCGTCGAAGTTGCCGATCACACAAACGCTTCGAGTCACCGGGCCAGGTTAGCGCTCCTCCCCAGACACCACAGAACCGCCGCGCCCCGGAAAGGGGCGCGGCGGTTCTTGGACTGATGACGCGGCCTCAGCCGTCCTGGAGCACGACGTAGAGCTGGCGCGGACCGTGGACGCCCTCGACGCGAGACAGCTCGATGTCGCTGGTGGCCGAGCCGCCGCTGATCCAGGTGACCGGCTGACCGGCGCGCACGGCGTCGCCGAGGCGCTGAATGGCCTCCGGCACGTCCGAGACCACGTCGGCCGCCCGAACCACGCACACGTGACGGTCGGGCACCAGCGTGAGCGCCCGTCGCCCCTGGTCGGGACCGTGATCCAGGCAGATCGTGCCGGTCTCGGCCATGGACACCGCGGATCCGGTGACCACCGCGTCGATCTCGTTGAGTTCCGCGTGGCTCAGCTGCGGCTCGTCGTCGTGCACGACGATGCCGGCGTCCTCCATGTGCTCGCGCCACTCCACCGGGATCCCGGACGGCAGCACCGCGCTGGACGCACCGACCGCCTTGAGCGCGGTCACCACGGCCTCGGCGAGCTTCGCCTCGGGCACCCGGACGATCCGGGCCTTGTAGTCGAGGATGTTCTCGACGAAGGTGTCCAGCACGTCGGCCAGCGGCGTCGGCTGGTGGTACTGCCACTCGACCACCGGCTCCAGCTGCCCTTGCGTGTCGCTCAGCGCGGTGCGGATGCGCGAGAGGATCTCCTGCTTGGCGCTCACTTCTCCTCCTTCGACTCTCGCTTGTCCCACCAGTCCCGGAAGGTCTCGGTGGGTGGAACCGGCATGTCCCGGGCGTTCGCCCACGACGAGGCGACGGGGAACGGCAGCACGCCGAAGTGGCTGCGCTTCTTGAACACCTTGCCGGCCGTCTTCGAGAACTTCTGGATGAAGGCGATGCCGTCGCCGTTCTCCAGCGCCTTGCCGACCATGCCGAAGATCATCGACTCCATCGTGGGGTGATGCTTGGTCTTCTTCTCCACCACCTTGGCGCGCATGTGCACCAGGATGTCGGAGATGGGGATCTTCACCGGGCACACCTCGTCGCACGCCCCGCACAAGGACGACGCGAAAGGCAGCGACTTGTCGACGTCGCTCGCGATGCCACGCAGCTGCGGTGTCAGGATCGCCCCGATCGGCCCCGGGTAGACCGAGCCGTAGGTGTGACCGCCGACCCGCTCGTAGACCGGGCAGACGTTCATGCACGCCGAGCAGCGGATGCAGCGCAGGGCCGCGCGTCCGACGGGGTCGGCCAGCACGTTGGTTCGCCCGTTGTCCAGCAGGATGACGTGGAGATCCTGCGGCCCGTCGCCCTCGGTGACGCCCGTCCACATCGAGGTGTACGGGTTCATCCGCTCGGCCGTGGAACTGCGCGGCAGCAGGCGCAGGAACACCTCGAGGTCGTCGAAGGTGGGCACCAGCTTCTCGATGCCGACCACCGAGATCAGCGTCTCGGGAAGGGTCAGGCACATGCGGCCGTTGCCCTCCGACTCGACGATCACCAGGGTGCCCGTCTCCGCGACGATGAAGTTGCCACCGGAGACGGCGACCTTGGCCCGCAGGAACTTCTCGCGCAGGTGCGCACGGGCGGCCCCGGCCAGGTCCGGCGGGTTGTCGGTGAGGCCCTCAGGGGCGGGCTTGCCCCACAGCCCCATCTCCTCCTTGAAGATCTCGCGCACCTCGGAGCGGTTGCGATGGATGGCAGGCACCAGGATGTGGCTGGGCCGGTCGTGGCCGAACTGGACGATCAGCTCGGCGAGGTCGGTCTCCCAGGCCGCGATGCCGGCCTCCTCCAACGCCTCGTTGAGCTCGATCTCCTGGGTGGCCATCGACTTGATCTTGACCACCTCCTGAGCCTGCTTCTGCTTGGCGATGTCGATCACGATCTGATTGGCCTCGGCCGCGTCGCGCGCCCAGTGCACGGTGATGCCGGCCTTGGTCATCGCTTCCTCGGCCTGCAGCAGGTAGCTGTCCAGGTTGCGGGCGAGCTTGTTCTTGATCTGCTCGCCGGCGGTGCGCAGCTCCTGCCAGTTGCTCACCTCGGCCGCCCTCAGGAGTCGCTTCTCGCGAATCGTGGTGGTGGCGTGGCGCAGGTTCTGCCGCATCTGATGGTTGTGCAGCGCGTCCTTGGCGGCCTTCGGGAAGGCCGGCATACCCAGATAGGCGCCCTCGGGCGGCGCCGGGGTCAGCCTCTTCTTCGGTGCGACCTCGATGCTCATCACGCCGCTCCTTCCGTGTGGTTGAGGATCTCGGCCAGATGGATCGGCTGCACGCTCGCGTTGTTGCGATGCATGATGCCGCCGATGTGCATGAGGCAGGCGTTGTCGCCGGTGACGAGGTACTCGGCCCCCGTCGACTGGACGTTGCGCGACTTGTCGTTGCCCATCGCCACCGACACGTCGGGGTTCTTGACGGAGAAGGTGCCGCCGAAGCCGCAGCACTGCTCCTTGTCGGGCAGTTCCTTGAGCGTCAGGCCCTTGACGGCCTTCAGCAGCCGGATGGGTTTGTCCCCCACCTTCGCGATGCGAGCCGAGTGACAGGTGGGGTGATAGGTCACGACGTGCGGGAAATAGGCCCCGACGTCGGTCACGCCCAGCACGTCCACCAGGAACTCGCTGAAATCGTAGGTGCGCGACGCGGCATCCTCCGCCGCGGCCTTCAGCCCCTTGTCGCCAGCCTGCTCGGCCAGCCCGGCA
Organism: Tessaracoccus caeni; assembly: GCF_029211185.1. Taxonomy (GTDB): domain Bacteria; phylum Actinomycetota; class Actinomycetes; order Propionibacteriales; family Propionibacteriaceae; genus Arachnia; species Arachnia caeni. Next base: position 10,457 of record NZ_JARGDO010000001.1, read on the forward strand.
TGCTGATGGCGCACCGCGCCGACGCAGGATCCCGAGGGCCCCACCACGTAGTCGTAGCCCTCGAAGGCCTCGACGTAGGTGCGCACCATCGGTACGGCCTGCTTGGCGTACCCGCTGTTGGTGAGCATCTGGCCGCAGCAGCCTTGGCGTTTCGGGAAGACGACGCGGCAGCCCAGACGCTCCAGTACCTCGACCACCGCTCGGGGCGTGGCGGGGAACATGATGTCGTTGATGCAGGTGGCGAACAATGCCACCGTCTTGCCAGTTCCAGGTCCCATCTCTCCTCCTTAGAAGTGCGGAAGCATCCAGCTCAGGACCGGTGTCGACTGCAGACCGATCAGCACGCAGAGCACGAACAACATCCCGAGGCTCCACCACACGACCTTGCGGAAAATGTCGGATTCCGACCCCAGCAGGCCCACCGCGGAGGCGGCGATGGCAAGGTTCTGCGGGCTGATCATCTTGCCCACCACGCCGCCGGTGGTGTTGGCGGCCACCAGCAGCGTCGGATCGACGCCGATTCGCTCGGCCGTGGCCTGCTGCAGCGTGGCGAACAGCGCGTTGGCCGAGGTGTCGGAGCCGGTGACGGCGGTGCCGATCCAGCCGAGGACCGGGGCGAAGAAGGCATAAGCCGCGCCCACGCCGGCGATCCAGGCACCGATGGTCAGGGTCTGGCCGGAGAAGTTCATCACGTAGGCCAGCGCCAGCACCGAGGCGATGGTCAGAGCCGACCACCGCATCTTGAACATGGTGTTCCAGAACTCCTTCGCCATGTCCGCGATCGAGACGCGGTAGATGAGGCCGACGATGAAGCCGGTGATCAGCAACAGGGTGCCGGGGCCCGACAGCCAGGTGAAGGTGTAGGTGACAGCGGAGGGCTCCGCACCACCGATCAGCAGGTTGCCGTGCAGGCCCGGCCACGGGATCTTGACGTCGGTGGCGCCCAGGGCAGCCTTGACCGCGGGGATCAGCTTGGCGCTGACGAAGATCGCGATCACGAGCAGGTAGGGCATCAGCGCCATGAAGATCCGGCCGCCGGTGAGGGCGCCCCGCGGTGCCCGACCAGCGTGCTCGTTCGTGGTGGTCAGGTTCTCCTTCGCCCGCTCCGCAGCCATCCGCTGCAGGGCCTCGTCGCCGCCCTTCGGCTTCCAGAAGCGCATGAACAGCACGCCGACCGCGAGCGCGAACAGCGACGCGATGACGTCGGTGAGCTCGACGGAGATGTAGGTGGCGGAGATCCACTGGGACACGGCGAAGGCCGCGCCGATGGCCAGCGCCACGGGCCAGGTCTGCTTGAGTCCCCGGATGCCGTCGGCGATCAGCACCAGCAGCATGGGCACGAAGAAGGCCAGCACCGGCGACTGGTGGCCGACGTAGGCCCCGATGTGGTGGTAGTCGATGTCGGTGAGGTTGCCGGCAGTGATGATCGGGATGGCCACCGCGCCGAAGGCGACCGGTGCCGTGTTGGCCAGCAGCACGACCATGGCGGCGCGGAAGGCGGAGAAGCCGACCGACATCAGCATCACACCGGTGATCGCCACCGGGGCGCCGAAGCCGGCCAGGGCCTCCATCAGGCCGCCGAAGCAGAAGGCGATCACGATGGCCAGGATGCGGGGATCCTCGGAGATCAGGCCGAAGGTGGCCCGCAGATCCTCGAAGCGCCCGCTGATCACGGTGACCTGGTAGAGCCAGATCGCGGTCAACACGATCCAGGTGATCGGGAAGAGGCCGTACACCGCGCCTTCGGAGGCCGACAGCAGCGCCATGCCGGCCGGCATCTTGAAGGCCAGCACGGCCACGACGATCGCGGAGGCGAGCGAGGCCAGCCCGGCCCAGTGCGCTTTCCACTTCAAACCGCCCAGGGTGAGGAACATCACCGCGAGCGGGATCAGCGCCACCAGCGCCGACCAGGTGGGACTCCCCAGGGGAGCCAATACTGGTTGAAATTCCATTGACGAACTCCGTCGTTCTTGTGAGTTTCTTTACCGCCCCTGACCCTTACTCCCAGGGCGCGATAAGCATGACGAAATCCATGTTAGGACATGACATTTTGACCCTGACAGCGGGGTCGGACAAGGGAAAATGCCTACGAAATAGGCACATAAATAGCCCTATCCCGACTCACACTCGGGTAATTAAATGCGAATTAATAGGGTTAATTATCGACGGTGATCATCAGCCCACGAGCACGGCCACGGGCCGGCTGGAATCGCCGGAGGCGGGCCGGTAGAGCGCGAGCAGGTCGCCGTCGGGGCCGATGATGCCGGTGGGATCGGCGGGCACGGCGCGCGCCAGCGGGCGCCCGTAGCCGACGTCCGTCGCCTCCACCTCGTCGACGGTGAGGCAGGGAAAGCTGAGCCGGGCCGCGTCGGCCATCGGCATGAGCATGGGGGGTTCGTCGCCGAGCACGACGGCATCGGCGATGTCATAGCCGCCGATGCGGGTGCGACGCAGCGCCGTGAGGTGGCCACCCACCCCCAGGGCCTCCCCCAGGTCGCGGGCGATGGCCCGGATATAGGTGCCGGAGGAGCACTCGACGTCGATATCGACGTCGACGGTGCCGGGAGGGCCGTCCTGACGAGAGTCGAGCACGTCGATGCGAGTCACCTCGACCTCGCGGGCCTTCAACTGCACGTCGTGACCCTCGCGGGCCAGTTGGTAGGCGCGTTTTCCGTTCACCTTGATGGCGGACACCGACGACGGCACCTGCTGGATGCGCCCGAGGAATCGCTCGGCGGCCTCAGCAACCTCCGACGGGAGCAGTCCATCGGCGGGTGCCACGTCCACCACATCGCCGTCGGCGTCGTCGGTGTTCGACGACTGACCGAGGCGCACGGTGGCGAGGTAGCGCTTGTCGTGCAGGGCGAGATGGCCCAGCAGCCGGGTGGCCCGATTGACCCCGAGGATCAGCACCCCGGTGGCCATCGGGTCCAGCGTTCCGGCGTGGCCGATCTTGCGCGTGCCCAGCAGGCGACGCAGCCGACCGACCACCTGGTGGGAGGTGACCCCCGACGGCTTGTCGACGATCACCACCCCAGATGGAGTCTCCTGAGCGGAGCTCACTCCTCGTCGTCCTCCCGCGGCTTGCGGTAGGGGTCGGCCTCGCCGGCGAAGGTCGCCGCCTCGGCCGCCTTGGCCAGCTCCGCGTCGCTGGCGTGCACCTTGGCCAGGAGTTCGTCGATCTCCTTCGCCGTCTCCGGGATGGCGTCGCGCACGAACTCCAGCGAAGGAGTGTGCCGCAATCCCAGTTGGGTGCCCACCGCGGTGCGCAGCATGCCGGTGGCGGAGCGCAGGGCCGCCGCGCTGGCGGCCTGCGCATCCTCGTCGCCGAGCACCGTGTAGAAGGCGGTGGCCTCGCGGTTGTCGCCGCTCAGCCTCACCTCCGTGATGGTGACGAAGCCGAGCCGCGGATCCTTGACCCTGCGGTCAAGGGTCGAGGCGATGATCACCTTGATCTGATCGGCCAGCTTCGCGTTACGGGAACTGCCGGGCATCAGGAACGCTCCTTCTCCACCATCTCGTAGGTCTCGATGATGTCACCGATGCGGATGTCGTTGTAGTTCGACAGCGTCATGCCGCACTCGTAGCCCTCGCGGACCTCGGTGGCATCGTCCTTCTCGCGACGCAGCGACGCGATGGAGGTGTCGGCGATGACGACACCGTCGCGCAGCAGGCGAGCCTTGGCGTTGCGGCGGATCGACCCGTTCTGCACCATGCAGCCCGCGATGTTGCCGAACTTGGACGAACGGAAGATCTCGCGGATCTCCGCCTGACCACGGACCTCCTCGGCGAAGATCGGCTTGAGCATGCCCTTGAGCGCCGCCTCGATCTCGTCGATGGCCGAGTAGATGACCGAGTAGAACCGGATGTCGACGTTCTCGCGATCCGCCATCTGGGTGGCGTGCGGCGTGGGCCGCACGTTGAAGCCGATGATGACGGCCTTGGAGGCGGCGGCCAGCGAGACGTTGGTCTCGGTGATGGCGCCGACGCCGCGGTCGATGACGCGCAGCGATACCTCGTCGCTGACCTCGATCTTGCTGAGCGCGTCCTCGAGGGCCTCGACGGAACCAGCGCCGTCGCCCTTGAGGATGAGCAGCAGCTCCTGGGTCTCGCCCTTCTCGAGCTGCTCGAACAGCTGATCCAGCGTCTTGCGACGGCTGGACTTGGCCTGCTGAGCCGCACGCATGCGGGCCTCGCGCTTGTCGGCGATCTGACGGGCCATGCGATCGTCCTCGACGACCAGCACGTTGTCGCCCGCGCCGGGCACCGACGTGAGGCCGAGCACCTGAACGGGCATCGACGGCGGAGCCTCGGTGACGGTCTCGCCCTGATCGTTGATCAGCGCGCGGACGCGGCCGTGGGCGGAGCCCGCGACGATCGAGTCACCGATGTGCAGCGTGCCGCGGTGCACCAGGACGGTGGCCACGGAACCGCGGCCCTTGTCGAGGTGCGCCTCGATCGCCACACCCTGAGCGGGCATGTCCGGGTTGGCGCGCAGGTCGAGCGCCGCGTCGGCCGTCAGCACGATGGCCTCGAGCAGCTCGTCCAGGCCCTCGCCCGTGATCGCGGACACGTCGACGAACTGGGTGTCGCCGCCGTACTCCTCGGGCATGAGGCCGAACTCGGACAGCTGGCCGCGCACCTTGGACGGGTCGGCGCCCACCTTGTCGATCTTGTTGACCGCCACCACGACCGGCACGTCGGCCGCCTTGGCGTGGTTCAGAGCCTCGATCGTCTGCGGCATCACACCGTCATCGGCGGCGACAACCAGCACCGCGATGTCGGTGGACTTCGCGCCACGGGCACGCATGGCGGTGAACGCCTCGTGACCCGGGGTGTCGATGAAGGTGATCTTGCGCTCGTTGCCGTCGACCTCAGTCTCCACCTGGTAGGCACCGATGGCCTGGGTGATGCCACCGGCCTCGCCCGCCACGACGTTGGACTTCCGGAGCGCGTCGAGCAGCTTGGTCTTGCCATGATCGACGTGACCCATGACGGTGACGACGGGCGGACGGGACTCGAGATCGTCCTCGTCGCCGATGTCCTCGCCGAACTCCAGGTCGAAGCTCTCCAGCAGCTCGCGATCCTCGTCCTCGGGCGAGACGACCTCGATCTTGTAGTCGAGCTCCGCGCCGAGCACCTCGAGGGTGTCGTCGGCGACGGACTGGGTGGCGGTGACCATCTCACCGAGATGGAACAGCACCTGCACCAGCGACGCCGCGTCCACGCCGATCTTCTCGGCGAGGTCGGTCAGCGACGCGCCGCGACGCAGACGAACGGTCTGGCCGTCGCCCTTGCGCAGACGCACGCCGCCGATCGTCGGGGCCTCCATCTGGTCGAACTCTTGCCTACGCTGCTTCTTCGACTTGCGTCCACGACGTCCGGCCGCGCCACCGCGACCGAAGGCGCCTTGCGTACCGCCGCGACCGCGACCACCACCGGCGCGTCCCGCGGGACCGCCGCCGAAGCCACCGGGAGCGCCACCGCCACCGGGAGCACCGGTGCCGGGACGACCGCCGCCAGCACCGCCGGCACCGGGACGACCGCGTCCGGGACCACCCGGACGACCGGGGCGCGCGGGAGCGCCGAGAGCAGAGGACTGCTGCTTGGGCATCATCGCCGGGTTGGGGCGAGGCATGCCGCTGGTGCCGCCGGGACGCGGCATCCGGTTCTGATCGGAGCCGGCGCCGGGACGACCGGCGGGAGCGCCACCGGGACGTGCGCCGCCCTCGGGACGCGGACGACGCTGCTGCGTGCCCATGCCCTGAGCGGAGCCGAACGGGTTGTTACCCGGACGCGGGCCGGACGGGCGCCGCGGCATCGCACCGGGGGTCGGCGCGCCGGGACGACGAGCGCCCTGGCCGGGACCACCGGGACGAGGCGCGCCGCCGCCGGCAGGGCTGGCGGGCTTGCGGGGCATCGCACCGGGCGTGGGGGAACCGGGACGCGGAGCGGAACCGCCACCCTGCTGAGGGGCGGGGCTCGCCGGACGCGGCGTGGCCGCGGGCCGTGCCTGAGGCGCGGCGGAGGCGGGCTTTGCGGCCGGGGCCGGCTTGGGCGCCGCGGGCGTCGGGGTCGACTGCTTGGGCGCGGCCGGGGTGGGCTGCTTCGGCGCCGCGGGGACGCTCTGCTTGGGCGCCGCGGGCGCGCCGGGCATGGGTGCCGGCCTCGACTGAGGCGCGGCGGGGGCCGCTGGACGCGCCTGCGTCGCAGCGGGAGCTGGGGTGGAAGCCGGCTTGTCTCCGGTTCCATAGGCGTCTCGGACCCGTCGCACCACAGGGGTTTCGAGGGTCGACGAGGCGCCGCGGACGTATTCGCCCATCTCTCCTAGCTTTGCCAGGAGTTCTTTGCTGGTGATCCCGAGTTCTTTAGCGATCTCGTGGACGCGAGGCTTAGCCACTACTCTCCTTCACGGCCCAGGCCTCTTCCAGCCTGAACCAGTTAGTTGGTTTGCATGCTCATCGTTGGTTACTCATCGAGTGGTCATGAGCGTTAGCCCACTTTCTGGTTGCCGCCCGGCGATTCCGGGCGTGGAAACGATGCACCCTGTTGACAGGGCCACGAGGAGTCTACCGCTTCGGGGTAGCTTCGATCCAACCGGCGGCGCGTGTCATCACCTCGGGGTCGAGTTCGGCGGCCGCGCCAAAGGTACGCCGGATGGCCTTGCGGGGGGCCAGCAGGTCGACGCAGGACGGGTGCACGTAGGCGCCTCGGCCCGGCAGCCGGGGCGAGGTCGCGTCCACCACCAAGGTGTCGCGACGCACCATCCGGATCAGCGCCGACTGGTCGTCGCGCTTGCGGCAGGCGATGCAGGTGCGCTGCGGCTGGGCGTGCTCAGCGCCCAACGGGATTCGCCTCCCGGTACGCGCGATAGGTGGCGTCGGTGGTGACCCACCACTCGAGGGCGATCTTGGACCGCTCGGCGGCCCACTCCTCCCCCAGCTCCCCGGCGAGATCCTGCACCTCGTAGTTGTCGTCGACGAGGTTGAACACCTCGTCGCGGCGGTCCCCGAAGTGATGGATCACCTTGTAGTCGCCCTCCAGCGTGGCCATGCAGCGCACCTCCGCCAGGCAGGTCACGGTGACAGGTGGCTGCGGCTCGTCGTCCCGCCAGGACGGCAGGTAGTCGAGGTCGCTCGAGACGAGGTCGAAGCCCAGCAGATCCAGGGCCGTGGGTGCCAGGGACAGCTGACCAGCCGGGCCGTCGAACAGCTCGGGAGCGTGCTGAGGATCGTGGATCATCATGGGGATCCGCGCGCCCTCTTCGTAGATGGTGTTGTCGTGCTGGTAGATCCGGTGCTCGCCGAACCCCTCGCCGTGGTCGCCGGCGATCACGAAGATGGTGTTCTCGTAGAGCCCGAGCTCCTTGAACATCTCGATCACCTTGCCGACGTAGGCGTCCTGGTAGTGCACGCCGTTCAGGTAGTCGTTGAACATCTTGTTGTCGACGAAGTCGATCTGCGCCTGCCCGTGCATGTTGTAGTCGTGGTGGGCGGTCACCGTCAGCACGCCCATGACGAAGGGCTGGTCGCCCTGCGCCTCCAGCCACTCCCGCTGAGGCTGCAACATGATGTCGTCCTCGTAGCCGAAGTAGTTCGACTTGTAGAAGCGGTCCTTCGGCAGCTCGTCGACGGGGAAGAACTCGTCGTAGCCCATGTTGCGCACCACGTCGCGGCGACGCTCGAAGTGCTCGGTGGCGGACTGGAAGAAGGCCGATGCGTAACCCTGCTCACCGAGCAGATCGGGTAGGCAGCGCATGTACAGACCGTTGTCCTCGGCCTCGGAGTTCTCGTAGTCGAGCGGCGGGGTCTGTCCGCACGTCGTGCCGATGAGGGCCTTGGTGGTGTGCGGTAGCACGGTGTAGCCGCGCTCCGGCGCCAGGGACAGGGTCTTCAGCTCATCCAGCACCGGGGTCACGCTCTGCCGCACGTCCGTGGGCAGCGTCGAACTGTCGCGGGTCGACTCCAGGGTGATGATCACCACGTTGCGCCGGGCCTCGTCCGCGCGCGGGACGAGCGTGGTGTTGGCGGGGTCGGGGACGACGGTCTTGCCCTCCGCCAGCTCTTCGGGCAGCGCGTTGGCCTTGCGAATGGGGGTCATCGCCATCTGGATCGGGGGCGCGAGCGAGAAGGTGGCCGACGCGGTGGGCGCGGTCCACAGGGAGGCCAGGGTGAGAGCGACCATGGCGGCGATCCCGCCGATGGCCAGGCGCTTTCCGGGGCGCATCCGCCGACGTTGCTCGGCGCTGCGTCGCTGACGCAGGAACTCGACGACGGGAGTGAGCGCGAACGGCGCCAGCACCACCCAGATCACGACCGCGCTCATCAGGCTCACCGTCGACCGGTCGGCCTGCGCGCTGACCAGCCCGGCGAGCGCTTCCGCGTCGTTGAGGATGGTCACCACGTTGTGCCAGGCGAGCACCGAGCCGCTGCGCATCATGAACGTGTGGTTGATCACGGTGAAGATGCCGAGCAGCAGCGTCACCAGCAGGGACGCATACAACCGGAGCGCCCGCAGCCGTTTCTGCCCGAAGGCGACCACGAGGAAGAGCCCCACCACCCAGGCGGCGCCGAACGCGATGTCCGATGAGATCTGCGCCACCCGATCGAGCACGCCCGCCTCGGGATAGAAGACGAGGCTGCGGATGAGCTTCAAATGCACGCCGAGCAGCGCCACCGGCACCGCGGCGATCACGAAGTGCACCAGCCGATTGGGTGGGTCGAGCAATCGGTTCAGCACGGCACGCAAAGAAGTCATCCGGGTTAGTGTAGGCGTTACCTTTTGTTCACCCAATCTGACCAGAGTTCATCGTGTGCCGGGGACGCCTCCGACCATGGGAGCACCGGGGAGCTGGCCGGGCTGCTCCTCGGCGACTCCCGCCTTCGGACCGGAGCGGCGCGCGATCCAGCGGGCCAGCGCCGAGAAGGTGAAGTTCACCGCCAAGTAGATCAGCAGCGTGACGACGAAGATCGAGAACGAGTACTTCGTGGAGCCGTAGTAGTCCTTGAGGTAGTTCGAGATGCGCAGGATCTCGGGGTAGACCACGACGTAGCCCAAGGAGGTGTCTTTCAGCAGCACCACCAGCTGGGCGACGATGATCGGCATCATCTGCCGGAACGCCTGGGGGAACTCGATGAAGATCCGGGTCTTCAGCTCCGTCAGGCCCAGCGAGAGGCCGGCCTCGCGCTGCCCCTTCGGCAGCGCCGCCAGTCCCGCGCGAAGCGCCTCGCCGATGATCGCGCCGTTGTAGATCGTCAGCGCCGCGACCACGGCGACGAAGCCGCCGGTGCCCAGCGCCAGCAGGATGAACAGCATCATCAGCAGCACGGGCATGCCGCGGAAGAACTCCAGCAGCGCCGCCGTCGGCACGCGCACCCACCGCGACTTGGCGGTGCGAGCGAACACCAGCAGAACGCCGACGACGAGCGACAGCACCGCCGCCAGTCCGGCGGCCTTCAGCGTGCCGAGGATCAGGCCGTCGATGAGCAGCCGCTGCCACACCACGCCGTCGGTGAAGATGTCCCACCGCTCCGGCGTCCACAGTCCGCTCAGCACGGCGCCGTTGACGGTGACCCGCGGCTGACCCAAGGCCCAGATGAGCCAGGCGAAGCCGCCGATCGTCACGATTCCGGCGACGATGGACACCACCATCGACAGCCGCTTGGTTCTGGGGCCGGGAGCGTCGTAGAGGACGCTGGCCGTGCTCGCGCTCATCGCTGCATCGCCACCTTCCGCTCGACCCTCTCGGCGAGCCTGCCGAGCGGGATGGTGATCACCAGGTAGCACACCGCGATGCCGATCAGGATCGGGATCACCGAGTCGCCGTGGGCGTTGGTCAGCCGCTTGGATTGGGCGAACAGATCGACGACGCCGAACCCGCCGGCGATCGAGGTGTTCTTGGTGAGGGCGATCAGCACGTTGATCAAGGGCGGCACCACCATGCGCAGCGCCTGGGGCAGGATCACCAGGAACACGGTCTGGCCGAAGTTCAGCCCGAGCGATCGGGCCGCCTCCGCCTGCCCGAGGGGCACGCCGTTGATGCCGGAGCGAATCGCCTCGGCGACGAAGGCCGAGGTGTAGACGCTGAGCGCCACGAAGGCGCCCACCTTGGTGTTGAGCCCCATCTGCAGCGCCGGCAGCACGACGATGATGAAGAAGAACACCAGGGTGAGCGGGGTGTTGCGCATCAACTCGGTGTAGCCCGTCGCGATCGCACGCAGGCTGGCGATCGGCGAGATGCGCAGGAGCGAGACGAAGCCCCCGAGGAGGAGCGCACCGAGGCCGCCGACAAGCAGCAGTTCCAGGGTGCCTTTGAACCCCAGCCAGTACGCGTCCAGATTGGCGAATACTGCGTCCATGGGCTCACCTCCTCGAGGGCGTCGTCACGGTGTCAGGGCCGGGTCAGCGGCCATGGGTGAAGCGGGTCAGTAGCGGTCGACCGCCGGTGGCTCGGGAACCGGCAGCACGGTGCCTGCCGTCTTCTCCCACGCCGCGGCCCAACGACCGTCCTTGTACGACGCCTCCAGCACGTCGTTGATGAAGTTGCGGAACTCCGTGTCGTCCTTCTTCAGCCCGATGCCGTAGGGCTCCTCGGTGAAGGTGGAGTCGATCACCTCGAACTCGTCGGGGGCACCGGAGACCAGGCCCGCGAGGATGACGTTGTCGGTGGTCAGCGCCTGCGCCTCGCCGGTGCGGATCGGCTCCAGGCAATCGGAGTACTTGTCGAGCGTGATCACCTTGGCGGCATCCACGTACTCGAGGATGTTCTTCTCCGACGTGGAACCGGTCACGGTGCACACCGTGTTGGTGCCCACCTTGTCGGGACCGGTGATGCCCTGCGGATTGCCCTTGGGGACGAGGAAGGACTGACCGGCGATGTAGTACGGTCCGGCGAAGTCGATGACTTCCTTGCGGGTGTCGTTGATGGTGTAGGTGGCGATCACGATGTCAACCTGGCCGTTCTGGATGAAGGGCTCGCGGTTCTGCGAGACCGTCTCCTCCCACTTGATGTCCGCCTCGGCGATGCCCAGCTCCGCCGCGATGATCTTGCCGATCTCGACGTCGAAGCCCTCGGGAGTGCCGGACGGACCCATCAGGCCGAACAACGGCTGATCGAACTTGGTGCCGATCGTGATCGCGCCCGCCTCGTTGAGCGTGGCCATGGTGGTGCCCTCGGCGAAGCTGGTCTCCGCGGGCGTGTTGGTCGAGCCTGGGTCGGTCTCGTTTCCGCCACAGGCCGCGAGCGTGGCGGCCAGACCCACCGCCATCAGAACGGCGGCGATCTTCTTGTTCACTGTCATCGTTTTTCCTCCTCGGTTGACGATCAGGACAAAATCTTGGAGAGGAAGTCCTTGGCGCGGTCGGACTTCGGATTGGTGAAGAACACGTCGGGAGTGGCCTGTTCGACGATGGCGCCGTCGGACATGAACACCACCCGATCGGCGGCCTTGCGCGCGAAGCCCATCTCATGGGTGACCACGAGCATGGTCATGCCCGACTTGGCGAGCTCGACCATCACGTCGAGCACCTCGTTGATCATCTCGGGGTCGAGCGCGCTGGTGGGCTCGTCGAGCAGGATCAGTTTGGGATCCATCGCCAGCGATCTCGCGATGGCGACGCGCTGCTGCTGACCGCCGGAGAGCTGAGCCGGCAGCTTCTTGGCGTGGTCCTGCACACCCACTCTGGTGAGCAGCTCCATGGCGCGCCGTTCGGCGTCGGCCTTGCGGATCTTGCGCACCTTGATGGGCGCGAGCGTGACGTTCTCCAGCACCGTCTTGTGCGCGAACAGGTTGAAGGACTGGAACACCATGCCCACGTCGCTGCGCAGCTTCGCCAGCTGGGCGCCCTCCTCCGGGAGCTTCTCGCCGTCGATGAAGATCTCACCCGAATCGATGGTCTCCAGCCGGTTGATCGAACGGCACAGCGTCGACTTGCCGGACCCCGAAGGCCCGATCACGATCACCACCTCGCCCTTGTGCACGTCGAGGTCGATGTCCTTCAGGACATGGTTGGGGCCGAAGTACTTGTTGACCCCTCTTACCTCCACCAATGGACGAATATCGGGCTCGCTCATGCAACGACCCTAGTCGGAAACGCCCGGTTGCGGTGCAGAAAACCGAGCACTGGGGGCAGTTGTTGCCGAACTGTAACCCTGCCCCCAGCGCTGGAAAGCTCAGCCCTGAGGCTGGTTGTCGGGCTGGATGTCGATCCGCCAGCCGGTCAACCGGGCCGCCAGACGGGCGTTCTGACCCTCGCGGCCGATGGCCAGCGACAGCTGATAGTCGGGCACGATCGCGCGGCAGGTGCGGGCCTGGGGATCGATCACCGTGACCGACTGGACCTTCGCCGGGGACAGCGCCGCGGCGACGAACCTGCGGGGATCTTCTGAGAAGTCGACGATGTCGATCTTCTCGTCGTCCAGCTCGTTGGTGACGGCGCGGACGCGCTGCCCCATCGGCCCGATGAACGCCCCCTTGGCGGATACATCCGGGTTCTTCGACAGCACGGCGATCTTGGTGCGGTGGCCGGCCTCGCGCGCGATCTCCTTGATCTCGACGACGCCCTGACCGATCTCCGGCACCTCCAGCTCGAAGAGCTTCTTCACCAGGTTGGGGTGGGTGCGCGAGACGATCACCTGCGGGCCCTTGAGCTCGCGGCGCACGCTCACCACATAGACGCGCAGCCGGCGCCCGTGCGAGTAGTCCTCGCCGGGAACCTGCTCGGCCTGCGGCATCAGGGCCTCGAGTTCACCGAGGCTGACGCGCACCGCCCGGGTGTCGCGGTCCTGCTGGATAGTGCCGACGATGATGTCGCCCTCGGCGCCGGCGAAGTGGCCGTACTTCTGGTCGTCCTCGGCCTCGCGGATGCGCTGGGTGATCACCTGACGCGCCGTCGCCGCGGCCACTCGGCCGAAGTCGGAGGGCGTGTCGTCGAAGTAGCCGATGATCTGGTCGTCGTCGTCGAACTCGGGCGCGAGCACGCTCACCTTGCCGCTGCGTCGATCGATCTCGATCTTGACGCCGCGAAGCGCGTGGTCGGTGCGCGAGTAGGCGTTGAGCAGCGCGTCCTCTAGCGTCTTCAGCAGGTAGTCGAAGGGGATCTCACGGTCCCGCTCGATGGCCCTGAGGGCAGCCATATCGATGTCCATGATCACTCCTCGTCGTCGTTCATCGGGCGGTTCAGCTCCACCTGCACCACGGCCTTGTCGATGTCGGCGTAGGCCAACGCCATCTGGCGGCCGGTCACGTCGAGCGTGACCTCGTCGTCGCCCGCCTCCAGGATCCGGCCGGTGAGCTGCTCGGTGCCGCGCTGAAACTTGATCAGGCGGCCGCGGTTACGCCGGTAGTGCTTGGCCTCGGTGAGAGGCTTGCTCACTCCACGCGAGCTGACCTCGAGCGTGTAAGGCGAGCCGCCGTCGGCATTGGACTCATCGAGCGCGCGGGAAATGGCCTGCGAGGCCTCTGCGATGTCATCAAGGAGGGGGCCGCGGCCTTTGGGGCCTTCGCCGTCGACGGTGATCCTGAGCACGGAGCGATGTCCCATCGGAATCACCTCCAGCGAGTCGAGTTCCAGCTCGCGTTCGGCCAAGACTGGCTCTATCACGGCGGCCAGTGCTGTGGTTTGCATGCGCACTCCTCCATATCCGGTTGTCGGCTCGATTGTGAGTCAAGAAGCTCCGCCGCAGAGCGAAACCTCCAAGAGAAACAGCATAGGCGATAGCATGCCGAAATGCGGATCACCCGACGCGGCCTCCTCGGCGTAGCAGCGATCACCCTCACCGGGTGCACCGGGTCTCCGACGATCCAGCCGCCTTTCGTGGTACCCCCTCCCAGCCCCGAGCAGGAGCCCTGGGCCGTCGCGGCTACGGCCACCGTCACCGGATTGCGCGGGCTGTTCGCGATCGCCGCACCGTCGAAGTGGAGCGACGGAGCCCTCGCTCTCCTCGACGATCACCTGCTCCGGCTGACCGCCCTCGACCCGTTCGCCGATGAGCCCGAGCCTCACTTCGATACTCCCGTCGTGGAGGGGCCGGACGCGGCCCTTGACGATGAGGCCTTGGATGCCGCGGTGGAGCAGGCCCGGGAAGAGCTGTCCGAGCAGGTCGCGACCGCGCCGGGTCAGCCCGAGCGCCTGCTGGTGGCCTCGGCCTCCTGCGCGGTGGCCTCGCTCGCGGTGCACAAGCGGCCACCGAAGCCAGGCGGCGCACCGCGCCGCTTCGCCGACGCGACACTGGAGGGTTCACTCACTGTGGCCCTCAGCCATATCTGGGCCTTGATCCAAGGCGTGGAGCTAGGCCTCGGACGGCTCCCGAGAGACCACAAGCTGCGCGAGTACGCCGACGCCCGCCTCCCGCAGATCCGCGAGGCACGCAACCGGCTCCGCGACCTGATCGACGGCGAGCCGCCGTTGCAGCCCGCGTCGTTGACGATGCCCAACGCCATGAGCGACGCGTCCGAGATCAAGGCCGGCTGGGCCGCCCTGGAGCTGGGCGTCCTGGACGGCTACGCCCGCCTCACCGCCGTCGACGCGACGTGGCTTACCGAGATGCAGGCCCAGGTCCCGCGCGTCCAGTCCCTCGGCGGCCGCCTCCCCCACTGGCCAGGCTGGGCCGGCTGACCCATTCCACGCTCTTCGAGGTGCGACGAAGGAGCCTCGAGGAGAGCTAAGAGATCCCGCGAGTAGGTGGCACCTACTGCGGCGCACTGGATGGCGACCTGGCTTCGTTGTCGAACTCACTGGCATACCCGATGGCAGTTTCATTCTTCGCCTTGCCAGATCATCCATCCAGCACGTCCTCGCAACGGCACCACCTACTTGCGGAATCTCTAACTCCTGCCAACACGCCCGCCCCCCCAACAAACCCCACCTCTTGACGCAAGATATATCTTGTATACAAGAAGCGAGGCGGGGAGGCCGAGATGCAGGCAGCAGATCCAGACAAGAGGTTCTACGGGGCGATCACCGTGAGCGAGCGCGGGCAGATCGTGATCCCGGCCAAGGCGAGGCGCGATTTCGGGATCGAGGTGGGCGACAAGCTCTTGGTCTTCGGCGATCTGCAGCATGGCATCGCGATCGCCCGCGCCGAGGACGTCATCGCCCGGCATCCGGGCGCCGAGGCGATCTTCTCTGCCCCGGTCTCCGACGATGACTGACGCCGGCGCCGACCGGTTGCAGAAGATCCTGACCAACCTTGCGGCGGCAGCCTTCGGCTTCGGCGGCGCCGCGCTGACGGGGTTCAGCCTGTGGGCGGTGCTCGTCGGTCCTTTGACAGGCACTCTTGGCTGGTTCGTCGGTTGGTTCGGAGGGCGCGCTCTCGGTAGCGCGCTGTCGCGGCGCGGCTATGCGCCCCCGGGTCGCCCCGTCTATCGCCTTCGCGAACTGCCCGAGGCCGAAGCCACGGCCGGCGGCAAGGCGCGGGCCCTGTCGCGGCTCATCCGGGCCGGCTACCCGGTTCCAGACGGCGTGGTGCTACTCCCCCGCGCCTTCGTCGACGACCAGCTGACCGCGGAGGCGGCCGAGGCGCTGCACGATCACTTGCGCCCGTTCCCCGAGGGCCAGCGGTTCGCCGTGCGCTCCTCCGCCCAGGGCGAGGACTCTGAACATGCCTCCTTCGCCGGCGCCTACGAGTCGGTGCTCGATGTGCCCGCCGACGGACTCGGCACCGCGATCGCCGCCGTTCGCGCCTCCGGCGCTGCGGGACGCGTCGCCGCCTACGCTCGGTCCTCGGGAGCCGAGACCGGCGAGCTGGCCGTGATCGTGCAGGCGATGGTGCCAGCTGAGTTGGCCGGGGTGCTCTTCACCGTCGATCCGATCAGCGGCGACCTCGACTCGATGCTCGGCAGCGTCGTGCGCGGCCTGGGTGAGGCACTCGTCTCCGGCGAAGACACCGGCGAACAGTTCCGGCTGGCCCGCCCATCCGGCGACCTCGACGGCCCGGACGTCCTGGTGCCCTTCGCCAAGAGCCTGCACGACGCGGGGCATCGCGTCGAAGCCACGTTCGACAGCGTGCCGCAAGACATCGAATGGGCGGTGGCGGACGGCAAGGTCTGGCTGTTGCAGGCGCGTCCGATCACCACGCTGAACCCTTGGCGCGCATCGACGGCCGAGCGCAACGACTCGCTGGCCGGCAACTGCCTGTGGTCGGCGACCAACCTCAGCGAGGCCAACCCCATCGCGCAGACCCCGCTGACCATCTCGCTGTCGCGCTATCAGCAGGCCAACGGCGGGCCGTCGATGGCGCTGCGCGGACGCGAGATGGCGGGTTTCATCGGCGGGCGCCCCTACGCCAACCTCAGCGTCCAGATCACCGGGCGGCGCGGCAAGTCGGGCAAGGCCGACCCGCGAGAGGTCTACCGCAAGCTCTCCGGCTGGTGGGGATCACTGCCCGACGACGTGCCGATCCCCCTGATCCCGATGACGGCCGACGACTGGACGCAGGCCGGCATACCGCTGCTCGGTTCCTTGCTGCGCATGGGGTGGACGCGGCTCGGCCTGGCGCGCTTCCTGCGTCGAAACCCCGCCCAGTGCGACGCCCTCGTCGCCGAGATCGCGGCTTCCCGCACGTCGGCCGAGCTGCGTCGGCTCTGGGACGAGCGGCTGTTCGCCTTCAGCCTGGACTCGTTCTGGGCGGTGATCGCCTCCGGGTCGGAGTATCCGGCCCGCCTGGAGACGGAGTTGCGCGCCGAGCTCGGCCCCGAGGACGCGTCCGCTTTGATGTCGAACCTGGCCGGGCATGCAGGAAATCTCGAGAGTCTGGGGCCCGCGGAGGGGCTGCAGCAGGTGCGCTCGGGCGCACTGTCCCGAGCCGAGTATGTCGCTCGGTTCGGACACCGAGGCGTGAACGAGACGGAACTCGCCTGGGCACGTCCCTCCGAGGATCCCGGGTGGCTGGATCGCGAACTGGCGCGAGCTGCCGGCGTGGACATCGCCGCGTCGCGACGACGTCAGGACGTTGCGTCCTCCGCCGTGGTGGCCCGGCTCCGCGAACGCGACCCCAAGCTGGCGCGGGGCGTCGAAAGGCGCGTCAGGAAGGCCGCGAAGCGCGCGGCGTTGCGCGAGGCCGCGCGTTCCGAAGGGGTACGCACGACCGGCGTGCTGCGCGCCTTCGCCCTGCGCGCCGGCGAGCTGCTGGGCATCGGCGACGACGTGTTCCTGCTCACCGTCGAAGAGCTCTTGGACGCGCTGGCCGGTGACACCCGCCCGAACGTGTCGTTCGACGGGCGGCGCGCCACCTATCAGCGCTATCTCGATCTGCCAGCCTTGCCCGGTCTGATCTGCGGCAGCTTCGACCCCTTCGCCTGGGCCGCCGATCCTGATCGTCGAGGCGATCTCGCCGGATCCTGCGTCTCCGCCCGCACCGTCGTCGACGGCGACCCCTCGGCCGCGATCATCGGTCATCCCGGGGCGGTCGGGCGCGTCGAGGGCACAGTCCGTGTGCTGACCAGCTTCGACGACGCCGACCAGCTGCGCCCCGGCGAGGTGCTGGTGACCCCGCTGACCAACATCGGGTGGACGCCCATCTTCCCCATCGCCGCGGCCATCGTCACCGATCTGGGCGCCCCGCTCAGCCACGCGGCGATCGTCGCGCGCGAGCTGGGCATCCCGGCGGTGGTCGGCTGCGGCGACGCCACGTCGCGCCTGCGCACCGGCGACCGGGTTCTCGTCGACGGCGCCGCGGGCACGGTCTCGCTGCTCGCTGAGGAAGATCAGGGCCGGACGAGCCCCGACTCGTAGGCGAGCACCACCAAACCGGCGCGATCCCGGGCGCCGCTCTTGTGGAGCAGCGCCGAGACGTGGGTCTTCACCGTGGCCTGTGAGATGAACAGCTCCTCTTGGATCTCCTTGTTCGACCGGCCTCGTCCGATCAGCGTCAGCACCTCGCGCTCCCTCGGCGACAGCCCGTCGAGCGCCCGACTCCTGCCCTGCTCGGCCGGTCCGGCTGTGTCGACGTAGTGCGCCATCAGGCGCCTCGTCACCGCCGGCGACATGGGGATCTCGCCTTTACGGAGAGCCCGGATCGCATCCACCAGCTCCTGCGGCGGGGCGTCCTTGAGCAGGAAACCGGAGGCACCGGCGCGCAGCGACTCGTAGACGTGCACGTCGGTGTCGAACATGGTCACCATGAGGATCGCCGGGGCCTCCTCCCCCATCGACGCCAGGATCCGGCGCACCGCCGTGGGCCCGTCGACGCCGGGCATCCGCACGTCCATCACGACGATGTCGGGCCGCAGCCGGTGCACTGCGTCGATCGCCGTCTGCCCGTCTGCGACGACACCGACCACCTCGATGTCGTCCTCTGCCCCCAGCAGCAGGCTCAGCGACTCGCGCAGCAGGGTGTCGTCGTCGACGAGCAGGATCCGGATCACGACGACGCTCCGCGCAGCGGAACCTCGGCCCGCACCTGCCAGCCGCCATGCGCCGCCGGGCCGTACTCCACCGTGCCGCCGAGCGCCGCGACCTGATCCCGCACCGAAGCCAGCCCATGGCCGGTGCCGGGCGCCCCCTGCCATCCGGGGTGGGGGCCGTCATCGGAGACCCGCACCCGCACCGCGTCCGGCGACATGGATACGCCGACACTCACCCTCACGGGCCCCGCGTGACGGAGGCAGTTCCCCAGTGCCTCGCGGATGAGCAGGCCCACGGCGCGCTCCGTGTCGACGGGCAGCGCATCCGGCAGATCCATCTGCAGCTGCACCGCGAGACCCGCCCGCTCCATGGCCTCGACGAACGGCTCCAACGTGCGAAGCGGCGGCCCGGCATCCCGCTCGGCGGTCTCCCTGCCCAGCTCGTCGAGTAGCCCGCGCAGGTCGTCGGTGGCGGCCCGCGACATGGTTTCGATCAGCTGCAGGGTCTCTTCGGGGCTCACCCGGTCGGGCATCCGCTGGGCGAGGGCGGCCCTCATCGTGATCGCACCCAGCCGGTGGGACATCGCGTCATGCACGTCGCGGGCCAGCTCCAGCCGCTGCTGCGCCGTCGCGTGCGCTGCGGCCCGGCGCGCGAGTTCGTCCTCATAGCGACGACGGTCTCGGCGCGCCTGAACCACCTGCCACACGATCGCCGCCAACACGATCAGCATCTCGAGCACCAAGATCCACTGCCGAGCCGGCAAACCCAGCGTCACCACCTGCAGCAGGATCACCAGGAGCAACGCGATGGGCGCCCACCCGAGCAGCGAGCGGCGCCGCACGAGCGGCCTATCGGAGGAACCCATACGACGCATCGTAGTGAGCCTGGGCGCGCCGGGCCTCACCCTCAGGGCTGATCGCAAAGGTGGAGAGGCCGCGTTCAGGTTCGCCTCTCACGCCGATGACCGCGCGGCGCTTCCTGAGCAGACTCGCTGCATGATCACTTTCGACGAGATACGCAAGCTTCGAAAAGGCCGCTCGATCCTCACCGACATCACCGCCCAGATCGCGCCCGGACGGGTGACCGGCCTGGTCGGACCCAACGGCGCCGGCAAGTCGTCGCTGCTGCGGATCCTGCTCGGCCTGGACCACGCGACGAGCGGCACGGCCCTCATCGACGGTGTCCCCTACGCCCGGCTGAAGCGGCCGCTCACCGTGGTGGGCGCGCAGCTCGACGGCGCCGGGGCGCATCGGTCGCGCACCGCCAGGTCGCACCTGCGCTGGCTCGCTCGCAGCCAGCGCATCCCGTTCGACCGAGTGGAAGAGGTACTCGAGACGGTCGATCTGTTGCCGCACGCCTCCCGCAAGGTCGGCCACTATTCGCTGGGCATGGCACAGCGTCTCGGCATCGGCGCGGCGCTCCTGGGGGATCCGCGTTTCCTGATCCTCGACGAGCCGATGAACGGCCTCGATCCCGACGGCATCCGCTGGCTGCGCGGACTCGTCCGGGAGCGGGCCGACAGCGGGCAGACCGTTCTGCTTTCCAGCCATCTCCTGACAGAGCTCGAGGGCATCGCCGACGACGTGCTGGTGCTGCACGGCGGCCGGCTGGCCTGCCAGTCCGATGCACAGATCCTCGCCGAGCGGTACGGATCGCTCGAGGCCGCCTACGTCGAACTCACCGGCGCCGCATCCCCAACCCACACCGTCATCACCGAGGAGGAACGACGATGATCCGCGCCGAAGCACGACGAGTATGGGGTAGCCCCGCCTACCTCTTCACCCTGCTGATCGGGGTGGTCGTCCCCTCCGCGATGGCCTTCATGACCAGCATCCAGATCAGGCGCAACTTGGAGGGAGGGCGGCCTGGAGCTTTCGTCGACACCTCTCTGCTGGGGTTCGGCGAGGTCTACGGCCTGCTTCCGTGCGCGATGGTGCTCGGTGTGCTCGCCGTGGCACCGGAACTCGCCCCCGGCGTCGCGAAACGCGGCAGCGGCTGCGAGCGTCTCACCGTGCACCTCGCCGTCCCCCGGCGCTTTCATGCACTGACGGTCGGCGTGCTGGTGATGCTCAGCGCCGCCGCCGTCTCCGGCCTCACGCTCCTCGTGTCTCACGTCGTCGCTCTCCGCGTCCTGGGGAGCGCCCCCGATTGGGGCCTCGACGCACCGCAGCGCGCGGCGGCGCTGATGGCCACCTGGGCCGTGATCGCGCTGCTCTCCAGCACCCTGGCGTGGATCTCGCGCTCGATCGTGATCCCCCTGGTGATCCTCGTCGCCGGATCGTCGCTGGCTCCGGTGTCCTATTTGCTCAGCCTGGTGACGCCCCTGGCGCGCTATCTTCCCGATGTCGCCGGCGCCGGCATCGCGGTCCGAGGGATCGGCGTCGAGCCGCTTCCTGCTCCGACGGCGTTCCTCACGCTCGCACTCTGGGCCGTGGCCGCGTTGCTCGTGTCCGCCGAAGTCGCCGCGCGGAGGGACTCATGAGGCAGGTGCTGAGGTTCGAGGTGGAAGCGCTGATCGCATTGCCGAGCGCTCGCTGGCTGGCGACCGCTGCCGTGCTGCTCAGCGTCGGGGTTCCCCTTCTGGTGCTGCGCGAGGTGGGAGCCGACGCCGCCTCTCTGACGCTGCTCCTGCCCTTGGTGGTGCAGATCGCGCAGTATCCGATGCTCGCCGTGGGATGCGTGGCCGCGGGGCACCAGTTCGGCAGCGGGGTCTGGCAGACCAGGCTGCTGGCGGTGCCCCGCCGGGTCGACGTCGCGGCGGCTCAGGCGATCGCCGTGGTTGCCGCGGCCGCCACCCTCGCGGCTGCCGTGGCGGCGGCCTTTGTGTCCACTGCGAGGCTCGCAGGGGCGACGGTGAGTGCGACGGATCTCCGACAGACCGCCGGCACCGCGCTCTATCTGGCGCTGCTGGTCGTGCTGGGCTGGGCCACCACCTTCGCCGGCCGGTCCACCGTCGTCGCGCTCGCGGCCCTCAGCTCGTCGCTGTTGATCGTGCCGGCGGTGGCGCAGATCTTCGGCTCCCTCTCCTACCTGCCCGGCGTGGCCGGAACCGCCCTTTTCACACCCACCATCCCCGATCTTCCCGGAGCTCAGCCGCTGTGGCTGCTGCTCTGGACAGGAGCGGCCTGCGCCGCTGCGATCCTGACCGCAAAGCTCCGAGACTGCGGTGGCTAGTGGCGCGTCACTAGGGCGTCTGGTCCTCGAAGACGAGGCCGTTCGAATCGCCGTCGCCCCGACCACGAGCGGCACGCTTCGACTCGCGGCGGGTGGCGCCGCGCTCGCGCCACTTCTCCAGGATGTCGTAGAGCACGGGCACCAGGATCAGCGTCAGCAGCGTCGAGCTCACCAGGCCGCCGATCACGACGATGGCGAGCGGCTTCGAGATGAATACACCACCGCCGGTGAGACCGAGGCCCATCGGGATCAGCGCGAAGATTGTCGCCAGCGCCGTCATCACGATGGGACGCAGCCGCAGGCGCGCGCCCTGCTCGAT
Organism: Tessaracoccus caeni; assembly: GCF_029211185.1. GTDB lineage: Bacteria > Actinomycetota > Actinomycetes > Propionibacteriales > Propionibacteriaceae > Arachnia > Arachnia caeni. The sequence goes on from NZ_JARGDO010000001.1 coordinate 32,295, forward strand.
GGCCTCGTCGACGCCGGCCCCCTCCTTGCGCTTCTGGTTGACCAGGTCGATCAGCACGATCGCGTTGGTCACCACGACGCCGATCAGCATCAGCAGACCGATCATGCTGGGAACACCGATGGGCGTGTCCGTGAGCAGCGACAAGCCCAGCGCGCCGGTGGCGGCGAACGGGATCGACACCAGCAGAATCAGCGGCTGGAGCAGCGAGCCGAAGGTGGCCACCATGATCAGGTAGACGACGAGCACCGCCACCACCATGGCCAGGCCCAGCTGGGCGAAGGCCTCCTGCTGCATCTCCGTGACGCCGCCGAGTCGGACGGTGACGCCGTCGGGCAGCTCCAGCCCGTCGATGCCGGTCTGAACAGCGGACGTGACCGCGGTCAGGTCGCCGCCCTCGACGCCGGCGCTGAGGGTGGCGGCGCGGACCCCGTTCACCCGAGTGATGGTGCCCGGAGCCTGGACGATCTCCACGTCGGCCACATCGCTCAGCACGATGGCGTCGGGGTTCAGCTCCTGCGCGGCCTTGGCGTCGTCGGCCAGCTTCTCCTGGTCGGCCTGCGACTCCAGCGACTTGTCGCGCTGCTCCGCCAAAGCATCGAGCTGCTCGTCGATCGCATCGACCTGCCCATCGGCCGCGGCGACGCCCTGGGTGAGCTGGATGACTTGCTGGGTGAGCCCGTCGACCTGCTTGGTGAGCTGGAAGACGGAGACGGTGATCGGCGGATCCACCGGCATCGACGGCGTGGTCGGAGACGGGCTGGGCTGCGTCGGATCGGTGGGATCCGCCGGGTCCGTGGGCTCAGGAGAACCGGACGGCTCCACCGGCTGGTCGGGGGTGACGGGCGGTGAGGGCGGCGTCTGCAGCGCCTTGAGCTGATCCTGCAAGGCCTCGAGTTGCTCGGTGGCCTCGTCGAGCTTGCGGCTCGCCTCCGCCGAGGCCTTCTTCGCCTGGGAGCGGGCGTCCTTCAGCTTGACCACCTGCTCGTCGTAGGCGTCGTCGGCCTGCGCCTTGGCCTCCTCCGTCATCTCCTCCTGACGCTCGGTGACCTTCTCTGCGGCGTCCTTGCGGGCGTTCATCACCATGGTCTGGGTGACGGGCAATGGGATGGCGCGCAGCTCCTCGACGCTCTTCACCGGATCCTGCGAGCGCAGGTAGACGTCCAGGGTGGTGTCCTCATGCGTGAGGGAACCGATCAGTTCGCCGCGGACGGCACGCGCGACCACCTGGCCGATCTGGGCCTGCGTCAAGCCGTTGGTGGCGGCGACCTTGGCGTCGACGTCCACCGAGAGCATGTCGCGGGCATCGCCCAGATCGCTCGACGGGGACGACAGGTCGTCGATGCCCTTCAACATGGCGAGCACCTGCTCGCTGCCCTTCGTCAGGGCCTCGGAGTCGGCGCTTTCCACGTAGAGCACCATCTGGCTGGTCTGGTCGCTCATGCCGACGCCGACGTCGATGGTGCCGGCACCCACGAGCTCGGACAGCTTTTCGCGGATCGCGGCGGCGACCGCGCTGGTGTCGGTGCCCGGCTTGAGGGTGGCGGTGAAGGTGGCCTGGTTGGTGCCGGTCTGGCTGCCCATGAAGATCGACGACGAGCCGCCGATCGACGTGGAGTAGGACTCCACCTCGGCGACGTCCTTCAGCACGTTCTCGACCTTCGCCGCGGCGGCGTCGGTCTCCTCCAGCGGCGTGCCCTGCGGCAGCTTCTGGGTGACCTGCAGGCTGTCCATGCCGGCCGATCCGATGAAGTCGGTCTTGAGGTACGGCGTGAGCGCCAGGGTGCCGGCGAAGATGCCGACGGCCAGCAGCAGCGTCACAACGCGGTGCCGCAGTGACCATCCGAGCACCGGATTGTAGGCCTTGTGCAGCCAGGTGTTGGTCTCTTTGTCCTCGCTCGGCGGCTTCTTCTCCGACGGGCGCATGAACCAGGAGGCCAGCACCGGAACGACGGTGAGCGAGACCAGCAGCGAGGCCAGCAGCGCCACGGTGACGGTGAGCGCGAAGGGACGGAACATCTCCCCCGCCTGCCCGCCGACGAGGCCGATGGGCAGGAACACCGCCACCGTGGTCAGCGTCGAGCTGGTGATGGCGCCCGCCACCTCCTTCACGGCCGCGACGATGGAGCCTCGCCCCCATTCGCCGAGCGACTGATGGCGTTTGATGTTCTCGATCACGACGATGGAGTCGTCGACCACGCGACCGATCGCCACCGTCAACGCGCCAAGGGTGAGGATATTGAGCGTGTGCCCGCCGACCCACAGCCCGATCAGCGCCATCAGCAGCGCGAGCGGAATGGACACCGCGGTGATCAGCGTCGGGCGGATGGAGCCGAGGAAGATCATGATCACGAGGATCGCCATCACCAGGCCGATGCCGCCCTCGACGCTCAGGTCGTGGATCGACTGCTCGATGAACGGCGACTGGTCGAACACGACGTCGAAAGAGGCTCCGCCGCCCAGTTGCTCGGAAAGATCGGCGACGGCGTCCTGCACCTCGTGAGAGATGGACACCGTGTTGGCGTCGGCGGTCTTGGTGACCGACAGCGTCAGCGACGGGCGGCCGTTGACCCGGCTGACGGATGCGGTCTCCACCGGCTGCTCCACCACCGTGGCGACGTCGCCGAGCACCACCGGACCGTCGCTGCCCTGCAGCATCAGGCCCTTGAGATCCTCGACCGACGAGAAGCTGGTTCCGGTCTGCACGTCCAGGTTGGCACCGTCGGCGTGTATGGTGCCCGACGGGATCGCGGTGCCGTTGGCCATGAAGAACTGGCCGATGGTGGCCGGGTCGACGCCTGCCTCGCGCAGGGTCTCGGGGTCGTAGGTGACGATCACCTCGTGGGTCTCCTGGCCGGTCAGGGCCACGTCGCGCACGCCATGGATGCCGCGCAGCGCCGGGAGCACGACGTCGTTGGCCTGCTGCGACAGCGTGGTGGCATCCACGTCGGAGGACAGCGCGAGGATCATCACGGGGACGTCGTCGATGCTGCCGGTGACCACCCGCGGGTCGAGGTTGGACGGCAAGCCCGCGGCCATCGCGTCGATGGCCGCGTTGACATTGGAGGCGATCTCGTCGGACTCGTAGTCGTAGTCCCACTGGATCGCCACCTGCGAGACGGAGCTGGAGCTGGTGGAGGTGACGTCGGTGATGCCATCCACGGCCTTGATCGCGGCTTCGATGGGCTTGGAGACCTCTTCCTCCACCACCTCGGGGCTCGCCCCTGGGTAGACGGTGACGACCGCGCCCTGCGGAACGCTCATCGACGGGATGAGCTCCTGCTTGAGGGCGCCCGCGGCATAGACGCCGAGGCCGATGGTGAGGAGGGAGAGCAGCAGCACCACCGTGCGGTGGGCAAGGCTCAGATTCGTCAGACGGCTCATTGCCCGTCCTTCCTTACGATGACCTCGGCTATTGATTAGCCCAGCACTAATCAACTTGAGGATGTTAGCATGCGGCTAAGTAACGGAAAAACGATGTGCACCGAAGGCACCTGCAGGATGATGAGGAACATGATGAGGCCGTGCAGCTCCGGAGACCCTCAGCGCGACGCGCTGATCGAGGAGATCATGGGCCTCAACGACCGGATCCACGCGCGCGCGATGCAGCTGCTCGGGCCGGTCGAGCTGCCCGAGGATCTCACCATGCAGCAGATGCGGGTGCTCGGCGTCGTCGGTCATGAGCCCGGCCTCACCGGCCAAGAGCTGAGCGCGCGCCTCTCCGTCAGCGCGCCGACGGCCAGCGGTCTCGTCGACCGGCTCTCCGCGAAGGGCCTCGTCGCCCGAGTAGAGGATCCCGACGACCGGCGCGTGCGTCGGATCGAACTCACCGACGCCGGCCGGCACCTGCTGAGCGGCATCGACTCCGTCTTCGACCAGATGATCCAGACCATCGTGCCCGCGATCGCCGTCGACGATCTCCGCACCATCCGCGACGCCACCACCGCGATGCTGAACGCCGTCGAGAAGGCCCTCGACGAGCGGGACTGACCCCCTTAGGCAGGGCTCAGGCGAGGAGCGCCTGAACCTCCGCAACGGCGTCCTCGACGGCGACCTCGCGCTTCTCACCCGTAGCGCGCACCCGCACCTCGACCTTGCCCTCGGCCAGGCCGCGCCCGACGACGACGATCACCGGCATGCCCATGATCTCGGCGTCGGCGAACTTCACGCCGGGGCTGGCCTTGCGGTCGTCGTAGAGCACGTCCAGGCCGGTGGCCGAGATCTTCTCCGCCAACTCCTCGGCCGCAGCGAACAACTCGGTGCCCTTGCCCGTCGCCACCAGATGCACCTGGTACGGCGCCAGCGTCGCGGGCCAGCTGAGGCCCTTGTCGTCGCAGGTCGCCTCCGCCACGGCCGCCACCGCACGCGAGACGCCCACTCCGTAGGAGCCCATGGTGACGGTGACCAGCTTGCCGTTCTGGTCCAGCACCTTCAGGCCCAGCGCCTCCGCGTAGCGGCGGCCGAGCTGGAAGATGTGTCCCATCTCGATGCCACGAGCGAGGGTCAGCGCCCCAGTGCCGTCGGGCGACGGGTCGCCCTCGCGCACCTCGGCGACGTCGATCACGCCGTCGGCGACGAAGTCGCGCCCGGCCGTCACGCCCACCAGGTGCTTGTCGGCCACGTTGGCGCCTGTCGCCCAGACGGTGCCGTCCACGACGCGCGGGTCGACGAGATACTCGATCTTCGTGAGGGATTCGGCGCCCAGCACGCGGGTACCGTCGAGCGAGACCGGCGAGATGTAGCCGACCACCAGGTCGGGGTAGCGCTCGAAGTCCTCCGGCTTGAAAGGCTCGCTGGTGGCGGGCTCCAGCGCGGCCTCGAGGCGCTTCATGTCCACCTCGCGGTCGCCCGGCAGGCCGATCGCCAGCGCGCGCGTCTTGCCGCCGGGCTCGGTGACCTTCAGGATCAGGTTCTTCAGCGTGTCGGCACCGGTCCAGGCGTTCTCGCGCGGCAGGTCGCGGTTGAGGATCTCCACGACCGCGTCGATGGTGCCGGCATCCGGGGTGTCCACCAAGGCCATCGCGGGCGCATCGTCGATCGGCAGCGGCTCCGGCGCAAGGATCCGCACGGCCTCGACGTTGGCCGCGTAGCCGCCGGGCGAGCGCACGAAGGTGTCCTCACCGTTGGCAGCGACGGCCAGGAACTCCTCGGACTTCGACCCGCCCATCGCGCCCGCCATGGCCGAGACGATCACGTACTCCAGACCGAGGCGCTCGAAGATGCGCTGGTAGGCACCGCGGTGCGCCTGGTAGCTCACCTCGAGGCCCGCGTCGTCGATGTCGAAGGAGTAAGAGTCCTTCATGACGAACTCGCGCCCGCGGAGCAGGCCCGCGCGAGGCCGCGCCTCGTCGCGGTACTTGGTCTGCACCTGGTAGAGCGACAGCGGCAGATCCTTGTACGACGAGTACAGATCCTTCACCTGCAGGGTGAACATCTCCTCGTGCGTGGGGCCGAGCAGCATGTCAGCGCCCTTGCGGTCCTTGAGCCGGAACAGGTTGTCGCCGTACTCGGTCCAGCGGTTGGTGAGCTCATAGGGTTCACGCGGAAGCAGGGCGGGGAAGCTCAGCTCCTGGGCGCCGATGGCCTCCATCTCCTCGCGCACGATCGCCTCGACCTTGCGCAGCACCCTCAAACCCAGCGGCAGCCAGGTGTAGACGCCGGGGGCGGCGCGACGGATGTAGCCGGCGCGCACGAGCCAGCGGTGGCTCGGCACTTCGGCGTCGGCGGGATCCTCACGAAGGGTGCGGACGAAGAGAGACGACAGCTTGGCAATCACAGCCATACACTATCGGCTGAGACTAGGCTGGCACGTATGACACCACCGCGGCTTGGCCGACTGCACTTCTCGGGACTCACCTCCCTTCGTGATGTCGAGCTTGAATTGGCCACCGATGTCACTGTCCTCATTGGCGCCAATGGCTCGGGCAAGTCGAACCTCGTCACCGCCCTGGAGCTTCTCAGTCGAATCCTCGACGGCCAACTCCAAGACACGCTGCTTCAGCGCGGGGGGTTCGGCCGACACCTGCACGTCGCCCCGAAACCAGCAGACGACGCCGAGCGCATCTCACTCATCGTCTGGAGCGACCAGGACGCAGATGGTGTCTACAACGGATACCGTGCCGAGTTGGAGAGCACCGTCGATGATGCACCCGTTCTGCGGGAGACGGTCTTTCCCCGCAGCGCTGTCAAGCCTCCAAAGGGGCCCTCTGGCGAGACCTTCGGAAGGTCCAGGGAGTCGGTTCTATCCATAACGCAATCCAATGAACGGCTGGAGCATTTCCTCGGCACCGTTCGTCCTCTGCTTGATGGCATACGCGTCTATCACTTCGACGATGTCGGCGCGACCGCGCCAACCAAGAAGTGGCATTCCGTCGACGATGACGTCATCCTCCACGCCGATGCCGGCAACCTCGCCCCCTATCTCTTGCGGCTTAAGTCCGAGCACCCCGGGGCGTATCAGAGAATCGTCACCGTCATCCGGAATGTCGCTCCCTTCTTCGATGACTTCGTCCTAAAGCCGAACTCCTCAGAACAGATCCGACTGAGATGGCGACAACGAGGGATCAGCGATCGTGTCTTCAGCGCGAGTGAGCTGAGCGACGGAACCCTGCGGTTCGCCTGCTTGGCGACCCTGCTCCTTTCCCCTGACGCACCACGGGTGATCGTGCTCGACGAGCCCGAATTAGGCCTGCATCCGTTCGCCATCACCCAGTTGGCTGCACTCATCCGGCAGGCAACTGTACGCGGGCGCCAAGCGATCGTCGCGACGCAATCGGCGCTCCTGCTCGATGAGTTTCCGCTGGAGAGCGTTGCGCTGCTGGACAGAAAGGATGGGGCCACCACGGTGAGCCGCCCTGACCCGGCGGCCTTGGAGGCGTTCGTCGACGAGTACTCGCTCTCCGATCTGTGGCAGATGAACATCCTCCACACCGGGACGAGTCTTGGCAGGCCCTGTCCTGCACGAGTTGGAGACCTTGGTGATCGCCGCGATCGCCACTGGTCAAACGTACGCAGAGAGCTATGTGGTGAAAGAGGCCCGAACCGCCATCAGTAAAACTGGCGGAGACGTCGAGTTGGTCAACGGTGGTTCCACTACTGCGCCGTCTAAACGGCTCATCACATGGTGGCCGGAGTATCAGAAGGCACTCTATGGCCCCGTACTGCTATCTCAGCCCTTGTGGGGCGACATCGCCAGACAATGCCCCACCTTCGAGAAGTGGTGGAATCAGCTGCTGTCGCCCGATCCCAGAACCCCGTAACCGAGGTAGCCTGGCGCGCCGATCACGGGTACTGCCCCTCGGCGGCAGCCTTGGCGATCACCAGATCCTGCCAGGACATGCCCACCGTCTTGAAGACGTTCGGCCGGTCGGCGGCGCGCTGCACGTCGCCACGAACCACCTGACGGATGGCCACGAGATCGGACGTCGAGAGAGCCCCCTCCTTGATAGCCATCATCACGTCGCCAGCCTCGCGCAGCGCCGTGGCCACGTCTTCGACGACGACCCGCGAGCGCCCCATCAGCGCGCTATCGAGTTCGCGTCGGTCGGGCTCGTGCGAGCCGATCGCCACAACACAGGCGCCGTCGCGCACCAGCGAGCCATCGAACAAGGGTTCGGCGGCCGAGGTGCAGCAGAGGATCACGTCGCTGTCGGCCACCGCGGACGGCATGATCAGCAGCTGACCTGCGCCGGCCGCCGGGCGCCCTCCGGCGAGACCCTGCGCAGGATCTCGCCGGAGTCGACCCACCTAGGCTTCGTCGGCATGGTCCTCGGCGATGGCGATGTACTTGGCGAAGTACGCCGCGACGAAGGAGATCGCGCAGATGGCGGCCATGTAGATCGCGACCGGCACCCAGCTGCCGTCATAGGCCGCCACTAGAGCGACGGCGATCATCGGGGCGGTGCCCGAGAACAGCGCCGAGCCGATCTGGTAGCCGAGCGTCACGCCGGTGTAGCGCACCTCGGCGCTGAAGGTCTCCGACATCATGGTGCCGAGCGTCGCGGTGACCGGAGCCCAGGCGATGCCGAGGCCCAGGATCGAGGCCACGATCAGCAGCGGCACCGAGCCCGTCTCGACCAGCATGAAGTAGACGAAGCCGATCACGCCCAGTACCGCGACGCCGATCATGTACATCGGACGGCGCCCTGTGGTGTCCGACCACTTGCCGAACAGTGGCACCAGGATGCTGGCCACCAGGGCGCCCCACAGCACGGCACTCAGCGCGTCGGCGCGGTCGTAGTTCAGCGGCTCGCCCGTGGCGTAGGCGATGATGAAGGTCACGAAGATGTAGAACGGTGCGGTCTCGGCGGCCTTGGTGCCCACCGCGACGAGCACGGCGCGCCAGTGCTTGGTGAACGCGGTGACCAGCGGGATCTTGGCCACCTTGTCCTTCTTCTTCATCGCCTTGAAGGACGGGGTCTCGTCGAGGCCCTTGCGGATCCACAAGCCGATGAACACCAGCACGATCGACGCGACGAACGGGATGCGCCACCCCCACGACTCGAACTGCTCATTGGGCAGCAGGTTGGCCAGCAGCACCGCGCCGTTGCCCAGCAGCAGGCCGACGGTGACGCCGATCTGCGGTATCGAGCCGAAGAAGCCGCGCCGGTGCTTGGGTGCGTATTCATAGGCCAGCAGCAGCGCGCCGCCCCACTCGCCGCCGATCGCCAGGCCCTGAAGGACGCGGAAGGTGTAGAGCAGGATGGGCGCCGCCATGCCGATCTGGGCGTAGGTGGGCAACAGGCCGATGGCCACCGTGCCGAGACCCATGATGGTGAGCGTCGCCACCAGCGTGACCTTCCGGCCGACGCGGTCGCCGATGTGGGCGAAGAAGGCACCGCCGAAGGGGCGCACCACGAAGGTCAGCAGGTTGCCGAAATAGGCGAGCATCAGCGCCAGGAATGGGTCGTCGACGCCGAAGAACTGCTTGTTGAAGATGATGGGCGCGACGCTGGCATAGAGCAGGAAGTCGTACCACTCGATGGCGCTGCCGGACAGCGAGCCGATCAGCACGCGCCTGTTGGTGACGGCTGCCGCCACCTTCTCGTTCGGGGGTGAGGTGTCGCTCGACATGCGCTGTCCTTTCCTCGGATCGACCATCCGGAACGGCGACAGCCTAGCGGGCGTCTCCTACATTACGTAAGAGTCCCTAATAGTGGATGGTCGAGAGCGACCCCATTTCGACGAAGCCCAGCCGCTCGTAGGAGCGGATCGCGGGGGCATTGAAGTCGTTGACGTACAAGGACACCAGCGGGAAACTCGCCATCACCTGGCGCAGCATTCCGGCCAGGCCGGGCACTGCGATCCCCTGTCCCCGTCGTTTCGGATGCACCCACACGCCCTGCAACTGGACTTGCCCGCGATGCTTGGGACCGAGGTCGGCCTTGAAGATCACCACGCCGTCCTCGACGATGCCGTACGCGTCGCCGTTCTCGATGCGCTGCGCCACGAAGGTGTCATACCCGGGCCCGTACTTGTAGGGCGAGGAACCGATCTCCTCGGTGTACATGTGTACCGACGCCTCGAGGTAGCTCTGGTAGTGCTCGAAGGTGAGCTGGACGACGCGCGGGTCGGCGGCGCAGGCCGGCGGTTCGTCGAGCACCATCAACGGCTGCCGGCGCCTGATGTTGGAGGTCCGCCCCCACGTCATCGGGAAGCGCTGCTCGAGCCCGACGAAGATGCCGAGGGCGGCGAAACTCGGGCCGAGGATGGAGGTGGCGCGGCGACGCGAGCCCAGCTTGTCCACGAAGGCCGGAATGGCCTCGGGATCGATGCCCGTCGCGAAGACCGTGCCTCCGTCGAGCAGCAGCGCGGTGATCTCACCGTCGCGCTCGAACGCGTGCAGCAAGCCCAGCCGGCGCCGATCGAGCCCCCACTGGCCGACCTTTGCGCTCAGGAAGAGGTTCTCCACCGGCGACGTCTCGAGGAAGCGCAGCGCCAGATGCTGGTCACCTGCACCGAGGGTGCGCAATCTGCCGGACATGGAGGCAACCTTAGGGGGTCGAAGGCCTCGGCCGCGGGCGTTGGCGCGCAGCCCGGTCAGGAGACGGTGACCTCGGGCGCGCCGACCTCGCCCATCTCCGCCGCGATGCGACGTGCTTCGACCAGCAGGGTCTCGACGATGTCCGCCTCAGGAACCGTCTTGATCACCTCGCCCTTGACGAAGATCTGGCCCTTGCCGTTGCCGGACGCCACGCCAAGATCGGCCTCGCGGGCCTCGCCGGGACCGTTGACGACGCAGCCCATCACGGCGACGCGTAGCGGTGCCTGCATGCCCTCGAGGCCCTTGGTGACCTGCTCGGCGAGCGTGTAGACGTCGACCTGGGCGCGACCGCAAGACGGGCAGCTGACGATGTCGAGCTTGCGCGGGCGCAGGTTCAGCGACTCGAGGATCTTGAGGCCCACCTTGACCTCCTCAGCCGGCGGGGCCGACAGGGAGACGCGGATGGTGTCGCCGATGCCGCGGCTGAGCAGCGAACCGAACGCGACGGACGACTTGATGGTGCCCTGGAATGCCGGACCGGCCTCCGTGACGCCCAAGTGCAGCGGGTAGTCGCACTTCTCGCTGAGCAGCTCGTAGGCGCGCACCATCACGACGGGGTCGTTGTGCTTGACGGAGATCTTGAAGTCGTAGAAGCCGACCTCCTCGAACAAGGAGGCCTCCCACAGCGCCGACTCGACCAGCGCCTCCGGCGTCGGAGCGCCGTACTTGGCGAGCAGTCGCTTGTCGAGGGATCCGGCATTGACGCCGATCCGCAGGCTCACGCCCGCATCCGCGGCGGCCTTGGCGATCTCTTTGACCTTGTCGTCGAACTGCTTGATGTTGCCGGGGTTGACGCGCACGGCCGCGCAGCCGGCGTCGATGGCGGCGAACACGTAGCGCGGCTGGAAGTGGATGTCGGCGATCACCGGGATCTTCGACTTCATGGCGATGATCGGCAGCGCCTCGGCGTCGTCCTGGCTGGGCACCGCGACGCGCACGATGTCGCAGCCGGTGGCGGTCAGCTCGGCGATCTGCTGGAGGGTGCCGTTGATGTCGGTGGTCTTCGTGGTGGTCATCGACTGCACGCTGATGGGGGCATCTCCTCCCACCAGCACCTTGCCGACCTTGATCTGGCGCGTCTTGCGGCGCGGGGCCAGCACGGGGGCGGGAGCAGCTGGCATGCCGAGGTTGACGCTCATGTTTTCTCTTCCATTCCTCTTCGTCAGAACAGCCGGATCGGGCTGAGGATGTCAGCGGCGATCAGCACCACGCCGCCGAGCAGCAGGAAACCGCCGACGACATAGACCACGGGAAGCATTTTAGCCGTGTCGACGTGGCCAGGATCGGGCTTGCCCCTCAGGCGCGCCACACCGCGTTTCAGCCACTCATAGATCGCCCCGGCGATGTGGCCGCCGTCGAAGGGCACCAGCGGCACCAGATTGAGCAGCGCGACGAACAAATTGACCGAGCCCAGCAGCGAGAACCAGCTGGCCACACGCGACGCGGTGTCGAGCTTGTCGGTGACGCCGATCTCCCCCGCCACCATGGAGGCACCGACGATGGAGATGGGGCCGTTCGGATCGCGGGGCTTGCCCATCACCAGGTCCGCGCCCGTGTGATAGATCCGCACCGGGATGGTCGACAGCGCCACCACCGATTGCTTGGTCATCGTCCACATCTGCTTGGCGGTGGCGGCCGCGCCCCCGTAGACGTGCTCCTGCGTCGGCGCGACACCGAGGAAACCGGCCTCGACGGTCTTCGACGGATCCAGCCGGTCGGCGACGTGGTTGAGGGCCGTCGGCACCTCGGGCAGGACGAGCGTCTGGCCGTCGCGCAGCACCTCCACCACGGCCGGCTGATCGCGGTTCTCGCGGATCAAGTCGCCCATCTGCTCCCAGCTGGAGAGCGTGGTTCCGTTGAAGCTGACGAGCACATCGCCCACCTCGATGCCCATCTTGAGGGCGGGCGTCACCGGATCTTCCGCGCGGCAGGTGGGGTCTTCACGGTCGGCCGCGATGATGCAGTCGCTCACCGTGGCGACCGTGAGGGTGGGCTGATAGGTGCCATGGAAGACGTTGAGACCGAGGAAGATCAGGAAGGCCAAGATGATGTTCATGGCAGGGCCGCCGGCCATGATGATGATCTTCTGCCAGGTCTTCTTCTCGTAGAACAGCCGGCCGCGATCCGCCTCGGTGATGGTCTCGTATTCGTAGGAGCGCGCGTTGTCGGCCACCCGGGTGAGCCATCCCGGCGGGGTGCCCGTCGCTTTGGCCGGCGGATACATGCCGACCAGACGCACGTAACCGCCCAGCGGCAGCAGCTTGATGCCGTATTCGGTCTCGCCGCGACGGAAGGTCCACAGGCGCTTGCCGAAGCCGACGAAGTACTCGGTGACCTTCACCCCGAACAGCTTGGCGGGCACCATGTGCCCCACCTCGTGCAGCGCGATGGAGGCCATCACGAGGGCAAGGAACAGCAGCGCGAAGCCGATCATGGCGACGACCGTCATGCGGCGGCTCCCGTCAGCTCGGCGGCGCGGGTTCGACCCCATGCGTCGGCGGCCAGCACCGCGTCGAGTGTCAGTTCGCCGTCGGCGACGTGCCCGCCGGCGAGGTGCTCGTCGAGGCAGGCCTCGATGGTCTCGGTGATCCCGAGGAAGCTCAGTCGGCCGTCGCAGAAAGCATCGACGCAGGCCTCGTTGGCGGCGTTGTAGACGGCCGGGGCGGTGCCGCCGGCCTTGCCCGCGCGCCGAGCCAGCTCGACGGCCGGGAAGGTCGCGGAGTCGAGGGGTTCGAAGGTCCAGGTGGCGGCGGTCATCCAGTCGCACGGCGACGCGGCGTCGGCCAACCGCTCCGGCCAGGTGAGCGCGATGCCGATCGGCAGCCTCATGTCGGGCGGCGAGGCCTGGGCGATGGTGGAACCGTCGTGGAACTCCACCATGGAGTGCACGATCGACTGCGGATGCACCGTCACGACGATGTCGTCCAGGTCGACGTCGTAGAGCAAACCAGCCTCGAGCAGTTCCAAACCCTTGTTGACGAGGGTCGACGAGTTGATAGTGATCACGCGCCCCATGTCCCAGGTGGGATGCGCCATCGCCTGCTGCGGCGTCACGTCGGCGAGGTCGGCCTTGGTGCGACCCCTGAACGGACCGCCGGATGCCGTGAGGATGAGCCGGCGCACCTCGTCGGAGCGTCCGCCGCGCAGGGCTTGGGCGAAGGCAGAATGCTCCGAGTCGACGGCGACGATCTGGCCCGGCTCGGCCGCCTGGGTGACCAGACGCCCGCCGATCACGAGCGACTCCTTGTTGGCCAGCGCCAAGGTGGTGCCGGCGCGCAGCGTGGCGAGGGTGGGCTTTAGTCCAGCGGCGCCGGTGATGGCGTTGACCACCACGTCACACGGCTTTGCCGCCAACTCTTCTGACGCATCGGGGCCGAGCAGGAAGGCCGGCTGATCGGCCTCCACCAGGCCGCGTTCCTCGAGCAGACGCGCCAGGTCGTCGGCCTTCGACGCCTGAGCCAGGCCCACGACGGCGGGCCGGAACTCGGCGATCTGGTCGGCCAGCAGCTCGAGATTGCCTCCGGAGGCAGACAGCCCTGCAACCTGAAACTGGTCGCTTCGCGTGGAGATCACGTCGAGGGTCTGGGTGCCGATGGAGCCTGTGCTCCCGAGCAGGACGATGGTGCGCACCAGGCGAGTCTAGTCGTGCTCGGCATATGGAAGGATCGAACACATGTCGCTCGCCGGTGCTCCCCCAGTCGGAACTCCCGTCCCCTTCGCGATCACCCGGTGGGCGGCGGAACACGCCAGGGTGGTCGAGAAGCTGGTGTGGCGCAACGGGCTCGGCGGCATCACCGCGCGCCTCGCCGGTTCCGGGGATGCCCCGGCGCTGTACGCCAAGTGGAGCCCCTTCGATCTGTTGCCCGAGGCCGAACGGTTGTCCTGGCTGAGCGGCCGGCATCCGGCCCCGCGCATGGTCGACTTCGAGGAGGTCGACGACGGCTGGCTGCTGGTGAGCGCGGAACTTCCCGGCGAGAACGCGGTGTCGTCTCGGTGGAAGACGGATCCCGCTCGAGCGGCCTTCGCGATCGGCGAGGGGCTCGCCCTTCTCCATACCCTCGACCCGACCGCGTGCCTTTTCGAGACGCCCGAATGGATCGGCTTCCAGGACGACGTGGACCTGCTGGTGGTCGCCCACGGCGACCCCTGCGCGCCCAACACGCTGCTCGCGGACGATGGTGCCTTCCTTGGCCACGTCGACCTGGGCGACCTCGGCGTCGCCGACCGCTGGGCCGATCTGGCCATCGCCTCCTGGTCGCTGGACTGGAACTTCGGCCCTGGCTACGAACAGCCCTTCTTCGACGGCTACGGCATCGCCCCTGACGCCGACCGGATCACCCACTACCGCAACCTCTGGAGCGCACCCGAAACGGAATGAGCCGAACAAAACTGGCTATCTGGCGCGGCGTGTACCTACTGCACACGCCACGCCAAATAACCAGCGCTATCCACGGCATCGAATGGCCCATGGGGCTTCTCGGAGACAAACGTGGGCCCGAGCGTTTCCGCTCGGGCCCACGTAGCTGTGTCAGGCTCAGACCAGACCGAAGGCCTGGATCGCGCTGGCCACCTTCTCGAAGCCGGCGATGTTGGCGCCGACCACGTAGTCGCCGGGAGCGCCGTAGCTCTCCGCGGTCTCCGCGCAGTTCTCGTGAATGGCCTTCATGATGTTGGTCAGGCGCTCTTCGGTGTATTCGAAGGTCCACGAATCACGCGACGCGTTCTGCTGCATCTCCAGCGCCGAGGTGGCCACGCCGCCGGCGTTGGCCGCCTTGCCGGGACCGTAGAGCACGCCCGCGGACTGGAAGATCTGAATGCCTTCAGGAGTGGTGGGCATGTTCGCGCCCTCCGCGACCACCTTCACGCCGTTCTTGACCAGGCTGGCGGCCTGGTCGCCGTTCAGCTCGTTCTGCGTGGCGCAGGGCAGAGCGACGTCGACGGGCACGTCCCAGATGCTGGTGCCCTCCTTGCCGAGCACGGCAGAAGAACGACGATCGACGTAGTCGGAGACGCGTCCGCGCTCCACTTCCTTGATCTGCTTCAGCAGGTCGAGGTCGATGCCGCCCTCGTCGACGACGTAGCCGGACGAGTCGGAGAAGCCGATCACGCTGGCGCCGAGCTGCGCGGCCTTCTCGGCGGCGTAGATCGCGACGTTGCCGGAACCGGAGACCATCACGCGCTTGCCGTCGAAGGACTCGCCGCGGGTCTTCAGCATCTCGTTGGCGAACACGACGGTGCCGTAGCCGGTGGCCTCGGTGCGCACGAGCGAGCCGCCCCAGCCGATGCCCTTACCGGTGAGCACGCCGGACTCGTAACGGTTGGTGATGCGCTTGTACTGGCCGAACATGAAGCCGATCTCGCGGCCGCCCACGCCGATGTCGCCGGCGGGCACGTCGGTGTACTCACCCAGGTGGCGGTACAGCTCGGTCATGAACGACTGGCAGAACCGCATCACTTCGGCGTCGGACTTGCCGCGCGGGTCGAAGTCGGAGCCGCCCTTGCCGCCGCCGATGGGCAGGCCGGTGAGCGAGTTCTTGAAGATCTGCTCGAAGCCCAGGAACTTGATCACGCCGAGGTAGACGCTGGGGTGGAAGCGCAGGCCGCCCTTGTAGGGGCCGAGCGCGGAGTTGAACTCGACGCGGAAGCCGCGGTTGATGTGCACCTCGCCCTTGTCGTCCATCCACGGCACGCGGAAGATGATCTGACGCTCAGGCTCGCAGATGCGCTCCAGCATCTTCATCTCGAGGTACTCGGGGTGGCGCTTGACCACCGGGCCCAGGCTCTCGAACACTTCACGCACCGCCTGGTGGAACTCCGCCTCACCAGGGTTACGCGCGATCACCGCGTCGAAGATCGGCTCTAGGACTTGTTCCATGTTGGCTCCTCACGTCTGTAAAACCGAGGTGATTCTATTGCTTGGTCCGGTGTCGAGGGCAAGGACAGTCCACCAGACAAACGACCTGTTCCCGCGTTGACTAGGCATGACGCCGAGGATGACGCCGAAACTGTAACGTGACTGTGACATGACAGGTGCAGCGCATGTCACAGTCGGGTCTACGAGCCCCTCTCAGCCGGCTGTGGCGGAGGCGGCGAGCTGGCCGCAGGCGCCGTCGATCTCGCGGCCGCGGGTGTCGCGCAAGGTGACGGGGACGCCGCGTCGCTCCAAGGTCTGGATGAAGGCCTTCTCGTCCGACTTCCGCGACGCCGTCCACTTCGAGCCCGGCGTGGGGTTCAGCGGGATCAGATTGACGTGCACCCAGCCCCAGTCGCCGCGACGCTTCAGCACCTGGGCGAGCAGCTCGGCGCGGTGGGCTTGGTCGTTGATGTCGCGCATCATGGCGTACTCGATGGAGACGCGGCGCTTGGTGACGCGGGCGTACTCCCACGCGGCATCCACCACCTCGGCCACCTTCCACCGGTTGTTGATCGGCACGATCTCGTCGCGCAGCTCGTCGTCGGGGGCATGCAGACTGACGGCCAAGGTGAGAGGAATGCCCTCTTCGGTGAGCTGCTGAATCCGCGGCACCAGGCCGACGGTCGAGACGGTGATGCCTCGCGCGCTCATGCCGAAGCCACGCGGGGACGGGTCCACCATCTGGCGCACCGTGCCCATCACGGCCTTGTAATTGGCCAGCGGCTCCCCCATGCCCATGAACACCACGTTGTTCAACCGACCGGTGGCGCCCGGCACCACGCCGGATGCGAGCATCTGGTTGGCCGCCAGCACCTGGGCCGAGATCTCCGCCTGCGACAGGTTGCGCTTCAGGCCGTTCTGCCCCGTGGCGCAGAAGGGGCATGCCATGCCGCAGCCGGCCTGCGACGAGATGCAGAGCGTCGTCCGGCTGGGGTACTTCATCAGCACCGACTCCACCAGCGACCCGTCGAACAGCTTCCACAAGGTCTTGACGGTGGTGTCGCCGTCGCAGCTCAGCCGCGTGACCTGCTCCAGCAGCGACGGGAACAGTTGCGCCCCCAGCTCGTCGCGCAGCTGCGCGGGCACATCGGTGAACTGGGTGACGTCGTCCTCGAGCCGGTCGAAGACGTGCCGGCTGATCTGATCGGCCCGGAACTTGGGCAGGCCGATCCGCTGCATGGCGTCGACCCGCTCGTCCTGGGTGAGGTCCAGCCAGTGCTTGGGGGCCTTGCCGCGCGAGGGCGCGTCGAAGACGAGGGGCAGAGGGGTGCGTTCCATAGAGGAATCAGGCTCCGATCGTGAGGAAGAGGACCAGCCAGCCGGTGGGCACGGCCAGGATCAGCGCGTCCAGGCGGTCCATCCAGCCGCCATGTCCGGGCAGCAGATTGGACATGTCCTTGAGGCCGGCGTCGCGCTTGATCAGCGACTCCACCAGGTCGCCGACGACGGAGGCCAGCGACACCAGCAGCCCGAGCGGGATGCCCACCCACCACGGGGCGCCGAGAAGATAGATGCTGCCGAGGATGCCGAATCCGACGGCGAAGATCAGGCCGCCGGCGAAACCCTCCCAGGTCTTGCCCGGGCTGATCGACGGCGCCATCTTGTGCTTTCCGATCAGCACCCCGACGGTGTAGGCACCCACGTCGGAGGCGATGCTGCAGATCAGGATCAGCCACATCCGCAGGGCGCCGTCGGTGGCGGCCATGGTGAGCGAGATGAAGCCGCCGAGCAGCGGAAGATAGGCGATCAGGAGTGCGCTGGCCGCGAGGTCGGCGATGAAGCCCTCTTGCCCCCGAAACACCCGGGTGGTCAGCACGGCGAGCATCGTCGCTCCCAGCACGATGACCACGATGCCCTCGGGCGAGAAACGCATCGGCCAGACCGAAGCCGCGTAGCCCAGGAGCACGCTGAGCACGGTGCCGATCGCCACCGGCACCACCTCCGGCTTGAGGCCCTTGAGGCGCAGCGCGCCCCCCACCTCGACGACCCCCATGCAGAGCGCGAAGGCCGCGATGGCGATGAACAGCCACGGCACCCACAGCAGGCCGACCGCAACCAAGCCGAACAGGGCGACGCCGACCCCGATGGCGGCGGGCAGGTTGCGCCCGGCCTTCGGGGTCGGCTTCAGCTCATACGGGGGCAGCATCAGACTTCGCTGAGCTCCGCTTCCTTGTTCTTGAGCAGCTCGTCGATCTTCTCCACGAACTTCTTCGTGGTGGCGTCGAGGGCCTTCTCGGCGCGCTTCAGCTCGTCCTCGCTGATCTCGCCCTCCTTCTCGGCCTTCTTCAGCGCATCCATCGAGTGACGACGGGTGTTGCGCACGGCGACCCTGTGGTCCTCGGCCTTGTGACGCGCCAGCTTGATGTACTCCTTGCGACGCTCCTCGGTGAGCTGAGGCATCACGATGCGCACGGAGTTGCCGTCGTTGCTGGGGTTGACGCCCAGGTCGGAGTCGCGGATGGCCTTCTCGATGCCACCCATCGCGCTGCGATCGAAGGGGGTGATCTGCAGCGAGCGCGGATCGGTGGAGGTGAAGGTGGCGAGCTGCTGCAGCGGGGTGGGCGCGCCGTAGTAGTCCACCAGCAACTTGTTGAACATCGCGGGGTGGGCTCGGCCCGTGCGGATGCTCGCGAAGTCTTCCCGCGCGTGCTCCACCGCCATCTCCATCTTGAACTCGGCGTCGTTCTGGGTATCGGCGATCATGGCGATCGCTCCTTCCTTGCTGTTGAGTGTTATCGAGTGACGAGGGTTCCGATGTCATCGCCGCCGACGATGCGGGCGATGTTGCCATCCACGGAGAGGTTGAAGAACACGATGTTGAGGTTGTTGTCGCGCGCCAGGGCGATCGCGGTGGCGTCGGCGACCTTGAGATCCTCGGCCAGGAACTGGTCGTAGGTGAGGTGGCGGTACATCTTCGCGTCCGGGTCGACGCGGGGGTCGGCGTTGTAGACGCCGTCCACGCCCTGCTTGCCCATCAGCAGCGCGTCGGCGCCGATCTCCAGGGCCCGCTGGGCGGCGACCGTGTCGGTGGAGAAGTACGGCATGCCCGAGCCGGCGCCGAAGATCACCACGCGCCCCTTGTCGAGATGGCGCTCGGCCTTGCGGGGAATGTAGGGCTCGGCCACCTGGCTCATCGTGATCGCCGACTGCACTCGGGTGACGACACCTTCCTTCTCGCAGAAGTCCTGCAGTGCGAGGCAGTTCATGACGGTGCCGAGCATGCCCATGTAGTCGGCCCGGTCGCGCGCCATGCCGCTCTGCGAGAGCTCGGCGCCGCGGAAGAAGTTGCCGCCGCCCACGACGATCGCCACCTGCGTGCCACCCTGAACGACCTGCGCGATCTCCTTGGAGATCGCCGACACCACGACGGGATCCACGCCGAGCTTGCCACCGCCGAAGACTTCGCCGGACAGCTTGAGCAGAACGCGCTTGTAAGGCTTACTCATGGACTTCCCCTCATATGTTCGTGCGCCGCGATGTATCCATCGCGGCGCACGTTACTTTACTGCGTTTGTTCAGCGCTTATCCGAGATCAGGCGCCGACGGCGAAGCGCGCGAAGCGCACCACCTTTGTGTTGTTGGCGTCGAGCACGGCGCCCACCGACTTCTTGTCCTCCCAGACGGCCGCCTGGTCGAGCAGGGCGACGTCCTTGAAGTAGCCGGTCACGCGACCCTCGATGATGCGCGGCAGCGCACCCTCGGGCTTGCCCTCTTCGCGAGCAGTGGCCTCGGCGATGCGACGCTCGTTCTCGACGATGTCGGCCGGCACGTCGTCACGGGACACGTAGGCGGGAGACATGGCAGCGATCTGCATGGCCACCTGGTGAGCCAGCTCCTCGTTGCCACCCTCGAGCTCGACGAGCACGCCCACCTGGGGCGGAAGGTCGGCGGCGCGACGGTGCAGGTAGAGGTGCGTGGCGCCGTCGTAGTTGGCGACGTTGACCAGCGAGATGTTCTCGCCGATCTTGGCGCCCAGCTCCTTGACGGCCTCCTCGACCACAGCGCCGCCGGCCAGGGTGGCCGCATTGGCGGCAGCCAGATCCTTGGCACCGGAGGCGGTGACGGCGTCGACGATCTGCTCGGCCAGGCCGACGAACTCGGCGTTCTTGGCGACGAAGTCGGTCTCGGCGGCGAACTGGATCAGCACGCCGTCGCGGCCCGCGACGATGCCATTGGTGGCCTCGCGGTCGGCACGCTTGGCGGCCTTGGCCAGGCCGGAGATCCGCAGGCCTTCCACGGCCTTGTCGAAGTCGCCGTCGGCCTCGGTGAGGGCCCGCTTGGCGTCCATCATGCCCGCGCCGGTGGCGTCGCGGAGCTTCTTCACATCAGCGGCAGTGATTGCCATAGTGCTTCTTTACTTCCGTTCCAGGAGGGGTGATCAGTTGGTTTCGGTGGCGGGAGCCTCGACGGCTTCCTCGGCCGGAGCGGCTTCCTCGGCAGGAGCCTCAGCGGCGGGCGCCTCCGGGGCGACCTCGGCGACGGGGGCCTCGTCGGCACCCAGCAGCTCGCGCTCCCAGTCGGGCATGGGCTCGGCCGGGGTCTCCTCGGCGCTGCGGCCGGAGGAACGCTCGATCAGGCCCTCGGCGACGGCGTCGGCGATGATGCGGGTGAGCAGCGCCACCGAGCGGATCGCGTCGTCGTTACCGGGAACCGCGAAGTCGACCTCGTCGGGATCGCAGTTGGTGTCGAGGATGCCGACGATCGGGATGTTCAGCTTGCGGGCCTCGTCAACGGCGAGGCGCTCCTTCTTGGTGTCGACGATCCACACGGCCTGCGGGGTCTTGGCCATGTCGCGGATGCCACCGAGGGTCTTGCTCAGCTTGTTCTTCTCGCGCTCGAGCTGGAGCAGTTCCTTCTTGGTGAGGCCGCTGCCGGCGACATCGGTGAAGTCGCGGCCCTCGAGCTCCTTGAGGCGCGAGACGCGCTGGCTCACGGTCTGCAGGTTGGTGAGCATGCCGCCCAGCCAACGCTGGTTGACGTAGGGCATGCCGACGCGGGTGGCCTGCTCCTGAATGGCCTCCTGGGCCTGCTTCTTGGTGCCGACGAACAGCACCTGGCCGCCGCGGGCGACGGTCGACTTGACGAACTTGTACGCCTTGTCGATGTAGGTGAGCGACAGCTGCAGGTCGATGATGTAGATGCCGTTGCGTTCGGTGAAGATGAAACGCTTCATCTTCGGGTTCCAACGACGGGTCTGATGCCCGAAGTGAACGCCGTTCTCGAGCAACTGGCGAGCGGTTACCACGGCCATGGCCGTATCCTTTTCCGGCAGGCCTACGGGCCCACCTCTGCTTGGGTGAGGCGACGCCTCACGGTGGTTCTCTGCCCCTTGACCTCTCGATCAGGAGCCCTGATGCGCCCGTCCGACACCCCCGACGAATCGGGACCACGTGGCGGCCGTGCGACGTAAGTCGCGCTGCGCATGCGAAGTCAACCCAGGTGGGTTGCCGGTCCATCCTATGCCCCAGCCGTCACACCATCAAAACGGCTTCGAGCGAGCATCTCGAAGCGAGGTTTCCACAGGTGGGAACCCGATGGGAAATCTGGGGCGCCGAAACCAATCATGGGACATGCGACGACTGATAGCTGCGCTCGTCTCGGTCGCTCTGCTGTGGGCCGCGCCCACCGCATGGGCCGATGACGGACTGAAACTGGAATTGCCCGTTCCCGGCCAGGCCGTGCGCCCGTTCGATCCTGGGCCTACGCGCTACTCTGCCGGGCACCGGGGGGTCGATCTGGAGGGCAGAGAGGGTGACGAGGTGCGCGCGGCCGCACCGGGAACGATCTTCTTCGCCGGGAAGGTGGCGGGCACTCCATCGGTGTCGGTCGACCACGGCAACGGACTCCGCACCACCTACACCCCGGTCTCGCCCAGCGTCGGCAAGGGCGACATCGTCTCGGCGGGGGACGTGATCGGCACGCTCGCGGCGGGACACTGCACGCCGCAAGCCTGTCTGCACTGGGGGCTCACCGACGGCGAGGACTACTTCAACCCCCTGCACTACACCGAGGCCCGCGTGATCCGGCTGCTGCCTGCCGGCTCCCAACCCGAGATCAAGGTTCCCCTCCCTCCTGCTCTCGCACCAACGGCGGCCACCGGAGACGCGCCCGTGAGCGGCAGGATCACGTCGCGCTACGGCATGCGCGTCCACCCGGTCACGGGCGTCTACAAGCTGCACGACGGGCTCGACTTCGCCGCGCCCTGCGGCACGACCATCTCGCTCCCCTGGGCCGGCACCGTGAGCTCGGCCGGATGGGACGGTGGCTATGGGTACCGGGTGATCGTCGATCACGGCGACGGGCTCCGCACGGCCTACGCGCACCTCCCCGACGTGGGCGTCAGCATCGGCCAGGAACTGGCGGCCGGATCTCAGGTGGGTGTGGTGGGCACCACGGGCTACTCCACCGGCTGTCACTTGCACTGGATGGCCTGGCGCGACGGCAGCCTGATCGATCCGGAGTCGCTGTTGGAGGGATAGGAGCGCGGGTCGATGAGACGCCTGCGGCACACACCATGTGGACGAGTCTCACGCCTCCCACATCTGGGGCGAGAGATCACGGATGGCGAGAGTCTCAGTCGGAATCACGCCCGGGGGTGGGCGGTCTTGTAGGCCTCGCGGAGACGCTCGGAGGTGACGTGGGTGTAGATCTGGGTGGTCGCGACGCTGGCGTGTCCCAGCATCTCCTGCACGCTGCGCAGGTCGGCTCCACCATCCAACAACTGGGTCGCCATCGCATGGCGCAGGGCGTGCGGGCTCACCTGACGACCCTCCGCCGCCGTCGCCTGGTTCACCACCCGCCGCGCGACCCGGGGATCAAGCGCCCCTCCGCGGGCGCCCAGGAACACCAGCTCCGGGCTCTGAGGGCCGGCCAGACGTGACCTCACCACCAGCCAGGCTCGCAGCGCATCGGCAGCCGGCACCCCGAAGGGCACGGTGCGCTGCTTGCTGCCCTTGCCCACTGGGCGCACGACCCTGGCGTCCAGATCCAGCTGATCCAGCCTCAAGTCGCAGAGTTCGGACACACGCAGCCCGCTGGCATAGAGCAGTTCCAGCAGCGCCAGGTCTCGGAGCTGCTGGGGCTCCCCCTGCTCCGCCACCGCGGCCTCGGCCGCCGCCAGCGCGTGATCCACCACCGCCGGAGTCGGCACGGCCGGCAGCGTCCGGCCCCGTTTCGGCGACTTGAGCCTCACCGCCGGATCCTCCGTGACATGCCCTTGGCGCACGGCCCAGCCGAAAAACCCCCGAACACACGACACCTTGCGCCGAATCGTCGCCGAGGAGGCGCCGCCCTCGACCAGATCAGCGAGCCACCGTCGTAGCATCGCGAGCGTGACAGAGCCGGGGCCTTCCTGGCAGCACGAGGCCAGGTCGCGCAGATCAGAGCGGTACCCGCGCACGGTGTGCGGAGACAGCCCGCGCTCGGCGGACAGATGGCGCGCGTAGTCGTCGATCAATGCCTCCCACGCTCGCCGCTGCTGTCCCATGGGCTCAGTCTGACCCGTGGTCCAGACGGATACCAAGACGACCTGCCGGGCTCGCCCACACCGCGACGGCGGGATTCGGCATACTTGGTGCTCGACGCACGGCAAAGACACGGAAACGGGGAGACGATGAGCGACGAGAACGCGTTGGGCGATCTGACGACAGGCGGCAAGGTGCTACCGATCACCCGTTGGGGAACTCCCGTCATGCATGCCCAGACGAGGCGCGTCACGGAGTTCGGCGAGGAACTGCATCAGCTCATCCGCGACATGTGGGCCACCATGCACGCCGCCGAGGGCGTCGGCCTGGCGGCCACCCAGGTGGGCGTCGACCTGGCGGTGTTCGTCTACGAGTGCCCCGACGCCGACCACGTCACGCATCGTGGCGTGTTCGTCAACCCAGAGGTGATCCTGCCGGAGGGCAACGAACGCAACCTTGAGGCCGCCGACGAGGGATGCCTGTCCCATCCCGGTGGATACGCCACGCTCGCCCGCGCCGACGTCGCAACCTGCGTCGGCCAGGACGCCTACGGCAACCCGCAGGAGAAGATCGGCACCGGCTACCTCGCCCGCTGCCTGCAGCACGAGACCGATCACCTGAACGGAACCGTGTTCGGGGACCGGCTCTCGAAGCGCTCCCGCCGTCAGCTCGACAAGCAGGTCGCCGAGCTCGCCTTCCGCTATCCCGACGACTGGCCCGTCAGTCCGAAGACCGTCGCCAAGCCGGTCGCCTGACTTTCACGAGGGGCGCAGCGCGTAGGCGAGGATCGCTGCGGCGGTCGCCACGTTGAGCGAGTCCACCCGGTCCGTCATCGGGATGGTGACCGCGTCGTCGGCCGCGCCGCTCCAGGCATCGCTGAGCCCGTGCCCCTCGGTGCCGAGCAGCACCGCCACCTTGCCCTCGGGCCGATAGGCGTCCAGGCTGACGGCACCCGGACGCAGCGTCGCCGCCACCAGCCGGAACCCCGCCTCCTTCAGCAGGCGCAGGTCGTCGTCGCTGGTCATGCGTCGCCAGGGCACCGCCAGTGAGGCTCCCATCGACGCCTTGATCGCGCGCCGGTACAACGGATCGGCGGCGCCCGGCGAGAGCACCACGCCTCCCCAGCCGAGCCCGGCGGCGATGCGCATGATGCCGCCGAGGTTGGCATGGTCGACCAGATCCTCACACACCAGCAGTCGGTCGGCGGCCAGCAGGGTGTTCCAGTCGGTCGGCGCCGGGCGCTCGAACGAGGCCAGCGCGCCCCGGTGCACGTGAAAGCCGCTGACCCGCTCAATCAGAGCCCCCGGCGCGACGTAACACGGCACGTCGGGCCATTCGGCCAGCACGTCGGCGAGCCCCGCAAGCCAGCGCTCCTGCAGCAGGAAGGCTCGCGGGCGGCATCCGCCCTCGGCGGCGCGCCGGATGATCTTGTCGCCCTCGGCGATGAAGATCCCTTCCGCCGTCTCGAGACTGGTACGCAGCTGCGAGTCGCGCAGCGCCACGAAGTCCCTGAGGCGCGGATCGTCCGGGGTCTGGATCTCTATCTCCACACCCCGAGACGATAGCCTGCTCACCATGGCTCGCGGTGAGGTTCCCTTCGTGCTGCTCGACGACGCCTTCTCCGGACGCGGAACCCTGCTCACGGACCTGACCGACATCGTCGAGGTGGATCTGAACAGCCTCGACGCGGCCCTCGTCAACGGCTGGCAGCGGGGCCTGCACTGCTTCGTCTGGCTGCCCTACGACCTCGGCGAGGCCCACCTGCGTCTCCGGGACACCGGAGTCGGCGCCGTGTTTCGTTTCGCCGAGCGGCGCGAAATCGACGCCGGCAGCTGGCTCGCAGACACGGCGCCGAACGAGCCGGCGGGTGTGGTCTCCCCCGAGCCGGCGTGGAACGAGGACGTCTTCACGGATCGGGTGGCGGCCGTGCACCAGGCCATCCGGCGCGGCGACACCTATCAGGTCAACCTGACCTTCCCGATCCGCGCCGACCGGTACGGGCACCCGATCGACCTCTATCGACGCCTGCGCGATCGGCAGCCCACCGAGTACGCGGTCCTGGCGCACCTGCCGTCGCCCGCTCCGTCGTGGACGCTCGGACTCTCCCCCGAACTCTTCCTCCAGGTCGATTCCGACGGCACCGTGCGATGCACCCCGATGAAGGGCACGGCGCGTGCAGACGAGATCGACGACCCCACGACGCTCGCGGCCGACCCGAAGAACCGCGCCGAGAACGTGATGATCGTCGACCTCCTGCGCAACGACCTCGGGCAGGTCGCCCAGCCGGGCAGCGTGGCCGTCACCTCGCTGTTCGATGTGTCCCGGGTGGGCGACCTCTGGCAGATGACCAGCACCGTCGAGGCCCTCGCTACACCCGGCACCCTGCCGGGAGCCCTGATGCGGGCGGCATTCCCGTGCGGCTCGATCACGGGCGCGCCGAAGTCGTCGAGCATGGCGGTGATCCGAGCGCTGGAGGACACACCACGTGGCGGCTACACCGGAAGCATGGGCCTTCTCGAGCCTGCCGAAGGACCGCTGGGATGGAAGAGCAGCCTCAATGTGGCGATCCGCACCGTCGAGATCGACGACGACGCGCTGCGGCTGGGCGTGGGAGCCGGCATCACGATCGGCAGCGATCCGACCGCGGAGTACCGCGAGTGCCTCGCCAAGGGCTCCTTCCTCACCGGGCTTGCTCCGCAGTTCTCCCTGATCGAGACCATCCTCGTCGACGACGGCCGCGCCCCGAGACTGGCCGGGCACACCTCACGGCTCCGCGCCTCCGCCGCCGCGCTGGGCTTTCCGGAACTGGACGCGAGCGCCCTGCTGACCGACGCCCTGGCCACGGTGCCCAGCAAGGGGACGCATCGCGCACGGGTGGAGGTGGCACCCGACGGCCGTGCGAGCATCGCGCACGCGCCCATGGTTCCGTCATCGGGCAACCCGATCCTCATCACGCTCGCCCCCCAGCCCTGGCGGCCCGACGCGCTCTCGCGCCACAAGACCACCCGCCGCGCGGCCTTGGACCAGGCCTGGCGCGACGCGGACGCCGCCGGGGCCTTCGACGCCCTCGGCACCGACGCCGACGGCTATCTGCTCGAAGGCGGTCGAAGCAGTGTCTTCGTCCTCATCGACGGCGTCTGGCGCACCCCTCCCCTGGCACGCGGCGTGCTGGACGGGGTGGCGCGAGCCGAGATCCTGGAGCACGGCTCCCTCTTCGGACGCCCGGCGACCGAGGGCGATGTGACGATCGACGAGCTGCGATCCGCCGACGGCCTCGTCGTCGCCAATGCCCTGCGGGGCGCGATGTGGGCGCGGCTGGTTGTGTAACCGGGCCATGTGCGTGAGACTAGCCCGCATGCCGCTTGAGCCACCCGTCGAAGAGTTGCACTACGAGCTGACCCGCGCCCGGCTGAGCAACGGGTTGGAGGTTGTGGTCCAGCACGATCCCGGCGCTCCCGGCGAGGCCGTCAACCTTTACTACGAGGTGGGGTCGGCCGACGAGGAACCCCACCGCACGGGGTTCGCCCACCTCTTCGAGCATCTGATGTTCCAGGGCTCCGCTCAGGTGGCGTCCGGCGAGCACATGGCGCTGATCGAGGCGCTGGGCGGCACCGTCAACGCCACCACCTCCAGCGATCGCACCAACTACTTCCAGGCCGTTCCGCCCGGCGCGCTGGATCTGGTGCTGTGGCTGGAGGCCGACCGGCTGGCGTCGCTGGCGATCACCGCCGACAACTTCGAGGCGCAGCGCGACGTGGTCAAGGAAGAGCGCCGGCAGCGCTACGACAACCAGCCCTACGGCGACCTGCTGGAATTGCTCATCGCGCAGCACTTTCCCGCCGGACACCCCTACGGCCACCTGCCGATCGGTTCGATGGAGCATCTGGACGACGCCGCCCTCGACGATGTGGCCACCTTCTTCGCGCGCTGGTACCGGCCCAGCAACGCCCGCCTGGTGCTGTGCGGACCGGTGCCTCCCGACGAGGCCCTGGACCTCGTCGAGAACCGTTTCGGGCTGCTGCCCACCCTGCCCGCGCCGGCGCGCCCCGCGGTGGGCGAGCGCCACCAGTTGTTCGCTCCCCAGGTGACGTCTGTGACGCGCCCCGTCCCCCACTCGCTGAGCTACCTCTCCTGGACGGTCCCGCCGGCGACCCATCCGGACCACGCGCCGCTCGACCTGGCCGCCTCGGTGCTCGCCGACGGACATGCCTCGCGACTGCACCGCGCCCTGGTCAAGGAGGCCGGCATCGCCACCGAACTCCACCTCTCCACACTGCCGCATCTGAGGGCCGAGTCCGTCGTGGCCGCTTCGGCTCGGCCGTCTGAGCAGACCAGCGTCGCCGAGCTCTCCGAACGCCTCCTCACCGAGATCGCCGCGTTCGCGGAGTCGGGCCCCACCGAGGAGGAACTGCAGCGAGCGCAGGCCCAATACGAACGCGACTGGCTCTGGGAACTGGCCACCACCGCCGGGCGTGCCGACCTGATCAACGAGCACTGGCTGACCTACGGAGATCCGGCCTCGATCAACACGCATCTCACGCACGTGATGTCACTCACCCCGGCCGACCTCGCCCGGGTCGTCGCCGATCACCTCACCCCCGCTGCCGCCCACCAGCTGCACTACCTGAGCGGAGAAGATCGATGAGCCGCCCCGTCGTCCCCGCGCCGCGCCCCTGGATCTACCCGTCTCCGGAGGTTCGCGTTCTCCCGAACGGCCTCACCGTGTGGCTGTTCGACCTGCCGGGCCAGCACGTCGCCACCTTCGACCTGCTGCTTCCCCTGCCGCTGTCCAGCGAGCCCCGGGCGCTGGAGGGAGTAGGCACGATCGCACTCAATTCCATCGACGAGGGCACCGTCCCCCACCCCGACGGGAGGATCGCCGAGCTGCTCGAGGCTGAAGGGGCCTCGCTGCACGGCTGGGCGAAGCAACATCACACCCGTCTAGGAGGCCAGGCGCCGGCGCGTCGGCTCGGCCCCGTCCTGGAGCTGTTCACGGAGGTGCTGCGCGAGCCCGCCTACGCCGACCAGGACATCGCTCACCACATCGAGACCCGCATCGCCCGGCACGATACGGCGTTGGCCTCCCCCGGCAGCGCCAATCGGTTGGCATTCAACCGGCGCCTCTACGGCGACGACGCCCGGCTGGGCAGGCCGGCTGGAGGCGTACCTACGACGCTGGGCGCCATCTGCCCCGACGATGTCCGGGAGTGGCATCGTCGAGGTTTCGGCCCCGCGCACGCCACCGTCATCGTGGCCGGCGACCTCTCCCGGGTGCCCACCGAGGCGTTCGATGCGCTCGGCGCATGGCAGAACTCACAACCCACGCTCGCACCACCGGCCGACGACCTCCCGCCTCACGGCACGGGCACCGTGCTGGTGGATCGTCCCGACGCGGTGCAGTCGACCATCCTGGTGGGCCTGCGCAGCGTCCCCCGAACCGATCCTCGTTGGGCGGCCGCACGCCTGGGTGGGCACGCGATGGCGGGCGCTTTCGCCAGCAGGCTGAACCTCGAGCTGCGCGAGCGCCTCGGCTACACCTACGGCATCCATGGCGGCTTCGGCGCCGGGCCCACCCACAGCCTGTTCACCGTCGGCGGCAGCACCCGCAGCGAGGTGACCATCGACGCGGTGCTGCGTATCCTCGACCGGCTCCGGCTCGGTGAACCCTTCGGTGCCGCGGAAATCGAGGACGCCAAACGCTTCCTCATCGGCATCGCTCCGCTGGCCACGGAGACGTCGGCGGACATCGTCGACCAAGTGGCGGAGTTGCGCGCGGCAGGCCTGGACACCACCTTTCTGAAGCAGCACTTCGCGGCCCTCGCCACCGTCGAACCGGACGAGGCCACCCAGGTCTTCCAGGAGCTCGTGACACCGGAGAACCTGGTGATCTCGATCACGGGCCAGGCCGAGCGGTTCCTCCCGGAGTTGGAGGCCGCCGGCCTGGCGCCAGAGGTGATCGATCCGGCGAGCTAAGTGAGACCTAGCGCTCCTCCTCCGGGGTCTCCTCGCCGGACGGCTGCTCGCTGGCCGAGGGATCCTCGGTCTCCGCGACACCGGTCTCCTCGTCGAGCAGCTTGATGGCGCTCTCGATCTGCACCTTCGCCGCGTCGTTCTTCGCCTGGTAGTCGGCCAGCTTGCCCTCGCGGAGCGCCGCGTCGGCCTCAGCGAAGAGCTTCTCCGCGCTGTCCAGGTGATTGCGCACCCTGACGCTGGTCTCGAGCGCGGGCTGCTCCGTGCCCGAATCGGGCTCGAGGCCGGGAACCTCTTCCTGCGAACCCTCACCCGTGTCGGCGCCGGCATCGCCCTTGAACACCTGGTCGAGCGCGGCCTGCAGCGTCTCACCGATGCCGACGTGCTCGCCGAAGCGCACCACGACGAAGCGCAGAGCCGGGTAGCCGCCGGTGGTGGAGGTGGTCTGCGTGTAGATGGGCTGCACGTAGAGCAGACCGCCGCCGACCGGCAGCGTCAGCAGGTTGCCGTAGATCGCGCTGGCCGTCGATCCCTGACGGGTGAACGGCAGCAATCGATCGGCCACCTGCTCGTTGGTGGAGATCGCGTTGAAGGTCTGGCCGGGTCCGGAGATCTGATGGGTGTCGGAGAGCTTGAGTGCCCGCAACTGACCGTAGTTCTCGCTGGTGGCATCGGCGTTGGCCGCCATGAACACCGACAGGTTCTCGCGCTCGCGTGGAACGAACACCGTGGTGTTGGCGTAGTGCGGCTCGTCGTCGCCCGGCCAGCGGATGGTCAGGAAGTAGGGCGGCTGCTTGACCGCGTCCTGCGTCCCGCCGCGCACCGGATCGTTGGGGATCGCCCAGACGTCCGACTCCTGCAGCCAGGTGTCGGTGTTCTTGGTGTGGTAGCGGCTCAGGATCTGGCGCTGGAGCTTGAACATGTCCTGCGGGTAGCGGAGGTGCTCGAGCAGTTCCGGTGAGATCTTCTCCTTGGGCGTGATCACGCCGGGGAAGACCTTGGACCAGGTCTGCAGGATCGGATCCTCTTCGTCCCACTCGTACAGGGTCACGGTGCCGTCGTAGGCGTCGACGGTGGCCTTGACCGAGTTGCGCACGTAGTTGACCTTTTGCGCCATCGTCAGCTGCTGAGCCGACTGGGTGCGCGAGTCGGAGATCGAGTTCTCCCAATCCGAACGCCACGAGTTGGGGTAGCTGTTGGTGGTGGTGTAGCCGTCGATGATCCACACGATCTTGCCGTTGACGACGCTCGGGTACGGATCGGAGTCCAGGGTCAGCCAGGGGGCCACCTCCTGCACGCGCTCCATCGGAACCCGGTTGAACAGCAGCTGGGACTCCTCGTTGACGCGATCCGACAGCATCAGGTTGATGTCGCCGAAGCGCAGCGCGAACAGGGCACGCATGAACGGGTTGCCGATGGCGACGCCGCCCTCACCGTCGTAGGTGTTGCGCGACTCGGTGCGAGCCTCGCCGCCCGACGGGGTGTCCAGCTCGACAGGAGTCGATCCCTCGGGCGCGCCGGCGACCACCCAGTGCGTGCTGCGCTCACCGAAGTAGATCCGCGACTGGTGCTCGTCGAGGAGGCCCACCGTCGGAATGCCACCGGAGGCGAAGACAGGCTCGCCGTTGACCTGGCGCTGGTTGCCGTAGGCGGCGACGATGCCATGGCCGTGGGTGTAGACGGTGCGCATGTTATTCCACAGCTCGCCGGACTCCACCGAGGCCAGGTCGAGTTCGCGCACCGCCACCACCATGTCGACGCTGCGGCCGTCGATCTCGTAGCGGTCGACGTCGAGCGTCTTCGGGAAGCGGTAGTACCCGCGCACCTGCTGCAGCTGCTCGAAGGTGGGCGGCATGACGGAGGGGTCCATCAGGCGGATGGCCGGCAGCGCCTCCGCGTCGGAGCGCAGCTGCCCCGCGCTGACGGAGGTGACGGCCTCGTAGTCATCGATGTCGATGTTGTCGATGCCGTAGGCCTTCTGCGTGGCTTCGAGGTTGGCGGCGATGAACGGACGCTCGCGCTCGGGCTTGTTGGGCTCCACCTGGAAGTTCTGGATGAACCACGGGTAGACCATGGTGAGGATGATGCCGGTGACCACCATCAGCGCCAGCGACACCGCGGGAATGCTCCAGCGCACCTTGTAGGCGTTGTAGAAGCACAGCGCGGCGCACAGCAGGGCCACCGCCGCGAGGATCGTCTGGGCGGGCACCCGGGCGGCCGAGTCGGTGTAGGTGATGCCGGTGAGCAGCTGGTTGGTGGTGACCGAGTACAGGAAGCGCGTCAGGTAGGAGTTGACGGCGAACACCACCAGGCCGAGGCCCAGCATGATCGAGATGTGACGCTGCGCGGTGAGGGTGGACTTGCTGGGCACGTTGCCGAGACCTCTGACCGCCTGGGTGGTCAGCGAGCCCGTCATGAAGTGCACGGAGAGCGCCGCGATCGCGCTCAGCACCAGCGCGAACAACACGAAGCTCACCAGGAACTGCAGCGCCGGAAGGGTGAAGACGAAGAACGAGACGTCGAGGCCGAAGTGGGCGTCGGTGACACCGAAGGAGGAGCCCTTCCACCAGGCGAGGAACACCTCGCTGGAGGACGCGGCGGCACCGCCGCCCATCAGGCCGATGATCACCGCCGGCACCAGCATCAGCATCGCGGAACGACGATCCAGGACGTCACGCAGCTGCACGAGCAGATCGGCGTCGAGGTTTGCCCGCCGCACCTTGGGGCGCAGCCGGTAGGCGATCGCCATGCTGGCGAACACCATGCCGCCGAGCAGGATCCCGAAGGCGAAGAACAGCACCAGCTTCGCCACCCACTGGGTGGTAAAGACGGTCTGCATGCTGAGGTTCTCGAACCACAGGTATTCGGTGACCAGCTGGGCCGTCAGCAGCAGCAGCGCGACGAGGGCGCCCACCACCGCCACGGTGATCAGCAAGGGGCTGGGCCTGCCGCGTCCTCGGGCGTCAGCGACATTGCTCCGGATACTCACGAACTCTCACCTTCCAAGGTTGCCAACAGCGCCTCGGCAAGACCGGGAACCAGGTCCTCGCTGCCGAGTAGATCTTCGGGGTTGCTGATCAGGCGCGCGAGACCGTGTCGCGAGCCGTCCCGCAGAACGCCCACCACCACTCGCACGTCCTGCTTCTCCGGGTGCGAGCTGACGAAACGCTCCGCCGCGTCACCGTCCTCAGGCAGGTCACCCTCGAACTGGGGCGGCAGGAAGCTGCGCTCCATGGCCAGCGCGACACCCTCGACGGTGTCCGGCCAGTAGATGCCGCTCAGCCGCTCGAAGACGTTGTCGGTGGCGTGGAAGTCGTCCTGCTCGATGGCGGTCAGCGCATCGTCGTTGGCCTCCGGGACGCGCCCACGGAGCTGAGGCTCGAGCGCGAGCAGTTGAGCGGTGCTCACCAGGGCGAACAGCCGGGCGGGCTGGTCCCAGCCGGCCGACGACACATGCCGCTCGACATCAGCCAGACAAGCGATCAGTCGGGTTGCATCAGCCACAGACGGGCACCTCCGAGACATTTCCTTCGTTGATCAACTGGAGCGCCGCGATGGCGTCGTTCAAGGTGGCGACCTTGACGAGCCGCGCTCCGGATTCGACGCCGATGACGTCGTCACAGTTATTTGCGGGGACGAGGAAGGTATCGACGCCGGCCTTGTCGGCAGCGGCGATCTTCTGCCGGATGCCTCCGATCGAGCCCACCTTCCCCGTCGGATCGATGGTGCCCGTCCCCGCGACCACCGAGCCGCCGGTGAGCGGTCCCTCGGTGATGGTGTCGTAGATGCCGAGCGCGAAGATCAGGCCGGCGCTGGGGCCCACGATCTCCGGGTCGAGGCTGTACTCGAGCGTCGGCTGGTAACGATACCCGGTGCCGACGCTGATTCCCACCACGGCGCGGTGCTCTCCCTGGGTGCTGGCGACGGTGGTCAACGCCACCTGGGTCTGCTTGCCGTCGCGGCGCACCTCGAAGGCCGCAGGCTCCCCCACCTTGAGGACGGCGATCTGGTCGGTGACGTCGGCCGTCGACGACACCTCCTTGCCGTTGACGGAGATGATCAGGTCGCCTGGCTCGAGCATGCCCGCCGCCGGGCCCGACGACACGACGCCCGTCACCATCGGCACCTCCGTCACGGCGACGCCGGCGGCCCGCAGGGCGGCGACCATGGCGTTGTCGCGCGACTCCTGCATCTGCTGCATCGACTGCTGGCGCACCTCTTCCGGCGACTGACCCGGCTGGTAGACGGCCTCCCGCGGCATCGCGTCGGATCCCTCCGCGAAGTAGGCGAACACGGCCTCGGGCAGGCTGACGCTGGTATCGCTCTTCGACGTCGACACCGTGGTCAGCCGCAATTCGCCCGAAGTCTCGTAGACGGGCAGGCCCGAGACCGTGATGACGGGGCGCTGATCGTGGGTTCCCAGCACGTCCAACGTCTGGCCTGGGCGCCAGGTGACATAGGGCACGGGAAGGATCACGAGGAACAACGCGAGCACCACGAAGAGGATCGAGGAGACGATGGCCACCGCGTTGCGCGTCATCCGCCCTCCCTTCGCCTTCGGTGTGCGTGAACCACCGTATCAAGAGCGCCAAGGAGGGCGACGCGCACCTCGCTTGCTCCGTACGGTTGAATGGGACAAGGAGGTAGCTGATGAGTTCCGAGAACACCCCCCAAGGTCCCTTCGACTTCGAGCAACTGCGACGGATGCTCGAGCAGATGGGTTTCACCGTCGGAGGAGATTTGAACCTGCCGGACCTGATGGCCCAGTTCGGCAAGATGGCGGGTCCGGGCATGGGCGTCTTCGGCATGACCAACGCCGATCGCGACCCCGACGCCGCCTGGCTCACCACCATCACCGCTGCCAAGCAGCTCACCT
Source organism: Tessaracoccus caeni (assembly GCF_029211185.1). Classification (GTDB taxonomy): domain Bacteria; phylum Actinomycetota; class Actinomycetes; order Propionibacteriales; family Propionibacteriaceae; genus Arachnia; species Arachnia caeni. Next base: position 66,557 of record NZ_JARGDO010000001.1, read on the forward strand.
CCGAGCAGGCTCCCGACCCGGCCCTCACCAAACAGGAGCGCGACGTTCTCGTCGACGCGGAGCGGCTGGCTCAGTCGTGGCTCGACGAGCACACCACCATGCCGCCCACCTATCGGGTTGCGCGCGCGGTGACCCGCACCGAGTGGCTCGACGAGTCCAGCCCGTCCTGGCGGCGCATCGTGGAGCCGATCATCGAAGGCCTCGGCGATGCACTGGAACGCGAGGCGAGCCCCGGACTCGATCCGCAGGATCCGATGGGAGCGATGCTCGCCCCCTTGATGAGGCAGTCGGCATCGCTGATGTACCGCGATCGGCTGAAGCGCGAGCTTTCCCGCGTGGCCTGCGACACTCTGACGGGCACGGAGGTAGGCTTCAACATCCTCCCCTCTCCCGACGTGGTGCTGCTGCCCTCCAACCTGGCCCAGTTCACCCAGGATCTCGACGCGTCGGAGTCCGACGTCGTGCTCTACCTCACCGTGCGCGAGGCGTTGCGGCAGCGGCTGTTCAACCACGTCGGATGGCTGAGCCCGCAGATCCAGGCGCTGCTGGCGCACTTCGCGCGGGAGATCACCATCGACCTCGAGGCGATCACGGAGCAGTTCGATCCCAGCCGGTTCGAGTCCATGTCGATCGAGGACGTCATCGCCGTCGGCGAGCAGGTCCGAGGGTCCTTCTTCAAACCGGCGAGCACGCCGGAGCAGATGGAGATCCTGGAGCGCCTCGAGGTGTTGCTCACCCTCGTCGAGGGCTGGGTAGATCACGTCACGGCCAGGGTGACCGCCAAGTGGATGCCCAGCGCCGCCCAGCTCCAAGAGCTGGTGCGCCGCCGTCGCGCGGCGGGAAGCCCTGTGCGCTCGGTGCTGCAGGAGCTGATCGGGCTGACGCTGCGTCCCCGGCTGGTGCGCGACGCCGAGAATCTCTGGGCCGCCATCGAGCACGACCGGGGCGTCGACGGCCGCGACGCGGTGTGGCAGCATCCCGACCTGATCCCCAGCGCCTCCCATCTGGCCGACCCCCTCTCGTTCCTCTCCGAGGACGCCGGTGCACCGGTGGAGGACGACTTCGACGCCGAACTCCGCAAGCTGCTCGACCAGGGCGAGTGAAGGTGAGTTGACGCCGAGCGGCGGCACGCGGTTTACTTCCCAGCAGTGGGTTCCGTGGTTCGGCCCGCAGGGGAAGGCGGGTCCGGACCACGGGACTCCTTTGCGTGTCAGGAGCTGGTGTGGCTACCCCCGCCCGCTACAGTGAACGGTGTGCTGTCCCCATTCGGGGGAGACGGTCAAAGATCTTTAGGAGGATTCAATGGCAGAAGAGACGTGGGAAGGCGAGTTCTACTGCGTGAAGTGCAAGGCCAAGCGCCAGGCCTCGGGCAACGTCGTTGTCAACGCCAAGGGCACCAAGATGGCCAAGGGCAAGTGCCCCGAGTGCGGCACCAACCTCAACCGTATTCTCGGCAAGGCCTGAGTTACACGCAGTCAAGCGACTACCGCTGGGGCGGGATCGATCATCGCGATCGGTCCCGCCCCAGCGCTGTGCCCGGCGGTGTTGCCCGACATGCCGCTGGTGTTGTCCGGTTGGCCTCAAGGTCTATGCGTGGCGCGGGCTGTGCCCCAGGATCATGGTCATGGTTGACGTTCAGGTGGTCGGCGCGCGCGAGCGCGCCATGCACGCCGCCGCCATGCTGCGCTCGTCCGGTCTGAGCGTCCGCCTCGCTCCGTATCTCCCGTCCGCCGCCGGCCTGCCCAATCGCGGGGCACTCACCCTGCTGCTCTGGCGCCCCGGGCACGATCCCGTCCTGGAGGAGGCCCTGTTCGCCGACGGTACCCCGAGTCTGCACTGCTGGTGGGGCGACGCGGACGCCGAAGTGGGGCCGTTCGTCGTCAGCGGCGCCGGACCGTGTCCCCGCTGCCAGCGCTGCCGCCAGCCCCTCTCGCGCTCCGAGAGTCCGACGCTGCGCGCCTGGGCCCTCAGTTGGGCCTCGCTGCAGGCCCAGGCGTATCTGGCGCACGGCACCAGCGAGCTGATCGGAGCACAGTGGTCGTGGAGCCTCGGCGATCCGGGCCTCACCTCCACCACGTGGCACCGGCAGGAGGGCTGCCCCACCCCTGGCTGTGGCCCGCTATGAGTGAGAGAGCACCACGTCGAGACAGGCCTGGCCGTAACGATCGGCCTTGACCTTCCCGATCCCCGGCAGCTTCAGCAACTCCGGCACCGACCGCGGAACGGACTCGGCGATGGCTTGCAGAGTGGCGTCGGTGAACACGACGAAGGCCGGTACCTTCGCCTCCTCCGCCGTCGTCTTTCGCCATGCCTTCAGCGACGCCAGCAGCTCTTCGTCGTAAGCCACCTCGCAGTCTTCATGCCGGCCCAGCTTTCGCTCGGTCGCGGAGTGCAGCAGGGCGCCGCAGACCTTGCAGGGCCGCGACTTGAGCGACGTCGCGCGCTGCCTGGGCGCCTCGTCCCGGGGCGCCGCCGGCCCCCCGATCCCCGCGAGGAAACGCGACCGGCTGGACTGGCCGCCCTGCCACCGCCACGCCCAGCTGAGCCGCAGTTGGCGGCGCGCCCGGGTGATGGCGACGTAGAGCAGCCGTCGCTCCTCCGACAGCGCCGGCTCCTCCTGGCTCAGCACGAACGGAACCAGCCCTTCGCGCAGGCCGACGATGGCCACGTCGTCCCATTCCAGGCCCTTGGCGGCATGCATGGTGCTGAGGGTGACCGCCGCCGCGACGGGCGAGTGCTGCCACGACGCCCGTTCACCCAACCACGCGGCGGCCTCGCCGAGACTCCAGCCGTCCCGGTCGTCCCTATCGAGGGCTTCTTCGCGCAGGGTGTCGCGCAAGGCGGTGAGCGACTCCCAGCGCTCCCGCTGCCGTCCCTGTCCGGACGGCGGCTCGGTGGTCCAGCCCAGCTGGGCGAGCACCCCGTCGAGCGCCTCCAGCGCAGGCTGATCGGGGGCGGTCTCGGCGGCGCGCTGCACGCCGGTGACGGCCTGGCGCACCTCGGCCCGCTCGTAGAAGCGCTCGCTGCCGCGCACCGTGTACGGGACGTCACGCGCGCTCAACGCCGCTTCGAGTGCGGGTGCTTGGGCATTTATTCGGTAGAGCACGGCCATCTCGGCCCACGCGGTGCCGGCCGCTGCGCGCTGGCGCAGCCACTCGGCGACATCCTCTGCCTCGAAGCGTTCAGTGGTGGATGGGTCGAGAATGGGCATGGGCCCAGGCGCTTGGGTGGGACGCAAGGTCTCCGTCCTCGACGGGCGCAGCACCTTGGTGCCGACGCCCAGGATCTGCGGCGTGGAGCGGTAGTTGCGCACCAGGTGAATCGTCTTGGCTCCGGGATGCTCGTCGGCGAACCCCAGCAGGAAGCCGGGATCCGCGCCCGCGAAGGAGTGGATGGCCTGATTGGGGTCGCCCACCACGCAGACATCGTCGCGGCCGTCGACCCAGAGCGAGATCAGGCGGTGCTGCAGCGCCGAGACGTCCTGGTACTCGTCGACGACGAAGTGGCGGTAGGCCGACCGAATCTCCTCTGCCGCGGCCGGGTGCTCGCTGAGCAGAACGGCGTTGCAAAGCAGCAGGTCGTTGAAGTCGACCACTCCGGAATCAGTCTTGAGCTTCTCGTAGGCCGCGAACACGGCCCCCACCCTCGCCGGCTCCAGACCGGAGACCACCCGGCCCGTAGCGATCTCGGCGTATCGGGACGGCGTAACGTTGCTGGTCTTCGCCCAGCCGATCTCGGTGTCGAGGTCGCGCACCAGCGCAGTATCCGAGCCCCCGGTGACTTGATGGGCCGCCCGGGCCACCAGTGAGAACGTGTTGTCGGCCAGCGGCGGGAACGGCGCGCCGTAGACCTTGGGCCAGAAGAACTGGCACTGCCGCAGCGCCGCGGCGTGGATGGTGCGCGCCTGAGCCGAGCGCACCCCCAGCTGTGCCAGCCGGGAACGCATCTCGCCCGCCGCGCGCGTGGTGAAGGTGACCGCCAGCACCGCGGAGGCCTGATAGCGCCCCTCAGCCACCGCGTAGGCCACCCGATGCGTGATCGCACGCGTCTTTCCGGTGCCGGCGCCGGCCAGCACCACGACGGGACTGTCCAGCGACGTCGCCACCTGCCGCTGCTCCGGATCGAGGAACTCGAGAATCTGCTCTCCACTCACCCGCCCCATTGTGCCGGGCCCCACCGACAGTCCGATCTCGCGGCCACGCCTCTGCTCGTCTCGTGTCGTCTCTCGCACTTCTGTCGGAGGGGATCACTAGGGTGTGAAGCGACAGACGATGAGGAGGCGATGTGCTGACGTTGGTGACGGCCCCACGGTGGACGGGCCTCGTCGCGCATGTGTCCGCATGGCTTCGGGACGCTCTCACCGATCCGTTCGACAGCGCCCGCATCGTCGTCTCCGGCGCCGGCGCCGGACGTCTGCTGGGACAGGAACTCGCCCGGCTCGACGGCATCAGTGCGGGTGTCGAGGCCGTCTCACCCGCCCGCTGGGTGCGCGATCTCGCCGTCGGAGCGGGCCTAGAAGACCAATGGCGCGCGTGGCAGGGCCAGGCGCTGGTGGTGGCGGTGCTGGACCAGCTCGACGCGGTCGCGGCCCACAATCCGCTGCTCGCGGCGCACCTCGCGCAGGATCGTCCCACCCGAAGCCTCACCATCGCCGCTCGGGTCGCGGGGCTGTTTCGTCGCTATGCGCTCCACGCCCCGCACCTCGTGACGGAATGGCTCGGTGGCGGCGATGCCGGCCCCCAGGGCAAGGCGATTCCGGCCCATCTGAGCTGGCAGCCTGCCCTGTACCGTCTCGCCGTCGAGCATCTCCATGTGGATCCGCTCGCCCTGCAGGAATCACTGGTGCATGCCGCCGCGCAAGATCCCACTCCGCTGGGCGTCCTCGCCGTCGACGAGGTCTCTCCCCTCCATCTTCGGATGCTCAGCGCCCGGGGCCGGGCCACCCCGCTGCCCCTGTGGCAGCTGAACGACTCGGTGGGCCATCGATGGGCTCGCGAGGTGGCCACGGAGACGGTGCATCTCGGCGGCGATCCCAGGCCCGCGCCGCAGGCGGAACTGCACGAGTCGCACGGCCCGCTCCGCCAGGCGGAGGTGTTGCGTGAGCGTCTCACCCAGCTGTTCGACGACGACCCGTCGCTTGAGCCCCGCGACGTGCTGATCGTCTGCCCGCACCCGGAGGCCTACGCATCCGCCCTCGACTCGGTGTTCGGCGCCACCGACGAGCCGGGCTCGCATCCCGGCCGCACCCTGCGACTTCAGCCGCAGGCCTTCCGCGGGCGGATCAATCCGGCACTGGAGCTCCTGGAGGCTCTGGTCGCTCTGCCGGTGTCCCGCGCCTCAGCACCCGAGCTGACCGCCTTGCTGCTCAGTCCCCCGATCGCACATCGGTGGGGTCTCGTCGAGCACGCGGACGAGGTGGCCGAGCTGGTCGCTGAGGCGGGCATTCGTTGGGGACTGGATTCGGCTCATCGGGCGCGCTTCGGGCTCGACGGGCTGCCTCAGGGCACCTGGCTCAGCGGACTGGATTCGCTGCTCACCGGCTTGGCCCTGGCACGGGGATCCGCGCCCGTGCTGGCCGCCCCGGCGGCGCAAGGGGTCTCACCGTCAGACCTCGAGATCGTCGGCTCTTTGTGCGAAGTGCTCTCCCGGCTGCGCAAGTTCGTCGCGGAGTCGACCACGCCCGCCACCGTCGTCCAGTGGGTCCGACGCCTGCGCACGGCCCTCGAGGAACTCGCCGGACTGCCCGCCTCCGAAGCACGGCAGCTCGTCCAGGCCCACTCGGCGCTGACCGATCTCGAGCGCTCCGGCCCGGGCGGCAGGCAACTCACCCGAGCAGAGTTCGCCCGGTTGCTGTCGGCCGCACTGCCTGGACCAGCGCGTCGCACGCCCGCGGGCAACGGCGCCATCCAGGTGGTCGGGCTGGGTGAGCTGCTGCACGTGGACTTCCGCGTCGTCGTCCTCCTCGGACCGGAGGATGAATCCGCCGCGGTGGAGACGGCCGATTCGATCGACCTCGGAGATCTGATGCCAGACCTGAGACGACGGCGGCTCGATCACGTACTGGCCCACGCCCGGTCCGCCGAACGGCTGCTGGTGGTGCGGCGCGGATTCTCCGAACGCACCAACGCTCGGGTTCCGACGCCGGTACTGGTGAGCAGACTGTGGCACGAGCTCGGCGTCACGCCGTCGCTCGTCGTCCGTCATGCCGCGACGACGGTCGGATCTGCCTCTCGCCCGGGGCACGGCGCCGGTTTCGACGCGCTCGCTCATGAGGCGGCCTGCGCGAGACGGGCCCGAGACCGGCGCCTCGCGGCTGAGCCGACGGCGGCGCTTGCCCCCTGGGCGCGACGACGCCTCGCCGCCGCATCGCTGCCCATCGGCGATCCCCCCTCTCCGGAGCAGGCCGAGCGGGTCACGATCGCCGATCTCGTCGCCTTCCTCGACAACCCCGCCAAGGCCTTCCTCCGCGCCAGAATGGGCGTCACCTACTTCCCGCCGCCCGAGCTGAGGGAGGAGCTCCCGCTGAGCCTCGCCGGTCTCGACGCCTGGCAGATCCAAGACTTCCTGCTGCGCGCGGCCAAGGACGGAACCGATCCGGCGGTGGCCCGCACCGACGCGCGCCGCCAGGTGAGCGTCCCTCCTGGTTCGTTGGGGGCGGCCGTCGTGGACGAGGCGCTCGACCTCGTCCGTGGGCTGTGGGGGCAGGCGGCCGGCCAGTGGCAGGCCGCGCCGACGGAGCATCAACTCGAACTCGACCTTGGCGGGATCGTGCTCACCGACACCGTGCACGTACGCGGCGGCGATGTGGTCGCCGTCACCGTGAGCCAGGGGCCGAAGACCCTGCTGGCGCCATGGCTGTCCATGCTCGCCCTCTCGGCGACGGGCACCCCCGCCGGTGCCGTCGTGCATCGCGTCGCCAAGTTCCGAGGACAGCCGCTGCCGGAGTCGCGACGGATCGCCACACCGTCTGCGGATCAGGCGCTGGCGGTCCTGCGCACGGTCGCCGCCGCGTACCGGATCGGCCGCCAGCAGTTGCTCGCCGTGCCTCTCCAACCGGCGGTGACCCTGGTGCAGGAGCTCGGTTCGCGCGAGGGCATCCGGCTCGCCGACTGGCATCTTCCCTCCAGCGAGTTCCGGGCGCCCTGGCGATTCCGGCACGAGAGCTGGGATCTGTTCTTCGGCGATCGCGCCGCCGAGCTCTTCGACGACCCCGCCGGCCCGCTCGACCCGCCGTTCCCCCACCATCTCCTCCGCGACGACGTGCCCCCGCTGGTCGCCCGGTCGCGGTTCGCTTCGTGGGCGCTGGCGCTCTACCGCCCGCTGCTGAACGGGGGCTCCGAATGAGAGCCTTCGATCTGTCCGCGCCGCTGCCCCGTTCCACGGTGGTGCTGGAAGCCAGCGCGGGCACCGGCAAGACCTACACGATCGCCGCGCTCACCTGTCGCTACGTCGCGGAGCACGGCCACGAGATCGGCGACCTGCTGCTGATCACCTTCGGCAACGCCGCCAGCAACGAGCTACGCGATCGGGTCTTCGCCGCGCTCGCCCAGGCCGAGCACGATCTGGGGGCCTTCCTCGCCGACGGCCGACTGCCCGACGACGAGGTGGCACGCCAGCTCTGCTCCGCCGATGCCCCGCTCCGGCATCGGCGCCTGCGCGCCGCGGTGGAAGGTTTCGACGAAGCCACCATCGTCACCACGCACGCCTTCTGCCAGGCGATGCTGCGCTCGCTCGGCATCCTCGGCGATCACGATCCGTCCGAGCAACTGCTTCCCGACGCCCGCCGGCTGATCGAGCAGTGCACCGCCGATCAGTATCTGCAGGACTTCGCCGGGGGCACCGTCGACCAGGAGCACCTCCCGCTCCCCGCCAGGACGGCCATGGACATCGGGCGCGAGGCGTGCCTGCGTCAGATCCCGCTTCACCCGGCGGACAGCAGCCAGGCCCGTTTCGGCGAGTCCGTCCGGCGCCGCTTCGCCGCGCGCAAGCTGGAGCTGGGCGTGGTCACCTATGACGACCTGATCACCAGGCTGCGCGACGCCCTGCTCGATCCCGTCAGCGGCCGCGCGGCCATCCAGGTGCTGCGCGACCGCTACGCGGTGGTGCTGGTCGACGAGTTCCAGGACACCGATCCCCAGCAGTGGTCGATCATCGAGACGGCATTCGTGGCCGATGATCGGCCCACCATCCTGGTCGGCGACCCCAAGCAGTCCATCTACGGCTTCCGCAACGCCGACGTGCTGAGCTACCTCGAAGCCACCTCGAAGGCCGACAAACTCAGCCTGACAAGGAACTATCGCTCCGATCAGGCACTGATCGACGGGGTCGAGGAGCTGTTTGGGAATCTCCGGCTCGGCGATCCCCGGATCGTGGTGGAGCCGGTGCACACCCGCCAGCCGGGCAGCCGGCTCCGGCTGCCCGATGCCGAGGCCCGGGTCTGGATCCGCGGTTCCACCGCCGATCAGCTGACGGCCGACCCCGACGACGCGATCGCCGAAGACCTGGTGGGCCAGGTGCGGCGCCTTCTGGCGGGGGGACGGATCGAGGATCCGAACGCCCAAGAAGGGAGCCGGCCGGTGCGCCTGCATGACATCGTCGTGCTCACGCGCAGGGGCCGACGTGCCGAGGAACTGTGCCGACGACTGATCGACACGGGCCACCCGGCCACGCTGATGGGCCAGCGATCCGTCTGGCAGCAGGAGGCCGCCGCAGAGTGGCTCACCCTGCTGCGGGCGATGGCCGAGCCTGGCGTCGCGGCCAATCGGAAGGCGGCCCTGACCGCCCTGATCGGAGCTCACCTCGCCGCTCTCGCCGACGACTCCTCCCCAGCATCGGCGGAGGCCAGCGCCCTGATCCGGGAGCTGGCGCGCGACTTCGCCGACGGCGGCATCGCCGCAGCCTTCACCACCCTTCGGCTGCGCACCAGGCTCGACTCCCGGTTGCTCGCCGAGGCCGGCGGGGAGCGTCGTCTCACCGACCTGGTCCATGTCGCCGAGCTTCTCGGGGCCCAGGACTCCGGCGGTCTGACCGCCCTGACGGCATGGCTGGAGGGGAAGATCAGCGCACCTGGTGAGTCGGACGAGCCCATCCGGGCCGAGGACGACGCCGATGCCGTGCGGGTGATGACCATGCACTCGGCCAAGGGCTTGGAGTTCCCCATCGTGCTGTTGCCCGAGGTGAGCCGCACCTTGACGATCACCTACCGTCCGTTCCCGCTCATCGACGGCGACCGGCGGGTGCTCTACGTCGGCCCTCGGCCCACTCGCAACTCGCGCGTCGAGACCGAGCTCACCCGCCAGCTGCGCGACGAGGAGCTGCGCCTGCTCTATGTCGGGCTCACCAGGGCCAAGCACCTGGCCATCGCCTGGCACGTCGACGACGGCACCTCCGCCACCTCCCCCATGAGCGCCCTGCTCTACCGCGATCCCACCTCCCCCGAGCTCGGGCCCCGGTATGCCCCGGGCAAGGGCAACATCGCCTTCGACCGGCAGCGGGTGCTGCTCTCACGGCTCGACCCCGCACCGCAGCCCCGGCAGGCACCGCCCGTCTCCGGATCCGAACCGCCCTCTCCTCGAACGTTCATCCGCCGCGTCGACGCCACCTGGCGACGCACCTCCTACACGGGGCTTACCCAGGCCCTGCACGACGCGCCCATCGAGGCGGGCGACGAGCCGGCGTCCTTGGAGGCGCTGCCCGTCGACCCGTCGCTAGCGGTGCTCTCCCCCATGACCGGCCTGCCCTCCGGCGCCGCCTTCGGAACGCTGGTGCACGCCGCCCTCGAGCGTCTCGACTGGTCGCCTGCCACGCTCGCACAGGACGCCACGCGCGTCGCCACCGAGCTGGGCAGCCGGTTCGGGCTCGACGCACCCCGCTGCGCCATCCTCGCGAACGCGCTCGAGGCGCTCTGCCGCACGCCGCTCAGCCCCCTCACCGAGGCCACCTTGAGCCGGCTCGGCACCGCCGCGCGGCTGGCCGAGCTGGACTTCGATCTGCCGCTGGCCGACAAGGGCCGCCCCGCCACGGTCGGCCAGCTCGCGACGTTGATGGAGCGGCATCTCGACGCCACCGACCCACTCGCGGCCTATCCCGGCCGCCTCTCCGCCACCGAGGCCGCCGACGGCGTGCTGAACGGCTTCCTCACGGGGTCGATCGACGCCGTGCTGCGCACCCCGGAGGGCCGCTTCCTCGTGGTCGACTACAAGACCAACAACCTCTCGCCCTCCCCCGACGTACCCCAGACGCTCGGGCACTACACGTCGCGCGCCATGGCCGAGGCCATGATGCAGGCCCACTACCCGCTGCAGGCGCTGCTGTACTGCGCCGCGCTGCACCGCTACCTCGGGCTCCGCCTGCCGGGCTATGACCCGCACCGTCACCTGGGCGGCGTCGGCTACCTGTTCGTGCGCGGCATGGCCGGCCCCGAGACCCCGGTCGTCGACGGCGCCCGGTGCGGGGTCTTCTCGTGGTACCCCAGCCCTGAGCTGGTGGTCGCCACCTCGGATCTCTTGGGAGGCCAGGCATGAGAACCCATGAGGTGCCGGTCGCGGCCACGGGGCTGCTCCGCGAGTTCGCCGAGGCCGGCATGCTGCGCCCCATCGACTTCCACCTCGCGCGCCGGATGGCGCAGGCCTTCGGCGAGCGGAACCCCGACGTCGAGTTGGCCTTCGCCCTGACCGCTCGCGAGCTGCGGCTGGGCTCGGTCTGCGTCGACCTGGCACGCGCGCACGAGCTTCGCCCAGAGGCCGACATCGACGACGGCCTCTCCGGCACGGAGCCGCTCGCCCTCGCCTGGCCCGATCCCGACGCCTGGCTCGCCGCGGTAAGGGGGTCGGCTGCGGTCTCAGAGGCCGACGGCCCCAGCCGACCGTTCCGACTCGACCGCGGCCTGCTCTACCTGGAGCGCCATTTCGTCGACGAGCGCACCGTGGCAAACCAGCTGGGCGCCCGGGCCGCGCTGCCTGCTCCGACGGTCACCGCCGCCCAGCTCACCGCCGCCCAGGAGCGCCTCGCCGCGCGGCCCGACGCCCACCAGGACGCCGCTGTGGCGTCGGCGCTGGCCAACCGCACCACCGTGATCACCGGCGGCCCCGGCACCGGCAAGACCACCACCGTCGCGCGCATCCTCATCGCCTTGGCCGCGGACGGGTCGCGGCCGCGCGTCGCACTCGCCGCCCCCACCGGAAAGGCCGCTGCCCGGCTGCGGGCGGCCGTCGCCGAGAAGCTGCCGTCCGACGCCCCGCTGCGCCTCTGGGACGGCACGCTGCACAAGCTGTTGGGCGCCGCGCCACGGCGCCCGGTGCCCGCTCATCACCGGAACAACCCGCTCCCCTTCGACGCGGTGGTGGTGGACGAGACCTCGATGGTGTCGCTGGAGTATATGGCCCGGTTGCTCGACGCCGTGGCCGACCGCACCAGGCTGGTACTGCTCGGCGACCCCAATCAGCTGCGCTCGGTGGAGGCCGGCGCGGTGCTGGCCGACATCGTCGCTCGCCCCGAACTCGTCGACGGTGGATCGGCCGACGGCGTCTGCCGCCTCGACCACAACTGGCGCTCCGACGCGGCGATCAACGAGCTGTCCGCTGCCATCCTCGACGGCGACCTCGAGCGCTGCCGGGCCGTCTTCGAATCGGCCGAGCACGTGAGCTTCCACGACTACGACGGGGCCTCGCCCATGACGGTCGGTACCGTCCACGACGATGTCGTGCGCACGGCAACGACGGTGACGAGCGCCGCGGAGGCCGGCGACGGCCCGCGCGCCCTGGCGGCGCTGGACGGCCACCGAGTCCTCTGCGCGCATCGGGAGGGGCCGTTCGGCGTGCGCGCCTGGGCCAGAGCGGCACGCGCGGCCATCGCGTCGTCCGTCCCCGGCTACGGCGGAGCCGAGCACTACGTCGGCCAGCCGCTGCTGATCACCAAGAACTCGGATCAGCTCAGCAACGGCGACACCGCCGTGGTGATCCGCGGCAGCGGTCGCCTCGAGGCGGTGGTCGACGCTGCGGCGGGCATGCTGCGCCTCCCGCCGGCCTTGCTGGACGATGCGGCCGATCTCCACGCCATTACCATCCACAAGGCGCAGGGCAGCCAGTTCGCTGCGGTCACCGTGGTGCTTCCGCCGTTGGGCTCTCCGTTGGCCACCCGCGAGCTGCTCTACACCGCGGTCACCCGGGCTCAGACCCGGGTGAGCCTGTATGGCTCCTGGGACGCCTTCGCGCAAGCCGTCTCGACCCCGGTTCGCAGGGCATCCGGACTCGCCGGGAGCCGCTGAGTCATCGCTTGTCAGCTCAGGTTTGCCGGGTATTTTCGTGATTAATTGGACCCTTGGCACAACCTGACTCCGACTCACCGTAGGATCAGGGCTACGGCCGTGGACCCCTTCGATGGCGGCCGGAGGAAGGCCAAGGATGATCGTTACGCTCACCGCAAACCCATCCCTCGACCGGACCGTGGACCTGGACGGCGAGCTCACCCCCGGGGGTGTGCACCGCATTCAGGCGGATAAGACACAGCCTGGTGGAAAGGGCATCAACGTCGCCTTCGGTGTGCATCGCGCCGGCCTCGACGTGCTGGCGGTGTTCCCGGCGCCGGAGGCGGACCCGCTGCTCGGGCTGCTTGACGCGGATCAGCTGCCCTATCGGGCGGTGCCGTCGCCGGGCAAGGTGCGCACCAACATCACGGTGGTCTCGGATCCCGACGTGACCACCAAGATCAACGAGCCGGGTACTCCGCTGTCCGCCGACGACGTGGCCGCCGTGGAGTCCACGCTCGCCGATGCCGTGGGTGAGGGCGACACTGTCATGCTGTCCGGCTCGCTGGCTCCGGGTTTTCCCGCCGACGAGTACGCCACCTTGATCCGCCAGCTGCGGGCCAAGGGCGCGTGGGTCGGGGTGGACACCTCGGATGCCCCGCTGGCGGCTCTCTTCGCGGCCGGGCCGGACTCGGCGCCCGACTTCCTGAAGCCCAATGCCGAGGAGCTCGGACAGCTCACCGGCCGCGACGGCGTGGAGCTCGAGGCGCTGGTCGCCCAGGGCGACATGGCCGCCGTCACCGAGGCCGCGCGCCACCTGCACGAGCAAGGTGTGGCCGAGGTGCTGGTCACGCTCGGCGGTTCCGGGGCCGTCCTGGTCACCGCCGAGGGCGCGTGGTATTCCCCGTCGCCCAAGGTCTCCGTGGCCTCCACCGTCGGCGCGGGAGACTCCGCCACCGCCGGCTACCTGATCGGACGGGTCACCGGGGCCGCTCCTGCCGAGCGGCTGGCCTTGTCCATCGCCTACGGCGCAGTAGCGGTGTCGCTTCCCGGCACCACCATTCCCGCCCGATCCCAGGTGTCCCCCAACCCGGGCGCCGTCATCACACTCCAGTAACCGCTTAATGACGAGAGGCAACACATGACAACCCCACTCATCACTCCCGACCTGGTCAGGCTGGGGGTGGAGGTCGACGGTGACAAGCATGCGGTCATCGCCGCCATGGCCACCCTCATCGCCGGCACCGGGCGCGCAGAGCGCGACGGACTGCTCGACGGATTCGAGAAGCGCGAGGCGCAGTTCCCCACCGGCATGCCCGGTGGCATCGCCATCCCGCACTGCCGCACCGCCGCCGTCAGCGAGTCGTCGCTGGCGCTCATCCGGCTGGACACCCCCGTCGACTTCGGCGCCAAGGACGGCCCGGCCGACCTGATCATCGCGATCGCCGCCGGCGACGGCGCGGGCGACGAGCACATGAAGCTGCTGGCCAAGCTGTCGCGCTCCCTCATCAAGAAGGAGTTCCTCGCCGGCCTGCGTGCCGCGGAGACCCAGGAGGAGGCTGCCCAGCAGATCCTGGCCGTCGTGCAGCCCGAGTTGGTCGAGGGCTATGCCGAGCCGGCCGCGCCCGCCGCTGCTCCGGCCCAGGCCGCTGCTCCCGCAGCCGCTCCCTCTGCTCCTGCCGGACCGGTCATCCTGGCCATCACGTCCTGCCCCACCGGCATCGCGCACACCTACATGGCCGCCGAGGCCCTGGAGGCGGCCGCCAAGGAGAAGGGCATCGAGCTCTACGTCGAGACCCAGGGCTCCGGCGGCATCGAGCCGTTCACGGCCGAGCAGATCGCCAAGGCGAGCACCATCATCATCGCCGCCGACGTCGGCGTCTCCGGTCGCGAGCGCTTCAACGGCCTCGCCCTCATCGAGTCGGGTGTGAAGCGCCCGATGGCGGAGGCCGGCAAGATGCTCGACGAGGCCGTCGCGGCCGCGAACAACCCGAACGCACGTCGCATGCAGGCCGACGCCAAGGCGAGCTCCGACTCGTCGGCCGACGGACCGCAGGTGGGCTGGGGCAAGCGCATCCAGCAGGCCCTGATGACCGGCGTGTCGTATATGATCCCGTTCGTGGCGGCCGGTGGTCTGCTGACCGCGCTCGGCTTCCTGTTCGGTGGCTACGACGTGGCCTTCGTCTCCAACGACGTGGCTCTCAACTACTCGTTCTGGAACCTGCCCGAGGCGCAGACCTACATGCAGAACGGCGTCGAGCTGCTGACGGCTCAGTCGGGCTTCCGGCTGTACCTCGGCGCAGTCCTGGCTTCGCTCGGTGGCTTCGGCATGAGCTTCTTGGTGGCCGCACTGTCCGGCTACATCGCATTCGGCTTGGCAGGACGTCCCGGCATCGCTCCGGGCTTCATCGGTGGTGCCGTTTCCGTTGCCGTCGGCGCCGGCTTCATCGGTGGTCTGATCACCGGTATCTTCGCCGGCCTGGTCGCCATGTGGCTCGCCAACATGAAGCCCCCGCGCTGGCTCGCCGGCCTGATGCCCGTCGTGATCATCCCGCTGGTGACGACGCTGCTCGTCGGCGGCGTGATGCTGGTCCTGCTGGGCCGTCCGCTGGCCTCCCTGATGACCGCCCTGACCGACGGCCTCACCAGCATGTCCGGCGGTTCCTCGGCGATCCTACTGGGCCTCATCCTCGGCCTCATGATGTGTTTCGACATGGGTGGCCCCGTCAACAAGGCGGCCTACCTCTTCGCGACCGCTGGTCTCGCCGCTGGCACCCAGGCATCGTTCGAGATCATGGCCGCCGTCATGGCCGCTGGCATGGTCCCGCCGCTGGCGATGGCGCTGTCCACGACGCTTCGCCCGAAGCTCTACACCGCTGCGGAGCGCGAGAACGGCACCACGGCTTGGCTGCTGGGCGCCGCCTTCATCTCCGAGGGCGCAATCCCCTTCGCCGCGGCCGACCCGGCCCGCGTCATCCCGTCGATCATGGCGGGCGGCGGCGTCACCGGTGCGCTGATCATGGCCCTGAACGTCGGCTCGAAGGCTCCGCATGGCGGCATCTTCGTGTTCTTCGCGATCGAGCCGATCTGGGGCTTCCTCATCGCCGTCGTGGCTGGCGCGATCGTGGCGGGCATCCTGGTGACCATGCTCAAGCAGATGGGCGCCAACAAGAAGGCTGCTGCCGCAGCCTGATCGTCACCTGACGAAAACGAACCGCCCGGCCCCTGAGGGGCCGGGCGGTTCTTCGTGTATCTCAGGCGCGCACGGCGGCGATCGCCTTGGCCACCGCCTCCAGGTTGCCGTCGTTCAGCGCGGCGACGCACATCCGGCCTGCGTCGGTGCCGTAGATGCCGAACTCGGAGCGCAGCCGCACCATCTGGTCCTTGGTGAGGCCGGAGTAGGAGAACATGCCGAGCTGGCCGGCGATGAAGCCCATGTCCTCGACGCCCTCGGTCTCGAGCGCGGCCACCAGACCGGAACGAAGCGTCTTGATCCGGTCGCGCATCCGGCCCAGCTCGTCCTCCCACAGCGCGCGCAGTTCGGCGTCGTCGAGCACGCTGGCCACGACGGCCGCGCCGAAGGTGGCGGGGTTGGAGTAGTTGGTGCGGATGATGACCTTGAGCTGCGACAGCACGCGACGGGCCTCGTCGGCGTCCTGGGAGACCACGGACAGCGATCCGATCCGCTCGCCGTACAGGCTGAACGACTTGGAGAACGAGGTGGAGATCAGGCAGTCGACGCCGGCCTCGACGAAGCGAGCGATCACCGCGCCGTCCTCGGCGATGCCGAAGCCGAAGCCCTGATAGGCCATGTCCAGGAACGGCACCAGGCGGCCCTCGGTGACGATGGCCAGCACCTCCGTCCACTGTTCGGGGGTCAGGTCGTAGCCGGTGGGGTTGTGGCAGCAGGCGTGCAGCACCACGATGGTGCCCGGCGCCGCCGCGCGCAGGTCCTCGAGCATGCCGTCGAAGTCGATGCCGCGTGCCTCGGGGTCGTAGTAGCGGTACTCGTCGACCGTGAACCCGGCGCGCGTGAAGATGGCCCGGTGGTTCTCCCAGCTGGGGCTGGAGATCAGCACGGTGGCCGAGGGATCGGCCAGGTACAGCAGGTCGGCGCCGACGCGCAGCGCTCCCGTGCCGCCCAGCGTCTGGACGGTGGACACGCGTCCCTCGGTCAGCGCTGCG
Organism: Tessaracoccus caeni; assembly: GCF_029211185.1. Classification (GTDB taxonomy): domain Bacteria; phylum Actinomycetota; class Actinomycetes; order Propionibacteriales; family Propionibacteriaceae; genus Arachnia; species Arachnia caeni. The sequence continues at coordinate 82,986 of NZ_JARGDO010000001.1, forward strand.
GAGTCCTCGCCGAACACCAGGCCACGCACCGCCTCGCGGTAGGCCGGCAGTCCGTCGATGGGGAGGTAGCCATGGGGCTTGGTCTGCGCCGTGAGCCTCTGCTCGGCCTCGCGGACGCAGTCGAGCAGCGGGAGCTTGCCGGACTCGTCGAGGTAGACGCCGACACCAAGGTTGACCTTGGTGGCCCGATCGTCCTTGGCGAAGGCCTCGTTGAGACCGAGGATGGGATCGGCTGGAGCCAGCTCGATGCTGTTCAGCTGCGACATGTCAGATTCCTTCCTTGGCTGCCGCTCCTCGGCACACCGGATTCAGCCTACTGCGAATCACCCATATCGCCGTTTCTCGCCTCATCGCGGACCCCCTGGCACTACTGTTTTGGCAACCGACGAGGAGCCCAGCATGAAGATCAACTTCGCGGAGTCCGCCCAGTCGACCCTCGGGATCGAGTGGGAGCTCGCGATCGTGGACAAAACCACGATGGAGCAGGTGCCGGGCGCGCCCATCGTGCTCGAGACCGTCGAAGATCCCGTCGACGGGCCGATCCGCGGGGAGTACCTCACGTCGATGATCGAGCTGGTCACCGGCGTGCACTCGACGGTGGCGAGCGCCGTCGCCGAGCTGAACGACCTGCTGGATCAGGTGACCGAGAAGCTTGACGCGCACGGGCTCGCCCTGATGGGCGCCGGCTGCCATCCCTTCGGCGACCCGACAGCGCAGAAGCCCGTCGACAAGCCCCAATACCGGCGCGTGACGGAGCGGGCCGCGTGGTGGGGGGCGCAGATGGCCATCAACGGGCTGCACATCCACTGCGGCATCAGCCATCGCGACAAGGCGCTGCCCATCACCTACGGCCTGGCCCGGTTCGGCCCGTACTTCATCGCACTGTCGGGCTCATCGCCGTTCTGGATGGGGAAGGACACCAAGTTCGCCTCGCAGCGCACCATGATCTTCCAGCAGCTGCCCACCAACGGGCTCCCCTATCACTTCGAGACCTGGGACGAGCTGGAGAAATTCGCCGGACAGCTGGAGAGCGTCGGCATGATCCAGAACCCCTCCGAGATCCGCTGGGACGTGCGGCCGTCGTCCTGGGGAACGGTGGAGAACCGCGCCATGGACTCGGTGCCCACCACCTTCGAGGTCGCCGCCCTGGCCGCGCTGTCGCAGACCTTGACCGAGCGGATGCATCGTGCGATCGACGACGGCGAGCCCATCGACCGGCTCCCCCACTGGTTCCTGCGCGAGAACAAGTGGCGCGCGGCCCGCTACGGGCTGGCGGCCGACGTCATCGTGCCTCGTCCGGACGAGTTCATGATCCACACCACCGACGGCATCCTGCGCTGGACCAATGACCTGCTCCCCGTCGCCGAAGAACTGGGCTGCGCGGAGGAGCTCGTCGGTGTGCAGACGCTCGTGCGCAAGGGGCCGAGCTATCTGCGTCAACGCCGCGTCTTCGCCGACACCGGGGGCGATATGGTGGCGGTCGCGCGGTCCATCGTCGACGAGACCCGGACGCGAACCCCGAGATTCAAGGAGCCGCTGTGAAGCCCTTCCTCCTGTTGAGCGCTCGTCCCGAGCCGGCGGCAGCGCGCGGCGAGTATCTGGCCGTGGCGAAGTTCGCAGGGCTCACGTCGCGCCAGCTGGTGCAGCACTCGGTGATCGACCAGCCGCTCGGCGGCATCGATCTCGGCGCGTACTCCGGCGTGATCCTCGGTGGCGGTCCCTTCAACTCCTCTGACGAGGACAAGTCGGATCTGCAGCTGAGGGTCGAGGCCGACCTGTCCTATGTGGTCGACGAGGTGCTCTCTCGCCAGATCGGCTTTCTCGGCCTCTGCTACGGCGTCGGCGTGCTGACCTCCGCGCTGGGCGGCGTGGTCGACCGCACCTATGGCGAGCCGCCCAGCGGCATCGCCGTCCGACTCACCGACGAGGGCCGCTCCGATCCGCTGCTGGCCGGCGTGACGGATGAGTTCGTCGCCTTCGTCGCTCACAAGGAGGCCTGCACCGAGCTCCCGGCGTCCGCGGTGCTGCTCGCCGAGGGAGACGACTGCCCCGTTCAGATGTTCCGCGTCGGTGAGCACGCCTACGCCACCCAGTTCCACCCGGAGCTCGACGCCGACGCCCTGGCCGACCGGCTGCGGATCTACCAGCACGCCGGCTACTTCGATCCGGACTCCCTGAGCGACCTGATCCAGATGGCCTACTCCACCTCGATGACCTCCGCCGTGCACAAGGTGCTCAGCAACTTCGCCGCGCGTTACGCGACAGACTGACCACTTCCGCGCAAAGTACTTGACCGTGACCGGTTCGCTCTCTACGCTACAAAATGAAACCGGTTTCATTCGAGGAGGAACGATGTCGAAGTCCACCCTGGCGACGTTCGGCATCCTGCTCGTGACCGCCATCTGGGGCTCCACCTTCTTCATCATCAAAGACGCGGTGACGCTGATCGACCCCATCGACTTCCTGGCGGTGCGCTTCACGATCGGCGCCCTCCTGCCGGCCATCGTCTTCCACCGCTCGCTGCTTCGCCTGACACTCAAGCAATGGGGCATGGGCCTGGGCCTCGGCGGCCTCTACGGCCTCGCCCAGATCGCGCAGACCGTCGGCCTGCGTCACACCGATGCCTCGATCTCCGGGTTCATCACGGGCACCTATGTGATCCTGACTCCGGTCTTCCTCTGGATCTTCTTCAAGTCGCGCCTGAACCTCACGACGTGGCTCGCCGTCGGGCTCGCCGCCGTGGGCCTGGGCGTGCTCAGCATCACCGGCCTCGGCTCTGGCGGCGGCCTCGGCGAGCTGCTCACCCTCATCGGCGCCGCCCTCTACGCCGTGCACATCATCGTCCTCGACCGGTGGTCCAGGGCCATGGACGCGATGTCGCTGACCGTGGTCCAGTTGATCGGCGTGGCGATCGTCGTCGTTGTGCTCGGCGCACCCGGCGGGTACCACGTGCCGACCGAACCGAGCGTCTGGGGGGCGATCGCATACACCGCGATCGTGGCGGGCATCGTCACCATGCTGCTGCAGACCTGGGCACAGCGCCATATCTCCCCCACAAGGGTCGCGCTGCTGATGACCTTCGAGCCGGTGTTCGCCTCCGCCTTCGCCGTCGGGTTCGGGGGCGAGGATCTGACAGTGCGCCTCCTTCTCGGCGGCGGACTGATCCTGGGCGCCACCCTGCTCGGCATCCGCAGCGGCACACCCGAGCCGACGGAGCTGCATACCCTCGCCGACCCCGCATCGCCTCCCTCCGAGGAACCCAAGAGTCCCGACAAAGAGTCTCGTCAACGTCGATAGATCAGGAGAACACCATGACCATCAGCATCACCCGCCGCCAGCTCGGCGGACTGGCAGGCCTCGCCACGGCGGCCGCGGGCCTCAGCGCCTGTTCGGGATCCGGCTCCGGAGGAGGCGGCAAGGGCAAGGTCGTCTGGTCCACCTGGGGCTCCCCCGAGGATCTGAAGAGCTTCGACCGCTTCCAGGAGGCCTTCAAGGCCAGCAACACCGACATCGAGCTCGTCTTCCAGCCCACCCCGTCCTACAGCGAATACCACTCGAAGCTGCTCACCCAGCTCTCCTCCGGCACCGCCCCCGACGTGTTCTACATCGGCGACGACCGGGTGGCGTCGATCATCCGCAACAACGTCCTGATGCCCATCGAAGGCGCCGGCGTCAGCGAGTCCGACTTCGCCGACAACGTGCTCGACATCGCCCGCTGGGAGGGCAAGCTCTACGCCCTGCCCAACGACGTCAATCCCGACACGCTCTGGTACGACAAGCAGGCGCTCGCCGACGCGGGTATCACCGAGGATCCCGCCGAACTGGCCGCCAATGACCAGTGGACCACCGAGGCCTTCTTCGGCATGACGGCCAAGCTCGCCGCCGCAGGCCTCACCGGCGCCGTGTACTGGAACTACTGGGCGACCCACGACGGCTTCATCACCGCCGGCGGCGGCAAGGTCTACGACGACCAGGGCGCCTACGTCGCTCACACCGACGCGGCCAGCGTCAAGGCGCTCGACGACTACGCCCAGCGCTTCCAGACCGGCGAGTTCAAGCTCGCCGACCTGCTGCCCGAGGGCTCCGGCTCCGAGACGCTGCTGGTCACCCACAAGCTCGGCTTCCTCGCCGCCGGCCGCTACACCATCGGCGCGATCCGGGGCGCCGGCGTTGACGAGGCCCTCTACGACATCGTGCGCTGGCCCACCGTCGACGGCAAGGCCGCTCCCACCGGCGTCGCCGCCTCCTACCTCGCCATCAACGCGAAGGCCGCCGACCCGGAGGCGGCGCTGAAGTTCTTCACGGCCTTCCTCAATATCGAGGGTCAGAAGCTGCGCCTCGAAGGTCAGGGCAACGCGGTGCCGTCGATCAAGGGCGCCGACGACATCGTGCTGAGCGATGGCTACCCGGCGCATGCTCAGACGATGCTCGACATGCGCGACATCGGCTACTCCAACTTCGCCACCGAAGCGGCCGTTCCCGATCTGTCCAACCAGATCTCGGTGGAGTACATGCAGCCGCTGTACGAGGGCAAGTCCGACACCCAGACCACCCTCGACGCCGTCGCCAAGCTCGTGGAAGAGAAGACGAAGCAATGAGCAACGCCGCCACCGCCGGGGTCAGCCCCCGGCGGTCGTGGCGCGAGAAGGACCGGCGGTGGGGCATGCTGTTCGTCGCCCCACAGGCGCTCGGCATGCTGCTGTTCACGCTGCTGCCCTTCACCGCCGCGTTCCTGCTCGCGTTCACGGAATGGAACGGCTTCGGGATGCCGCGCTTCGTCGGCCTCGAAAACTTCGCCGATCAGCTGACCAGCCCGCTGCTCGGGCGCGCGATCGTCAACACCCTGGTGATCGCCGTCGTCACGGTGCCGATCGGCTTGTTCCTCGCCATCCTCGCCGCCGTGGTGCTGAACAAGATCAAGGGCCGCCCGGTCTACCTGGTCATGTTCTTCGCACCCGTCGTGACCAGCTCCGTCGCCATCGCCCTGATCTGGTCGCAGCTGCTGCGCACCGACGGCGTGATCTCCGGGGCCCTGAGCGGCGTGCTCGGCATCGCGCCCATCGACTGGCTCGGCAACCCGTACTTGGCGCTCTTGTCGGTCTGCCTTGTGACCATCTGGGCATCGCTCGGACTCAACGTCGTGATCTTCATGGCGGGCCTGCAGTCCATCTCCCCCTCGGTGATGGAGGCGGCCGCCATCGACGGCGCCGGACCCGTCGCGCGGTTCTTCAAGGTGACGCTGCCACTGCTGTCGCCCATCGTGTTCTACCAGTCGGTGGTGGCGTTCATCAGCTCGCTGCAGACCTTCGACCTGGTCTTCGTCCTGGTCAAGAACGCCGGCCCCGACAACGGCACCCGCACCATCGTCTACCACATCTACGACCTCGGCTTCGCCAAGTCGCAGTTCGGCGTCTCGAGCGCCGCCTCCATCGTCCTGCTGCTCCTGACCCTGCTGATCACGGCTGCTCAGTTCGGGGCGCAGAAGAAGTTCGTCCACTACGAGAGCTGAGCCATGTCTACACCTACAACGACGCGTCGGCGCGGCGGACTCGGGTGGCTGAAGCACCCGCTGGTCCTGGTGGCCGGACTGACCATGGTGGCCCCGTTCATCTGGATGGTGCTCACGGCCTTCAAGGGCCTGCCGCAACTGCTGCAGGAGCCCTTGTCGATCCTCCCCGACCCCTGGGTCTTCACCAACTTCGCCGACGCCTGGGACGCGCTGCCGTTCGGCCGCGCCTACGCGAACTCGATCTACATCACCGTGCTCGTGGTGGCCGGCACCCTGCTGACCACCTCGATGGCCGCCTACGGCTTCTCCCGGATCCCGTTCAAGGGATCGAAGGCACTGTTCATGGTGTTCCTCGCCATGCAGATGGTGCCCAAGCAGGTCACCCTGGTGCCGTTCTACTTCTTGATGGCGCAGATCGGCTGGGTCGACTCGCACCTCGCGCTGATCATCCCGGCGATCATGGTCAACCCGTTCGGCGTCTTCCTCGCCCGCCAGTTCATCGTCTCGATTCCGGTCGAACTCGAAGAGGCGGCGATGATCGACGGCGCCTCGCGCTGGCGGATCTACTGGACGATCATCCTGCCGACGATTCGCCCGGGTCTGGGCGCGCTGGCCATCATCGTCGCGCTGGACGCATGGAACAACTTCCTGCTTCCGCTGGTGCTGCTGAACTCCACCGAGCTGTTCACCGTCCCGCTGCTGCTGAGCCAGTTCCAGGGCCAGTACGGAGGCATGAACTACGGCCTGGTGATGGCGGCCACGGCGCTGTCCACGGTGCCGATGCTGATCGCCTTCGTGATCGGACAGCGTCAGATCATCGAGTCGCTGGCCACCTCCGGCCTTGGAGGTCGCTGACGTGACGCCGGATCTCGGCCGGGATCTGGCTCCCCGGTTCGATCTCGTCGAGGTGCCCTACACGGTGCGACGCTCGCGGCTGCTGGTGCGGCGGGGCCCGGCCGGGTTGACGGTCTATCGCGCGGCCTATGAGCGAGGGCTACGGGACAGCGTCGTGGCCGGCGACCTGCGGTTGCTGGACGATGCCGGCGCGGAGGTGCCGGTGCGGCGGGCGAGTCCGCTGAAGATCGGCTTCGACGGTGGGGCGAGCCTCGTCGTGACGCCCGACGACGGCGTCCACCTCGGCGGCATTCCCGCCGGGTGGCGCCTCGTCGCGGATCTCACTCTGCCGCCCGCCGAGGTCGCGCTCACCCCTGACCGCCTGGTCCTGCCGGATGATGCCGTCGTCCGGGTCGATGGCACCCTCACCGAGATCCTGCTGCCTGCCGGAGGGGAGATCGGCATCGCCTGTGCCGGACCGCTCGAGGCATCCTTCGCCGAGGCCCGCGACTTGGTGGCCGCCGAGCTCGCCGCCTGGATGGGGCGCTGCCCCGACGTCTCTCCTCGGTGGCGCGAGGCCACCCGACTCTGCTGGTGGGTGCTGGGCGTCAACACCCTTGTCCTGGACGCACCCGAAGGCCTGAACCGGGCCGTCGTGCCGTCGAAGATCGGTTACGTGGGCCTCTGGCAATGGGACGCCTACTTCATCGCGATCGGTCTGAGGCACGGGGATCCGGAGCTGGCCGCCGAGCAGCTGCGCATCGCGCTCGCCTACCCCACCGCCGAGGGCCAGCTGCCCGATGTGGTGCACGAGGAGGGCGTGCTGGCCTCGAGCGACGATCTCCCGCGCGGCGACCTGGAGAACCTGCGTCGTCTCGGTTCGCCGAGCCTCGCGCACGCCACGGTTCCCCTGACCAAGCCGCCGCTGACCGCGCTGGCGGTCGGCCGGCTGGCCGAGGTCTGCGGGCCATCGGTCATCGAGGAATCGCTGCCGACGATGCTGGTGGCGCAGCACTGGTGGTACCGCAAGTCCGCGCCCGGTGGGCACCCGGCATACCTGCATCCGTACTCCAGCGGGCTGGACGACTCCCCCATCTTCGACCACGACGCGATCGTCGTCTCGCCCGACCTCACCGCCTACCTGATCCTGTCCGACGAGTTGCTCGCGGGCTGGCTGGAACAAGCGGGGCGCGCCGAGGAGGCCTCCGAGTGCCGCGAGCGCGCGGCTGCCTCCTTGAGCCAGTTGCTCGGCACCTGGGACGCCGAGCGGGGCTTCTTCCCCACCCTCGGCGAGCACGGTTCACCGCTGGCCTCCGAGACCGTGGTCAGCCTGATGCCGCTCCTGGCCTCGGACCTGCCCCCGGAGCAGCGCGACGCTTTGGTCCGCGCGATCTCGGATCCGGAGCGTTTCGGCACGCCGCACCGGCTGCCGACCGTCGCCGCGAGCGATGCCGACTACAGCACCGAGCGCATGTGGCGCGGCCCCGTGTGGGTGAACACCACCTGGCTCGTCATCCAGGGCCTGCGTCGACACGGCCTCGACGAGCTGGCGGATCGGCTCTCGGAAGGAATCCTGGAGCTGGTGGAGCAGAGCGGTCCCGCCGAGTACTTCCGTCCCGACACCGGTGAGCGCGCCCGCACCGCCACCGTCTGCTTCGGCTGGTCGGCCGCACTCACCATCGACCTCGCGGTCGCCCTGAGCTGAGTTCACGCCGACGAAGGAACTATGGCTGGCTCTTTTGGTCGTTCTGTACGTATTGCACAGAGCGACCAACCCAGCCAGCCATAATTCCGGAACGTCGCGCTACTTGTTGTGGAAGGTGGCCCCTTCGACGGTGACGTGCAGTTGCACGAGCCTCGAGTCCGAGTCCGAGTCGGGTCGCACCCGCGCGGCCTCGTCGATGCCGACCACCAGGAGCGCGCCGGCGGGCATCTCCACCGATTCCGCAGAGCCGGCAAAGGGCTGGCGGTCGCTGAGATCGCTGTACGGTCCTTTCGCCGCGAGCTGGTCCTTCCTCCCCACCTCGACCACGGCCCGCCCGGACAGGCACGCGAAAACCAGGTGGTAGCGCCGCCGACCGATCAACGATTCCGTCGCCAGATCGGCCGCGGAGCCGACCCGATAGGTCAACGAGTCGCCGATCGAGTGGGTGATTCCCTCTGGCAGCGTCGGTGCGAGGGCGATGGCCTCCAGCACTCGCTGCCACTTGCGATGAGCCCCCAGCACCTCCGCCGCGGTTTCCGCGTCCGCGAACAGCCTCATCGCGTCCCCTCCTCTGCCTCGAAGACGAAGGAGAACGAGAAAGGCTCGAACCGCACCCGGTAGGCGTCCAGCACCTCGGAGCCCCAGGAGTTGGAGCCAAGGCCCAGCACCTCGTGGTTCAGGTTGACGGTCACCGATCCGCTGGGTTCGAGCTCGTTGACATGCCGCGCCCGGTCGATCTGCGCGCAGGTGTACGGCCACGCCGAGAAGTGGAACGGCGGCTGGCCCTGGTCGCGGCCGACCCGCAGCCCCGCGCCATCCGCGGAACGGAACTCGACCCAGCGCACGTCGCCGCGGTTCGCGCAGTCCTGCGGCAGGATGTAGGGGGTGAACATGGCGTCCACGTCGCTCTGCCAGAGGCCCACCGACGTGGCGGCCACCGAGTCGGGATAGTTCTCCCCCGGGCCTCGGCCGTACCAGGCCACCCGGCGGAACTCATCCGACAGCGCCATGCTGAGCCCGATGCGGGGCACGAGGTCGCGGTAGTCGCCGTCGGGCTCGCCCGTCACCTGAAGCCGGGCTATGCCATCCTCGATCCGCCAGGTGAGGCTCACGTGCACGCCGAAACCAAGCACGGGCGGCGCGATCCGCTCCTCCACCTCGACGACGACCGCTTCCCCGTCCCTCCGCCACGAGACGGCCCGCACGGAGGTCTGCATGATCTCCAGGTGACGGGGATGCCAGAGGTCAGCCGCCTCTTGGTGATGGTTGTCGATCAGGGGTTTCCAGAAGCCGACCGTCGGCGCCGTCGAGATGAGCTCGCGCTCGCCGACGTGCCACGAGACGAGCGACCCGTCGACCAGATCGAACATCAGCCGACTGGCCCCCGTCTCGACCAACAGCCGGCCACCGGAGTCTTCCGCGGTCGTCCGCAGCCCGCGCGACGCAGCGACGGAACGAGGCCGCGACGCCACCAGGTGCTGAGCGACCCCCAGACGCCGGCCGTCGGGCGCCCAGTCGGGTCGCGCCACGCCGTGCACCTCAACCGTCAGCCAGGTCTCCCCCTCCGACGCGACGGACACCTCCACCGGCGCACGCCAACACCCGCCGGGCGGAACCGCACCCGGGCTGAGCACCAGACTCTCCACCGGCACGCCGTCGTGGCTGATCTCCATCCGCAGTTCGACGTCGCTCAGATCGGTGAACCAGCGGCGGTTGGTCACGACGATGACGCCGTCCTCGAAGCCCACCCGGACAGGGCACAGCACCGCTGCGTACTCGACCAAGCCGGGGCTGGGCTCGCCCCACGGAAACACCAGGCCGTCGATGCAGAAGTTGGCGTTGTTCGGGTAGTCGCCGTAGTCGCCGCCGTAGCGATGGAACTCTCTGCCGTGCTCGTCGTGGGCGAGCACTCCGTGGTCGATCCACTCCCAGAGGAAGTGGCCCTGGAGCGAGTCGAAGCGATCGAACACCGCCTGATACTCGGCGAGGCCTCCGGGCCCGTTTCCCATCGCGTGAGCGTACTCGCAGATGATCCGGGGCTTGGGACCGGGATACTCGCCGAAGTCGTACATCTGGGAGACCCGCGAGTACATGGTGGAGATCACGTCCACGTGTTCCGCGTCGCGATCCTCCTCGTAGTGCACGGGCCTGCTGGGGTCGAGTTCCTTTGCCCGCCGGTACATGGGGCCGACGTTGCAGCCGTAGCCCGACTCATTCCCCAGCGACCACATCACCACCGAGGCATGGTTGCGCTGGGCCAGCACGTGGCGCTCGATCCGGTCGACGAAGGCGGCTTCCCAGGCCGGGTCGTCGGTGATCCGGGAGAGGTCGCCGATGTTGGCGAAGCCATGCGTCTCCAGGTCGGTCTCGGCCAGCACCATCATCCCGATCTCATCGCACAGCTCGTAGAACCGCGGGTCATTCGGGTAGTGAGCGGTGCGCACCGCGTTGATGTTGTGGCGCTTCATCATCTCGAGGTCGCGGCGCATGGTGGCGACGTCGACGGCGCGGCCCCGCCGCTGGTCGTGGTCGTGCCGGTTGACCCCGTGCATCATGAAGTAGCTCCCGTTGAGGCGCAGCAGGCCGTCCTCGACGGTGACCTCGGCCAAGCCCAACCGATGCGGCACGTACTCGCTCACCCCGTCCGCCCCGCGCACCACGAAGGTCAGGTGATACAGCGCCGGATTCTCCGGGTTCCAGAACCGGGCATGCGGGATCACGGCGGTCGTGGTGCCTCCCGGCGGCACCTCTCCCTCTGCCACCATCGCTTCGCCGTCCTCGATCCGCCAGCGCACCGCGTCGGCGCCGTCCGCCCAGGCGGTGAGGGTGACCTCGGCGTCGTCGCCACGACGGTGCGTGCGCACGAAGAAGTCGGTCAGCCGCGCGGCGGGCCGCGTCACGACGTACAGGTCGCGGAAGATGCCGGAGGCCCACCACATGTCCTGGTCCTCCAGGTAAGTACCGTCCGAGTACTGCAGCACCGTGATCGCGAAGAGGTTCTCGCCCTCGCGCACCTGCTCGGTGATGTCGAACTCCGCCGACAGCCGCGACCCCTTCGTCATCCCGACGAACGATCCGTTGAGATGGATCTCCGCATAGCTCTCCACACCGTCCAGGCGCAGCAGCATCTGCTCGCCCGCCGCCGGCCGGCTCAGCGTCACCAGCCGCTGGTAGGCGCCGGTCGGAGTGTTCGCCGGAACGCGGGGTGGGTCGACCGGAAAGGGGTAGCCCTCGTCGGTGTAGTGGGGCGAGCCGTATCCGTCGAACTGCCAGAGATGAGGCACCCGCACCTCGTCCCACTCTTCCTGGAACAGCCGGGTGAAGGCCGCCGGTACGCGGGCCGGGTGATCGAACAGGCGAAACTGCCAAGTACCGCTCAGGCCGACGTACCCGCGCGACCGGCTGCGGTCGCCCGACCTCGCGAGTTCGGGAGTCTCATAGCCGAAGAAGTAGGCGCGCCCGGGCAGCCGATTGCGGCCGGTGAGCGCAGGATTCTCCCAGTCGAGCCGACCCAGTGAACCCGCCAGCTGGTGATGTCTCCCAGCGGAATCCCTTGGCTCTGCCATGACACGATGCTCCCTTGCCTCGAACCAACTACCCATGAAACCGGTTACATTCAGAGAATGTAGCGCACCTCCGGGGCGATTGGCCACGCCGACGTACGTGATTGCGCAACATGCCAAGATGGTCCCATGTCCAGCCGCGCTCGAGCCCACGGTTCCGTCACCATCGCGGACGTGGCTCGCGCCGCAGAGGTATCCCGGGCGACCGCCTCACGGGCGCTCAACGACTCCTCGCAGGTCACCGAACAGACCAAGCGGAAGGTGCGCGACGCCGCCCGCTCCGTCGGTTTCGTGATGAACGCGCGCGGCCGTCAGCTGGCCACGGGCCGGTCCGAGGCCATCGCGATCCTGGTCACCGAGCCGCTGGACGAGCTCTTCGTCGATCCCACCTATGCCACGGTGCTGCGCGGCATCAACGAAGGCCTGGCCCGCACCCCCACCCTCCCACTGCTGCTCCAGGCGTGGTCGCCGGAGGAGCGGCAACGGGCGCTGCAGCACTTCGAACGGCGTTCCGTCGACGCCGTGATCAACATCTCCCCCTACGTCGGGGGCGACCTCCTGGACGCCCTCGCCAACGGGCCGCTGCCGGTAACCTTGTGCGGCCAGCTGGAAGGCAACCCGTACGAGGGCGTGTTCTCCAGCGTCTGGGCCGACGATGTGGCCGGCAGCCGGCTCGCCGCAGAACACATGGTGGCGAGGAAGAGGCGCACGATAGCGATCATCAACGGTCCCCTGCAGAATCCGGCCGCCGCCGATCGGCTTCGCGGCTACCGGGAGGCGCTGGGCGAGCGCTACGACGAGGATCTCACCGTCTCCACGGGCTGGGACACCGCGTCGGGCATCGCGGCCATGCGCGAGCTGCTCGAACGCCGAGCGGACATCGACGGCGTGCTCGCCGCATCCGACCGTCTCGCCGTCGGCGCGATCACCGCCCTCGGCATCGCGGGCCGTCGGGTTCCCAGGGACGTCTCGGTGATCGGATTCGACGATCATGCACTCGCCGCGCAGGCCGATCCGCCACTCACCACAGTCCGTCAGCCCCTGATCGAGCAGGGGAAACTGGCTGCCGAACTCACCCTCGGCATGATCGCGGGCAAGCCGCCGAAGACCGTCGTGCTGCCCATGAGTTTGACCGAACGGGTCAGCGCCTGACCGCTGCGCCACGGCAGATCAGAGCATTCTCCTCACTGCTTCTCTCGGTCTCTATCCAAAGGAAGGTTAGGATAGTGAGACGGGCGTTCCGCCTGCCGTCTCGGGCGCTCGATGGACACGACGGCGAGACTCGGTGATTTCGGGGGCAAAATATGGCGCTCACTCAGGGAAGACGCCGGGCTGGCATCCGCCGCCCGCGCGTTGGGCCCAGTGACGAGATTCTGCTGCAGTCATGCCGCGAGGGAGACACCGAAGCCTTCACCGCTCTGTTCCGCCGCTACCACCACAGCGTGTTGCGGATCGCGGCCGGCACGAGCAGCACTTTCGATCCCGAGGATCTCGCAGCAGAGTCGTTCACCCGCATCTGGGCTGCGCTGCGCGACGGCAGCGGCCCCACCCAGGCCTTCCTCCCCTACGCCCGCACGGTCGTGCGCAACGTGGCGGCCACCTGGGCCGGCCGGTCTCAGGAGGTTCCCACCGAGCAGGACCAGCTGGAGTTCGAGTCTCAGCAGATCTACGTGCCCAACTCGTTCGAGGAGTCGCTCTCCGAGCACGAACTGGTTTCCAGCGCCTTCGCCACCCTGCCCGGACGCTGGCAGTCGGTCCTCTGGATGACCGAGGTCGAGGGCAAGCGCGCCGCCGACATCGCCGTCGAACTCGATCTGACTCCCAACGCCGCAGCCGCGCTGAGCAAGCGCGCCCGCGAGGCCCTGAGCCGCGCCTGGCTGCAAGAGCAGGTCGACACCAGAGCCAAAGAAGCCGAGTGCCGCTGGGTTCTGGGGCACGTGGGCGGCCACGTTCGCCGCTCCCTCAGCGCCCCGCAGAAGGATCGGGTCGAGACCCACCTCATGTCGTGCGCGGGATGCGAACGAGCAACCCGGCGCATCGCCCATATCGGATCGTCTCTGCGCCTGATCGCCCTGCTCGCGGGCGGCAGCATGAGCGGCGTGGCGGCGTGGGTGGCGGCAGGCACCGCTGCCCCGGCCACGGCCGCCGCGGCCACCCCCCAGGGAGGTTCGTCCGGGGGTACTTCCGGAGGCGCCTCCAGCGGTTCGGCGGGTGGCGCTGCGGCTGGGTCCGCCGCTGGTTCGGTCGCCGGCAACCTGGCAGCGCGCGTGGCCATGCAGGTGCTCCGTCCACTGCTGGGCGCCTCGACGGGGGCCACCGTCGCCGGCATCGCCGGAGTGGCCGCCGCTGCGGTGATCGTCGGCGCCGTCGTCGTGCCCAGACTGTCCGGCGGCCCCGCCGAAGCCAACTCCAACACCACCGCGACGGTGTCGTCGCAGATTCCCGGCACCTCGTCTCCCAGCACATCAGCAACCGCCGACCCCACTGACACCACCGACGAGGACCGTGAAGACACCACCACCGCGGAGTCCGAGGTCGAGGACGCGAGCGACCTGACTGCGGCCAACTTCGTGCCGACATCATGGACGCCGCCGATCACGCTCCCACCGTCTACGGGAACCGGATCGGGCGACGAAAGGCCGGATCCGCTGCCGCGCCCCACGCCCACCCCGTCGCCAGATCCGACGCCGACCACGGACCCCACACCGACGCCGACCACAG